>NZ_JACCCM010000001.1:1025346-2605997 GCF_013409665.1 Pseudoclavibacter sp. JAI123 | reverse complement strand
TACTAATAAGCTGATGATTTGATAAAACATGCACATGAATGTTGTTGCTGTTCGCGTCCACTTTGTGGTTCTCGATAGACGATCGAGAATCGACCACGTGTCACGCCCTGTTGGGTGTGGTGTGTGGTTCGAAACATGATGGTTTGTCCATAGTGTTTCGGCGGTCATAGCGAGAGGGAAACGCCCGGTTACATTCCGAACCCGGAAGCTAAGACTCTCAGCGCCGATGGTACTGCAGGGGGGACCCTGTGGGAGAGTAGGTCACCGCCGGACTTCTTCATGAGCCGGGGTTGGTTGGTGAGTGAGCAGAGATGCTCCTCACCAACCAACCCCGGCTTTTTTCATTTGCCATCAAGTACTACGCACCGCCTATGTGACAGTTCGGGCGGCAGCAGACGCACGAGTCAGGGACCCCGAAGCTCTGAACCGCGTTGAAGTAGGCTGGGTGGCGACGCAAGCGTCCAAGGTGAGGCGCATCCAAACGAGTACAACGACAATTCGACAGCGCATCCCGAGGAGCTATTCATGGACGCAAACGACAACGAGCGGCGAAGCTCAAACAACGACCGTGGAGCGGGCAACCGCAACGAACGCGGCGGCCAGGATGGCCGACGGGATGCCGGCGGACGAGGCGGCGAACGGAAGTCCTACGCGCCTCGCGATGGTGAGCGCCGCCCCTACAACTCGCGCGATGACCGCGGCGACAACCGCGGCGAGCGCAAGTCGTACCCGCCCCGCGACGGCGAGCGCAAGTCGTACCCGCCCCGCGATAGTGAGCGCCGCCCCTACAACTCGCGCGATGACCGCGGCGACAACCGCGGCGAGCGCAAGTCGTACCCGCCCCGCGATAGTGAGCGCCGCCCCTACAACTCGCGCGATGACCGCGGCGACAACCGTGGCGAGCGCAAGAGCTACCCGCCCCGTGACGGCGAGCGTAAGTCGTACCCGCCACGCGACGGCGAGCGTCGTTCCTTCGGATCGCGCGATGACCGCGGCGACAACCGTGGCGAGCGCAAGAGCTACCCGCCCCGTGACGGCGAGCGCAAGTCGTACGCTCCCCGTGACGGCGAGCGCAAGTCGTACGCTCCCCGCGACGGCGAGCGCAAGTCCTACCCGCCCCGCGATGGTGAGCGCCGCCCGTACAACTCACGCGACGACCGCGGCGACAGCCGTGGCGAGCGCAAGAGCTACCCGCCCCGTGACGGCGAGCGTCGTTCTTTCGGGTCGCGTGATGACCGCGGTGACAACCGCGGCGAGCGCAAGAGCTACCCGCCCCGCGATGGTGAGCGCAAGTCGTACGCCCCTCGTGACGGTGAGCGGAAGAGCTACCCGCCGCGCGACGGCGAGCGTAAGTCGTATGCTCCCCGTGACGGCGAGCGGAAGAGCTACCCGCCGCGCGATGCCGAGCGTAAGTCGTACCCGCCACGCGACGGCGAGCGTCGTTCCTTCGGATCGCGTGATGACCGCGGTGACAACCGCGGTGAGCGGAAGAGCTACCCGCCCCGCGATGGCGAGCGTAAGTCGTACCCGCCGCGCGATGGCGAGCGTAAGTCGTACCCGCCTCGCGACGGTGAGCGGAAGTCGTACCCGGCCCGCGATGGCGAGCGTAAGTCCTACGCTCCCCGGGACGGTGAGCGTCGTCCGTACAACTCGCGTGATGACCGCGGTGACAACCGTGGCGAGCGCAAGTCCTACCCGCCCCGCGACGGTGAGCGGAAGTCGTACGCTCCCCGGGATGGCGAGCGGAAGTCGTACCCGCCCCGCGATGGCGAGCGGAAGAGCTACCCGCCCCGGGACGGCGAGCGCAAGTCCTACCCGCCCCGCGACGGGGAACGCCGCTCATCCGGCCCCCGCAACGACAGCCGCGGCGGACGTGACGACCGTGGGCAGGACCGCCGAGGCGGTTTCGGCGGACGCGGTGGTCCCGCGCCGGAACGCCCGGAGCTGACGGAAGAGGAGCTGCTTGCACGCGAGCTGCGCCCGGTCCGCGCGGAGCACATCGACCCCATCGTGCCCGATGAGGTCAGCGAATCGGACCTGCCGAAGGGCGCCCGCAACGAGCTCAAGACGCTCGAGGCGACGAACCAGGAGTTCGTTGCCAGGCACCTCGTCATGGCCTCGGTCCTCATCGAGAGCGACCCGGAGCTGGCTCACCAGCACGCGGTCTCCGCGGCCCGTCGCGGCGGTCGAATCGCCATGGTCCGCGAGACGCTCGCGATCACGGCCTACACGATCGGCGACTACGCCCTCGCGCTGCGAGAGCTGCGCACCTACCGACGCATCAGCGGCAAGGAAGACCAGCTGGCGCTCATGATCGACAGCGAGCGTGGGCTCGGTCGCCCCGACCGAGCCCTCGAGCTGGGCCGCGCCGCCGACCGCACGGGCCTCGGCCCAGCGGAACTCGTCCAGGTTGCCATCGCCATGTCGGGCGCACGCCTCGACCAGGGCTCACCCGATCTTGCGCTCGCCGAGCTCGAGATCCCGCAGCTCGACCCCAAGCGCGCCTACTCGTACAGCCCGGCGCTCTTCGGCGCCTACGCGACCGTGCTCGAAGAGCTCGGCCGCCAGTCGGAGGCCGAGCGTTGGACTGCGCTCGCGACCCGTGCCCAGGACGCGCTCGACGCCGTCAAGCACGACGAGCACGAGACGATCGAGGTCATCACCGAGGGCGAGTTCCCACCGCTCGAGGATGAGGACGACGAGGAGGACGAGATCGACGAGATCGACGGCGAGGCTGCCCTCACCGAAGACACTGACTCGGACACCGAATCGACCGACGCCGCGGACAGCATCGACGGCGAAGACGCGGCTGAGGCCACCGCGGCTGAGGCCACCGACGCGCCCTACTCAAGCGACGACGACGATCTCGAAGCTGAAGTCGACGAGCTGCTCGCCGCCGGCGACGAGCTGACCACAGAGGCCAGCTCGACGAGCGACGCTGAACCTGTGGACGGCGCCGCCGCTGTGCTCGACGACGCAATGGTCGCCGAGGTCGAGGCGGAGGCAGACGAGATCGTCGCTGAAGCCGAGGCAGCCGATGACGTGGAGGCCGAGGCGGAGGACATCGTGGCCGAGGCCGAAGCCGCCGACGAGGTCGCCGAGGTGCAGGAGGAGGCAGACGAGATCGTCGCCGCCGCTGAGGAGCTCGAAGAGCTGGAAGACGAGGCGGACGCACCTGCCGTCCTCGAAGTCCAGCTCGACGTCGTTCCCGCTGCCCTCGAAGAGGAAGCAGCCGAGAAAGCCGGCGTAGAGCCGACGCAGCCGGAGGCCGCGGCTGCGGCCTCCGAGCCTGAGGCAGCTTCCGACGCCGAGGCTGACGACGAGAACGACGACAACGAAGGAAAGCGCAAGGGCGACGAGCCCGAGCCGCTCTTCGACCTGTGACCGGATGCGGGGCGGCGGATGCACTCTGCCGTCCCGCTCCTGCGTCCCCGGCGCGACTGCGTCACGCCACCACGCACTCAGCGATCAACGCGCCACGAGCACAACCCATGACGAGTACGAGCGCCGGCCCGGCACCGCACGGTGGCACGCTCAGAGAGACGAGAGATCCCGATGGCATTGTTCAAGAAGAGCACCGGAACCGGACCAGCTCCCCTCGACGGCGTGGACGTTGTGCTGGCCGATCTCGATGGTGTCGTCTACCGCGGCCCGAATCCGGTGCCGCACGCGGTCGAGAGCCTGAACGCGCTCGCGCCCGCCGGCATCCGCTCCGGCTACATCACGAACAACGCGTCACGCACTGACGAGCAGGTTGCTCAGCACCTGCGCGACCTCGGGCTGTCGCTCACCGCTGAGGATGTCGTCACGAGCCCGCAGGCTGCGGTCCGGCTGCTCTCCACGAAGGTCGCCCCTGGCGCGCTGATCCTCGTGGTCGGCGGCGATGGGCTCGTCGACGAGCTCGGGAAGGGCGGCTTCCGCGTGACGCGGTCCGCCGACGACGGACCGGACGCCGTGATCCAGGGCTTCGCGCCCCACGTCGGCTGGGAGCACCTCGCCGAGGCCTCGTTTGCGCTCGCCCGCGACATCCCGTGGGTCGCGACGAACCAGGACTGGACGATCCCCGTCGCCCGCGGGATCGCGCCCGGGAACGGCACGCTGGTCTCCGCAGTGCACACAGCGGTGCAGAAGCTGCCCCTCGTGGCGGGCAAGCCCGAGAAGGCGATCTTCGACGAGGCGGTGCGTCGCTTCGACGCGAAGAAGGCGCTGTTCATCGGCGACCGCCTCGACACCGACATCAAGGGCGCGGACAACGCCGGCATGACCTCGGCGTTCGTGCTCACGGGCGTTGACCGCCCGAAGCAGCTCATCGCGGCACCTCCCGGCCAGCGCCCCGACTTCATCCTGAGCGACCTGCGGGAGCTCTCGCAGCCGTACCCGAAGGTCATCGCCGAGCGTCCACAGGCCGAGCACGCCGTCGCGAGGGTCGGCGACGCCCAGGTCACGGTGCGCGGCATCGACGTCATCGTCGACCGCGCCGGATCCTCGCCCATCAACCTGCTGCGCGCGGGCTGCGCGGCGATCGCAGCCTCGGAGAAGCTGATCTACGCGCTCCGCGTGCCGGAGGTGCTGTACTCGGAGCTCGCCTCGTGAGCATCGAACACGCGGGTGAGGGCCACGAGGGAGCAGGTCGCACGGGCGGCGACCACGTCGTCGGGCCCGAAAACGAACTGACGCTGGAGCTCGAGCGGATCGGCGCCCTGCCAGTCTCTGAGCGGGCAGCCGAGTTCTCGCGAGTGCATCAGCAGCTCGGTCAGCTCCTCGAGAGCACCCCGGTCCAGCTCATCGATGGAGACCAGTCATGAACTCGCGATCTCAGAGCGCCGAAAGCGAAGCCCTCCAGCGGCTCGACACCGAGCTGACGCGCCGCGGTCTCGCGCGCAGTCGGACGGCGGCGGCGCGACTCATCGAGTCCGGCCTCGTGTCGGTCAACGGCGTCATCTCGACCAAGACCGGGGTGCGAGTCGCGCCTGGCGATGCGCTGGCCGTCGCCGGGGGAGACGACTTCGTCTCCCGCGCCGCGCACAAGCTCGTCGCCGGACTCGACGCCGTCCCGACCCTCGATCCGGCTGGGCGGGCAGCGCTCGACGTGGGAGCCTCGACCGGCGGATTCACGCAGGTGCTGCTCGCGCGCGGTGCCAGGCACGTGGTGGCCCTGGATGTCGGTCACGACCAGCTCGCGCCCGCCCTGCGCGAAGATCCCCGTGTGACGAACCTCGAGGGCGTCAACGCGCGCTTCACCGATGCTGAGCAGCTCGACGAGCTGCTCGAGGCCGCTGATGCTCCCGTGCGCTCTGGCGACCTCGACTTGGTCGTCGGCGATCTCTCGTTCATCTCGCTGACGAAGGTGATCGCCCCCATCCTGGCGATGGCGCCCGGTCTCACGGACGCGGTGCTGCTCATCAAGCCGCAGTTCGAGGTTGGCCGAACCGGCGTGAAGGGCGGCATCGTCCACGACCGGAAACTGGTCGCGCCCGCACTCGAGCGGGTGCTCGTCGAGGCGGCGAGTTGCGGGCTCGAACTCGTCTCGCTGCGCCCGTCGCCGATCGTCGGCACCCACGGCAACGCAGAATTCGTTGCGGTTCTCCGCACGTCGACAGGCGCGAGTCCAGCCGATGCTGACAGACTCGTCACTCTGCGACGAGCCATCGTCGAAGCGGAGGACCTGGAGGGAGATCGATGACGGAGTTCCCGAAGCGGCGCATCCTCGTCGTCAGCCACGTTGCCCGGGAGGACGCCATCGAGGCGGCCATGACCGTGCTGCAGCTGCTCGACGATGCGGGAGTCACGCCCGTGCTGGAGCCTGCGACCTACCGTGAGTTGGTGCGCCTCGATCGCAACCGGGTGCCCAGGACGACGATCTCGCTCGGGGAGGAGCTCGCGGCACACGAGGTGGAGATCGCGATCGTCCTCGGAGGCGACGGCACGATCCTCCGCGCCGCTGAGATCGTGCGCGAGGCAGGAGTGCCCATCCTCGGCGTCAACCTCGGCCACGTCGGGTTCCTCGCGGAGAGCGAGCGAGACTCGCTGGCGGATGCGGTGGGCCGCGCCCTCGACCGCGACTACCAGGTCGAGGAGCGCATGACCCTCGACGTCCGCGTCACGCTCGGCGGCGAGACCGTCTACGAGACGTGGGCCCTCAATGAGGCGACGATCGAGAAGGCCAGCAGGGAGCGGATGCTCGAGCTCGTCCTGGAGGTCGACGGTCAGCCGCTGCTGAGCTTCGGCGCCGACGGTGCCATCTTCTCCACGCCGACCGGCTCCACCGCATACTCGTTCTCGGCTGGCGGGCCTATCGTCTGGCCGACCGTCGAGGCCCTTCTGCTCGTGCCCATCAGCGCGCACGCACTCTTCGCGAGACCGATCGTGGTGGGGCCGAGCTCCACCCTCGCCGTGGAGATCGTGCCCAGAACCGGCACGCCCGGCGTGCTGTGGTGCGACGGGCGACGCACGTACGACCTGACCGCGGGCTCCCGCGTGACGGCGACGAGGGGCGGCGCCCCGATCCGTCTCGCGCGCCTGCACAGCGCGCCGTTCAGCAAGCGACTTGTCGAGAAGTTCCAACTCCCGACCTCAGGATGGCGAGGACCCGCACGCGCATGATTCTTGACATCGATATCTCCGGCCTCGGCGTCATCGAGCGAGCCGAGCTTCCCCTGGGGCCCGGTTTCACCGCGATCACGGGTGAGACCGGCGCGGGCAAGACCATGATCGTGACCGCACTCGGTCTGCTGCGCGGAGGACGCGCGTCTGCCGACGCCGTCCGCTCCGGAGCCAGCAAGGCCGTCGTCGAGGGGCGCTGGCAGCTGGACTCCGGCAGCCCCGCGGCGAGGCTCGCCGCAGACGCGGGCGCCGAGCTCGACGAGAACGACGAGCTCCTCGTGGCCCGCCAGGTGAGCGCTGAAGGCCGGAGCCGGGCCTGGCTCGGCGGGCGCGGTGTCCCCGCGTCGATCCTCGCCGACCTCGGCGAGCGGCTCGTGGTCGTGCACGGGCAGAGCGACCAGTGGCGGCTGCGCAGCGAGGGCGCGCAGCGAGCGGCGCTGGATGCGTTCGGTGGCGCTGAGCTGCGCACCGCGCGTTCAGCGGTCCGCGACGCGCACATCCGCCGCGGCGAGCTCCGCTCGGAGCTGCAGACGCTGAGCGACGCCGAGGCCGAGCGTGAGCTCGAAGCTGCCCGCCTGCGCCGCGCCCTGGCCGACATCGAGCCAGCCGAGCCCCAGCCGGGGGAGGACGTGACGCTTCTGGCGCGCATCGAGCGTCTCTCGAACCTCGAAGCCCTGCGCCGTGACGTCGGCCAGGCGCACGAGCTGCTCGCGGGGGACAGCTCCGCAGGGTTCGGCGGCGAGGGTGGCGGGAGCTCGACCGAGCTCGTCTCCCAGGTGCGATCCCTGATCGACAGCGCGACGTCGAGCGACCCCGCGCTGGGTGAGCTGGGACAGGCCGCGGCAGACATCTCGTTCGCGATCGACGAGCTCGGGCTCCGCCTCGCGAGCTACCTCGACGGACTCGAGGCGGAGGGGAGCGGCGAGCTGGCTCAGCTCAACGACCGCCTGACGCTGCTCACGAGCCTGACGCGCACGTACGGGCCGACCCTCGACGACGTCATCGAGCTCGGCTCGCAGGCCGGCATGCAGCTGCTCGAGCTCGAGAACGACTCCACGCGCATCCAGGAGCTGGAGACGCAGATCGCCGAGGCCGAGGAGACACTCGCAGCGGCGGCCTCGCGGCTCACCGACCTCCGGACGGCGACCGCCTCGGTGCTCGAAGAACGAGTCACGAAGGAGCTGCACGCGCTCGCGATGCCTGCGGCGCAGCTGACGGTCGAGATCTCGTCGCTCGACGAGATCGCCGCGCACGGAGGCGACCGTGTCGCGTTCATGCTCCGCCCGCACCCGGGAACGGAGCCCACACCCCTGGGCAAGGGGGCATCAGGCGGTGAGCTCTCCCGAGTCATGCTGGCCCTGGAAGTGGTGCTCGCCGATGTTAGCTCGGTGCCGACGCTCGTCTTCGACGAGGTCGACGCCGGCGTCGGAGGCTCCGCCGCCATCGAGATCGGGCGCCGCCTGCAGCGGCTCTCCGCGAACGCGCAGGTCATCGTCGTCACCCACCTGGCACAGGTCGCGGCGTTCTCGGACAACCACATCAGCATCGAGAAGTCGAGCGACGGGCAGTTCACCACGTCGAGCATCCGCCGGATCAGCGGGGCGGACCGCACGCAGGAGATCGCCCGGCTCCTGTCCGGACTCTCCGACAGCGAGACGGGAAACGCCCACGCCGAGGAGCTGCTGGAGCTCGCGGCGGCGAATCGAGCAACGCCGGGGAGCGTCGGACACGACGCAGGCGCAGACGGATCGCGGTCCGTCGTCTAAGATGGAATTCCGTGACTAGCGCAGATATCCCAGTTGCGGGAAACGACCAGGCCGTTGTCAAGCAGATCTATGTGACCGGGGGCGTCGTCTCCTCGCTCGGCAAGGGCTTGACCGCCGCCAGCCTGGGCAATCTGCTCAGGGCCCGAGGCCTGCGAGTCGTCATGCAGAAGCTCGACCCGTACCTGAACGTCGACCCGGGAACGATGAACCCGTTCCAGCACGGTGAGGTGTTCGTCACCAACGACGGCGCTGAGACCGACCTCGACATCGGGCACTACGAGCGCTTCCTCGACGTCGACCTCGCCCAGTCGGCGAACGTCACGACGGGACAGATCTACTCGAGCGTCATCGCCAAGGAGCGACGCGGCGAGTACCTCGGCGACACCGTGCAGGTCATCCCGCACATCACCGACGAGATCAAGCGCCGCATGCGCCTGCAGGCCAGCGAGGAGCCTCGCCCCGACGTCATCATCACCGAGGTCGGCGGCACCATCGGCGACATCGAGTCGCAGCCGTTCATCGAGTCGGCGCGCCAGCTGCGCCACGAGCTCGGCCGCGACAACGTCTTCTTCGTGCATGTCTCGCTCGTGCCGTTCATGGGCGCATCCGGGGAGCAGAAGACGAAGCCCACCCAGCACTCGGTCGCCGCGCTGCGCTCCGCCGGCATCCAGCCGGACGCTCTCGTGCTCCGCAGCGACCGCCCGGTGACGGAGAGCAACAAGCGCAAGATCGCGCTCATGTGCGACGTGCCCGAGCGTGCGGTCGTCAACACCATCGACCTGCCCTCGATCTACGACATCCCGCGCGTGCTGCGCGAGCAGGGCCTCGACGAGTACATCATCGAGCAGCTCAAGCTCCCGGCCGAGCCCATCGAGTGGAGCGCCTGGGAGCGCCTGCTCGAGGTCGTGCACCAGCCGAAGCACCAGATCACGGTCGGGCTCGTCGGCAAGTACATCGATCTGCCAGATGCCTACCTGTCGGTCACCGAGGCGCTGCGAGCCGGCGGCTTCGCGAACCAGACCCGCGTGAAGCTGCGCTGGATCCCGTCCGACGAGTGCGAGACGCACGACGGCGCGGCAGCACAGCTCAGCGACGTCGACGCGATCTGCGTGCCAGGCGGCTTCGGCATCCGCGGCATCGAGGGCAAGCTCGGCGCGCTGCGCTTCGCGCGTGACAACGCAATCCCCACGCTCGGCCTGTGCCTCGGCATGCAGTGCATGGTCATCGAGTACGCACGCAACGTCGTCGGCATCACCGACGCGAGCTCCTCCGAGTTCGACCCGGAGACGCCCAACCCCGTCATCGCGACGATGGCCGAGCAGGTCGACATCATCGAGACCGGCGACATGGGCGGGACCATGCGCCTCGGGTCCTACCCGGCGGCCCTCGACGAGGGGTCCATCATCGCGGAGCTCTACGGCTCGACGCTCGTCGAGGAGCGCCACCGCCACCGCTACGAGGTGAACAACGCGTACCGCGAGCAGATCGCGGATGCGGGGCTCCACTTCTCTGGGCTCTCCCCGGATGGCACGCTCGTCGAGTACGTGGAGCTGCCGCGCGAGGTGCACCCGTTCTACGTGGCGACGCAGGCGCACCCCGAGCTGAAGTCGCGCCCGAACAGCGCGCACCCGCTCTTCTCCGGCCTCGTCGCCGCCGGCCTCGAGCGTCAGCGCTCGGGACGCCTCGTCGACGTCGAGGAGAACGTGCAGGACGTGGACCAGGTCCAGCAGTGACCGACGCCGCCGGAGCGGGTCCGTTCGCCGACCAGGTCGCCGAGGACACGGTGCTCGAATCGAGCGTCGTGTTCCGCGGCGCCGTCTGGGATATCGTCCGGGAGCGGTTCCGCTTCGGTGACGAGGAGCTGACCCGGGAGTTCATGGCCCACACGGGCGCCGTCGCGGTGCTCGTGCTCGACGACGCCGACCGCATCCTCTTCATCCGCCAGTACCGTCACCCCGTCGGGCGGCGCGACTGGGAGCTGCCCGCAGGGCTTCTCGACGCGCCAGGCGAGGACCCGCTCGACGCGGCGAAGCGCGAACTCGCTGAAGAGGTGGACCTCGTCGCCGACCGCTGGGACGTGCTCCTCGACCAGTACACCTCGCCAGGCGGGAGCAGCGAGAACGTGCGCGTGTACCTCGCGCGCGCGGTCTCCTCGACGCCAGAGGCCTTCGCCCGCACCGGCGAGGAAGCGGAGCTGGAGCAGCGCTGGGTGGCGCTGCCGGAGGCGCTCGACGCCGTCCTCGCAGGCTCGGTGCAGAACCCGTTCGTCATCTCCGGCATCATGGCGCTCCACCTCGCGAAGGAGCGCGGCTGGTCGACGCTGCGCCCTGCCGGCGCGGAGTGGCCGACCCGGTCGCCGGGCCGCCCAGAGTAGTCGACGCGCCGTGGCTGCACATCCGGGTGATGCGAAGACGGACACGGCACTGCTCGACACCTACCTCCGACACCTGACCATCGAGCGTGGTCTGTCGAGCAACAGCCTCGGCGCCTACCGGCGCGACCTCGGCAAGTACCTCGAATGGCTCGAGGGCACCAACCGTGGGCCGATCGGTGCGGTGACCGCCGACGACGTGTCCGCGTTCCTCGCGCACCTCCGCGAAGGCGAGGGCCTGGCTGCGTCCTCCGTCTCGAGGGCCCTGTCGTCGGTCCGCGGCTTCCACCGGTTCCTGCTCGACGAAGGCGTGCTGGATGCGGACGCCACGACGCGCACGCGCGCCCCGAAGCTCCCGTCACGGCTCCCGAAGGCGCTCACGGTCGCCGAGGTCGAACGGCTGCTGCAGGCGGCTGACGGCGAGACGCTCGAGGCGATGCGCGATACGGCACTCGTCGAACTCCTCTACGCGAGCGGCGCCCGCATCTCCGAACTCGTCGACCTCAACGTCGACGATCTGATCGAGCCCGGCATCCTGCGGGTGCGAGGCAAGGGCAACAAGCAGCGCATCGTGCCGGTCGGCAGCTTCGCCCAGCGGGCGCTCGACCGCTACCTCGTGCGGGCGCGGCGTGAGCTCTCGACGCGGGGGAATGCGACTCCCGCGCTGTTCCTCGGCACACGAGGAGCGCGGCTGTCTCGGCAGAGCGCGTTCAACCTGCTGGACGCCATCGCGACGCGAGCCGACCTCGCGGGTCGAGTCTCCCCGCACACCCTGCGGCACTCCTTCGCGACCCACCTGCTCGAGGGCGGTGCTGACGTGCGAGTCGTCCAGGAGCTGCTTGGCCACGCCTCGGTGTCGACGACGCAGATCTACACGCTCGTGACCGCCGACACCCTGCGCGACGTGTACGCGACGAGCCATCCGCGCGCCACCCTCGGCGGAGGCTGAGGCGGGGATAGGATGCAGAGGTCATGAGCGAAGAGACGATCGAATCCACGCCCCGCAGCGCAAGCGCGGTGTCGACGCGACTCTACAACCACTTCGAGGTGCCGGAAGAGCTGGAGAGCCACGGCCCCGCGCGCATCATCTCGATGTGCAACCAGAAGGGTGGCGTCGGGAAGACCACGACGAGCATCAATCTCGGCGCATCCCTCGCCCTCTACGGTCGCCGGGTGCTGGCCGTCGACTTCGACCCCCAGGGTGCGCTGAGCGCCGGCCTCGGAATCCGCACGTACGACGTGCCGACCGTCTACGATCTGCTGATCGGCACGGTCAAGGACCCGCACGACGTCATCCAGGCCACCGCGTTCCCTGGCCTCGACGTGATGCCCGCCAACATCGACCTCTCCGCCGCGGAGGTGCACCTCGTCACCGAGGTCGCTCGCGAGCAGATCCTCGCGAGCGTGCTCCGCAAGGTGTCGAGCGAGTACGACGTCATCATCGTCGACTGCCAGCCGTCGCTGGGCCTCCTCACCGTCAACGCGCTCACGGCGAGCCACGGCGTCGTCATCCCGCTCGAATGCGAGTACTTCGCGCTCCGCGGTGTCGCGCTGCTCGTCGAGACCGTCGACAAGGTCCGCGACCGGTTGAACCCGTCGCTCGAGCTCGACGGCATCCTCCCCACGATGTACGACGGCCGCACGCTGCACTCGCGCGAGGTGCTCGACCGCGTGTACGAGGCGTTCGGCGACCAGGTCTTCGACACGGTCATCGGCCGCACGGTGAAGTTCCCCGACGCATCCGTCGCCGGAGTCCCCATCGTCCGATTCGCTCCAGAGCACACCGCGTCGAAGGCGTACCACCAGCTCGCGCGCGAGTTGATCGAACGTGGCGCCGTCGCCTAGCGCCCTGACCACCCGGGGAACCTCAGCACCGCGGGTCGGCGCCTCCGCCGCGCCCGACCTCGAAGGCGCGTCCGACCCCGACTTCCGGGTGTCGCTGAGCAACTTCGAGGGCCCGTTCGATCTGCTCCTCACCCTCATCTCGAAGCACGAGATGGACATCACCGAAGTGTCGCTGAGCCGCGTCACGAGTGAGTTCATCGGGTACCTCAACGATCTGTCGACGCCGGAAGAGCTCGACCGCGCGAGCGAGTTCATCGTCGTCGCCGCAACCCTCCTCGACATGAAGATCGTCAGCCTGCTGCCGCAGGGCGAGTATGTGGATGCGGAGGACGTGGCGATCCTGGAGGCGAGGGACCTGCTCTTCGCCCGTCTCCTGCAGTACAAGGCCTTCAAAGAGGTCTCCACCTGGTTCGCGGCCGCGCTCGGCGTCGAGGGGCAGCGCACGACCCGCGCCGTGCCGCTCGAGCCGAGGTTCAGGGAGCGCATCCCGGATCTCGTCTGGACGCTCTCGGCCGCCGACTTCGCGGCGCTCGCGACCCTCGCGCTCGCACCGCGCGAGATCCCGACCGTCGGCCTCACCCACCTGCACGCGCCCAAGGTGAGCATCCGCGAGCAGGCCCGGATCCTCGTCGCCCTGCTGCAGGATGGTGAGCCGCGGACGTTCCGCGAGCTCGTCGCCGACGCCGACGCCCGGGGTGTCGTCATCGCTCGCTTCCTCGCCCTCCTCGAGCTCTACCGGCGGGCAGCGCTCAGCTTCGAGCAGGAGACGCCCCTCGGCGAGCTGACGGTGACCTGGGATGCCGACGACTGGGACGCCGCGCAGCTCTCGAGCCTCGGAGACGACGATGACTGATCCGCGGCAGCTCGACCGCGCGGCCGAAGAAGCTCACCAGCCGAGCATCGACCTCGACCGAGCCGTCGAGGCGATCCTCTTCGTCGCCGACGAGCCGCTGTCGCTCGTGGCCATCGCCGGGGCCGTCAGCCGCCCCGTCCCCGATGTGCGCGCCTCCATCGGCCGTCTGGTCGCCGACTACAACGGTGACCTCGCTGGTCCCGAGCGCGGCTTCGAGCTGCGCGAAGTGGGTGGAGGATGGAGGCTCTACGTGCGCGAGAACCTCGACGACATCGTCGCCGACTTCGTGCTCACGCGTCAGCCGTCGAAGCTCTCGCAGGCCGCGCTCGAGACGCTGGCCGTCATCGCGTACCGCCAGCCGATCACGCGTTCGCAGGTGGCGCAGGTGCGCGCCGTGAACGTCGACTCGGTGGTGCGTACTCTGGTAGCACGTGGCCTCATCGCAGAAGACGGCCACGACGACGTGACCGGGGCCATTCGCTACGTCACGACTCAGACGCTTCTGGTGCATCTGGGACTCAACTCGCTCGACGAGCTGCCCAAGATCTCACCTCTGCTCGACGAAGGACAGGACGGATTCCATGAGTGACCAGCGAGGGCGCGGATCGCGCCGCGGCGACACCGACCGCACCGCCGACGAGGCAGCGGCACTCCGCCAGGCGGCGCAGGCTCGCCCCGAAGGCGGCTACTCGATGGACGACTTCGACGACATCCCGCTCGCGGGGCGTGAAGCCGAACCGGCGCCGGAGCGGAGCGACGGCGTGCGCCTGCAGAAGGCCCTCGCCGCGGCCGGCGTCGCCTCGCGTCGCGTGTGCGAGCAGTACATCACGCAGGGTCGTATCGAGGTCAACGGCGTCGTCGTGACCGAGCTCGGCAGCCGCATCTTCCCGGACCGCGACGAGGTCGCCGTCGACGGCACGCCCATCCAGCTGGACCCGAGCAAGCGCTACGTCGTGCTCAACAAGCCGACCGGCGTCGTCTCCACGATGCGTGATGAGCAGGGACGCCCCGACCTCCGCGAGTTCACGAGGGAGTTCAGCGAGCGGGTCTACAACGTCGGCAGGCTCGACGTCGACACGAGCGGCCTGCTCATCCTCACCAACGACGGTGAGCTCGCGCACGTGCTCGCGCACCCGTCCTTCGGTGTCGAGAAGACGTACATCGCACGCGTCGACGGGCGGGTCTCCGCGAAGGCCCTGCAGCGCCTCCGCCAGGGCTTCGAGCTCGAGGACGGCTTCATCAAAGCCGACAGCGCGAGGCTCCTCGCCGACCAGCCCAGCCGCACCGCCTCGCTTGTCGAGATCGTGCTGCATTCCGGCCGCAACCGGATCGTGCGTCGCATGCTCGAGGAGGTCGGCCACCCCGTCACCGCGCTCGTCCGCCGCAGCTTCGGCCCGCTGAACCTCGGCACCCTCCGCGAAGGCGAGATGCGCGAGTTCACTACACTGGAACTCGGCCGCATCCTGAAGCTCGCCCGGCGAGCCGGGGAGCAGCGCGACGGCGGCTCCCTCACCCAGGCGGCAGAGCCGGCTCGCGAGCCCAAGCAGGGCCGCGGCCCGCGGCAGGCGCCGCCCACCAGATCGAAAGGTCGTCGATGACGCCAACTCGAACCAACTCCCCGGTGCGGGTGGTCGGTGCCGGGCTGCTCGGCACCAGCGTCGGGCACGCCCTGCGCAGGCTCGGCGTCGACGTCCAGCTCGACGACATCTCACCTTCGGTGCTCCAGCTCGCCGTCGACTACGGGGCGGGGACCCTGGCCGCTGACGCCGCCGGGGGAGAAGCGCCGCGGATCGTCGTCGTCTGCGTGCCCCCTGACGTGACCGGCCAGGTCGTGGCCGCGGAACTCGAACGCTGGCCCGACGCCATCGTGACCGACGTCGCGAGCGTGAAGTCTGCGCCGCTCGCAGAGCTCGTCGCCCGAGGCGCCGACATCAGCCGCTACCTCGGGTCGCACCCCATGGCCGGGCGCGAGACGGGCGGGCCGCTCTCGGGCCGCGCAGACCTCTTCGTCGGCCGCCCCTGGGTCATCGCGCACCACGAGCAGACCAGCGTCTTCGCGCTGCAGGAGATCGAGGGGCTCGCCCTCGACGTCGGCGCCACTCCCGTCGCCATGACCGCGGACGATCACGACCGGGCCGTCGCGCTCGTCTCGCACGTTCCCCAGCTCGTCTCCACGCTGCTCGCCTCGCGTCTCGTCGACGACGAGGACGGGGCCACGGCGCTCGCGGGCCAAGGCCTGCGGGACCTCACGCGCATCGCATCCAGCGACCCCGTGCTGTGGACGCAGATCCTCACCGCGAACGCCGCCCCGACCGCTGCTGTGCTCCGCAAGCTGCAGGCAGACCTCGACAAGGTCGCCAGCGCACTCGAGCACAGCCACGAACGCGGCTCGGGCCGCATCATCGCCGAGCAGCTCGCGACCGGCAACGCCGGCGTCGCGCGGCTGCCAGGCAAGCACGGCTCCTCGAGGCGTGAGTTCGACTCCGTCACGGTCATGATCGACGACAAGCCAGGCCAGCTCGCGAAGCTCATGGGCGACGTGGGCGACGCCCAGGTCAACGTCGAGGACTTCCGCATGGAGCACGCTCAGGCCTCCAACGTCGGCCTCGTCGTCATCTCCGTCGTCCCCTCGGCAACCGCGAAGCTCGTCGACGAGCTCGAACAGCGCGGATGGAGGATCGCCGCATGACCGAGACCACCCCGATCAGCCACGACGCCCTCGCCGCTGGCACTCCCGTCGTCGTCGCCGTCGACGGGCCGGCAGGCTCCGGCAAGTCGAGCGTCTGCCGTGAGAGCGCGCGACGCCTCGGCTTCGGCTACCTCGACACAGGTGCCGCGTACCGCGCGCTCACCTGGTTCGCGATCGACAGCGGATGCGACCTCGACGACGTCGACGCCGTCGCGGCACTGCTCCCGAGCTTCATCGACCGGTACCGCATCTCGGAGAGCCCGGACGAACGCTGGGTTCGCGTCGGCGAGAGCGACGTCACGGAGCTCATCCGCGACACCGCCATCTCCGGCGAGGTCTGGCGGGTCTCCCGCGTGCCTGCTGCCCGCGAGGCCCTCACGGCGCTCTTCCGGAGCACCATGGCCGGCACCACGAGCCCAGGCATCATCGCCGAGGGTCGGGACATCACGACGGTCGTGGCCGCGGATGCCCCTGCGCGCATCCTCATGACCGCCGACGAGGCCGTGCGCATCGCGCGCAGGGCGGGCGAGAAGGTCGGCGAGACCGTCGCCGCCGTTGCGGAGTCCGTGTCAGCGCGCGACGCCCGCGACGCCAAGGTCACCAACTTCACCGAAGCCGCCGACGGCGTCACGGTGCTCGACACGACAAGGCTCGACTTCGAGCAGTCGGTCGAGGAATTCCTGCGGATCGTCGCCTCGGCGACACCAGGTCCGCACCAGACGACAGCACCGTCGCTGGCAGCCGCCCCAAGCGCTGTCAGACACGACAACACGAAGGAGTCACGATGACTGACGACCAAGGACGGAACGACGAGGCGACCGACGCCTCCGAGGAGTTCGACCCAGCAGGCGGCGAAGAGCTCGTCGCGCGCCTCGAGGAGCTCGACGACACGGTCGTGGAGAAGCGCACCCAGGCGCTGCGCCAGAGCCTCGACGACTACGAGCTCGAGGAAGACGACCTCGAGGTGCTGCTCGGCGCCTCCGAGGACGGCGACGCCATCACCTACCTGCCCGCGCTCCCCGTGCTCGCAGTCGTGGGACGCCCGAACGTGGGCAAGAGCGCACTGGTCAACCGCATCATCGGCCGCCGCGAGGCTGTCGTCGAGGACACCCCCGGTGTCACGCGCGACCGCGTCTCGTACAAGGCCGAGTGGAACAACCGCTGGTACACGATCGTCGACACCGGCGGGTGGGAGCCGGATGCCAAGGGCATCGACCTCTCCGTCGCTCAGCAGGCCGAGATCGCCGTCGAGCTCGCTGACGCGGTCCTGTTCGTCGTCGACGCGAACGTCGGCCCGACCGCGACCGATGAGCACGTCGTGAAGCTGCTCCGCCGCACCGACCGGCCCGTCATCCTGGTCGCGAACAAGGTCGACGACGCCGTGCAGGAGCCGAACGCAGCGCAGCTGTGGAGCCTCGGCCTCGGTGAGCCGTGGCCGGTCTCCGCCGTGCACGGCCGCGGCGTCGCGGACCTCCTCGACAAGGTCATCGAGATCCTCCCCGAGGTCTCGAAGGTCGCGAAGGAGGAGATCGGCGGACCCCGCCGCGTCGCCATCCTGGGACGCCCGAACGTCGGCAAGTCAAGCCTCCTCAACAAGGCCGCAGGCGAGGAGCGCGTCGTCGTCAACTCGCTCGCTGGCACGACGCGCGACCCCGTCGACGAGCAGGTTGAGCTGGGTGGCAAGATCTGGCGCTTCGTCGACACGGCCGGCATCCGCCGCCGCGTGCACCTGCAGCAGGGCGCCGACTTCTACGCCTCGCTGCGAACGACGGCAGCTCTTGAGAAGGCCGAGGTCGCCGTCGTGGTCCTCGACGTGACCGAGGCCGTCAACGTGCAGGATCTGCGCATCATCGACCTCGTCCTCGAGTCCGGCCGCGCGCTGGTGCTCGCGTTCAACAAGTGGGACATGCTCGACGACGAACGCCGCTGGCAGCTCGAACGTGAGGTCGAGCGGGACCTCGCCCACGTCGCCTGGGCGCCGCGCGTCAACATCTCCGCGAAGACGGGGCGCCACCTCGAGAAGCTCGTGCCAGCCCTCGAGCTCGCCCTCGACTCGTGGGACACGCGCATCCCGACCGGCAAGTTCAACGCCTTCCTGGCCGAGCTCACGGCGGAGTTCCCGCACCCGCTCCGAGGCGGAAAGCAGCCGCGCATCCTGTTCGGCACGCAGGCGCAGACGCGCCCGCCGACATTCGTGCTCTTCACGACCGGCTTCCTCGACCCGGGTTACCGCCGCTTCATCCAGCGTCGCCTGCGCGAGGTGTACGGCTTCGAGGGGTCGCCCATCATCACGAACATGCGTGTTCGCGAGAAGCGGGCCAAGCGCAGCTGATCGAGCCCTCGAGCTTGATGGGGCCAGTCCAGTTCGACCCGCTCGGGTCGGCGGGGCTGGCCCCTTTCGTGTGGCAGGTCCTGCCTGTCAAAAACGGCAGAATTTCTCTCATCGTGAATACTTCGGCGCTCCATACCGCCGATTCGGGCCTCGCGCAGGACGCAGAACCGTAGGATTTTGTCTGTGCCTGGCGTTCAGGCGAGAACTTTCGACGTTGAGGGGTCCCATTCGATGATGGAAAAGTCCGAGCAGACGCAGCACGAGTGGCTGGAGAAAGTCGGCATCGCCGAGCGGATGATCCCGCTCATCGGAAACCTGTACCGCACCCGGAACGTCGTGACCTCCATCTACGGTCACCGCCTCATCAACCTCTCCGCGATCGACATCATCAAGGCGCACCGCTTCGCCCGCCGCATCAACGACGTCGAGCTCTCGCTGGACGCGACGCTGCCGATCCTCGAGCGGCTGCAGGAGTTCGATCTCGGCACCGCCTCCATCGACCTCGGCGAGCTGGCGACGCGCTTCGCGGCACAGGGCGAGGACCTCGACACGTTCCTCGCGAACCAGCTCCTCGAAGTCATCGGCACCGGCTCTCCGGACTCGGGCGCCGACGTCGTGCTGTACGGCTTCGGCCGCATCGGCCGCCTCCTGGCGCGCATCATCATCTCGCACGCCGGCACGGGACGGGGGCTGCGCCTGCGCGCCATCGTCGTCCGCAAGGGGAGCGACAACGACCTCGAGAAGCGTGCGAGCCTGCTGCGCCGCGACTCGGTGCACGGCGCGTTCGCCGGCTCCATCTCGGTCGACCAGGCCGCTTCGACGATCCAGGCCAACGGCACGGTCATCCAGGTCATCTACTCGAACGACCCCGCGACCGTCGACTACGAGTCGTACGGCATCCGCGACGCGATCGTGGTCGACAACACGGGACGCTGGCGCGACGCCGACGGTCTCGCGCAGCACCTGCAGAGCCCCGGAGTGCGTCGAGTGCTGCTCACGGCGCCCGGCAAGGGGCAGCTGAAGAACATCGTCTACGGCATCAACAACGCCGGCATCACCGACGACGATCGCATCCTGTCGGCCGCCTCGTGCACGACCAACGCCATTACGCCGGTGCTCAAGGTGATCGACGAGCGCTACGGGGTCGTGCACGGTCACGTCGAGACGGTGCACTCGTTCACCAACGACCAGAACCTCATCGACAACTTCCACAAGGGCGACCGTCGTGGTCGGGCCGCCGGACTCAACATGGTGATCACCGAGACCGGTGCGGCGAAGGCCGTCGCGAAGGCGCTGCCGCACTTCGAGGGCAAGCTCACGGGCAACGCCATCCGCGTTCCCACGCCGGACGTCTCCATGGCCGTGCTCAACCTCACGCTCGAGCGCCCGACGACCCGCGGCGAGGTCAACGACTTCCTGCGCCAGGTGTCGCTCAGCTCGGTGCTCCGCCAGCAGATCGACTACATCGAGTCGAGCGAGGTCGTCTCCACCGACTTCGTCGGCACGACGCGCGCCGGCATCGTGGATGGCCTCGCGACGATCGCCGAGGGCAAGAACCTCGTGCTCTACGTCTGGTACGACAACGAGTTCGGCTACTCGACCCAGGTGGTGCGCATCATCGAGCAGCTCGGTGGCGTCCAGCCGCCCATCGTGCCGCACCGCAGGGAAGTCTCACAGCTCTAGGCCCGGCGCCGCCGCGCCGTCGCGTGGTGCGCCAGATACCCCGAAGGGTCGCCATCCTGTGCGGATGACGACCCTTCGGGGTATCTCGTCGCTGGACTACTTGAGCTCGGCGCCGAGGATCTCGGTGTAGGAGGCGCGCTCCTTGCCAAGCCGCGAGTTGCGGCGGCTGTAGAGGAAGTAGATGGCGAGGCCGATGGCCAGCCAGATGGCGAAGCGGAGCCAGGTGAGCGTCGACAGGTTGAGCATGAGCCAGAAGCAGAGCACGGCCGACAGGATCGGCAGGAACGGCGACCACGGCATGCGGTAGGCGAGCTCGCGGTTCGGGTACTTCTTGCGGAGCACGAGGATGGACAGGCTCACCAGCACGAACGCGGAGAGCGTGCCGATGTTGATCATCTCTTCAAGCCAGTCGACGTTCGTGAGGCCGGCGAGGAGCGCGACGGCGATGCCGACGCCGATCTGCAGGCGGATGGGGGTCTTGCGCTTCTCGCTCGTGATGCTCCACGAACGCGGCAGCAGGCCGTCGCGGCTCATGGAGAACAGCACGCGGGCGAGGCCCATGAGCAGCACGAGGATGACGGTCGTGAAGCCGAGCAGGATGCTGATGGAGATGATCTGCGCCGCCCAGTCGGCGCCGACGAGGACGAACGCGGTCGCCAGCGACGGGGTCTCGGTGGCGGCGAGGTCCTTGTAGGAGACCATGCCGGTGATGACGAGGCTCACCGAGAGGTAGAGCACCGTCACGATGCCGAGGCCGAGGAAGATGCCGCGGGGCAGGTTCTTCTTCGGGTTCTTGACTTCCTCCGCGCTCGTCGCGACGACGTCGAAGCCGATGAACGCGAAGAAGACGATGGATGCGCCGGCGAGGAGCCCGAAGACGCCGTACATGCTCGGCTCAGCGCCGGACATGAACGAGAAGAGCGACTGGTGCCAGGCATCCGTGCCCGACTCGGCCGCAGGCTGCGACGGCGGGATGAACGGCGTGTAGTTGCTGGCCTTCACGAAGAACGCGCCGACGACGATGACGAACAGCACGGTCAGGACCTTGAGGATCGTCAGGACCGCGCTGACGCGTGATGAGAGCTTCGTGCCGAGCACGAGCAGCGTCGTGAGGACGGCCACGATGAAGAAAGCGGCCCAGTTCAGCTCGAAGAGGCCGAAGATGCTGAGCTTGGGCGGGATGTCCCAGTCCCAGATGTTGACGACCTCCTGCAGGTAGACGCCCCAGTAGCTCGCGATGACGGCGGAGGCTGACAGCATCTCGAGGATGAGGTCCCAGCCGATGATCCAGGCCAGGAGCTCGCCGAGCGTCGCGTAGGTGAAGGTGTAGGCGGAACCGGCCACGGGCACGGACGAGGCGAACTCCGCGTAGGCCATGATCGCGAGGCCGCAGGTCACGGCGGCAAGCAGGAATCCGATGGTGATGGACGGGCCGGCGTTGTTGGCGGCCGCCTTCGCTCCGACGGAGAAGATGCCGGCGCCGACGGCGACGGCGACGCCCATGATGGCGAGGTCCCACACGCCGAGGGATCGCTTGAGCGACCGTTCCTCGGAGTGCGAGTCCGCGAGTGAGGCCTCGATGCTCTTCGTTCGCATCAGGCTTTGGAAAAAGCTCAAGGTGTTCCCCCAGTGTGTTCTCTCCGCGCGCGGGCACCCGCGCGCGTGTGGAGTTTACCTGCCGGAAGCACGATGGCGATTGCCGGGGGAGAAGTTGCGTCGATCCCCACGTGGTGGTGACCCCGCTCATTGGCAGGGAGTGCCGGGCCTGCATGCCCTAGGGTTGCCCGGCAGGACCAGCCAGTTCGGAATGTCGCGAAGGAGGAAGCGTGCCTGACCTCGCAGATGCGCCAGATGCGCTGCTTGTCGCCCGTGCCAGAGACGGTGACGAGCGTGCGTTCGAGGTGCTCATCCGCCGGCATTGGGGACTCATGATCGCGACCGCCATCAGGCTGCTGTCGTCGCGCGCTGACGCCGAGGACGCGGTGCAGGACGCCTGCATCGTCGCCTGGAAGCGCCTCGACCTCCTCCGCGACCCGGATGCCGTGCGCGCGTGGCTCGTGCAGATCGCGGCACGCAAGGCGACCGATCGCCTCAGGAGGCGGAAGTTCGAGCAGGACATCGACGACGTGGACGCCCCGGAGGCCCCGGAGCTCGGTCCGCTCGCGCAGCTCGAGCTGAACGCGAAGCTCGATTCGGCGTCCCGGGTGCTCGCGGGCCTCCCCGAGCTGCAGCGCCAGTGCTGGATCCTCAAGGAGACCGCCGGGTTCACCTACGCGGAGATCGCCGAACAGCTCGACACGAACACATCGACGGTGCGTGGGGCCCTCTCTCGGGCCCGGATCGCGCTGCTGCGGGGCATGGAGGAATGGGCATGAGCGAAGAAGTCGAGCCGACCATCGGCGCCGCGGGGTACACCCTGACGCAGCTCTCGGAGTACCTGGACGCCGGTCGTCTGCCGTACAACGCCGACATCGAGGAAGACCCTGAGTGCGAGCGGGCGCTCGCGGCACTCGAGCGGGTGACGAGGGCGTCGCACGACCTCATCGAGGCGGAGTCCGCGGCCACGCCCGCGCCGAGCAGCGCCTGGCTGCAGTCCATGCTGCGCGGCATCGCGATGGATGCACGCGCGGGCCGCGAGATCCCGCTCGCCTCGCTGGAGCCCGAGTTCGAGTTCTCGCAGAGCGAGGGTGTCATCCGCGAGCTCATCCGCCGGACTGGCGACGCCATCGACGGCGTGCTGATCGGACGGTGCGTGCTGGACGGCGACGTGACCACGCCGGGAGCGCCGGTGCACGTCACCGTCTCGGTGACGGTGCTCGGGCTGCGCCCGCTGCATCCGCTCGCCGACGAGGTGCGGGATGCGATCGCGGAGGCGCTTGCACTCGACACGACGCTGCGGGTCACGGGCATCGATATCGTCATCGCAGATGTGAGGAGCGTCGAATGATCGACCGTGAGCGCGTCGCCGAGGTGGTCGAGGGCGCGGCCCTCGGAACCCCTGGCGTTGTGGAGCTGCTGCCCATCATCGGCATCCACCTGGGATCACTGCACGTGGATGTCGGCACTGCAGACGGTGTCGTCTCGATCACGGTGCGCGTGCGCGTCGACTCGTCGGGCCCGCAGGGGCGCATCGTGGAAGGGCTCGCGACGCGGATCAAGGCGGCTGCTCTGACGGTGCTCCCGGTCGGATCGACCGTGCGGGTACGCGTGCGGGTGCACGCCATCGCGGGTCGAAGCTGAGCCACAGCTGCGGCATAGCAATGCCATAGCCCCGGGTTGGATGCTCAGTGGTGTCGAAAGGAACCACACATGTCCACCCCCTTCACCCCGGAGAACTCCCCGCAGGACGGCGCGAAGTCGTACCCCGAGTCCTTCCCCCAGCAGCCCTTCGCCCCTCAGGCGCCAGCCGGCCAGCAGGCGCACTCGTTCGCGCCCCAGTACTCGTCGGGGTCCGGCCAGTATCAGCCGGGCCAGTACGTTCCAGGTGGGTCCGTCGCCGGTGGCTACGCCTCGTCTGACTCGAGGACCCATCAATACCCGGGTGCAGACTTCTCGTCGAGCAGCTTCGGCCCGGCCGGTGACCAGGCGGCTGCCCCCGACACGAAGCCGCGCAAGCGCCGTTTCGGCACGGTCGCGCTCCTCACCGCGGGTCTCCTCGTCGGCGGCGTCGTCGGCGGTGGCGTCGGAGGTGCGGTCGTCGGGGGCTTCGGCTCGTCGCAGGTCGCCGCGGGCCAGTCGAGCTCGCAGTCGATCACGGTCAACAACCCGCAGGATGCAACGCTCGTCACGAGCATCGCGGCTGTGGCCTCGCCGAGCGTCGTCACGATCTCGGCCTCCTCCGGCCAGACGGCCGCGAGCGGCTCGGGCGTCGTCATCGACGGTGCCGGCTACATCGTGACCAACAACCACGTCGCGACGATCGACGGCGCCACCGGCAACGCTGAGCTCTCCGTCCAGACCAGCGACGGTCGCCTGCTGCCTGCGACCTTCGTCGCCGGAGACCCCGTGCTCGACCTCGCGATCATCAAGGTCGAGGACACGTCCCTGACGCCGATCACCTTCGGCGACTCCGACAAGCTCAATGTCGGGGACGTCGCTGTCGCCATCGGCGCGCCCCTCGGACTCTCCGACTCCGTGACCGAGGGCGTCGTGAGCGCGCTCGACCGCGGCATCCTGGTCAGCTCCTCCGCGGTGCCCGAGGAAGTCGAGTCCGACGGCACACAGGAGGACAGCCCGTACAACTTCTGGCGCGGCGACCCCAACTCACCAGAGGGGCAGAGCACGACGCAAGGCTCGTCCTCGGTCGCCCTGCCCGTGATCCAGACCGACGCCGCCATTAACCCGGGCAACTCGGGTGGCGCACTCGTCGACCAGGACGGTGCCCTCATCGGCATCAACGTCGCGATCGCCGGCGCGAGCAGCGGCGGCGAGACTGCCGGGAACATCGGGGTCGGCTTCTCGCTGCCGTCGAACCTCGTCAAGCGGGTGACCGAGCAGCTCATCGCCGACGGTGCGGTGTCGCACGGGTTCCTTGGTGCCAGCGTGAGCGACCCGACGGCGGCCGACTCGAGCGTGGCGGGCGCCTACGTCGCCCAGCTCACAGCGGGAGGACCTGCGGCGCAGGCCGGCATCCAGGCCGGTGACGTCATCACCTCCTTCGGTGGCCATCGAGTCTCGAACTCGACGGACCTGACGGCGCAGATCCGCGCCCTCGAGCCCGGCACGCAGGTCGAGGCCGTGCTCGTGCGCGGTGGCCAGGAGCAGACCGTCCAGGTGACGGTGGGGGAGCTCGGGCAGTAGGACTCAGCTCCAGGACCAGACTCGCGGCAGATCCTCTCGACGACGGCGGGCACGCACCTATCCTTGGTGCGTGCCCGCTCCTGTGCTTACCGTCGCCGCCATCTGCTTCGAAGACTCCGAGGGGCGGGTGCTCACGGTTCGCAAGCGAGGGACGACGAAGTTCATGCTTCCCGGCGGCAAGCTCGAGCCGGGGGAGTCGCCCAAGGCCGCCGCGATCCGGGAGATCGAGGAGGAGGTCGGCATCGTGCTCGACGATGCCGAGGTCGCCTTCCTCGGCGAGTGGACGACCGCGGCTGCCAACGAGGCGGCGACCGACCTGGTCGGCACCGTCTACCTCGCTGCGCTCACCGGTGAGCCGAACGCGCGGGCCGAGATCGAGGAGCTGCGCTGGGTGGATGCGTACCCGGGGCCGGATGCTGACCTGCGGGACCTTGCGCCCCTGCTCAGTGAGTGCGTCATGCCCGAGCTTCGGAGGCGCCGGGACGCGCGGGGCTGAGGCCTCAGCCCGAAGCTCTCGAACATTCTCCGATATATCGCTTGACACCGATCATTCACCGATATATCGTCGAGCTATCGGAGCTGCAGCGTGCAGCTCCGGCAGAAAGGTTCATTCAATGCGCAAGCACTTCACTCACAATCACCACCCGTTCGAAACCGAACGGGGACACTCCCACGAGGGTGGTCGCGGTCACGGTTACGGCCAGGAGCACCAGCAGGACGAGCGCGTCCGACGGTTCTCGCACGGCTTCGGTCCCGGACGAGGCTTCGGCCCCGGGTTCGGGCCGGGCGCGGGTCACGGCCCCGGCTTCGGGCCCAAGTTCGGTCCACGCGGCCACCGCCGCGCTGGCAAGGGCGACGTCCGCGCCGCCATCCTCTCCCTCCTCGCCGAGGGGCCCTCGAACGGCTACGGCCTGATCAAGGGCATCGCCGAGAAGACCGACGGCGTCTGGCGCCCGAGCCCCGGCTCTGTCTACCCGACGCTGCAGCAGCTGGTCGACGAGGAGCTCATCGAGCAGGGCGGCACCGAGAAGAAGCCGGTCTTCGAGCTCAGCGAAGCTGGCCGCACGTACGTGTCCGAGCACGCCGAGGAGCTCGAGCAGGGCTGGCGCGGCGTCGCCGGTATGTCGGAGACGGCGACCGGCCTGCGAGAGTCCGCGATGCAGTTCATGGGCGTCATGCAGCAGTTCCGCCTCGGCGCGACCGAGGAGCAGCAGCAGGAAGCCACCAAGGTGCTCGACGACGCTCGCAAGGCCCTCTACTCGATCCTCGCCAAGTAGGCGGGGTGCGGGTCACGACCGCGGGGGTGACACTCCCGCGGGGCCAGAGCACGAGGCTCAGGAGCGTTCGCGCTGCTTCGCGTCGCGACGCTCCTGGATCTTCGCCTCACGAGCGAGCTTCCGCAGCTCCTTCTCGAGGTCGTCGAAGCGCTCACCGCGCTCCGGGTCGTCCTCCGGCGAGGTCGGCAGCTGCATCCGCGGACTGCCCTTCGACCACGGGTCGAGCAGTTCATGCTCGATGTGCGCGGAGATCTCGGCCCACGCGTCGGCTCGCGCCTGCTCGATGAGGCCGTCCACGTACGCCTCGTCCTCGCGTTCCGACTCGATCCGCTCGCTCACCGCCTGAGACGCCCGCTCACGGAAGCTCAGCGTCTCGATGTCGGCGTGGCGGTAGTCGTGCGCGCTCAGCGAGCGACCAGGCCTCGCGCGGTCTCGCACACCGGCCACGCGCTCCGCCGAGTACCGGAGCTCCTTGAGAACCCGGTCGAGGGACGCGTTCGCGGCCTCGCGATAGTCGGCTGCGGCGAACGGCACCTTCTCGCCGACCGTGCGCTTGATGATGGCGTTCTTCACGTCGAGCCTGACGATGCGCAGCGCGAGCAGCAGCCCGTCGTCGATCGCCTCGGAGAGCTCAGGGAAGATGACGGGCGGCAGCCCGGCCTTCTTCTTCGGCTTCGTCTGCTGACTTGTCGAGGAGGTTCGAGACTTCCGGCGCCAGCGGAACATCATCCCTGGTCCTTGGGGGCCTGCGACTCCTGCTGAGCCTTTGTCTCCTGGTGTGGAAGGCCAGCGGTGCCCAGCTTCGTCGCGCCGCGCGAGCGAGCACGCTGCTCCTCCAGCGCTGCGAGGAACTCCGCCTCCCAAGCGGGGTCGACCTCGATGCCCTGGCGCTTCGCCTCCTCGACGCTCAGCTCGCGGGGGAACCCGTGGGTGTCGGAGAGCAGGAACACATCAGCACCGGTGAGGGTCGAGCCCTTGTAGGCGGCGAGCGCCTTGAGGCCACCCTTGAGGGTGCGGCGGAACGAGCGCTCCTCCTTGACGAGCACCGCGACGACCTGGTCGCGGCGTTCGCGCACCTCCGGGTAGTCGTCGACGTAGAGGTCGGCGATCGTGGGAACGAGCTCGGCGAAGAAGTTCTCCGAGATGCCCAGGATGAGCGCCTCGCGGATCGCGCGGCGGACGAGGCGCCGCATGACGTAGCCCTGCTCCTTGTTCGAGGGCACGACACCGTCGACGGCGAGGAAGGTGGCGCCGCGGAGGTGGTCGGCGATGATGCGCATCGACAGCGTGTGCGCTTCGTAGCTCTCGCCGCTCAGCTGCTCGATCTGCTCGACGATGGGGCGCAGGAGCGAGATGCGGAACACGTCCGGGGAGTCGATGGCCGCCGCCGCGATGCGCTCGAGGCCGCCGCCGAAGTCGACGTTGCGTCGCTCCAGCTCGACGAACGATCCGTCCTCCTGTCGCCGGTACTGCATGAAGACCTGGTTGCCGATCTCCATGAACTGGCCGCTGTCGCTCGCGGGGTGCGCCGCACCGTAGGACGGGTCGTGGTGCTCGGGTCCGAAGTCGTAGAACACCTCGCTGTCTGGTCCGCAGGGGTCTCCGATGGGCGTCGCCTGCAGCGATCCGCCGCGCGACCACCAGTTCTCGCTGCCGTCGTAGAAGAAGATGCGCTCGCCGGGCTGCACGCCGCGTGCGTCGCCGTCGGCCTGGCTGCCCATCTCGACGATGCCAGCTTCGATGCCGCGCTCCGCGAAGGCCTTCTGCCAGATGCTGGCCGCCTCGTCGTCGCGCGGGATGCCGGCAGCCTCGTCGCCGATGAAGGCCGTCACGTACAGGCGGTTCGGGTCGAGGCCCACCGTGTCGACGAGGAACGAGAGGAAAGCAGGGATCTGCTCGGCCTTGAAGTAATCGCCGAGACTCCAGTTGCCGAGCATCTCGAAGAAGGTCGTGTGGCGGTTGTCGCCCACGTCGTCGATGTCCTGCGCGCGGACGCAAGGCTGGCTGTCCGTGAGGCGTGTGCCGTCCGGGTGGTCCTCGCCGAGGAGGTAGGGGAGGAGGGCCTGCATGCCGCTTCCCGTGAAGAGCGTCGAGCCGTCTCCGCGGGGGATGAGCGGGGCTCGGTCGATCCTGACGTGCCCGAGCCGCTCCTGGTAGTCGAGGTAGGCATTGCGAATCTCGTGCGCGTCCATGTGCAGAGTGTTTCACACCTGCGCATGCCGTATCGTGACCTCGCCGAACGTGGGGGCGTTCAGGCACTCGGAGACGAGTGCTCGAGTGAGGTTCAGGGGAGTCGTCTGTGCAGGAGATCGCGCAATTGTGGACCGATGCGACGGGGCTCTCGACGGCGCACATCGCCGACGGATGCGTCCGAGCCGGGGTTGAGGTGCGTTGCGGCCCGCCGGGGCTGACGTCCGTTTCCGGTCGGGCGACGAGAGTGGCTGGTCGGTGCCTGCCCGTGCGTCATTTCGGCAGCGTCGACGTGTTCCTCGAGGTCATCGAGCGGGCGCATCCCGGGGACGTGCTCATCGTCGACAACCAGGGACGCTCTGACGAGAGCTGCGTGGGTGATCTTGTCGTCCTCGAGGCCAAGGCGGCTGGTCTCGCCGGCATCGCCATCTGGGGGCTCCACCGGGACACCCGCGACATCCGCGGCATCCGTCTCCCGGTCTTCAGTCTCGGCGCGCTGCCTGCTGGGCCCCGACGGCTGGACGAGCGGCGACGCAACACGTTCGCGTCGGCCGAGTTCGGAGAGCACACCATCCGCACGCGCGACACCGTCTTCGGCGACGAGGACGGTCTGCTCTTCGTGCCGGAGGATCGTGCCAACGAGGTGCTCATGCACGCCCTGCAGATCCGCGACGTCGAGCGCGCGCAGGCATCGCGCATCCGCCTCGGCACGAGCCTCCGGGACCAGGTGCGCTTCTCCGCCTATGTGCAGGCCCGCCGCGCCGAGCCCGCGCTCACGCTGCGCGAGCACCTGAGCCGGGTCGGGGGCGCGGTCGAGGTGTGACGCGGCCGCGCCTCAGCTGACCGTCTCGCTCAGGCGAAACGTCGCGGAGGTCGACGCCTCGCTGAGGTGCCAGAGGCGCGCCGCTCGCTCCCGGTCGCGCTGCGTCGCCGGCTTGTCGAGCTTCACGGGGGTGCCGCGCAGGGTGCGTGCCGGGCCGAGGTAGTCGCCGCCGGCGACGGCGTCGCTCGTGAGCGCGTGCACGGCAATGGCCGCCGCACGGTGCTTGCCATGGGCGAACGGGCCGGCGAGGCGGGATGCGAAGCGCTGCCACGCGGTTGGCTCGCTGACGCCTGTGCGTGGCGGCGTCGCGCCGTTGACGGGGATGCCCGGGTCGACGACGAGCGCTTCCGCGGGTGCCCCGGCGGCCTGCAGCCGTCGGTCGAGTTCGAACGTGAACATCTCGAGGGCGTGCTTCGACGCGGCGTAGGCGCGCTTCGGCTCGTACAGGTGGGTGCTCTGCCAGTCTTCGAGGTCGAAGGGGTAGATGCGCGTCGCGAGGCTGCCGACCGCGACGACGCGGCTCTTCTCCGGCGCCTCCCCGTCGAGGGCGGGCTTCGTGGCCACGAGCGCGTCCATGAGCTGCGCGGTCAGTTCGAAGTGCCCGAGGTGGTTCGTCGACATCGTGAGCTCACGACCCTCGGAGTCCTGCTCGCGGTGCGCGCCGGGGGAGACGTGCGCGGCGTTCAGCAGCACGCCGTCGAGGCGCTCGCGGGCGCTCAGGGAGGCGGCTGCGCTGGCGATGGACTCGCTGGAGGTCAGGTCGAGGAGGATGCGGCTCGTGCTCGCATCCGGCACCTGCTCGGTGATGGAGATGAGGGCTCTGTTCAGCTTCTCGACACTGCGCCCCAGCAGGACGACGTGGTGGCCGCGGCGGGCGAGCTCTTCCGCGGCGAAGTAGCCCACACCCTGCGTGGCACCGGTGATGGCGAAGGTCTTCATCGTCACACTCCTTCAAGCCTCGAACGTTTCGAGACTCAGAGTACAACGCTTCGATTGCTGAAATATTTCCGTGGCGTAAGGTACTGAATATGGATTCGCTGGAACGGGCGATGCGTGCCGTCTACGAAACCGCGCAGAGCACCAATGTGGCTGCTGAGCGGGAGCTCGAAGCGCTCGGATTGACCTTCGCGACCGCGCAGGCGCTCTGGGCGATCGACCCCGACCGTGAGCCGCCCGCCATGAAAGAGCTCGCGACGAAGCTGCACTGCAACGCGTCGAACCTGACCTTCGTCTCGGATCGGCTCGTCGACCGCGGCCTGGTCGAGCGGCGTGAGAGCGAGCACGACCGGCGCTCACGGGTGGTCACGCTGACGGCCGAGGGCAAGCGCGTTCGAAAGCTCGCGATCGCGGCGCTCAAGCGCGCCTCGCCACTCGCTGGCTGCTCGAGCACCGAACTGAAGGCGATCGCGAAGAGCTTGAGTGCGCACGGCCTCTGACATCGGGGCTCGAGCAGCGGAGGGTGCTGCCCCATCTGAGCGGTGGACGGCGGCGTCCGTCGACGACCTCGTCTGCATCGAGCTCCCGCGCAGTTCGCGACTGCTGGCCCTGACCATGGGGGCGGCGAACGTCATCATGCAGCTCTCCAACCCTGCCGTGGGGCAGGGCGTCGCGCACAGCCGGGTGCGCAGCGGTCGGCTCGACGTGCATCCGATCAAGCGCACCAGGACAACGCTGAGCTACCTCGCGGTGGCCGTGCTCGGCACGCCGGATGAACGCCGCGCGTACCGCAGGGCGGTCACGCGCCAGCACGCGCAGGTCCGCTCCGACCGCGACCCTCGCGCGACCGAGGAGTACTCGGCGCTCTGGGTCGACCTGCAGAAGTGGGTGGCCGCGTGCCTGTTCGTCGGCTCGCGCGACGTGCTCGACCTCGTCGAGGGGCCGCAGCCGACCGCGACCGCGGAGCGCTTCCTCCTCGAGGGGCGGGTGTTCGGCACGACCCTGCAGATGCCGCCGAGTGCCTGGCCCGGCAACCTGGTCGCGTTCGACGCGTACTGGAACGCGGAGGTCGCGAAGCTCCGCGTCGACGACGAGGTGCGCACCTACCTGCTCGACGTCGCACGGCTCGGGTTCGCGGCTGGGGTGCTGCCCGAGCGGATGCGGGCCTGGCATCAGCGGCTCACCATCGGCTTCCTGCCGCCCGAGTTCCGCCGCGCGCTGCGGGTGCGGTGGACTGCCGCGGACGAGGCGTGGTTCGTGCGCCAGCGGGCGCGGCTCGTGCGCATCGAGCGAGCGCTGCCGCTCGCCGCGTCCAGCCTCGTCTACCGGCTCCTCCTCGCTGACGTGCGCCGGCGCATCCGACGCGACCGGCCGCTCGTCTGACCAGTCTCGGAACCGTCAGGCGTCGCCTCGGCCCAGGGCGTGCACAGTCTCCCGACGCGCGAACGTAACCTGGCGTCCACACGCCCGTAGCAGGGCCCCTTCAGGCTCACAGCATGACCACCCGAGTAGACCCGTTCATCGGCACAGAGCCCACCGCGCTGCCGCCGCAGACGGGCCTCGCCGCGACCTGGTGGTGGCCGAAGCCGCAGATCGGCAACACGCATCCCGGTGCCACCTATCCGCTCGGCATGGTGTCAGCCTGCGCCTACTCGGGCGCGTACCCGACGGGCTACGGCCGATACGACCTGAGCCTCGAGGGCGTGCCGGAGACGATCTACGACCGGTCTCTCGCCTCTGGCTTCACCCACTTCCAGCAGTCGGGCACGGGCGCGATCCGCAAGTACTACAACTACTTCCGCGTGACGCCGATGACCGAGCCGCTCGACGTGCTCGGCCGCACCTGGTCGCTCGACGACGAGGACGCCTCGCCCGGCTACTACGCGGCGACGCTCGGCAACGGGATCCGCGCCGAGATCACCGTCGGCCCCAAGAGCGCGGTGCACCGGTACACGTTCCCCAAGCACGCGAGCGCGCGAGTCGTGATCGACTTCTCCCTGGGCGGCCTCGCCATTCCCTACGGAGCCACGGTGCCGCTGCGGGCCCACCTCGAGACGGTCAGGCCGGGCGTCGCGACGGGCGAGATCGTGGCCGAAGGCGCTCCGCTCGCCGTGCACATCGAGTGCGACACGCCTCAGTGGCGGCAGCTGCTCTGGCACGACCGTCGCCTCATGCCGGGCGGCACTCGCCTCGACTTCGACCACATCCGCCCCACCACGCTGCGCCCCTTCGGCCTCATGTGGGCTGGTCCCAGCGAGGAAGGACAGGTCATCGAGGTGCGCATCGGCTTCTCGCTCCGCGGCGTCGAGCAGGCCGAGCAGAACCTCAGAGACGACTGCGGCGACGGGGAGGCCAGGTTCGCCGACCGGCTCGCCGAGACCGAGCGCGACTGGCAGAGCCTGCTCGACGAGATCGACGTCGACACTGGCTCCACCGAGCGCGAGACGGTCTTCTCGACCGCCCTCTACCACTCGTTCGTGAAACCATCGTTCGCGCTCAACGAGAGCCCCTTCTGGCCGAGCGACGGGCCCTTCGTCTTCGACCTCTCGACGATGTGGGACATCTACCGCACCCAGCTGCCCCTGCTCACCGCGCTACGCCCCGACAAGGCCGTCGAACTCGCCAACGCGCTCCTCACCATCTGCGAGGAGGAAGGCAACTTCCCCATCGGCTACCGCATGGCCAAGGGCAGCGACCGCTTCTCCCGGCAGGGCAGCGCGCTCGCGCACACCTTCCTCGCCGACCTCTGCCAGCTCGGACTGCCCGGCATCGACTGGGACTGGGCGCTCGTGCACATGGCCGACGACCTGCGGCGCACCTACGGCGAGGAGTTCCTGCTGCGCGGCGTCGCCCACCCCATCACCCACACGCTCGACCTCGCGTTCGGCTACTGGTGCACGGCCCGCGTCGCCGCCCGCGTCGGCGACCTGCAGCTCGTGCAGCAGCTCGAGAAGCGCGCAGGGCAGTGGAAGGGGGCGTTCGACCCCGAGACGGGCCTGCTCGTCGACTCGAACTTCTACGAGGGCTCCAAGCACAACTACTCGTTCCGCATCCTCCACGACATGGCGGGGCGGATGCAGCTGAGCGGCGGGCCGGAGGGCTTCGTGGCCCAGCTCGACGAGTTCTTCGGCTACGGCGCGCCGCCCGTGAAGCAGCCAGGCCGCACGCCTGGCATCGAGGAGCTCGCCGCCGGCTACGCACTCGGCCGCTTCGAGGGCCTCAACAACGAGCCGGACATGGAGGCCCCCTGGGCCTACCACTACGCGGGGCGACCGGACCGCACCGCCGAGATCGTGCACGCCGTCATCACCCAGCAGTATGCGACCGGACGGGGCGGCCTGCCCGGCAACGACGACTCCGGCGGCCTCAGCTCCTGGTACGTCTGGGCCTCGCTCGGGCTGTTCCCCGTCGCAGGCCAGGCGAGCTTCCTCGTCAACGCCCCAGCCTTCGCGGAGTCCTCGCTCGCGGTCTACGGCGAGCGCTTCCGCATCACCACAACGGGCTTCCGCGAGCCCACCCACGGCGGACCAGTGCAGTACGTGCAGAGCGCCCACCTCGACGGGCGCCCACTCGCTCGCAGCTGGCTCTCGCCGAGCGAGCTCATGGCCGCGCAGGAGCTCCACCTCGAGCTCGGACCCGAGCCGAGCGACTGGGGAACCCGTGAGCAGGACCTCCCCACCTCGTTCCCAGCCCCAGCATCCGCCCCCATCACCTCACCCGAACCACCACCCACCGCCGACGGCCTGCCGTCGACACCAACCCCGGGAGGGCCCTCATGAACAAGATCCAGAACCGCCTCGTGATCGTCGTCCGCGCCGATCCGGTCATCTGCGGGCACTCCGTGGAAGCCCGCAACCTCGCGGAAGCCGCACGCCTGCGCGGCTTCGACGAAGTCCGCATCGTCACCTGGCCCATCGAGCGCCTCCAAGCGGCAGGGCTGCCGCTCAAGCCGCTCGAGACCGTCATGCCATACAGCGACGGCATCTTCGTCGACCGACCAGCACCCGTCGGCGACTACAAGGTGCCAGACGGCCGCTACCTCGCCGGCCTCATCGGGCGCCTCGTCGAGCTCTTCACCGACGGAGTCCCGACCGTGTGCATGTCGCTGTACCTCAGCCCGCACACGCTCGCCGTGGCCGAGGCGCTCACCGTCGCACGCTCGACGGGCCTCCCCGTCAACGTGACGACGATCGCCGAGGCAGTCGGATCCGACGTCACCAACGTCGTCAAGCACGCCGTCGAGGAAGGCCGCCTCGGGGCCGCCGCCCACATCCTCTCCGCCTACCTGTCGCAGGACGTCTGCGTCGCCGTCTCCGAGTACACGCGCGACCTCATCGTGGGGGAGGCGGCGAAGGTGGACGCGCAGCACGGCACCCGCTACGCGCCCCAGTGCGAAGACCGCATCGAGATCTCCTACCCGGCCATCGACTCGAGCGCCTACGTCGGCCTCGCGGACACCGACATCACCGCCGCCGTCGAGGCGCGCGGGCTGAAGCGCGACGGCTACGTCATGTTCCTGTCGCGCCTCACCGAGGCGAAGGGCGTCGAGGACCTCATCGCGGGCTTCGAGCAGTCCCGCGTCGCCGACGACCCCGACATCCAGCTCGTCATCGCCGGGCGCGGGCCGCAGGCCGAGGAGCTCAAGGCCATCGGGGCCGCGTCGCCGCTCGCCCACCGCATCCACTTCCTCGAAGACGTCGGCGACGCGGAGAAGCCCTTCCTCATGGCGGGCTGCGCCGCGTTCGTGCTGCCGACGAAGCCGCGCCCGGAGTTCATCGAGACCTTCGGGATCGCGCTCGCGGAGAAGATGCTCGCAGGTGGAGGCCCCGTCATCACGACCGTCACGGGAGGGGTGGGGGAGGCCGTCGGTGACCACGCCATCATCGTGCCCGTCAACAGTCCGTCGTCGATCGCCGAGGCGCTCAACACGGCCGTGCTCGAGACGAGCGCCGCCGAACGCCGACTGCTCGCCGTCCAGGCGAGGGACTACGCACTGCAGTTCGACCGGCTGGCCGTCTTCGACAAGCTCTTCGATCGGCTGCCCCGGGCGGCGCTCGCGGCCTGAGCACCACGCTTGGCCTCCTCCTCGCCTGACCAACTTGCGTGATGAAAGCCCCGGACCCGGCACGTGGTGCTGGATCTCGGGGCTTTCAGCACGCAAACCGGCCGGGCCTGGCGTCAGATGCGCGCGTCGGGAGGGCCGTTCACGCGGCGAGGAGCGCGTCGAGCTTCTCGTAGCCGTCCCGCACGCCGTGCTCCATGCCGCTCGCTACCAGGCCGTCGCGCATCTGGAAGGACTCGAGCAGGCTCGTGCTCGTGACCCTCGTGCGGCCGCCCTCGAGTGCCTCGAAGGTGATGGTCTCGAGCAGGACGCCGTCCGGGATCATCTCGAAGGTCTGCGTCTGTACGATGCGCTCGTTCTCGCGGATCTCGTGGAACGAGCCGAAGAACCTCGCGATCTCCTCGCCGCCCTGCAGGTTCACCCAGCGGTAGGCGCCTCCCGTGACGGCGTTCCAGTGGTCGATGTTGGTGGAGACGTCGTGCGGGCCCACCCATTTGGTGAAGAGGTCGGGGTCGATGAACGCGAAGAAGACGCGCTCGGGTGTGGCGTCGAACTCGCGGACGACGGTGATGTTCGGGAGGTCCTCGCCGACGGTGACGACGGTGTCCTTGGCTGAGGTGGTGCTCATGATGGTGTTCCTTTCTCGGGTGCTGCTGCTGTGGGTGGGGTCTGGTCGGTCTGGGACTCGAGGAGCGCGTCGAGTCGGCGGAATCTGGTCTCGGCGGTCGCCTGGTAGCGCTCTATCCATTTGGTCATCAGGCTGAGGACCTCCGCTTCGAGGTGGCGGGGAGCGCGGACCGCGTCGCTCGTGCGGGAGACCAGTCCGGAATCCTCGAGAACGCGGAGGTGTTTCGAGATGGCCTGCACGGAGACGTCGTAGGGGGCGGCGAGGTCGCCGACCGTCGCGTCGCCATCGGCGAGCCTGGCGATGAGGTCTCGTCGAGTCGGGTCGGCGAGTGCGGCGAAGACGGGGGAGAGCGCGTCGTGGTCCATGGCTCCTCGGGGTGTTTTGTCAACCAGATGGTTGATGGTTCAAGTCTGCGACCGGGTTGCGCGCTTGTCAACCACTGAGTTGATGAATCTCCGAGGGGTCACTGGATCAGGCGCGGACGGCGGCGCGGGCGGCCTCGAGTGCATCCGTCGCCGCGCGAGTGTCGACGCGCGCGATGGTCAGCGCCCCGACGACCGCTGACGTCACCAGGGCGCCGGTCTCGCGGGGGTAGCCGAGTGCGGCGGTGCCGCGGAGGATCGCCCGCTCGAGTGTCGCGCGATAGTCGGCGATGGTGTCGCGAACCGCTGGGTCTCGTGCAAGTGAGCTCGCGGCGGTGGCGAGGAGGAGGCAGCCGCGCACGTCGTCTCGTTGACCCTGTGCGGCGACGGCTGCCGAGAGTCTCGCGAGGTAGTCATCGAGGGCGGACGCGGAGACGGGCTCGGCGAGCAGCGGCGCGAGCAAGGGATGCACGACGTCGTCGAGGTAGCTCTGCACGGCGGCGTCGAAGAGTCCTCGCTTGCTGCCGAAGGTGTTGTAGATGCTCGACCGACTCAAGCCGGTCGCGGCCTCGATGTCGCTCGTGGATGCGGAGTCGTAGCCTTGGCGCCAGAAGAGCGTGCGCGCCCGTCGAACCGCGTCATCCTGCTCGAAGTTCTTCGTGCGTGCCATCTGGCCCCCGATACTGTAACGTTCGTTTCAGAATACACCGATCTAGGAGCATCTCGTGCTTGTCGCCGCCCTCGTCTTCGCCGCTCTCGCGGCCCTCGTGCACGTCTACATCTTCATCCTCGAATCCCTCCGATGGACGGCCGAATCGACTCGGAGAACGTTCGGCATCCCGTCGCTCGAGGTCGCCGAGACCACGAAGTCGCTGGCCTTCAACCAGGGCTTCTACAACTTGTTCCTCGCGATCATGGCCGGCCTGGGGGTCGTGCTCACGGTCGCAGGTCACCCAGCGATCGGGGCGACGCTGATCTTCGCCGGCGCCGGGTCCATGCTGCTCGCCGCCCTGGTGCTCGTCACGAGCGACCGCACGAAGCTGCGCGCGGGCAGCATCCAGGGGGGCTTCCCCCTCCTCGCCGTGGTGCTCCTCGGCATCGCCGCAGCGACCGGCGCGCTCGCGGCCTGAGCAGGGCTTCCCCGAGAGCCGAGCAGGTACGCTCGACCCATGCAGGAAGCGTCCCTCGAGCGGCAAGCATCGAACGAAGAGCAGCAGGCGACGATCGCCGTCATCACGGTCTCCGATCGCTCGGCTCGGGGCGAGCGCGAGGACCTCTCCGGTCCCGCGGCGGTCGACGCACTCGCGAGGCACGGCTACACCTCCGTCGCCCTCTCGGTCGTCCCGGACGGTGCGACCGTCGTGCGCGATGCCATCGCGCACGCAGCGGATGCTGGCGCGCAGCTCATCGTCACGCTCGGGGGCACCGGGCTCTCGCCGCGCGACGAGACGCCGGAGGCCACCTGGCCGCTGATCACGCGTGAGCTGCCCGGCATCGCCGAAGCACTCAGGGCCACAGCCCGCGACCGGGTGCCGACCGCGATCCTCTCGCGCGGTCTCGCCGGCATCATCGACCGACCTGGCCGCGGAGCGCCGAGCCTCGTCGTGAACCTCGCGGGCTCACCCGGCGCGGCCCGCGACGGCGTGGCGCTGCTGGCGCCCCTCATCCCGCACATCCTCGACCAGCTGCGTGGCGGAGACCACCCTTCGTGACCGGCACCCCCCTCGCCCGCGTGACCACCGACGAGCTCCTGCTCGCCGAGCATCTCGCCGCCGTCGACGACCCCCGAGCGGGCGCCGTCGTGACCTTCGTCGGGCAGATCCGAGACCACGACCCGGAGGCCGCCGGCCGCGTCGTCTCGCTCGACTACACCGCGCACCCAGACGCCGAGCGCGTGCTCGAGGGGCTCGTCACGGCCCATGCTCAAGACGGCGTCCGAATCGCTGTGAGTCACCGGATCGGGCACCTGAAGGTCGGCGACATCGCACTCATCGCCTGCGTCTCGAGCGCCCACCGCGGCGAGGCCTACGACGTGAGCCGCGCCCTCGTCGAAGACGTGAAGTCCGAGGTGCCGATCTGGAAGCACCAGCACGAGGCTGACGGCGCCGCATCCTGGGTCGGCCTGCCATGAGCGCAGTGCCCGTCACGATCTCGCGCAGGCCACGGCTCGTGGAGCCGCAGCTCGCAGCTGCGCCCGGGGCCCCGCTTGTCGACACGCACGGGCGCGTGCACCGCGACCTCCGCATCTCGCTGACCGACAAGTGCTCCCTGCGCTGCACGTACTGCATGCCGGCGGAGGGCAACGAGTTCCTCGAGAAGGACAGCATCCTCACGACCGACCAGATCGTGCGCATCGCGCAGCTCGCCGCCGCATCCGGAATCACGACGTTTCGACTGACCGGCGGGGAGCCGCTCCTTCGCCGCGACGCCGCCGACATCGTGCGGCGCATCTCTGCGATCGAGGGGCCGAACGGACGCGTGCAAGTGGCGATGACCACCAACGGCATCCTCCTGCCGCGGATGCTGCCGCAGCTCATCGACGCGGGTCTCGACCGTCTCAACGTGTCCATCGACACCCTGCGACGCGACCGCTTCACGTCCCTCACCCGGCGCGACAAGCTCGACGAGGTGCTCGCCGGCATCCGCGCCGCGCAGGCGTCGTCGCTGCGCCCGCTCAAGCTCAACGCCGTCGCCATGCGCGGCGTGAACGACGACGAGATCGTGGAGCTCGTGGAGTTCGCCATGGAGCACGACGCGCAGATGCGCTTCATCGAGCAGATGCCGCTCGATGCCGGCCACACCTGGGATCGCATGCAGATGGTGACCCGGGAGGAGATCCTCGAGGCCCTCGGCGCGAGATTCGAGCTCGCCCCGGTCCCCGGACGCGGCGGTGCGCCGGCCGAACGGTGGACCATCGACGGCGGGCCGCACACGGTCGGTGTCATCGCCTCCGTCACGGCGCCGTTCTGCGGGAACTGCGACCGCCTGCGGCTCACGGCTGACGGGCAGCTCCGCAACTGCCTGTTCTCGACGAGCGAGTACGACCTCATGCCGATCCTCCGCGCGGACCCGAGCTTCGCGCTCGACGCCGACGATGCCGCGCGAGCACGCCACGCGGCTGGGAACTGGACCGACTCGGAACTGGCGGTCGACGCGATGCTGCGTTCGTGCATCCACAACAAGCTGCCCGGGCACGCCATCAACGACCCCAGCTTCCTGCAGCCTGCCCGCGGCATGAACGCGATCGGCGGCTAGCGGGCGACGCGCAGTCGGCCGTTCGCGCCGCGCCTGGCGGTCGGCAGCGATCAGCCGCCAGCGAAGGGCGGGAGCACGTCGACGGATGCTCCGGGCGCGATGGTCGCGCCGGCGTCGGAGGTTCGCACCCCGTCCACGAGGAAGGAGCAGCGCGCGAGGACTTCGGCGATGTGAGCGTCAGCCGACGGGTTGAGCGCCGTCAACAGCGCGCCGATCGAGTCGACCTCGACCGCGAACTCGCTGCCGCCCACGGCCTCGGCGGCGCCGGCGAAGACGCGCACTCGCGACGCCGCGCTCATGCCTGATGCTCCCAGGCGAGAGCCCGTTCGGTGACGAGCTCGGCGAGGCGCGCGAACACCTCGGGGGAGTCTGCGGCAGAGCTCTGCCGCCCCAGCGCGAGCCCGAGCGCGAACGTCGTGAGTGGCGCCGCGGGCCGAGCGACGTTGTGGGCGACGTCCCTGGCGACATCGAGGACGGCGGCGACGTCGATGTCGTCGTCGAGCTCGAGCACGCGTTTGGCTTCGGCAAGCCACGCGTCGAGCGCCTCAGGGGGCAGATGCTTGGGCTTCTCGGTCATCGCTGACGGTTCCTTCCTCGTTGTCGGCTGGTCTGTCGGCAGGCCTGGGGAGGCGGAGGCGGCGGCCAGGGCGCGTGCCGCCTCCAGCTGCTCGGGGGTATCGATGTCTGCGGTGGCGCCGGTCTCGTCGAGCACTCGCGCGAGATCGAGGTGCTCGAGGACCCGGCGGAGAGGGAGGCCGTGCGCGCCCGATCCCGGAGAGTTCGCGAGCGCATGCTTCACCGCCTCGGCGCGGTAGAGCCCAGCGAGCCACTGCACGCGCCCATCCGAGTCGACGATCACAGCGCCGTCCGGGCCGGAGGCGTTGTCCGCCGCGCACAGCCCGGCCGGCTGCGACTCGAGGCGCCCGACCAGCAGCGCGACGAGCTCGGCGGCGCGCGGGAGGTCGCAGGCGAGCAGCAGGACACGCGGCGACTCGACGCTCGGGAGAGCCGCCGCCAGCCCAGCCGCCGGCCCGCCGAACGGGTGCTCCTCGCGCACGACCACGGCAGGTGAAGCCACGGCAACCGGACCGACGACGATGATCCGTCTCGCCCCGGCATCCCTCGCGGCGACAACGGCGATGTCGACGAGGCGACGACCGCCGATCTCGAGCTCGCCCTTGCTCACGCCTCCCAGGCGCGAGCCGCGGCCACCGGCCAGGATGACGGCGTCGAACCCGACAGACGCCGTGGGCGCGCCGGGCGACTGCCCTACTGCTCGCGCTTCCACGGCCCGGACTTCCCGCCGGTCTTCGCGATGAGCTTGATGTCGCCGATCGTCACCGACTTGTCGATGCCCTTCACCATGTCGACCAGCGCGAGCGCCGCAACCGAGACGGCGGTGAAGGCCTCCATCTCGACGCCCGTGCGATCGGCCGTGCGCACGGTCGCCGTGATGAGCACGCCGTCGTCGCGCAGCTCGAGGTCGACCGCCGCGCCGTGCACGCCGATGATGTGGGCGAGCGGGAGGAGCTCGGCGCACTTCTTCGCACCCTGGATGCCGGCGATGCGCGCCACCGCGAACGCGTCACCCTTCGGCACGGCGTCGCTCGTGAGCGCCTCCAGCACCTGCTCGCCGCAGAAGACCATGCCGGACGCCGTCGCGGCGCGCACGGTCGGCTGCTTCTCGGTGACGTCGACCATGCGTGCGTGGCCGGCTGCGTCGAGGTGCGTGAAGTTCGTCATGCTCAGAGTCTTGCACCGACGTCCGACATCAGCCGAACGACGTGCACCAGGTCACCCTCCTGCACGCGCTCGACGCTCGCATCGACGATGGCGTAGCCGTTCGCGTCGGCGAGGCTGCCCACGAGGTGCGAGCCGGACCCACGGGCGGCTGCCGGGGAGACCAGGACTCCCGCATCGGTGAGGCGGATGCGTGCGGGGAGGTACTGGCGGCGCCCCGGCGGGGTGCGCCATCCGGTCTCGGCTCGCGCGCTCAGCCGCGGATCCTCGACGAGGGATGCGCCTTGCAGCGCGCGCAGACACGGCCGCACGAACACGAGGAATGAGACCCAGGCGCTCACGGGGTTGCCGGGGAGGCCGAACACGAGGGGGCCGGGCTCGCCCGCTCCGACCCAGGGGTCACCGAGGCGGCCGAAGCCCTGCGGCTTGCCCGGCTGCATGGCGACCTTCTCGAAGCTCACCTGGCCGCCGGGAGAGAGGAGCTCCTTGACGGGGTCGTAGGCGCCCATGCTCACACCACCCGTGAGCACGATGACGTCGCACCGGCCGGCGAGCCGCCGAAGCGCCGCGTCGAGGTCGGCGATGTCGTCGGAGACCCTGACGACCTCGACGAGCTCCGCCCCGTGCTCGATGGCGAGCGAGGAGATGAGCAGCGAGTTGGAATCAGGGATCTGGCCGCGGTCGAGCGGCTCGCCAGGGGCGACGAGCTCGCTGCCCGTGGCGATGACGGCGACTCGAGGGCGTCGAGCCACGGCGATGCTGCCGTAGCCGGCGGATGCCAGCGCGGAGAGCACCTCGGCCCCGGCGCGTGACCCGGCCGAGACGAGCGCATCACCCGGCCGGCGGTCCTCCCCAGCCGAGCGGATGTGCACGCCGGGGGCGGCGGGGGCGGTGACGCTCACTCGTCGCTCGCCTCCGTCCGTCGCCTCGACGGGCACGATCGCATCGGCGTCCGCCGGGACGGGTGCACCGGTCATGATGCGTGCGGCCTGCCCCGCCGAGAGGGCTGGGTCCGCCGACGCGCCGGCGGGCAGATCAGCGACGACCTCGAGGGTGACTGGGGTGTCCGCGCTCGCGGTGGCCACGTCGGCGGAGCGCACCGCGTAGCCGTCCATGGCGGAGTTCGTCCACGGCGGCAGCGCGTACCTCGAGGCGACGGTCTCGGCGATGACGCGCCCGTGGGCTGCCGCGAGCGCAACGGTCTCGCTCGACAGGGGCCGTGTCTCCGCGAGCACGCGAGCCAGCTGGGTCTCGACCTCGATCATGCGAGCGTCCCGGCCTGAGCTGCGTCGGCGTCCGGCAGTCCGGTTGGGGCCCGGAGCAGGCTGAGCGCCGACGGCTGGACGACGCGCACCTCGTAGCCGTGCGGGGCGAGCAGCAGCGCGGCACGTCGTGCCCGCGTCGCCGAGACGCAGTAGAGGTTGAGCGGTGTGGGGACCTCGGCCTCATCTTCACGCAGAAGGTGGCGCAGGCGAGCGGTCAGAGCCTCTGGCTCTCGCTCGAGGTGGATCAGCTCGCTGAGCGGGAGGGAATGGGCACCGGGGATCGCGTCGACCGCGTACTCGTCCGGCTCTCGCACGTCGACGAAGTGGCCGCGCGCGTCCCGGGTCGGGTCGAAATCGAGCGGGCTCGGCTGCCCTGGTGGGGGCGCCACCGGCCGATCCCGGGCAGCGGTCCGCGCCGAGGGCTGTGCGGGGAGCTGCTGGGGGACCGCGCGCAGCGGCAGCTCGGAGACGCGCATCGTGAGCGCCTCGACCACGACGAGCCTGCCGAGCAGCACCTCGCCGATGCCTGTGACGAGCTTGATCGCCTCGACCGCCATCATCGAGCCGACGATGCCGCAGAGCGCGCCGAGCACGCCGGCCTCGGCGCAGGACGGCACGGACCCGGCGGGCGGCGGCTCCGGGAAGACGTCCCGTAGCGTGACGCCGACGGCGGGGGCAGGCGGCGCCGACCAGAACACGCTGAGCTGCGCGTCGAAGCGAAGCACGGACCCCCACACGAGGGGGAGGCCGAGGTGCTCGCAGGCGTCGGCTACGGCGTAGCGGGTCCCGAAGTTGTCTGCCCCGTCGAGCACCAGGTCGTAGCCGCCGAGGATACGCGTCGCGTTGGACTCGTCGAGCCGCTCGTCATGTTCGATGACGGTGACGTCCGGCGCGAGCTCGCGGAGGCTGCGGGCAGCGCTCGCGGTCTTGCGAGCGCCGACGTCGCCGATGCCGTGGATGACCTGCCGGTGCAGGTTGCTCGGCTCGACCGCATCCGCGTCGATGATGCCGATCGTGCCGACCCCGGCGGCCGCGAGGTACTGCAGGGCGGGGGCTCCGAGGCCGCCGGCGCCGAGTACGGCGACCCTGCTCGCCGCGAGGCGACGCTGGCCGATCTCACCGAGCTCCGGCAGGCGGCGCTGGCGTGCCGTGCGTGCGAGCTCGTCACCACCGAGTTCAGGGGAGGGGTCGACAAGCGGGGCGAGACGCATGGCGTCACCCTACCGCCGCATCCCGAGCCGCCCGGGACCGGCGTCGTTCCGGTGCAGGTCCGCGTGCGGATGCGCGGGGGCGGCTAGCATGGGCGCGTGGGTCGGATCACGGTGCGGCGAAGCGTCACGCGGCTGAGTCTCGGGAAGCCCCCGAGCCGGAAGGCCGACTTCCTCGCGGCCGAAGAGCCCCTCGAGATCCGCGTCGGAGGCCAGCAGCTCGCGATCACCATGCGCACGCCTGGCAACGACTTCGAGCTCGCGGCGGGTTTCCTCGTCTCGGAGGGGGTCATCGCCCGAGGCGATCAGTTCCGGTCGGCGATGTACTGCGCGGGCGCCGATGGCACTGCCGACGGGCTCAACACCTACAACGTGCTCGACGTGCTCCTGTCGGCGGACACCCCGCAGCCTGACCCCGACCTCGCGCGCAACTTCTACACGACCAGCTCGTGTGGGCTCTGCGGCAAGGCGAGCATCGACGCCGTCGAGCTGACCTCCAGCTACGAGGTGGCGAGCGACCCGGTGACGCTTGATGCGGGGCTGCTCGTGACGTTCCCCGACAAGCTCCGCGAGCAGCAGGCGGTGTTCGAGAAGACGGGCGGCCTGCACGCCGCCGCGCTCTTCGACGCCGCCACCGGCAGGCTGCTCGTGCTGCGCGAGGACGTCGGCCGCCACAACGCCGTCGACAAGGTCGTCGGCTGGGCCGTGCAGAACGACCGGCTGCCCCTCACCGGAACGGTGCTGCAGGTCTCAGGGCGATCGAGCTTCGAGCTCGTGCAGAAGGCCAAGATGGCGGGCATCCCCATCCTCGCCGCCGTCTCCGCGCCGTCATCGCTCGCCGCCGAGCTCGCCGAAGCCAGCGGCATGACGCTGATCGGCTTCCTCCGCGGGGAGTCGATGGTCATCTACTCGCGCCCCGACCGCATCCTGCCCACGGAAGAGGTCAAGGCATGAGCGTCGACGCCTGGGAGAGCTTCTTCGTCGCCACGGTCGGCGCTGGCGCAGCTCTGGCCGGCCTCATCATCGTGGCGATGTCGGTGAACGTCGCGATGATCATCAAGATCAAGAGCATGCCGTCGAGGGCAGGCGCGACCATCGCGTCCCTGCTGCTCATCGTCATCGTCGGAGCGGCCGGCCTCATCCCCGGCATCAGCAACATGGCGTTCGGCGGTGTGACACTCGCCGTCACGCTGGTCGTGGCGGCGCTGTACTGGCGCACGAGCGTCATCGGCTTCAGGAATCCGAACGGGCACCTGCGCGAGCACATCCTCCGTGTGGCGTTCACCGTCCTGCAGCTCCTGCCGATGCTCATCGGCGGAGTCCTCGCGTTCGGCACGTGGGAGGCGCTCTCCTGGGTGGCCGCGGGGTTCCTCCTCACCTTCGCCGGGGCGACCCTCAACGCGTGGGTGCTGCTCGTCGAGATCCTCCGGTAGCGCCGCGAGCTCGCGCTCAGCCGACGATCCTGAGCGCACCTGCGGGTCGAAAGCGGACTCGACGGACGCATCTGCGGTTCACCGTGAGAAGATGCCCCCATGCCGGAACAGCGATACCGCGTCAGCGAGGCAGCCTCGCTCCTCGGAGTCAGCGATGACACCCTGCGACGCTGGGGCGCGAGCGGCCGCCTCGACCTCGAGGGCGAGGCTGGCGCGAAGACGGTCTCCGGCGTGCAGCTCGCCTCCCTCGCGAAGGAGCTCGCGGAGAGCGACGCGCGCGGTGACCTCGTGGAGCTGCCACCCGCATCCGCTCGCAACCGGATGCGCGGCATCGTCACGAAGCTGACGCTCGACACCGTCATGGCCCAGGTCGACGTCCAGGCGGGGCCGTTCAGAATCGTCTCACTGGTCTCGCGCGAGGCCGTCGACGAGCTCGGCCTCGTGGTCGGAAGCCTTGTCGTGGCGAGCGTGAAGGCCACCAACGTGGGAATCGAAGGAGTGCACAGTGCGTAAGACGCGGAGACTCGGGATGGTGCGCGCGCTCGCCGCCTCCGCTGGCGTGCTGTTGCTGGCTGCCCTGGCGGGCTGCGCGCCCGCAGGTGGTCCGGCGACACCTTCCGGCAGCGCCGACCCCATGCCATCGCCCACCGAGACAGGCCCGACCGGTACCGTCACCGTCTACGCGGCCGCCTCGCTCACCGAGACGTTCACGCAGCTGGCGGAGGAGTTCGAGGCCGACCACCCCGGCGTCACGGTGACGCTCAACTTCGGTGGCAGCTCGACGCTGGCCGAGCAGATCGTGACGGGCGGGGCGCCCGTCGACGTCTTCGCATCCGCGAACGACACGACGATGAGGACGGTCGTGGATGCGGGGCTTGTCGAGTGGACACCGGCGACGTTCACCCGCAACGCGCTGGTCATCGTGACCCCGGAAGGAAACCCGGCTGGCATCACGGGGCTGAAGGATTTCGCCGACCCCAAGCTCAAGATCGCGCTCTGCGACGAAGAGGTGCCATGCGGCGCCGCCGCGGCGAAGATCTTCGAGCAGACCGACATCGTGCCGAAGCCGGACACCCTCGAGAGCGACGTCAAGGCAGTGCTCACGAAGGTGAGTCTCGGGGAGGTCGACGCCGGCCTCGTCTACGCGACCGACGCGAAGTCGGCGGCTCTCGAGGTCGACCCGATCGAGTTCCCTGAAGCGCTCGACGCTGTCAACAACTACGGCATCGTCCCGCTCAAGGCGGCGCCGAACCCTGAGGCGGCGGCCGCGTTCACCGAGTTCATCCTGACGGCCCGCGGCGTCGAGGTCTTCGAGGAAGCCGGCTTCCTCAGCCTGACATGACCGGGATGAGCCGCCGCCCGCCTGCGGCGCTGACGCCCTTCGCGCTCGTGGCTCTGGCGCTGCTCGCGCTGCCCATCCTGGCCCTCGTCCTCCGCGTGCCGTGGGCTGAGTTCCCGGAGATCGTCGCTCAGCCGGTCGTCGGCCAGGCCCTGTGGCTCTCGCTCTCCTGCGCCGTCGTGGCGACGGCCGTCTGCCTGGTCATCGGTGTGCCGCTCGCGTGGTGGCTCGTCTCGCTCGCGGAGCTGCCAGGTCAGCGCCTCTATCGCGTGGTCCGGGTGCTGGTGCTTGTGCCGCTTGTGCTCCCGCCGGTCGTCGGTGGCCTCGCACTGCTGCTCCTCTTCGGCCGCTCCGGCCTGCTCGGCGCCCCGATCGCCCAGCTCACCGGGTTCAGCCTTCCGTTCACGAGCGCCGCGGTTGTCGTCGCCCAGACGTTCGTGGCCTTGCCGTTCCTCGTCATCGCTGTCGAGGGGGCGCTGCTCGGGGCGGACCGCCGGGTCGAGGACGCGGCGGCGACGCTCGGCGCGACCCGCTGGTTCACCTTCTCGCGGGTCACGCTGCCGATGGTCGGGCCTGCGATCGGGGCCGGTGCGGTGCTCGCCTTCGCCCGCGCCCTCGGCGAGTTCGGCGCGACCATCACCCTCGCGGGCAGCCTCCCCGGGGTCACTCGGACGATGCCGATCTCCACCTACCTCGCCATGCAGTCGGATCCGGATGCGGCGATCGCCCTCGCGCTCCTGCTGCTGCTCGTCTCGGTCGTCGTGCTCTTCGCGTTGCGGGGTCGCTGGGTGTCCGGCGTCGCAGGGACTCCAGCGGTGCTCGGCGCCTCGGGGTCGGTGCGCGCGAGGGGTTCGGGGCGGCGCGGATGAGCGCGGGGCTGGCCATCCGCGCGAGCGTCGCCGTCGGCGGCTTCCACGCGAGCTACGAGCTCGAGGTGCGGCCTGGCGAGGTGCTCGCCGTGCTCGGCCCGAACGGGGCAGGCAAGTCGACGCTCCTGCGCGCGATCGCCGGCTTGACGGCACTCGAACGAGGCACCTTGGAGCTTGGGGGCCGTCTCGCGGAGGAGGCGCCGGGGGGCGTCCGGCTCGGCGCGCGGGAGCGACAGCTCGGCGTCGTCTTCCAGGACTACGTCCTCTTCGGCCACCTCAGCGCGCTCGACAACGTCGCCTTCGGGCTGCGCGCTCGGGGAATCGGCCGCGGCGAGGCGCGCCGAGTCGCCGCCGAATGGCTGGAGCGCCTCGGCATCCACGACCTCGCGTCCCGTCGCCCTGCCCAGCTCTCGGGAGGGCAGGCGCAGAAGGTTGCGCTCGCCCGGGCGCTGGCGACCTCGCCTCGTGTCCTTCTGCTCGACGAGCCCCTCTCCGCCCTCGACGTGGAGTCTCGTTCGGAAGTTCGTGCCGAGCTGCGCCGCGTGCTCGCGGATTTCGAGGGTGCGGCCCTCGTCGTCACGCACGACCCGGCGGATGCTGCTGCGCTGGCCGACAGGATCGCGATCGTCGAACGAGGTGCGATCACGCAGCTCAGCACACCGGAAGCCATCGCCGCGGGGCCGGCGACCGCCTACGTCGCGGCGCTTGTCGGGCGAACCGGGTTCGAGGTGGAGTTGCGGGAGCCGGGGCTCGCGACGCACAGCGATCTCGGTGAGATCCGTGGCCACCTCGTCGGCCAGGCGGGCGCGCCAGGGGAGTCTGACGGGCGGGCCGGACCGGGCGAGCCGCTGTTCGCGAGCATCCGCACTGACCGTCTTGAGCTCATCCTCCCCGGTGCGGACGATGCTCGGGGACCTGTCGCCCAGGCCCGGCCCCTCGCCCCGAACACCTGGCACGCTGAGGTCCTGCGCCTCGAACGCGACCTCGGCTCCGTGACGGCTACACTCCTTCTTGGCGAAGAGCAGACGACGCCCCGCCTCACGGCGCGGCTTCCGCTCGACACCGGCTCGCGCATTCCAGGGGGACTGCGAGAACGCCAGTCGGTGATCGTCCACCTTCCACCCGCTCACGTCGCCTTCGCCGCGACCCGCTGAGCGACGCGCCGGGGAATGCCGCGCGCGCTTTCAGCGTTAAGAGCGAACGTGCGGGCGTGCCCGCACGCCAAGATCTGAACCTCTCAAGGAGTACTGTGACCGACTCGCGCACCGCGACACGCGACGCCGAACCGACCCCAGCCGAGTCCGCATCCGCGGGCTCAGCCGTATCCGCGAGCGAGCAGGGCACCGACCCGCGCACTCGCTTCGTCATCCCGCTCCTCCTCGTCTCGGCGTTCGTCGTCATCCTGAACGAGACGATCATGGGTGTGGCGCTGCCCGCCCTGAACCAGGACCTCGGCATCCCGCTGGCGACTGGTCAGTGGCTCACGACGGCGTTCATGCTCGTCATGGCCGTCGTCATCCCGATCACGGGCTTCCTGCTGCAGCGCTTCCACGTGCGCCAGGTGTTCATGGCCGCGATGATCCTCTTCTCGCTCGGAACCCTGCTCTGCTTCCTGGCCCCGGGGTTCGAGATCCTGCTGCTCGGCCGCATCGTGCAGGCCTCCGGCACGGCCATCATGATGCCGCTGCTCATGACGACGGTGCTCAACATGGTGCCGCCGGAGCGCCGCGGGCGCACGATGGGCAACATCTCCATCGTCATCTCCGTCGCCCCGGCCATCGGGCCGACCGTCTCCGGCCTCATCCTGCAGGTCTTCGAATGGCGCTGGATGTTCGGCTTCGTCCTGCCCATCGCCCTCGTCGCGCTTGTGCTCGGCGCGCTGTTCATCAAGAACGTGACCGAGCCGCGCCAGGCGAAGATCGACGTGCTCTCCGTCATCCTCTCCGCGTTCGCGTTCGGTGGCCTCGTCTACGGGTTCTCTGGCCTCGGCGAGAGCTCGGCAACCGCCGTCATGCCGGCCTTCGTGCCGATCCTCGTCGGCGTGCTCGCGCTCGCCGCGTTCATCTGGCGTCAGATCTCCCGCCAGAAGACCGACTCGGCTCTGCTCGACCTCCGCGTCTTCACGAGCCGCCAGTTCACGGTGTCGCTCGTCCTGCTCGCGGTGAGCTTCATGTCGCTCTTCGGCACGATCATCCTGCTGCCCATCTACATGCAGGAGGTGCTCGGCTATGACACGCTCCGCGCCGGCCTGACCCTGCTGCCGGGTGGTCTCACGATGGGGCTGCTCGCGCCGTTCGTCGGCCGTCTCTTCGACAAGCTCGGCACGAAGCCGCTCATCATCCCCGGTTCCATCATCGTCAGCGCCGCCATCTGGGGCATGACGATGCTCACCGAGAACTCCGAGCAGTGGATGGTCATCGCCGCACACGTCACGCTCTCGGTGGGCCTGGCGCTCATGTTCACACCGCTCATGACAAGCGCGCTCGGCGACCTGCCCCGCTCGCGGTACTCCCACGGCTCGGCGGTCGTCTCGACGGCCCAGCAGCTCGCGGGAGCCGCAGGAACGGCGATGTTCGTCGTGGTCATGGCGAACTCGACGGTCGCTGCCGCAGGCGAGGGCTTCGGTCCGATCGCGGCGGAGGCGCAGGGCATCCACTCCGCGTTCCTCGTTGGCGCATGCATCTCGATCGTCACCATCGTCGGCGCGTTCTTCGTGAAGGCGACACCGAAGCGTGAAGGCGCCGAAGCGCCGGCCATGCACTAGGCGCATCCGGCGATCGCTGAGCTCAGCGCGTCGCATCAGAAGGGCCCGACATCAGATCGCCTCTGGTGCCGGGCCCTTCTGCGTGCCCGCTCGGGCGCGCCTCCCGGCGAGGTTTGCGAAGATGGGGCGTCGAGCATCCACCGCGCTGAGGAGCGACCATGGCTGAAGCCCCAGAGATCGTCGAGAAGTCCGTCACCTTCGAGGCCGCGCCGGAGCGGCTCTGGAGCATGCTCACGGAGCAGGAGTCGTTCGCCAGCTGGTACGCGTTCGGCGGCGCCACGATCGAGGCCGAGCCTGGCGGCGTGCTCGCCGTCCACTGGCCCGAGCACGGGACGTTCCGCGGCGAGGTGATGCTCGTGGAGTCGCCGCGCCGCTTCGGCTACCGGCTCGCGGCCGTGCCGGAGGAGGACCCGCAGCCGCAGAACAGCACGGTCGTGGAGTTCACGATCGAACCGGCCGACGGCGGCTCCGCGCTGACGGTGCGCCACTCGGGCTTCGAGGGTCTCGAGGGCCTTGCCGCCGACTCGACGTCGGCGGAGATCGAGACGATGGCGTGGACCGCGGCGCTGCCGCTGCTGCGCGAGGCACTCGGTGAGGCACCAGCGGAGGACCTGCCGCTGCCCTAGACGGACGCGTCAGGCGGTGGCCGCCGCCTCCAGTCGCGTGAGGCCGCGCTCGAAGTCGGGGCCGATGAGCTTGTCCATCGACATGAACCGGAAGACGATGGCCGCGACGCCACTGTGCTCGCCCGTCATGAGCCATCGAACGTGCGTGCCGCCGTCGACGGGCTCGAGGACGAACGACGTCGGGTTGTGCGCCTTGAAGGGCTTGTCGAAGTCGATGACGAGGTCGATCCGCTGCGGCGCGGAGGCGACGATCGTCATCGAGCCCTTGCCGGCTTTGCGGTTGCCCTCCCACGCGTAGTGGGCGCCGGGCCCAGCCTGCGGTCCGGAGTGCTCGCGTCGCATCGTCGGGTCGACGTCCTCCCAGGGCGACCATGAGCTCCAGTTGTGGAAGGAGTCGATGAGCGCGTGCACACGCTCGATGTCCGCGGGGATCACGGCCTCGCGCTGCACTTCGTACGTGGTCATGCGTGCATAGTGACAGAAACGTGGCTATGCGTGGACTCAGCAGAAGTTACGGGCCGGAAACATGGGCGTGACGCGCTCGGAAAACAGCGGTCGTAGTTTCGCACTAGACAACGCATGATGTCGTGAGCGAAACTCTTGGAGTCGCAACGACGCGACCACGAAAGGTTTTCACATGACCGACGTCGACCCCACCCTCGAGATGTCAGACGGCGCCTTCCACCGCCTCCTCGGCCCAGAAGCAGAGCCGGGCTTCCTCGCCGACTCAGAGCTGCCCGCATACTGGGGTCGCAAATGGGGCGCGCAGGATGAGGTCGGACGGCTCCGCACGATCATGATGCGCCGCCCGAGCGCGGGCCTCGAAGCCGTCGAGAAGGCCGGAGAGTCGACCTGGATGCCGGAGATCGGCGCCTACGTCGACCCGGACCGCCGCTGGTATTGGTCAGGTCGCGAGTTCCCCGACCTCGAGAAGCTGCACTCCGAGTTCGACAGCTTCGTCACGGTGCTCGAGGACAACGACGTCGAGGTCGTCATGGCCCCCGACCTCGCGCCCAGCTTCACCAAATCGGTGTTCACGCGCGACCCCCTCGTCACCATCCCGGGCGGCGCGATTATCGGACGACTCGCCCCGCGCATGCGCCGCGGCGAGGAGCAGTCCATCACGCAGACGGTCGCGGCCCAGGGCATGCCGATCCTCGGCACCATCACCGGCACCGGCCTCGTCGAGGGCGGCAGCTTCATCAAGGTGCGCCCCGACCTCGCGTTCTTCGGCACGTCGGTGCGCTGCAACGTCGAAGGCTACCGCCAGCTGCGCAACATCCTCGAAGAGCAGGGCATCCAGCTCATCCACTCGCAGATGCCCGGCTACCAGATCCACCTCGACCTGTGCTGCGCCATGCTCGACGACGACCTCGCGCTCGTGAACTCGCGCATCGCGCCGTACGACTTCCTCGACGCGCTCTGGAAGCTGGGCATCGAGACGGTGGATGTCGCGCCGCAGGAGGACTGGGCGTGCAACCTGCTCACCCTCGACCGCCGCAAGCTGCTCTTCCCGTCGCACCTGCCGCGCACAGCCGAGCTCCTCAACTCGAAGTACGGGGTCGAGATCATCCCCGTCACGTACCGGGAGATCAACAAGAACGGCGGCGGGCTGCACTGCTCGACGATGGAACTGCAGAGGGACTGGTAAACGATGTCAGAGAACGTCACCGGCGGAGAACTCGTCATCCGGACGCTCGAGGCGCTCGGCGCCGAACGGGTCGTCGGGCTCCCGGGGCAGCACGCGCTGCCCATGTTCGACGCGCTCGGCGACAGCTCGCTCGACTACCTCGGCGCGCGCGTCGAGAACAACGCCGCGTTCATGGCCGACGGGCACGCCCGCGTGTCCGGGACCGTGACCCCGCTGCTCCTCTCCGCCGGGCCGGGCGCGCTCACCGCGCTGCCTGGCATGCAGGAAGCGGCAACGGCGAGCTCGCCCGTGCTCCTCATCTCCGCGCAGGTCCCGACCCCGGGGATCGGCGGCCAGGCGCACGGCTACCTGCACGAGCTGCGCGACCAGGAGGCGCACTTCCGCGGCATCGCGAAAGCCACCTGGAGCATCCGCTCGGTCGACCAGATCGTGCCGATGCTCGTCGACGCGTGGCGCACCGCGCAGAGCGCGCCGGCCGGTCCCGTCTACGTGGAGGTGCCGCACGACGTGCAGCAGGCGAGCATCGAGCTCGTCGACGGGCAGCTCGGCGGCATCGCGGCCGAGGCCTACGCGCTCGCGCCGGAGGCATCGGACACGCAGCTCGCCTCCGTCGCGAAGCTGCTGGCCGCGTCCAGCTCACCCCGCGTCTACGCGGGCGGCGGCGTCGTCCGGTCCGGCGCGGGGGAGCTGCTCGAACAGCTCGCGGAGCAGCTGCAGGCACCGGTCGTCACCACGTACGGCGGGCGCAGCGCGTTCCCGTGGGCGCACCCGCTGTCGGCCGAGGGCTGGATCGAGGACATCGCGACCACCGAGTTCCTCGAGGCTGCCGATGTGCTGCTGGTGATCGGCACGGGCCTCAGCGAGCTCTCCTCGAACTACTTCCGCCTGGCGCCCAAAGGCACCGTCATCCACATCGACGCCGACGCGCGGGTGCTCGGCGCCAACCACGACGGCACGATCACGCTGCGCTCGGATGCAGGCTTGGCGCTGCAGGGCATCCTCGACCGCCTCCGCACGATGGGTGTCGGCGAGCGAGCGGATGCGCGCCCCGCCATCGAGGAGCTGCTCGCCACCGTCCGCACGCGGCTGGATGCGCAGCCCCTCGCCAAGGAGCGCGAGCTGCTGGACACGCTCCGCTCGGCGATCCCGGACGACGTCGCGACCTTCTGGGATATGACGATCAGCGCCTACTGGGCATGGTCGGCGTGGGATGCTCGCGGCGGCGTGTACGAGAACGGGCAGTGCGGCGGCCTCGGCTTTGGCCTGCCTGGTGCCATCGGCGCGTCCTTCGCTTCGCGCTCGCGCGAGAACCCCAACGGTGCGCCCGTCGTCGCGATCTCCGGAGACGGCGGCGGCCTGTACGGCGTCGCCGAGCTGTCGACGCTCGCGCAGTCGCAGCTCAGCGTCACCTGGCTCGTCGTCGACGACGGCGGCTACGGCGTGCTGCGCGGCTACATGAACGAGGCGTACGGGCGAGCGACGGCCACCGAGCTCACCGGGCCGGACTACCTCGCCGTCGCCCGAGCCTTCGGCGTCGAGTCGCGGGCCGTGGAGATGGAGACGCTCGCCGAGGAGCTCGCCGACAGCATCCGCACCCCCGGCCCACGAGTGCTCGTGCTGCCCGCCACCCTCGAGCTGTTCGAGGCGACCCACACGCATCGGCCCGCGGTGCACCGATGAGGGCGCTGCCCGTCGTTCCCCGCAACGAGCCGGCCGCCATCGGCGGCAGGCTCCGATCGGTGCGCCAGCTGCGGCAGATGACGATCGAGCAGCTCGCCAGCGCGACGGGGCTCAGCAAGAGCTTCCTGAGCCGCGTCGAACGCGACCAGACGTCGCCGAGCGTGTCGACGCTCGTGCTGCTCTGCGACGTGCTCAACATCGAGGTCGGCGAGCTGTTCAGCGCGCCTGATGCGCAGCTCGTGCGCTTCGAGGACGCGCCGCAGATCAACCTCGGCGGCACGAACGTGTACGAGCGGCTCCTCAGCCCCCGCAACGATCCGCGCTTCCAGGTGGTGCGCTCGCGAGTCGACGCCGGCATGTCGGGCACCGGGGGAGCGGAGCTCTACTCCGTGAACTGCGAGGTCGACTTCCTGCACGTCCTGCGCGGATCGATCACCGTGGTCCTCGCCTCCGAGACGTGGGAGCTCGAGTCCGGAGACTCGATCACCCTCGACGGGCGCGAACCGCACACGTGGCACACACGCGACTCGACTGAGGGGGTCGAGCTCCTCTGGGTGCTCGCTCCCGCAGCGTGGGGAGGCACCACCTGAGCTCCATCCACGCAGTACTGTCGGTTCCCTGGCAGACCGAGCGTTCGCTCGGCACGTAACACCCTTGTAAACCCTGCGTGACTTGGCCCATCCAGCGGCAAGTTGCCTCCTAGATTACGCATGTTGCCTACAGATGATCACCGCTGGTGATCGAGAGAAGGAGAAATTCACATGGCATCCAAGAAGCTCATGAAGGCGGGCCTGGCTGGCGCCTCGTTCGTCGCCCTCACCGCACTGCTCGCAGGATGCTCGTCAGGCGATGCACCGGAGGCGGACGTCTCCGAGGTCGCCGTGGACGAGGCCGCAGTCGCGCTCCTCCCGCAGGAGATCGCTGACGCCGGCACCCTCACGGTCGGCACCGAGGCGTACTACCCGCCCTACGAGTACCTCGACGCTGACGGCGCGACCGTCATCGGCCTCGACATGGACCTCATCAAGGCAGTCGGCCAGAAGCTCGGCCTCGAGGTGCAGATCGAGAACGTCGCCTTCGACACGCTCCTCCCGTCGCTCGACACGGCCCGCTACGACGTCGTCGTGGCAGCCATGACCGACACCCCGGAGCGCCAGGAGAACTACGACTTCGTCGACTACTTCAACGCGGGCCAGGGCATCGTCGTCGCGGAAGGCAACCCCGAGGGCATCACCGCAGAGGCCGACCTCTGCGGCAAGGCGGTCTCCGTGCTCCGCGACTCCGCGCAGCAGGGCATCCTCGAAGCCTTCAACAGCGACATCTGCGCCTCCAGCCCCATCGAGATCTCGGCGCAGGCCACCGACAACGACGCCCTCATCCAGGTGCAGTCCGGCCGCGCGGCAGCGTCGGTCAGCCAGTACCCGGTCGCGAGCTACAACGTCGAGCAGGCCGGCGGCTTCGAGCTCGCCAACGAGGAGCCCTTCCAGCCTGAGCCCCTCGGCATGGCAGTCGCGAAGGACAACGAGCTGAGCGCAGCCATCCAGGCCGCACTGCAGTCCCTGGTCGCCGACGGCACCTACACCGACATCCTCGCCGCCCACGGCCAGGAAGGCGGAGCCGTCGAAGAAGTCACCATCAACGGCGCCGAATAGCGCCCGCGGAGCTGACGAACAACAACGGAGCTGAAGAACAGTGAACACCTCGACCGGCCCATCCACGGGCGCGACGGGAGCGGTCACCACCGCCCCCGCCGCGCCCGCGGCCGACGCCCCCAAGATCGTCCCGCTACGGCACTACGGCCAATGGATCTTCGCCGCCATCGTGCTCCTCTTCCTCGCGAAGCTCGTCTACGACGTCGCGACGGGATCGAGCATCCGCTGGGAGAAGGTCGGCTCGAGAGTCTTCGCAGAGGCCATCATGCAGGGCCTCCTCATCACCATCATGCTGACCGTGGTCAGCATGATCCTCGGCATCATCGGCGGCATCACGCTCGCCGTGATGCGCATCTCCAGCAACGCCGTGCTCCGCGCCATCTCGAGCGGCTTCGTGTGGATCTTCCGCGGGACGCCGATCCTGGTGCAGATCCTCATCTGGTTCAACCTGGCGCTGTTCTTCCCGCAGATCGACCTCGTGTTCGTGCAGCTCGACACCAACGCGCTCATCCTGCCGCTCACCGCGGCCGTGCTGGGGCTCGCGGCCAACGAGTCCGCCTACATGTCGGAGATCATCCGAGGCGGCATCATCTCCATCGACCCAGGTCAGAAGGAGGCGGCAGAGGCGCTCGGCATGACGCAGGGCAAGATCATGTTCCGCATCATCCTGCCCCAGGCGCTTCGCTCGATCGTTCCCCCCATGGGCAACGAGCTCGTCACGCTCCTGAAGGAGACCTCGCTGGTGTCCGTCATCGGCGCAGGCGACCTCCTCACCAGGGCGCAGCAGATCGGCGCCGCCGACTTCAGCCGCATGGAGATGCTGCTCGTCGCGAGCATCTGGTACCTGATCCTCACCTCGATCGCGAGCATCGGCCAGGGCTTCCTCGAGCGCAAGCTCGGCAAGTCCCGCGGCTTCGCGACCCCCGAACCCGTGTGGAAGCGAGTGCTCAACTCGATTCTGCCCAACCGCAGAGAGGGACTCCGCTGATGCCCGTATCCACTGGGTCCGCCCCGATGATCGAGCTGCGCAACGTCGCCAAGTCATTCGGCAGCGTCGAGGTGCTCAAGGACATCTCCCTCGACGTCCACGCGGGCGAGGTCGTCAGCATCCTCGGCCCCTCCGGCTCAGGGAAGTCGACGCTGCTCCGCTGCCTCAACCACCTCGAGACCGCCGACCGCGGCGTCATCCGGGTGGCGGGGGAGCCCGTCGGCTACAAGGAAAAGAACGGCAAGCTCTACGAGCTTCGTCCGAACGAGATCGCCAAGCGTCGGCGCGACATCGGCATGGTGTTCCAGCGCTTCAACCTCTTCCCGCACATGACGGCCATCGAGAACATCATCGAATCGCCCGTGCAGATCCTCGGCCACAAGAAGTCGGCGGCCATCGCCGACGCGAAGGTGCTGCTCGAGCAGGTCGGCCTCGGAGACAAGGGCGACAACTACCCGTCGCAGCTCTCCGGCGGACAGCAGCAGCGCGTGGCGATCGCCCGCGCACTCGCCATGAAGCCGAGCGTGCTGCTCTTCGACGAGCCGACGTCCGCGCTCGACCCGGAGCTCGTCGGCGAGGTGCTGCAGGTCATGACGAAGCTCGCGAAGGAGGGCATGACCATGGTCGTCGTCACCCACGAGATCGGCTTCGCACGCGACGTCTGCGACCGCGTCGTGTTCATGGACGGCGGCGTCATCGTCGAGGAGGGCGCCCCGGAGGACGTCATCCAGAACCCGCAGCACGAGCGCACGAAGCGCTTCCTCGCACGCGTCCTCAAGTGAGAGAGCTGACATGACACGTCCCCTCGTCATCTTCACCGACACCACCGACCTCTCGCAGGAGCCTGCAGCCAGGCTCCTGCGAGAGGCGGGGTACGCAACCGCCCACCTCGAGCTGCCGACCTCGCCCGGACTCGACGCGGTCGTGCCGCGCGAGCACCTCGACGCGGTCGCGGCCATCGTCGGCTACGCGCGCATCACGGCGGATGTGCTCGCGCAGCTCCCGTCGCTGCACCTGCTCGCGACGAGCTCCGTCGGCACCGACATGATCGATGCGGATGCGGCTGCCGCCCGAGGCGTGAAGGTCGTGACCCTCGCCGGGGTCGCGACCGAGGAGGTCGCGGCGCACGCGCTGACCCTGCTGCTCGCCGCCGAGCGCTCGCTGCTCCGCAGCCTGCAGCTCGTGCGCAGCGGCGAGTGGACCGACGAGGCCACGGCCCGCCTCCAGGTTCCGCGCCGCCTCAGCTCCCTCACCCTCGGACTTGTCGGCCTCGGTCGCATCGGCGGCAGGCTCGCCGAGATCGCTCGACCCAGCTTCGGGCGCGTGCTCGCCTTCGACCCCTACGCCAAGGAGGCGCCGGCGGGTGTCGAGCTCGTCGACTCGCTCGAAGACCTGCTGCGGGCATCCGACTCGCTCAGCCTCCACCTGCCGCTCACCGCCGAATCGCGTGGCATCCTCGACGCAGCCGCCCTCGCCCTGCTCCCGCACGGCGCGGTGGTCGTGAACGTCTCACGGGCGGGCCTCGTCGACGAGGCCGCCATCCAGGCTGCCCTCGCGAGCGGTGCGCTGCGTACCTACGCGGCCGACGTCCTCGACGGCGAGCCGCCGCATCCGAGCGACGCCATGCGCACCGACCCCGGCACCCTCATCACCCCGCACACCGCCTGGTGGTCGGATGCGGCCCTCGCCGGCTACGAGGCCCAGCCGGCCCTCAACATCATCGCCGAGCTCGGCGCACCCGCCGACCCCACCTGGAGTCCCTCATGACAGACAGCAGCATCCTCCTCTCCGACGCGCACGAGCGCTTCCTGCGCGACTTCGACACGATGGGTGACTTCGGGGCCACCGGGCACGGGGGCGTCGACCGGCAGGCCGCGAGCGACGCCGACAACGAGCAGCGCCGCTGGTTCCAGGGCCTGCTCGAGGGCCACGGCTTCACGGTCGAGTACGACCGGATCGGCAACCAGTTCGGGCTGCTCGAGCTCGTGCCCGGTGCGCCATACGTGCTCATCGGCTCGCACATGGACTCGCAGCCGACGGCAGGCAAGTACGACGGCGCCTACGGGGTGCTCGCCGCGGCCCACGCGGCATTCCGGATCGCGGATGAGGCCGTCTCCGGCGGGGTCGCCGGCGCCAGGTACAACGTCGCCGTCGTCAACTGGTTCAACGAAGAGGGATCGCGCTTCGTGCCCTCCATGATGGGGTCCTCCGTGTACACGGGCGTGCTGCCGCTCGAGGATGCGCTCGCCGTGCGCGACAAGGCGGGCATCAGCGTCCAGCAGGCGCTGCGCCCGACCGGATTCCTCGGCGAGGGCAACGGTCCCGTCGCCGCGCTCTGCGCCGAGATCCACATCGAGCAGGGGCGCCTGCTCGAGAACGCCGGCACGACCATCGGCCTCGTCACCGCGACCTGGGCCGCGAGCAAGTACCGCGTCGTCGTCAAGGGCGAGCAGGCGCACTCCGGCGCGACCGTCATGGAAGACCGCCAGGATGCGCTCTACGGCGCCTCGCTGCTCGTCGTCTTCGCGCGGGAGCTCACCGACCGCTTCCCCGGCAAGCTGCACACGGCCGTGGGGCAGCTCGACGTGTACCCGAACTCGCCCGTCGTCGTCGCCAGCGAGGTCACGCTGCTGCTCGACCTGCGCAGCGACGACGAGGAGCTGCTCGCCGAGGCCAACGCCCTCCTGGACGCGCGCTTCGCGGAGATCGAGGCCAAGGCCCGCGTCGAGATCGAGCGCACCCTCTCGCACTCGTGGGACGTCAACCCGTACCAGCCCGCCGGCGTGGAGCTGGCGCGCTCGGTCGCCGAGGAGCTCGGGCTCTCGAACGACGAGATCATGACCGTCGCCGGCCACGACTCGACGAACATGAAGGAGCTCGTGCCCACGGTCATGCTCTTCGTGCCCTCCGTCGACGGCATCTCGCACAACGAAGGCGAGTACACGAAGCCCGACGACCTCGTCGCAGGGCTCGACGTGCTCACCGAAGTCGTCCGGCGCCTCGTTCGGGGCGAGCTCTCCTAGGCCCTTGATCGCTGCCAGCCGGTTAGCCGCATCCGCTGCCGGTGTAGGCGCATCCGTTGCCAGTGCGGCCGCATCCGCTGCCGACGGGCCGGATCGCTGCCAGTCAGCTGGCCCCTTCGGCTGGCTCTGCCACGATCGCTGCCAGTCAGATGGCCCTTTACGGCGGTTCTGAAGGGCGCTTCGGCTGGCAGTGATCGCGATTGTTTGGGTGAGACCCGTGCATGAGCGGGCCGTGCGCGCTGGTCGCCGCCGGCCAGGTGGATGCATCCGCTCGCACATCGCCCATCACTGCCAGCCAATTGGCCGCTCCGGCTGACTCTGCGACGATCGCTGCCAGCCAGATGGCCCCTATACGGCGGTTCTGAAGGGCGCTTCGGCTGGCAGCGATCGCGGTCGCGAGCGACACAGCCGGGGCATTGCTGGTCTCTGATGGTCCTGGCTGGGCTTGGTCAGGCGAGGGGTGGATGCGCAGAGTCACGGCCGTCGGCACCGTTCGGGACGAGATCGCCCGGACGGGTGCGCTTTGCACCCGCCGTCGTAGACGACGGTGCAAAGCGCGCGCATCACGATGGGCCACCTTCGCTAGCTTCGACTGAGAAGCACGCGGCAAGGAGGCCCCACAGTGAGCAACGATTTCTTCTGGACGAACCCGCCTCGGGTGACGCAGAACGGCAACATCGGACCGACGGACTCGGCGCAGGTTCCGCGCTTCGCGGGCCCCGCGACGTTCGCGTTGCTGCCGCGTGTCGACGAGGTCGAGCAGCTCGACGTCGCGATCCTCGGCGTTCCCTTCGACAGTGGCGTCTCGTACCGCCCCGGAGCCCGCTTCGGTCCGGCGCACGTGCGCCAGTCGAGCCGCCTCCTCCGGCCGTACCACCCGACGCTCGATGTGTCCCCGTTCGCCGCCCAGCAGGTCGCGGACGCGGGCGACGTGCCCGTCAACCCGTTCGACATCGAGGAGGCGCTCGGCACGGTGGAGGCGGCAGCTAAGGCGTTGAGCGACACCGGCGCGAAGATCGTCACCATCGGCGGCGACCACACGATCGCGCTGCCGCTGCTGCGCAACATGGCGCGCATCCACGGCCCCGTCGCGATGCTGCACTTCGACGCGCACCTCGACACGTGGGACACCTACTTCGGGGCTGCCTACACGCACGGCACGCCGTTCCGTCGCGCGTTCGAGGAGGGGCTGCTCGACACGGATGCGCTCAGCCACGTCGGCACGCGCGGACCGCTCTACGGGAAGCAGGACCTCGAGGACGACGAGCGCTTCGGCTTCGGCATCGTCAGCTCGGCCGACATCTACCGCCGTGGAGCTGACGCCGTCGTGCAGCAGCTGCGCGAGCGCATCGGCGACCGCCCCCTCTACATCTCGATCGACATCGACGTGCTCGACCCGGCGCATGCGCCGGGCACAGGAACGCCGGAGGCAGGCGGCATGACGAGCCGCGAGCTCCTCGAGATCCTGCGCGGGCTCGCTGACCTCAACGTTGTCGGCGCCGACGTCGTCGAGGTGTCGCCGGCCTACGACCACGCGGAACTCACCGGCGTCGCCGCGGCCCACGTCGTGTACGAACTCGTGTCGATGTTCGCGGTGCGCAGCTAGCGCGTCCACCGGCGCGCGCTCGCCGCGTTCGCTGTCCAACATCAGTGCAATATCGGGCCCGATCGACGTTCTGGAGGCGGTTTCGGCCGATTTCGCACTGATGTTGGACACGAGGCGCGGCAGGGCGCGGCGGGTTGCCGTTCCGAGCCGCCCGGACGAACCCGGTGAGCCAGAGGCGGCGACGTCCTAGGCTTCAGGCATGGGAAGCACTGCGTGCGGCATCGTGTCCGACCTGGTGAACGAGCGATGAGCAGCTCCGGGGTCGTAGCCAGCAGCGCCCTGCAGGAAGCGGCCTGGAACGCGGGAGCCGTCGCGCCGCTCGAACTCGTCCGGGACGGAATCTGGACCGTGGGCATTCCCATGCCACCGGGGCCGACGCCGGGCGGGCGCATCCCGTGCACGCTCACGTCGGTCGTCACCGATGATGCGGGCGGGGTGCACGTCGTCGATCCAGGCTCGGACTCCGATGAGAACCTTGGCGTCCTCACCGCGGCCATCGCGGCCACCGGACACCGGCTCGATCAGGTGCGATCGATCATCGTCACGCACCTGCACCACGATCATCTCGGCTTGGCCGAACGGCTTCGGAGTGCGACGGGGGCGCCGATCGTGCTGCACCGGGCCGAACAGGCGGCACTCGACCGGCTCGCGGCCGACCGCCCGGACGTCGCCGCCGAACGCACGCGGCTCACCGCGTGGGGAGTGCCGGTTGAACGCCACCCCGAGATCCTCACGCTCGTGGGGCGGTCGGCGACGCCCGTGTCGCTGCAGGCCGACGTGCTCGTCGATGATGCTCAGCTGCTCGACGTCCCTGGGCGGCGGATGCGCGCCGTCCACACGCCGGGACACACGCCGGGCCACCTCTCGCTCGTCGACGTCGACGCTCGCCTGGTCTTCACCGGCGACCACGTCTCGCCGGTGCTGCACCCCGGTCTTGGTCTCGGCGGCGACGACGGCAACAACCCGGTGCTGCAGTACCAGCGCTCGCTGCGGCGCCTCGGCGGCCTCGGCGTCGACGAGGCTATGCCGGGCCACGGCTACCGGTTCACGGGTCTCGCGCAGCGGTGCGTCGAGCATGCGCGCCACCACCAGCAGCGCACCGATGAGGTGCTGGACGCCCTCGCCGCCTCGCCGGAAGCCTCGATCTTCGAGATCGCCTCGCGCCTTACGTGGTCGGCCGGCTGGGAGAAGCTCGCCGGCTTCTCGCTGCGCTCGGCGCTCCAGCAGACGGCGATGCACGCTGACACGGTGCGAACCGGCTCGGCGTGAGCGCAGCCTTGCCCGGGCTTCCGTCGGCGGTGCGCCGGACCGCCGGTACGCCGGACTGCTGGAGCGTCGCCGCGTCGCCATACCAACGTTCCTGGCAGATGCGCGGGAGCGTGCGGAGCGAACGCGGAGCGACGACTGGTTGGCTGGGTCGCGGGCGCTTTCGGGAGCGCTACCGGAACGCGAGCCACAATGTCGAACACCGGAGGTCGATATGAACACCAGGACCGAACGCCGCTGGATTCTCGCGGGCCTCGTGCTGCTGTCGGTACTCGTCGTCGCCGCGTCTTTCCAGACCGGGGACCTGTTCCATCGCATCTTGCTGATCCTGCCGACGACGCTCCTCTGGGTCGTCTACCGTGAGGCGGCCCGCCGGCGACGCGACGCACAGGTCTCGTCGGGTGAGGGCGGCGACCAGGACGCCGGCCGCCGCTGATCGCGGAGGGATGCACCACCAGCGCTGGCGCGCAACCCCTCGGGGCCACAGATCTTCGTCGCGTAGCGTCCGGGCCATGACCAATGAGCCAGCAGGTGCCGACACGTCCGACGAGGGTCCAAGCGCAGCGGAGGCCGCCGAAGCTGCCGAGCGCGACGCGCTGAGAAGCGTCCGCGCCGTGGGCGAGGACCGCGGCGACCCGGACACGGCCCGAAACGAGAGCGTGCCCACCCCACCGAGCGAGGTCGACCCTGAAGCCGGCACGGATGCCGACGGCTTCCCGGTTGAGAATCCCTCCGGCTGAGGCCTCGTCGCTCGCGCTCCGGCTGAAGCCCACCCGCTCCGGTTGAGGTCCACGCCTCCGGGTGAAGCCGACCCCTCCGTCTGAGCCCCACCGCTCGCCCTCCGGGGCCGCTCAGGTCGTCTGCCAGAACACCATCGGCTGACCGGGGGCGCCGCAGGCCTCGGGTGCATCAGCCGGTGCGCTCCCGTACCCGCCGCCTCCGTCGATGGTGTCGCCGGCGCCGACGGTTCCGAAGCCCGGCACGTCGATGCTCTGCCCGCCGGGCGTGAGCACCGAGCCGAAGGGGAACTGCACGAAGGTCTGCTCATCGCCCGTGCCCACGACCCAGCATCCGCCCTCGCTGAGCGCGAGCGTGCCCGTGACTCTCGCCTCCATGACGGCCGTCGGTTCGCGGCCAGCCGCGTAGAGGATGGTCGTGTCGGTGGTCGTCGTGCTCGCGGGCCCCGGCGCTGGCCAGATCGTCTCGCCCGGTTCTGATGGCTGCGCGGTCGGCGCACACGCGGTCAGTGCCCCTCCGAAGGTGATCGCGACGCCGAGCACGCCGCCGAACACGACGCTGACCCCGCGGCGTCGTCTCGCCGCCGGCGCCCGGCCTGCTTTGGTTCGTCGTGCCCTCACGCGCGCTTCGCTCATGAGCGTGATGCTACTGAATTTGAGGAACACCTCCGAGAAGCCTCTCGACCGCGCCTGACCAGCAGGGACCTAGGTCCCTTCCGCGCCCCGCACTCGTCCGCGAGTCTGTTTTCTGAGACGCCACACGCCCCCGACGCGTCTCAGGGAACCTCGACGAATGAGGAATCATGCCGACGCACCAGGCTCCACACCGAACCTCCCGAATCCTGCCGCTCGCGGCGCTGACGACCGTCCTCGGCCTGCTGGTGAGCGGATGCACGAGTGCCGGCGGTGACGGCGGCGGCAGTTCCGCAGACCCGGCCTCGCCGCAGGTGACCAGGTCGGCCGCCCCGGAGGGCGAGCTGCCCGCTGAGCTGCAGGACGAGCTGCGGGCAGCGCTCGACGAGGTCATGGCCGAGTACGACGTTCCGGGCGCTGCTGTCGGTGTGTGGATTCCGGGCCAGGGCTCGTGGACGACCGCTGCCGGCCTCGCGAACGTGGAGGCAAACGCACCGACGACAACCGACATGTCGTGGCCCATCCGAAGCATCACGAAGTCGTACACGGTCTCGATGATCCTGCAGCTCGCTGACGAGGGCGAGCTGAGCCTCGACGACACGATCGACCAGTACGTGGATGGCGTCACGAACGGCGACAAAATCACGCTGCTGCAGCTGGCGAACATGTCGAGCGGCAACGCGGACTACGTCACCGAAGCCTTCCAGGACAAGTTCCTGGCCGACCCGACGAAGGTCTACACGCTCGAGGAGCTCAACAGCTTCGTCCTCGACCAGCCAGCTCAGTTCGAGCCCGGCACCGAGTACGTGTACACGAACGCCAACACGAACCTGCTCGGCGCGGTCGTCGAGAAGGTCACCGGCGCGGCCTACGCGGACGCCATCCAGGAGCGCATCCTGACGCCGCTCGGGCAGACCGGCACGACGTACATCACGGACGTCGACGACTGGGCGCAGCCGCATCCCACCGGGTACGTCATCGACGGCGAGCCGATGCCGATGGAGGAGAACTCCTCGATCCTCGGGCCGGCCGGTTCGCTGTTCTCGACCCTCGAAGACGGCAGGGCGTGGGCCGAGACGCTCGGCACGGGCGCGCTGCTGAAGCCGGAGACGCAGGAGCTGCGGGAGGTCGGGCACAAGATCCCGAGCCCGCCCTACGACCTGTACGCGGTCGGCATGGGGGAGACGAACGGCTGGTTCGGGCACAACGGGGAGGGCCTCGGCTTCACGGCCGCGACCTTCCACGACCCGGCGACCGGGGCGAGCATCGTCGTCTACATGAACGTCTCGAACAATCCGGATGCGCATCCAGCGGATCAGGGCTTCCGCGCGCTCGCCGAGGTTCTCGCGAACGGAACGGGCGCATGATCTTCGGCACAGCGAACCCAGGCGAGCGCGCCGGGCGGATGCGCCGACCAAAGTTCGGCCGCGGCGCAAGCGTTCTGACGGCGGGGGCCGTCGCGATGCTGCTGCTCACGGGGTGCGTCGCGGCCGACGCGAACGACGCGGAGGTCCCGGTGTGGGACGGGACGACGCTCGTCTCGGTTCCCGGGCTCCCGGATGAGGCGCTGGAAGTGATGAACCAGCCGCAGTTCGCGAGCGGTCGCTGGTCGATCTCGGTCGAGGACCTCGACACGGGGGAGACGCTCATCGATCTCGACGGTGGGAAGCTCGCCGAGCCCGGCTCGTTCGTGAAGACGTACAGCGCAGGAGCTGCGTGGGTGAAGTGGGGGCCGGACCACACGGTCACGACGCCAGTGAAGCAGTCCGGTGAGGTCTCGGCGGGCACCCTCGACGGCGACCTCGTGCTCGTCGGGCAGGGAGACCTGACGATGGGCGGGCGCACCAAGGACGACGGCACGGTCAGCTTCGCGAACCTCGATCACAACGACGCCAACCCGCTGCCGGGCGCGACGCTCACCCCGGAGGACCCGCTCACGGGCCTCGACGAGCTGGCCGGGCAGGTGAAGGCGTCCGGCATCACGACGGTGAACGGCGACGTGATCATCGACGACCGCCTGTTTGAGGGGACGCTCGCCGAGCAGCCCATCACCCCGATCGTCATCAACCAGAACCTCCTCGACGTGCTCGTCACGCCGGGCGAGGCGGGCCAGCCTGCGACTGCCGCGCTGACGCCAGCCGTCGGCAAGTGGACGCTGGACCTGCAGGTGGAGACGGTGCCTGCGGGCGAGGAGTCCAAGGTCTCCGCGCCGAAGGTATCGGCGAGCGACCCCAACACGCTTGTCGTGTCCGGCACGATCGCCGCGGATGCTGACCCCGTGCTGCGCGTTTTCGAGTTCGACGACCCGTCGACGTTCGCCCGTACGGCCTTCATCGAGGCGCTCGAACGCGCGGGAGTGACGGTCAGTGCGGACCCGTTCGCGGAAAACCCGACGTCGGCGCTTCCCGAGTGGGATGCCGTCGAGGCGCTGCCCGCGGTCGCCGAGCTCGAGTCGCTCCCACTCGCCGAAGAGATCACCTACGTCATGAAGGTCAGCTACAACCGCGGCGCCCAGACCCTCATCTGCCGCCTCGCGGTCGACGCAGGCAAGAACGACTGCGACGAGGATGGCATGGGCGTCGCGCAGGCGATCTGGGCCGAGGCCGGCCTCGATACGACTGGCGCCTCGCTCGTCGACGGCTCCGGCCTCGAGGGCAACTACATCACGCCGAAGAACGCCGTGCAGATCCAGTCGCTCATGGCCGAGCGGCCGGATGCCGAGCGGTGGCGCGACACGATGCCCATCCTGGGCGTCGACGGGTCGCTCGCCGACGTGCAGAAGGACAGCCCGGCAGCCGGGAAGGTCTACGCGAAGACGGGCACGCTCGTGGGCGGCGACGCCTTCAACGATCGGCTCCGCCTCGCAACCAAGACCCTCGGCGGCGTCATGCAGACCGAGTCCGGCCGCAACCTGGCCTTCACGATCATCGTGAACCAGGGCTTCTACGAGGGCATGCCGGGCGTCTTCGAGGCGAACGACAACGTCGGCCAGGTCGCGGCGATCATCCAACAGGCCTACTGACCGACCAGGATGCACGCGCACGAACCAGATGAGGAGACAGGACATGTCCACGATCGCGAAGCGCACGACGGTGACCGCCGCAGCACTGGTGGCCCTTCTGGGGCTGGCGTCCTGCGCGGCTGAGACGCCGGCAGCCTCGGCACCCGCATCCACGCTCAAGCCGTTCGACGAAGCCGCGGTCACGGCCGTCTTCGAGGAGACCGCGGAGGCGCTCGGGCAGCCGGGCGCCGTGATGCTGCTGCGCACGCCGGAGGGGGAGTTCACGGCGACCTACGGTGTGACGAAGCCGGGCGGCAGCACGCCCGTCTCGGTCGACGACCACATCCGCATCGGCTCCAACACGAAGACGTGGACGGGCACCGTCATCCTGCAGCTCGTGCAGGAGGGCAAGATCGCGCTCGAGGATCCGGTGTCGAAGTACCGCCCAGACGTGCCGAACGGCGACAGCATCACGATCGAGCAGATGCTGCTCATGCGCAGCGGGCTCGCCAACTACACGGAGACGCTCGCGCTCAACACGGCACTGGATGAGGAACCCGACCGGGTGTGGCAACCGGAGGAGCTCATCAAGTTGGCGTTGCCGTTGCCCGTGGACTTCGAGCCGGGCACCGACTACCACTACTCGAACACCAACACGATCCTGCTCGGCCTCATCGCCCAGGACCTCGACGGGAAGCCCCTCGCCGAGATTTACCAGGACCGCATCTTCACGCCGCTTGGCCTCGACGAGACGTCGTTCCCCGAGATCGGCGACAGCAGCATCCCGTCACCGCATTCGGACGGCTACTTCTGGTGGACGAACGTCAACACGCTCGGCTCGTCGAAGCTGCCGCCGGACCTCATGAAGCAGGTCGAGGAGGGCACGTTCACGCCCAACGACGGCACGCTCGACAACCCGTCGTGGGCCTGGTCTGCTGGCTCAGGCATCTCGACCGCGGGCGACCTCGCCGACTGGGTGGAAGCGCTCGGCGGGAAGAGCGGCGACATCCTCGAGCCCGACATGCAGCAGGCGCGGATGGACAGCTTCCAGCCGACGACGAAGAACCCGGCCGACCCGTCGTACGGCTACAACATCGCCCACTTCGGCCAGTTCTACGGCCACACCGGCGAGCTTCCCGGCTTCAACTCCTTCATGGGCTACGACCCGGAGGCCGACGTCACGCTGGTGGTGTGGGCGAACCTCGCCCCGGCAGCCAACGGTCAGGGGCCGGCGACCATGATCGCGAGGGCCCTCATCGGGGAGCTGTACAGCAAGCCCGTGGAGGGCTAGTGTCCGCCCGCGCTCCCCGCGCTCCCCGCGCTCCCCGCGATTGGGTCGTTTTCACCCCTCTTGGGGCGGTCGAATGGGGTGACAACGACCTATGGCACCGGACGTGTCGGCGTCTTGAAGAGGTTGGGGCCGGCGCGTCACGAGGTCACGTGCCAGAACGCCATCGGCTGCGCCGGTCCGCCGCAGCTCTCCGGGGTATCAGACGGGGCCGATCCGACTTCACCGGTCCCATCGATCGCGACGCCTGCGCGCACGGTGCCGAGCCCTGGAACGTCGACGCTCTGGCCGTCGTCGCTCAGGACGGAACCGAACGGGAACTGCAGCAGCGCCCGGCTCCGGCCATCGACGAGGTACCAGCAGCCGGTGTCACTCAACTCGAGTGTCCCCATCACCTGGTTGTACATCGGGCGCGTGGGCGAGTGCTCCGGTGTGAGCAGCACGGTCTCACCGGTGGTTGTCGCCAGGAGTGACGGGAGCGTCGGCCAATCCTCGTAGCCGTTGGTGAACGTCGTCACGACCTCGCCAAACGAGTTGCAGAAGAGGTTCCATTCGGCCTCAACTTGCCGCGTTGGAACGAGGGTGATCTGCCATTCGCCGTCCACGACGTTCGCGATGGCCTTGTCGTTCACGTAGGTGGCGTTGTACCGCTCTGGTGACTGGATGGACGGATCTGGTCGCCACGCCTCGACGCATCCGGCAACAGCCTCGGCTTCGGTCAGCTGCGGCTGTTCTGCGGGCGCGGGCGTCGACGGTGACGGCTCACTCGTCGCGTCCGGCGTGGTGCCGACGACGGGGCCCGGGGCGCCGAGATAGGTGGTCGCGGCGAACACGAGTGCTGCCACGGCTGCGCCCGTCACCGCGACGAGGCCGACGCTCCACGCGAGGCGCGAGCGAGTGCGTGCGCGGCCTCTGCGAGAACGGGCGGAGGGGACCGGCTGCGCTTCACTCTCGAGAGGGGTGGCGAGGATGTTCGCCTTGCCCGTCGCGGCTCGTGCCCGCTGGTTCTCGGTCAGGGTCGTGAACGGTGCAGCGTCGAGCTTGCGCAGCTGCTTCAGGGTTTCGTCGTCGACGTTCATGCCTGGTGCTCCGTGACGGTCGAGGGGGAATGCGGTGGTGGTGTCGGCTCTTCGAGGTGCTGACGCAGCGCGGCTCTGGCGCGGTGCAGGCGGACGCGGTAGCTCTGGGCGCTGATGCCGAGCACCGTCCCGGCGAGGGAGGAGGGGAGCTGCTCCCAGATCGCGAGCGAGAGGACCTCCTGGTGGCTCGGGTCGAGTCGGCTCCACGCGGTGGCGAGGTCGAGGCGGGTGTCAGCTGCCCGCGCCTCGTCGCTGAACGGCAGCGTCTGCTCGGCGTCCGCGATCCGCACGCTGAGGTCGTTCCGCTTGCCCCTCTCGCGCCACTCGCGCAGCAGGCAGTTGCGCGCCGTGCCGAACAGCCAGGCGCGCGCCTCGTCGCGCAGTGGCGGCACGTCGTCGAGGCGGCGCCACGTGGTCAGGAAGACCTCGTGAGCGACGTCCTCGGCCGCGTGGAGAGACGTGCGGCGGGCGAGGAATCGCAGCACGTCGACGTAGCTGTCGTCGTACAGCGCGGAGAAGCGCTCCGCGCGGTGGTTCTCGAGTCTGTTTGGGCTCACATCTCCTACATGCCCAGAAACGCGTGACTGTTACAAATCCGCGCAGATCGAGGTCGACGGACACGCGGGTGCGTTCAGTGGATGCCGGCTCCGCCATCCAGGTCGCCCGCCGCCGCCAGGTAGCGGACGACCGCGAGCACGCGGCGGTGGTCGTCGGCGGCGACGGGCAGGCCGAAGGTGTCGTAGATGTTCGAGGTGTGGTGCACCACCGCTTTCTCGGACGACCCGAGGCGCGCGGCGATGTGGCTGTTGCTGCGCCCTTCGGCCATGAGGCCGAGCACCTCGAGCTGCCGGGGTGTGAGGTCGCCGACGGGCCCGCTGAGCTTGCTCGCTCGCGCAAGCAGCACCGCGACCACGTCGGGGTCGAGCACCGTGCCGCCGGCCTGCACGTGGCGCAGGTCCGCGGTGAACGCGCGCACATCCGCGATGCGCTGCTTGAGGAGGTAGCCGACGCCCCCGTCGCGCTGCCCGATGAGCTCGCTCGCGTATCGCCGCTGCACGTGCTGCGAGAGCACGACGACCGCCACCTCGGGGTGGGCTTGGCGGATGCGGAGCGCCGCGACGAGACCCTCGTCGGTGTAGCTCGGCGGCATCCGGATGTCGGTGATCACCAGGTCGGGGACGTGCCGCTCGACCTCGACCTCCAGCTCGACCGCCGTCCCGACCGAGGCGACCACCTCCAAGCCGTCGTTGGTGAGGACATGCCCGAGCCCCTCCCGCAGCAGCACCCCATCCTCTCCGATCACGACTCGCATGGCAGCTCCACTCGTACTTCCGTTCCCGACCCGACGGGGGAGATCAAGGCGAAGGACCCGCCGAGGGTGTCGATGCGGTCGACGAGCCCCTTCAGCCCGGAGCCGCCCTCGAGGCGAGCGCCGCCGCGTCCGTCGTCGCGCACCGAGACGCTCAGCAGGCTTCCCGTCTGCGTGATGCGCACCTCCACTGAGCGCGCCTCCGAATGCTTGACGGCGTTGGTGAGGGCCTCGGCGACGATAAGGTACGCCGACTGCGAGGTGGCGGAGGGCAGAGCGGCGTCGTCGGCGTCGCTCACGAGCCTGGCGGGGATCTCCAGCCGGTCGACGAGGTCTTCCGCGGCCGCGGTCAGGCCGCGTTCCACGAGCGCCGACGGCAGTACGGCGTGCACGAGGCTGCGCAGGTCGGCGGCGGCGACGTCGATGCGGTGCCGCAAGGCGGTCGCCTCGGTCACGGTCGACGGATGCGCGTCGGCGGAGTTCGCGATCTGCTGCGCTTCGAGGGCGAGCAGCACGAGCTGCACCTGGAGCCCGTCGTGCAGGTCACGGGCGATGCGGCCGCGCTCGCGGTCGGCGGTCTCGACGATGCGGAGCCTCGACTGCTGCAGCGCTTCGTTGCTGGCGAGGAGCGCCGCGGTGAGTCGTTCGCGGTCGAGTGCGATGGCGAGCACGCGACCGGCCCGGCGCACGCTCTCCGGGTCGGCGATCATCCGCCCGTCGTAGCTGATGGCACCGACCAGTCGGGACTCGACGTGCACCTCCTGCCAGCGGCGCGGCTCGGACTGGGCGCGCACATCCACGTCGAGCCCGTCCTCGTCGACGAACGCCTCCCGCTCGTCCGCCCAGTACGCGACACGCAGCGAGTCGTCACCGAGGGAACGGGCGAGCGCCGGGCCGACGACCGTGCGCGCGGAGCCGGCGAGGCTGAACCAGGCGCTGAGCGCCTCCGCCTCCACTGTCTGCGCGTAACCGCCGATGAGCACACCGAGGAGGAACGCGACGGGGATGCCCGCGATGACGACCAGTTGGATGGAGCCGATCACCTCGCCCGGAGCCCCGAGGACACGCAACACGTTGGCGGAGATGGGAATGCTCAGCACCGCCAGGATCCCGTACAGGTACAGGGGGAGCAGCACCCGCAGGTTCTTCGGGTCGGCGGAGCGGAGGCGGCGGATGAGCAGCGCGGCGGTGACGCCCATGACGCTGAGTCCGACGGCCGCCTGCACCCAGACGGCGATGACGTGCGAGGTGGAGTCGGGCGGCAGCGCGTAGAGCGGGATCTGCAGCAGGAGCGTCACCCCGTAGCCGACGGACACCGTGGCGATGGAGAGCCGCCCCTGGAGCCGTCCGGAAGGAAACGCGAGCAGCAGGTGCACGGTCACTGAGAGGATGAGGGTGGCGAAGACGGTGCTCAGCTCGACGAGCACGGGCAGGCCGAGATTGCCGACCCCGCCAAGGAACATCGCGATCGCGCCGACGAGCAGCAGACCGCCGACCATGCTCAGCGGCCGTTGCCACCACGCGATGACGCCGGCGGCGGTCCAGACGAAGAAGACGGCGGTGAACGCGACCGGCACCCAGAACGGGGCGGGTGCATCCACGCCGACGGCGACCTGCATGCCGCCGAGGGCGATCGCGAGCACGGCGATGAGCAGCAAGGCTGGGCGCAGCGCATCGCCTCGCGTCGCACGGAGGGGGACTCGTGCTGCTCGGGCATCGGTGGATCGGGTCACGTCGAGCTCACCTCGGCTCAGGCCACGAAATGCAACGGTGCGTCCCGCGAGCGCTCGTCTCGCGGAGATGCGGTGCTGCGCGCTGGGGGAGCGTGGACGAAGCTTATCCCTGCGGTGTCGCGCGGGCTACCCTGGTGGTTTGCTCGTGCGGGCGGCTGCTCGCCGTGGGCGCGGGTGACGGAGTGGACCGGTGCTGGGCACTCGCGGCGGGTTGGGCGGAGGAGACGCGTGTCGGTACGGGCTGGGCGGTGGTTTCTGGTGGTGGCGGCCGTCGCGTTTATCGCCGGCCTCGCGTGGTTCGCGCTCGTCGAGGCTGTCGCGGGGCCGTGGGCGAAGGGTTCGACGGGTGGCGCGGTGCTGGCGCTGCTCGGGGCCGTGGCGCTCAGCGTGGGCGCGGTGCTCTTCGGTCGGTTCGTCGAGGCGAGGGTCGAGGGGGCCGGTCTCGTGATCAGGTCCGTGCGGCGAAGGGAGCGGGTCATCCCTGTCGACGTCATCGACGAGGTCGTCGTCGTCGAGCGCCTGCTGCTCCCGACGAGGACGGGCCCGGGGACTGCCGCGCGAGTTGTCCTGCGGCGCGGTGACGACACGATCGCGGCGTTCACGCCGCATGGCCTCCGGGTCGTGGACGCGCTCTTGGCGGCGGGGTGCCGCGTCACGCGCATCAGCGAACCGCTCTCGCCGATGCGCGTGCGGCGCCGGTACCGGGGCGGGGCGAGCGTCGGCGAGGTTCTCGTGGCGGGAGCGCCGGCGTTCGCGATCGTCGTCGCAGCGCTGGTGCTGCTCTGGGCCTTGACCGAGTTGCTCGCCGGGTAGCTATTCGACGTAGTCGAGGGCGATCACGAGTTCGGCGCGCACGCGCGCGTCGTCGAGGTCGAGACCGAGCAGCCCCCGCAGCTGGTCGATGCCGCGGCGCACGCTGTTGCGGTGGATCCCGAGTTCTCGACCGGTCGCGTCCCAGTGCCCGTTGGCGTGCAGCCAGGCTCGGAGCAGCGCGAGCTTCGCATCCCGCGCCTCGGCGTCGAGGGCGAGCAGCGGTTCGAGGCGCCGGTCGGCGAGCGCCCGGCCTGAGGCTGTGCCGATGAACGAGTGCACGGGGGCGAGGTCGGCGCCGACGCGCACCACTCCACCGTCTTCGCGCGCGCGACGCTCGAGGGCGCGGACTTCGGCAGCGGATGCGCGCAGCTGCTCGGGTGCGACGGGCCGCCCGACGACGAAGCTCCAGCCTTCGTCGACGAGGGATGAGAGTCGTCGTTCGGTGACGTCGAGGCGCGTGATGAGCGTCACGGTGGCGTGCTCGGCGGAGATGGTGACGAGCTTCGTGTCGAAGAGGCTCCGCCAGCGGTGCAGCTCGCTGGTGCCTTTCGCGGCGGATGGTGCGCAGGCGACGACGACCCGAAGCGTCCGGGCGCGCGCATCACCGCCTGCGGCCTGCGCGAGCAGCTCGCGCCAGAGCTCGCCGTCCTGGCCGACGTTCGAGCGCGCGAAGACGTCACCCTCTTCGAGGAGCAGCGGCACGAGCAGCTGCCCGGGCGCGACGCTGCCGGAGGTGCGCTGTCGGGCGATGAGCTCGAGCATGCCGTGGGCCGTCGTGAGGAACGCGTGGGCTGTCGAGCCGGCCGGGGGAGCGGCCTCGACGAGCAGGGTGCCGAGGGACGCGCCGCCAAGGCTGCGCAGCGGGTAGATGGCGTGGCCGCTCTTGGTCGGGTCGGCGGCCTCCGCGAGGGCGCCCAGCACGGGCGCCGGCGGCACCTGTCCCGCCCGGGCGCGCACGGTTCCGCCCTGGCCGACGACGGCGGCCCACGAGTGGAGGCGTTCGGCGAGCGCCGCCGCGACGGCGGTCTCCGGCTGGTCGGCGGATGCGGCGCGCAGGAGCCTGCGGGTCGCGTCGGCGAGCGTGCGCAGCGCATCCACTCGCCGCAGCTCGGTCATCTCGGCGAAGGTGCGGGTGACGGCGACGAACGGGGTGTCGCTCGGGATGCGGATGAGGGTGAGGGCGTGCGCCCGGCACGCGTCGACGAGCGCGGGGGGAACTTCGGTGAAGACGGGGTCGATGCCGAAGCCGATCGCCACGACGCCGACCCGGACGGCCCGCTCGATGTAGCGGGCCAGGCCGGCTTCGTCGAGGCCGCGCAGGCCCACACCGGCGGTCAGCAGGAACTCTCCGCCGAGAAGGTACGGGGTCGGGTCGGGGAGGTCGCTCGAGGCGACCCAGCGGATGCTCGTGTCGAGGGATCCGTCGACGACCGCCTCGAGGTGCAGCTCGGGGCGTGCGAGCAGCTGGGCGATGGTGATCTGGCCGTGCGGTGACGAGGGTGATGGCATGCGAGCTCCCGTGCATTCTGTCGCATCTTCGCGACGAACCGAGCATATCGCCCGTGTCTGCGCTGCGCGGTGCGACCATACGATGGCCACGCTCAACAGAGCTGATCGATCCCTGATCAAGAACGGAACCGTCAATGGCGACATCATCCACCACGACCGGCAGGTCCCGCACGCCGCTCGGCGCGCAGCTCCTGCGCCGCAAGCCGCTGGAGCAGCTCACCGACGAGTCGCTGACCGAGTCTGGCGAGGGCGGCCTGAAGCGCACGCTCGGGATGTGGCAGCTGACGATGATCAGCGTCGGTGCGACGCTCGGCACGGGTATCTTCGTGATTCTCGGCACCGCGGTCCCGCTCGCTGGGCCGGCCGTCTGGATCGCGTTCGCGGTCGCTGGCCTCGCGGCGCTCCTCTCCGCCCTCTCCTACGCCGAGATGGCGAGCTCCGTTCCCGTGTCCGGCTCGAGCTACTCGTACTCGTACGCGACGATGGGCGAGGGTGTCGCCTGGGTGTGCGGCTGGTGTCTCGTGCTCGAGTACGGCGTGTCCGTCGCGGCCGTCGCGGTCGGCGCCGGCCAGTACGTCAACGAGACCCTCGGTGTCTTCGGCCTCGCCCTGCCGCCGGCCCTCGCGAACCCGATCGGCCTCGACGGCGGCTTTTTCAACCTGCCGGCCGCGGCCCTCGTGATCGTCGCGATGCTGCTGCTCGTGCGCGGCGCGAAGGAGAGCGCCTGGGTGAACACGGTCATGGTCGCCATCAAGGTCATCGTGCTGCTCATCTTCGTGTTCATCGCCTTCACGGCGTTCACGACGCAGAACTTCGAGCCGCTCGCCCCCATGGGCGCCGCCGGTGTCGCGGCCGCCTCGAGCCGCCTCTTCTTCTCGTACATCGGCTTCGACGCCGCCTCCACGGCGGGCGACGAGGCGAAGAACCCGCAGAAGGACCTGCCGCGCGCCATCATCCTGTCGATGATCATCGTCACGGTCGTCTACATCCTCGTCGCGGTCGCCGCCATCGGCGCGCTCCCGTGGACCGAGTTCAACGACGGCGAGGCCGCGTTCGTGCGCATCCTCACCGACATCACGGGCCAGCCGGCGCTTGCCCTCATGTTCTCGGTGGGTGCCGTCATCGCCATCGCGAGCGTCGTGTTGACCGTGTACTACGGGCAGACGCGGATCCTGTTCCGCATGTCGCGCGACGGCATGGTGCCGAAGATCTTCGGCCGCGTGCGCCCCTCGACCGGCACCCCGGTCGCCGGCACGGTCATCGTCGGGACGATCATCGCGATCGTGGCCGCGTTCATCCCGCTCGGCGAGCTGGCGGATGCGACGAGTATCGGCACCCTGTTCGCGTTCGCGCTCGTGAACCTCTCGGTCATCTACCTGCGCCGGGCACGCCCCGAGCTGCCACGCAGCTACAAGGTGCCGTTCTTCCCCGTCGTTCCCATTCTCGGCATCGTCATGTGCCTCGGCCTCATGGTCACCCTGGGCGGCACCACGTGGATGGTGTTCGGTCTGTGGATGGTCGTGGGCGTCGCCCTGTACTTCGCGTACGGTCGGAAGCACTCCATCGTCGGCGCCATGAGCGAGAACGACTACGTCAACGCGGCAACGGCCGCGACCCCCGTCATCATGAAGGAGCACAAGTGACCATCGCGACCCCGATGCCGAGCGGCCCCCAGCGCGCTGAAGGCGCATCCACGCCGCAGGACCCGCAGCCGGTGACCATGCTCAACCCGGACTTCCCGTTCAGCTACGACGAGTTCCTCGCGCACCCGGCTGGCCTCGGCTCGGTGCCGGAGCACCGCCACGGCACCGAGGTGGCCGTGGTCGGCGCCGGAGTCGCAGGTGTCGTCGCCGCGTACGAGCTCATGAAGATGGGGCTCAAGCCCGTCATCTTCGAGGCTGACAGCATCGGTGGGCGCCTGAAGACGCGCTCGTTCGACGCCGCTCCGAGCGTGATCGCCGACCTGGGTGGGATGCGCTTCCCCGAGTCGGGCCGCGCGTTCTACCACTACGTCGATCTGCTCGGGCTCGAGACGCAGGCGTTCCCCAACCCGCTCGCGGAGGTGACCCCGTCGACCGTCATCGAGCTCGCCGGGAGGTCGTTCTACGCGGAGACTCCCGCCGATCTGCCCCCGTTCTTCACGGAGGTGGCGGAGGCGTGGAAGCGCGCGCTGACGGAGGAGGCCGACCTGGTTCGCATCCAGGACGCCATCCGGGCGCGTGACACCGAGACCCTGAAGGCCGCCTGGAACGAGCTGGTGGGGAAGTTCGACAACCGCTCGTTCTACGGTTTCGTGGCAGAGAGCGCGGCCTTCAGGGATCTCAGCTTCGAGCACATCGAGGCCTTCGGGCAGGTGGGCTTCGGCACGGGTGGGTGGGACACCGACTTCGGCAACTCGATCCTCGAGATCCTGCGGGTCGTGTTCACGAACGCTGACGACGCGCACCGCCGCATCGTGGGTGGGGCGCAGAAGCTGCCCGTGGACCTCTGGCACCACGAGCCGACCGAGCTCGAGCACTGGCCAGAGGGCACGAGCCTCGCGAGCCTCCACGGCGGCGTGCCGCGCGGCGCGGTCGCCGCGATCAGGCGCGGTGCGAACGGCGGGGTCAGCATCACGGAGAAGTGGGGGCGCACCCAGGAGTTCGCGTCCGCCATCGTGACGTGCCAGTCGTGGCTGCTCTCGGCCCGCATCGACACCGACGAGGCGCTGTTCACGCCGGAGATGTGGACGGCCATCGAGAAGAGCCACTACATGCTCTCGTCGAAGACGTTTGTCATGGTCGACCGCCCGTTCTGGCGCGACCTCGACCCGGCGACGGGCAAGCCGGTCATGAGCATGACCCTCACCGACCGTCTGCCCCGCGCGACGTACCTCATCGACGAGGGGCCGGACAAGCCCGCCGTCATCCTGCTCTCCTACACGTGGAACGACGACGCCCTCAAGTGGCTGGCCCTCGACGCGTCGGAGCGCACGCGGCTCATGCTGCACTCGCTCGACAAGATCTACCCAGGGCTCGACATCGGCGCGCACATCGTGGGCGAGCCGATCACCGTGTCGTGGGAGGCCGACCCCAACTACATGGGCGCCTTCAAGAACAACCTGCCGGGCCACTACCGGTACCAGGAGCGCCTCTTCGGGCACTTCGTGCAGGACGATCTCGCCGCCGAGCAGCGGGGTATCTTCCTCGCGGGCGACGACATCTCCTTCACGGCGGGCTGGGCGGAGGGCGCCGTCACGACGGCACTCAACGCCGTGTGGGGCGTCGCGAAGCACCTGGGCGGCGCATCCGCTGCCGAGAACCCGGGGCCGGGGGACGTGTGGTCGGAGCTTGCTCCGGTGCGCCTCGACTAGCCTTCCCGTGTGACTGACACCGGGAGATCCATAGACGCGACGCACATGTTCGGCGACGAGCCGGAGATGGTGCACTCGAGCCGCTCGGCGATCTCGACGGGGCAGCTGCCCGACTCCGGCGACGTGAAGACGGCGATCGACGAGACGTACGAGCAGTTCTCGTCAGTCGACGACGGCGAGGTGCCCGACTACATTCCGGCGTTGGCGGATGCGGATCCTGACCTGTTCGGGATCTGCATCGTTTCGACGGAGGGTCAGAGCTACAGTCGCGGCGACGCGGAGCTGCTGTTCACGATCCAGTCGATCTCGAAGGCGTTCGTGTTCGCGCTTGTGCGCGAGGAGGTCGGGCACACGAAGGCGCGCGAGCTGGTGGGCGTGAACAACACGGGCCTGCCGTTCGACTCGGTCATGGCGATCGAGCTCAACGGCGGTCGCACCATGAACCCCCTCGTCAACGCGGGCGCGCTCGCGACGTCGGCGCTCGCACCGGGGGAGACGTGGGAGGAGAAGTGGGACTTCATCCTCCGCGGCCTCTCCGGCTTCGCGGGGCGTGACCTCGAGATCGACGAGGAGGCGTTCGAGTCGGAGCGCGAGAACAACATCCGCAACCAGGGCATCGCGCGCCTGCTGCAGAGCTACGGGCACATCACGCTCGACCCGCACGAGGTGACGGAGCTGTACACGCGGCAGTGCGCGCTGCTCGTCAGCACGGAAGACCTCGCCGTCATGGGGGCCACGCTCGCCGACGGCGGGAAGAACCCGAAGACGGGTGAGCAGGTGATCGGGCAGGGGGCTTCCCGGGATGCCCTCGCTGTCATGGCCGCGAACGGGCTCTACGAGGCGAGCGGCGAATGGCTGTACGAGATCGGGATGCCCGCGAAGAGCGGCGTCTCGGGTGGTCTCGTCACGATCGCCCCGGGCAAGGGCGGGTTCGCGAGCTACTCGCCGCGCCTCGACGACGCCGGCAACAGCGTGCGCGGCATCAAGGCGGCCAGGCACCTCTCGAACGAGCTCGGCATGAACCTCTTCGCGTCAGGCACCGTTCAAGACTAGATTCGGGGTCGTGACGACTCTCCCCGAACAGACACTCCTGCCGGAACACCCGACCGCGTTCCCCAGCGAGCCGGACCTCGTGCATCCCGACACTCGCGTGGTGTCGACCGGCAGTCTGCCGGATGCCGAGCATGTGCGGGAGATGCTCTCCGAGACCTATGAGCGGTACCGCCACGTGCAGGACGGCGCCGTCGCCGACTACATCCCTGCGCTCGCGGAGGCCGACTCGTCCTGGTTTGGGCTGAGCCTCACCTCGGCGACGGGGCACCGATTCTCGTTCGGGGACGCGCAGCTCAAGTTCTCGATCCAGTCGATCTCGAAGGCGTTCGTCTACGCGCTGGTCGTGCAGGAGCTGGGGCACGAGGAGGTGCGCGAGCGCATCGGCGTCAACAACACGGGGCTGCCGTTCAACTCGGTCATGGCGATCGAGCTCAACGGCGGACGCACCATGAATCCGCTCGTCAACGCGGGGGCGATCGCGACCACGTCGCTCGTGCCCGGGAAGACGTGGGATGAGAAGTGGGACTTCATCCACGCGGGGCTGTCGAACTTCGTCGGCCACCCGCTCGAGATCGACGAGCGCGTCTACGAGTCGGAGATGCAGACCAACACGCGCAACCGCAGCATCGCGAGGCTGCTCGAGAGCTACGGGCACATCTCGCTCGACCCGACGCAGGTGACCGAGCTGTACACGCGGCAGTGCTCGCTGCTTGTCACGGCCGAGGACCTCGCCACGATGGGGGCGACGCTCGCCGACGGCGGCGACTGCCCCATCTCCGGCGTCGATGTCGTCGATCCGTCGGTGAGCCGCGACGTGCTGTCCGTAATGGCGACGAACGGCATGTACGAGGCGAGCGGCGACTGGCTGTTCGAGGTGGGCATGCCGGGCAAGAGCGGCGTCTCGGGCGGCATCGTCACGATCGCGCCCGGCAAGGGGTCGCTTGCGACGTTCTCACCGCCACTGGATGCGGCCGGCAACAGCGTGCGCGGCATCCGCGCGACGCGCCACCTCTCGAACAAGCTTGGCCTGAACATGTTCGCGTCGACCGTGCAGTAGCGGTGGGCGCTCAGTCGTTGCGGTCGCGCCGCAGTGACGGAGCGAAGATGACGACGATCAGCAGCATCGCGCCGGCGGTGAGCCACGGGCCGAACTGGCTCGGGTCTCCCGCGATCACCACGACGGAGCCGATGAAGAGGAGGCTGGCGGCCACGACCATGGTCAACGCGAACGGTCTCGGGTATCGGTTCACGCCGGAAGCCTACGCGGCTCCCGCCATTGGATGTCTGATCGTCGGGGGTCTCTGAACCCTAGGGGCGTTGTCTCGTTGCCTGAGTTCCCAACCTCTGAGCCTGACTCGGCGGTTGAAAACACAGGCGGTGATCGCGGCCGCATGGCCGCTTTCTCGGAGTTCCGAGGCTGGCGCACCTATGTGGACTCGCTGGCGCCCGGCAGGGGCTGGGCGTCTCAGGCCGGTGCTACATTCGGGCGCGGGGGATGGGGGTCTTCATGGGGGTTCGTGGGTTGCTTTTTCGGCCGGCTCTTGCCTGGTACGCGTCGAGTCTCGGAGCGCAGCTGCTGGCGTTTCTGGTGACGTTCGCGGTGTCGGTGCTGTGGGGCGTGTGGGGGACGACACCGGAGGAGGGGATCCGCCCGGTCGCTGCTGGCGAGTTCCTGCTGCCGGTGCTTGCGGTGATCTTCGCGGAGGCTGCCGCGTGGGTGGTCGGCGGGGCCAGGGACGCGCGCTGGGCGGTCGTGTTCGCGGCCGTCGGCTCGCTGGTGAGCTCTGTGGTCGTGGCGGTCGGGATGTGCGTGGCCGAGTTCGGTGTGACGCTCGAGGTGCTGAGCGTGCCGGCGACGAGTGCGCTCGCGTGGGTGTGGCTCTGCGTCCCGCTGTGGTGCGCGGTGACGGCGCTCAGCGTGGAAGCCCTAGTCGGTTTCGGCTGGCTGTCGCGGCCGAGCTACGTCGGCTTCCTGCCGCGGCTCCGCAAGCGTGCGGAGGCGACAGCGTAGCGAAGCAGACTGCTGGCGGGGCTAGGCCCCGACGTCGGCGCGCTCGGCGGCGGGGATCGTGCGGAGCCCGGTGGTGTCGAGCGAGTGGCGCTTGTCGCGGCGTTCGACGGAGACGCCGAGAGCGGTGAGGCCCATGCCGAGGACGGCGAGCACGACGCCGACCCAGCCGGGGGCGAGGTAGCCGAGGCCGCCGGCGATGACCATGCCGCCGAGCCACGCGCCGAGGCTGTTGCCGACGTTGAACGCGGCGTGGTTGATGGCCGCGCCGAGGAGCGCGGCCTCGTCTGCGATGCGCACGAGGCGCGACTGGATGGCCGGGAGCAGCGACGACGAGGTGAGGCCGAGGAAGAAGACGGCGATGAAGAGGCCGACCGGGTTCGAGGCGATGAGGCTGTAGAACACGAGCGAGGCGATGAACGAGCCGAAGCCGACGAACATCGTGCGGGTCAGGTTGCGGTCGGCCGCCCATCCGCCGATGAGGTTGCCGAGCGTCATGCCGACGCCAAGGGTCGCGAGCACCCACGGCACGATGCCAGCGCCGAGGCCGGTCTCGCGGGTCGTGACTTCGGCGATGTACGAGTAGACGGCGAAGAACCCGCCGAAGCCGATGGCGCCGACGGCGACCATGATCCAGAGGCGCGGGTTCTTGAAGGCGATGAGTTCCTTCATGGCGCTGCGCTCGGGGTTGCCGGGGTAGCGGGGCACGAAGAAGAACACGAGCAGGAACGTGACGAAGAAGATCGCGGCGACGAGCACGTAGGCGTAGCGCCAGCCGCTGGCCTGGCCGAGCCAGGTCGCGAGGGGCACGCCGAAGATGTTGGCGATGGTAAGGCCGGAGAGGGCGAGCGCAACGCCCTGGCCCTGCTTGCCAGGGCCCATGATGCGGGCGGCGAGCAGCGAAGCGACGCCGAAGTACGCGCCGTGGGGGAGCGCGGCGATGAAGCGCATGACGGCGGTCGTACCGAAGTCGGGCATGAGGGCGGATGCGGCGGAGGCGACGATGAAGATGCCGAGCAGCCAGAACGCGAGCTTCGTCTGCGACATGCGGGCCGCGAGCACCGCGAACACGGGGGCACCGACCACAACGCCGAGGGCGTACGCGGAGATGAGGATGCCCGCCTGCGCGATCACCGCATCCGGGTTCTGCTCGAAGCCGGGGAGCAGTTCGCGTGCGATGTCGGGCAGCAGGCCCATGGTGGCGAACTCGGTGACGCCGATGCCGAACCCTCCGAGCGCGAGCGCGAAGAGGGCGATTCCTCGCCGGAAGGGGGTGAGTTCGGGCATGACCTGCATGTTGCGGACCTCTGGTTCTGAGTTCGGGGACTGGGTTCGCAACGCTGCGCGCCTACCAGGCTATTCCCAGGCGGCCGATTGTGCGAACAATCGGGCAAGTGGATGCGGTGGGCTGTTTGTCGCGACACGTTCGACACGGTGGTGCGCAGAGCGCTCCAGGTTCCGCTAGGATGGTCGAGTTGTCCTCGCGGAGAACGAAAGCCACGGGCTGTGGCGCAGCTTGGTAGCGCACCTGACTGGGGGTCAGGGGGTCGCAAGTTCAAATCTTGTCAGCCCGACGGTGAGATGTCGCAAGACATCGGAAATAGCTCGAACCTGCAGTTGCAGGTTCGGGCTATTTCGTTTTTCGGGTGGGTCCTTTGGGGTTGCCGGTGGGTTGGTAGTCCTTGCTGAGATCGATGGTGAGCTCGCGGAGGACTTCGCCGGTGGTGGCGTTGATGACGGTCATGTCGAGGTCTTGGATGAGGAGTTTGACGTGGGTTCGGGCGTAGCTTCTTCCGCCTCGCAGCCGGCCCCGAGTGACCGATACGCCCTTGCCTTACGTTCTCGAGACATCGATGGCGGGACTGGCAGCGAGCTGCTCGCTCTCGCGCTGCTCGTGGGTCATGGGGCTCGAGGTTCAGGACTGGCTGACGGAGTATCTGCGGCGGTGCCTGAATGGCTCGGGCCAGCGAGGACGGCCCTGATCAGGAGGCGCTGTTCGCTCCTGCACGTGTTCGTCCCATATGTGAAGCGCGAATATCGAAGAATCGACTCAATTCGCATCGTGCCGGCTCCTCCCACCCACCTCCGTATCTCCTGCGGTGTCCGAACGTGGATGTTGAGTTCGTTGTGTTGACCGTAGACTTCGGCGAAGGGTGCCGGGCGAAAGAGGGTTGGCGTGGCTGTCATTGACGACTTTTTAGAGGACTACGAGCGGCAGTTCGATTTCTGGGACGCGTCGGCGCGCATAGCTCGTGGCCTGCTTGAGTCCGCGTTAGCGAGCTCGGGATTGCGCGCCATCGTGACGAGTCGCGCCAAGTCGGTAGATCGTCTGTCAGTCAAGCTGCATGCACGTAATCGCGATATGGCCTACAGGTCTGTTGCTCAGATCAAGAAGGATATTGTTGATCTCGCCGGAGTTCGGGTTGCCTTGTACTTCCCGGGGCAGATGGACGAGGCAGAGCAAGTGATCCGAACAACGCTCGATGTTCAACATGACAAGCGCTTCCCACCCGATAGGGCCTCGACCGGCCCCAAGGTGGGCACACCTGACCCCCTCATTCTCTTAGGCGAGCAAGCTGCTTCTCCGGGCGAGACGGCTCACGTGCATCGTTTCTCCGGTTACGGTGCTAGGCACTTCCGCGTGCTCATTCCCGATTCGAGACTAACCACAGGTCAAGATCGTTACGCGTCTGCTCTCGTTGAGGTGCAAATGGCTTCGGTGCTCATGCACGCTTGGTCTGAGGTGGAGCATGATCTCGTATACAAACCGTTGGGAGGCGAGCTTTCATCATCGGAGTACGCACTTCTTGATCAGCTCAACGGCCTTGTTCTTGCCGGCGAAATTGCTCTTGAGCAGCTTCAGAAGGCCGGAGACGCGAGAGTTTCGATGGCCGACACGCCGTTCCGCGACCACTACGAACTCGCCGAATTTCTTCGCTCACGACTATCGGACCGCGGTGTAAATGTCACCGACTCGACTCTCGGTCAAGTTGACGCACTTTTCGATTACCTCTCCACAGAAGAGTCTGCAACTGCGTCCATAGTCGAGTCGTATCTCGATTCGCTCGAGCGAGACTTCGAACATAGACCCGTTGCCGATCAACTGGCCGATCTAATGCTGTCCGGGGATGAATCGCGGTATAAGGCGTACTTGCGAGCCATGGAGACATCGCGCCATCCGTCGAATCTTCGTCGCACTACGACCGCGAGCTTGAGAGCCAACGCACCGCGTACGCTCGCTCTTGGTGAGTTCGTCACCGCTTGGGTGTTGTTAGAAACACTCCTCAAAGACATCCTGGAAGTCGACAAGGCAAGGCTACCCCCGCTACCGGTGCTGTTTCGGCAGCTTGCTGCTCGTGAACTGATCACGTCTGAAGAGGACGCGGAGTTGAGAATCATGCGCGACCTGCGAAATCGAGTCATTCACGGAGGGGCGGCGGACGTGACTCCAGAGAGTTTGCGGGAATCGGCCGCGTGGCTTCGTCATTTAACCCGAACTATCGAGCTTAAGGTCGACGGGCGCTAGAAGAACCTCGTCGGGTCGGTGATGACCGGTGCGTTGCCGGACTTCGCAGGGCTGGGCCGCAATGCGCGGACAGACGGATACGTTCCACAGTCCCAAGCCGGGAGAAAGGTGCATGCTCGTCAGCTCACGATGCGGGACCGACATCTCAACTGTGTATCACGACTTCGCGGGGGTTGCTGTAGACACCAGTCCAACCTCGACCTGGCGGGACGTGATCAGGCGGTCAAGGCCGCATTCTCAACTGGTATGCGGGCGAGCGCTATTTTCGTGAACCCGAGGCGATTAAGGTCACGTACTGTCTGCATCAGCGTCAGGCGGCTGAAGAAGGGGAGCCATTCGATACCTCTCGCCTTGGAGTTGGCCAACACCGCGTACGTGACCGTTATCCTGTCGCGATAGGGGGCGGTTCCGCTCGGAGGCACGAGTTCCAGCCAGCGGCTGGCATCTCCAAGGCCCACGGCGCTTGCGATCGCGGTGCGCACTTGTTCGCGGAGCAGGTCGTCCACCATTGCCTCGGCCGAGACGTGACCTTGCGCGAAGAGGTGGCTCAACGTGGATGAGCGGGACTTGCGCTTGACATGAATTAGGGAACCGTTGGTGGAGATGAGATCGCAGAACTCCAGCCGGGTCTTGGCGCCGTCGGGGGCGACCAGCTGTTTGTCCAGCAGCACGAGGTCGCTCGAGCCGGCTGCCGCTCTCGCATTGTAGTCGCCCTCGGATTCGCCTAAGTATCCTGCGGGCAGGGTGACGGACATGTGGGGAATCGCTGAGACGGCGGAATCGACTTGGGCGACGAGAGAACCTGCGATCTCGAACCAGCGTCCTTCGACCAGGGCGTAAAGGTTTCCGTCAATCTTTTGCTCCGTCACGACGCACTGGTAGATACTCCAGCGGTCGACTGCGTCAGCGCTGCTGTTGAACTTCACAGCGACCTTGCGTCGCTTGAGTTGTTCAATCGTGAGTTCGCCCGCCCTGGTGGTTGGTTGGGTTAGGTAAGCGTCAAGATCCAACTCCACGAACTGTGTCTGCCGACGCGTCGGGACGATCGAAAAATACTCGATGTCTTCCCAATCGAGATTTTCTGACATCGCCATATGAGTTGAAGTGGTGTCGGAAACTCGCAACTGCTCGATGAGCTGCGCGTCCAGTCGGTTCGCGAGTGCAGGATCTCTCACCTCAGCAAGGTGATCCACCCATCCGAACGCTGCTTTATATTTTGTGGCGGTGTAGTGGCCATAAAGATCACGTAGGAGGCTCGGAAGATCCGTCACAGGAGCTTTCACGCCAAGAACCAGGGCATCGGCGCCGCTTACTCCCTTGTATCCAGTGGAGGCCGGTGCCATCCCTGTGACAGCTCGGACAATGTCCCGCAATATGTCAACCCCAAATGCGGGGAGTTCAGCCGTGCGGCTGGTTTGGGTGTTCCGGGATACCACCATTTCGTCAAAGACCTTGGTGTCGAGGCTACGGATCTGTTTATCGTCAATTAGGTTTAGGGCGACCTTGAGGCCGAAGCGTCGCTCGATTCTTGCCTGATCGATGAAACTCCGCCCGTATCCAAAGGTCAGGGCAAAGGTGAGGCCGTCTACCGATATCACGAGCAATCCAGATGCGGAAGCGGATTGTACGCCGTGAACTCCACCTTCGACGGCTGGCTCGACGTACTGTGCCCAGCTCGGGGTACTCGCGGCGTTCCTTTTTGAGTAGAAGCGTCCGGTTAGACCGGAGGACTTAGTGAGTTCGCTGATCTCGAGGTCAGCCCAGACATCATCGGCGATAGCGTCGTCAAATTGGTCGATATCTCGCAGCAGGAAGATCGTTAGACGCTGTGTACGCATGCCGTACCCCTCTCCCTGGACGGTGGCAGTGAGGCTAAGTGACGTTTGGCTTTTCTGCAAGCCCGAACGCGGCGAGTCGTGTATGGGGGTTGGGGCAGGTGCGTGAACCGTCCTGGGCTTGTCGCAGTGTCCTTTCGAGTTGCAAGGATGGCGGCGGCCAAAAGAGATTGACCACGCGCTACGGGGCGCGAGCCGTGCGGCTCGTGCGCGACCACTGTTGCGACAACCAGTCTCGAGCGAAAGCGATCGCAGCCGTGGCGAGGCAAGAGGGCGTCGGCGCGGAATCGTTGCGGCGGTGGGTGCTCCAAGCCGATATCGGAGCGTGACGGTCAGACCAGCGAGGAACACGCATATGTATTCGCCAGCTGCGCGCCGAGAACAAGCGACTCCGGCGCGACGTCTAGGTGGTGCGCCAGGTCTGTGGACGCGTAGCTCCAGAGAATTAATGTGAATGAAGCGGAGAGTCGCCCAAGCGTGATGCGATTTCTTCCTCAACACGTTCATTGCACCACTAAAGCTGCTTGACGTGCCCTCCGGCCAGAGTGGATCGTCGTCCGTTAGCCGGTCCAAATCCGCCCATGAAATTTCGCCGAATTTCTCTCAATACGTGGTCGGATCGAGCAGCCAGTTCTCAGACTGATACGTGGTTGGTTGCGCAGAGGGCAGGGGAACATCAATTCTATCGAGAAACGAGTGGTCTGAGCCATTCTCAAACTGGCGCTCATGCTCCGAGGCTTCACCTTGTCCGCTGATGAGGCGGACCCATTTGGCGGGCCGTCCGTCACGCGTTTCCTTGCCAGCAACGCAGCGTCCACTGAGATTCCTCGAATTCGCGAGACAGGTGGGCGTTTTCCACCCCGGTTGGTGAGGCATGATTCATCATCAATGATGAGATGGCGACCGATTCCCACAATCTGGATCAGAACTCTACGGGTAGCCCGACGCCTGTGCTGCGGACCTCAAGTGTCCACCTCGAATCTGTGGTCGCCTCTAGCGTAGTAGCAACTATCGAAGTGCCAGTCGTGCAGAACTCCGTCTCGCAAGCCCGCTGCGCCGAACATGTCCATGCGGTCGCCCGTAGGGTCGCCATGCCGCCAGCTGATTTTTTCGCCGAGCATCCAGGTCCACCATGTGAGCCCGCGTTCAGTGAGAGCGGCCTCGAGTGTCTCGGCGTGAACAAAGAGGGCTGTCGGGGAACCCCATTCCACCCCGTCGGTGCCGAACATCACTACTCGGTTGTTCTGGCTCCAACTGTAAGCGCGCTCGACAGCACCAAGGTCGAGTCGGTCGCAGTCATCTCCCAAAGTGGCGTCGATTGGCGTTGGCCCTGCAGCCAGTAATCGGAGCAGAAGGGGTGACGGCAGGAGGCCTCGCGGCAGGTTCTTGGCTGACATGTCTACATCGGCATTGGCTGCGTAGCCAAGGGTGGTCAGAGCTATTGGGTGCGCAGGAAAGTCGCGTTCCGTTGGCGTTATCCAACCATCGGTCGCTGCATACTCGTCCGGGTCGTAACCCTCAGGAGGATTGCCCAGTTCCCCCGCATCGGAACGCTCTGAGAAGAGCTGAACAATCCACTCCGTCCACGGCTCCCCGTGCGGGTACTGTCGGTAGTGGCCGAGCCCATAGTCGGGAGGAGTGGGCATCCAGAGCCCCATCCAGTTCTTTCCGGCGCTCCACTCGCGGATGTCCTCCACGCTGGTACTGGACACCAAGTAAGACTGGCTCCGGACCCACATATCACGCCGATGAGGACCTGCCTCGTAAGCGGCACCGGGGGTGTTTTTCTGCCACTCAGTGTGCGACTCCAACACAATCCACTCATCTCCGCTCGGATCGCGCGCCGACAGCAGACGCCGAGGGACTGGCAGGTCTGACTTGGTTTGTAGCCACTCGCTGTCTGATTCGTTAGCTTGGTGCAAAGGCGACTTGAAGCCATGGAGCCACCAAGCTCCTACATGGTCAGTCATCCGAGCCCGTGCCAGGAGCCGCGCGCTCGCCGACTCGCTTCCCGGCGAGTCACCGCGGAGTGTAATCGTGGGGTCAATGTCATAGACGTGAGACAACTGCCAGATGGATGCGTAGGCCTCCTCGCTGTCGTTCCAACGACGGACCGCGCAATGTTGCCCCAGGACCGCAAGGAGTTCGTAGAAGGCGATCCAGCTGTACTTCTTCCCGATACGTTCGACCTTGTCTTGGGCTTGCCCCGCCCAGCGCTCGTGGGTTGCGGATGTATCAGGTCCACCCTGGTTGGCGGGCGTCCAGCCCAGTTCGAGAGCACGCGCGATGACATGGCGCTCAAGCAGCTCGGTTGAAACCCGGACCGGTTCGTTGGTCACGTAATCCTGTCGCGCACGACTTGCGCGAAAGAACAGGTCCGGTTGCGCGGTTCGCAGCTGCTCTGACGGGGGACCTTCCCCAGGGAAGACGGTGTCACCTCGAACTCGTCGGAAGGTTTCAAGCGACGGCCGGCGCTCTGGCGTAGTGAGAATCCGGTCAATTTCGTGGGCCGTCTGCTCCGTTGCCGAGGCCAGCTCCTGTATAGCGCGTTGGTAGCGCGCTTTTGCGTTCGCCTTCCGCCGCCGCAGGAGCTTAGCCTGTTCCGGGGGGACGAAGTCGCGGGCGATTCCCCTCTTGAGGACGTACTCCCGAAAGTTGTACATCACCGGAGAACTTGGTAGGTAACGGTCACTGCCGTCACCAAACAGTTGGCGTAATTCAGCATTGGACGGTGGACTCAGCGGCCATGCAGCGCGGGCCTCCGCATGGGGGGCAAGATCGACCTCGGGCAGTCGTCGCCGGGTTTCGTAAGTGAGTTGCTGGGCGTAGTGCGTGATTAACGCATGAGGTGGATGGTCGGAAGCTGATGCCATCCGGATCGCCGCTTCGTGGGTTTTGAGGAGAAGCGTCGCGACCGAGGGCGAAAGATGACTAGTTCGGACTCTGGTGGCGTGTCCGAGGGCAACAGCCATGAGACGCTCACGAATGTAGGGATCGTTGACATCGGCGAAGTCCACAAGCAGTTGCGGCAACGTCTCGGGACAGTGGTCAACAACTTCGACGAGGACCTTGGTCGCGGAGTCTCGTAGCCGTCGACTGGTGCAGCTGAGGAGCCACGCTAGGAGACGACCCACGAGTCGGGCGCCCGTCGCGTCCAGTTGATGGCAGCTTCCCCACAACCAATCAATGGTGCGGGCGAGCGGGTTGTCGTCGTTTTGCCAGATCCAAGCAACTGCCTGCGACCACGCCATGTCGCGCTCGATCAGCGTCCAACTCGCGAGTCGTGGATGGAGGAAGTCCACGTTCAGCGGATGGTCCGGCACGCAGGCAAGACTGAGGAGTGCTGCAAGCCAAGCGTCGTTGTCGATGAACCCCGTCTGAACGTGCTCCCGGACGAGTGTGATGGTGCGGGTGCTGATCGTTGAGGAGGCGCGCCAGGTCAGGCTGTCTAGCAGTGCATTGGCTAACTGTCGATGGCAGGAGTCGAACCAGCCCTGATCGGAAACGAGATCCATGAGTTCGCGGCCTCGTGAATCGGGGACGAGCGCGCTTAAAGATTCGATGAGTCCGGACGCCCGCCACGCTTGGTCTGTAAGCAGAGTAGCGATCGCCTGAACCAATGCCTGGTCATCTACGTTCTGGGCGAGGATTGTCTGGGCACGCAGATGGTCGGACATCCGCTGGTAGGTGAATCGAATTTGGTCAGAGTGCGGTGGATCGGCGGGACTTTTCGCGGGGTGCGAGGCTCTTTCGCGAAGCAGTATCCCCTCTCTCTCAAGAACGGCTATCAGGCTGCGACTGGCTTGACCATGGTCGTCGTGCACTGTCCTGCAGGCCGCTCTGGCATCGTCGTAGGAGATCGCCTCCGAGTCTGAGCTAAGCATGCGCTCCGCAAGCTGCCTAACGGCTCTATGTACCACTCGGTCGTGGCTGTCGCGATCAAGAGAAACCGACGCAGTCGCGTTGACGGCGTCAAGCAATCCGTCGAAGACCCAATTTTGGCCGAGGGCAGTCGTTGGGAAGCTCGTGAGTCCCCGGTTCTCGGCTGATCGGCACACTGACCTAATAAGCAGCGGATTGCTGAACTCGGGATGCAATATGGGAACGTTGCTTACTTGCAGGCCATAATAGTCGGCGTACAAATGGATAGCTTCGGCCTCGTGCCCCGCGAGTCCGCGGTGCACCGAACGAACTACTTTATCCTGAACAGAGTCCGTTATCAGGGCGGACTCATAAGTGTCTCGCACTGAGACTAAGACCGCGACCAGCGGATACTGTCCGATCTCATTCAGGAACCCGCCGAGTCGGTCCGCCCAGAGGTCTGCGCCGGGCCCTTCGTTGATCGCGTCGATAGCGAGCAATGCGCGGCCCTGGCCGGCAACTTGAGCCGCGACTTGAAGTGAACTAAGCAGTTCGCTCCACGGTGCGTTGAACTGGAGGAAGTGACCGAGCTCCGCACCTAACGAAGTGTTTACCGAGAGCTGTTGCCCGAGAATGAGGGCTGTTGGCGCGCCGGCTGCGAGTCTCTCGCGGGCGACGTCCGCTATTGAGTGGCTCTTGCCGCAACCGGCGGGGCCGACGAGCGCAACGGCCGCTTGTGATGCCGCTGACGCGGTCTGACTCCCCAGGAAGCCGATCGCGGTCGAGAGGGCGGACCTGGCTCGAGCGAGGGCCATGTGCACATCGGCCTGAGCCGGAGTAGAGCCTCGAGTCGTGAATTGGTCTGAGTCGTTGGAGGTACGGCCTGTCTGCGCTGCATCAGAATTGAGTTTGATCTTTTCGTTTGTGTCTCGCTTCGAGGAGAGTTCGTCGTGAGCGCGTTTATCCATCGCTACGGCGTCAAGACAGCGCTTAAGCGACTGTCTTGTCGCCTCTAGGCGAGAGGGGTCGTGATGGTCCAGTGCCATGCCGCAAGCCCTGATGGCTGCACCGAGATCCGGTAGCACCGCGCTAACGGCCGAGACATCGCCAGCTTGCCTGAGGGGTGAAACGACCGGCCGGGGACCAAGTGGATCGTCGTCGGCCAGGAAGTCCGGCGCCAGCACGATTCCTTCGGCGACGCCGCAGTCCGCCGACGGGGCCGGGCCAGTCTCGTAGGCCGCCCGGCTGTAGCTCCTTAGTGCATGCTCGGCTTCTGTCGCGCTTTTCTCGGCCAGAGAGAGCACGCGACCAACCTCATCAATGAAGCGATCGTCTAGGCAGAGTCCCTCAACAAGCGAGGGAAAGTCCGTTTTCACGTTCAAGGCGGGGTCGTAGCGATGTCCGAGATCGGTTATGGCCCTCGAGACCTGAGCCGCCATGGCTTCTGGGCTGAGAATTGTGGTGTCAAAGAAGTATCGTGCCGTGCCCGCTTGATCTGGGCGGAGCAACGCCGTGAGCACCTCTGAATGCCCATGGAACTCGAACGCAACTTCGGCTCCCTCATCGGCTGCGGTCCGCGCCCATTTGGCAGATTGCTCCGCCCATTTCTTCATCGCGCTCGCACCAACAGCGCCATCGGGTCGATCCTCGGGTAGAACGAAGATGTACCGTGACAGGCCGGGCGTATTTTTTAGCGCGTCTTCAAAACTTGACTTCATTTGCTGGAATGTTGTGGTGCGAAAGTCGAAGAGGTATTTTGCCTGCCAGGCCCAAGTACCTACGCCGCGTCCGGATGGCGCCGGGCAGCTGAACTCAACCCCGCCGTCGGGAGTGGCGCGCCGGATCAGTCTTGTGCCCGCAGGTAGCTGGTCGAGCTCGGGAGCGAGGATGTAGGCGAGTTCTTCCCAGGCGCGATGCTGCGAACCCTCATGCGCCCGGATCCTCCGGAAATCTATGTCATGCACGATCGTCTTGTGCTTCCTTGCCTCGGCCGCGACCCAACTGATCTGAACGTACTCGACTCTGCCGCCAAAGGATCCACTTACATGCCGCAAGACGTGACGTGATTCTGGCGGTGGTGTTGCAGCGCTATGACCGTGTGGGATCGTTCGACACCCGTGTCTGAGCCCCCGGGCAGAATCCCGATGGTAAGCACCCATCCCAGGTGGAACGGACTTGAAGAGCCTGTGACACCCCGCTGAGTCTTCCAGGCGCTTCCGCCCGGTCTCGCCGAGCGAAGGATGGTACGCAGTGGGGGGGGTGATCGTGGTCGGTAGTTTGCCAGCGACGCGGCACGATCTTCAGCTTCTAGCTGCCACCAAGAGCATCCGCATCCACCGCCCTCTTCTGCACGGCGAGCTGTGTCAAGCGCGTTCCCTCATGCGCCCCGCGCTCCACGGTCGAGGCGTCCTCCACCACGAGGATCTGGTCGGCGCTTCGGATCTTGGAGGCGGTGAGAGATCACCATCGTCGTCTGTCCCTCGAGTGCCTCGCTGAGCGCCGCCTGCACAGCGGCCTCCGAAGTCGAGTCGAGCGTGGCGGTCGCCTCATCGAGGATCATGACGCGGGGCTGAGCGAGCAGGAGCCTGGCGATGGTCATGCGCTGACGCTCACTGCCCGAGAGGTGTGGTAGTCGCGCTCGCCCAACATGCTGTTCAGCTAATCGATCAGGAGCGGATGACGGGTATGCCGATGTCTCGCGACGAGGTTTGAGTCTGGCCCGCAGGACACGGTCAGTTAGACAGAACTTCCCCGATGAGAAGTGATCGATTGGGGACCCTCCACCTCTGAATGTCGTGCGCCTCGGTCGACCTCTGCTTCGCGTGCAACCTCGCAGGCACTGTAGCGATAGTCGGCACATGAGCGATTGCCGCCACGGATCGCGGAGGCTCGTCAGCGCGCTCGCCCGTGTCGTGTTTTCTGTGCGTAGTATCCGACTCCACCTCACCCAGTGTCGGTGGGTCGAGCCAAGCGTGACGCGCCCTAGTTCTTCGGGAACCGCGCGCGCAGTGCGTCCATGCCCTGTTGAGCGCTTCGCCGCACCTCGATCTCGGGATCCTTCAGTAGCGGGCGCAGGCGATCCACTTCTTCGAGCGCGCCTACGGCTCCCAAAGACCTCGCGGCTGCCGATCGCACTCGAGCCACGCTGTCGCCGAGCAGCCCGGCCAGTTCGGATACTGCTGTGAGCTCGCGCGCCGCGACAACCCTTGCTCCCATTTCACGGACGCGCCAAGCCGGGTTCCCGAGCGTGCCGATCACCGCTGGCGCCGCCGACTCATCCCATACATACAGCAACGCGCGGGTGCCCCAGAGCTCGGGCCAGTAGAGCACGGGCGCACCATCGAGGATTCCCTGCGCGTGATCGCCGCCAACAAAGAGCAGAAGGTCGTCGCCTTCGTCATGCCCCTTGATGAGGCCGAGTGCTCGCTCAACAAACTCGGACTGGCCGTATCGCTCGACGGCAGCCGCCAGCCGCTGCTCGAGCGGGAGGTCGACAGGAACGGGCGCAGGAACTGAAGAGGGCATGTCAGGCATCACCTCACCCTACGCCGACCGTGCTGTGGGCAGGTGCGCGAGCGGCACCTGCCCGTTGCGAACTCAACCGTTGGCATCCGCATCCGCGGCCAACTTCTTCTGCACGGCGAACTGCGTCCGGTGCAGTTCCTCGTACCGTCCAGCCGCGGCGAGCAGCTCCTCGTGCGTGCCGCGCTCCACGATCGAGCCGTCCTCGACCACGAGGATCATGTCCGCGCTACGGATCGTGGACAGGCGGTGGGCGATCACCATCGCCGTTCGCCCCTCGAGCGCCTCGCTGAGCGCCGCCTGCACGGCCGCCTCCGACGTCGAGTCAAGCGCTGCCGTCGCCTCATCGAGGATGACAACCCGCGGCTGGGCCAGCAGTAGCCTCGCGATCGTCATCCGCTGACGCTCACCGCCCGACAGCCGGTAGCCGCGCTCGCCCACCATGGTGTCCAGCTGGTCAGGCAGCGACCGGATGAGCGGCTCGAGCCGTGCACGGCGCACCGCATCCCACACCTCGTCGTCAGACGCCTCCGGCCTCGCGAGCTTCAGGTTGGAGAGGATCGTCTCGTGGAACAGGTGGCCGTCCTGCGTCACCATGCCAAGCGTGTGCCGCATCGAAGCGAACGTGACGTCGCGAACGTCCGTCCCCGCGAGGCGCACAGCGCCGCTGTCGACGTCGTAGAGGCGCGACAGGAGCTGCGCGATCGTCGACTTGCCGGCACCCGACGTGCCCACGAGGGCAACGGTCTGCCCCGGCTCGATCCGGAAGGACACACCGTGCAGCACCTCCTCGCCGCCGCGCGTATCCAGCGTCGACACCTCCTCGAGGGAGGCGAGCGACACCTTGTCCGCAGACGGGTAGCCGAAGTGCACGTCGTCGAACTCGACAGACACCGGGCCCTCAGGAACGGAAACCGCGTCCGGCTTTTCCTTGATGAGCGGCTCGAGATCCAGCACCTCGAAGACGCGCTCGAAGCTGACCACCGCGCTCATGATCTCGACTCGCGCGTTCGCGAGGCTCGTGAGCGGCGCGTAGAGGCGGGTCAGGAGCAGCGCGAGGGTGACCACGTCACCGGTCTCCAGCTGGCCGCCAAGCGCGAGGGCGCCGCCGAGTCCGTACACGAGCGCGAGGGCGAGCGCCGAGACGAGCATCAGCGCGGTGAAGAAGACGAACTGCAGCATTGCGGTACGGACCCCGATGTCGCGGACACGGGCCGCCCGGACGCGGAACTCCTCGGCCTCCTCGTCGGGCCGACCGAACAGCTTGACGAGCGTCGCGCCGGGCGCCGAGAAGCGCTCCGTCATCTGCGTGCTCATGGCCGAGTTGTGATCGGCGGCCTCGCGGCGCAGCGCGGCCAGGCGACTGCCCATGCGCCGCGCGGGGATCAGGAAGATGGGCAGCATGATGACGGCGAGCACCGTCACGAGCCAGGACGTGCTGAGCATGACGATGAGCGTCAGGATGAGCGCCACCAGGTTCGTGACCACGCCCGACAGTGTGCCGCTGAAGGCCTGCTGAGCACCGATCACATCGTTGTTGAGGCGGCTCACGAGGGCGCCCGTCCTCGTGCGGGTGAAGAACGCGATCGGCATCTTCTGCACATGGTTGAAGACGGCGGTGCGGAGGTCGAGGATTACGCCTTCGCCGATCCTCGCCGAGTACCAGCGCGTCACGAGCGAGACGCCCGCGTCGGCGACGGCGACGATGGCGATGAGGACGGCGAGCCACACGATCGTGCTGAGCGCGCCCTTGGCGACGATGACGTCGACCACCTGGCCGGCCAGGACTGGCGTCGCGACCGCGAGGAACGCACCCACGATCGAGAGGGCGATGAAAAGCACCAGCTTCGACCGGTAGGGCACCGCGAACGTCAGGATGCGCCGCACCGACTCACGCGAGAAGCCGTGCTTCCCATCCCTCGCGGACGAGATCTTGTAGAGCGAACTCCAGGCCGCGCCTTCCATGCTCATAGCGGTTCCTTCCCCTAGGCAGGAGGCTCAGCCTAGATCGCGGTTTGCCCGCGTTTGCCGTTGTCCGCCAGGGGCGAAGGACGTTCGATGTAGGTAATCCACACCTGCTTGGAGTCGGCCTCGACAGATGCGTCTAAGGCGAGTCGCTGCTCGGGACGCGCGGGAAATCGGGGAGAAGGAGTGCTCGGCGAGGTCTCCGTTCCACGCCGCCTGCACGGAGACCCACTCGGCGATCGCGACGCCGCCGACGGTCAGGCGCGATGCATCGCGACCGCTCGAACCGGGGACCCGTCGAGGCCCGTGAACGGCAGCGGCAGCGCCGAGATCCAGGGGTCGCGCGCTGGGTCGACGGCCGACAGGTTCGTCAGGTTCTCGATGATGACGCCGCCGGCGCCCAGAAAGACCTCGTGGAACGGCAGCTCGGCAGACTCGGCAGTCGGGTCCGTGCGGTCCGGACTGAGGGTGTCGACACCGACGACCGTCACGCCCGCAGCACGCAGCCGCTCGGCGATCGCGACGTCGAGGTAGGGATGCTCGAGGTAGTCCGGCTGCCCGAACCGCGCTGACCAGTCCGTTCTGAAGACGACGATCGCGCCAGGCTGCACCGCATCGAGCTGCGAGGCGACCTCGGCGAGCGCGATCCGACGCGAGGGAGCCGCAATTGCCGTCACGTCGACGAGGTGCAGCGGCGCGACGAGCCGAGCGAGGTCGAGGCTGTCGACGGTGTCTCCGCCGGCGATCGAATGCGAGGGTGCATCCAGGTGCGTGCCCGCGTGCGTGCCGAGCTGAAGACCATGGACGACGACCCCGTGCTCGGCCAGCGAGGTGGCGGGCGCGATCCGCACCTCCGGGTCGCCGGGGTAGATCTGCATCCCAGAGGCGAGCGGATGCGTGAGGTCGACGAGCTTCCGATGCGGTTGCGACATGGGGCCACCTTAGGCACCGACGGCCGTCCCGCGAGGCGCTGCGCCTTCCGCGGCCGGCACGGGTTGCGTGCGCGTGGGAGGCTTGGCGCATGGACTTGGAGGTGTCGCGCTCGCTCACGATTCCGGCCGCGGAGCTCGGCTGGCGATTCTCGCGATCCTCAGGGCCGGGCGGGCAGCACGTCAACACCACCGATAGTCGCGTCGAACTCTCCTGGAACATCACCGAATCCCTGGTGCTCACCGACGACCGGCGCCGGATGCTCCTGGATCGACTCGAGAAGCGCCTCGTCGACGGGGTGCTCACGGTCACGTCCTCTGAACGGCGCTCGCAGCTCCGCAACCGCGAGGCGGCGCTCGAGAAGCTCGCGAACCTCGTGCGCGAAGGCCTCGCCCCGCCCGGACCGAAGCGTCGGGCGACGAAGCCCACGAAGGGGTCACAGCGGCGGAGACTCGAGTCGAAGGGCCAGCGCTCAGCCACCAAAGCGCAGCGCCGGCGCCCTGCCGCCGACTAAGACGGCGCGCGCAGCTTGGGGTCGTCCGGGCGAATCGCCCCTCAAGAACCGAAACTTGTTCGATTGTTCCCTGGACGAGACTCGGGCAGCGGGTGTTTCCTTGGTGCAGAGCGGCAGCCGCAACGCGGCAGTCGCAAGCATCATCGCCGTGCGACACCTGCAAGGCAGCGCACGCCAAGTCCAAGGGAGCACTTGAATGTCGACCACACCCACACACGACGCGGTGCTCGACGCCGCCGACGCCATCATCGACGCGTTCCGCGCCACGGACACCGAGGCGTACTTCGCCGGGTTCGCGCCCGACGCGTCGTTCATCTTCCACCCGGAGCCCGCGCGGCTCGACTCGCGCGCCGAGTACGAAGCGCTCTGGGCGGGCTGGATCGCGGGCGGCTGGCGGGTCACCTCCTGCGCATCCACCGACCGCCTCGTGCAGGTCTTCCCGGGCGGCGCGGTCTTCAGCCACACGGTTGCGACCAGCATCGACTCGGCCGACGGCCCCGACTCGTACCTCGAGCGGGAGAGCATCGTCTTCACGGTCGGCGACGACGGATCCCTCCTCGCGATCCACGAGCACCTGTCCGCGCCGACGACGGACACGGAGGCCACCTCATGACCGGCCCGAAGACCATGGCCCTGAACCTCGACGGCCAGGACGACTCGGCCGGCCCCGTCCGCGGCACCCAGTCGCTCATCCGCATCGCCCTCATCTGGCTCGCCGCGAACCTCGTCGTCACGACGCTCCTCACCGGCACGCTCTTCGTTCCCGGCGTCTCGTTCGGCACGGCGACCGGCATGATCGTGCTCGGCACGCTCCTCGGCGTCGTCGTGCTGGTGCTCATCGGCAACATGGGCACCCGCACCGGCCTGCCGACGATGGCCCTGACGCGCGGTGCGTTCGGCATCCGCGGCAGCCTCGTGCCGGCGGCCTCCAACCTCATCGTCCTGATGGGGTGGAGCTGGGTGCAGGCGATGCTCGCCGGCGTCACCGTCGACTACCTCGTGTACGAGGCGACGGGCTTCTCCAACCCGATGCTGTTCTCCGCCATCTGCCAGGGCATCGTCGTCGTGCTCGCCATCTTCGGCCACACGGGCATCTCGCGCGTCGAGCCGTGGCTGGCGCTCGTGATCCTGGTGGTCATGGGCTTCGTGTTCGCGGCCGCGTTCGGCGCGTTCAGCCCCGGTGACTTCGCGGCGATGCCCGTGGATGCGGAGCTCGGCGGCACCGCGTTCATCACCCTCGACCTGGTCATCGCGACCGCGATCTCGTGGACCGTCCTCTCCGCCGACATGAACCGGCACGCGAAGAACAGCGTCGCCGGGGTCGTTGGCTCAGGAGTCGGCTACACGCTCTCGACCACGATCGCCATGTTCCTCGGCCTCGTCGCGTTCAGCGTCGTGCTCCTGCGCGGTGGCGAGGCGATCGCGTTCGACCCGACCGTGATCGTCGCCGAGTTCGGCTGGCCGCTCGGCATCGCCATCTTCCTGTCGGTGATGGCGACCAACACCATGGTCGTCTTCGGCATGGTCACCTCCGTCATCAACGCGCAGTCGAAGTGGCACCTGCGCTTCCTGCCGACCGCGATCATCCTCGGCATCATCTCGATCATCGGCTCGACGTTCCTCGGCCTGCTGAACCAGTTCACCGACTTCCTCTTCATCATCAGCGCGTTCTTCGTGCCCGTGTTCGCGATCATGATCGCCGACTACTACCTGCTCAAGCGCCGCAGCTACTCGCGGCAGATCCTGCAGGAGCGGCGCGAGAGCCGCTACTGGTACCTCGGCGGCATCAACTGGGTGGCCGTGGTCGTATGGATCGTCGGGGCAGCCCTCTCCTACGTGCTCGCGTACGTCGTGCCGAGCCCCATCGGCGCGAACATCCCGGCCTTCGCGGTGAGCTTCGCGCTCTACCTCGGCCTCACCTGGGCGCTGCGCGGCGTGAAGCCGCTCGCGCTCGCCGATCCGCGCGACGCCATCAAGGCGGGGCACCTGCTCGACGAGGAGGAAGAGGCGGGGGAGCCGACGCGGGAGCGCTGACCCTACCCCCGCAGGTGTGGGTCGTCCGTCGGGTGGAGTGCTGCTCGGCTCAGCCGACCACCCCGCCCGCGGACTGTCCGCGCTACGAGAACGCCGTGCGAACGAGGTCGCTGATCTTCCCCAGCGTCGCGTCGTCGATCTCCTCGAGGAACCAAGCGGAGGGGCGCAACGTGCTGTCCGGCTCTCGCTCGACCCGGGCCTTTTCCGAGATGCCGAACGACATGACCCCGTCGTCAAGACGGAAGAACACGAGCACCGGCGCACTGCGACCCGTTGCGTACCCCGGCATGCCGTACCAGATGCGCGGCTTCAGCTTCGGTCCGGCCCCGAGGATCGCGTCGTGCAGCTTCGTGCCGATGTCGGCGTACTGCTTCGGCCAGGAGGCGATCTTCTCGAGGACTTCCTGCAGGTCCTTCGTCGCCTTGTCTGTCTTCGTTGTGGACACGAGGTCCCACCCTTCTCTCGCACCGCGTCGGCGGCATGGTGATCACAACCAACCCCGGGTGGGGCAGGTTGCGCAATCTCCACCGCGGACGTGCCTTGATCGAAACCAGGTCTCTCCACGGATGTGTCAGACGAGCACTTCGTCATCGACTGCGCGAGGGCACGGAGCGTGCCGACGATCAGGGTAGCAAGACGCCTTGCGAACGAGGAAGCGGCTGAGCGGGCCAGCGATGGCGAGTCATCGCCGCAGCCGCGGGTCGTCGTTCGGGTCGGCGTACGGCTCCGCGCATCCGTTGGTGGATGCGGCGGCCTGGTATTCGAAGTGCCACGGCTCGTTGAGGTAGGTCAGGCAGAGGCCGTAGCTGGCGCCGTTGGCAGCGAGCCAGTCGGATGCGCCGTTCCCTTCCACGTCAACGGCGTCGCCCGACACGTGGAGCGACGTCTCGGGCGACGCGACCCACCGCGAGGCCTCCTCCTCCGACCCGTACTCGGCGACCGCATCCTGCAGCAGCTGCGCCTGGAGCTCGGCGGAGCGCCACCCGCTGTTCACCATGACGGAGACGCCCGCGGACTGGGCGTCGCGCGTCGCGGCCTGCAGGGCGTCACGCAACTCGGGAGACAGCTTGCCGATGCCCGCGTACTCGGTGTCAAAGGCGGTCGTGCCGAACTGGAGGCGCCCGTCTGGGTTCTCGGAGCCGTCTGTCTCCGAGACAGGTGAGTCGCCGGTCTCGACAGGCCCGAGGTCTGAGGGTTCCGCGAGCACCGTGTCCTGCACCGGCAGCTCGGTGTGCGACGCCGTCGTCTCACCGAGCTGCGCCGAGAACAGCGCGACTCCGAGGCCTGCGAGGGCGACGAGGGATGCGCCGCCGAGCAGCAGTCGCACGCCTCGCTTGCGAGGTGGCTGGTCGTCGTCGGTGCGCTGGTGGCGGGTCGGGCTGGTGAGCGTCATACGACAAGTCCACGTGCGCGCTCGTTGCCGGGGTGTTGCCTCTTTCGCATACGCCGGCAATATGCCGCGGCTCGTATCATCGGCACATGCGTGTGCTGCTGGTGGAGGACGAGCCCTACATGGCGGAGGCGATCCGCGACGGGCTGCGCCTCGAGGCGATCGCCGCCGACATCGCCGGCGACGGGCACGCGGCGCTCGAGCTGCTCAGCGTCAACGACTACGACGTCGCCGTCCTCGACCGCGACATCCCTGGCCCCTCCGGCGACGAGGTCGCCAAGCGCATCGTCGCGTCGAACAGCGGCGTGCTCATCCTCATGCTCACGGCCGCCGACCGCCTCGATGACAAGGCGTCCGGCTTCGAGCTCGGCGCCGACGACTACCTCACGAAGCCCTTCGAGCTGCAGGAGCTCGTGCTGCGTCTCCGCGCCCTCAACCGTCGCCGCGCGCACAGCCGCCCGCCCATCCACGAGATCGCTGGCCTGAAGCTCGACCCGTTCCGCCGCGAGGTGTACCGAGACGGACGCTACGTCGCGCTGACGCGCAAGCAGTTCGCGGTGCTCGAGGTGCTCATGAGCGCGGGCGGAGGAGTGATCAGCGCCGAGGAGCTGCTCGAGAAGGCGTGGGATGAGAACGCCGACCCGTTCACGAACGCCGTCCGCATCACCGTCTCCGCCCTGCGCAAGCGCCTCGGGGAGCCGTGGCTCATCGTGACCGTGCCCGGTGTCGGCTACCGCATCGACGCCGAAGCGAACTCGGTGCTCGACGAAGACGACCAGCGGTGACCAGGCAGCGCGGGCTCAGCGTGCGCCTCAAGCTCGCCCTGAGCTACGCCGGCTTCCTCATGATCGCCGGCGCGCTGCTGCTCGCCGTCGTCTACGCCTTCCTGCTCCGCTACGTGCCCGCCGAGGCGATGGCCAGCGAGTGGACGTTCTTCCCCGGCCGCACCGACCTCGTGCGCGCGTTCGTTCCCGCCGCGGCGTGGGCACTGCTGTTCCTGCTCGTCTTCGCGCTCGTCGGCGGCTGGTTCCTCGCCGGGCGGATGCTCGCCCCGCTCACCCGCATCACCTCCGCGACGCGGGCCGCCGCGGCCGGATCGCTGTCGCACCGCATCCGCCTCTACGGGAAGAGCGACGAGTTCACCGAGCTGGCCGACAGCTTCGACGCGATGCTCGCGCAGCTCGAGGCGCACGTCGCCCAGCAGCAGCGGTTCGCCGCGAACGCCTCGCACGAGCTGCGCACGCCGCTCGCCATCTCGCAGACGCTCCTCGACGTGGCCCGCAAGGACCCGGACCATGACCACGACGAGGTCCTCGGGCGCCTGCATTCGGTGAACGCCCGCGCTATCGAGCTGACCGAGGCGCTGCTGGTGCTGAGCCGCACCGAGCACGGCACCTTCGCGACCGAGCGCGTCGACCTCTCGCTTGTCGCCGAGGAGGCCGCCGAGACGCTGCTGCCGCTCGCCGAGAAGCGCGGCGTCGCCATCGAGACGGCGGGGGAGGCCGCGACCACGATCGGCTCGCCCGCGCTCATCTCGCTGCTCACCACGAACCTGCTGCACAACGCGATCGTGCACAACCTGGCGCAGGGCGGCTCGGTCACCCTCACGACGAGTCCGGCGACGGATGCGGCAGTCCTCGTCGTCGAGAACACCGGCAGCCCGATCGGCGATGACCTGCTCGCCACGCTGACGGAGCCGTTCCAGCGAGGCGAGCAGCGTGCGCGCAGCGACCACGCCGGCGTCGGGCTTGGGCTGGCGATCGTCAAGAGCGTCGTCAAGGCGCACGGCGGGTCCATGCGGCTCGCGGCGCGAGACGGCGGCGGGCTGCGGGTGGCCGTGCGGCTGCCGCTCGCCACCGATGCCGCGGCGGGCGCACCGGCGGGCGGCAACGCCTAGCTGAACGCCGAGCGCCGCACGCTCGGCGCGACGACCGCGGCACCGATCAGCGCGCCGACCGTGTTCGCGATGATGTCGCTCGTGTCGAAGCTGCCGACGGCAAGCGCGAACTGGGTGGTCTCCATGGCGAGGCTCGCGAACCCGGCCGCGAAGAACGTCTTCGGGCCGGGCGACCGACGCCACAGGTAGCCCGTGCAGAGGCCGAACGGGATGAAGACGGCGACGTTCGCGAGCACCTCGAGCGGCAGGCTCGCCGCGTACCCCTCACTCGCGACGAACGGGACGAGCTTGAGCGCCCGCATCTCACCCCATCCGACGAACGGGGCCTCGAGCTTCCACACGATGAGCCACGTGAGCATCACCAGGTACGCGAGGAAGAGCACGGCCACGAGGAAGCGCGGCGCGCGAGACGGGCGACGGGCCCGCGGCTGGCGCTGGGCGCTGACGAACGCCCCGGTCGTCGGGAGTTCGAGGGTCTGGTCTGCGCGGCTGTAGCTCATGGCTACAGCCTCTCGAGGGGCGTGTTGCGGGAGCGTATGCGGGTTTCGATACGCGGACGATACCCGGCGGGTGGGCGGATTCCACAGGCGACGGGCCGCGCTCGCCATTCGTGAGAGACTTCCGGCTTGTGACTTCCGCAAGCGCATCCGAGAACAGCAACCCGCATGAGGCCGCGCGCGAACCGCAAGCCGTCGCCGGTCAGAAGAGCGACGCGCACCACCTGCAGCGTTCGCTGACGCCTCGGCAGCTCGCGATGATGGGCCTCGGCGGGGCGATCGGCGCCGGCCTCTTCGTCGGTTCCGGGCAGGCGATCGCGGTCGCCGGACCCGCCGTCATCGTGTCGTACGCGGTCGCGGGCCTCCTCGTCATCCTCGTGCTGTTCATGCTCGCCGAGATGGCCGCCGCCGACCCGCAGAGCGGTGCCTTCTCCGTGTACGCCGCGAAGGCGTTCGGCGCGACCGCGGGGGCGACGCTCGGCTGGTTCTACTGGATGCAGCTCGTCATCGTCATCGCCGCCGAGGCCACGGGAGCCGCCGCGATCGTGGCCGCCTGGACGCCCGGCATCCCGCAGGGCGTCTGGGCGCTCGCCTTCATGGTGGCGTTCACTCTCATCAACCTCCTCGGCGTGCGCCGCTACGGCTCCTTCGAGTTCTGGTTCGCGGTGCTCAAGGTCGCCGCCATCATCGGCTTCCTCGCCCTCGGCGCCGCGCTCCTCTTCGGGCTCATCCCCGACGTGCCCTCGCCCGGCCTGTCCAACCTCGTCGCGCACGACGGCTTCGCGCCGACCGGCATCCTCGGAATCTCCGCAGCGCTCCTCATCGTCATGTTCAGCTTCGGCGGCACCGAGCTCACCGCGATCGCCGCCGCCGAGACCCGCGACCCCGCCACGAGCATCCGCCGCGCCGTGCGCAGCGTGCTCTGGCGCATCCTGCTCTTCTACATCGGCTCCGTGTTCGTGATCGTCGCCGCCCTGCCGTGGATGGACCCGGCCGTCGTCGCCGGCCCGTTCGCCGCCGTGCTCGCCCTCACGAACATCCCCGGCGTGGACCTCATCATGTCGGCCATCATCGTCATCGCCCTGCTCTCGGCACTCAACGCGAACCTCTACGGCGCCTCCCGCATGGTCTACTCGCTGTCTGAGCGCCGCTTCGCGCCCCGCGGCATGCAGCGCCTCGCCCGCAACGGCACGCCCACCGTCGCCGTGCTCGTCTCCGTCGGGGTCGGCTTCCTCACCGTCATCTTCAACTTCCTCGCGCCCGACGCCGTCCTGCCGACCCTCCTCAACATCGTCGGCTCGACCCTCATCGTGCTGTGGGCGACCGTCACCGCCTCCCAGCTCGTGCTGCGGCGGCGAGCGGATGCGCGCGGCGAGACCCTCACAGCCCGCATGCCCGGCTTCCCCTGGCTGAGCATCCTGGCGGCCGTGATCCTCGTCGTCATCGTCGTGCTGACCATGCTGAACGAGGGCTCTCGGGAGCAGCTGCTCGCGACGCTGGGCATGACCGCGGTCATCGCCGTCGCCTGCGCGCTCACCAACCGGCACCTGCGCAGGCAGGGCGTCGACCCCGTGCAGCTGCTGCGCGGAGAGGTGAACGAAGGGGCTGCAGGAACTGAGGCGCCCGGATCTGGCAACGCACAGAAGAAGTAAGTGAACCTCGTTTCTGCACTGCCTGACCCGTTGATTCGAAGCTATGTTCGGTAAGTTGGGCATCTAGGTTCCCCCCGCGTCTGGGGATAAGTCCAAGGGTGGCCAATGTTCGGTCGCGATCGGTGCAGAAAGTTATCCACGAAACCGCGGAATGTCGGTGGTTGTCCGTAGCGTTGGGGACATGCAACAGCACGGCGAGCACGACCTCCCGAACCCGAGGTTTGACCCTTCGGATCCGGCCTCGGTTGCTGCGCGGCGGGCGGAGATCCTCGCGATGGAGGAGCGGGCGGCCGCGATGATCGCGGCAGGGTCCGCGTTGCAGTTGCGGGCCCACGCGGCCGCGTACGACTTCGGCCACGCGTTGGATGCGGCGGAGGGGTGCGCTGAGTCGGCAATGCATGTGCGGTCCATCGCGAACGAGGTGGCGCTGGTCATGCAGGTGTCGTGCGGGGTGACGCAGGGCCAGCTGGCGCTCGCGTCGATGACGCAGCAGGACTTCCCTGCTTTGGCGGTCGCGTTGGACGAGAACGTCGTGACGCCCGCGCAGGTGCACAAGCTCGTCGAGGTAGGCCTCAAGGTCAACCACGATGATCCGGTCGAGCAGGCGGAGCGGCGGGCGCTGTTTGTGGAGGTGATGCTCGAGCGGGTTCGGCGGGAGTCGTTGCCGCCGCAGGCACTGCGGAAGGCGGCGGAGCGGGTCGCGGAGGAGCTGACTGGCGAGTCCATCGATCAGCGGCACGCGCGGGCGAGGCGGCAACGCCGCGCGACGGTCGAAGATCTTGGCGACGGGATGAGCATCATCCGGGTCACGACGGACACGTTCGTCGCGCACGCGATCCGCGACCGGGTGCGGAAGCAGGCGCTCGCGATCATCAAAGCGCGCCAGAAGCCCGGAGACCAAGACGGCTCGGGGTCGGCAAACTCCGCGTCCGAAACCGAGAGTGCGTTCGGGGCCGCCGTCGACCATGCTCGCGAAGGCGATGACCCTGCCCTTGCGTCTGCGCTGAACAGTGGTGTCGACAGCGGGGCGGAGAGTGCCCCGGCCCTGGACGAGCGGAGTCTGAACGAGGTCATGTCCGACGTCGTCGCGGACATGCTCCTCACCAGCGACCCGATGGGCAACTCGGCGGCCGCTGGTATCCAGGCCAGCGTGCAGCTCTCGATCCCGATCACGACGGTACTCGCCGACAGCGACTCCGCCAGAGACCAGCCGGGCCGGGCGCCCGCGATGCTCGACGGGATGACACCCATGCCGATCGAGGACGCGAAACGCCTCGCCGCGACCGCACCAGCGTTCCTCCGCGTGCTCACGCACCCCATCACCGGGGCCGTACAAGCCGTCGACTCCTACAAGCCCACCGCGGCGATGCGCGCCTTCCTGCAGGCCCGCGACATCCACTGCCGCTTCATCGGCTGCCGACAACCCGCCGTGAGGTGCGAGCTCGACCACACCGAGGACTACCAGCACGGCGGCAAGACCGCAGTCTGGAACCTCAGCGACTTCTGCAAGAACCACCACATCGTCAAACACCACACCGCCTGGAAAGTCAGACAACTCGGCGGCGGCGTCCTCGAATGGACCACACCAAGCGGGAAGATCTACATCAGCAGACCCGAACCACACGGCGTGATCTTCAGACCAAGCGACCAACTCTTCAGACCGACGGAAGAACCCAGGCGAGGCGAGCCCGTTCACTCGGAGCGACGCGAACGAGCGCGTTCCGTCAGTGAAGCCCTGCCGCCGCGGCCCAACAGCAGCGCGACTCCACCGTTCTAGTCCCGCCGTTGCCATTGCCGTTGCCGTGTTCTTTGCTGCTCCTGACTCCTGCGCGCGGTCATACCTGCACGCAAGGGCCGCCGCGGGGACGAGCGGGAACTAGCGGAGAACGCCGCGCGTCCTCGCCTCGGAGACCGCCGCCGTGCGCGACGTCACGCCGAGCTTCGTAAAGACGTGCGCGAGGTGCGACTTCACCGTCGTCTCCGTGACGAACAGGGCTGCAGCGACCTCCGTGTTGGAACGGCCGGCCGCGACGAGCTCGAGCACCTCGATCTCCCGCGGCGAGAGACTCTGCTGCGGCGCCCGCAGCCGATCCATGAGGCGCGACGCGATCGGCGGGGCCAACGCACTCGCGCCTCCCGCCGCCGCCCGCACCGCCGCGAGCAGCTCGTGCGGGGGCGCATCCTTCAACAGGTACCCGCTGGCGCCGGCCTCGACGGCGCCGAGGATGTCGCCGTCCGAGTCGTAGTTCGTCACCACGAGCACGTGCGGGGGAGCCGGCAGGGCGCGGATGCGCTTCGTCGCCGAAGCCCCCGTCTCGTTCTCGCGAGCCCCGAACTGCAGGTCCATGAGCACCAGGTCCGGCCGCGTGTCCACCGCGGCGCGCACCGCCTCCTCCGCAGTCGAAGCCTCAGCGACGACCTCGATGTCGGACTCGCCGCCGAGCAGAGCCCTCAGGCCAGCACGGACCACAGGGTGGTCATCTGCGAGGACGATGCGGATCATGCGGCGACCTCGCGAGGGAGCGTGACGGTCAGGGTCGTGCCCCGGCCCGCCATGGACGCCAACGCCAGAGTGCCGCCCAGCTGCTGCACACGGTCGCGGGTCGCGACGAGACCGAACGAGTCGGAGCTCGGCCGCGCCGCCCTCGAAGCCGCATCCGCATCGAACCCCTGGCCGTCGTCGGCGATCGTGAACACCAGTCCGGCATCCGTCTCGTCAAGCGTGATCGTCGCGCGGCGAGCACCCGAATGCTGGGTGACGTTCGCGAGCGCACCCTGGGCGATGCGCAGCAGCGCAGTCTGCACGGGCATCGGCAGCGGGTGGGCGCTCGCGCGCACGTCGACACGCAGACCGTGCGCCGCGGTCGTCGCCTCGCCCAGCCGACGGAGCGCCTGCTCCAGGTCAGCACCGTCGAGGTCCGGCGGCGAGAGCTCGCGGATGAAGCGCCGCGTCTCCGCGAGATCAGCCGCAGCCGTCTCCCGGGCGAGACGGATGTGCCCGACGCCAGGCCCCTCCGGGTCCGCGCGCTCGGCGGCGTGCAAGAGCATCTGGATGCTCGCCAGCCCCTGAGCGACCGTGTCGTGGATCTCGCGGGCAAGCCGCGCCCGCTCAGCGAGCGTCCCCGCCTCCCGCTCCGTCGCAACCAGATGCGCCTGCGTCTCGAGCAGCTCCCGCATCAGCGCCTCCCGCTCCCTCGCCTCCTTCGCGAGCGCCGCGTAGCCGAGGCCGATCAGCACGGCGACGCCGGCCCCGATGCACGGGCCGATGACACCAGCCACCGACCAGCCCTCGTGCAGGCCGAGCCCGATGACGGCGACGGCGGTCATCGCGGCGACCGCGAGCATCCCGGCACGCCGACCGAGCACGTGCAGGACCACGAAGAACAGCGGGAAGACGAGGTACGCGGCCTCTCTGGAGAGCCACAGGAGCAGCATCCACTCGAGCGTCAGCGCGGTCAGCCAGAGCAGACGCAGACGCCGACGCTCGAAGCGGGCCGCACGCTCGTCGCGAGCGCCCGGCTCGGCGCTGGCTACACGCTCGGCGCCAGCTACAGGCTCGGCGCTGGCTGCACGCTCGGCGCGAGCTACAGGCTCGGCGCTGGCGCGGGCACTCGCGACGATTCCGAGGGCGTACGTCACCCCGAACAGCGCAACCGCGCCGAGCACAGCGGGCGTGCTCGGCTCCGGCGCCAGGAGTGACCGAGCCGCGACGAGCGCGAGCAGGCCGAACAGCAGCACGTGGAGCCCCGTGCGCAACCCCACGAAGACAGGGGTGAGCGCGGAGGGGGACATGCCGCTCAGCCTAGACACGAGCGGGAGCGCCGGCATCCTTCGAAAGTTGGACGGGACGCTCCGCCGTGTGGAGCAGAAGGTCCGTGCCGACGGCCGATGCCCGCGCCCCACCCGCGGCGAGAAGGTTGCCTGAGTCGCCGCAACCGGCGACGGGAAAGGACCACCATGTTCGTCGCCCTCCGCGACCTCCGCTTCGCACGCGGCCGATTCCTGCTCATCGGCGCCGTCGTGACACTCATCACCGTGCTCGTCGGATTCCTCAGCGGCCTCACCGGCGGCCTCGCCACCCAGAACATCTCGGGCATCCTCGCGCTGCCCGCCGACCGGCTCGCGTTCACGGTTCCCACCGGCGACGACGCCCCGAGCTTCTCGACGTCGTCGCCCACCCGAGACCAGGCCGACACGATCGCCGCCATGCCGGGAGTGACTCGGGTCGACCCGCTCGGGATCAGCCAGCTCCGCGCAGAGAGCCCGACCACGGGCGCCGCAGTCGCCGTCTTCGGCGTCCCCGCAGACTCCAGCATGTCCGGGCCCGCGGAGGGCGACACCACCGGCAGCTCCGCACTCTCGGACGGCGCGAGTACCTTCTCCGCACCCGCCGAGAGCACGATCGCCCTCTCCGAGGCGGCCGCAGACGAACTCGACGCGGCCGTGGGTGACGACGTCACGATCGGCGGCACGTCGTTCCGGGTCGACAGCGTCGGCCCGGACGCCTGGTACAGCCACACGCCCGTCGTCGAGATCAGCATCGCCGACTGGCGCGCACTCGCCGAGGCGACCGGGTCACCCGACGCGTTCGCCACCGTGCTCGCCGTCTCCGGTGCCCCCGACTGGGCCGCAGTGGATGCGGAGGCCGGCGTCGTCTCGGAGACCCTGGTCGGATCGCTCACCGCTCTCTCCGCGTTCCGTTCCGAAGTGGGGTCGCTGCTGCTCATGGTGGCCATGCTCTTCGGCATCTCCGGCCTCGTGATCGGCGCGTTCTTCACCGTGTGGACGATGCAGCGCCAGGGCGACGTCGCGGTCCTCAAGGCGCTCGGCGCGAGCACACGATCACTGGCTCGGGATGCGCTGGGGCAGGCGCTCTTCGTCCTGCTCGTCGGCATCGGCACCGGCATCGGGCTCGTCGCGATCCTTGGCGCCCTCGCCGGCCAGGCGCTCCCGTTCCTGCTCAGCCCCCTCACGACCCTCGTTCCCGGCGCGATCATGGTCGCGCTCGGCCTCGCCGGCGCCGCCTTCGCGCTGCGATCCGTCACCTCAGCAGACCCGCTCACCGCCCTCGGAGGCAACCGATGATCACCCTCGACAACGTCACGCTCACCTTCCCAGACGGCGCCGGCCGCCTCACCGCGCTCGAGAGCGTCAGCCTCACGGCCGCGCCCGGCACCGTCACGGGCATCACAGGGCCGAGCGGCTCCGGCAAATCGAGCCTGCTCGCCGTCGCGGCCACCCTCATCCGCCCCGACTCAGGCGGCGTGCGCATCGGAGACGTCGACGCAAGCACGCTGAGCCGCTCCGAGTCGGCCGCCCTGCGCCGCTCTTCCATCGGCATCGTCTTCCAGCAGCCGAACCTCCTTCCCTCGCTGACGGCGCGCGAGCAGCTCCTCGTCATGAACGAGCTCGGTGAGCCGGGCAGTCGCGAGCGCCGGCGGGACGTGTCCGCCCGCGCTGACGAGCTGCTCGACGCGGTCGGCCTCACCGAGCACCGGGCGAAGCGCCCGCACCAGCTCTCCGGTGGCCAGCGGCAGCGCGTCAACATCGCGCGAGCCCTCATGAACGGTCCGAGCGCGCTGCTCGTCGACGAGCCGACCAGCGCGCTCGACCAGGAGCGGGGAGCGGCCATCATCGAGCTCGTCCTGCGCCTCAGCAGGGAGCTCGACACCGCCACCCTGCTCGTCACCCACGACCCGACGCACCTCCCCAGCCTGCATTCGTCGGTGCAGCTCGTCGACGGGCGCCTCGCGCGGCTCCAGAGCTGACGGATGCGGCTCCGCCAGACGGCTTCGACGCAGCCAGGCGAGCTCGGTTCCGCCAAGCTGGCACGGACGCGGTCGAGCTGCGCGAGAATCGGGAGGCGACCGAACTCCGGCCGCTGAGGAAGGTGGCCGAAAACGCATGCGCATCATCGTCCTCGGAGCCGGCCTCGCCGGACTCACGTCCGCCTGGGAACTGCACAAGCTCGGCCACGAGGTCACCGTGCTCGAGGCGCGGGACCGCGTCGGCGGCCGCACCTGGTCGCAGCGACTCGGCAACGGGCAGCTCACCGAGCGCGGCGGCGAGTACGTGTTCCCCACCGAGTTCGCGATCCGCCGCCTCGCCGCCGAGGTCGGGGCGCCCATCCTCAGCCACAACGTCCGCTACGCCAGGCGCACCCTCGACGGCCGGCACGTGTCGTTCGCCGAGCTCCAGGCCACGACCGCGCGCGTCACCGAGACGCTGCGACGGATGCTCGCGGACGGGGCCACGCAAGTCTCCGTCGACGAGGCGCACAGGGAGGCGCTCGGCCCCGGCTGCCAACACGACCCGGTGTACCGGCGCGTGGTCACGTCGCTCGCGAACGACCCGAGGCTCGTCAGCGCCGAATCGGCCCTCCTCCACGACCCCGAGGCCGGTCAGCCGTTCATCGACGACGGCGGGCGGTTCGTCGCCGGCAACCAGTCACTGTCGATCGAGCTCGCGCACCGGCTGGGGACGGCCGTGCGGCTCGAGCATCCCATCACGGCCGTCGACCAGTCCGCGGCCGGGGTCGAGGTGACGCTGGCCGACGGCTCCGCCCTGCACGGCGACGCGGCCGTCATCGCGGTGCCGCTCCCGATTCTGCGCGGACTGCGGCTCGGGTTCGAGCTGCCGGATGCGCAGCGCACGGCACTCGACCACCGCATCATGGGCACGGCCGCGAAGCTCGGCGTGCCGCTCACCGCGGTCGACGACGACGTTGCACTGCAGAGCGCCGACCTGAGCTGGTGGTCGTGGCGGTCCCTGTCTGCGGATGGGGAGCACCGCATCCCTGCCCTCTCGTGCTTCGCGGGCAGCCGCGCGACGCTCGACGTGCTGCGCACGGCAGACGGGCCAGACACCTGGGTCGGCCAGCTGCGCGCCCTGCGCCCCGAGCTGGTCATCGACGGCGACGTGCTGCTCACCGACTGGAGCGCCGACCCGTGGACTCACGGCTCCTACTCGGCGGCGTCCCTCGACTGGACCCCCGCCGACCTCGACGCGTTCGACGCCCCAGCCGGACGCGTCGCGTTCGCCGGCGAGCACACGGGCCTCGAGCAGACCCTCAACGGCGCCGTCGTCTCCGGGCTGCGCGCGGCTCGAGCGCTCGAACCCGTGGGCGCGACTGCGCGCGGCGCGCGATGAAGACCCGCGCCCAGCAGCCCGACAGCGCCGGACGGGTAAAGCCAGCTGGCCGCCGCCGTCGCCGCCGTCGCGCCGCCGCCGCCGTGCTGCTCGCTGTGACGGTCGCCCTCGGCCTCGCGACCCACTTCCTGCTTCCGGAGGGGGCCGTCTCCGACATCGCCGGCGACGCCCTGTACACGGTCGCGGTCTACCTCGGTGTGATGCTGCTCGCGCCTCGGGCTCGACCATGGCTGCTCGCCGCGCTCGCGGTCGGCTGGTCCTTCGCGGTCGAGTTCCTCCAGCTCACGGAGCTGCCGCATCGCGCCGCCGAGGCGTTCGCGCCAACCCGACTGGTGCTCGGGGCGGGATTCGACCCGCGCGACCTCCTCGTTTACGCGCTCGCCGGCGTGCTCGCCTGCGCGGCCGACCTCGTTGTCCATCGCATCCGTGCTCGACGCCTTGAGGCCCCTCGACGAGCCGCGACACCGCTGGTACGGTGAACGCGTGTTCCTTTTGCTTTTCTCCTAACGGCTGAGCTGGCCCTCCGCGCTCGTTGAGCTCGGTCTCCTCGAGACCCTCCGAGCAGGCGGCGGCCGAAAGCTCTGACCCTCCCGGGTCGCCGTTCTTCGCACCCTGCTGCAGGCCAGCTTCCGCCTGGCCTGGCAGCGCTGTGTGCGCCTGCTCGAAGGAACCACCATGCACGCCACCTCCATCGCTCTTCCAGCGCGCCATCGCGCGCAGCTCACCCTCTCGGACGTCTCGTTGATGCGGGGCGCAACACCGGTCCTCACCTCTGTCGATCTCACGGTCACGCCGGCGTCGCGGACCGCGATCGTCGGCGAGAACGGGCGAGGCAAGTCATCGCTCCTCCACGTGCTCGCGGGCACACTCGCCCCTGACAGCGGCACCGTGCATCGGGTCGGAACGCTCGGCATCGCCGAGCAGGAGATGAGCGCCGACGACGACCGGACCGTGGGGCAGGCCATCGCAGACGCCATCGCCCAGCCCATCGCCGCGCTCGCCGCGCTCGACCTGGCCGGAGCCGCACTCGCCGAGGGCGGACCCGGTGCCGACGACCGCTACGCGGCGGCCCTCGAATCCGCCGAAGCGCTCGACGCGTGGGACGCCGAACGTCGAGTCCTGATCGCCCTGGAAGCGCTCGACGCGGAGACCGATCAGACTCGACGGCTCGCGGAGCTCTCGGTCGGCCAGCGCTACCGGGTCCGCCTCGCCTGCCTGCTGGGCGCCGACCTCGACTTCCTGCTCCTCGACGAGCCCACCAACCACCTCGACCGCTCCGGCCTCGACTTCCTCACCGAGCAGCTCCGATCCCGCAAAGGAGGGGTGGTCATCGTGAGCCACGACAGGGCCCTCCTCGCAGACGTCGCCGAGACGATCGTCGACCTCGACCCGACACCGGATGGGCTTCCCCGCGTGTACGGGAACGGGTTCGACGGCTACCGCGAGGGGCGGCTCGCGGAGCGCGAGCGCTGGGAGCAGACGTACGAACGGCAGCAGCTCGAACACGCGAGGCTGCAGGACAGCTTGAGCGCCGCACAGAACCGGCTCGTCACGGGGTGGCGGCCCGAGAAGGGAGCGAACAAGCACGGGCGCGCGACCCGAGCCGCCGGCCTGACGCAGAGCGTGCATCGCCGGCAGGAAGCGCTGGCGGCGCATGCCGTGACGGTGCCAGTGCCGCCGCAGCGCTTCCGATTCCCGGAACTCCAGGCGAGGGCGGGCGCCGAGCTCCTGACGGCGGTGGGCGTCTCCGTCGCCGGGCGTCTCGCCGAGCCCGTATCCGTGGCGCTCTCACGGGAGGGGAGGCTGGCGATCACGGGTCCGAACGGTGCCGGCAAGTCGACGCTGCTGAGTCTGCTCGCCGGCAAGCTGCCCCCGGACTCCGGGGTGGTGCGGGTCCAGCCTGGCACCAGGGTCGGGGTCCTGTCGCAGGAGTCGTCACTCCCCGCCGAGCGCCGCGCCGCCGAGCTGTTCGAGGCGCATCTCGGACAACTCGAGGCATCCGGCATGCTCGCCGCGAGCGAGACCGTCGGCCTCTCGCACCTCGGGCTGCTGCGCTCCAGGGAGGCCGGGAAACGGGTCGGCGAGCTCTCGATGGGGCAGCAGCGAAGACTGGATCTCGCGATGGTCCTCGCTTCGCGGCCTCACGTGCTGTTGCTTGACGAGCCGACCAACCACCTCTCGATCGCGCTCGTCGACGAGCTCACGGAGGCACTCGGCGCGACGCAGGCCGCCGTCGTGCTGTCGACGCACGACCGCCAGCTGCTTCGGGACACCGAGCAGTGGCCGCAGCTCCGGTTGGAAGGCCCGGGCGACCGCGACACCGACCGCGGGCCCGCGCCGATGTCGGTGGCTGATGCGAGGATGATCAGATGAGAAGCCCCGGCAGAGGAACCGTCATCGGAGTCGTCGCCGGGGTCCTCGGACTGGCGCCCTGGCTCGCCACCGGCGCGAACCTGCCCGGGCAGAACCTCTGGTCGTCCGACACGCTGCCCGCTGACATGCCGATAGCGCTGCTCCCGATCCACCAGTACTTCGCCATCGACCTGGTCGCCCTGCTCGTTCTCGGCGGAGCCCTGGCCGGCCTCGCCGTCCGGCTGCTCCGCGAGCGCGCATCAGAGGTTCACCGGGCGGCGGCGCTCGCGCTCGTCGCAGTCCAGCTCCTCGCCGTCTTCCAGAGCTTCTTCGCGCTCACGGGCGGCCTGGGCCTGGGGCTCGCCTTCGGTCTCGGCATGGGCATCCGGGCGCTCGCCTACACGGGCGGGATGCTCCTCGGGACGCTCGCCGTCGTCGGTGCGTCCCAGGCGGTCTACTGGCTCGTGAGCTCGCGCCGCGCGCCCGTCTCAGCGCTCGGCCTCTGCCTCGGCGTGGTCCCCATCGGGACGTGGCTCGGCCTCTGGTACATGCTCTCTGTCGGCCCGGCCGGCGGCGGGGTGGCTTCGTACGAGCTCGTCCGCTGGGCGCCCGGCCTGGCCGTCGGCGTGGTGCTCGGGATGCTCGGCGTCTCGTCATGGGCACGCATCGGCGTCTGGGCGGGGTCGCTTGCCGCCGTCTGGCTGCTCCCCGTCGTCTTCGGCTCGGTGCAGTACGCGCTTGGCACGCGGAACGCCTTCGGAGACGTGTACCTCATGACGGATCTGGCGAGGACGCTGTTCGTTCCCCTCGCGGGAGAGCTCGCGCCCCCTGCCCTCGGGGCCGCGGTGCTCGCGGGGCTCCTCGCGCTCGTCCTGCATCTTGCGCGAGCACGCAGACAGACCTCGCCGCTGCGACAGCGTCAACGCGAGGTGCCATCGGTCCTCGCCCCTCGGTGAACGGCACAGGAGCTGGTCAACTCGCAACGAGAGCGCCCTCAGGACGCTGGGGTGCTGGGACGTGGGGCGCTGGGGTGTTCAGGCGAGGAAGGTCAAGAGGGCTTCTGAGGTCGCTTCCGGCGCATCGAGTGTGACGACGTGCCCCGCGTCGGGAATCACGACCTCCGTGAGTCGGTCGGCGGCCGCCCAGGCCGGCATGGCGCGTGCGATGTTGCCGGTTGTGTCGCGTTCGCCCCGCACCAGCAGGGTCGGCACCGGGGTGCGGTAGCTGGCGTCCGGACGCACGAACTCGGTCGTCGCGCGCCAGACGGCGATGAACTCGCCCTTCGACATGGACGCGAACGTTCGAGTCAGGTCACCTCGCGCGGAGGCCGTGGTCGCCGAGGCGTCTGCCATGAGCTTCGGGAGTCGGGCTGACGGGATGAGCCGCAGCATCGGCTTTGCGAGCCGGAGCGCGGCGCGCTCGCCGACAGTCAGCGGCCCCGCGTTCCAGGTCGCGTCGAGCACCGCGAGCCTCCCGTAGCGCTCCGGCGCGCGACGGACGAGTTCCTGCGCGAGGTTGCCGCCGAGCGAGTGCCCCACCAGCGACACCTCGCCGAGGTCGAGGTGGGCGATGAGCCGCTCGATGTCGCTCGCCAGCAGCTCCGGGGAGACCGCGATCGTGGTCGGGCGTGACCGGCCATGCCCCCGCAGATCGACGAGCACAACACGGTGGCCGGCGCGACGGAGCGCGGCGGCTTGGCGCTCGAACATCGTATGGTCGGCGCCGGCGCCGTGCAGGAAGACGACGGAGCCCGGCACCGCGCCGGGGCCGGTATCCGAGAACCAGACCGTGCATCCGCCGAGGCCGAGATGTCCGTCGAAGTTGGCCATGCCAGCAACGCTACCTCTGCTTCGGTGTGTCCGGATCCGCGTGAATTTGCACGCAAAACGGCGTTTCGTCCAGAAATCACCCTACGATTCACCCTGGGGGGACCACCGCTCGATCACACAACCCGGATGTGACCATGAAAAAGGCGCTCTCCCTCCTCGCCGCGCTCCTGCTCTCGGCCTCGGCCCTCACGTTCCTCGGAACCACGCCCGCGCAGGCCGCGTCCTTCGGGGTCGTGAACCAGGACGTCATGTCGCCCGCGAACTACGTCGCCAAGGGCAGCTACGCGACCACCACACCCCAGGGCGCGCCGGTCTCGTCGCTCTCCGCGCAGACCGCGGCGATGGTCGACACCCTCCCCGACCGGTACCTCAACGACTTCTGGAAGGGGCGCCTGAAGACCTCGACCAACCGCGAGAACTTCACCATCCCCATCTACACGGTCGACAGCTCGAGGGCCGACGCCAACTGGGTGACCGTCAAGATGCAGAGCTACGCGCTCTACCCGGACATCCATCCCGTCATGGAGGGCAAGGCGACGGCCTCGGCCACCGGTGGCACCTACGGCTTCCAGATCACCCCGTTCCAGTCGAACACCAAGAACTACGGGAAAGTCGTCATCCCGGCGCATGCCGAACCAGGCGGGCCGCTGCCCGGAGGGGACAAGTCGATGACCGTCGTCGACATCGCCACGGGCATCGTGCGCGGCTACTACGTCGCCGACAAGCAGGCCGACGGGTCCTGGCTCATGGGCGGCGGCTACCTCACCACGCTGAACTCGCCGAAGTCGACGAACTGGTTCGATCAGAACGAGTGGCTCAAGACGGAGCGCGGCACGAGCTCCGTGGGTGGCGTCATGAACGAGTTCCTCATGGCGGGCGCCGAGGAGATCGCTGCCGGGTCGATCAACCACATCACCAGCTGGACCTTCCCATCGACCCGCGCGGGGGCCGCGATGTGGCCCGCCTATCAGACGGATGGCAAGCTGAGCGAGGCGCACGCGCCGAAGATGGGGCAGCGGTTCTGGATCCCGAACGATGCCGCGACCAACGCGAAGATCGCGGCCCTCGGCCTCTCCAGCTTCGAGAAGGTCGTCGTCAAGAACCTGCAGGAGTACGGGGGCATCGTCACCGACCAGAACTACTGGACCATGGCGCTCAACCTGCAGCATCCCGTGACCTTCACCGCCCAGGGCAAGCCCAACCCGTACCTGCCTGGCGGCATCGTGCACGACAAGCACGGCAACGTCGACCTGATCAACAAGATCCCGTGGACCCTCACCAAGTGGGGCGAGATCACCTCGAGCACGAAGCTGCCGCAGTTCGGTGCGCCCACCTCCACCCCGAAACCCACCGCCACCCCGACCGCGACGGCCACGCCGACGCCGACGGCCACCCCGACGCCGACGGTGCAGCCCGGGGTCGCCTAGCGCATCGGCTCGGCCGACACCTACGCGAACGCCGTCACGGCATCCGGGAAGTTCAACACGGTCGGCGGCAAGCTCGTCATCGCCAGCGGAGACGGGGGAGTGGATGCGCTGCTCGCGGCCCCGGTCGCCGCGAAGATCGGCGGCAGCATGCTGCTCACCAAACCCAGCGCACTGCCGACGAACGTCTCCGCAGAGCTGACGAGACTGAAACCCTCGGCGATCTTCGTGATCGGGCAGATCTCAGAAGCGCAGAAGACGGCGCTCGGGAAGCTCACTCCCAGGCTCGAGGTCGTCGCGGCGGCCGACAAGTCCGAGACCGCGCTGGCGGTGGCGAAGCGGTTCTTCCCGAACGACCCCGCCGTGTACATCGCCAACAGCGGCATGGCGACGGACATCGCCAACGCCGCCGGGCGGGCCGCACTCGCCAAGGCGCCCCTGCTCCTGACCGGCCCGACGCAGACCAGCGCCAACTTCAAGGCCTACTTCGCGACCGGGAAGGTCACCTCCGCCCGCGTCATCGGCACAGGAACATCGATCTCGGCGGCGGTCTTCAACGAGGTGAAGGCCAAGGTCGCGGCGACGACTCGGGTCAATTCCTCGGAGGCTTTCAGCGTCAACGCGGCCCTGCTCAAGGACTTCGATGCCGGCAGCGTCCGCCCGAAGGGCTTCGCGATCGCGAACTCCGGGAGTGCCGCTGACATCGCCGTGGCCCTCCTCGTCACAGCGCGCACCGGGTATCCACTCGTGCTCGCCCAGCAATCGTGCGTCCCTGCGGGGGCGAGTGAGGTCACATCGAAGTACCCGGGTGCCAACTACAGCATCGTCGGGACGACCACCGACCTCGTCTCTGACATCCACAAGAAGCGCTGCACGTAGGAGTCGAGCACGCAGTGCCCGCGACCGCCGATCAGCGCTCGGGGGAAGGAGACAACCGGTAGAGCACCTGCGGCCGCCCGCGCTTGCCGTACCGGTGCGCGAGGTCGATCACCCCTGTGACCACGAGGTGGTCGAGGTAGCGTCTGGCCGTCGCACGGGAGATCTCGCATGCCTCGGCCACGTCGAGCACCGTCGCGGGGATCACCGGGTCGAGCGCAGCAACGACCCGCTCGAGCGTCACCTGGGCCAGCCCCTTGGGAAGCTCGGTGGACGGTGATGCCCCGCTTCGGGCCGCGCTCGAGGGGCCTCGCGGCGCTGCGGGCTGGCGGATGCTGCCAGTGGCCAGCAGGCGGTCGATCTCGCCTTGGCCGAGCGGCCGCTCGCGGTCGTTCGCCGAGCTCGCCCGACGCTCTGCGATGTAGAGGTCGAGGCGCTCGTGCAGGGCCGCCTGCGTGAACGGCTTGATGAGATAGCCGACGACGTGCGCCGCGAGGGCCTGTCTCACCGTGGTCTGGTCGCGGGAGGAGCTGATCACCAGCACGTCCGGCACCTTCGCTCCGAGCGTTCTGAGCCGGTGCAGCACCTCCACGCCGCTGATGTCGGGAAGCCGCATGTCGAGGAGGATGAGGTCGACGCCGCTCATGCTCTGCGCGAGTGCGGATTCACCCGTGCTGGCGGTCCCGGCGAGGGCGAACCCGGGGATGTCGGCGACGAACCCGCTGTGCAGCGCCCGAGCCCCGCGATCGTCGTCGACGACGAGCACCCTGATCGGGTTCGCGATCACCCGCGGGCTGCTGCCTTCTCGATCGCTCATCCGGCTCCTCTCATCCCTTTCGCTGCTGATGTTGCTCCTGCTGCTGCTGCCGCCGCCGCTTCTGCGCCCGCGTTGGCGTCTGGGTCTGCGCCTGCGTTTGCCTCCGCGATCGCGTTCACCTCAGACGCTCGATCTCGAAGGCGAAGCGCGATCCGCCGAGTCTGGACGCCCCGACTTCGATGGTGCCGCCGCGCGACGTGACCGTCCGGCGGACAAGCTCGAGGCCGATGCCCCGTCCGAGCCCAGTGGGGTCCGCCTTGGACGAGAACCCTGGAGCGAAGATGCGGCCGCTCGCCTCGGCATCCAGACCTGGACCGTCGTCGTCGACGAGCCCGATGATGCGGTTGTCGCTCTCGCGAAGCGTGCAGCGCACCCGGGATGCGCCTGCCTCGCCCGCGTTGCGGCAGAGGTTCGCGATGACGGTCACGACTCCGTCGTCGATGTCGTCGTCGAGCTCCAGGTCGAAGCTCGCCTGCGCTCCCAGCTCGTGCAGCTCAGCCCGCACGGCCTGCGTCGTGGCGTCAAGCAGGGGAAGGTGGACGCTCGAGTCGGTGCTGTCGGGGGCACCGACCCCTGCCGTCCGCACCGGCACGACCTCGTCGATGTACTCGAGCGCGTCCTGGGCGTCGCCTCTCGAGACGAGGCCGTGGACCACGTGCATGCGGGTGCTGAACTCGTGCGACTGCTCCCGCAGGGCGGTTGTCGTCCGCTGCATCTGCGCGTGCTCGGCGGCGAGCGCGTCGAGTCTGCGGAAGCGGCGCTCGACCGCGAACGCGAGGGCCGAGCTGGCGAGCGTGCCGAGGACGAGCGCGCCGATCGTCCAGGGGAGGAGCTCCCCGAGGGCCTCGGCGCCCTCCGCGGAGATGCTCGACTCGAGCACGCCGACGGCGACCATTCCGACGATGGCGCCGTCCTCCCCGAACACCGGGACTTTCGCGCGCAGCGAGGGGCCGGACGCGCCTTCCTCCGTCCCGAGGTATGGCTCACCGGCGAGCACGGACGCATTGGCCGTCGAGACCTGCACCCCGCGTTCGGCGGGGTCCGGATGCGTGATGCGGACGCCCTCGTCGTCGGTCACCACGACGTAGTAGACGCCCGTCGCGTTCTCGACGAGGCTTGCGAGCGGCTGCAGGTCATCAGTGGCCACGGCGAGGTCATCCGCGTCAGCGAGCGCCGACGCGGTTCCCGCGTTCGCGACGCCTTCGAGCGCGCCCCGCACCTCATCCAGCTCCGCGAGGCTCGACGCGACTTCCTGCACGCGCTCGGCGGTCGTGTCCCGCAGCTCACGTTCCTGCGCCGAGAACGCGATCGCGGCCGTGATCGAGACGGAACCGAGCGTGATGAGACTCGGTACCACGAGCATCCCGAGGCGCACGGCCCGCTGGCTGAGCTTGAACGGCAACGTGACCCTCACCTCCCGCGCTCTCGCGCTCTGGCCCTCCGGCCCGCTGCCGCCACTCGATGCCTCTTCGCACCGGGCTCGCGAGCACTTATGAGCACAACTCCTCGTGGAGCTCCCCACGTTCGAACGCGATGCAATCCTAGGGCGATATTGCGGAGACAACGATGTCCGCGCGAATGGAGCAATGATGATCCGAGCAACGAGAGACCCGGTGGCACCGGACGAACCGGGTCGGCGGGCCAAGTCCGGTGGCGGGCGCGTCGTCGGCCGCGTCATCGGCGGGGTCGTGGCCGCCGCATCGATCGCCGTCGCGAGCTTCGGCTCGATCACGTCCGCCGCGGCGGATCAGGACATCAACGCGTCCATGACGATCATCGCCCCGGCAGCTGCCGGTGGCGGCTGGGACACCGTCGCCCGCGAACTGCAACAGGCGCAGAAAGCCAACGGGCTCGTCAACAACGTGCAGGTGGTCAACATGCCCGGGGCCGGCGGAACGATCGCGCTCGGCAACGTGAGTGTGCTCGATGGTGAACCCAACAACCTCCTCGTCGGAGGAACCGGCCTGCTGGCCGCCACCATCCAGTACGACTCCGCAGCGAAGCTCGAGGACGTCACGCCGCTCGCGGTGATGGTCGAGGAGTACGACGTCATCGTCGTCCCTGCCGACTCGCCGTACGAGACCCTCGAGGACCTCGCCACGGCATGGAAGGCCGACCCGAAGTCCATTCCATGGACGGGCGGTGGCTCGTTCGACCAGCTCGTGGTGACCGACCTCGCGCTGAGCGCAGGCATCGAGCCCGTCGACACCACCTACATCTCATCTGATGGCGGTGGCGAGGCCATTCAGGCGCTCCTCAACGGAACGGCGCAGGCCGCGGCCGGAGGCTACGCGGACAACATCGACCAGATCGAGGCCGGCAGGCTGCGGGCGCTCGCGGTCGTGGCGAAGGAGCCCATCGAAGGCGTCGACATTCCGACAGCCGCCGAGCAGGGCTACGACATCTCGCTCACGAACTGGCGATCGATTCACGCTCCCTCCGGCTTGACCGAGGAGCAGACGGACGCGCTCGCCGAACTCGTGGTGCAGACGACGGAGACGCCCGAGTGGCAGGACGCCATCGACAGGTACCACTGGAACGAGCGCCTCATCACGGGCGACGAGCTCGACACCTTCCTCGCTGAAGAGGAACTGCGCATCAAGGAGCTCTACGAGGAGATGGGACAATGACGCACCACGCGAACCCGACGGCCGCGTCAGCGGTCATCGGCGGAGACCTGACCTTCGCCGCCGGCCCGAGCAAGACGGCCACCCTCCTCAAGGGACTGACGATGCCGCTGGTCATCGCAGCCTTCGCCACCTACCTCGTCTTCGGCATCGTCACGATGAAGGTGCCAGAGGGCGCCGACTTCCCTGGACCGCAGTTCTTCCCCGGCCTCATCGCCGCCGGCCTCTACCTCTTCGCGGCTCTGCTCGCCGTCGGTGCTGTCCGGGAGATGCGCGCGACCGCGGCCGCGGCCTCCGCGTCGACTATGACCGAGGAGGAGCTTCTCGCCCGTGCACTGGCCGACGACGAGGCGCTCGCCGCGGCGGGTGCAGCAGACGCCCCGCGCAAGGTGCGCGTCGACGTGAAGTCGTTCGCCTGGGTCGTCGGCTCGTTCCTGGTGTTCTCGCTGACGCTCAACCTGCTCGGCTGGGTCATCGCAGCCGCCCTCCTCTTCTGGTGCGTGGCCCGCGGCTTCGGTTCCAAGAAGCCGGTGGCGAGCCTCGTCGTGGGCTTCACGCTGAGCTCGCTCGCCTACATCGCCTTCGACATGGCACTCGGCATGTCGCTCCCGTCCGGCATCCTCGGAGGTATCTGACATGGAAACGCTCCAACTCCTCATGGAGGGGTTCGCCGGTGCCCTCACCTGGCAGAACCTCATGTGGGTCTTCGTCGGCTGCCTCCTCGGCACCGCCGTCGGCGTGCTGCCGGGCCTCGGCTCCTCGATGGCGGTCGCCCTCCTGCTGCCCGTCACGTTCTCCCTCGAGCCGACGGCCGCGTTCATCATGTTCGCCGGCGTCTACTTCGGCGGCCTCTTCGGCGACTCGACCATGGGCATCCTGATGAACACGCCCGGCCAGGCGTCAGCCATCGCCTCTACGTTCGAGGGCCACAAGATGGCGCTGAACGGGCGGGCCGCTCAGGCGCTCGCGACTGCTGCCATCGGCGCCTTCATCGGCGGCTTCATCGCCTCGATCGTGGTGGTCTTCCTGGCCCCCGCGCTTGCCGACTTCTCCAGCAGCTTCGGGCCGGCGGAGTTCTTCGCCCTCGCAGTGTTCGCGTTCGCGGCGACCTCCACCGTGGTCACTGACAACGTCGTCAAGGGGCTCACGGCCCTGTTCATCGGCCTCGGCATCGCCGTCATCGGCATCGACGGCGTCTCCGGCGCCCCGCGCTTCACGATGGACTCCCCGCAGCTGTTCGACGGCATATCGCTGGTGACCGTGACGGTCGCGGTCCTCGCGCTCGGCGAGGTCATCTACGTCGCTTGCCTCGAGCGGCACGTCAACGACAAGGGTCTGATCCGTCCGAAGGGGCGCCCGTGGCTGAGCCGCAAGGAGTTCAAGGAGGCCATGCCGGCCTGGCTGCGTGGCACCGTCATCGGTCTCCCGTTCGGCGTGGTGCCGGCCGGTGGCTCCGAGATCCCCACGTTCCTCGCCTTCGGCTTGGAGAAGCGACTGGATGCGCGCCGCACGAACCCGCAGTTCGGCAAGGGCGCGATCAGGGGCCTCGCAGCCCCGGAGGCCGCTGGCAACGCGACGACGGGCATGGCGATGGGTGCGCTCCTGGCGCTCGGCCTCCCCATCTCGGCGACGGCAGCGATCATGCTCGCCGCGTTCCGTCAGTACGGCCTGCAGCCGGGCCCGCTGCTCTTCGACCGCGCCCCTGAGCTGGTCTGGGCGCTGCTCGCGAGCTTCTTCATCGCCATGGTGGTGCTGCTCGTCCTGAACCTGCCGTTCGCGATGCTGTGGGCGAAGCTGCTCCTCATCCCGCGCCCCTACCTGTACGCGGGCATCACGATCTTCTGCGCGCTCGGCATCTACGCCACGTCGGGTTCGACCTTCGATCTGCTCATGCTGCTCGGGGTCGGCCTGCTCGGCTTCCTGATGCGGGCTCTCGACTTCCCGATCGCACCGCTCATCATCGGTATGGTCCTCGGCCCACTGGCCGAGACGAGCCTGCGGGATGCGGCGATGAGCGCCAATGGCGACTTCTCCGTGCTCGTGCAGGGGCCGATCGCGATCGCGCTCTACACCCTCCTGGCGCTGGTGCTGGCCTTCACCGTGCGCGGCCGTCTCGTGGCTCGCAAGCGTGCGAAGCAGGAGGAGAAGGAGCTCGTGAGCTCCGACGCACGATAACCCTCGGGGACGTGTTGGTTCAGACGCTGCTGGTTCCCGGCGTCTGGCCGACCATGGCGGCGGCGATCGATTCGATCGTCGCCGCCATGGCGCGTGCGGCGCGGGAGAGGGGCACGTCGCTGCGGTGCGCGAGGCTCACAGTGCGCTGCAGGCTCGAGTCGGTGAGGCGGGCCGAGCGGAAGCCCTGCCGTCCGCGGAGCACCATGGCCGGCACGACCGCCACGCCCAGGCCCAGCTCCACGAACCGGAGCACCGCATCCATCTCCGGCCCCTCGACGACGACGTTCGGGTGCAGACCCGCCTCGAGGTAGGCGGCCTCCGTCGTCGCGCGGAGGTCGTAGCCACGGTGGAAGACCACCTGTGGCTTGGCCGCAAGATCGGCGAGGGTGAGCGTCTGGGCGTCGAGCGCCCGGTCGCCCGTCAGGGAGGAGACGACGAGCAGCTCCTCGTTGAGCAGCGGGATCCGGCTCAGCGTCGCGCGCGGAGACTGCCGAGACTCGGGGGTCGTGATGAGCGCCAGGTCGAGTGCGCCTTCCGCGAGCTGCTCGATGAGCCCCTGCGAGCCGCTCTCCGAGACGTGCAGCTCGATGCCGGGATGCGATGCGTGGAACGACTGCAGCGCATCCGCCACGAGGCTCACGCAGAGCGACGGGGTCGCGCCGAGGCGCACCGTGCCTCGCTGCAGGTCGGCGAGCTCCGCCATCTCCCGGCGCACGGAGTCGGCGTCGGCGAGCATTCGCCTCGCGAGGGGGAGCAGGGATTCGCCGGCATCGGTGAGCGCGACCCGGCCGGGCGTGCGGTTGAACAGCGGCGCCCCGAGATCCTGCTCGAGGGTCGAGATCTGTCGGCTCAGCGAGGGCTGCGCGAGATGCAGCGCCTCCGCCGCCCGCGTGAAGTGCCCTTGCGAGGCGACCTCGACGAAGCTCCGCAACTGGTCCAAGTTCATTGCCATAGCCTACGCGCATCACCACGAGCAGGACTATGCATTGGAGTAATCACACGAAGCTCTCTAGCGTTGCTGTCATGACCGCGACAACGTCCATCGAACGCCAGATCTCCACCACCGTGCTCGTCATCGGAACCGGCGGTTCCGGGCTGCGCGCCGCCATCGAAGTCGCCGAGCAGGGCGTGGATGTGCTCGCCGTCGGCAAGCGACCCAAGCACGACGCCCACACCTCCCTCGCCGCCGGCGGCATCAACGCCGCCCTCGGAACCATGGACGAGGAGGACAGCTGGCAGCAGCACGCCGCCGACACCATCAAGGAGAGCTACTGGCTCGCCAACCCGCACACCGTCGAGATCGTGACCCGCGGAGCCGAGCAGGGCATCCGCGACCTCGAGCGCTACGGCATGGGCTTCCAGCGCGAAGGCGACGGCCGCATCTCGCAGCGCTTCTTCGGCGCCCACAAGTTCCGCCGCACCGCCTTCGCCGGCGACTACACCGGCCTCGAGATCCAGCGCTCTCTCGTCGCACGCAGCGAGCAGCTCGACATCCCGATCCTCGACACCGTCTACATCACGCGCATCCTCGTGAGCGACAACGTCGTCTTCGGCGCGTACGGCTTCGACATCAACGACGGAACCCGGTACCTCATCCACGCCGACTCCGTGATCCTCGCGGCCGGCGGCCACAACCGCATCTGGCGGCGCACGTCCTCACGCCGCGACGAGAACACCGGCGACTCGTTCCGCCTCGCCGTCGAAGCCGGCGGGCGACTCCGCGACCCTGAGCTCGTGCAGTTCCACCCGTCCGGCATCATCGAGCCCGAGAACGCGGCCGGAACGCTCGTCTCCGAGGCCGCCCGCGGCGAAGGCGGCATCCTCACCAACGGCCTCGGTGAGCGCTTCATGGAACGCTACGACCCGGAGCGCATGGAGCTCTCGACGCGCGACCGCGTCGCCCTTGCCGCCTACACGGAGATCAAGGAGGGGCGAGGCACCGCGAACGGCGGCGTCTGGCTCGACGTGTCGCACCTGCCCCGCGAGACGATCATGAACCGCCTGCCGCGCATCTACCAGCAGATGCTCGAGCTGCAGATGCTCGACATCACCGAGAAGCCGATCGAGATCGCGCCAACCGCGCACTACTCGATGGGTGGCGTGTGGGTTCGCCCCGACGACCACAGCACCGACGTCGACGGCCTCTACGCCATCGGTGAGGCATCCAGCGGCCTGCACGGCGCGAACCGCCTCGGCGGCAACTCGCTCATCGAGCTGCTCGTGTTCGGCCGCATCGTCGGCCAGGCAGCCGTCGCCCACTCCGGGGGACTGGATGCGCAGCGCCGCTCAGCATCGGCCGTCGCGCAGGCACGTGGCGAGATCAACGACCTCCTCTCGGCCGACGGACGCGAGAACGTGCGCGCCCTGCAGCGCGCGATCCGCGACACGATGACCGAGTACGCGGGCGTCGTTCGCGACGAAGAAGGGCTGAAGGCGGGCATCGCAGCGCTGGATGTCATCGAGTCGCGCATGGAGGACGTCGGCATCCACCCCGACATCGCCGGATTCCAGGACCTCGCGCACGCCTTCGACCTCAAGTCGTCCGCCCTCGCCGCTCGGGCGACGCTGGAGGCTGCCCTCGAGCGTCGCGAGACGCGCGGCTGCCATAACCGCAGCGACTTCCCCGAGCTCGACCCGGCCATGCAGGTGAACCTCGTGTGGTCGCCGACGGGCGGCATCACGCGTGAGGAGATCCCGCCGGTGCCTGCCGAGATCGCCGAGCTCATCGGAGAGGTCTCCGTCGAAGGCAAGCTCGTCGAATAACGCGCTGGGGCCCGGACGGGCCACGCACCGGTGGCGGAGGTGTGGTCGTCAAGACGCAGCTGACGTGACCACAGGTTCGCTCCCAGCGCCGGCTCCAAGAGCCACACCTCGTACTCCGGGAACTGAACGGCGATTCAGCCCGGTCCGGGTCGACTGCACGCTCGCGGTCTGCCAGGATCGGGCTGTTCGTCATCGTAGAACTGAAGCGCCCATGACAACTGAAGCACTCGACCCCGAGCTCGACCTCACCCTGAGTCGCGTCATCCGCGCACCACGCGACGTGGTCTGGCGCGCCTGGACCACCCCGGAGCTGTTCGCTAGCTGGTGGACGCCCGCCCCGACGATGACCCGCGTCGAGCAGCTCGATGTCCGGCCCGGCGGCGCGTTTACGACGCAGATGAGCGACGACGGCGAGATGTTCGTCCCGCACACCGACGGCATCTTCCTGATCGTGGAGGAGGGGGAACGCCTCGTCTTCACGAACGCGGTCACGTCGGCGCTGCGCCCAGCCGAGCCTGCCCCAGTCTCGATCGTGGCATCGTTCTTGTTCCTCGAGCACCCAGAGGGCACCGAATACGTTGCTCTCGCCCGTCACGTGGATGGGGCAGCACGTGCGCTGCACGCGGAGCTCGGCTTCTTCGACGGCTGGGGCGCAGTCACCGAAGCGCTGGCGGAGCTGTCCGAGAAACTGGCTTCGGAGTAGCGAAAGCCGGTTCGGGGCGAGACGCCGGGGGATGGGGATGGGGATGGGCGTGGATCTTCTTCCTCGCCATCCCCATCTCCGCGATCGTCGTCTACGGCGCCGGAGGCAGGAGCGGCCGTTGACCCGCCGAGGCCGGTGGCTCAGGCGCTGAATCGGACTCCGTTTTCCGCGCGGGGCCGTGGAAGGGCAGTCGAAGGACCCCGGTGCGGAGGTCCTCCCGACGCACGTCCCGCGTGTAGTCGAAGTGCGGGTCCTTCTTCAGCTGCATGACCAGTGAGACGGCGAGCAGCGCGACGATGACCGTGAACGGCAGCGCGGAGAGCATCGCCGCCTGCTGCAGCGCCTGCAACCCGCCGGTGAGGAGCAGCAGGGCCGCGCAGAGCCCGGTCAGCGCACCCCAGATCGCCAGCACCAGCTTCGTCGGCTCGAGCGCGCCGCGGGACGACATCATGCTGAGGACGAACGTGTTCGCGTCAGCGCCGGAGACGAAGAACAGCACGACCAGGATGATCGCGACCACCGAGGTAATGCCCACCAGCGGCAGGTTGGAGAGCATCTCGAAGAACGCCGTATTGACGTCGGCGCTCGCCGCCTCGCCGATGCTGCCGACCCCGTCCATGTCGAACTTGATCGCCGACCCACCGAAGATGGTGAACCAGGCGAAGAAGACGAGGCTCGGGACGACCATCACGCCGATCACGAACTGGCGTATCGTGCGGCCGCGCGAGATCTTTGCGAGGAAGACGCCCACGAACGCACCCCAGCTGAGCCACCAGGCCATCATGAAGTACGTCCACCACTGCATCCACTGCCCGTCCTCTGCCGTGAGCGGCGTCGTGAGGCTCATCGAGAAGAAGTCGGCGAAGTACGCACCCGTCGACCGGAAGAACAGGTTCGTGATGAAGTTCGTCGGGCCGGCGAAGAAGACGTAGATGGCGAGGAGGATCGAGGCGAGCATCGTGAACTGGCTGATGTACTTGATGCCACGGTTCACGCCCGACAGCGCTGAGAGCGTGAAGATGACCGTGATGACGGCGATGACGAGGATCTGCGTGAAGGTCTCTGCGGGCAGGCCGAAGACCCGGTTCAGGCCCTCGGTGATCTGCGAGGCTCCGAGGCCGAGCGAGGTCGTCGTGCCGAACAGCGTCGCCATGATGGCGAAGACGTCGATGACGTTGCCGAGCCACCCGTCGACGCGCTTGCCGAGAATGGGTCGAAGCATGGGGGAGACGAGACCGGTGTTGCCCTTGCGGTGCGTCGAGTAGGCGATCGCGACGCCGAAGACGCCGAACACGGCCCAGGCGTGGGGGCCCCAGTCGAGGTACGAGTACTGCATGGCGACGACCGCGGCCTCAGCGGTGCCCGGGTCGGCGAGTGCGTGCGGCGGCAGCACGAAGTGCGAGATCGGCTCGGCGACACCGTAGCTGATGAGCCCGACGCCCATCACGGTCGAGACGATCATGGCGAGCCAGGCCCACGTGCTGAACTCGGGGCGGTCCTCGTCGGCCCCGAGCCGGACCCGTCCGAACCTGCTGCACGCGAGGTAGATGAGCAGGCCGATGCAGCCGGTCGTGACAAGCAGGTACGACCAGCCGACGGTTGCCGAGGCCCAGTTGATGGCTCCCGTCATCGACGCGTTGAGCGTCTCGGGCGACAGCGCAGCCCACGACACGAACGCGAGGATGAGGGCGATCGACACCCAGAAGACGACGCCGGGGCGGTGACGCAGCGCGTCGGCCGCCGCCTGAGCTCGACTCGGGCCGGACGTCGGCTCGAGCCCGTGACCATCGAGTGCGTCGTCATCATGCAGCTCGGGCTTCGGGGGATGGTGAAGAGTCATGGTGTTGCTCCACTTCGGAGGAGGCAGGCCCGGGAGGGCGGAACGGTCATCGCGGTTGTGATGACCTGGTCAGAGCTCTGAGAGCCCTCGTCCATCGAAGAACTTGCCGGCCTTGTAGAGGATGGGCGCGTCGTCGGTGGTCGTCGCGTGGTGCACGCGGCCGATGAAGATGGTGTGGGTGAGGGCCTGGAAGCGTTCCTTGATCTCGACCTCGATCGACGCGGACGAGCCGTCGATGAGGGGGCTGCCATCTGGCCCTTCGTGCCACGTGATGTCGGCGAACTTGTCTGGACTCTTCGAGGCGAAGGTGGCGAGCACATCCTGCTGCTCGCTCGACAGGATGTTGATGCCGAGGTTCGTGGACCGGAAGAGCGACGGGTAGGTCGAGGATGACTTCTGCACGCAGACGAGCACGAGGGGCGGGTCGAGCGACACCGAGGAGTAGGCGCTCACGGCGAGACCGCGCGGCTTGCCTTCCTCATCCTTCGTGGTCACGACCGTGACGCCGGAGATGAACTGCTTGTTGAACGCCTTGAGCATCTCGCGCGGGGGCGCCGCAGACTCGTCAGCGTAGTCATCCTCAGCGTCCTCGAACGCCGAGCGCAGCGAGGGCAGGCCGAGGTTGGCGAGGAGCTCCGCGGAGTCCCAGGTCACACGCTCGGAGGAGACGAGCCCGTCCCGAAGGGTGCCGTAGTTGGATCCGTTCGTGACGACGCGCTTGCCCGTCGGGGGGACCGTGCCGAGCGGCTGGCTGAACGTGCCGTCGGAGGTCCAGAAGACGGCGAGGGCGTCATCCTCGACCAGGACTCGATCGATGCGCGTGACGAGATCCGGGAACGCGGCGCGCACCTCGGTGACCTCCTGCTTGAACTCGTCGAGCGCGGAGACTCGACCTGACCGTGTGCTCTCGCGCTGATAGTCCTCCGTCACGAGAGCTTCGAACGCACCGAAGTCACCCCGATCCCACGCGTCGGACCATGCAGCTGCGACAGCATCTTTGATGTTTGCTTGCATGCAACGGAGCGTAACCCCGGGTTCATGTATGCGTCAACGATTCGTTGTAAACGTTGTGTTTCCTGGGAAAGACGAGACCCGTTGACAATCCTGTGGCATGCCAGCTAGCTTTCTTGTATGCAACAGATCACGCCCCTGGGTCTCGGTGATGAGGCCTACGCAGACCTCCCGCTCCTCGAGCGGCTCCGGCGCCTCGTGACGAGCGGGACGTACCCTCCGGGCGATCCGATGCCGGAGCTCGTGCTCGCGCAGGAGTTCGGCGTGAGCCGCACGCCCATCCGCGAGGCGCTCAAGCAGCTCGAGAACGAGGGCCTCGTCGAGATCCGCCCCCGCGTCGGGACGTTCGTGCGGACACCGACTCGGCGCGAGATCGTGGAGCTCTTCCAACTCAAGGAGTCGCTGGAAGGCCTCGCCGCGAACCTGCTCGCCCGGCGCGGGCCGACCTCAGAGCTCGCGGCCCTCACACGCAACCTCGACGAGAGCGATGCCGCCGTCCGCGCGAACGACACGGCCGAGTACGCACGCCTCGTGCACGAGTTCCACTGGACGATCGTGCTCGGAGCCGACAACGCGAAGCTCGCCGAGCACTACGAGCGCCTCATGAACCAGCTTGCGTACCACCGCATCGTGCTCCGCACCATCGAGCGCCCCGGCCGTCTGCTCGCATCCGACCATGAGCACCATGCCATCGTGCGGTCGATCGTGGAGAAGGACGCCATCGGCGCCGAGTTCGCGATGCGCACCCACGTCGAGGCCTCGAGTCGGGCAGCGCTCGCACCGGAAGACCACGGCAACCCCGCCGAAAGCGAGTCGGCGCACGCCTGACCCGCTGGCGCTCGCTCGCGAACGATAGGAAGACCAGGAGCCACCATGACCACCACCGTCACTGCAACAGAGCAGCGCGGCGATGCCCTGCTCGAACGGGCCGTCGCGCTCGGGGTTCGGAAGATCTTCACCGCGTACGAGGACGTCATCTCCGACGGCGGCGTCGACGCGCCCACAGCGATCCGGCAGGCAAGCGCCGTTGCGGTCGTCCGCAACCCGTGGATCGGGCAGGGCAAGCTCGCCGACCTCACCGAAGCGACCGCCGAGGTCGCGCCGGTCGTCGCAAAGCTCCTCAGCGACCGACTCCTCGCTGCCCTCGGTGGCGCCGGCAAGGTCGAGGCCTTCGGCAAGGCGGCGGTTGTCGGACTCGAGGGCGAGATCGAGCACGCTGGTGCCCTCATCCACACCCCGTACTTCGGGAACCTGCTGCGCGAGTTCCTCGAGGGCACCTCGATCATCTGCTTCTCCGACACCAGGGCTGATGCCGGCGGCGACCTCCGTGTGCCGCTCTGGCACAAGACTGCGGCCGCGACGCGCAGCCACTACCAATCGCTCGACGTGCACCTCGCGGATGCGCCGCACCGCGATGAGATCGCGGTCATCGCGGTCGCCTCCTCTGGACCCCGCCCACATCCCCGAATCGGCGACCGCACGACTGACGTGCCGGTCACCTCGGACATCCTGAAAGGAATCACCGCATGAAGGTTCGCAGAGTCATCACCATCGTCGACGAGACGCTCATCGAGGGAGGCCGTGAGGTCTCGCCGGCGGCACGCACAGCGGTCGTCGCGGCGATCATCGACAACCCGTGGGCTGGCCAGGGCTTCGTCGAGGACCTGACCGCGGGCATCGACGCGGTCGCCTCCGAGCTCGGGGAGCTGCTCGCACCCCGCGTCATCGAGGCGCTCGGCGCTCCGCTCGAGGCCTACGGCAAGGCGGCGATCATCGGCCTGAACGGCGAGGTCGAGCACGGGTCGGCGCTGATCCACACGCTCAAGTTCGGCGATCACTTCCGCAAGGCGGCGAACGCGAGCACGCTGCTCCCCGCCGTCGAGAAGCGCGGGCCGGCCGGAGTGGCCTTCGACATCCCCCTCAAGCACTTCACCGACGCGACCATCCGCTCGCACCACCAGTCGTTCGAGGTGCGCATCGCGGATGCGCCGCACCCGGACGAGATCCTCATCGCGCTGGCAGGCGCGGCGCAGGGACGCCCGCAGCAGCGGCTCGCGGCGCTCTCCACCGAGCTCTAGGGGAGCGACCGTGAGCTCGACCCAGGCGCAGCAGACCCCCATCGTGCTGCTGCACGGTGTGGGGCTCGACCGCACGATGTGGGCCCCGGTCGAGGCCCTGCTCGGCGAGCGGGCCGTCGCTCTCGATCTTCCCGGCCACGGAGCCCAGCCCCCGCTGCGCGCACCAACCTCGCTCGCCGACTTCGCGGCCGACATCGAACGGCGACTGCCTGACGGGCCGATCCACCTCGTCGGCTTCTCGCTCGGCGCGCTCGCCGCACAGCACATCGCGAGCCGCGCACCGGAGCGCGTCGCGACGCTCACCTGCGTCAGCTCGGTCTGCCGACGCACACCGGATGAACGTGCCGCGGTGCTCGAGCGTCTCGCGTCGGCGCGCACCGACTTCGGCGCGACCGTCGAGCGGTCGCTCGAACGCTGGTACTCGGGCAGCGGCGTGAGCGCTTCGACGATCGCCGAGACGAGGCGAGTGCTCGAGGCCAACGACGTCGAGTCGTTCGGGCACGCGTACGAGATCTTCGCGACCGGCGACCAGCAGGTGTCGGACGCGCTCGGCGCGATCACGGCGCCGACCCTCGCCATCACGGGGGAGCTCGACCCAGGATCGACCCCGGACATGACCCGCAGGCTGGCCGACGCCATCCCCGGCACGCGAACCCAAGTCGTCCCCGGCGTGCGGCACATGCTCCCGGTCGAAGCACCTTCCACGCTCGTCGACGAGCTCGAAGCGCTCATCGGCGACGCAGAACTCTCCATCCAACGGCATCACGAAGGAGCACACCATGACTGACCGCTACGGACACTTCATCGATGGGTCCTGGCGCGACCCCGCAGGCGGCGCCTACTTCGAGAGCATCAACCCGGCGACCCTCGAGGTGCTCTACGAGGCGGCCCGCGGCGATGCGGCCGACGTCGAGCTGGCCGTCGCCGCCGCGCGACGCGCGTTCGAGGCGCCCAGCTGGAGCAGCCTCACCGCGACGCAGCGAGGGAAGCTCCTCCGGCGTCTCGGCGACCTCGTCGCCCAGAACGCCGACGAGCTCGCCCGCCTCGAGAGCCTCGACAACGGCAAGCTCCTCCGCGAGATGCGCGGCCAGCTCGCCTCACTGCCCGAGTACCTCTACTACTACGGCGGTCTCGCCGACAAGATCCAGGGCTCGCAGATCCCGACCAGCAACCTGCAGATCCTCAACTACACGCAGCACGAGCCGCTCGGCGTCGTCGGCGCGATCACGCCCTGGAACTCCCCGCTCACGCTCACGACCTCCAAGCTCGCCCCGGCGCTCGCCGCAGGGAACACCGTGGTCATCAAGCCGAGCGAGTACACGTCGCGCACCGTGCTCCGCTTCGCGCAGCTCGCGAGCGAGGCAGGCTTCCCCGACGGCGTCGTCAACGTCGTCACGGGCTTCGGGGCAGAGGCGGGCGCCGCGCTCGTCGAGAACCCCACCATCGCGAAGATCTCCTTCACTGGGTCGACTCGCACGGGCTCCGCGATCGCGGCGAGCGCCGCGGCCCGGTTCATCGGGTGCACGCTGGAGCTCGGCGGCAAGAGCCCGAACATCGTCTTCGACGACGCGAACATCGAGAACGCGGCGATGGGCGTCATCGCCGGCATCTACGCGGCCGCGGGGCAGACGTGCATCGCCGGGAGCCGCGTCTTCGCCCACAGGTCCGTCTACGACGAGCTGCTCGAGCGCGTCTCGACGCGGGCGAAGTCGATCGTCATCGGCGACCCCCTCGACGACGCGACCGAGCTGGGGCCCCTCGCGTTCGGCGACCAGCTCGAGAAGGTCCGCTCCTACGTCGGCATCGGCGTCGACGAGGGTGCAACCCTCTACGCGGGCGGCGGCAGACCCGACGTGGCCCTCCCCGGCTACTACTTCGAGCCGACCGTGCTCACCGACGTGACCAACAGCATGCGCGTCGTCCGCGAGGAGATCTTCGGACCGGTCGCCGCGATCATGCCCTTCGACACCGAGGATGAGGTCGTCGGCCTCGCCAACGACACCGAGTTCGGCCTCGCCGCCGGCGTCTGGACACAGAACCTCGCGAGGGCGCACCGCATGTCACGCCGACTCGAGGCGGGAACGATCTGGGTCAACACCTACCGCGCCATGTCGCCCATGTCACCGAGGCAGGGCTTCAAGAGCTCCGGCGTCGGCATCGAGCACGGCATCGAGTCGATGCACGAGTACACGCGCCTCAAGAGCGTGTGGATCAACACCGACGAGTCACCCGTCGCCGACCCCTTCGTGATGCGGGGGTAGGGGCCATGCCACTCATCGACATCTCGATCGCCAAGGGGCGCACACCCGAGCAGCTCCGCGCCCTCATCGACGGCGTCCACCGCGTCGCCGAAGAGACCGTCGGGGCCGCGCCCGAGAACATTACGGTCGTCGTCCGCGAGATCGAGCACGAGCACTGGTCGCGCGGCAACACGACGATCGCAGAACGAGCCCGCCGCAGCTGACCGCGGAGCACATCCACTCTCGAAAGGACACGACAATGCGTTTCTCTCTGTTCATCCACATGGAGCGCTGGGACGACTCCGTCAGCACCGAGCAGCTGTTCGCGGAGCTCGTCGAGCTGACGCTCCTCGCGGAGGAAGCCGGCTTCAGCACGGTGTGGATCGGCGAGCACCACTCCATGGAGTACACGATCTCGCCGAGCCCCATGCCGCAGCTCGCATACCTCGCAGCAGTCACGACGAGGATCCGGCTCGGCGCCGGCACGATCATCGCCCCGTTCTGGAACCCGCTGCGCGTGGCCGGCGAGACGGCGCTGCTCGACGTCATCAGCGGCGGCCGCGCAGAGGTGGGGCTCGCCCGAGGTGCGTACCAGTTCGAGTTCGACCGCCTGGCCGGTGGCATGCCGGGCAAGGAGGGCGGGCAGCACCTGCGCGAGCTCATCCCCGCCGTCCGCGAGCTGTGGCAGGGCGACTACGCGCACGACGGCGAGATCTGGCAGTTCCCCGTCTCGACGAGCGTGCCCAAACCCGTTCAGCGGCCGACGCCGCCCATGTGGGTGGCGGCCCGCGACCCCGACACGCACGACTTCGCCGTCGCCAACGGCTGCAACGTCATGGTGACGCCGCTCATGAAGGGCGACGAGGAAGTCGCCGACCTCGTGAGCAAGTTCGAGACGGCCGTCGCCAACCATCCGGAGGTTGCACGCCCCGACATCATGGTGCTGCGCCACACCTACGTGCACGACGACGCCGACCCGGAGGGGTGGCGTCCGGCAGCCGAGGGCGTCAACAAGTTCTACCGCACGTTCGATGCCTGGTTCGGCAACAAGACCGACCCCGTCGACGGGTTCCTCGAGCCGAGCCCTGAGGCGAAGTTCGCCGAACGGCCCGAGTTCACGCCCGAGGCGCTCCACAAGACCGCGATGATCGGCACGGCGGATGAGGTCATCGCTCGGCTGCGCGAGTACGAGGCGCTCGGCGTCGACGAGTTCAGCTTCTGGAGTGACAACTCGCTCTCACACGAGCAGAAGAAGCGCTCGCTCGAGCTGTTCATCGAGAAGGTCGTCCCGGAGTTCTCGTAGGACCTCCGCGAGACGGTGGACAGGCGGGCGGGTGCGGACACGCATCCGCCCGCAGGTGCGCCACCGGCCTCCGCTGTGGCGAGGCGCATCTCCGGCACCAGGGGGAGGGATGTCAGCCGCCAGGGGGAAGCACGGCCCGCGTCGGCTCCGTAGCGTTGAGCGCAACGGAAACGACGATGGGAGATGACATGGACAGCACGCAGCAGGACGGCACTCGAGGTGGCGGCGCCAACGGCTCGACCCAGATGGGGACCGGCATCGCTGTCGGACTCGCGATCGGCGTCGCCCTCGCCCTCATCCTCGACAGCTGGGCGATCGGCCTCGACCTCGGGCTCGTCCTCGGCATCGTGACGGGTGCGATCCTCGCCCGCCTGGCCAAGCGCGGCGGGCGTCCGGGAGCCCCTCGACCTGAGGACCCCCGTCCGGGCGCTACGCCTTCGGGCTCGTGAGCCGCGGCAGCAGCACCGGCGTCTCGCGCTTGTACGCCTCGTAGTCGGCGTCGCCGCCCCACTTCTTGTCGGCCTTCGCCTCCAGGAGCGGCACGCCGCTGACGCGCAGGAGCAGGAGCGCGACGAAGATCGGCGAGATGAGCGCGACCCACTGCCAGCCCACCAGGACCGGCGCGGCGACGATGGCGACGCCCACCCAGAGCAGGATCTCGCCGAAGTAGTTGGGGTGGCGCGAACGCGACCAGAGGCCCGAGCGGATGAAGCGGCCCTTGTTCGCGGGATCCGCCTTGAAGGCGTTCTTCTGCAGGTCGGCAGCGACCTCGATGATGAACCCGGCCGCCCACACGACGACGCCGACGACGCCCAGCCAGCCGAACGGCTCGCGGTCGTCGGTTCCGCCCGCGATCGCGATCCAGGCCGCGGCCGCGGTGAGGCTCACCCACAGCCCCTGCATGATCCAGACGCGAAGGAAGCGCAGCTTGTCGCCCTTGATGTCGTCGAAGCGATCGTCGGAGCCGGAGCGGTGGATGCGCGCGAAGAGGAACGACCCGAGGCGGAGCGCCCACAGGATGACCATGGCGCCGAGGACCCAGGCGCGCGCATCCGGTTCGGGGGCCGCGACGAGGAGGCCGATCGTGACGACGATGAACGTCGCGCTTCCCGTGAGGTCGAAGAAGCGCTCGGTCTTCGCTGCCGCGGACGGCAGGTACACGAGGACCTGGATGAGGAAGGCCGCCGCGACCGCCCACGCGTAGAGGGGGATGCCGGCGAGCTGCGCTCCGCCCTGGCTCCCGGCGAGGGCGACGAGCGCCCCGATGAGGAGGGCGATGAGGATCGTGACGATCGTCGCCCTGTTCTTCTTGCCGGCGGTGCTGCTGCTCGCGGTGGTCTCGCTGCTCATGCTGGTGCCTCTCGAGGCGTCGGGCGCCTGGAACTGGCGCCGGGTGAACGGGGAAAGTCGGTGGGGCCGTGCGTCAGGCGTACAGGGCCGCGACGGCGTCGGTGCTGCGCTGCAGGACGGCGGCGCGCTTGAGCTTCAGCGTCGGCGTGATGAAGGTGGGGTCTTCGAGGTCGGTCGCGATGAGCGTGAAGCGTCGAACCTGCTCGCTTCGGGCGACGAGCGCGTTGGCCCGGTCGACGGCCGCCTGCACGTGGTCGCGCGCACGGGCGTCCACGACGGTGAGCAGCTCGTGGTGCGCGGGGTCCGGGTGGGTGGCGGCGGCGATCTCCGCCGAGAACTCGGCGAGCGCCTCCGGGTCGAGGATGATGAGCGCGGACAGGTAGTTGCGTCCCTCGCCGATCATGACGGCGTGCGAGACGAGCGGGTCGGACTCGACCGACGACTCCCACCTCATGGGCACGATCGTCTTGCCGTTCGAGGTGACGATGACGTCCTTGAGGCGGCCCTCCAGGATGACCCGCCCCTGCTCGTCGAGGCGGCCGAGGTCGCCGGTGCGGAAGAACCCGTCGACGAAGGCGTCGCGGTTGTGTTCCGGGTTGCGGTAGCCGCTGAAGACGCCGATGCCGCGGGCGAGGATCTCGCCGTCGTCGCTGATGCGGACCGTGGACCCGGGGAGCGGCCGGCCGACGGTGCCGGAGCGGATGTCGTTCGGCAGGTTGCCGGTGAGCGGCGCCGTGGTCTCGGTGAGGCCGTAGCCCTCGATGACGGGCACGCCGATGCCGCCGAAGAACAGGGACAGCTCGGCATCGAGCGTGGCGCCGCCGGAGAGGATGTGGGTGACGCGGCCGCCCATGACCTCGCGGAGGCGGCTGAAGAAGAGCCGGTCGAAGGCGCCGTGGCGGAGGCGCAGACCCATCGGCGCACGCGTCGTCGGGCTGGCGGTCTCGCGGAACGCGCCCCACTGCACCGCCGTGCGCTGCGCCGAAGCCCAGACCTTGCCGAGGCCCTTGGCCGCGGCCTTGGCCCCCGCGGCGGCCTGGATCTTCTGCAGCACTCGAGGCACGACGACAAGGAATGTCGGCGTGAGCTGCCCGAGCGTTCCCACGACAGCGGCCGGGTCGGCGAGGTGGGCGATGCGCATGCCGCTGGCGAGGCAGATGAGCTGCAGGCCTCGCGCGAGCACGTGGGCGAGGGGCAGGAAGATGATCGTGTTGCCGGCAGGGTGCACGACCTCGCCGTAGGCGGCCGCGATGTTGAGCACCTGTCCGAGGAAGTTCTCATGCGTGAGGACGGCGCCCTTGGGCTCGCCGGTGGTCCCGGAGGTGTAGACGATCGTCGCGGGGGAGTCGGGCGTCGCGAGCAGTCGGCGCTCCTCGAGCGCCTCATCCGCCACACCGGCCCCGAGCGCGGCGAGGCGGTCGAGGTCGTGTCCCTCGTTCCGGCCAGAGGTCGCATCCATCGACCAGACGCCGAGGGCGTCCCTGCCGCGCTCGGTGAGCGGTTCCTCAAGGAGACGCACGTGCTGCGCGCTGCCGCCGAACGCGAGGACGACGCGGGCGTCGTGGATGATCGCGGAGACCTGCGTGGGCGCCGAGGTCTCGTAGATGGGCACGACGACGGCCCCGGCGAACCAGACCGCCAGATCGGCGACGGCCCACTCGTACCGGGTGGGTGCCATGATCGCGATCGAATCACCGGGGCGCACGCCAAGGGCGATGAGGCCCTTCGCGACGGCCCGGACCGCGTCGGTGTACTCGCGCGTGGAGACCTGACGCCAGGGAGCCGAGCGGTCAGCGGAGTCGCTCGGCACGTCGAATGCGGCGTGATCTGGCGCGACTTCCAGGCGTCGGACGAGCAGGTCGGTCACATTTCGGTACGTGCCCGCGGATCCGATGGTCTCGGGGCCCACAAGGAGGGGGGTGGTTGATTCCAGCACTGCAGCCGCCTTTCGCGCGCCGGGTCACTTCACCCGTGTTCGAGGAGATTCGGAGCAGGGGGGCCGGTGGATTGGACCGTATCGCAAACCTCGGCCACTCGGGCGCGACCCGCCGCAAGTAGCTAGGCGGACTAGGTATCAGGCCACCTGCGCTGCAGACCGACGCTCTGAGTGGCTCTCGGGGTGGCTCTCGCGGTTGCTCCGAGGCCGACGGATGAGCGCGTCCGCCGCCCAGCGGCCCCCACCGGTCAGCACGAGCGCGATGCCGACGAGCGCCAGCACGAGCACGAACTCGTACCCGCCGTCCTGGGCGAAGAAGCCAGCAGTGAAGTGCACGGTGAACATGGCCCCCAGGGAGACGATCGTGAGCAGCGCGGCGGCGACTCGCGTGAACAGCCCGACGATGAGCAGGGCGCCGGCGACGATCTCGACGAAGGGGAGCGCAGCCCCGGCGACGTCCGCGAGGGGGATGCCGAGGCCGCCGAGCATCTCCTGCACGCCGCCGATCCCGGTCGTCGTGAGCTTCTGGATGCCGTGCAGCAGCATGGTGGCGCCGAGGGCGAGTCGGAGGATGAGCAGTGCGGCGTTCGCTGAAGATGACATGCGCTCGACGGTAGGAAGGCCCCTCAGCTGAATGCTGAGAGGGGCGGCCGACCGTGCCACCGCGAAACCCGGGGAACGACCCGGGTCATGAGTTCGGCAAGAGAAACGCCGTTCACGGAACCAGTCACGCGCCGTTGAACGCAGTGCCTGCGCGTGGAAGGCCCGAGCGCGGCCCCGTTCAGTACGTACCAGCGCGTATGAGGTTGCTATGACTCTCTCAGCCCGCGCGCTCCCGGGTGTGGCGGGCCACGTCAGCCAGCCAGCGGTTCGATCTTCGTGCCCGTCTCGCTCGCCTTGCCGAACTTCGGGGACGCGCCAACGAACGTGCAGCCGTGGAACGTGGTGGCCGCATTGAACTTCGCGCCGGTGAAGCTGCAGTCGATGAACCGCGTGTTGGTGAACTCCGCCCCCGACAGCTCCGCGCCGTCGAAGGTGCAGTTCGAGAAGACGGTTCCTGGCACAGCGCGGAGGCGGCGCAGCTTCGAGTCGGCGAACGAGCAGTCCGACACCTCGGGTCCGATGGACGCCTGCGGGATGTTCGCCCCCGTGAAGGTGCAGGCCCGCAGAGCACCCTCGAGTCGTGCGTGCGCCGCGACCTTCGCGTGCTCGAAGCGGACGTGCGTGAGCGTGCTGTCCCGGACGGTGAGGCCGCCCGTGAAACCGCTCGCGTCGACCTTGGAGACCTCGAGGTGGGTGATGCTCACGCCGAGGCTGCCGGCCTGCAGCCCTCGGAGGTCGGTCACCGAGGATGCCGGATCGTGCCAGCTCGGCGTGATGCGATGCGGCCCTGGAACCACCTCGGAGAGCCGCGCGAGCTGGGTCCGCAGCGACGAGAGCTCCGAGGAGGTCCAGCGGTCGCGCAGGATCTTGCTGTCGGCGGCACTCATGCCGTCGAGCGTACTTGCCACGCGATGACTATCTTGGTGAGCGAGGCGATCAGATGAGTGCACAGGAGAAGGACCGGCTGGCCGCGTGGAGCAGCGAGCTGAGGGCCGTCCACGCGCGGCTGCGCAAGGCCCTCGCCGTCACGCGTGAGGCAGTGAAGCGCGGCGACCCGGCTGAGCCCGCCACCCGCGACCTGCTGCTGTACTGCCACGGCTTCTGCACCGCGCTCGACGGTCACCATCGGGGCGAGGACCGCGAGCTGTTCCCCGCGATCGCTGCGGCGCATCCCGAGCTGCGCGACACGCTCGCCCGCCTGCAGCAGGACCACTCGATGATCGGCCACCTCATCTCCGGGCTGCAGGCGTCCGTGGATGCGGGGGAGTCGCCGAGCGAGCTGGACCGGCACCTGGAGGGCATCGCGGCGATCATGGAGTCGCACTTCCGCTACGAGGAGCGCCAGCTGCTCGGGGTGCTGGAGACACTGGCTCTCGACGCAGACCCGGCGGCAGTGCTCGGACCCCTGTAGCGCGGTGGCGAGGCGACAGGCCACTCCGAGCGGGCCGGGTAGTGCTCAGCGCTGACCCTCACCGCCGCCCTCCGCCTACGCGCGGTGCGAGGTCCAGGCAGCCCAGAGTTCGCGGTACGGTCCCTCGATCTCGAGCAGCTCGTCGTGCGTTCCATCTTCGACGACCCGGCCGTGCTCCATGACGAGCACCCGCTCGGCGCTGCTCGCCTGCGACAGGTGGTGGGCGATGGTCACGACCGTCCGCCCGGCGAGCGCCCGCCCCGCGGCGGCCTCCAGGTCGCGAGCGTCGGCGGTGTCGGCATCCGCCGTCGCCTCGTCGAGGATCACGATCGGCGCCCGCGTCACGAGCGCACGCGCGAGGGCGAGGCGGTGCGCATCCGTTGCGCTCACCTCTGCGTTGCCCTCGCCGATCATCGTGTCGAGTCCGTCGCTGAAGGTGTGCCGCCAGCGGGGGCCCGCGACCGACTCGAGCGCATCCCGCAGCTCGTCGTCGCTCGCCGACTCCCTCGCGATGAGCAGGTTGTGGCGGAGGGTGCCGGAGAAGACGTGCACGTCCTGGCTCACCATGACGATGCGACTCGCGCGTTCGAGCTCGCTCATCTCTGCCGGATCGAGGCCGCCGACGTCGACGCGCCCATCGCGCACCTCGAGGAGGCCCATGAGCACGCGGGCGAGCGTGCTCTTGCCGGCGCCGGACGAACCGACCACGGCAACCCGCTGGCCGGCGGGGATGCGCAGCTCGTCGATCCAGAGCACGACCGGGCGCCCGGGGTAGGCGGCCTCCACGGACTCGAGGGCGATCTCGGGGGCCGGCGGTTCGCCAGCGGCGGCGCTGGCGATCGCCGCGCCCGCGTTCGCGAGGCTCTCCCCGAGGGCAACGCGCACACGCGGCTGCTCGTCCGGTGGGACCGGCGCCAGCTGGATGACACCCGCGACGCGAGCGAGCGAGGCGCCAGCCGACTGCAGGTCGTCGACGAGCATGAGCAGCGAGATGAAGGGGCCGAACAAGGCCTGGAAGAGCAGCGCCGCCGTCGTGACCTCGCCGATCGTGGCGGCGCCGGTGAACGCGAGCCACGCCCCGACGAGGAGCACGGACGTCAGCCCGACCGCCTCCGCCATGTTCATGCGGAACCCGAACCGGCTCTGCACGATGCGGGTGCGCAGCGCCCACCTGAGCACGTTCCAGGAGCGGTTGCGGATGCGCTCCGTGACGGCCCCGCCCCAGCCGTAGGCGTGCACGGTGGGGAGCGCCTGGATCGCGGAGACCATCTCGCGGGACCGCGACGCGATGGCGACGCGTTCCGCGGCGTAGAGGCGCGGCGCCTTCCGCAGGTAGCGCCAGAGCGCGAACGCGTGCACCGGAACGACCGTCACCATGGCGAGCAGGAAGAGCGGATTCAGCACGGCGAGCCCGACGCCCGTCGCGACGACCGCCAGGCCGGCGGACACGACCGCGGGGACGGCGCCCGTCGTGACCTCACCGACCGTGTCGACGTCGTCGGTTGCCCTCGAGACGAGCTCGCCGTCGGCGACCTCGTCCACCAGCACGGCGGGGAGGGCGAGCGACGCCGCCACGAAGTCCTCGCGGAGCCGTGCGAGCGCCGTCTCCAGGACCGCGGCGAGCGCCATCGAACCCAGCGCTCCGAGCGCCGCGCTGCCAGCGACGCCGGCGAGCAGCATGAGGGCGACCTCGACGAGGCTCCGGTCGACGCCCGTGACGGCATCGACGAGGCGCCCGAGCCCCGCTGGGACCAGCAGGGCAGCCGCCGCGGCCGCGCCGAGCAGCACGATCGCGAGCACGAGCATCCACGGGCGCAGCGTCAGCAGGTGCCAGGCGAGGCGCGCGGAGCGCTTCCCCGTCGCGATGGGGAGCCCTGATGCGGCGGGCTGCTCCGGTGCGGTGGGCTGCTCGGGTGCCGTGGGGTGGGGCTCTGCCTGCGAGCCCGGGGTGGTGGCGCTCACGCGATCGCCTCCGCGTAGTCGGCGTTGGTCGCGAGCAGCTCGTCGTGGCTGCCTTCGGCGGCGAGGGCGCCGTCGCGGACGACCAGCACGCGGTGCGCGCGCACGAGCAGCTGCGGGTTCGAGCACACGACGACCGTGGCCCGGCTCGCGGTGGCGGCGCGCATCCGCTCGCCGATTCGCTGCTCGGTGACGGCGTCGACGGAACCGGTCGGCTCGTGGAGGACGAGCACGGGAGCTGGTGCCGCGAGGGCCCTCGCGAGGGCGAGGCGCTGGCGTTGGCCGCCGGAGAGGGTTCTGCCCGCGCCGCCGAGCGGGGTGCGGATGCCGTTGGGGAGCTGGTCGAGGACATCCGTGAACGCCGCCGCGTCGAGCGCCTCGTGCGCCTCATAGAGCGAACGGGAGGCTGCGCCGATGCCGACGACGTTGGCCGCGACGGTGCCGGGCAGCGTATGCGCGGCGTGCGGAGGCGCGGTGACCAGCTCGTGGAGGCTGCCGGCGTCGACCTCGGCGAGGGGCAGGCCGTCGATCGTGACGGATCCCTGCGTCGGGTGGATGCGACCGCCGAGGAGCTGCACGAGCTCGGCCGCCTCGTGCGCCTCAGCGACGATGCCGACGGTCTCACCTCGCTCGACGGTGAAGCTCAGGTCGCGCAGGTGCTTGCCTGCGAGCCGGGCGACGGCGAGGGCCGGCTCCGTCCCGTTTGGGCGTCGATCGTCGTCTCGCGGTTCGCCGACCCTCGTCGTGTCGACGAGCGTCTCCCGCGCGTACGGCGCCTCCAGCAGCGAGAGCACTCGCTTCGCGGAGGCCCCCGCGCGGGCCCACACCGCTCCGACGTTGACGGCGAGCGCTTCCATCGGGCCCATGACGACCTGCACGACACCCACGACGGTGATCAGCTGGCCGACCGTGATGGAGCCCTGGAACGCGAGGGCCGCGGCGATGACGCCGATCGCGACGACGAAGATGCCCGTTGCCGTGCTCGAGACGGCGACGAACCACGCCTCGGCGCGGCGCGTCGCGATCGCCGCGACGCGGGCGCGTTCGCTGGCCTCGGCATAGCTGCGCGAGGCGCGCCCCGTCGCTCCGAGGGCGGTGAGCGTGCGGAAGCCGGCGATGGCATTCGCTGCCAGCGAGGCGGAGTCTGCGGTGAGCCGCTGCTGGTCTTCGGCCCTCGCACGGAGGTGCCGCCCGAAGCGGTCGAGCAGGAGCAGGAACACGGGGCCGCCGAGGATGACGGCGAGGCCGAGCGGCCAGGCGATGCTGATGAGGACGGCCCCGGCCGCCGCGACCGCCGCCAGCTCGGCGACCGGGTGCACGAAGAGGAGGCCGCCGAACGCGACGCGCTGCACATCCGAGCCGCCGATGCCGAGCAGCTCGCCGGTGGGCCGCTGCCGGTCGCCGAAGCCGCGCGGGTCGAGGGAGCGCTCGCTGACGCGCATGCGCAACTCGTGATGGGCCCGCTGGATGCCGTTGACGAGGAAGTACACGCCCGCCCGGTACGACCAGGCGAGGAGCACGAAGACGCCGACGAGCACCGCGGCCCAGACCGCGAGCTGCGGGAGGTCGCGGTCGACGATGCCGCGGTCGATGACGAGCCCGACCACGACTGGCACTGCCACCTCGCACAGCTGGTGCGAGACGAACAGGGTGGTCGCGGGCGCCAGCCAGCGCTTCACGCCAAGCGCGGTCTGCACGATGAGGCGACGCGGTCCGGTCGTCTGAGCTGCTGCTGCTGCTGGCACGCGGCGGCCTCCTGGCGGCTTCGGTCGGGGCGCTCCGGATGCGCGAAGCCGCAACGAGCGACGCCCGTGGTGAGGGCGACCTTCCCATTTTTCCCTACAAACGCGAATTTCGCCCACTCCCCGTGGATGTGCGGGCACGTCGCGTCAGAATGAGCGCATGAATCCCAGGGACTTCGTGGTGGCGCGGCTCGACGAAGGCGGACTGCCTGACGGTGTGGAGCGCACGTATCGGCGGCTGCTCGCTCTCGCGGGCGAGGCCGTCACCGGCGGGGAGGATGACGACATCGTCGACTGGCTGCTCGGGGCCGACGAAGAGGAGAAGGCGATCGAGTACCTCTTCGGCGCGGATCCCGCCAGCGAGGGCGAGCGGCTGAGTCTGCAGCTGCTCGTGACGCTCGCGGCGACGTGGGACGAGCATCCGGACTTCGAGGCCAGCTGGCGGACCAGGCTTCCGGGCGGTGGCGGTGGCGCTGACTGAAGTGGTCGCGACGCGGTGGCCGCTCAGTCGAGCGAGAGCCACCCGCCGAGGTGGGCGGCCACACTGACGTCGGCGGGAAGCGGGCGAACAGCGTCGTCGGTCACGCACTCGGTGCGCCAGCCCGCTGCCTCGCCCCAGCGTTCCTCGCGTCGCAGCGCGCGTTCGGACCGCACGGTGACGTGCTCGCCGACGCGCACGGCGCCGAGGTCGGAGCTGCCGACTCGGGCGGCAGCGTCCTGAAGGGCGGTGGACCCGACCGCGGGGGACTCCGTTCCTGTCGCAGCCCCGGTCTCTTGGACAGACCGAACAGGGCTGCCGAAGTGCACGGCGGCGTCGATGTCGATGCGCACACGACCGCGCGGGATCGGTCCCGAAGCGGACAGCACTCTCGGGTCCGACGCGAACAGAGGATGCATGTCGGCCGGGACGACGACACTCGCGTGCGGCAGCTGCTCGAGCAGGCTGTCGACGCAGACGAAGGCCGCGCCGTCGCTCGGCGCCGCACCCAGCACGACGACGACGTCGGCGGCGACCGTGCGGAGGGCGCGCGGGCGGGAGCCGGCGACGCCGATCTTCTGCGCGAGCAGCAGCGTCTCTCGGTTCTTCTGCTCCTGCCGCTTCGCATCGCCTGAGCTCCGTCCCGCCCAGTCCGGACCGTCATGCCAGGCTACGGCGAGGGGCTCGTGCGCCAGCACGGCGCCGGCCAGCCAGGCGCGGCTGGCCCAATCCCAGTCCTCACCGCCGTAGCCCAGGAAGTCCTCGTCGAACCCGCCGGTCTCGGTGAAGAACCACTTCGTGCAGGAGAAGACGGCCCCGATGACGAACCGATAGGAGCGGTCGTCCGCGTCGAGCAGGTTCCTCGACGCGCGGTAGGCGGAAGCCAGCCAGCTGGGTTCGGGGAGCTCGCGCGCCGGCCCCGCAGCCTCGACGGGAGCATCCACATCCACCCCGGTGAAGTCGGCGTGCTTGCGGTGACCCGCGACGACCGCCTCCGGAAGCAGCGAGGGAAGCGCCGCCATGCGTGCCACGTAGTCGGGCTCCGGGGACGTGTCGGCGTCCAGGAAGCACAGGATGTCGCCCGTCGCGGCCCGCGCGCCGAGGTTGCGGGCGGAGCCGGCCCGGAACCCGAGGTTCTCCTGGGCCAGCACTCGGACGCCTGCCGGGACCGTCGGGGGCACGCGGGAGCCGTCGTCGACGACGATGACCTCCATCAGCTGCTCCGGATGCGTCTGCCGGGCGAGCGCCGCGATCGTGCGGTCGAGCTCGGCCTGCTGCTCGAAGTGCGCGACGATGACCGACACCGACCTGGCGGATGCGCCGCCGTCAGCGCCGTCCGCATCCGCCAGGTCCCAGCGGTTGCCCGGAACCGTGCGTCCGAACGGCGGGCGGCTCGGGGTGCTGATGGTCACAGCGCCGCCCACCAGCTGAGGTAGGCGCGGGCGATCTCGTCGATGCTCGGGGAGGTCGACGTCCCGTCGTCGAGCCACGTCGACTCGGGCTGCAGGAGCGCGAGCTGCAGCGCCGTTGCGAGCTCGCCGGACCGAACGAGGTGCATGGTCTCTGGCCGGATGGCGTCCATCTCGCGGAAGTAGGCGGAGTCCACGGTCAGGGGCCTGCGACCTGCGGAGAGCCAGTCGGTGAGGGAGCCGGAGGCGGAGACGTGCTGGTGGGCGATGATGGGAACGGCCACGCTGCGGCTACGTTCGAGGCGCTCCTCGGGCGAGAGGAAGCCGGTGCTCGAGAACTCCACGCCAAGCCCGCCCGCGTACCGCTCCAGGTCCGCGAGCTCCTGCTCGTGCCCGGCCGACGCGCATCCCAGCGCGACGACGCGGGGCCGCCGCTCGCTCGGAATGGCGGCGACCGCGTTGACGACCTCGAGGTGCCCCTTGCCTGGGTAGTAGAAGCCGAGCACGGCGACCTCGTCGGTCGGGAGCCACCCGTCGGGTCGCGGCTGGGGTGGCTGCGCGGGGAGCGGCACGACGTGCACCTGCACGCGGCTCCCGAGAGCGACCTCGAGCAGGCGCTGCTCGTGCGTGCTGTTGACGACGGTACCGGCGGCTGCCGCGACCACTCGGCGATAGCACTCGGTGCGGCGGGGAAAGCCATTCGCTCCGTCAGAGGCCTGCGGCACATCGTGGAGCGTGACGCTGACGGGGCCGCGCGCGGCGAGACGCTCGAAGCGCTCAGCCGCCCGCTCGGGCGTGCTGCCCCACAGGCGGTCGGTGAAGTGGACGTGCGCGAGCTGCGACGAGACGAGCCCGTGCGCGCTGCGGTAGGTCACGGCGGAGTCGAGCTTCGCGACGGCCGTCGCGACGGCGCGGGCGTACTGGTCGACACCGTGGGTCTCGTCGTCGCGGTGCAGGAGCAGCGGAGGGGCGTTCACGCGGCCCTCAACGTCTCGATCGTCGCGCCGTGTCTCGCGAATCCGGCCGCAACGGCGTCGGGATGCTCGGCGTACCACTCGAGGTGAGCGGCACGGATGCGTTCGCTGTCGATCGGCTCGCCGTCGCGTGTCCACGACTCGGTCGCCTCCGCGTCGAGGCTCCAGGCGTCGATGACCGCCTGCTCGCGCGGCGCGTGGATCGAGTTCAGGATCTCCCGGTCGAGCGTGAGCTCCCGCTCCGGGAGGCCGAGGCGCTCGCGGATGCGCTCCGCGGTCGCGAGCCAGATGGGGTTTCCCGGGTGGTTGATCGTGCGAGCCTGCGCAAACGAGGGGCGGGCGAAGAGCTCGGAGACGCGCACGGTGCCGTGGCGGTCCTCGCGGGCCCGCAGCTGTGCGATCGACTCGGCGCCGACCGCCCTGATCGCATCGCGCGACGGCGACTGGGGCAGCGCATCCAGGCCCGCGGCCTCTGCCAGGATTCGGAGGTCGTGGTAGGGGACCAGGGGAGGCACAAGCGAGGTGTCGGATGGTGGCCGGACGATCGCCTGGAACGGGTACAGCCCCGCGAACCTGATGACGGGGAACAGGGCGGTGCGTGCGCCGGCGCGCAGCCTGGTGCTGAGCTGCTTCGTGCCGACAGGCAGCCCCCGGTAGTCGTCGCGCACGGGCTGCGCGACGAGGAAGCTGGCGCGTGCAAGCCACGACGCCAGGTGCGGGAGGTCGGCTGGCTCGAGCTCGTGCACGGGCGGCGTGCGCACGAAGCGCACGTCGTCGCCGAGAGCGAGACGCAGGGACTCAGCCTGGCAGTTGCCGATCGTGAGGCCGATGGGCCGGTCGTCCCCGGCAGGAGACGGGTCGCTTCCGGAGGCGAAGAAGTCTGCGTAGTGCGCGAGGCGTGCGGTGGCGTGCGTCATCGAGGGGAGAGGTCTCCGAACCTGCCGAGGTGGGTGGGGGGGCGAGTTATCTTAGCTCCCGCGCGACCTGGCGCAGCGCGGGGTTGAGTTCCGGGTGCACGAAGTGGTAGCCGGCATTCGTGAGCCGCTGCGGTGTCACCCACCTGCTCTTCAGGATGAGCTCGGGCTCGGTGCGCAGCACGGCCATCGCGGGCTCGAGCATCCACCGCCAGGATGGCAGCCCGAACGGGGCGCGCACGACGCGGCGGATGCTCGCCATGAGCGTTCGGTTGTCGCTCGGGTTGGCGCTGCTCACGTTGATGACACCGTCGAGGTCGTCGCGGTCGATGAGGAACCTGACGGCGCCGATGACGTCGTCGACGTGCACCCAGCTGAACTTCTGCCGACCCCGCGTCCGGTACTGCGGGGCACGCCCGTCACCGCTCGGTGCGGGACCGATGCCGCGATAGCGCCGGTGGTTCGGGGCCCAGCCGTCGATGTTCGGGCCGCCGAGGCCCAGGCGGGCCAGGGTGAAGAGGGTGCTCGCGGCGGGTCCGTCGCCGAGCACGATGGCCATGCGGAGCGCGACGCGGCGCGTCTTCGGGAGGGTGCCCTCGAAGAAGGCACGTTCCCAGTTGCGGGCGACGTCGACGGAGAAGCCCTGCCCGAGCTCGCCCTCGGACTCCGTGTTCGGCCGGTCGGTCGCATGGCGGTAGATGGTGGCAGTGGAGGCGTTGAACCACACCCGCGGCGGGTTCGGCACTGCTGCGACCGCGGCCCGCAGCTCGGCCGTCGTCTCCACGCGGGAGCGCAGAATCTCGGCGCGGTTGGCGTCGTTGTAACGGCAGTTGACGGACTTGCCGGCGAGGTTGATGAGCACCTCGGCACCGTCGATGGCGCGCTGGATGGCGTCTGCGTCGCCCCAGCGCACGGCCTCGCGCCTGCCGATGCGGACGACCTCCCAGCCGCGGCTCTCGAAGTCGTCCTCCAGCGCTCGGCCGACGAATCCGCTCGCTCCCGCGATGACGACCCGGAGCGCGTCGGGGCGCTCTGCCCCGTGACTGGCGTGGTTGTGCTGTTTCATGAGGCCGAGTGTAGTACTTTCTGAACATGTTCAGTTTTGAATCCGGTGGCAGCGGCGACTCGGGCGGTTCCGTCGACAAGGCACCCCGAGAAGAGCGAGGACCAGCGGTGCCGTCCACCAAGAGGGAGCGCACCCGGGCGCTCATCCGCGACGTCGCTCTCCGCTCCTTCCGCGAGCGCGGCTACGACGCGACGACTATCCGCCGCATCGCAGAAGAGGCCGGGGTATCAGTCGGCACCACCAACTACCACTTCGCGACCAAGAACCACCTCGTGCAGGAGCTGTACCTGGACGTGCAGGAATCGCACGCAGACGCCGCGATCCCGCAGCTGGAGGGCATCCGCGAGCTCACCGAGCGCCTCGCCATCGTCTACCGCACCGGCCTGGAGCAGCTCGAGCCCTACCACCCGCACGCGCCGGAGTTCCTCGCCGCCGCAGTGTCGCCGAGGTCGCCCATCAACCCGCTCTCCGAGGAGTCCGCGCCCGCGCTCGCGGTGATCCGCGGCCTGTTCGAGCGTGCCGTCGACGACGCGAAGTCCCCGCTGCCCGACGAGTTCAAGACCGGCCTTCCGCAGGTTCTGGTGCTGAGCCACCTGCTGTTGGCGCTCCTCTGGGTCTACGACTCGTCGCCGGGGCGGGAGCGCACGCACCGCATCCTCGACCGCGCCCTCAACCTGCTGCGCATGACGCTGCCGCTCACGCGCATCCCCGTCGTTCGGGCGCCGCTGCGGGAGCTGCTCGCGCTCGCGGGGGAGGTGCGCGCCTGATGGCGCGCTCCGTGTTCGGACTCGGAGCGGCCTCGTCTGGACGCAGCGCGGTCGACGAGCACGACACGCAGCCGCTGCAGTCGGTCTACGAGCAGGTCCTCGGGCCGCAGATCGAACGCCTCCACCCGCAGCTTCGCCGCTACTTCGGCCCCATCCCCGCGGGGAATGAGGGCCGGGGTCGTGGGGTCTACTCGTGGGCGGGCCCCCGCCACTCGGGGCTGCGGCCGGTGTTCGCCTGGCTCGCCTGGCGGCACGTCCTGTTCCCGGAGCGCGGGCGCAGCGTTCCCTTCACGATCCGCAACCGACCGGAGGACGATGGCGCCCTCTCCGCCAGGCGTGAGTTCGCGTTCCCGCTCGTCACGCGCGTCATGGAGGACACGATGAGGGCCATCCCAGTGCCGGGCGGGAGGCCGCGGCTCGTCGACCGGCTCGGTCGCAGACGGGGCCTCGAGGTCGAGCTCGAACTCCGAGTGCACGAGGGTGGCCTGCGCATGCGCTCGACGGGCCTGTGGCTCCGGATGCGGGTCCCGGTCGCAGTCGCGGTCCTTCGCGTGCCACTGCCTTGCGTCGTCACCATGACGCTCGACGAGCGGGCGCATCCTGACGGCGACGGTCGCCAATGCGTTGACGTGCGCCTGCGGTCGCCGATCATCGGCGACGTGTTCCGTTACGTCGGTGCATTTGCGTACGACGTCGTGACCGTCAGCGAGCCCTGACAGGACCGGCGGATTCTCGGGCACGAGCGCGTAGTCTCGCGCCGGAACAGCCCAGCCGAGGAAGCCAGCACCTGGAGGTCACATGCAGACGAGCACCGAGATTCCAGAGGTCGCCACCGGCGGCAAGGTCAGGCGGACGATCGCGATCCTCGGCGCGGGTGGCGACCTGACGGAGCGCCTCCTCCTGCCGGGGATCGCGAGGGTCGCCGACGCGAGCCCAGACGTCGAGCTGCACATCATCGGCGCCGCCCGCACCCCGCAGTCGCGCGACGAGTGGCGTGACGTCGTCCGGCAGAGCCTCGAGGGCACGGGCGTCTCGGAGGACACGATCGACGCGCTCGTGTCCCGCTCGGACTTCGTGCCGACCGACGCGTCCTCCGCCGACGAGCTGCGGGAGCTGCTCGAAGCGTGCCCGAGCTCGCCGCTGCTCTACGTCGCGCTGCCGCCGGTCATGGGCGAGAAGGTCGCGGCGGCGCTCGCCGAACTGGATCTCGCCGACGACCTCAGGATCGCGATCGAGAAGCCGTTCGGCGAGAGCGAGGAAAGCGCGCGGGCGCTCAACGAGGCGCTCGCCGCCGTCGTGCCGGAGGATCGCCTGTGGCGCATCGATCACTTCCTCGGGACCCCGGCGGCGGTGGAGCTCATCCGGTCGCGGGACCGCATCGAGGCGAGCGGCGTGCCGGTTGCCGACGCTGGGTCGAAGACGGAGGACACGGAGGGCACGGGGGACGCGCGGGACGCGGCGTCACCCGGCCGCGTCGAGATCATCTTCGAGGAGGGCCTCGGCATCGAGGGGCGAGGCGCCTTCTACGACGAGACCGGCGCGCTGCGGGACATGCTGCAGAGCCACCTCATGCTCATGCTCGCGCTGACGGCCATGGGGCAGCCGGACGAGGAGCCCGGTGGGCTCGACGACGCCCTCGCGGAGGCCCTGCGGGCCGTGCGCCTGTGGGACGAGCATCCAGTGTCCGCCCGCCGCGCCCGCTACGCGGCCGGGGAGGTCGACGGGAAGCCGCTCGAGGCGTACGTCGACGAAGACGACGTGGATGCCGACCGCGGGACGGAGACGCTCGCCGAGATCACACTGCAGGTCGACACCCCCAGGTGGCGCGGCGTGCCGTTCGTGCTGCGCTCCGCGAAGGCCATCGGTGAGGCGCGGCAGGAGATCGTCCTGACCCCTGGCGACGGGTCGGCGCCCACACGCATCCCGCTCCGCGCCCCTGCGGGCGACAGCAGCGCCGATCCGTACGCGCGCGTCATCGCGGGCCTGCTGACCGGGAACACGCTGCTCTCGGTGCGCGGCGACGTCGCCGAGGAGCTGTGGCGCATCGTGACGCCCGTGCTCGAAGCATGGGAAAGCGACGCAGGAGAGCTGCCCGAGTACGCGGCCGGCACCGTCGGCGCTGACGCCTGACGCCTGACGCCGGACGCCGGACGCTGGCAGCGCGAGCGGACCACAGCGGGGCGGCACCAGCAGGAACTGGTGCCGCCCCGCGGCGGTCTCGCTCGAGGCGAGCGGTGGTCCGAATGGAGGGCCCTACTTGCGAAGCCCCTCGAAGAGCGGCTTGTAAGTGAAGCCAGCGATGAGGGCGCCCAGGACGGGGGCGAGGATGAACACCCACAGCTGCGCGAGCGGCTCGGACCCGCCGAACACGGCCGTCGCGATGGAGCGGGCTGGGTTGAGCGACGCGTTGGACACGGGGATCGTCATGAGGTGGAAGAGCGTCAGCGCGAGGCCGATCGCGAGGGGAGCGAAGCCGCTCGGCGCGCGGCGGTCGGTGACACCGAGGATGACGTAGAGGAAGAGCGCCGTCGCGACGATCTCGGTCACGATGACGGCGACGAGGCCGAACCCGCCTGGCGACGCCTTGCCGTAGCCGTTCGACGCGAAGCCGCCCGCCTGCGCCGCGGCGAGGAAGCCGTCCGGGCCGTTCGAGGCGATGAGGACGACGATGGTCGTGGCGAGGATGCCGCCGAGGATCTGCGCGACTACGTACAGGGGCACGTCCTTCCACGCGAAGCGGCCAGCCGCGGCGGCACCGACGGTGACGGCCGGGTTGAAGTGGCCGCCCGAGATGTGGCCGACCGCGTAGGCACCTGCGATCACGGTGATGCCGACGGCGAGCGAGACGCCGACCCAGCCGATTCCGGTCTCGGCGACGCCGTTGGCCGCGGAGAAGATCGCGGCGCTGATGACGCCGAAGACGAGCAGGAAGGTGCCGAAGAACTCGGCGGCGAGGCGGCTGGTCGTCGAGGGGTCGCGTTCGATGGCGACGTCGGCGATTGCAACATCGGTGGTCATAGATGCTCCTAGGAGGTGGGCGGCTGGAATCAGAATTCTCACCGCGCGGTGATCTCGGAAACGAGGATGCTCGTCCCACGACCCAGGGCTCGCCTGGGGGATCGTTCCCCCTGAATCGACTCTGAAGTGTACGACAAAACCCACCGGTTGGTCGCTCGGGGCGGTTCCCGGCCCCGTGTCGCTTCGCTCGGGGCCGACACCGATGCCGACGCCGGGAGCATGTCGAAACTGCATCGGGTCATGCCGAATCTGAAGCGCCAGTGTCGGCGGACGGCCATAGCCTCGAAGAAGGACTCAGTACCGCACGAGGCTCGTCGCCGCACGAGGCTCCAACGCACGACGAAAGGCACGCAATGACGCTGGCACCACATTCGCTCATCGCCGGAAGCAGCGAGCTCGGGGGAGGCGACGAGCTCGTCGCCCGTCGCGCCGCAGACGGGGCGGTGCTCGCGCCGGCCTTCCGCAGCAACACCGCGGAGGAGCTCGAGCTGGCCGTGCAGGCCGCGCACGACGCGTTCGACGTCTACCGTGCGACGTCACCGGCCGACCGGGCGGCGTTCCTGGAGCGCATCGCGACGGAGATCGAGGCCGACAAGGACGAGATCATCGCCCGAGCGCACGAGGAGACCGGGCTTCCCGTCGCGCGCCTCACCGGTGAGGTCGGTCGCACCACGGGCCAGCTCCGACTGTTCGCGAAGGTCATCGCCGAAGGAGGCTGGCAGGGCGCCCGCATCGACGAGGCACTGCCGGATCGGACCCCGCTGCCCCGCGCCGACATCCGCCAGCGAAAGATTCCCCTCGGCCCCGTCGCGGTCTTCGGTGCGAGCAACTTCCCGTTGGCCTTCTCGACGGCAGGTGGGGACACGGCGTCCGCGCTCGCCTCAGGGAGCCCCGTCATCGTGAAGGCTCACAGCGGCCACCTCGGCACCGCGTCGCTCGTCGGCCACGCCATCGCCCGCGCCGTCGAGGCCTCCGGGCTGCCGAGCGGGGTGTTCTCGCAGCTGTTCGGCTCGGGTCGGGTGATCGGACAGGGGCTCGTCGCCGACCCGCGCATCAAGGCTGTGGGATTCACCGGTTCGCGCTCGGGTGGACTCGCGCTCGTTCGCATCGCGCAGCAGCGGGCCGAGCCCATCCCCGTGTACGCCGAGATGAGCAGCGTCAACCCGGTCTTCGTGCTCCCGGCCGCCCTCGCGGCCGACCCCGAGAAGGTCGCGGCCGACTACGTCGGATCCCTCACGCTCGGCTCCGGACAGTTCTGCACGAACCCCGGCATCGTGCTCGTGCCGGGCGGCGACGCGGGTGACGCGTTCCTGCGCGAAGTCGGCGAGCGCATCGCCCAGGCGAACGGGCAGACGATGCTCACGCACGGCATCGGAGACGCCTACCGGGAGGGCGTCGCGGAACGTGAGGCGTCCGGGGCGACGGTCGTGGCGAGGGGGCAGGGCGACTCGACCCTGAACGCGCCGGCCCCCATCGTCTTCAGCGAAGCCGTCGAGGCGTTCGGCGAGGCGCTCGAGGGCGAGATCTTCGGTGCTGCCGGGCTCGTGCTGCGCTACGACGACGCCGACCAGCTCCGCGAGTTCGCCGAGCAGCTCGAAGGCCAGCTCACCGCGACGGTCCTCGCGACCGACGACGACACCGACGCGGCCCGCGCGCTCCTGCCGGTGCTCGAGCGCAAGGTCGGGCGCATCCTGTTCAACGGCTGGCCGACGGGCGTCGAGGTCGGGTACTCGATGGTGCACGGCGGGCCGTACCCGGCGACGTCGGATGCGCGCTCCACGTCGGTCGGGGCGCTCGCCATCGAACGGTTCCTCCGCCCCGTGGCCTACCAGGACGTGCCCGACGCGCTGCTGCCCGAGGCGCTGCGCGATGCGAACGAGTGGGGCGTGCCGCGCCTCGTCGAGGGGCGCATCCAGCTGCCGAGCGGGTACTGAGCCCCGGCGCCCAACGAAGCGCCGACTCGTTGAACGTGGAAGGAGCTCACCCGGACGGGTGAGCTCCGTTCACGCGGCGTCCGAGCGAGGCCCGCTCGGCGCGATCTGGCCGATGCGCAGCTAGAGCTTGACCGGCGTCACGAGCGCGCCGTTCGCGAGCCACGACCTGAGGTTGTCGACGACCAGCTGCCGCATGTCGTCGCGAGTCTCCCGCGTGCCGCTTCCCAGGTGGGGGAGCAGCACCACGTTGTCGAGACCGATGAGCGCCTCCGGGACGTTCGGCTCGTCGGCGAACACGTCGAGGCCCGCGCCGCGGATAGTGCCAGCCTGCAGGGCCGCGACGAGCGCATCCTCGTCGACCACGGAGCCGCGGGAGATGTTCACGAGGACACCGTTCGGCCCGAGCGCCTCGAGCACCTCGGCCGAGATGAGCTTCTGCGAGTCCGCGCCCCCAGCGGTCGCCACGACCAGCGCGTCACTGCTCCGTGCGAGCTCCACAAGCGAGTCGACGTACCGGAAGGGGGAGCCGGGGACTTCACGCCGATTGTGGTAGCTGATGGGGCAGTCGAAGCCCGAGAGGCGCTTGGCGATCGCGCTTCCGATGCGCCCGAGCCCGACGATGCCGACGCGGGTGCCGGTGAACCTCGTCGTGAGCGGGAAGTTGCCGGACCTGGCCCACGAGCCGGCCCGCACGTAGCGGTCGGAGGCGCTGATGCCGCGGTAGACGTCGAGGAGCAGGGACAGGGCGGTGTCGGCGACGCAGTCGTTGAGCACGTCAGGGGTGTTGCTGAGGGCGATGCCCCGATCGCGAGCTGCGCTCGTGTCGGTGGTGTCGTATCCGACGCCGAAGTTCACGATCGCCTCGAGCGAGGGGAGCCGCTCCATGAGTGCGCGTGAGACCCCGAACCGGCCGCCCGTCACGACGACGCGCACGTCGGCGAGTTCCGCCTCCTGCTCGGCGGTGAGCTCGCTCGCGACCGCGGAGATGATCGGCGCATCGAACTCGGCGATGAGCTCCTGCTCGAGCTGCGGCATAAGGGGACCGACGCGCAGCACGGTGGGGGTCGCGGTGGTCGCCGCTGGGGTGGCGGTGGCCGCGGCAGTGCTGGCGGGGGCGGCGTCTGGCGTCGTTGCGAGAGGGGATTCCATGTCTGGATCGTAGGTCGCAGGACCGATGCTGGTCCAAGATGCACTTTGCATTGATTGATCCACTCGGCGCATGGATGCGAGTCTTGCCAGTAATCACTAGGGCACGCGGGTCGCTAGGGTTGACTCCGGCCCCGCGCCTCCCGCCGTCCCCCGCGGCTCCCTCGCCCAGTCGTGTTGACGCAGTCGAATCGACGCGCCCAAGCTGAAGGCGTCTCAACGAGGAGAACCACTGACTCAGGGCTCGGCCCTCGAGTTCACAACACCGGAGGAACAACGATGTCTTCTTCACACGAACCATCCCCGACACTCGGGCGCACCGCATCCAACAGGCCGTCCCCAGCGCGCCGCCCCCTCGCATCCGTCAGCAAGGCGGTGGCCGTCGGTGCCGCCGCGCTGCTCCTCAGCAGCTGCGCCGTCGCGAACTCCGACGGCGCTTCCGGAGGCGGCGGAGGTGCGGCCAGCGCACTCCGTGTTGTCCTCCAGCAGGAGCCGCCGACACTCGAGCCCTGCGAGGCGAACCTCACGTCGACCGGTGTCGTCGTGCGCTCCAACATCACCGAGCCGCTCATCGAGCGCAACCCCACGACGGGTGACCTCGACCCGCTGCTCGCCACCGAGTGGGAGCAGACGAGCGACAACGAGTGGACCTTCACCCTTCGCGACGACGTGACCTTCCAGGACGGCACCCCCTTCGACGCGGAAGCGGCCGCCTTCTCGATCGACCGGGCCGTGAACAGCGACCTCGGCTGCAACGTCGAGGGCTACGTGTTCGGTGAGTCCGACCTCGAGGTCAACGCAGTCGACGCGACCACCCTCACGGTCACGACGCCCGAACCAGACCCCATCCTCCCTTTGAAGCTCTCGTTCATCGAGATCGTCCCCACGTCGACGAGCACCACCGACAAGGTGCGCGAGCCCGTCGGCACCGGCCCCTACCAGATCGACCAGTGGGAGGTCGGCACGAAGCTCACCCTCGGCGCCTACGACGGCTACTGGGGCGAGGCTCCCGCCTACCCATCGGTCGAGTACCAGTGGCGCGGTGAGGGCACCGTCCGCGCGGCGATGATCACCGGCGGCGAAGCCGACATCGCCATGGGCCTCAGCCCGGACGACGGCATCGGCGAGAACGGCGTCAGCTACCCGAACAACGAGACGATCGCGCTCCGCTTCTCCGGCGACATCGCCCCGCTCGATGACATCCGGGTGCGCCAGGCGATCAACTTCGCCATCGACAAGGACGGCATCATCGCCTCCCTCTACCCGAACGGCGACGTCGTCGCGTCCCAGCTGATCCCCGAGGGCGTCGTCGGCCACAACGACTCGCTCGAGCCGTGGGAGTTCGACCTCGACCAGGCGAAGGCGCTCGTCGCCGAGGCCAAGGCCGACGGGGTCCCCGTCGACACCAAGATCACCCTCGTGACCCGCACGGCGCAGTTCCCCAAGGTCAACGAGCTGTCGCAGGTGCTGCAGGAGCAGCTCAGCCAGGCCGGCCTCAACGTGGAACTCCGGATGGTCGACACGACGCAGCACCTCCAGTACCAGCTGCGCCCGTTCGTCACCAACGAGGGCCCCATCGCGCTGCTCGTGCAGCACGGCAACCAGGCCGGTGATGCCCAGTTCACGGTCGACCAGTACATGAGCTCCACGGGCGCGCAGTCGACGTTCGGCACCCCCGAGTTCGACCAGAAGCTCGACGCCGCGGCCAAGACCTCCGGCGACGAGCGGCAGACCGCTTACGAGCAGATCTTCGCCGACCAGAACGAGGAGATCGTGCAGTTCGCGCACATCGCGCACCAGACGGGCCTCCTGGGCATCGCGTCTGGCATCACCTACGAGCCGAACTCGGCGAGCGGCGACGAGCTGCGCATCGCCGAGGTGAAGCCAGCGGCCTGACGGCCGCCCGCCACCCTGGAGAAAGCAGCCGCTCATGTGGACTTATCTCAGAACCAGAATCGTCTCCAGTCTGCTGCCACTCGTGGCCGTCGTCCTCGGCGTGTTCGTGCTGGCCCGCCTCACCGGAAACCCGGCGAGTCTGTACCTGCCGCTCAACGCGACGGAGCAGATGAAAGAGGACTTCGCGGTCCGCAACGGGCTCGACCAGCCGCTGTGGATGCAGATCGTCAACTACTTCTCCGGGGTGGCGCGCTTCGACTTCGGCGAGTCGCTTCGCACGGGAGAGCCCGCGGCGGCCATGGTGCTGCGGGCCTTCCCGGCCACGCTGCAGCTCGCCGGCGTCACGATGCTCCTCACGGTGGTCCTCGCGATCATCATCGGCAGCTGGGCGGCCCTCAAGCCGAACGGCGTCGCCGACCGCATCGCGAGCTTCTTCTCGATGGCCGCCGCCAGCGTGCCGGACTTCTGGCTCGCCATCATGGGCATCTGGATCTTCGCGATCACGCTCGGCTGGCTGCCCACCTCGGGCGTCGACAGCGGTGGCCTCTCCTGGATCCTGCCGATCGCGACGCTGATGCTGAGGCCCGTCGGGGTGCTCACGCAGATCGTCCGAGGCTCCATGGTGAGCGTGCTCGGGCAGCCCTTCATCAAGGTGGCCCGCAGCAAGGGCGCGGGTCAGCTCCGCGTCGTGTTCAAGCACGCGCTGCGCAACGCGGCGGCTCCCGCACTGACGGTCGCCGGTGACCTCACGGTTGGCCTCATCAACGGTGCGGTCGTCGTCGAGACCATCTTCGGCTGGCCCGGCATCGGCAAGCTCATGATCGACTCCATCCTGCAGCGCGACTTCGCCGTGCTCCAGGCCGCGGTGCTCATCACGGCCCTGTCCATCTTCATCCTCAACATCCTCATCGACCTCGGCTACGCGCTCCTCGACCCGCGGGTGCGACCGGTGGCGAAGCAGTCGCGCATCCGTCCTACGGACAAGGATGCGAAGCGCGACGCCGCCGGAGCGGCCGCACGGAAGTCGGCCGCGAAGGGCACCGAGAGCAGCGACGCAGAGAAGGGCAAGGCGCATGTCTGACCCGCAGAACCCACAGGTCCCCGGCGGCCCCAGCACGGGCGCCGCCCCGCAGCAGCCGCCCGCGACGACGAACGTGCTCCTGCAGAAGGAGAAGCGCGAGCGGAACGGCGCCGAGCGACCCACGCTCTTCACGCTGCTCCTCAAGGACAAGGTCGCGACGGTCGCGGCCGCCGTGCTCGCCTTCATCGCCCTCGTGGCCGTCTTCGGGCCGCTGCTCGTGGGGGAGCTCGCCTCCAAGCAGGACCTCACGGCCATCAACCTGGCCCCGTTCAGCCTCGACAACGGCTGGGCGTTCATCCTCGGCAGCGACTCGCTCGGGCGCAGCATGCTCGCGCGCCTCGTGATCGCGACGGGAACAACGCTCGGCGTCGCGGTCCCCGCCGTCCTCGTGGCCCTCATCGTGGGATCCATCTGGGGAGTCTGGGCCGGCTACTTCCGCGGTTGGCGGGAGTCGGTGTCAATGCGCATCGCCGACATCATCATGAGCTTCCCGTCGCTGCTGCTCGCGGTCGTCATCCTGTACGTCTTCAACCCGAGCCTCGCGAACATCGTCGCCGTGCTGGCGCTGACCCGCATCCCGATCTACCTGCGTACGGCGCGGGCCGAGGCCGCCGAGCTGCGGTCGCGGATGTTCGTGGACGCGGCCACCAACTTCGGCACGAAGCCGCGCAGCATCATCTTCCGCCACATCGTGCCGAACGTCGTGCCCACCCTGGTCACGCTCGCGACGCTCGAGTTCTGCTACGTCATGCTCGCGGAGTCGTCGCTGAGCTTCCTCGGCATCGGCGTGCAGTCGCCCGACGTCAGCTGGGGGCTCATGGTCGCCCAGGGGCGCCAGTACCTGCAGCAGGCGTGGTGGCTCTCGGTGCTCCCTGGCCTCGCGATCGTCATCACGGCCGTCGCAGCGAACGTGCTCGCCTCCTGGCTGCGCATCGCGACCGACCCGAACCAGAAGTGGCGGCTCATGCAGAAGTCCGCCAAGGTGAAGCTCCGCCCGTCGCTCCCGACGCGCGAGCCCGCCGGCGAGGTGTGACCCTCATCCTCCCGAAGCAACGCCTTCCGGCGCCACGCGCCGGGCACGCCCAATCGGCCGGAGTCGCAGCATGACTCCGGCCGATTGGGCTGCCCTCGCGGTCATCTTCTTCGCCGCCTCCTGCCTGCAGGCCGGCATCGGCTTCGGGATGGGGATGCTCGCGGCACCCTTCATCGCCCTCATCGACCCGGCGCTGCTGCCGGCGACGGTGATCATCATGTCGATCCTCCTCACCTCGATCGTGACGGTCGCGGAGAAGGACTCGCTGGATCTCAGGGGCGCCGGGTGGGCGTTGGTCGGGCGGGTGCCCGGCAGCGTCGCGGGGGCCCTGCTCGTGACCGTCATGGCGCCCGCCGTGCTCTCGTGGGTCGTCGTCGCAACCGTCGTCACCGGTGTGGTCTTCTCGCTGCGCGGCTGGGCTCCGGAGGTCACGCGCTGGTCGCAGATCGTCGCCGGGGCCGCCTCCGGCGTCATGGGCACGACGACGTCGATCGGCGGGGCGCCCATGGCGATCATCTGGCAGGGCTCCGACTCGGCGCGGCTGCGAGGCACGCTCTCGGCGTTCCTGCTGGTCGGGTCGATCATCTCGTTCGGACTGCTGCTCGCGTTCGGTGCCGTCGCACCGCAGACCTGGACGGTCGTGCTGTGGATGGTCCCCGTCGTCCTGCTGGGCTTCGTCGCGAGCCGCTTCATCACCCCGCACCTCGACAAGACGCGCACGAAGCGGCTCGCGCTCGGCGCATCCCTCCTCGGCTGCGCACTGCTCGTCGCGACGCAGCTCGTGCAGCTGCTCGGGTGACAGCGCCGTCCTGCCTGAGTCCCGGCGCAGCCACACGAGAAGTGCAGGTTGGTTGAAGAACCAACCTGCAATTGCTGGGCTGACACCCGCGCTCTACCTCCAGCGGAGGGGCGAACATGCGAGCGATGCAGGTTCGTGGGGGGACGAACCTGCATCTGACGTATGTCTGTGCGCCGAGCGGGACAACGGGGCGGGGCGGGTGGCGAGCGGGGCGCCGGCTACCGGATGACGCGCTCCAGGGGCAACCCGGCCGCGTGCAGGTCGATGTTGCGCGCGATGTCGGCGGCGCGCTGCTCGAAGACCTGGCGTGCGTGGCCGGAGTAGTGGGGCGTGAGCACGGTGTTGTCGAGGGTCGAGAAGCGCTCGACGGATGCGGGAACGCGGCCCTCAGAGTCGGGGGCTCCCCACCACACGTCGATGCCGGCGCCGCCGATGCGGCCCTCGGAGAGCGCGTCGAAGAGCGCGTCCTCGTCGACAACTCTGCCGCGGGCCACGTTGATGAGCAGCAGGTCGGGCTTCGCGGCCGCGAGCTCGGCCGCGCCGATCATGCCGCGTGTGCGTTCAGAGAGGGGGATGGAGACGACGAGCACGTCGGCGCCCCCCACGAACTCGAGCATCCGGTCGGGGCCGTAGACCTCGGCGACGTCGAGCCCGTCTGGACTGGGCGCATCCGGTCGCTGCCGGAGCGCGGTGAGGCGCATGCCGAGGGCCTGCGCCAGGCGCCCGACCTCCGTGCCGATCTCGCCGAGGCCCAGGAGGCCCATCGTCGTGCCGCGCAGCATGGGGTGGAACGGGATGCTCGCGTCGTTGCCGATCGTGCGCCACCGGCCCGCGCGCATCTGCGCATCCGCCTCCAGCGCGCGCCGGCGCAGCATGAGCGCGGTCATGACGACGTGCTCGGCGATCGCCGCCCCGTGGTGTCCCGTGTTGCAGATCGTCACGCCAGGCGGGAGCGCATCGACGCTCACGCGGTCGGCGCCGGCACCCGTGACGTGCAGGAGCGCGTCCGGGCGAAGCGAAGCCGCCTGCTCAGGCGTGAGCACGGAGGCGATGACGACGTCGGCCCCGCGGAGCGCGTCGTCCAGCTCCGCGGGGCCGAGCTCGGCGGCGAAGCTCCACTCGTGCGCGCGCTCCGTCTGCGCGAGGAGCTCCGCGAAGCGGGCGATGATCGGGTCGGTGACGAGGATGCGCATGCGGAGTCTCTGACTCTCTCCGGGGTGGGTCGGCGGCTGGGCGGGGAAGTCGAGCTCTGCCGCTACCAGCGGGGGCTGGCGACGGTGTAGTCGGGCTGGAAGCGCTGCATGTAGCCCGTGTCGTCTCGTTGCGAGATGCCGCTCTCGAGGAACTGCTCGTGCAGCTTCGCGAGGCCGTCCTCGTCGAGCTCGACGCCGAGGCCGGGCCCGGTCGGCACGAGCACCGAGCCGTCGACGAAGGAGAGGTCGTGGGTGACGACGTCCTCGTCCGGCTGCTTCCAGGGCCAGTGCGTGTCGCACGCGTAGCTGAGCGACGGCGTCGCGGAGGCGAGGTGCACCATCGCCGCGAGGCTGATGCCGAGGTGCGAGTTGGAGTGCATCGACAGGCCCCAGTCGAGCGACTCGGCGAGGCCGCCGAGGGTGCGCGACCGGGTGAGGCCTCCCCAGAAGTGGTGGTCGGACAGCACGATGTCGATGGAGCCCTGCTCGACGGCGGGCTTCACGTCGGCGAAGCTCACGACGCACATGTTCGTGGCAAGGGGGAGGGTCGTGCCTCGGCGCACCTCGGCCATGCCGGCGAGGCCCGGGGTGGGGTCCTCGAGATACTCGAGCGACGATTCGAGGGCCTTCGCGACGCGCAGCGACGTCTCGACGCTCCACGCGGCGTTGGGGTCGAGGCGCAGCCCGAGGTCGGGGAAGGCGTCTGCGAGGGCGAGGATCGCGGCGATCTCCTGGTCGGGTTCGAAGACGCCGCCCTTGAGCTTGAGCGCGGAGAAACCGTAGCCGTCGACGAGCTGGCGTGCCTGCTCGACGATGCCTTCTGGGCTCAGCGCCTCGCCGAACTCGTCGGCGCCGGCGCCGGGGTGGCCGGCCCACTTGTAGAACAGGTAGCCGCTGAACGCGACCTCCGGGCGGATCGCGCCGCCGAGGAGCGAGCTCACGGGCACGCCGAGGATCTTGCCCTGCAGGTCGAGCGCCGCGACGTCGAAGGGGGAGAGGACGCGGTCGGCCGTGCTTGAGCCGGTCACCATGCCGCTCATGCCGTGGCCGCCCTGCGAGGTGTCGGCCGCGAGCGCCTGCGCGACCGCGAAGCGCAGGCGGTTGGTGTCGAAGACGTTGATGCCGACGACGGCATCCGCCGCGAGGGCCAGGCGGTGCAGGTGGGGTGCATCGCCGTAGGTCTCGCCGAGTCCGGTGAGGCCCGAGCGGGTCGTGACCTGCACGATCGCGCGGAGCGCGTACGGTTCGTGCACGCCGACGGTGTTCAGGAGGGGCGGGTCCTTGAAGGCGACCGGCGTGATCGTGACGGCGGCGATCTCGTTCTGCGGGTTCCGGTCGAAGGCCGCCGCCGCGGCGGCAGTCGAAGTGGACGCGAACTCGGATGCGGTCGTGGATGCGGTGGACGTGCTCTGCGCGGTCATGTCGTCTCCCTGTGTTCGTCGTTGAACGAGGTGTGTTCGTCGTTGCGGGCGAGCGCGCCCGGTTGCGCTTCGTCAGCGCAACCGGGTGCGCTCAGGCTCAGGCGACGGGGGTCGCGACGCGGTCCTGCTCGGCCGGGGTGGCCGCGCGCTTCGCGAGGAGGGCCCTGGTGTCGTCGATGAGCTTCTTGAGCTCTTCGACGTGCTCGGGCTTGGCGTCGATGAGGGGCGCGCGCACGTGGCCGGCGTTGATGCCGGCGAGCTTCGTGGCTTCCTTGACGAGCGACACGGCGTACCCGGGGACCGAGTTCCTGAGGCGCACGAGGGGGTGGTAGAAGCTGCGGTTGAGCTCGGCGAGGCGCTCCTTGTCGCCGGATTCGACGGCGTCGAAGAACGCGAGGGCGATGTCGGGGGCGAACGCGAACGACGCCGAAGAGTAGAGGGGAACGCCGATGGCCTTGTACGCCTCCTGGGCGATCTCTGCCGTGGGGAGGCCGTTGAAGAAGAGGAAGTCCTCGCCGCGCGACTGGGTCTCGTCGGTGACGGAGCGCACGATGCGGGACATGAGGTCGATGTCGCCCACGCCGTCCTTGAGGCCGATGACGTTCGGGATGCGGGAGACGGCGACGGCGGTGTGCTCGTCGAACCGGGCCGTGCTGCGGTGGTAGACGATCACGGGCAGCGTCGTGGCACCCGCGACCTGCTCGACGTAGGCGACGAGGCCTTCGCTGGGGCCGGTGACGAGGTATGGCGGGAGGAGGAGGATGCCGTCCGCTCCGACTGCCTCGGCGCTGCGCACCTGCGCCTTGGCGTCGGCGAGCGTCCCGCCGGCCCCGGCGAACACCGGCGTGGCCTTCTTGGTGGTCGTGACGGCCGTGTCCACGACGGTCGTGTACTCGTCGAGGCTCAGCGCGTGGAATTCGCCGGTGCCGCAGGCGATGAAGATTCCGCCCGGCTCATGGGCGAGCCCCTGTTCGAGGTGCTGCGCGAGGGCTGCGACATCGACGGCATCGTCGGCCGTGAAGGGGGTGACCGGGAAGAAGAGGATTCTGTCGAGCACGTCGATCTCCTTAGTTGCGTGTCTCCGCGGTGCGTCGTTGCACGGTGCGGCTGTTCCGAGTTGGTTGCCCGGCTATCTGCGACGCTATGGTCTTATGGATGCGCAAACAAACTAAAGTGTGGATGAATCAATGTTGGGAGTGAATTGATGTTTACCCTCGTTCAGCTCGAGTGCTTCGTCGCGGTCGCCGAGGAGCTGCACTTCGGCGCGGCCGCCGAGCGCCTCCGCATGACGCAGCCGCCCATCAGCCGCCAGATCCAGCAGCTGGAGCGCGAGCTCGACACGCAGCTGTTCGTCCGCACGAGCCGCCGTGTCGCGCTCACCGAGGCCGGGCGCACCCTCCTGCCGAGCGCACGCAAGCTCATCGACCTCTCGGCGAAGGCCGCGGCCGATGTCCGCGCCGTCGGAGAGGGGGCGACCGGCACGCTGACCGTCGGGTACACGGCGGTCGCGGCCCACAGCGTGCTGCCCAAGCTGCTGCGGGCGGCGGCGGAGGAGCTGCCCGGGCTGCAGCTCATCCTGCAGGAGTCGGTGACCGTCGACCAGATGGACGAGCTGGAGCGCGGCACGGTCGACATCGGCCTCCTTCGTCCCATGCGGGACCGCCCAGGCGTCCAGTCGACGACGGTGCTCACCGAGCGCCTGGTGCTCGCCCTCCCGCGGGGGTCGCGGCTCGCGGAGTTCACCGGGCCCATCTTCCTGAGCGACCTCAACGATGAGGCGCTCCTCATGTACTCGCCCGGCGGGGCTCGCTACTTCCACGACCTGCTCCTCAGCATGTTCGTCGCCTCGTCCAGCCACCCGCGCATCGTGCAGTACGCGGGCCAGGTGCCTGCACTGCTTGCGCTCGTGAACGCTGGCATCGGCGTCGCGCTCATCCCCGAGTCCGCGACGCAGCTCGCGCCCGACGGCGTCATCTGCCGGCCGGTTGCCGACGGTGACCGGTCGGAGCCGTACAACCGCGTGCATCTCGACATCGCGTGGCGGGAGGACTCCGACAACCCGCTCGTAGCGGCGGTCGTCGAGCTCATGCAGCGCAACGCGTGAGCGCGGCCTCGGACGGCATTGATGCTCAACGCGCATCCGGTCATGCCGAATACGCTCTCGATCGAATGGATGCGGCTCCTTAGAGTGGCAATACGGCGTGGCCCAAGCCACGCGTGACCACTCAGCGCGGCGATGGAGGCGGAGCTATGAACCAGGTGACGGTCGAGACGTGGGAAGTGATCCCGGTCGCGGGCCACGACAGCATGCTGCTGAACCTCAGCGGAGCCCACGCGCCCCTCTTCACTCGCAACCTCGTGAAGCTCACCGACAGCGAAGGACGCGTCGGCATCGGCGAGGTCCCCGGCGGGGAGAGCATCCGATCGACGCTGATCGCCTCGGCTGAACTCATCGTCGGCAAGCCCGTCGCCGACTACCGCGCGATCCTGCGCCGCATCCACCAGGAATTCGCGTGGCAGGACAGCGCCGGCCGCGGCGCCCAGACCTTCGACCTCCGCACGACCGTGCACGTCGTCACCGCCTGGGAGTGCGCGCTCCTCGACCTCCTCGGGCAACAGCTCGGCCTGCCGATCTCGTCGCTCCTCGGCGACGGCAGGCAGCGCGAGGCCGTCGACGTGCTCGGCTACCTCTTCTTCGTCGGCGACCCCGACGCGACCGGACTCGACTACCTGCGCGGCGACGACACGAGCGACGCGTGGGGCACGGTGCGCCGCGAGCGCGCCCTCGACAGCGAGGGGGTCGTGCGGCTCGCGAAGGCCGCGCAGGAGCGCTACGGCTTCCGCGACTTCAAGCTCAAGGGCGGCGTGCTCGAACCGGCCGTCGAAGCCGCCGTCGTCACCGACCTCGCCGCCGAGTTCCCGGATGCGCGCATCACGCTCGACCCGAACGGCTCCTGGCCGCTCGCCGAGGCGTTGCGCCTCGGCCCCGACCTGAAGCGCGTGCTCGCGTACGCCGAGGACCCGGTCGGCGCGGAGAACGGCTACTCGGGACGCGAGGTGATGGCGGAGTTCCGCCGCGCCACGGGGCTGCGAACCGCCACGAACATGATCGCGACCGACTGGCGCGAGCTGGGGCACGCGATCCGCTCGCAGGCCGTCGACATCCCGCTCGCCGACCCGCACTTCTGGACCATGAGCGGTTCCGTGCGCGTCGCCCAGCTGTGCGACGAGCTCGGCCTCACCTGGGGCTCGCACTCGAACAACCACTTCGACGTGAGTCTCGCGATGTTCACGCACGTCGCAGCGGCGGCCCCTGGAACGCCGACGGCGATCGACACGCACTGGATCTGGCAGGACGGCGAGGAGCTCACGACGGCCGCACCCAAGATCGAGGACGGCGTCATCCAGGTGCCGACGGCACCCGGCCTCGGCGTCACGCTCGATGACGGCGCGGTGAACCGCGCTCACGAGCTTTACCTGAGCCTCGAGAACTCGGCGCGCGACGACGCGTTCGCGATGAAGACCTTCATGCCCGAGTGGGCATTCCACCCGAAGCGGCCCGCCCTCATCCGCGCCTAGCGGACGCGGCACAGGCACCCCAGAGCAACCAATCCAACACGACGAGGTGTGAGAATGGACCAGCGAATGACGCAGCAGCAGCTCCAGGCCGACGAACTGGCCGCGACGGCCGGCCAGGCCGGAAGCCGGGACGAGGTGGCCCCGAATGGCGAGGCCCTCAACGGCCAGGCTCAACCCGATCAGGTTCGATCCGATCAAGAAGTGGAGAAGGCCATGCTCCTCTCGGTGCGCGATCTCTGCATCTCCTACGGCATCGGCGGACGCGCCGTCGATGCCGTGAGGAACGTCTCGTTCGAGCTGTACGCCGGCGAGGTGCTCGCGGTCGTCGGCGAGTCCGGCTCCGGCAAGAGCACGGTGGCCCACGCGCTCATCAACCTCCTCGCACCGAATGCGACGGTCACCTCGGGAGAGATCAAGTTCGACGGGGAGCCCATCCAGGGGTTCAGCGACGCGCAGTGGCGCGGCATCCGCGGTCGGCGCATCGGCCTCGTCCCGCAGGACCCGGCCCTCTCCCTCAACCCGACGACGAAGGTCGGCGCCCAGGTCGCCGAGCCGCTCCTCATCCACGGACTCGCGAGCCGCAAGGACGCGCACGCCGAGGCAGTGCGACTCCTCGACATGGCAGGCCTCACCGAGCCGGCGGCCCGTGCTCAGCAGTACCCGCACGAGTTCTCGGGTGGCATGAAGCAGCGCGCGCTCATCGCGACGGCGCTGGCAGGTCAGCCGGAGATGGTGATCGCCGACGAGCCGACCAGTGCCCTTGACGTGACAGTGCAGAAGCAGATCCTCGACCACATCGACGGGCTCGTGAAGGAGCTCGGGACCGCCGTGCTCATGATCACGCACGACCTCGGAGTCGCGGCCGACCGTGCCGACCGCATCATCGTGATGCGCAAGGGCGAGATCGTCGAGACGGGCACGGCCGACGACGTCATGCTCCGCCCCCAGCACGACTACACGAAGAAGCTCCTGCGTGCCGCGCCGAGCCTGCACAGCCACGAGGCGCGCACCGTGCTCGTGACCGACAAGGCGACGGGCAAGGCGTCGAGTCGAGCGGCGGATGCGCGTGCTGGGGCTCCCGACATCACCGCGCCGCTGCTGCGGGTCGAGAACCTCACCAAGGAGTTCGCGCTTCCCGGCGGGCGCGGTGGCAAGCGCACGCTGACCGCGGTCGACGACATGAGCTTCGACCTGCACCGCGGCGAGACGCTCGCGGTCGTGGGGGAGTCCGGCTCCGGCAAGAGCACGACGGCGCGCCTCGTGCTGCGCCTCGAGAAGCCGACCTCCGGCCGCATCGTCTTCGACGACCAGGACATCACCGACCTCGAGGGTGAACGGTTGCGAGCCCTTCGCCGCAGGTTCCAGATGGTGTACCAGAGCCCGTACGCGTCACTGAATCCCCGCTTCTCCATCGAGCAGCTCATCGCAGAGCCCCTCGTCTCGTTCAAGCTCGGCGACTCGAAGTCGCGAGCCAAGCGGGTGCGGGAGCTGCTCGACCAGGTCCAGCTGCCGCAGCTGTTCCTGAACCGCGGCCCGGACGAGCTGTCCGGCGGGCAGCGCCAGCGCGTGGCGATCGCGAGGGCCCTTGCCCTCGAGCCCGAGTTCATCGTGCTCGACGAAGCAGTCTCGGCGCTCGACGTGTCGGTGCAGGCGCAGATCCTGGACCTGCTCACTGAGCTGCAGCAGGAGAACGACCTCACCTACCTGTTCATCACGCACGACCTCGCCGTCGTCGCGCAGATCTCAGACCGGGTCGCCGTCATGAAGAACGGCGTGCTCGTCGAGCTGGGCAAGACCGGCGACATCCTCATGAAGCCGCAGGAGCCCTACACGCGCAAGCTCATCGACGCCATCCCCGGTCACGGAAGCTCGCACGCCGCGTAGGCTCGGCGCCTATGGGCGAGGCGAGCGGGGCAGGAGGAGGTGCCGCCGGGGGTGCTGGCAGCACGACTGGCGGGACGAGCAGTGGGGTCGATGGTCTGGCGGTCGGCGACGAGTACTCCGACGAGGAGCGCTGGCTCGTCGTCAAGGGCCGGCGCTGGCGGCGCACCGATCCGAGTCTCCCCACCGACGTCGTCGAACGGCTGAAGTCGCATCTCGGCCGCGGGCGATCGGGCGTGGGTGCTGCGAAGCGTCGGGGCGACGACTCCGCGGTGGCGGCGTCGCGCAAGCGCGTCGGGCTCGCGAAGCACGGGCTGGGCGAGCGCGGTCCGCGCTGGTGGGAGGAACCGGAGGCGGCTCGACTCGAGCGGGCCCGGGAGGCGCTCGCTGAGCTCGACGAGCTCGACCGGACGACCCCGGAGAGCGTCTGACGCTGCCGATCGCGGCGGGTCGCTCGGGCACATGATCGACCACCAGTGTTTACACCCAGGAAACTCCGTTCACTCGATACTTGGTTCATGAGCACAGAATTCATGAGCACCGATGCCGTGGCCACCGCCGTTCCACCGTTCCGCGTGACCCCGGACTTCTGGTCACAGCTGCCCAGGATGCCGCTCGAGCAGTACCCGGGCACTGAGGGCTACATCGCCGACGTCTACTCGAACCCGGACGACTCCGCCATGTCGGCCGGCTACTTCGCCCTGACCCACAGCGACGCCCCGCTCGACTACTTCTACGACTACGACGAGATGAAGGTCGTCATCTCCGGCACGTTCCGGCTCGAGAACGTCGACACCGGACAGGTGTCGTATGCCGGCCCGAAGGACGCGATCTTCTTCCCGAAGGGGTCGCGCATCCTCTTCAGCACCGAGGATTCGGCGCTCGCGTTCTACGTCGGCCACCGCTCCGTCGCTCCCTGACGATCATGGCGATGTCCACCATGCAACCGGCCGAGGTCGGGCCGGGCGTGAGCGCAACCGCCACCAGTTCAGCTCGATGGCGGCAGCTGCTCGAAGCGGGGAACCAGCAGGCGACCGACTCCGGATGCGACGCGGTCTGCCCAGCGCGCACCATGACGTTCGTGGTCGGCACAGCGCCAGATGGCGGGGTGCCCGAACGCGGTGCTCCCAACGAGTCAGGGCCAGGCGACACGACTTCCAGCGACTCCTGGCCCGCCGAGACGGCGCGGTCGACGTCCGGTGACACGGTGCCGGTCGAGCTCGAGGACGCGACCTCGGCCGCGTCGGGAGCCCGGATCCTCGAGGCGCTCCGGGCCGCGCGCACGGGGTGGCGGTTCCGAGTCGTCGGCGACGAGCTCGCGCTCGGCGCGCTGCGGGCCATCCTGCACGACGCCGGCGTGCTCGACGAGGAGATCGAGTTCGCGCTCACGGCCCCGGAGCCAGGCGTCGCCGAGGTCCTCGTGCACTGCGGACACTGCCAGGCGAAGACGAGTGCGCCGACAGGCGGAAGCGTGCCGTGCTCGGGATGCGGCCTGCACCTCACGGTCTACCCCCACTTCTCGCGCAGCCAGGGTGCCTACCTCGGGTACTTCGCTGAGGCCGAGGTTGCTGAACCAGACCTGGATGCCGGTATCCGGACCAGGAACATCGCGCCAGAGCGCAGCCAGAGCGAACCGGTGCTCGCGTGACCGGCGCTCCCGCAGCCGACGCTGCGACGACCCGCCGTCCTGCTGCCGGCGCCGCGCTTCACCTCGTCGTCTCCGGCATCGCGGAGCTGAGCAGGGGCGTCCGCTCGTTCACGCTTCGCGACCCGCGGGGCCGTTCCCTTCCATCCTTCGCGCCGGGCAGCAGCATCGCGGTGCAGCTCGGCGACGGCGGCCGAAACTCGTACTCGCTGACCGGCAGTGGGCGGCGCCCAGACCACTACGCGATCTCGGTGCGCCTCGACGACGCGGGCCGGGGCGGCTCGAAATGGATGCACGGCCTCAGCGTCGGCGACGAGGTGACGGTGAGCGTCCCATCCAGCGCGTTCCCGCCTGTGCTCGCGGCACGCCACCACCTGCTGATCGCGGGCGGCATCGGGGTCACCCCGATCCTCTCGCACGCCAGGGCCGCGGCCGAGTGGGGGCGTTCCTTCGACGTGGTGTACGCGTACGGGGAGGGCGGGGGAGCGCACCGGGATGAACTGGAGCGCCTGAGCGGGGGCCGCCTGACCGCCTGCGCGAGCCGCGCCGCCTTGCACACGCACCTCGCGGCGGCCCTGCTCGACCAGCCACTCGGCGCGCACCTCTACGTCTGCGGTCCGGTCGCCATGATCGACGCGGTGCAGGCAGCCGCTCGCGCGGCCGGCTGGCCCGAGGCGCGCCTCCACGCAGAGGCGTTCACCCCGCCCGCCCTCGACCCGGGCGAGCCATTCGAGGCGCGGCTCCTGGGCCTCGGTCGGACGATCCGAGTCGAGTCCGGCGTCACCTTGCTCGATGCGCTGCTCGCCGAGAACGTGCCAGTGCCGAACCTGTGCCGGCAAGGCGTGTGCGGCGAGTGCCGCGTCGCCGTCCGCGCGCCGTCCGGCTCCCAGTGCGCTGACGCGCGCGGCCCCGCGGGGATCGACCACCGCGACAGCTTCCTCACCGATGAGGAGAAGGACCGCGGCGACTGCCTCATGCCGTGCGTCTCCCGCCCGAGAGGCGAGATCCTGGAGATCGAACTGTGACCGCATCCGCCACCGGCAAGGCCGACCATTCCGTCGCCGTCGCCGGCTTCCCGTTCCCCTTCCCGAAAGAGACCTACCGCTACAGCACCAACGTGGAGCCGGCCTCGGTGCCGCGGCCGACGGCGGCCGGCTCCTGGGGTGAGCATCCGGTCGACATCGACCACTGCTATGGCGATGAGCTCGCCGAGCGGGCACGCATCCTGAGCGCCGACCCGTCACGTCTGCAGTGCCTGCCGCACATGGTGCCAGCCGCGTGGGATGCGATGTTCGTGCTCATGGAGCAGCTCGCAGACGCGTACCCGCAGCACATGAGCCTCACCAGGGAGGGCGGCGGCTGGCACTGGCACAACGGTCTCCTCGGCATCGACCGGTGCTTCGCGGTCGGCGAGACCTCGTCGATGCCCGAAGGGCCCCTCGGGTTCATCGACCAGCAGCTGCAGGAGGACGTCGTGCTCCTCGACCAGCGTGACGGGGAGCTGTGGGCCGACGCCGGCCTCGTGACGTTCGCCGCGGACTGGTCGTTCGGGTTCGATGTCGGGATGTCGTTCCTCGAGATCCACGGACCGGTGCCGCGTGTCCACGACGAAGGGGTCATCCCACGGGCGCAGGCCTTCATCATGCGGCTCGAGCCCGGGCAGAGCTACCGGCGCACGAACTGGACACTGACCGTCGACGGCAAGCTCGACACGTCGACGGAGACGTACCCGCAGTGGGGTCCGGACCGGACCTCGCTTGTCGACGGCCCGCTCGTCGCGGTCGGCGACAGGCTGCACCTGCGGACCGAGGTGCAGCACCTCATCCGCCTCCCCGAGTCGAACGCCATCATGTTCCTGATCCGCAGCTACCTGCTGCCGTTCGCGGCCCTGGCGACCGTGCCAGAGTGGGCGGCGAGAACGGTGGAGGTGCTCGAGGAGCTGCCAGCCGACATGGCCGAGTATAAGGGAGTGACGCGCACCCGCGAGGTGGGCATCAGGTGGCTGCGCGAGTACGGGGGAGTCTGCGAGGGGAGCGCGGCGGGGGCGGCGTGATGCTGGTGCTCTCGCCGCGGGTCGGGGCGCTCCCGTTCCTGTGTAGCCTGGCCGACATGGCTGATGCAGCGCAGGTCCCGAGCGAGCGGGAGCACGGGGTTGGACGTGAGCGCGCTCCCGGGCACGACGCTGAGGGCAATGGCGAGGACAGGCCAGAGGACTCGGCTGTGGACTCAGCCGCCCCTACCGCGGCGGAGCCGCTCGAGCTGACGCAGCAGGAGCGGGCCGAGGCCACGCTGCGCTCCATCATGTCCGGTGGCAATCTCACCGCCGAGACGATGAAGCTCTCGAACGACTTCACCGACCGTCACGTGTCGCGGCTGAAGTCGCTCTTCCGTCGCGCGAAGTAGGCGGCGTCTCGAGCCTCGGCTGCCCTCGCGGAGCGCCGGGTGCGCTCGCACAGCGCCGCGTGCCTCACACGAGCAGGTAGACGGCACCGGCGATCGTGAGCACCAGGACGATGCGGTCGAAGAGCTGCTGGCTCAGCCGCGGGGCGAGCCAGCGCCCGAGGAATGCGCCGCCGATGAGGAGCGGAACGAGCAGCAGGTCCAGCACGAGGGTGCTCGGCGTGATGAGGCCCAGCCCGATCGAGAACGGCAGCTTCGCGATGTTGACGATCGTGAAGAACCAGGCGGCCGTTCCGAGGAACGCCTTGACGGGGAACTTGGCGGCGAGGAAGTACATCGCCATGACGGGACCGCCGGCGTTGGCGACCATCGTCGTGAACCCGCCCAGCGATCCGTAGCCGCCACGTGCGATCTTGGCGGCGCGATCGCTCGGCGTCTCCGGGGTGCGGTAGCGGCGCCACACGGTGATGGCGACGAGGATGAGCAGGATGATGCCGATGACGCGGCGCACCCAGTCGTCGTCGGCGAAGGCGAGGAAGGCGGCGCCCGCGAGCAGGCCGACCGCGACTGCCGGGATGAGCTTGACGAGCGTTGACCAGTCCGCGTGGCGGCGATACGTCCACAGCGCGAACATGTCGCCGACGATGAGCAGCACGAGCAGGGCCCCGGTCGACTGCTTGGCGGGGAGCACGGCCGCGAAGGTCGCGACCGACAGCGTCGTGACGCCTGGCAGTGCCGTCTTCGAGATTCCGACGGCGAAGGCGGCCACTGCGAGCAGGACCCATCCGAAGGTGGGGAGTTGGGGGATCAGCTCGGGCACCTGTCGAGTCTAGGGCCGGGGCCGTCCTTGTCCTGTCGTGACGACAAGCGCGGTGCTGGCGGGGATGGAATCGGTCCCGCCACGCCTCGAGTGTCGGCACGCGCGGCTCGTCGTCACGCGGGGCTCGTCGTCACGCGCGGTCGAGCTCTTCCGGCCACGGCGGGTTCGCGCCAGCGCGGGCCACAGTGACGGCGGCGCTCTGCGCGGCTGTCGCGAGGGCAGCATCCACCCAGGAGTCGTCGAAGGTGCTGCCGTGAGCGCCACCGAGGATCACCCTGCGGATGTTCGGGGTGGAGACGGCGTGGAGGAGGCCCGACATGAAGGCGTCGCCCGCGCCGACCGTGTCGACGACTCGGACGGCCGGGGCCGGCACGGTGAACTCGCGCTCGGCCGTGCGTGCGAGGGCGCCGTCGCCGCCGCGCGTCATGAGGGCGAGGCGGGCGCCGAGCTCGGTGAGGCGAAGGAGCACGTCGGAGGGGCTCAGCTGTGGGTACAGCCAGGCGGCGTCCTCGTCGCTGAGCTTCACGACGTGGCTGAGGGCGACCAGGGCCTCGACGCGTTCGACGACCGCCTCGCGCTCGCCCATGATGGCCGCGCGCACGTTGGGGTCGTAGCTCGTGAGGATGCCGCCGCGGTCCCTTGCCTCCTCGAACACGGCTCGGACGACTGCGCCTCCGGGGTCGACGACCGCGCCGATGGACCCCGTGTGCAGCACGTCGACGCGCGTGAGATCTGGCGTGGGCAGCGAGAAGTCGAGATCGAACTCGTAGCTCGCGCTGCCGTGCTCATCGAGGGTGGCGCTCGCGGTCGAGGTGCGCTCGCCGTCGAGCGCGCCATCGACGAGTTCGACGCCGGACTCCGCGAGGTGGGTGATCACCAGCCCGCCGAGCTCGTCGTCGGCGAGCCGCGCGGCGAGCTGAGAGCGGTGGCCGAGCCGGGCCAGGCCGACGGCGACGTTCATGGGGGAGCCTCCCGGGAGGGCCCGCCCCTCTGGGGAATGCTCGTCACCGGGCAGCAGGTCGACAAGCGCCTCGCCGATCACGAGCGCGCTCGCCAGCTCGCTGCCCGCGGCGTCGTTCTGCGTGTCTGCGGCGGATGCTGCGCGTTCGTTCATGAGATCGCCTCCGGTTCGATGTCGCGACCGCTCAGCCAGAGGAGCAGGTCGATGGCGGTTCCCCGGACGGAGGGGCCCTCGCCGAGCGCGAGGGGCTTTCCATTCGCTGTGACCGCGTCGGTTGCGACGAGTCTGCGGCCGGCGGCGAGTTCGTGTCCGCCGCCCATCGAGACGGGGGTCTTGCGCTGATGAGCGATCGCGGCGAGGACGGCGTCCTGCGGATAGTCGTGGGCGATGCCGAGGGGGCGGCGAATGTCCTCACCGTGCACGATGGCCTCGACGTAGCGCGTCGCGGCCGGCGTCGGCGCGCTCGACGTGCGGTCCGCGACTTCACCGAATCGGACGAGCGTGTCGAGGGGATGCGCTCGACGCTCCGCCTCGACTCCTCGCTGGTTGAGGGCGTCGAAGTCGAAGCGTGCGGCCGTGAGCTGCGCGACGAAGCCGAGGCGAGTCGTCGTCGCGTCGTTGACCAGGTGCGCGAGGACGTCGTGCACCGTCCACCCCGTGCAGAGCGATGGGGTGCCCCAGTCGGCGTCGTCGAGGTTGCGGAGGTCGGCGATGAGCGCCGCACGCTCCGCGTGCACGATGCGCCAATGGGCTCCCGGTCGACTCACAGCCCTGACGCTACCGCGTCGACGTCCCGTCGGCGAGCCGTGGGCGCGCCTGTGAAGTCAACCCCGCGCATCCGAGGGGCCTTCCTTCGTAGCCTCGAGGCGTACCCCCGAATGTCCGGCGCCCGCTCGACGATGGCGCCTCCCCCGACGAGAGGAATCCCCATGCGCGCGCTCACGTGGCAGTCGACCGGCGAAGTGTCCGTCGAGACGGTCCCCAAACCGACGATCGAGGAGGCGGGCGACGCGATCATCCGCGTGACGTCTGCGGCCATCTGCGGCTCCGACCTGCACTTGTACAGCGTGTTCGGGCCGTTCCTCGCGAAGGGCGACATCCTCGGCCACGAGACGATGGGCATCGTCGAGGAGGTCGGCTCTGCCGTGACGAAGCTCAGCGTGGGCGACCGAGTCGTCGTGCCCTTCGTGATCGCCTGCGGCGACTGCGTCGCCTGCCATTCAGGGTTGTCCACGCAGTGCGAGGTGACGCAGAACACCGAGCAGGGCACCGGTGCCGACCTCTACGGATACACGGAGCTCTACGGCTCGGTGCCCGGCGGGCAGGCCGAGTACCTGCGGGTTCGCCTGGCCGACAACAACGCCATCAAGGTCGGGCACGAGCTGTCCGACGAACGCTACCTCTTCCTCAGCGACATCCTTCCGACGGCCTGGCAGGGCGTGAAGTACGCTGCCGTTCCCGACGGCGGGACGCTCGCCGTCGTCGGCCTCGGACCGGTCGGCCAGTTCGCGGCCCGTATCGGGAAGCACCTGGGCTACCGGGTGCTCGGGGTCGACCCGGTGCCCGAGCGGCGAGCGCTCGCGGAGCGCTACGGGGTCGAGGTCTTCGACTACGACGACGAGACGGCTGATGCGCTGCGTGCCGCCACCGACGGGCGTGGCCCCGATTCCGTCGTGGATGCGGTCGGCCTGGAGGCGCACGGTTCCGGAGACGGCTCCGGCTTCGCGGAGCTCGCGCAGAAGGGTGCTGGCCTGCTGCCGGACGCGATCGCGAAGAAGGTCATCAAGACCGCCGGTGTCGACCGGCTGTCGGCGGTCATGCTCGCCGTCGACGCGGTGCGCCGGGGCGGCACGGTCTCGCTGAGCGGTGTATACGCGGGCACGGCCGACCCGATGCCGATGATGACGATGTTCGACAAGCAGTTGACCCTGCGCATGGGCCAGTGCAATGTGCAGCGCTGGATCCCGGAGCTGCTGCCGCTCGTGGAAGACCGCAGCGACCCGCTCGGCACGGAGGATCTCGTGACGCATCGCATGCCGCTCGAAGACGCGCCACGGATGTACGAGGTGTTCCAGAAGAAGGCCGAAGGGTGCATCAAGGTCGTGCTGAAGCCTCGCGGCTGAGCTTCGTCCAGAGGAGTCACTCGGCCGCGGCGGGTTCCCAGCGGAGGAGCTCGCCCGGCTGGCACTCAAGGGCGACGCAGAGCGCCTCGAGCGTCGTGAAGCGCACTGCCTTGGCTCGGCCGTTCTTCAAGACGGCGAGGTTGGCCGGGGTGATGCCGACCCGCTCCGCGAGCTCGCCCACGGACATCTTCCTGCGCGCGAGCATGACGTCGATATCGATGGCGATCGGCATCAGATGACCTCGCCGAGCTCGCCGCGGAGCGCCTCGGCCTCGGCCTCGCGCCTGGTGGCGAGGCGCAGCAGCATCCGCATCACCACCATGAGGAGGGCGCCGCCGGCCGTGACGAGCGCGGCACCGCAGAGAAGGCCGATCAGGCCGGGAGCCGCGGGTCCCGGAGCGAGCAGGATGGCCAGCGTGAGGATGGTGAAAGAGGCGACGGCGATCGCGCCGATGATCGTGTCGACGTAGCGGAAGGCTCCTGCGGAGAAGACCGAGCCTCGGCGGATCATCGTCAGCAGACGCCAGATGCTGACAGCGCTGACCTGCAGGGTGAGCACGAAGATCGCGGCGAGCGCGACGAGAGCGACCCGGGCCGGCGTGGGAACGCCCGCGAGGTCCGCCCAGGCGAGCGGCAGGAGCAAAAGCTGGACTGCGAGCGACCCGAGGAGCGAGACCGCGATGACGGCCTTGAGTACGAAGATGGTGACGGTGCCCACGGTGTGACCTCCTGCTGTCTAGCGATGCTTTTCTATCGATTTTCGATAGATTACAGCAGGTAGACGCTGACATGCGACACGATCACCTGTCCATGCTCACCTCAGCACGTTGACACTGGTGTGGTTATCGGGCGAGGTATGCGGCGAGGTTGTCGAGCGCCTGCATCCAGCCGTCGTAGACGTTGTCGTCACCGGGCTGGCCGGGGATTCCCCGGACGTGCAGTGCGACCTCGGTGCCGGTCTCATGGTCGCCCGTCGTGAGGTCGACGCTGACGACAGGGGATGCCGCCGGATCGTCGTCGGGCGAGCCCCACGTGAAGACGAGGCGTTCCGGTTCGGCAACCAGCAGGTAGGTGCCCGCCGTCGGATACTCGTCGCCGGTGTCGTCGTTCACCATCGTGTAGGCGTAGGCGCCGCCTTCTCGGACATCGAGGTTGATGGTCTCGCGAGGCGTCGAGACGCTCACGGGGTGGTGCCAGTGGCTGAGGTCGTCGGCGTCCGTCCACGCGCGCCAGACGCGCTCGCGAGGAGCGGCGACGGTGCGGCTGAGGGCGAACTCCGGCTGTGCGACGGCTTCCGGGCTGGTCATGGCTGACTCCTCTGCGTGTTCGTGGACGCGGTCTTCATCGACGCTGCGTCACCGCGACTCAGGTCGCGGCTGGCCACGGTGGGGTCAGCTCGTCGGCCTGCAGCAAGGCTAGGCACCCAGGGTTGGAGTCTCCTCGACAACGCGCGTCACCGGGGCCCCGTGCCTCGTCACTGGGCGGCGCGCCGTGCAGCCCGGCAACCGAGGGTCGTGTCTCAGAAGAGCGGCCAGGGCGCCGCGGGCATGTCGCCCTCCGGGGCCGGGAACTCGCGTTCGGCCGTGAGGCGTTCAACGCGGGCGGCGAGCTGCCCGAGCTCGGCGACCGAGAGGAGCTCGGCGAGCCTGGCTCCGAGACCGCCGTCACGCGTGTCGGCAAGCGCCTCGTGGAGCTTTCGGATGCTCGTCGTCTCATCGTCGCTGATCGGCTCGCCGACCCACCCCCACAGGACGGTCCGCAGCTTCGGCTCGACGTGGAATGAGAGGCCGTGGTCGACGCCGTAGCGGTGCCCGTCCGGCATGGCGAGCACGTGGCCGCCCTTGCGGTCAGCGTTGTTGACGATGGCGTCGAAGATCGCCATGCGCCGCATGATGGGGGAGTCCTCGTGGATGAGGACGACCTCGCGACCGGTCTCGTCTTCGCCGCTGAGGATGGTCCGCCAACCGTCTCCCGGCACCTCGGTCGCGGCGACGAGATCGACGGGGTCTTGCGCTTCGTCGATGTCCTGCCACAGCTGGAGCATCCCGGGCCCGAACTGGCCGTCACCGAGCCAGGTTCGCGGCACGATGTTCCAGCCAAGGGCCTCTGAGACGAGGTACGCGGCAACCTCGCGATTGGCGAGGTCGTTGTTCGGGAAGTCCCAGAGCGGCTTCTCGCCGCGGGATGGCTTGTAGACGACGTCGACAGGGTCGGCACCTGGAACGGTGTAGGTGCCGACGAAGGTCGCGTTCGACGCGCTCATGAGCCGGGCGGTGAGCTCGAGCACCGGACCGCTCGGAGCGGCGTCACCAAAGGCGGTGTCACCCGGGTCGGCGTCGCCCGGGTCGGAGGCGATCGACGTGGACGCCGTCGGCCCCTCGGACTCGGGCACTTGAGCCGTGTCCGCGGTTCCCTCGTTCGGCTCGGGTTCGGTCACAGGCCGTCGTCTGCCGGGCAGTCGTGGCCTTCCGGGTCCATCGGGAGGCCGCAGCGGGGGCACAGCGATCGGCCGGCGCCGACGATTTCGAGGGTCCGCTTCGCGAAGGCACGGGCCGAGCCCACGGGGATGCGCACGCGGAGCAGCTCCTCGGGTTCGGCCGCCTCGACGAGCTCGTCGAGGCCGGCCATGCGGGCCAGCTCAGCCTCGAGAGCCTCGGTGTCCACGTCCGCGTCGACCTCGAGTTCGACCTCGACGACGGGGATCACCTCGAGGATGACCTGCGCGGTTGCCGGCTCCCAGCCGAGGCCGATCGTGCCGACTCTGAAGCGGCCGTCGACGGGAGTGTCGAGCGGCTCCTCATCGATGAGCTCGATGGGGGTCGAACTCGGAACGCTGTAGCGGTTGCCGTCTTCGAGCATGAGCTGGTCGAGGATCTCGTCGACCTTCTCGGCGAGCAGAGCGGACTGCTCCTTCTCGAGGATGACGCTCACGACGCGGGAGCCGTCGCGTGCCTGCAGGTAGAAGGTTCGCTCGCCGGGCTTGCCGAGCGTGCCGACGACAAGTCGGTCCGGCCAGTCGAATTCGTGCACGAGGGTCGTCATGGTCTCAAGCCTATGCTCAGGAGGCTCTGCCCGCGCCGCCGCCGACGGTCGCGTCTCCCGTCTGGGGGCCACCTGCCGCGGCAGCGTGCGACGGGGCGAGCCAGGACAGGTCTCCGGCATCGGAGTTGATGATGGGGACGCTCGGGCGTGCCTTGCCGTAGCTGATGATCGAGGTCGATGCGGGTCCGACGGCGAGCCGTTGGAACAGGTCGAGGTGCATCCCGAGCGCGTAGGCGAGCACGGCCTTGATGATGTCGCCGTGGCTCACGGCGACCCAGACGGCGCCGGGCCCGAACTCGCGCTCGACGTCGGCGTCGTGCCGACGCACCGCGGCGACCGCCCTCGACTGCATCGCGGCCATCGATTCTCCGTCGGGGAACGTGACGGCGGACGGCTGCGTCTGGACGGTCGCCCAGAGGTCTTCCTTGGCGAGGTCGGCGAGGCTCCGGTTCTGCCAGGCCCCGTAGCCGCACTCGGTGAGGTCTTCGTCTATGACGTCGAGCGAGGGGTCGACGTGAGGGGCGTCGAAGGGGTCGGTGGGCTGCTGCGCGCGGATCGCGGCCGCGGTCTCGACGCATCGCTCGAGAGGACTCGTGACGAGGCGGGCGAGGGGCACCGACGCGAGCCTCGCCCCGGTCGCGGCGGCTTGAGCCCGCCCGGTCTCGTCGAGGAGGACTCCCGGGGTGCGTCCCGCGAGGAGTCCGCTCGCGTTCGCCGTGGTGCGTCCGTGGCGGACGAGGATGACGGTGGCCATGCGAGTCACCCTAATCGGTGCGTCACGGGAAGTCCCTGCGCGGCGTCAGCGCTCGGTGAGCTGCCCGCCTTCGACGTGCCAGGCCCTGTTCAGCTGCACGGTCTCGAGCATCCGCCGGTCGTGCGTGACGAGCAGGAGGGTGCCGTCGTAGCTTTCGAGCGCCTGCTCGAGCTGCTCGATGGCGACGAGGTCGAGGTGGTTGGTGGGTTCGTCGAGCACCAGCAGGTTCACGCCGCGGGCCTGGAGAAGGGCGAGGCCCGCCCGGGTTCGCTCGCCGGGGGAGAGCTCGTCGGCGCTTCGACCGACGTGGTCGGCTTTCAGCCCGAACTTCGCGAGGAGGGTGCGCACCTCGGCGGTTGGCCAGTCGGGCACCTGCGCTTCGAACTGCTCGGCGAGCGGCGTGGGGCCCGCGAGGGCCGCCCTGGCCTGGTCGATCTCGCCGATGGCGACGCTCGAACCCAGGCTCGAGGTGCCCGAATCCGGTTGGATGCGCCCGAGGAGGAGGCGCAGGAGGGTCGACTTGCCAGCGCCGTTCGGGCCAGTGATGCCGATGCGGTCGCCGGCGTCGACCTGCACGGACACGGGGCCGAACGTGAAGTCGCCCAGGCGGAGTTCCGCGCGCGACAGGGTGGAGACGACGCTGCTCGAACGCGGAGCCGAGCCGATCGTGAACTGCAGCTGCCATTCCTTGCGCGGCTCCTCGACCTCGTCGAGGCGGGCGATGCGGCTCTCCATCTGGCGCACCTTCTGGGCCTGCTTCTCGCTGGACTCGGTGGACGCCTTGCGACGGATCTTGTCGTTGTCTGGAGCCTTTCGCATCGCATTGCGCACCCCCTGGCTCGACCACTCACGCTGCGTGCGCGCGCGCCCCACGAGGTCGGCCTTCTTCTCGGCGAACTCCTCGTACTCTTCGCGCGCGTGCCGCTTCGCGGTGGCGCGCTCCTCCAGGAAGGCTTCGTAGCCGCCGCCGTAGACGCGGTTGCTGTGCTGGGCGAGGTCGAGCTCGAGCACACGCGTGACGCTGCGGGCGAGGAATTCGCGGTCGTGGCTGACGAGGACCACTCCGCCGCGAAGGCCCTGGATGAACGCCTCGAGGCGATCGAGCCCGTCGAGGTCGAGGTCGTTGGTCGGCTCGTCGAGGAGCACGATGTCGAATCGTGAGAGGAGGAGCGCTGCCAGGCCGACTCGGGCCGCCTGCCCGCCGGAGAGGGACGTCATGAGGGCGTCGGCGCTCAGTTCGAGGCCGAGCTCGGCGAGGACCGCGGGGAGGCGCTCCTCGAGGTCGGCAGCGCCGCTCGCGAGCCAGCGTTCGAGGGCGACCGCGTAGATCTCGCCGGGGTCGGGGGCGCCGGGCTTCGCCTCCTCGGCAAGGGCTTCGGCGGCCGCATCCATCTCCCTGGTCGCCTCGGTGGTGCCGGTTCGGCGGCCCACGTACTGCGCGACGCTCTCGCCGGCGACGCGCTCGTGCTCCTGTGGCAGCCAGCCGATGAAGGCGTCGGCGGGTGCGAGCGAGACGCTGCCTTCCTGGGGCTCGTCGATGCCGGCCAGGAGGCGCAGCAGCGTCGATTTGCCGGCACCGTTCGCACCCACGACTCCGACCACGTCGCCCGGGGCGACGACGAGGTCGAGGGCGGAGAAGAGCGTTCGGTGGTCGTGGCCACCGGCGAGGTCCTTGGCGACGAGGGTTGCGGTCATTGTTCTATGGTCGCGCACTCCGGCGCTGCGCGGCGACGGCGCCCCTGTTCAGCGCCCGGTCGCAGCCTCGGTTCCGGGCCCGCGGTCCGAGGCCTGGTGTCGAGCCCCGGCCGTTGGTCCTTGCGGCGGGAGTGGCTACACGAGGGTGTCGGCGTGGAGGGCTCCGACGAGTGGTGCGAGCTCAGGCACCTCTGCTGCCTCGGACAAGGACTGCTCGAGCACTGAATCGTGCGTGGGACGTGCACGCTCGAGGAGGTCGCGGCCGAGCGGCGTCAGTTCCGTGTAGATGCCACGTCGGTCGTCGTCGCACAGGATGCGCGTCAGCAGCTTCCGGTCTTCCAAGCGGGTCACGAGGCGAGTGGTCGCGCTGCTCGAGAGTGCGGCGGCGCGGGCGAGCTGACGCATCCGCATGTGCCATCCGTCCTGGCGGCTCAGGGCGTCGAGGACGGTGAACTCGACGACCGAGAGCTTGTGCTCGCGTTGCAGGGAGCGCTCGAGCTCCATCTCGATGAGTCCGTGTAGGGCCGCGAGCGTGCGCCAGCCTCTGGCGCGGATCTCCACGGCGTCGTCGGCGATTCCCATGTGCCCTCCTCAGGTGCGTGGCTGCCAATACTACTCCACTTGCGCGGATATAGCGCGTGTGCAACGATCTTCTTCGTTGCGTGTGCAACTACTGCACACGCCGTATATCGCTGGAGGAAACATGCCAATCGCGCTCTTCGCGCTCGCACTCGGCGGGTTCGGAATCGGTCTGACCGAGTTCGTCATCATGGGGCTGCTCCCCGAGGTCGCGGCCGACTTCGCCGTCTCGGAGGCTGTCGCCGGCGCCCTGATCTCCGGCTACGCCTTGGCGGTGGCAGTCGGCGCGATCGGACTCACGGTCGCTCTCACCCGCTTGGACCGCAAGAAGGCGCTGGTGGGGCTCATGATCATCTTCATCGCGGGCAACGTGCTCTCGGCGCTGGCACCCAGCTACGAGGTGATGATGCTCGGGCGCATCGTCGCGGCCCTCAGTCACGGCGCCTTCTTCGGGATCGGCGCGGTCGTCGCCGCGAACCTGGTTCCCGCGAACAGGAAGGCAGCGGCCATCTCGCTGATGTTCGCGGGTCTCACGGTCGCCAACGTGCTCGGCGTGCCGATCGGGACGTTCATCGGACAGGCCACTGGGTGGCGTTCGACGTTCTGGGTGATCGCGTCGATCGGCGTCGTCGCTCTCGTCGGCATGGCGGTGCTGATCCCCGCGTCCGCCGGGCGCAGCGGCGGCGGCAGCATCCTCGCCGAGTTCCGCATCTTCCGCTCCGGGCAGGTCTGGGCCTCGATGGCCATCACGGTGCTCGGCTACGGCGGCATGTTCGGGGCGTTCAGCTACATCGCCTTCACGCTGACCGGGGTGTCCGGGTTCGCGGCGTCCACCGTGCCCTGGCTCCTGGTGCTCTTCGGCGTCGGCCTCTTCGTCGGAAGCATCGTCGGCGGCAGGGCCGCCGACCGGAACCTTGGGCGCACCCTGCTGGTCCTGCTGGCCGGACTCATCGTGATCCTCGTCGCGTTTGCGCTGCTCGCGTCGAGCCAGGTCGCGACGCTGGTGCTGCTCGTCCTCATGGGCGGCCTCGGGTTCGCGACGGTCCCCGGACTGCAGATGCGCATCATGAACTTCGCTGGTGACGCCCCGACGCTCGCCTCCGGCGCCAACATCGCCGCCTTCAACGTCGGGAACGCGTTCGGCGCGTGGATCGGCGGGCTGACCATCGCTGCCGGGCTCGGCTACGCTTCGCCGCTCTGGGCCGGCGCCGCGGTGACGCTTGCCGGGCTCGCCGCACTGGTGATCGCCGGCGTCATGCCCGGCGGTGAACTCCGGCGCGGTTCGCGAGGGGGAGAGGTGCCGCGCGAGCAACCGGCGCTCGCGGTAACGCCTGCTGCTTGACCGCCTGCCTGGGCGGGCCGACACTGATCTCGTAGCCCCGAATCCCCGCAGGCTGCGTCGAAGCTCGCCTCAGGAAGCAGTTGAGGCCGGAGCAGTTCAGAAGAGGACCACCAGTGGCCGAGATGCCAGCGAACCCGCCAGAGGTATCCCCGCGTCGAGCGACCGGTTCGCGCCCGCCCCAGCCGAGCGGGGCTCGGACCCGGAATCGAGCTCCGAAGCGTGCTGCCGCGTTCGTCCTGACCGGGGCGCTCGCTCTCGTCGCGATCATCGTGGGCGCCGAGGTGCTGCGTGTGAGCGGTGACACGATCGAGCAGGGTGAGCTTGCCGCGTTCTACGAGCTGCCGGGCGGGGACGCGCCGAGCGAGCCTGGCATCCTCGTGCGGAGCGAGCAGCTCCTCGGCACACCCCTCGGCTCGCAGGCGTGGCGCATCATGTACTCGTCGACCGATCTCAACGGCTCGCCGGTGCTGGTCACGGGCGTTGTCGTCGTCCCGGATGGGGAGGCGCCCGCCGGGGGCCGCACGGTGCTCGCCTGGGGGCACCCCACGACCGGCACCGACCCGTCGTGCGCTCCCTCACGCGCGTTCGATCCGTTCCTCGGAATCGAGGGGATGCGGCTCATGCTCGACCGCGGCTATGCGGTCGTCGCGACCGACTACCTCGGGATGGGCGTTGTGACCGCCGACGGCAAGCACGCCGGGCAGGATTCGTACCTCGTGGGAGAGACGGCGGCCAGAAGCGTGCTGGACGCGGTGCGCGCGGCGCAGCAGATCGAAGCAGCAGAGGCCGGGACCGAGGTTGTGCTCTGGGGGCACTCGCAGGGCGGCCAGGCTGTGCTGTTCGCGGCCCAGGAAGCGCCGAGCTACGCGCCCGAGCTCAAGGTCGTGGCGGTTGCGGCGGCGGCACCCGCCGCGGACCTGACGAAACTCATGGGCTCTCACCTCGACGATATCTCGGGCGTGACGATCGGCTCGTACGCGTTCCCGGCTTTCGCCGAGGTCTACGCGGACGTGCCGGGGGTGGAGCTCTCGGGCATCCTCACTCCACCTGCCATCGCGAAGGTCGCGCAGATGAACTCGCTGTGCCTGCTCACGAGCCTCACCGAACTGCACGACATCGGGCAGCCGCTCGTCGGTGACTTCACGCTGCACGACCCGACCACGGTTGAGCCTTGGGCGACGCTCCTTGCAGAGAACTCGGCCGGGGCGAAGGCGTTCGAGGCGCCGCTCTTCGTCGCGCAGGGGAGCGCGGACGAGCTGGTGCTGCCCGCCGATACCGCGGCGTTCGTCGCCCACGAGGAATCCATCGGGGTCGACGTCCATGCCGTGACCGTGCCAGGCGCGAGCCACGGCACGATCGCCTATGAAGCGCTTCCCGAGCTGGAACGCTGGCTCGAACAGCACGTCCCCGACAACGGAGGCTCCTGATGTCCAAGACCCGTCGCGCCGCATCCACTGGCCTCGCGGTGCTCCTGAGTGCCGGGGCGGTTGCCGCCTTGAGCGGATGCTCGCCGCAAGCGGACGCGCCCCTCACGCGGGCGGTCGCCACGTTCCAGGTCGTCGATCAGAGCTTCAAGGTCGAGCTCGCAACCCCGGAGCTCGTCGAGCACGCGCAGAAGCTCCTCGACGGCGAGGACGTGTCGGCGATCCCTCTGGGGACCGTCGTGCGCGGCGACGCGTCCGTCAACGAACCGTGGACGTGGCACATCGACCCGGCAACGCTCGAGTTCGCAGACTTCACGACGGAGGTCTGCGACGGTCTTCCCGAGTACGTCGAGGACGGAACCGTCACGAGCGACGTGTACTGCCCGTGGTCGGCGAAGATCACTGCGATCGAGCCGCTCGCGGACTAGCTCCGGCCGGTGCCGGTGCCGGTGCTGGTGCGGGTGCTGGTGCTGGTGCTGGTGCTGCTGCCGGTGCCTGGTGCTGGATGCGGGTGGGCGTGCGAGCGCTGGTGCGGATGCGGAGCGACTGCTCGACTCGCGTGCATCCGGTTCGGAGCCTCGAGTGCTTCTCTGGGATGAGTCGGGCGACAGTCAGTCGCCCGCGGGATCCGAGCGCAGTGAGGCGGCGACGATCATGGGTGAAGACAGCATCGAAGAGGGAGTTCCCGAGGGCGAGGAGCGCTGGAGAGACGAGGGCGGTTCTGGGGAGAGCACGCACTTTCACGCGCACGGCTGGCGGCCTGACCCGGTGCTGCCGGGACAGGCGCGTCCGGAGGCGGCGGACCCGGCCGTTGCGCCGACGACGGTCGCAGTGGCCGAAAGCGACGACCCGGGGGAGGGCTGAGCGGCCGTCTCGGTTTCAACCTGACGCCGAGTTCTAGCCCCTGGTACAGGTGTAGCCGCAGCCCGGAAATGGGCTGCGGCTACTTGCTGTCGGCGACGGCGTTGACTCCTCGGCGGCCCCGTTCGAGGGGCCGTTGCGCCGGAAGCTCTATCCAGCAGTTCGCCTAGCTATCCGGCAGTGCGCGTGCCAACGGCGCTGCGTCGGCCCGCGCGGCGGCGACGCGGTCGTGCTGCCGCGACGTCGGACTGGTCGTGCTCGAGCGGGAACAGGGCTGCGGCGAGTGCCTCCTGGGCTTCGTCGAGCGTCCCGAAGTCGCCGATGCTCTGGCCTTGAGGGCCCTGCAGCGTGTGCAGACCGGTGTCTGCGATCGTGATGAAGCCAGCGAACTCGTCGCTGATGGTTGCCGCGTACACGTCGTCGTCGGCTTGTCGCCAGGAGACTCGAGGTGCGGGCAGAGTGAATGGTAGTGCGAGTGTGATGCGAATCTTCGTTTCGTTGCGGCGCAGCCCGCCTGCGTTGGCGGGGCGCGGTATTTCAAGCATGTGTGCGCCTGGGTGGGCGCGTGCTGGTCAGCCGTGTGCTCTCGTGGAGAGCGTCTTCGCGAGCAGTGTCTGCTGTTGAGTGGAACGGCGTCTCGGACTTGGGTCCTGGTGGCCACGGATCCGGTGGCGCGGATGGCGACTGGCAAGATCTGGAATGTCCGCGAGAAGCGGGGTGATCATGCGTCGACTCCACGACTATACGGCACAAAGCCTGAGTGAGAGGGTTTTTTTATGAGCGATGGCACGAAGAGCAGCGTCGGCGAGGATGGCGGCGCGAGCGAGAGCGGTGAGTTGACGGAGCTTGGTTTCACGGTTTCGGGCTTCATCTCGAAGCGTGTGCGAGAGGTCTACGAGGCGGTCGCCGACCCCTCTGTCCTCTCCGAGTACTTCACGACGGGAGGCGCGAAGGGGCGGTTGGAGGCCGGAGCGGAGGTGCAGTGGGACTTCGCGGACTTCCCTGGGGCGTTCCCCGTCGACGTCATCGAGGCGGTTGCACCGAGCCGCATCGTCGTCCGGTGGGAGGCCGATGAGGACAGCGCGAGGCAAGGCTTCACGACGACGACGTTCGAGTTCGATCCTGTTGACGACGGATCCCGCACGAGGGTGCGCATCAGCGAGGCGGCCTGGCGCCTGAGCGATGCCGGTGCGAAGGCTGCGTTTGGCAACTCGATGGGGTGGACGGGCATGCTCGCGGCCATGAAGGTGTGGCTCGAGCACGGTATTCGTCTCCGCGAAGGGTTCTACAGGTAACTGGCCAAGCCCGGGTCTCCCTGACCGGCGCTGCGGCCTTCGGGGTCGTGGTGTCGGCTGCCTACTCGGTGATGACGCGTTCGAGCGTCGGGTACTTGGCCGTGCGGGTGTCGCCCGACGATTTCCCGGTGAGGCGCCGGCCGATCCATGGGAGGACGTATTCGCGCCAGTACGCGGAGTTGCGGGGGCGCTGGATGCTCGGGGCGCGGGGGCCGAAGTCCGGCGCGGGAACGTCGAGGGCGGCGAGCACGTTGGCCGCCACTCGTTGATGCCCGCTGACGCCCATGTGGAGGCGGTCCCGCGACCAGTAGTCGAGGTGCGTGAGCTCGGGGTCTGCCCAGTTGTCGACGAAGGTGAGGCCCGGCTGGGCGGGGATCTTCGCGTGGACGGCGGCCGCGAGGGCGTCACCGCGGGCGCTGATGCGCTTGCCCATCGGCAGGTGGTCGGAGGGGTTGGCGCCCGAGAGGAGGATCACATGGATGCCCGCGTCGAGGGCCTGCTTGGCGCCGTCGACGAGGCGCTGGGCGACGGCGTCGATGGAGACGCGCGGGCGCAGGATGTCGTTGCCGCCGCCGTTGAGGCTCAGGAGCTGTGGCTTGAGCGCGATGGCGGCGGGAAGCTGCTCTTCGAGGATCGCGTCGAGCAGACGACCGCGGATCGCGAGGTTGGCGTAGCTGACCGGTTCCGCCGACGAGACGGCGAGGCCCTGCGCGACCAGGTCGGCCCACCCACGAACGCGTCCATCCGGCAGCTCGTCGCCGACACCCTCGGTGAAGCTGTCTCCGACGGCCGCGAAACTCGTGAATCCCATGCGGGAGAGTCCATCACACCGGAGGCGAGGTGACGTTCAGATGAGGCAGGAGTCGCCCTCGCAGGCTGTGCCCGCGACGCCGAGCATCGTGAAGCCACCGGCGGCCGGCGCGACCCCGTCGGCCGGGGCCGCTGCGCCTGCTCCTGGCAGCTCCTCGAGCGTCGTGGTCGTAGTCGTGCTGGTGTCGCTCGTGCTGGTGTCGCTCATGCCGGTCTCGGCGTTCATGCGTTCGCCTCGTCGCGGTCGCTCGTGACCTTGGCGAGGACCTCCGCGAAGGTTGCTGCTTCCTGCGCGCCGGAGACGCCGTACATGCCGTCGATGACGAAGAACGGCACGCCCTGGATGCCGTAGGCCTGCGCCTGCTGCTGGTCGGCGAGCACGTCGTCGTGGTGCACACGCTCCTCCAGAGCGTGGACGGCCGCGGCCCGGTCGTGGCCGAGTTCTTCTGCGAGGTCGGCGAGCACGCCGATGTCGCTGAGGTCCTGCCCTTCGACGAAATAGGCCTTCAGGAGGCGTTCCTTGGCCTCGAGCTGGCGGCCGTTCGCCTTGGCGAAGTGGATGAGCTCGTGGGCGCGCACAGTGTTCACGTGCTGCACGGAGTCGAAGTCGTAGTCGAGGCCGACGTCTCTTGCGATGCCGGTCACACGGTCGAGCATCTGCTCCACCTGCACGAGGGGGAGTCCCTTGCGCTCGGCGAGGTACTCGGTCGTCGACCCGTGGAAGTCGATGGGCGTATCGGGGGAGAGCTCGTAGCTGTGGTACTCGATCTCCACGGCCGGGGCATCGCCCGACGCGGAGAACTGCTCGATACCGCTCTCCAGCTTCCGCTTCCCGATGTAGCACCAGGGGCACGCGATGTCCGACCAGATGTCGATGCGGATCGGTGCCTGCTCTGGGCTGGCATGCGGAGAGGTCTGGGGTGCGTTCTGCGCTGCTGTCGTCACACGCGATGCAACAGGCGCCCGTTCGCAGCTATTCCCAGCTGCCGTTCGCAGCTGTTCCCAGCTGCCGTTCGCAGCTGTTCCGGGCCCCCTTCGCAGATACCCCCACTCGGCTGCCCGCACCGGACAGGAACCATCTCGCCATGCTCTCTCGCAACCGGCGAGCCTAGAAAGGCGGTGGTTTTGGAGCGTGTTGGCGCGGAGGCGGGTCATCCCCTGGCGGGTGGTCATCCGTCGTCGTCGTAGTCGCCGTCGCTGATGCTGCTCCGGGCGTTGGGCTCCCCGAAGCCATCCGTGGGAGCTCGTCGCTTGGTCTGAAGATCACGTCGTAGGGTTCGGGTCGGTCGATGTAGATCTTCCCGCTGGGTGTGGTCCATTCGAGGACGCCGCCGCCGAGTTGTCGGACTTTCCAGGCGGTGTGGTGTTTCACGATGTGGTGTGCGAGGCAGAAATCGCTGAGGTTCCAGACGGCGGTCTCGCCGCGGTATTGGTGGTCTTTGGTGTGGTCGAGTTCGCATCTGGCTGCGGGTTGTCGGCAGCCGATGAAGCGGCAGTGGATGTCGCGGGCTTGGAGGAACGCCCGCATCGCCGTGGTCGGCTTGTACGAGTCGACGGCCTGCACTGCGCCCGTCACGGGGTGCGTGAGCACGCGGATGAAGGCTGGGGCGGTGGCGGCGAGGCGTTTCGCCTCCTCAAGCGGCATGGGGGACATGCCATCGAGCAGCGCCGGGGCAAGGCCCGTGCTGCCTGGGCCGCCGGTGTTGGGGCCGGCCAGCATCGTCGTCGCGGGGATGCTGATGTGCGCGATGGCTTGGATGCCCTTCGCGAGGCTCGCCGCCATGGGGTCGCTCGTGAGGAGCATGTCCGCGATGACGTCGGACATGACCTGATCGAGGGTGCGTTCGTCGGGCGCGAGGGCCGTGCTGTCTCCACCGCTCGCCGCGTTCGACGGGTTCGCGTTCGCGTCGGCTGCTGCGCCCGCTCCGGTTGCCGCCTGCGCGCCGGGCTTGGGGCGGGCCTTGATGATCGCCTTCCCTTGCTTCCGTGCCCGGTCCAGGACCGCGTTCGCGACGAACGAGCTCATCAGCACGCAGAGCACGCTCACGCCGTCGCCGAGATCCTCGACCGTCGCGCGGCGGCGCTTCTTCGCTCGCTCGTAGCGCTCGTCGATGGACTCCCCGGTGAGCTCCTCCGCGACCCGCTCGGCCGCCTTCTGCAACGCTCTCGGCGGCAACGGCTCCACCCGCACCCGCTCCAGCATGACCTGCAGGAATTCCGCGCGCCGCAGCGCCTGCTCGGCGGGGTCCGCATGGTTCACCTTCAACCCGACACTCGCGAGCGTGGTCACCTGCGCGGGAGTCGCCAGGTTTTCCTCGAGCGCGAGGGCCAGTGCCGGGAACTCGCGTAACGTCACCGACGCGGACGCGAGGTGCCCCTGCGCGGTGCCAGCGGCGAGCTTCACGAGCAGCCCCACCTCGTTCGCGATCGACCTCACGTGCATCGCCGACTCCGCGCATCCCTCAGCGACATCGAGTGCGTGCCCGAACTCGTACGCCGCCGCGTGCGCCCGCAACTGCAGCGCGGTGCCAGCCGCCAGCATCGCCGCAGCCGCCTCCTCCAGAGCCAGAACCTCCGACCGCCGCGCCGCGACCGACCCCGGATCCGAGGGATCGAACCCCAGGTCCGGAACGTGGCCATCGCGGTGCTGCTGCATGCCCCCAACCCTACGGAGCACCACCGACATTCTGCGGGTTCGTGGATAACTTCCTCACCCGTGAGTTGCTCTCCACGGGCTCACGCGCTGGCTATCACCTGATCTGGACGCGACTTCAGCGAGCTGTGTTCGTATGTATGCCACGAAGGCGAGCAGTTCAAGCAAGTGAACTTGCTGTAACTCCGGGGTCCCCGCACTCACTCCGCCTTGACGACGGCCAGCTCATCCCAGTGCGTCGTGGCGCGCGGCGAGATCATCTCGCGACGCATCGTCCAGCTGCGTCCACCTCGAAGACCGGCGACGCCGAGGCCAAGCGACTCCTGCCCGAACTTCGCGGCGACGGCGTCGAGGGCTTCTCCCACGCGCCGGTCCTCGCTGCGCTCGCCGAAGATGTCGAGCGCGGCGTACGAGTCGCGAGCGACGAACTCGAACAGCGAGACGCCCACGCGCACGTACTTCAGGTCGCTGCGCAGCTGCGGGCCCAGGGCCGTGGCGGCCGCCCGGAACAGCACCACCGGGTCGTCCGTCGGCTCGGGGAAGGCGACGGACACGGCATGCGACTCGTGCCCCTCGCGGAAGGGGGAGGTGGCCGCGTAGCAGCTCATCGCCCGGGCCAGCGAGCCCTGGGACCGCAGGCGGGCTGAGGCGCGCTGCGTGTACACGGAGAGCACCTCCTCGAGTTCCTGCACCGTCGAGATGGGCACGGCGAACGATCTCGAGAACTGGATCTGCTCGCGTTCCGACGGCACCTCATCCATGGGGAGGCAGTCGATGCCGCGGAGCTCCTGCACGACACGCTCCTGCACGACCCCGTAGCGTCGCCGGATCGCGGTCGGCGACGATTCGCGGAGGTCGAGGGCGGTGCGGATGCCGAGTCCCACGTACTTCGCGGCCATCTTGCGGCCGACGCCCCACACATCGCCGACGTCGATCGTGCCGAGGATGCCGCTCAGCTGCTCCCGACCGTAGGCGTCGAGGTGGCAGACCCCGCCGAGCGACGGCTCGGACTTGGAGCCGCGGTTCGCGAGCTTGGCGAGCGTCTTGCTCGGCGCGATGCCGATGCTGACGGGGATGCCGATGAGCTTGCGCATGGCGACCCTGATCTCGCGCGCGACGGCGAGCGCCTCCGCGCGGCTGCCCGGAAGGCGGATGAAGCTCTCGTCGATCGAGTAGACCTCCTGCGACGGCGTGTACCGGCCGAGGAGCTCGATTGTGCGCGCGTTGATGTCGCCGTAGAGCTCGTAGTTGCTCGAGCGGGCGACGACGCCCTTCATCGCGGCCTCCGGCGCGATGGCCTGCCAGGGGGCGCCCATCGGGATTCCCGCGGCCTTCGCTTCCTCTGAGCGCGCGATCACGCATCCGTCGTTGTTGGAGAGCACGACGATGGGCGTGCCCTCGAGGCTCGGGTCGAAGATGCGCTCGCAGGATGCGTAGAAGTTGTTGGCGTCGACGATCGCGATCGATGACTGTGGCGCGTCGCGAGTCTGGCTCGCCTCAGACACGGTGCAGGCACCTCGTGACGACGCCCCACACGGTGAGCTCGCTGAGCTCCTCGAGCACAATGTCGGCGTAGGCGGGGTTCTCGGGCACCAGCCGTACGCGGCCGTGGTCGAATCGAAGGCGCTTGACGGTGAGCTCGCCATCGACGACGGCGATGACGACGTTGCCGTCGTGCGGTTCGAGTGATCGGTCGACGATGATCTCGTCGCCGTCGAAGATGCCGGCCCCGATCATGCTGTCACCGCTGACGCGCACGATGAACGTCGCAGCGGGATCGTTGATGAGGTGCCGGTTGAGGTCGACGGGGCCCGAGTAGTAGCCCTGCGCGGGAGATGGGAAGCCGGCGGGCACGGCCTCCTCGGCACGTTCCGCGAGCGGCGCCCGCGACTCCGAGCTGCTCGCGCCCTCAGCGGGCAGCGAGACGGAGGCGAGGACTTCGACGCCTGCATCGCTCATGCGCCGCCTCCTGTCCTTCGTCCGGCAGGCGGGCCCGGTGTCGGCGCGCGTGCATCACACGGTTGTGCGAGCACCAATTGTCGCGGATGAACCTTCGGAGTGCGTGACGGATGCGCCCGGCGCGTGGTGTCGTCCGATCGGCACCATGAGGGGCCGGCCGGAGACGGGGTCCTCGACGACGAGGCTCTCGAGGCCGAACACGGCGCGAACGGTGTCGACCGTGAGGACGTCACCGGGCCGACCGGCCGCGTGGAGTCCGCCGTCGGCGAGCGCGATGAGGTGGTCGGCGTAGCGTGCGGCCAGGTTGAGGTCGTGCAGCACCATGACGATGGTGGTGCCCCGCGAGCGGTTCAGATCGGTGAGCAGGTCGAGCACCTCGACCTGGTGGCTGACGTCGAGGAAGGTCGTCGGCTCGTCGAGCAGCAGGAGGTCGGTCTGCTGGGCGAGCGCCATCGCGATCCACACACGCTGGCGCTGCCCGCCGGAGAGCTCGTCGACGTGCCGGTCGGCGAGTGCCGTCGTCTCGGTCGCCTCGAGGGCAGCGGCGACGGCGAGGTCGTCGTCGTGGCTCCACCTGGAGAGGAGGTTCTGGTGCGGGTGGCGGCCGCGGCCCACGAGGTCGGCGACCGTGATGCCCTCCGGGGCGATCGGCGACTGCGGCAGGAGCCCGAGCATCCGTGCCAGCTGCTTCGCCGGCGTCTTGTGCACTTCCTTGCCGTCGAGGAGCACGTGCCCGTCTCGCGGCGAGAGGAGCCGCGACATGGAGCGCAGCAGGGTCGACTTGCCGCACGCGTTCGCGCCGACGATGGCCGTGACCTTGCCTGGCGGCACGAGGAGGTCGAGCTCATCGATGACGACTCGGTCGCCGTAGCCGAGGCTCAGCTTCTCGACGAGGAGGGTGTGGTCTGCGGTCATAGTGAGCCTCCCGCGCGGTTCGTGCGGATGATCAGGTAGATGAGGAACGGTGCGCCGAGCACGCCGGTCACGACGCCGACGGGGTAGCGGGTGCCGAGGAGGAACTGGCCGACGAGGTCCGCGACGAGCACCAGCAGCGCGCCGACGAGCCCCGCGGGGATGAGGAGCGAACCGCCCCCGCCGAAGAGGCGCGCGGCGATGGGGCCGGCCAGGAAGGCGACGAACGCGATGGGGCCGGCAGCGGCCGTCGCGAACGACAGCACGCCGACCGCGGTGACGATGACGACGAGCCTCGTGCGGTTGACGCGCACCCCGAGGGCGGCCGCCGTATCGTCGCCGAGCTGCGTCGCGGCGAGGCTGCGGCTCTGCGCGAGGAGGATGGGCACGAGCACGACGACCGCTATGGCCACCGGCGTGATGGCGTTCCAGGATGCGCCGTTCAGGCTGCCGTTGAGCCAGCGCAGCGCCTCCTGCAGATCCCACTGCGCCGCCTGCGAGAGCACGTAGTTGGTGATGCTGTCGAGCATGGCCGCGATGCCGATGCCGATGAGGATGAGCCTCGTGCCGGTGACGCCGCCCTTGAACGACAGCACGTAGATGAGGATCGCGACGCCGAGCCCGACGAAGATCGCGAAGAACGACACCTCGCTCGCGCCGAGCGACAGGGTGATGATGCCGAACGCGGCCGCAGCGCTCGCGCCGGAGGAGATGCCGATGATGTCGGGGCTCGCGAGCGGGTTGCGCAGCATGGTCTGGAAGGTGACGCCGGCGAGCCCGAACGAGAGGCCGGCGAGGATCGCGAGCACGGCGCGGGGGAGCCGGAGGCGCCCGATCGTGAAGGTCGCGCCCTGCACGTCCTGGCCCAGGATGACGGCGACGACCTGGTCGATGCCGTAGAACGTCTGCCCGTACATGAGCGAGAACACGAAGACGGCTGCGATGAGCGTGACCAGCACGAGCATGAGCAGGCGGCGGCGCGCCGCGCGTCGGCCGCGGCTGGCGGCGACGGCGCGGGCTGTCGCCTCGATCGCCGAATTCGGCGAGGACGGTGCCAGGGACTTCGGGGACGAGGCGGGAGAACGCTGCCCGGATGCACGCGTTGCGGTCACAGGGCACGCACCTTCGAGCGACGGACGATCCAGATGAAGATGGGGGCTCCGATGATGGCCGTGATGATGCCGACGTCGATCTCGGAGGGGCGCGTGAGGATCCGCCCGAGCACGTCGGCCCCCGTCAGCAGCGACGCGCCGACGACGGCGGAGAACGGCAGCACCCAGCGGTGGTCGACGCCGAACATGAGGCGGCAGGCGTGCGGCACGACGAGGCCGACGAACGCGATGGGTCCCGTGACGGCGGTGGCGGCACCGCAGAGGATGACGGCGCCGAGGGCCGCGGCGCCTCGAGTGAGCGCGACCTTCTCGCCGAGGCCCGCCGCGAGGTCGTCGCCGAGCGCGAGCGAGTTGAGCCCCTTCGCGGAGAGGAGGCTGATGAGGAACCCGACGACGAGGAAGGGGAGCACCTGCGAGATGCTGTCCCAGGTTCCGCCGCCGACGCCGCCGATCTGCCACGACCTGGCGCTCTGGCTGATGTCGCCGCGGGGCAGGATGATGGCCGTCACGAATGAGGCGAGCGCCGCGGAGGTCGCCGCGCCCGCGAGTGCGAGCTTGAGCGGTGTCGCGCCGCCTCTGCCGAGGGAGCCGACCACGTAGACGAAGACGGCCGCGATGGCGGCGCCCGTGATGGCGACCCAGATGAAGCTGGACGCGGAGGTCAGGCCGAAGTAGGCGATGCCGGTGACGACGGCGAGGGATGCTCCCATGTTGACGCCGAGGATGCCCGGGTCGGCGAGCGGGTTGCGCGTCACGCCCTGCATGACAGCGCCGGACACACCGAGTGCGGCGCCCACCGCGACGGCGAGGAAGGTACGCGGGATGCGTTTCGCGACCGCGGCCTCGTCGAAGCCGTCGGTCGAACCGCCGAGCGCGGCCACCGCATCCGCCCAGCTGACGTCGCGCGAGCCGATCATGACGGAGACGACGACAAGCGCCCCCAACGAGGCCAGCGCGAGGACGAACCACAGCGCCCGCAACCGCCGGGGGCGTCGCACGGTGGCGACACCCCCGGCGGCTGCGGGAGGAGCGGTGAGGGTCACTGGACCTTGTCGGCTGCCTGCGAGAGGAGTGCGACGTAGTCGTCGAGGATCCAGGAGATGGAGAGCGGCGTGGGGTTCGCGGCCGTACCGAGGGGCTCGGTGCCCGGCAGGTTGACGATCGAGCCGTTCGCGACGGCGGGGATCTGCGAGAGGACCGGGTCGCCCTGGAGGGTCTGGACGAGCTCCTCGCCGCCGTAGGTGACGATGATCTCGACGTCGGCGAGCGTGTCGGTCTGCTCGGCACTGATGGTCTGCGAGAACTGGTCGGTGCTCGCGGAGGCATCGACGAGGCTCTGCGGGAAGGTCATGCCGAGGTCCTCGAAGAAGGCGCTGCGCGTGTCGTGCGTCGTGTAGAAGCTGACCTGGCTGAGGTCGGTCTCGTCCACATGCGTGAGGAACATCGTCTTCTTGCCCTGGATGGACGGGTACTTCGCGGCCGTGGCCTCGATCTCGCCCTCGAGCTCGGTGATGAGCGCGTCACCCTCGGCCTGAAGGCCCATGCCCTGGCTGTTGAGGCGGATCATGTCGCGCCACGAGGTCGCCCAGGCCGTCTCCGGGTAGGCGACGACCGGTGCGATCTCGGAGAGCGTGTCGTAGTCCTCCTGCGTGAGGCCCGAGTAGGCGGCGAGGATGACGTCGGGGTTCGTGTCGGCGACGGCCTCGAAGTCGACGCCGTCGGTCTCGTCGAAGAGCACGGGCGTCTCGCCGCCGAGCTCGTCGAGCTTCTCGCTCACCCAGGGGAGGATGCCGTCGCCGTTGTCGTCGCCGAAGTCCGCGCGGGCCATGCCGACGGGGACGACGCCGAGCGCGAGGGGGACTTCCTGGTTCGCCCAGTTGACGGTCGCGATACGCTCCGGCTTCTCGGTGATCTCGGTCGTGCCGAGCGCGTGCTCGATGGTGATCGGCGTGAAGTCGCCGCTCGCCGAACCGGGCTCCGCGCCGGTGTCGGCGGCAGGGGAGGTCGAGCAGGCGGCGAGGCCTGCGGTGAGCAACGCGGTCGCGGCGAGCGCGACGAGCTTGGAGGCGCGGGGCATGGTGTCCTTTCGGGGGTGGACCTGAGGAGCTTCCCGCACAGTGATCGCCGCCGCAGTACGGCAGCGACGGCGGACGGGTCGTCGAAGTCGATGGCAGCCTCGACCCGAGAGCGGGTCCGGTTAGGCGTGCCTTACCAAAGCTAGGCGACGCGGGTCTGCTTTGCAATCGAGCCAAAACGACACGAATCTTCGCGAAACAGACACGATCCGGTGAGGCTGCCGCATGGAGGTGCGGGTGACTACCGTGCGCGTTTCGGCGCGCGACGTCACCGCACGCGGAACTGACCGGGGCTCGTCCCGGTCACCCGTCTGAACGCCGTCCCGAAGGAACTCGCCGAGCGGAACCCCACCGTCATCGCCACCTCGTCGATGCTGTCGCCGTCCGCGAGCAACACGATCGCGCGTTGGATTCGGAACGCGGCCACCCAGCGACTGAAGCCGAGACCCGTCTCGGCTCGGAACTGACGGGTAATGGTGCGCGAGCTCACCCCGAGCCGCGCCGACCACGCTTCGAGCGTGCCGGCATCCCGCACATCCGCACGGACCGCCTCGACGATGGGAGCCAAGAGCTCGGAGTCGGGGATGCGCAGGAGCAGCTCGTGCGGGGATGGGGTGAGCACGTCGAGCACCATCGCCTCGGTCGTCGCCCGCGAACTGCCCTCGAGGCTCGGCTCGGCCAGTCGGTCGAGGAGGAGGCGCAGCAGGTCGGTCACGTCGACGGCGACCGGGCCGTCTGCGATGGGGGCGGTGCTCTGCACGCTGAACATGGCGGTCCGGTACCAGGTGCCGGCTGGCGTCCAAGCCGTGTGGCGGACGCCAGCCGGGATCCAGAGGCCCAAAGTCGGCGTGATAGTCCAGGTGCGGGAGCCGACCGTCAGTGAGGAGGCGCCCCGCGTGTTCCAGATGAGCTCGTGCGTCGGATGCGAATGCTCTTCCCAGAACGTGTTCCGACTGATGGCCTCGTCCATGCCGTCGATGACGTACGGCACGTCGATGGAGCCCGCCTCGAAGACGGGAAGACTGCGCCGGTCGACGTCGGGCACATCCACTGGCTTCAGGGGGAACACGGGGCAAGCCTACGGAGTCGACCTGCGGGTGCTGGTGCGGGCGCGTGTCCGGCCGTTCCTGGCGAGGTCAGGCACGCTCCGTCTTCAGCCAGTCGCCGTGCGATGGCGCCCAGTCGTAGGCCGCCTTCGCGTACGCGCCAGTCGCGGCCTGGTCCTGCAGGAGCGCATCGGCGAAGGGTGCGCCCAGGCGCTCGCGGCTCGCATCCGGAGCCTCCTCCAGCACCTGGGTGCCAGGGCCAGCCGACTCGGCGATCTCCCGGACTGTGGGGTTCTCCCCGCTCGCACCGATGACGTAGCCGACGGCGGCGCCCTTCTCGAGGACGCGCACGTAGAGCTCAGCCAGATCGTCGACGTGCACCAGCGTCCACCGCTGGCCGCCGTCGCCGACCAGAGCTGTCGGAGCCGACCCGTTCCCGGCGAGGAGCTGCGTGACACCACCTTGCCCCCCGTAGACGACCGCGGGCGCGACGATGGCCGTGTTGACGTTGCTGTTGATGACCTGTCGGTCGAGAGGCACGCGCCACGACACGATCTCGGGCGGCTCAGGCTCGGACTCCTCAGTGATGGCCGGGTTGTTCCCGAACAGCCAGATGCCGCTCGTGTGCACGAACTGGGTGGGGGAGTGCACGAGCTCGTTGAGCACGATGGGCACGAAGACCGGGTCGACGTCTGGCGCCGACGCCGTGTGGATGACGCCCTCCGCCTGGCGGAGCAGCGGCGCCAGGGCGACGCGGTCGGTGAGGTCGACGACGACGGCCCGCGCGCCCGCCTCCCGCACGGCTGCCGCCTTCTCCTCGGTGCGCACCGCGGCGGTCACGGTGTGACCATTCGCGAGGAGCGCCCGAAGCACTGCAGAGCCGATATAACCGGTCGCCCCGGTGAGGAACACCTTCATGTGGTCGCCTTCCGTCGTGTCGAAGTGGACTGCGGGGTGCAACGACCCGGATGCCGTCGGCATTCCGGGTCGTCGCAGAGCCCGCGGTCGTGGTCTGTTCCCGAGGGCCCAGTGGGCTAGGACGTCGTCGGGCCCAGGTCGGGGTCGGTTGCCTGCGCCGTCGGTGCGGGCGCGACGGAGTCGGTCTTGGGGACACCATCGGCGCCCACGGGGCTCTCGTCCGCGTCAGACCCGGATCCGGGTTCACGTCGGTCGACGCCCACCGTCACCTGCGTCACGAGCGCCGCGATGGCCCCGACGGCGACCAGGACGGGGGCCAGCGCGGCCGCCACGACGGTGACCGCGAGGCCCGCGGTCAGCGGGATCTCGAGGAGGGTGGTGCCGTCGTCGTTCTTGATGAACACGCGACGCACGTTGCCCTCGTGGATGAGCTCCTTGACCTTGCCGAGCAGGTTCTCGCCGGAGACCTTGAACTCCTCGTAGCCGTTCTTCTTCTCAGTCATGTTCTGCGTCCTTCTTTCGGTTGTGGTGGGACTGCTGGGTTGCGTGGAGGCCGGTCAGCTGGGCGCTCCAGCGCCCTGCTCTTCCTGCCATTCGGCCATCTTCGAGTAGTCGGGCAGCTCCTGGATCGACCAGGTGTTGCCGTCCGGGTCCGCGAAGTACACGAAGCGCCCCCAGGGCTGGTCGTCGATGGGGCTGACCTCGACGCCGCGGCGCGTGAGATCGGCGTGCGCTTCCTCGATGGAGGTGACCACGCATTGGAGGGCGCGCAGCGAACCGGCCTGCATGTCGCTGATGCCGTTGCCGAAGGCGATGGAGCAGGCGGAGCCGGGAGGTGTGACCTGCACGAAGCGGATCTCGTCGCTCACCACCTGGTCGTGGTCGACCGGCCAGCCGAGCGTGTCGCCGTAGAAGGCTCGCGAGCGGTCGACGTCGGCGACCGGGAGGCCGACGAGTTCGATGCGGTACTCAACCATGGTGTTCCCCTTTTCGTGCATGAGTCCTGCGGCGCTCGAGTCCCCTGCGACTCGAACGTGCGGGCAATGTAGCACCGGCCACCGACAGTTCGGACAGTCACGGCTCTTGCAGCGGGATGCAGGTCACCGAACCTCCCGCCAAGCCGCGAGCGCAGCCTCGCGACCTTCCTTCAGGCCCACGATCGGTGCCGGATACTCGTCGGTTCCCGCCTCAGGCACCCAGCGCTGCACATAGGCCCCGTGCGGGTCGAATCGCTCGGCCTGGCGCTCCGGGTTGAAGACACGGAAGTACGGGGCGGCATCCACTCCGGAACCCGCGACCCACTGCCAGTTGAACGGGTTCGAAGCCTGGTCGGCGTCGACGAGCGTGTCCCAGAACCACTCCTCGCCGCGCCGCCAGTCGGTCAGCAGGTGCTTGGTGAGGAAAGAGGCGGTGACCATGCGGATGCGGTTGTGCATGCTGCCGGTGCGCCACAGCTCCCGCATGCCCGCATCCACGATGGGGATCCCGGTGGTGCCCCGCTGCCACGCCTCGAGCGCGTCGCGGTCGAGTTCCGGCCACGGGAAGTCTTCGTAGGACGCGCGCCAGGGGCGCGTGTGGAGTTCGGGGAAGCTGTAGAGCGTGTGCCAGGCGAACTCGCGCCAGAGGAGCTCGCGACGGAAGGTCGCGGCGCCTTCTCCGGTGCGCCCATCGAGGGCGTGCCAGGCCTGCGCGGAGGAGATCTCACCCCAGCGGAGGTGCGGGCTGAGCCGGCTCGTGCCCACGAGGTCCGGTCGGTCGCGGTCCGCTTTGTAGTCGGTGACGACCCCGTCGAGGAACTCCTCGAGCCGGTCGTGGGCGCCCCGCTCTCCGGGCGTCCACTCCTCCCGAAGTCCCTCGGCCCAGTCTGGCCTCGTCGGCAGCAGCTGCCAGGAGTCGAGCGCGTCGGAGTCGAGCGAGGTCGCCTTCGAGCCGCGGGGGAGCGCGTCCGGTGCCGGCAGGGGCAACCGCGGGGGCTCATTGTCGAAGCGGCTCTGGCAGGCGTTGGCGAAGGGCGTGTACACGCGGTACGCCTCACCCTGCCCGGTCTGGATCTGCCACGGCTCCGTGAGGAGCGAGCCGGGGAGGCTGTGGGCCTCGGCACCGCCATCGATGAGGCCCTGCTTGATGCGTGCGTCGATGTCGCGCTCGGCCCCGCCATAGCGGCGGTTCCAGACGACGAGCCCCGCGCCAGCCTCTTCGGCGACGCTCGGCACGATCTCCTCCGCGCGCCCGCGCCGCAGCACCAGCGAGCCGCCGATCTCGTCCAGGCTCGCGCGCAGGGCATCGAGGCTGTGGTGCAACCACCACTTCGCTGCCCCTCCGAGCGCACGCACGCCGGGGGACTCCTCATCCAGCACGAACAGCGCGATGACGGGCCCGCCGCGTTCGAGCGCGACGTGCAGCGCCGGGTGGTCGTGGAGGCGCAGGTCGTCACGGAACCAGACGAGCGTAGGGGAGGCCATGCGCCAAGGCTATTGCTCGAACCTCGGCCGGAGGCTGGACGCGAGGCGCGGCAGTGTCATCCCAGAGGACCATGCGCGGGCGACCAGGGGCGGACGCGGCCGAGCGGGGCGCATCCGTAGCGTCGTGGACATGAACACCACATCCTCCCTTGTCGCGAGCGTCGTCGACGTTCGAAAGATCTACGGCACCCACGGCAGCGTCGCGGCCCTCGATGGCGTCAGCCTCGGCATCCGAAGCGGCGAGTTCACGGCGATCATGGGCCCGAGCGGCTCCGGCAAGTCGACGCTCATGCATGTCATGGCGGGGCTCGACGGCGCCACCTCCGGCCGCGTGTTTCTCGGCGACACCGAGATCACGGGCATGAACGACGCCGAGCTGACCGTGCTCCGACGCCGAGCGGTCGGCTTCATCTTCCAGGCCTTCAACCTCGTGCCCACGCTGGATGTGCGAGGCAACATCATGCTGCCGTTCGACCTCGACGGCCGGTCCGTCTCCCGCGACGAGGAGCAGTGGATCACGCACCTCATCCAGACCCTCGGCCTGGCGCAGCGACTCGCGCACCGCCCCTACGAGCTGTCCGGTGGGCAGCAGCAGCGCGTCGCCATCGCGCGAGCCCTCGCGACACGGCCCAAGCTGATCTTCGCCGACGAGCCGACGGGAAACCTCGACTCCAAGACGGGGCGAGAGGTGCTCTCGCTGCTCTCCACGGCGAGCAGTCAGTACGGCCAGTCGATCGCGATGGTGACGCACGACCCGATCGCCGCCAGCCACGCCGATCGTGTCGTGTTCCTCGCCGACGGCAAGGTCGTCGCCGACCGGCCCCGCACAAGCGCCGCCGAGATCTCCAACCTCATGCTCTCCATGGAGACCGCAGCATGAGCGCCGCCGGAACCGCGACCGCTGCGAGCAGTGCGGGGACCAGGAGCGCCGGCAAGCCGCGCCGCGCCCCGGAGTCGCAGCAGAACAGCGGCGGCGCGGCCGTCGTGCTGGTCTCTGCCCTCTCGGCCGCCTTCGGCACGGTGCTCATCATGATCGTCGCCGACCTCGCCGCCTACTTCGACGCGATGGGTCTCAGCGAGATCGGTCAGCTCGCGACGGTGCTCGGCACCGTCGCGGCCCTGTTCTTCACGATCGCCCTCTTCGTGGGCGCCGTCGTCACCTCCAACTCGGTCGCGACCGTCATCGCCGGGCGCACGAAGGAGATCGCGCTGCTGCGCCTCATCGGCGCCTCGGGGAAGTCGCTCCGAGCCCGCACCGTCCGCGAGGGACTCGTGCAGGGAGCATCCGGCGCGCTCGCGGGAGCCGTCCTCGGCGTCGGGCTGACCGCCCTCGGTGCGCAGCTCGCGATCATGAACGGGGCACTCGAGCCGTTCGCGTTCCCCATCGTGCATCCCGCGGTGCTCGCCCCCGTCATCGCCGTGACCGCCGCGACGATCACCGCGTCCTGGGTCGGTTCGCGCCGGGTCCTCTCGGTGTCCCCGATCGCGGCGACCTCGTCCACGGCCGAGCCGACCATGCAGGAGCTGCGCGCAGGGCGCGGGCGCAGCATCACGGCCGTCATCCTCATCGCACTGGGCGTCGCCATGCTCGTCGGCGGTGTCTACCTGGGCCTCTCCAGCCCGACCGGTGTGCTCGTGAGCGTCGTCGGCGGCATGCTGTCGTTCGTCGGTGTCGTCATCGGATCGCCCGTCATCCTCCCGCCCCTCATGAGCCTCGCCGGGAGGGCCCTCGGGCGCGGCCCCGTGACGCGGCTCGCGGCTGCCAACGCCGTGCGCAACCCGGCACGCAGCAGCCGGGCGGTGATCGGCCTCGTCATCGGCATCACGCTCGTCACGATGTTCGCCGTCGCCACGGAGACGTTCCGCACCATCACTCTCGAGTTCGGACAGATGGAGCCTGAGATGTACGCCGCGTTCGAGCAGGTCATCGACGTCACGACGGCCATCATGAGCGTGCTCCTGGGCTTCTCGGTGCTGCTCGCCGCGGTCGGCATGGTCAACACGCTGTCGCTGAGCGTCATGCAGCGCAGGCGCGAGCTCGGCCTGCTGCGGGCCCTCGGGTTCACGGCGGGGCAGGTGCGGCGGATGATCGTGACCGAGGCCGTCGCCATGATCGCGTCGTCGGCGCTGTTCGGCCTGCTGCTCGGCGTCTTCTACGGGTGGGTGGGCGCGCAGGCCACCTTCGGGTCCATGGTGGGACGCCTCATGATGCCGAGCATCCCGTGGGTGACGGTCGCGGCGGTGCTGCTCGTGACGCTGCTCATCACGGTCGCGGCGTCGCTGCTGCCGGCTCGCCGCGCGACGCGCGTCTCCCCGGTCGCGGCCCTCGCCGTCGACTGACGGCCTGCGCACCGGCCTACGCTCGCGGTCCGCGCTCCGGTCTACGCTCGCGGTCCGCGCTCCGGTCCCGCGCGCACCTCGCTCCCGCATCTCAGAGTTGTGGCCCGTTGCTGTTCCCGAACTCGGGAACAGCAACGGGCCACAACTCTGCGAGGCGTCAGCGGCGCCAGGTGGCCAGCGGCGGCCTCGCGCCGGCAGCGCGGGCTACGGCAGCGTGTGGCCGGCCGCCGTGAAGATGCTGTAGTACTCCTCGCGCGTGAGATGCACGTCCGAGCCAGCCGCCGACTCTGCGACGCGCGACGGGGTCGTCGTGCCGAGCACCACCTGGATGTTCGCGGGGTGGCGGGTGATCCAGGCCGTCGCGATGCCCGTCGGCGTGACCCCATACTTCTCGGCGAGCGCATCCAGGACGTCGTTGAGATCGGCGAAGTTCTCGCGGTCGCCGATGAAGACGCCGTCGAAGAACGCCTTCTGGAATGGCGACCAGGCCTGCAGCGTGATGCCGTTCAGACGCGCGTAGTCGAGCATGCCGTTGTCTCGGTCGATGGACTGGTCGAGGCCCACCATGTTGGCGGCGATGCCCGACGCGATGATCGGGGCGTGCGTGACGCTCAGCTGCACCTGGTTGATGATGAGCGGCTGCGCGACGACCGACTTCAGCAGGTCGACCTGGCCCGGCGTGTGGTTGGAGACGCCGAAGTGGCGGACCTTGCCGCGGTTGTGGAGCTCGCTGAAGGCCGTGGCGACCTCGTCTGGCTCGACGAGCGTGTCGGGGCGGTGGAGGAGGAGCACGTCGAGGTACTCCGTGCCGAGGGCCTCGAGCGACTCGTCGACGGTGCGCATGATGTGCTCGGCCGAGAAGTCGAAGTAGCCCTCGCGGATGCCGACCTTCGACTGGATGAGCACGTTCTCGCGCTCGACGGGGGAGAAGCGGATGGCCTCGCCGAAGCGGCGCTCGCAGGCGTGGCGTTCCCCGCCGTAGATGTCGGCGTGGTCGATGACGTTGACGCCGGCGTCGAGGGCCGTGCCGACCAGGGTGCGCAGCTGCTCGTCGTCGAGGTCCATGATGCGCATCTGGCCGAGCACGATGCTGGATGCACGCACGTCGGTCTGCGGGAGTGTGAAGGTCTTCATGCTGGCATCATCTCAACTCCGTTGCCGAGGAACCTGGCTGCATCGAGGACTTCGGGCGTCGCGGAGCGTCACAGTCGTTCCCCCGCTCGCCGCACACGCCTAGCCTTTCGGCACGGCATCCGCCGTCGAGAGGAGCGCACCCTTCCGGGGCGTTCCAGGAGCATCCTCCAGAAGCCACCCCCACGACGGAGCATCATGTCGGCACAGACTCGAATCGACCCCCGGGGGCCGCGCTTCGGCGCGGCCATCTCGGCGCTGCTCCTTCTCGTGACGGTGTATCTCGGCCTCGTGGCACCGGCCGGGGCCTCGTTCCCCGACCGGGTCGTGCAGCCAGGGTTTCTCCTCCTGGTCGCGCTGTCGGCGCTGTTCGCGTGGGGCTCGTTCGCGGGCATCCAGCGCCACCCGTACGGCCGCTTCTTCGCCCGCTTCATCCGGCCGCGTCTCGCCCCTCCGGCCGAGACTGAGGACGCGGCCCCGCCGACGTTCGCGCAGGGGGTCGGCTTCGCGGTCACGCTGGGCGGCGTCATCCTGCACCTCCTCGGGGTGCCGCTCGCCGTGCCGGTCGCCGCGGGGGCCGCGTTCATCGCGGCGTTCCTGAACGCCGTCTTCGGCTACTGCCTCGGCTGCCAGCTGTACGTGCTGCTCTTGCGCGGCGGGATCATCCGCCGCCGGGCTGCGCAGGGCTGAGCCGCACCAGCATGGACGCCACCACCGCTGCGCTGCTCGTCGGTGCGCTCGTCGTGATCGCCACCGTGGTCGGAGTGGCGATGCAGCGCACGAGCGGGCGCCTGAAGCGCGCAGCCCAGCAGCTCGACGGTGCCCCGGACCTGGACCTGCTCGCCGACGGGCCGCCGCAGGGGGAGCGCGCAACGCTCATCCTCTTCTCCACCGCGTTCTGCGCCAGATGCCCCGCGACCAAGCGGATGCTCGAGGACCTCGCGGCCCAGACGCCCGGCGTGGTCGTCGCCGAAGTCGACCTCACCGATCGTCAGGACCTCGCGCGCAGCTACGACGTGAGGCAGACGCCCACGGTTCTGGTGCTCGACGACGCGGGCACGCGGGTCGCTCGCATCGGCGGGCCGCCGAGGCGAGCCGAGCTGCAGGCGCAGCTCCAGCAGCTGAGCGCCTGATCCCGGCGCCACAGACCTCACCGTTCGACCCCCGGATATGCGAGGCTGTCCGCGTGGACGCATCAGTGGTGTTGCTCGTGATCATGGCACTCGTGCTCATCGTGGCCGTGGTCGGCTGGGTCGCGAGGCGCGGTGTGAGCCGTTTCGACGGCGAGGGGGAGCCGGAGCCCGAGCAGTCGGAGATCGACCTCGAACTGCTGCCAGAGGGCGTGCTGCCGGGTCGCCGCGCGACCATCGTGCTCTTCACCGCCCCGGACAGTCCCGAATGCGCCGTGACGAGGTGGATGCTGCAGGACGTCGCCGCCACCTCGGCGGGGGTCGTGCTCGCCGAGGTGGACACGAGCATCCGCCCGGAGCTCGTGCTGCCGTACGACATCGTCGTCACTCCCACGGTGCTGCTGCTCGACGCCCACGGCAACCGCGCCGGCCGCTTCGACGGGGCGCCGCTGCGCGAGTCGGTGGAGGCGCAGCTCATCGAGCTCAGCGTGCGCTGACCGGGCGGCTGCCTCCGCTGTCCCAGAGCTTCGCGGGCCTCGCGTGACGCTCGACGCCGATCAGGAGTTGAAGGGCCAGAGCTCGAAGCCCGCGGAATGCGAGAGCGCGTCGCGGAGCAGCAGGAAGCCGACGATGCCGATGATCCAGGCCGTGTTCTCGGCGGCGTTCCGGCTCAGCCAGTCCGAGAGACGACGGAGGCGGGGTTCGACGGTGCGGCGCGCTGCGACCCGTCCGAGCAGGAGCAGCAGCGCCGGGACGATCATGACGATGCAGTACGCGGCGAGCAGCGGAGCCGATCCGGCGACGCCGAGTCCCGAGTTCGTGAGCAGGCCCACGGCCGCGAGATAGGGGATCATCGTCGCGAGCTCGATCAGACCCGCCGCGAGGGCGAGCACGATGACGGTCGCCGGGGAGCCACCGCCGAGCGCCCGCTCGCGCCAGCGGCCAAGGCGCCCGGGAGCGGCCGGCGCCGGTTCGGACTGCGGGTTCCGGCGTGCGGGAGGAGCGCCGCTCCCGGCCGGGGCGACCTCAGCGGGCGAGAGCTGCGGCTCCTTCTTCTTCGTCGGCATGAGGATGGCGAGGGCGAGCAGGCCTGCGCCGAGGAACAGCTGCACGGCGTACGCCGTGGGCGTCTCGAGCACCGCGGCGGCACTGTCCAGCAGCACGGACGCGCCGGCCGTGAGGGCGAGACCGACGAGGAAGTAGAAGCCGGCGATCGTGCCCAGGTAGGTGAGCATGCGCCCGAGGCGGATGCGGCCGGGCGCGAGCAGGAAGAAGATCGGGATGAGCAGCGTGCCTGCACTCAGGCTGTCGACGAGCGCGAGTCCGAGGAGCGAGAGCAGCAGTTCTGTGGTCATGGGGCAAGCCTCAGGCGCGTGAGCGCGGGCCCGCGTCCGCCAAAGGGCGTCGACACGGCCGCCGGGCTACATCCTTCGGCGGACACCCTCCTTGCGTCTGTGTGCTGGGATGGTCGCATGACGGAACCCGGTGGGACGCTCGCGGCAGCGAAGACGCGCATCCGGCACCTCGACGAGGACACGACGTCGACCGTCGTCGTCGTGACGATCGCCGTCGTGCTGGCGCTCTTCGACTCCGCTGAGCAGCTCGGTCCGACGCTCGTGGCGATCGCGATCGGCGCGGCAGCGCTCACGCAGAAGCGAAGGTTCCCGGTGGCCGTGCTCACCGTCTGCGTCGCACTGGCGGCGCTGACGCTCGTCGTCGGCGGCGCGCTCGGCGTGATCGTGCTGGTCCTCGACGCGCTGTATGTCGTGGGGAGGTTCGCTTCGAGGGGTGCGCTCCGGGTCGTGGAGTGGGTCGTCGTCGCGGCCGTGCTGGCAGCGTTCGTCGCGCCCCTGCTGCTCGGGGCCACACTCCGGGAAGCGGTCTTCTTCTGCCTGCAGGCCCTCGCCATCTTCTGCACCCCGCTGTGGTGGGCGGGCTCGGTTCGCCAGAGCGCGGAGCTGGCTCGTGTGCAGGAGGCGCGCGCCGATGACGCCGAGCGTCTGCTCGTGCTGGAACGCGAAGAAGCGGTGCGCGCTGAACGAGAGCGCATGGCTCGCGACCTCCACGACGTCGTCGCCGCGAACCTCTCGGCGATCGCGATCACCTCCGAGGCGGCGCTCGCGGGGCCCGCGATCGCTCCCCGGGAGGCCGGCGCCCTCCAGGCCATCCGCGCCTCCGCCCTCGAGGGACTCGACGAGATGCGGTCGATGATCCTCATCCTGCGTCACGGTGAGAGCGACAGCCAGGAGCTGGCCGCACCGCCGCGGCTCGCTCAGGTGGCGCAGATCGTCGCAGACACGCGCGCGGTCGACGTGACGGTCGTCGGCGAGGTGCCGAGCGCATCCGCCGCCTCCGAGCAAGCGCTCGCGCGGGTCGTGGCGGAGGCTCTCGCGAACAGCGAGCGCCATTCTCCCGGGGCCGACGTCGAGGTGCGCTTCGAGGAGGACACCGAGTCGATCTCCGTGCTCGTCACGTCCGTGGGCGGCACGCTCGTCGACGGCGCCCCGGGCACCGGGAACGGGCTCGGGCTGATCCGCGAGCGAGCCGAGCGTCTCGGCGGGCGCCTCGAGGCGGGGCCCATCGCGGGCGGTGGAGGGTGGCGCGTCAGCGCGCGAGTGCCACGGAACGTGGGAGGCGCGGAGCGCGGGGCCGGTCGCCGAACCGAGAGGGCATCGTGAACGGAGCCGATCAAGCAGGCGAGGTGGACCAGGCCCACCTGGGCGGCGAAGCAACCGGGGCGGTCGGTGCTGCCCGGCCACGAGTGCGCGTGCTCATCGCCGACGATCACGCTGCGATCAGGGCGGGGCTGCGGCTCCTGCTGGAGGCACACGACATCGAGGTCGTGGGTGAGGCCGCTGACGGTGCGGCGGCGATCGGCAACGCGCGGGCGCTTCGACCGGACGTCGTGCTCATGGACGTTCGCATGCCCGGCACCGACGGCATCGCGGCCACACGGGCGATCATCGCCGAGTCTCTCTCGCAGGTGCTCGTGCTGACGACGTTCGACCTCGACGAGTACGTCTTCGGCGCGGTTCGCGCGGGTGCGGCCGGGTTCCTGCTCAAGTCGACGACCGGGCCCGCGCTGCAGGCGGCGGTGCAGGCAGTGGCGAGGGGAGACGGCGCGCTCTCGCCTGAGGTGACGCGGCGCCTCCTCGACCGCTTCGCCGAGACACGAGAGGAAGCGCCCACGGCAACGCCGGCGGTGCCCGGCATCGAGCAGCTCACGGCACGGGAGCGGGAGGTGCTCACCGCCCTCGGCGAGGGGCTCTCGAACGTGGGCATCGGCCAGCGGATGCACATCAGCGGGTCGACCGCGAAGACACACGTCTCCCGGGTGCTCGCCAAGCTCGGGGTCACCTCGCGCATGGAGGCCGCGGTGCTCGCGAGGCGTGCGGGACTCGCGGACTGATGCGTCCCCGCATCCGCCTGCCCTAGCGGATGACGTCGAAGACCTGCTTCTGGATGCCGTTCGAATAGACCTCGTGCTCGACGAGCTTGAGGTGCTGGGTGGCCTTGTCGGTCTCGCTGAAGAGCCGCTTGCCTGCACCGAGGAGCAGCGGGAAGACGAGCAGGTTGTAGCGGTCAACGAGTCCGGCGTCGGCGAGCGCCTGGCCGAGCTCGGCGCTTCCGTGCACGATGATCGGGTCGCCGTCGCCGTCCTTGAGGGCGGCGACGTCGTCGATGGAGCGCAGGACGGTGGCGGGCCACCGCGGGTCGTCGGTCTCGAGCGTCGTCGAGACGACGTAGCGCGGCATGGTGTTGTACTTCGGGAACTCCTCCGTCATGCCGGGCCAGACCGGCGCGAATGCCTCGTAGCTCGTGCGGCCGAGGAGAAGCGCTCCGGCTTCGAGCTGCTCGGTGCCCTTGATCGTGTAGGCGGCCGGATCGAAGTCGATGTCCTGCCAGGTCCACCCCGAGTTGCGGTAGCCCTCTTCACCTCCGGGGGCCTCCATGACCCCGTCGGCGGAGACGAAGGCGGTGACGATGAGCTGGCGCATGGGGTTCTCCTGACGGCGTACGGTTGATTCGCTCCTCGCGAACCGTAGGAAATGCTAGATCACTTGCGGCTAGGTCGGGGGCCAGCAAGAGAGCGTGACGCACGACTCTCGCGGCTGGCATCGCGGCTCGAGCTGTGGCGGATTCGTTGGTCGCGTCGCTAGAGTTTTTCCCGTGACGACACAACGCGTTCGATGGGGAGTTCTCGGGGCAGGCAACATCGCGAAGACCTTCGTGTCCGACCTGCTGGCCCAGGGGCTCGAGGTCGCGGCTGTCGGATCGCGGGATGCGGCGAAGGCGGCCGAGTTCGCCGCCGAGTTCTCCATCCCCGCCTCTCACGGCAGCTACGAGGACCTCGTCGCCGACCCGCACGTGGATGTGGTTTACATCGCGACGCCGCAGACGCTCCACGCGGAGCAGGCGCTGCTCGCGATCGGAGCCGGCAAGCCCGTGCTCGTCGAGAAGTCGTTCACCAGCACGGCCGCCGAGGCGGAGCACGTCGTCGCGGCCGCCCGTGCCAAGGGTGTCTTCGCGATGGAGGCCATGTGGACCCGCTTCCTGCCGACGGCGGACGCGATCGGCGACGTGCTGGAGCGCGGGGCGATCGGCGAGCTCGTGAGCTTCACGAGCTCGCACTTCCAGAACCTCGACGTGTCTCCGACGAGCCGGCACGGCGACCCCTCGCTCGGCGGCGGGGTGATGGCCGATCTCGGCGTGTACGGCATCTCGATGGCCTCACAGCTGCTCGGGCCCGCCACGACGATCCTCGTCGACGGCGAGGCGTCCGAGCTCGGCGTCGACCTCTCCGCTTCCGTGCTGATGCGGCACGGCGCAGGCCGTAGCTCGGCGACGCTCACGCGCATGGATGCGCCGGGCTCGAACCGTGCAGCCATCGTCGGGTCCGACGGGTGGATTGACATCGATGCCGTCTTCTACGCGTCGACCTCGTTCACGGTCTACGACGGCGGCGGGCCGCAGCGTGAGCTGCTGCGCTTCGACCGACCGCAGCACGTTGGTCGCGGCATGCAGTTCCAGGCGCTCGAGGTCGAGCGCTGCCTGCACGCCGGAGAACTTGAGAGCCCGCGCATGCCGCTCGACGAGTCGGTCGCCATCATGGCGGTGCTCGACGAGGTGCGAGCCAGCATCGCCGCGCAGGCGGCAGCGCCGTAGCGAGCTCGCGCGGGCTGGACCAAGACCCGCCGGAAGCTCGACCGGAGCGCGCTAGGAGCTCGACCAGACGCCGAGCTCGTTGCCCGCCGGGTCGGTGAAGTGGAAGCGCCGGCCGCCCGGGAACTCGTACGGTCCGCTGACGATCTCCCCACCCGCCGAGCGCACCTGGGCGATGCTCGCCTCGAGGTCGTCGGAGTAGAGGAGCACCAGGGCACCTCCGGGAGTGACTTGCGGGTCGAGGCGGAAGCCGCCCACCTCGTCGGTCTCCTCGCCACCCGGTCGACGGATGCCCACGTAGTTGGGGCCGGGGCCGTAGTCGTTGAAGGTCCATCCGAAGGCGTCGCCGTAGAACTGCTTGGCGACGGCGAGGTCGGTGACGCCGAACTCGAGGTAGTCGATCGAATGGTGGGCGCGGGCAGCTGGTTCCGTCATGCGAACCAGTCTGCCCGCACCCACCGACAATCGGCTCCGGGTGGCACCTCGTCTGGCTCGGGGCGCGGCGGCTCGGAGCTCAGCTCGCCTGAGCGACCTCCGCCAGCACCTCACCGGCCGCGATTGGGCTGCCCGCCTCGGCCCGGTGGCGCAGGGTGCCGGCGGCCTTCACCTGTACGGGCGTCTCCATCTTCATGGCCTCGACCACGGCCACCGCGGTGCCCGCCTCGACCTCAGCACCGTCATCGACGAGCCACCGCAGGAGCGTGCCCGCCATGGGGGCCGCGACCGACGAGCCGGACCCGCTGCCAGCATCCGCTGCCCCTGCAGAAGACGCCGAACCTGCCGCGCCGGCGGGCGAAACCCCGGCAGCCGAGCCGCCCGCGGCGAAGAGCGTCGCGGGGAGCCGCATGGCGACGCGTCGCCCGTCGAGCTCGATCCAGGTCGACACGACGGACGGGTCCGTCGGCTGGACCGAGAGCGACTGCTCCGGGATGCGCTCGGCGAAGGTCGTCTCGATCCATTGCGTGTGCACGCCGAAGCCCGGCTCGCCGTCGGGGCCTTCGCCGCCGATGAAATCTGAGTCGTCGAGCACCGCGCGGTGGAAGGGCAGCACGGTCGGCACGCCCTCGACCTCGAACTCGGCGAGCGCGCGGCGTGCGCGGCGGAGCGCCTCCTCACGGGTGGCCCCCGTGACGATGAGCTTCGCGAGCATCGAGTCGAACTGCCCGGAGACCACGGAGCCGGTCTCGACGCCGGTGTCGATGCGCACGCCTGGACCCGACGGCGCGCGGAACAGCGAGATGGTGCCCGGCCCTGGCAGGAAGCCGCGCGCCGGGTCCTCGGCGTTGATGCGGAACTCGAACGCGTGCCCGCGGGGCTCGAACTCGGCCGCCTCGAGCGCGAGCCCGTCGGCGATGCGCAGCTGCTGCACCACGAGGTCGACGCCCGCGGTCTCCTCGGTCACGGGGTGCTCGACCTGCAGGCGCGTGTTGACCTCGAGGAAGGAGATGATGCCGTTCGCGTCGAGGAGGAACTCGACCGTGCCGGCGCTGCGGTAGCCGGCCTCGGCGCAGATGTCACGGGCTGAGGTGTGGATGCGCTCCCGCTGCTCGGGAGTCAGGAAGGGCGCGGGGGCCTCCTCGACGAGCTTCTGGTTGCGGCGCTGCAGCGAGCAGTCGCGCGTGCCGACGACCACCACGTTGCCGTGCTCGTCGGCGATCACCTGCGCTTCGATGTGGCGAGGCGACTCGAGGAACTGCTCGACGAAGCACTCGCCGCGACCGAACGCGGCGACGGCCTCGCGACCTGCTGCCGCGAAGAGCTCCTCGACCTCGTCGAGTCGGCGCGCGACGCGGAGGCCGCGGCCGCCACCGCCGAACGCAGCCTTGATCGCGATGGGGAGGCCGTGCTCCTCGGCGAAGGCGCTCGCCTCCGCGGGGGAGTCGACGGGGCCGCTCGTTCCGGCGACGAGGGGCGCACCGACGCGCTCGGCCAGGCGGCGGGCAGAGATCTTGTCACCGAGGAGCTCGATCGCCGCTGGCGGCGGCCCGATCCACACGAGGCCAGCGGATTCGACGGCCCGCGCGAAGTCGGCGTTCTCGGAGAGGAAGCCGTAGCCGGGGTGCACGGCGTCGGCGCCCGTCGCCTTGGCTGCGGCGAGGAGCTTGTCGGCGTCGAGGTAGGTCTCCTTCGAGGTCTCGCCCTCGAGCGGCACGGCCTCGTCGGCGAGGCGCACGTGCAGGGCGTCGGCGTCGGAGTCGGAGTAGACGGCGACGGAAGCGACCCCGTAGTCGGCGCAGGCGCGGGCGACGCGCCCTGCGATCTCACCGCGGTTCGCGATGAGGACCTTGCTGATGCGGGTCATCGGAGTTCTCCTGGGGTCTGGGTGAGTGGGGTCTGGGTGCGTGGCTGGTGGATGCGCGGTTCGACGATGCGGAATCGCACGGTGGCGCCGACGGGCAGCTGGCCAGCGAGGGGCAGGTCGTCGGTGATGACGGCGCCGAGCACGGGGTAGCCGCCCGTGAGGGGATGGTCGGCGAGGAAGAGCACGGGCTGCCCGCTGGGCGGCATCTGCAGGGCCCCGCTGACGCAGCCCTCGCTCGGCAGCTCTCCGCCCTTCGCGCGAGTGAGGGCGTCGCCCTCGAGGCGCACGCCGACGCGGTTCGACTGCGGCGTCACTTGCCACTTCTGGCTCGTGAAGCGGGTGATCTCCTCGGCGGAGAACCAGTCGTCGCGCGGTCCGAGCACGATGCGCAGCTCGACGCTGTCGCCGCCCGCGGCAGGCAGGTCCCGGTGCGCCGCGTCGGCGACGGAGATCGCCGGGGCGAGGGGCGCCGCGGGCTCGCGGACGCCGAGCACGTCACCGGCCTCGAGTGCGTCGGGGCCGAGCCCCGCGAGGAGATCGGTCGCGAGGCTCTCGAGCACGGGAGGTGCGTCGAATCCGCCGCGCACCGCGAGGTAGCTGCGGACGCCGAACGTGGGGGAGCCGAGCTGCAGCTCGTCGCCGTCGTCGAGGGCGAAGGCCGCGCCGAACGGCACGGTGCGAGGGAGGACGCCGTCCACGGTCAGCTCGACCTCGGCGCCGGCGACGGCCACCACCTGCGGGCCGTGTGCCCGGAGGCGCAGGCCGCCGTAGGCGACCTCCAGGGTGGGGCCGCCCGGGCTGTTGCCGACGAGGCGGTTCGCCTGCCGGTGGGCGGGCGCGTCCAGTGCCCCGGAGGCCGAGACGCCCATGCTGGCGTAGCCGTCGCGCCCGAGGTCCTGGAACAGCGTCTGCAGGCCGGGGGAGACCACCTCGAGGCCGGAGGCACGGTCATCGTCGCCCGCGGGGTGCGCGGGTTCGGCCTCTCGAGGCGCCTCGGAGCGTTCAGCGCTCACGGTCGCGCGCGTCCGCTCGGTCGCGGCGTCGACGCTGAACGTGACGATGTCGCCCGGCGCCATGAAGGCGGCAGGGTCGCGGTCGAGATCCCACATGGGGACCTCCGTGGTGCCGATGAGCTGCCAGCCGCCGGGGCTCTCGCGGGGGTAGACGCCGCTGTAGGTGCCGGCGAGGGCGACCGAGCCTGCGGGGATGCGGGTACGCGGGGTCGACCGGCGTGGCACGTCGAGCACGGGGTCGTCGCCCGTCAGGTAGGCGAAGCCGGGCGCGAAGCCCACGAACCCGACCGTGAAGGTCGCGTTCGTGTGGCGGCGCACGACTTCGTCGGCGGAGATGCCGAGGAGGTCGGCGACCTCCGCGAGGTCCTCACCGTCGTATCGCGTCGGGATCTCGAGACGCCGCGGTTCTCCCGCACGCACGCCGCTGAGGTCGGCCGCCCGGGCGGCGGCTTCGATCTCGTCGGCGGTGACCCGTGCAGGCCGGAACGGGACGAGCAGGGTGCGGGCACCCGGCACCATCTCGCCGACGCCGGGGATGCGCAGGGCGGTCATGGCGTCGAAGAGCGCGATCGTCTCGTCGAGGCTGTCGCACTCGATGAGGACCGCGTCGTCGCGGGCGGTGAGGACTCTCATGGGGTGGGCTCAGCTCCTCGCGGTCGCGGACGTGGTGGCCGCTGTCGCCGCCGCTGCTGGCGCGAAGGGGCGCAGCTCGACGCCGGCCTCGGTGAGCGCGTGCCGCACCTGCCTGGCCATGTCGGTGGCTCCGGGGCTGTCGCCGTGCACGCAGATCGAGTCGGCGCGCAGCTCGAGCGTGCTGCCATCGATGGCCTCGAGGAGGCCTTCCGTCGCGAGGCGCACCATGCGCTTCGCGACCTCGTCGACGTCGTGCAGCACGGCTCCCGGCTCCCGGCGGGAGACGAGGGTGCCCTGCGGGGTGTACGCGCGGTCGGCGAACGCCTCGATCGCGGTGGCCAGGCCCGCCTCGGTCGCGAGCCGCAGCACGGCCGAGCCAGGCAGGCCGAGGAGCACGAGGCTCGGGTCGACGAGGCGCACGGCCTCGACGACGTCGGCGGCCTGACGCTCGTCGTGCACGATCGTGTTGTAGAGGGCGCCGTGCGGCTTCACGTAGCTGACGCTGGTCCCCTCGGCGGCCGCGAGTGCCTGCAGCGCGCCGATCTGGTAGATCACGTCGGCGACGAGGTCGTCAGAGGCGACGTCGATGTTGCGGCGCCCGAAGCCGGCCAGGTCGCGGTAGCCGACGTGCGCGCCGATCGCGACCCCCGCATCCGCCGCCCCCTTGACGGTGGAGCGGATGGCGCGCGGGTCGCCGGCGTGGAAGCCGCAGGCGACGTTGGCGCTCGTGACGATGCCGAGCATCTCCTGGTCGTCGCCGAGGGTCCAGCGGCCGAAGCCCTCGCCGAGGTCGCTGTTGAGGTCGATGGCACGTGCGTTCATGTGGTCAGCCTTTCGCTCGGGGTCGCGGATCAGGTGTTGAGGAGGTCGAAGATCGGTCCGACCGCGTTGACCGCCATGTACCAGGTGATGACCGTCGCGAGCGTGCCGACGATGAGCAGCCACTTCGGGTACTTCGCGCCGCCCAGCTTCGACGGGCGGAACCAGCCGATGTACATGAACAGCGTCAGGCCGATCGGCAGGATGAGGCCGTTGAAGCCGCCGACGAAGACGAGCAGCGTTGCCGGCGGGGTGCCGATGGAGAGGTAGACGGCGAGAGAGAAGACGATGAAGCCGACGGTCCAGAAGTCCGCGGTGCGGCCCGCGATGCGCTTCGAGAAGACGGGCAGGAACGACACCGAGGTGTAGGCGGCGCCGATGATGCTCGTGAGGGCGGCAAGCCAGAAGATGGCGCCGAAGATGCGGAAGCCAGCCTCGCCGGCCGCTGCCTGGAAGGCGTCGGCCGCCGGGTTGAGGGTCGTGTCGAGCACGACGCCGCTCGCGACGACGCCGAGGATGGCGAGGAACAGCACGTAGCGCATGACGCCCGTGATGAGGATGCCGGTCACGGCCGCGCGGTTGACTTCCTTGATGTGCTCGGGGCCGGCGTTGCCGGAGTCGAGGAGCTTGTGCGCGCCCGAGTAGACGATGTAGCCGCCGACGGTGCCACCGACGATGGTCGTGATGGTGGCGAAGTTGATGGTGTCGGGGAGGATCGTCTGGCGCAGAGCGTCGCCGATGGGCGGCTGGGCAACGATCGCGACGATGACGGTCAGGAGGATCATGGCGACGCCCGCGACGATGACGACGCGGTCCATGACGATGCCTGCGCGCTTGATGAGGAAGATCGCGATGGCGATCGCGGCGCTGATGACGGCGCCGATCTTCACGTCGAGGCCGAGGAGCACGTTGAGGCCGAGCCCGGCACCGCCGATGTTCCCGATGTTGAAGACGAGGCCGCCGATGACGATGAGCACGGCGAGGACGTAACCGCTGCCCGGCAGAGCGTCGTTCGCGAGGGCGCTCGCGCGCTTCCCGGAGAGCGTGATCATGCGCCAGATGTTGAGCTGAACGGCGAGGTCGATGAGGACCGAGATGAGGATGCCGAAGGCGAACGCCGCGCCGAGCTGCTGGGTGAAGGTCGCCGTCTGCGTGATGAAGCCGGGGCCGATGGCCGAGGTGGCCATGAGGAAGAGGGCGCCGACCAGGGAGGTGCGGCGGGCTTTCGCGTACTGTTTGAGCTTCTCGGGGGTGCTCGCCTCGTCGGCGGCGGCGGAGCTGCCGGCGGGTGAGGCCGATGATGCGGGAGGAGGTGTAGAGGACATGACTCGTTCCAGTTCGGTAGGGGAGCAGCGAGTGATTGCGGCAACCCTACGGTTGTTCAACGCTGAGCAACAGATTGTTCAACGATAGACGCGTAAATGTCTTGTTACAAGATGTATCGGGGTTGTTTCCGGAATCCGATCGACGAGTTCGACGCCCGAGCCCGCCGGTAGAGTTCGAAGCGTGAACGCAGCCGACGAGACCCTCGACAGGGCCGAGCGGGCGGCCTCGAGCCTCCGCCAGATGATCGTCGCGGGCGAGATCGTTCCCGGCCAGCGCCTCTCGGAGAGCGCCATGACGGAGCGGCTCGAGGTCTCGCGCAACACCCTTCGCGAGGCGTTCCGCATGCTCACGGCGGAGCGACTGCTCACCCGCCGCCCCAATGCCGGTGTCTTCGTGGCCGTCCCCTCGCTCGCATCCATCCTCGACATCTACCGGGTGCGACGCATGATCGAGGTGCAGGCGTTGCGCGCGGCCCCCGGTCGGCACCCGGCAGGCACGCGGATGCGAGAAGCCGTCGAGCGCGCGCTCCGGGGTCGCGAGGCCGGCGACTGGGCCGCCGTCGGCACCGCGAACATGGAGTTCCACACGGCGATCGTCGCGCTCGCGGACAGCGAGCGGCTCGACCGCGTCTACGCGAACGTCTCCGCCGAGCTCCGGCTCGCCTTCGGGTTCCTCGAGGACCTCGAGTACCTGCACGCCCCGTACATCGAGCTCAACCAGCGGGTGCTCGCGCTCCACACCGCGGGCGACACCGAGGACGCCGCCCAGGCGCTCGACGAGTACCTCGTGAGGTCCGAGCGCACCGTGCTCGCGGCCTACGCGCGCATCGCGCCTGAGCCGACGATCTGATCCGAAGACCACGTCCGGCGCTCTGCGCCGATCCAACCGCCACGCATCTGACGTCCCAACCCGCCCCCTTGAAGGAGCCCGCCGTGTCGCTCACCGCCCTCGTCGTCCGCCACGTGGTCTTCGAGGACCTCGGCCTGCTCCGTGAGGTGCTCACCGCGCGCGGGTACGGCATCCGCTACCTGGAAGCCGGGCAGGACGAGATCACCGCGGACGAGCTGCTCGCGGCCGACCTCGTCGTGGTGCTCGGCGGACCGATCGGGGTGGGGGATGCGGAGCACTACCCGTTCCTCGCGCCCGAGATCGCGGCGATCGGAGCTCGGGTCGAGGCCGATCGCCCGACGCTCGGCGTGTGCCTCGGAGCCCAGCTCATGGCGGCAGCCATGGGCGCCGCCGTTGCGCCGACGGGCAGGGTCGAGATCGGCTTCTCGCCGCTGACGCTCACGGAAGACGGAGCGGGCTCGGTGCTCGAGGGGCTGCGCGACGTGCCGGTGCTGCACTGGCACGGCGACCAGTTCGAGATTCCCGCCGGCGCCGCGCGGCTGGCCGAGACCCCGGGCTTCCCGAACCAGGCGTTCGCCGCGGGCCCGAACCTGCTCGGCCTGCAGTTCCACCTCGAGGTCGACCCGCGGATGGTCGAGACGTGGCTCATCGCGAACGCCTACGAGCTGGCGATGCACGACCTCGACCCGCGGAAGATCAGGACGGATGCGCTCGAGCTCGCGCCGCGCCTGACGGCGGCCGCGCGCGGGGTCGTCGGTGCCTGGGTCGACGGCCTCGAGGCGTAGCGAGCCCCCAGCGCAGCGACCCCCGGGCGCCTACCGGTAGTAGACGGCGAGCGGGTAGTCGCCGTCGTGGCGCACCTCGATGGGGGTGCCGAAGACGTGCTCGAGGGTCTCGGTCGTCATGAGGTCCTTCGGGCTGCCGGAGTGCGCGAGCTGCCCGTCGGTGAGGGCGATGATGTTGTCGGCGTAGGCGGCGGCGAAGTTGATGTCGTGGATGACGATCACGAACGTCTTGCCGAGTTCGTCCGCGGCCCGGCGAAGCTGGCCCATCATGGCGACGGCGTGCTTCATGTCGAGGTTGTTGAGGGGCTCGTCGAGGAGGATGTAGTCGGTGTCCTGCGCGAGCACCATGGCGACGTAGGCCCGCTGCCGCTGCCCGCCGGAGAGCTGGTCGAGGTAGCGGTGCTCGAGGGTCGTGAGGTCGAGGAACTCGATGGCCCGGTCGATGTGCTGCTTGTCTGCTGGCGTGAGCCGCCCCTGCGAGTGGGGGAAGCGGCCGAAGCCGACGAGCTCCCGCACCGTGAGGCGGGTGACGAAGTGGTTCTCCTGCCGGAGGATGGAGACGACCTTCGCGAGGTCGCGGCTCTTCGCCTTCGTCACGTCGTGGCCGCCGACGGTGACCGTGCCGGTGCTCGCATCCGTCAGCCTGCCGACGATCGTCAGGAGCGTCGACTTGCCGGCGCCGTTCGGGCCGACGAGGGCGGTGATGCCGCCTGCGGGGATGTCGAGGGTGACGGGCCCGAGCACGGTCGCCTTGCCGTAGGTCTTGGTGACGTTCGAGAGCGAGATCACAGGGCGCCCTTTCGGAGCAGGTAGCTAAGCGGAGTCACAGCGCACCTTTACGTAATAGGTAACAGATGAAGAAGAGGCCGCCGACGAACTCGATGATGATCGAGAGGGTGCCGGCCGCGTAGAACACGTGGCGGAGCACGAAGTAGCCGCCGAGCAGGGTGAGCATGCCGAGGAGCATCGCGAACGGGATGACGTGCTTGTGCTGCGATGACCCGGTCAGCTGGTAGGCGAGGGTCGCGACGATGAACCCGAAGAAGGTCATGGGGCCGACGAGGGTCGTCGAGATGGAGATGAGCACGGCCGTCAGGATGAGGAGCACCGTGACCTTGCGCTTGTAGGCGACGCCGAGGTTGACGGCGGTGTCGCGGCCGAGGGCGAGCACGTCGAGGGTGTTCCTGGTGCGCCAGATGAAGGCGAGCACGACGGCGATGATGAGCGCGGCCCACGGCAGGTACTCGGGGTTCGAGTTGCTGAGGTTGCCGAAGAGCTTCGCCGAGAGCACGTCGAACTCGCTCGGCGTGAGGAGGCGCTGCATGAAGGTCGACAGCGAGCCGAAGCCCACGCCGAAGACGACGCCGATGAGCAGCATGATGTGCAGGTTGCCGCGCTTGCCGGAGAAGAGCCACGTGTAGAGCACGGTCGCGAAGCCCACCATGAGGAAGCTCTGCAGGAACACCTTGGGGAGGCCGTCGGTCGAGGCGAGGGCCGCGCCGCCGAGGAAGAACACGAGGGCGGTCTGGAAGACGACGTAGATGGCGTCGAACCCCATGATCGATGGGGTCAGGATGCGGTTGCCGGTCGCCGTGTGGAAGAGCACCGTGGCGACGGCCTGGCAGGCGGCGACGATGATGACGGTCGCGACCGTGACGACCCGCAGGTTGACGGCGAGCCAGAAGCCGCGACTGCCGGGCTCCATGGCGATGTCGTAGGTGAGCACGCCGACGGCCGAGAGGACGACGAGGGCGCCGAGGATGCTGAAGCGCAGCCAGAGGCGGGGCGGCTTGGCGGGCTTGGACGCGTCGCTGAGCTTGTCGCCGACGCGGCGGGCTGTAGATCTCGGGGAGCGGGGCACGGTGTCAGCCATCGCGCCGCATCCGGAGCAGGAGGGTGATGAAGACGGCGGCGCCGACCATGCCGAGGATCATCGAGACGGGCAGCTCGAAGGGCATGCGGATGACGCGGCCGATGATGTCGCAGACGATGATGATGCCCACGCCGAGCACGCACACCCATGGCAGGTTCGACCTGAGGTTGTCGCCGCGGGCCATGGAGACGAGGTTCGGCACGATGAGCCCGAGGAACGGCAGGAAGCCGACGACGACGGTCGTGACGCCGGTAGCGATGGCGACGAGCGCGGTGCCGATGAACATCACGAGGTTGTAGTTGACGCCGAAGTTCGTGGCGATGTCCTTGCCGAGGCCGGCGACGGTGAAGCGGTCGGCGACGAAGTAGGCGATGACGACGATGATGGCGACGATCCACAGCACCTCGTAGCGGCCGCGCACGACGCTCGTGAAGCTGCCCATGAACCAGGTGCCCAGCATCTGCAGGTAGTTCGTCTCGATCGCGAGCCACGTCGTGAAGGCCGAGACGACGGCGCCGAGCATGATGCCGATCAGCGGCACGATGAGGGCCGAGCGCAGCGCGACGCGGCGCAGCACGGCGAGGAACACCATGGTGCCGATGAAGGCGGAGGCGCTGGCCATGACCATGCGGGTCGTGAGGCCGGCGGTGGGCACGACGATGTAGCTCACGAGCAGGCCGAGCGCCGACCACTCGGTGGTGCCCGTCGTGGTGGGCTCGACGAAGCGGTTCTGGGTGAGGAGCTGCAGGATGAGGCCGGAGACGCTCATGGCGCAGCCCGCCAGCACGAGCGAGACGGTGCGGGGGACGCGGGAGATCCAGATCATCTCGCCGCCGAACTCGTTGCCCGCGATGTCGTAGGCCCCGACGAAGAGCGAGAGGACGGCCAGGCCGAGCACCACGGCGATGCCGACCGGGAGGGCGCCTCTGCGGTTGAGGAGCGGCACGCGGGGCGCGGGGGTGATCCGCGGCGCCGGTGCGGCTGGGGGCTGGGCTGTTGCTGTCATTCGCTCGCTGTCATGGGCTGGCGGTGTGCTCGGGTGCGAGTGAGCTGGGGTGCTGCGCTGTGTGTGCTGCGCTGTGTGTGCTGTCTGGTGTGCACTGCGCTGTGCCCCGCTGCCCGGACGACGTGGGGGCGCCTTCCGAGCGGCGGGGCACAGGGCGGGGCGCTGCCTAGCTGTTGGCGCCGGCGAACGCCGCGGCGACGTCGGTGTAGAGGCCGGTGTAGGCCTGGATGCCCTCGTCGAGGTAGAACGTCGGGTCGAGGTAGACGATCTGGTTCTTCTGCACGGCTGGCACGTTCTGGAGTGCCTCGGCGCCCGCGATGAGGTCGGCAGCTGCGGTTGCGCCCTCTTCGCCGGTGCCGGCGTCGCGGTCGAGCACGATCATCCACTCGGGGTTGGCCTGCGCGATGGCCTCGACGCTGATGTCGTCGCCGTGGGAGGCGTCTTCAGCGGCCTGGTCGATGGCCGGGGTGAGGCCGATCGTGGGGAAGAGCTGGCCGACGCCGCGGCCCTCACCCGGCGCCGCGTAGGCGATCTCGCCGCCGGAGGTGATGAGCCCGACAACCGAGTCGGTGCCGTTGTAGGCGCTCTTCGCGTCGGCGATGGCCGTGTCGAAGGCGGCGATCGTCTCTGCGGCCTCTTCTTCCTTGTCGAAGATCTGGCCGAGGATCTCGACCTGGCGCTTCAGCTCACTCGTCGCCTCTTCGCCGTCGCGGGCGTTGATCTCGATCGTGGTCGGCTGGATCGCCTTGAGGTCCTCGTAGTAGTCCTGGAAGCGGTAGCCGCCGATGATGAGGTCGGGGTCTGCCTCGATGACGGCCTCGAGGTCGGGCTCGCGGTGGAGGCCGACGTCGAGCACCTCGTCGCCACCGGCGAGGTCCGGCCAGACGCTCTCCATGAGCGGCTTGGGGGCCGCGACGACGTCGATGCCCCAGTCGCTGAGCGTCTGGAACGTGGTGTTGTCGAGGGCGACGACGCGCTCCGGGTTCACGGGCACTTCGATCTCGCCGTGGTTGTCGGTGATCGTGACGGTTCCGGACGCTGCTGCCGCGGCATCCGCATCGGCGGCAGGTGCGGAGTCGGCCGGGGCGCATCCGGCGAGCAGGAGCGCCGAGATGGCGAGGAGGCCGGCTCCCTGGATACGGGCGGCGGTGCGCCGGGTGGGGGTGGTGAGCGTTTTGGGCATGGCGGATCCTCGGTTCGGGGATGGGCTGTGTTTCGCGCACAGGTGATGTTTCGGGCACGGATGTGAAGCCGCTGCAGGGGCCGCACGGGCGCTTCGTGGGCGGACGGGCCAAGCCTGCGAATCGTGCTGATCATCCAGCGCGACTCGGCTTCGAGTAAGGCGAGCCTATCTTAAGTTTCGGGGTCGGGTTGGGCGACCTTGAGTTGAGTTCGGGGGAGAAGGGCCCGGCGCGTGACAGGCGCGAGACAATGGGGTAATGCCTTCTCCTCGTCCTTCGATGATCCCCGGTTGGCGTGACCTCACGACGATGGGCCCCTACCGCCGCGATCACTGGGTGGCGCTTCGGGTCGCCTTGGCGATCGGGGTGCCGCTGGTGCTCCTGTGGGCGACGGGGTCGATGCCGCTCGCGATCTTCGCCGTCTTCGGGGCGTTCACGAGCGTCTACGGTCGTGGGCTCAGCGTGTTCGGTCGGCTCCGGATGCAGTCGATCGCGGCGGGTTCGCTCCTCGCGTCGGTCGGCGTGGGCGCCGTCATCGCGCTCTCGCCTGGCCGGGCTCTGCTCGTGCTGCCCGCCGCGGCGGTGTGGGCGTTCCTCATGTCGCTCCTCGGCGACCGTGTGCGGTGGGCTCCACCAGGCCCGATGTTCCAGATCTTCGCGCTGGCCGCCATCGCGGCGCTCGCGGTGGGTGGCGAGGTGCTGCTGGTCGGCATCGGCATCGGCGTCGCGGTCGTGACGGCGGCATGGTCGCTGCTGCTCGGGCTCGCGTTCGGCGCTGTCGGTGCCGTCGTGGATCGGGCGCGTGCGCGCACCGGGGCAGCCGCGACGTCGCAGCCGTCGAGTGCCGCTGCCGCTGGGACCGCCGCCGCTGCCGCTGGGGCCGATCCGGCACGCGCTGGGGCCGCGGGTGCTGGTGCCGACGAGGCACGTTCGGGTCTGGCGCCGGTGACGGGGTCGATTCGGTCGGTCCGCCCGGCGCGTTCGTCGGCGCTCGGTCGGGCGACGATGTTCGCGGTCGGCACCCTCATCGCCGGTGCCATCCCGCTGCTGATCGGCATCGGGCATCCGTACTGGGCGATGGTGTCTGCGATCGCGGGTCTGTCTGCGGCGACGGGGTTCCATCGGGTGCTGCGGGCGACGCATCGACTTGTGGGCACGGTGCTGGGTCTTGGCGTGGCAGCGGTGCTGTTGGCGTTCGAGCCGAGCGGCTTGGTCGTGGTGCTGCTGGTGATCGCGCTGCAGGGTGGGGTGGAGCTGTTCATCGTGCGCAACTACACGATCGGGTTGCTGTTCCTGACGCCGCTGGTGCTGGTCATGGGCCGCCTCGCGGGTGACGTCTCTGCGGGCCAGCTGCTGCTGGAGCGCGGCGTCGAGACGGCCATCGGCGTGGCGGTCGCGATCGGCATCGCGGTGCTGCTCGAGTGGAGGCCCAGATGGCAGTCGCCTGCCTCTTCCAAGGTATAGATCACCAGGGGGCTTGCCGCAAGACCCCGTCGAGGCACCAGAATGAGCGATCGTGACATCTCCTGTTGAAGTCTTTGCCCTTCCGCCGCACCTGTCGTTCAAGTCGGACCCCGAACTCGTCGGCGAGGATGCCAGCCAGTTCGCGGCGATCGCCGGGGCCCTGTCGCGCCAGAAGCGTGAGCTGGCGTCGCGGCTCGACGAGCTTCGGCTCACCGATGGAGGGGCGGGGCAGCAGGCGCTTGACCGCGATACGGAGATCCACCGCCTGTCGCGGCAGCTTCGCGGGCTCGAGCGGTTCGGGGTGGACGCGTGCCTTGGGCGTATGACGCCAGCGGACGGGTCTCCGGATGTCTACGTGGGGCGCTTCGGGCTCGCGGATGAGGACGGGCGGCGCCTGCTCATCGACTGGCGGGTGCCGGCGGCTGAGCCGTTCTTCGCGGCGACGCACGCGAATCCGCTTGGCCTGGCGAGTCGGCGGCGGTACCGGTGGAACGTGGAGCGGGTCGTCGACTACTGGGACGAGGTGTTCGTGCCCGAGGAGATGGCGGGGCGGGTGGCGCTCGACGACCAGTCTTCGTTCATCGCGAGCCTCGGCTCCGCGCGGTCTGGCGAGATGCGGGATGTGCTCGGCACGATCCAGGCCGATCAGGATGCGATCATCCGGGCGGGTTCGCGCGGCGCCCTGGTCGTGGATGGCGGGCCGGGAACCGGCAAGACGGTGGTCGCCCTGCACCGCACGGCGTTCCTGCTCTACTCCGACCCGCGCTTCAAGCAGGGCCGCGGCGGGGTGCTCTTCGTCGGGCCGAGCCGCCCCTACCTGAACTACGTCGCGAACGTGCTGCCGAGCCTGGGGGAGGACAGCGTGCAGCTGTGCACTCTGCGGGACCTGCTGCCCGAGGGGGCGGATGCGCGTGACGAGGCCGACGCATCCGTCGCGCGCCTGAAGTCGTCGCTCGATCTGGTGCGCGCCGTGGGCAAGGCGGTGCGCTACCACCAGCGTCCGCCACGTGCACCGTTCACGGTGACGACGACGGACTCGCAGGAGCTGACGCTCGACGCGGCCGACTGGGCGGAAGCGTTCGTGGCCTACGAGCCTGGGCTCACCCACAACGAGGCTCGGGAGCAGGTGTGGGAGGAGGTCCTGCGGCTGCTTGTCGACAAGCGCTCGCCGAGCGCGTCGGAGCACTCGGTGCGGGCGACGCTCCTGAGGGACGAGCGGCTGCGGGTCGCCTTCGCGAAGGCCTGGCCGCTGCTCGACCCGGCCTCGGTGATCGCCGACCTGTGGTCGGTGCCGGCGTACCTGCAGTGGTGCGCTCCGGAGCTGGGTGCGGATGAGGTGCGCAGGCTGCAGCGCCCGGATGCTCGTGCCTGGACTGTCTCGGACCTCCCGCTCATCGATGCGGCGAGGCGCCTCACGGGCGACCCGAACGAGTTCCGTCAGCGGGCGCGACGGGCTGAGGCGCTGGCGTCGCAGCAGGAGAACATGTCGCACGTTGTCGACAACCTGATCGAGGGCGATGACGACGGGGAGGGGCTGGTCACGATGCTGCGGGTTGAGGACGCGCAGCATTCGCTTATCGACGAGGATTCCCTGCCGCCCGTCGACTTCGACGAGCTTGCTGGGCCGTTCGCGCACGTGGTGATCGACGAGGCGCAGGAGCTGACGGATGCGGAGTGGGCGATGCTGCTCGCGAGGTGCCCGTCGAGGAGCTTCACGATCGTCGGCGACCGGGCGCAGGCGCGTCACGGGTTCCGTGAGACGTGGGAGGAGCGGCTGGCGCGCATCGGTCTGCCCAAGGCCGAGGTCGCCCAGCTGACAATCAACTACCGCACGCCCGAGGAGGTCATGCTCGAGGCCGCACCCGTCATCCTCGAGGCACTCCCGGACGCGAACGTGCCAGTCTCGGTGCGCAGCAGCGGTCGCCCGGTCGCGTACGGCGGTGTCGCTGACCTGCAGGGCGTGCTGGACGCGTGGCTCGACGAGCACCTCGACGGGATCGCGTGCGTCATCACCGCGGTGGGCAGCGACCGGTCCCTCGCCTACGACAACCGCGGGCGGGTGCGCTCGCTCACTCCGGAGACCGCGAAGGGCCTCGAGTTCGATCTCGTGGTGCTCATCGACCCTGACCGCTTCGGAACAGGCATCGAGGGTGCCGTCGACCGCTACGTCGCGATGACGAGGGCGACGCAGCAGCTGGTGGTGCTGACCTCGGAATGACGGTGCCGCGACGGGTCCTGCCTGCACGGTGCAGCTCACGCGGCGACGGCGAAGTACTCGGCCTTCTCGAACAGGCGCACGCCCTCCCTGGACGCGAGGAGCTGCGCCCGAACGGACACTTCTCGCACCTCGCAGACGATGCCGAGCGCGGCAGCCCAGAGCCGCTCATCTGAAGTCGAATCGCCGGGACCGGGTCTCTCCCACGTGAGCATGACGCTCGCGGCCTGCAGCTCGTCGATCATGAGGGAGATGACGCTGGCGATCCTCTCGAGCTGCGGGTGGGTCGGGCGTTGCGGGTAGGCCTCGATCGGCATGAGCACGGGGAGCGCGTGATCGTCGGCGTCGAGGAACATGAGCCAGAGCTGGCGCCGGTAGGCCTGTCCGACAAGAGCGGTCACATGACGCAGGACGTCCTCGTCGGTGGTGATGGGGTCGGTCATCGGGGCTGGGATCGCTGTCATGGCACGAGTCTGCGCTCGGCGACTCGGGACGCGGCCGCCTTTCTCGCCCGCTGTGCACGGGCCCGCATCCACAGCCCAGGTGCCTGCGAAGTCGAGCGGAGCACCTGCGTGGCGAGCTCGGGCGGAGGCAGGTGGGGGCGGCCTCGAGACGGTGGACGGGCGCCGAGGTCTGTGACGCCGAGCACCCGCGGGCCTTGGCAGGGTGGCCGCGCCGTGTGAAGCTGACTTGGTGACGACTTCCCCCGCCAGCAAACAGGTCTCGCGACGCCTGCACGGCCCACGCGATCCGGGTGACGCGTGGGTGTACTCCGACACCGGTCAGCGCTACTGGGGCAGGTTCGGCGCGGCAGGTCTGGTAGCCGTGGACCCGCAACGCGGGATCCTCCTGCAGCACCGTGCCGAGTGGAGCCACCACGGCGGCACCTGGGGCATTCCGGGCGGCGCCCTCCACGAGGGTGAGCTGCCGACCGTCGGGGCGCTGCGCGAGGCCGCCGAGGAGGCCGGAGTGCCTGCCGAGGCCATGACTCCGCTCTTCACCAGCGTGCTGGAGCTCGGCTTCTGGCGATACACGACGCTCGTCGCCCGCGTCGTCCACCCCTTCGAGCCCGTGATCGCCGACGCGGAGAGCCTCGAGCTGCGGTGGGTCCCCATCGACGAGGTCGACGACCTGCCCCTCCATCACGGGTTCGCTGCCGCCTGGCCCGAGCTTCGGTCCGCGCTCGCGGTGCGGCCGGTGGTCATCGTCGATGCGGCGAACGTCGTCGGCTCGGTGCCGGACGGCTGGTGGCGGGACCGCGCGGGAGCTGCCGAGCGTCTGCTCGCGAAGGTGCACGCCTTCGCGCTCGCCGGAGCGCGAGCCGCAGTATCCAGCGTCCCGACCGCGGCCTCCGGGTCGACCTCGGGCGCTCCCTCTCAGACCTCCCGAAGTGCCACCGGCGTGGGCGTCCCAGCGGCGGACCTCGGACTCACCGGGGATCGGTGGTTCCCGGAGTTCGCTGTCGTCGTCGAGGGCGCCGCGCGGGATGCTCGTTGCCCAGGAGCGAGTGCATCGGCGACGAACGTTGGGGTCAGCGTTGTTCGCGCTGAGGGTTCCGGAGACGACGCGATCGTCGACGAGGCTCGTCGTCGCCTGGCGATGGGGGAGTCCGTGACGGTCGCGACGAGCGACCGGGAGCTGGGCGAACGTGCTGCGGCGGTCGGTGCCAGCGTGCGCGGTGTGGGGTGGCTGCGGGATCTGGTCGGCTACGGGGCCCGGCGCTAGCTCGAGCCGTATCACTCGGCCTGCGCGGTCCTCCCAGGTGGCGCGCCGGGAGTGCACGGCGGGCACCCGGGCGACACGAGGGAGTTTCGGATGCCCCGTGCGTACGTTCGCGGAGTCCCGGTAACGGGAGCGCCCCGAGCGGGCGCCTCAGCGTGCAGGATTCGACCCCGAGGAGCATTACATGACTGACCACACCACGCATGACGGCCACGGCACGCACTCGAACGCGACGCAGTCCGATGAGGTCGCGAAGATCGCGAAGCTCGTCAAGGACTTCCGCTTCGCCATGCTCACGACGATCGAGGGCTCGGGTTCGCTGGTTGCGCATCCGCTCACGATCCAGGAGGCGGAGTTCGACGGCGACCTGTGGTTCTTGATCCAGAAGGATTCGACGACAGTGCGCAACCTGGGCGCGGACTCGCGCGCCGGGGTGTCGCTGAGCTCGAACGACTCGTGGGTCTCGCTGTCGGGCACTGCCGGGCTCGTGGATGCGCCGGAGAAGCTGCGCGAGCTGTGGAACCCCGCGGCTGAGGCGTGGTTCCCGAACGGACCAGAGGACCCGAACGTGGGCGTGCTGAAGTTCACGGCCAGCGGCGGCGAGTACTGGGACAGCCCGGGTGGGCGCATCGCGACGGCCTTTAGCTTCATCAAGTCGAAGGTGTCTGGCGAGCCGCTCGAGGGTGACAACGGCAAGGTCGAGTTGTAGGTCGAACTGCATCAGGCTTCGGTGGCCCGGTCCCTCGTTCAAGGGGGGCCGGGCCACTCGTCTGTGCGGGCACGGGCTCGTCACCACCCACGGCTCATTCAGTTAGATCGTTTAGCTTCTTTGCATGTCCTCCGATCTGCTTCGTCGTCTGTTCGTGACCGTCTCTGGAATCCTCTGCGTCGTCGGGACCCTCTTCGGGGTGGGCCTGTTCGGCGGCACCGAAGTCAACCAGTCGTCGAGCGGCAACCTCGCCGCCGACGCCACACTCATCGCTCCCGCCGGTACCGCGTTCTCGATCTGGTCGGTCATCTACCTCGGCCTGTTCGCCTACGTCGTGTGGCAGTGGCTGCCGAAGCAGGCGCACTCCGCCAAGGCGCGAGCCACCGGCTGGTGGGCCGCCCTCTCCATGCTCCTCAACGCGGGGTGGCTGCTGGTAACCCAGTTCGGCCTCATCTGGGTGAGCGTCGGCGTCATCGTCGCGCTGCTCGCCGTCTGCATCGTGCTCGTGAGCCGTATCGCCGCGCATCCCGCCGAGAACTGGGGTGAGCGCCTCGCCGTCGACACCACGTTCGGCCTCTACCTGGGCTGGGTGTCGGTCGCCACGCTCGCGAACCTTGGCGCCGCCATCGTCTCGACAGGTGTCGAAGCCGAGAGCACGCTCGGCGAGATCTCCACGACCGCCGCACTTGTCGCCGTCCTCGGCCTCGCAACGTTCTACATCTGGCGTTGGAAGAACCTCGCCGTCTCGGCCGCCATCATCTGGGGTGTCGCCTGGGTCGGCTTCGGGCGGCTCTCGGATGCACCCGAGTCGACGCTTGTCGGGGTCGTCGCCCTCGCGGTTGCGGTGCTCATCGCCGTCACCGGCCTGCTCGCGAAGTCCATCGACTGGCGCAGCGCCAAGAGCTCGACACCGGCGCTCGCCTGAGCTGAGCCCCGTTCGTCCGCTGTCTCGCGTCGGCATTACCACCGAGATAGCGGACGACACGGGAATCGATCATCGAATCCTTGACGTTCCGCTGAACCGACGCCTACACTCGGAACCCTTGGGGGACGCGTTCTTGAGACGCCTTGTCTGGTGCGATTCCAGAGTCCTCCACCAATTCTTTATCGGTGCTTTTTCTTCGGACGAGTTCTAAGCTCTGGCCATGAGCACCGTGTGCTGTTTCCCCCATCCGCGGTTGTCGCCTCGATGACAGCCGCACGCCGCTCCACCTCGTCTTCGGCGAGGGGTGTTGACGCGGGTGACGCCCCGCCGGGAGTGGGGCTCGAGCGCGGCCTCAGCAATCGGCACATCCAGCTGATCGCGATCGGCGGTGCGATCGGCACCGGGCTGTTCCTGGGGTCCGGCATCGGCATCCATAAGGCGGGTCCGTCGATCCTGCTCGTGTACGTGGTTGTCGGAGCGATGCTCTTCGTGATGATGCGAGCGATGGGGGAGCTGCTGCTCTCCGATCTCGGTTATCGCACGTTCCAGGATTTCGCGGCCGACTATCTCGGGGAATGGGCGCGGTTCTTCATCGGCTGGACCTATTGGCTCTGCCTCATCTCGATCGCGACCGCGGATATGGTCGGTGTGCAGACGTATGCGAGGTTCTGGTGGCCCGACCTTCCTGGTTGGGTGCCGATGGTCGTCGCGGTCGCGTTTGTCCTCGCCTTGAATCTGATCGCGGTGCAGGCATTCGGCGAGGCCGAGTTCTGGTTTGCGCTCATCAAGGTCGTGACGATTCTCGGGCTCATCGTGGTCGGCCTCTTCCTCATCGTCACGTCGTTCAAGGCTCCGAACGGTGACACCGCGAGTGTCGCGCATCTCTGGGACGACGGCGGCTTCTTCCCGAACGGCTTCGTCGGGTTCCTCGGCGGCTTCCAGATCGCGATCTTCGCGTTCGCCGGCATCGAGCTCGTCGGCACGACCGCCGCCGAGGCGAAGGACCCTGAGAAGAACCTGCCGAGAGCCATCAACCAGGTTCCGCTGCGCATCCTGTTCTTCTACGTGCTCGCGCTCGGCGTCATCATGTGCGTCACGCCGTGGAGTGAGATCGACCCGAGCGAGAGTCCGTTCGTGGCGCTCTTCCTGCTCATCGGGTTGGGTGGGGCGGCGGCCCTCATCAACGCCGTGGTCATGACCTCGGCGGTTTCCGCCGCGAACAGCGGCTTCTTCTCGTCGAGCCGCATGGCGTATGGCCTCGCGACGACGAGGCAGGCGCCATCCGTCTTCGGGAAGCTCACTCGCACCGCGGTCCCGGGCAACGCCCTGCTGCTGTCGTGCGGGGTCGTGCTGCTGGGTGGCTCGCTCGGCTTGATCTTCGATGACGCCTTCCAGCTGGTGACGGCCGTGTCGTCGATCCTGTTCATCTTCGTGTGGTCGATGATCCTCGCGTCGTACCTCGTGTACCGGCGCCGGCGGCCCGAGCTGCACGCCGCATCCGCCTACCGGTTATGCTTCGGCGTTCCCCTGACGTGGGTGGTGCTGGGGTTCTTCGCGTTCATGCTCGTGGTGCTCGGCCTGTTCGAGGACACTCGCGGCCCGCTGCTGCTGACCCCGGTGTGGTTCGTGATCCTCGGCATCGCGTGGATGCTCGTGCGACGCCGAGCGCGTTGGGTCGCGGCCTCCAGTGCGCCCGAGGGCTTGCCTCGCGCGTAGCCCGCCGAGCTTTGCAGATGCTCGCTCAGGTGCCGGTCGACAGTCCGAGCACCGGGTAGAGCACGTTGAAGCCTTCGGTGAGACCGCCGCTGACGGCGTCGCCGCCGTGGTCGGCGCCTTGCACGATGAAGAGGGTGGTTGCGATGCCGAGGGCTTGCGTGGCGTTGGAGACGGTGGTGGCCATGGACACGAAGTCGGGGTCTTCGCTGCCGGCCGTGAAGGTCGCGGTCATGCCCGCGTAGGTGCCTGCTGGGGCGGCCTGGAAGATGTTGACGGGCTTCGACGCTTCGAAGGCTGCGGCGTCTCCGCCGTAGATGTCCGCTTGGACGGCGTCGGGGGTTTCGGAGCCCGGGTACTGCTCGCCGGAGACGCTGATGATGTTCTTGAACGTGCCCGGGTCCTTCGCGCCGTACTTCGCTGCGCATCCGCCGCCGTTGGAGTAGCCGGCGACGGTCCAGTACTTGGGGTCCTGGATGACGTTGAGGTTCGCGTTGACCCAGTTGACGACGTCGGTCGTGACGTAGGTTTCGGCGTTGCCGTACTTGGCGGAGTCGGCGCAGGCAGGGTCGACGTCGCCTTGGCCGCCGAGCTGGTCGGCGACGACGACGATGGGTGCGAGGCCGTTGTGGTCGGCGGCGAACTGGTCGAGGACGTCGCTGATGATCGTGGGGTCGGGGTTGCCGACGTAGCCCATCATCATGATGACGACGGGGAGGGCGGGTGCGTTCTCGACGAGGGCCGCCGGGGGCAGGTAGATGCCCGCGTCCCGGGCGACGAAGCCCGAAGTGGTGCCGGGGATGGGGACGGAGCCGCGTTCGCCGACCGAGGGCATGTCTGCGGGGGCCTGCCAGGTCGAAGCGAGGGGCTGCGTCGGGGCTTGCCGGTTGTCGGCGTTGAAGTCGGGGAGCGTGATCTGGTCTTCTTCGACGATGCCGAACACGGAGCCGAGGGTTGGGTTGAGGCCGTAGAGCGCGTTGATGCCGGTTGCGCCGGCGACGAGGTGGGCGAGGATCGAGATGGCCGCGACGATCTTGCGCCAGGGCTTCGAGTGGGGGAAGGACGCGATGGCGAGGCCGATGCCGGCGAAGGTGGCGGCGGCCCACGTGCCGACGGGGCCTGGAAGCTCGACGCCGAACAGGTCGAGGGCGTTGCCGCCGAGGTAGATGAGGAACCCGACGATGGCGCCGGCGACGACGCCGATGAGTGCGCGCGGCAGCCACCTCTTGGTCTTGCCGTGCTTGCTCTTGCTGTTCTTGCGGATGAGCAGCGTGACCGTGAAGGCGATGGCGACGAGGTAGATGATCCACATCGCCGGAGAGTTGATGATGGGCAACTCGAGGATGGCGCTCATGCGCGTGCGGGGAACGACATCGGGTGCTCCTTCAGGCGAAGCGTGACGGGGGATTCCGGCGAAGCTGCGGCGCTGGTCGACTCAACTTCTCACACGGGGTGAGAGAAAGCTACACGCGGTTACGGGGCGCCTGGCTGGGTGGCGGCGGGCGGATGTGCGTTGCGAGTCCTACGTGCATGCAAGTTAGTCGGGCCGCATGTTTCCAAGCCTGGTGGATCTACCGGCAGCGGCCCGCATCCAAGCCAGGACGCGGGCCGCTTCTCGAGGATCGGTTACGAAAGCGCGACGAAGACTGGGTCCACGAAGTATCCGGCTTCCACGCGAAGAACACCCGTCGCATCGATCGGGATCTGTAGTGCCTCGTTTCCGGTTGTGCTGGCACCCGCATAGAGCTCTTCCATCGTCAGAGTCGGCTCCGGCGGGACGATCACTGTGTCGTAGCTATTGGACACGTTGCCTCCCGCGTCCACGTAGGAGAACGAGACTTGATTCGCAAAGGCGGAGTCGGCACCCTTGTAGGTAAGAGTTGCGTTCACGACGATGTACTGGTTGCCCGGCGTCGCAGCCTGGTTGAAGGTGTTAGCCTGCGCGATCGCGTCATCGGCGCCAAGCTGAACACTGTTGATGACTACATCCCAGTCTGCTGAAGAGATTGTGGTTCCGAGCGGGTAGGGGTTGTCGCGAGTTCCCTGGTCAGCTGCGTCTGCATCCTGCTGTTCCGTGTTGGATCCATTGGTGTCGGGGACAGGCGCGGCCGTCACGGCTGTTGCCTCTTCGGCGGTTTCCACAACTGCGGTGGTGAACACACCAACAACAAGCGCCGCGATGATGGCAGTAACCAGCGCGACGGCACCTAGAGCCAGCCCTGTGACAGCGAAGCCCTTCGGCTGTCGTCGAATGAGGGCTGTGATACCGAGGGCAATTGCTGCGAGAGCAACAATGATTCCGAAGATCGGAATCAGGCTCGTGAAGAAGGCAACGATCCCCACAATGAGTGCGGCGATTGCCAGTCCTCGAGCAACGGGTGCTGGGGGCTGGTAGTAGTTCTGCGGTTGCTGCACCTGGTACTGCGGCGGGCCAGGTGGTGGGGAGTACTGGGTCATGAGTCAATGCTCGGGTCGTAGTGACGGCCCGCTGAACAAATTTGATAACGACTCGATTTCGAAATGCCTTCTCGTGCTATTTATCCGGGTGATCTGCCGATAACTTTCGGAGAAATAATTGAGCGCGAGAATAACTCCGATGGCACGTCAAGCTGGTGTGCTCCTTCCCACGCCCGCGGAGCGAAGTTCGAAATGCCAGGGCTGTGACCGCGGGAGGGAGGGGGGTCGCGCGGTATGAACGCCCCGTGTTTAAGTCTTGTCTTGTTCGACGGGTCGATGCGTTGGCTTCCCGGGACGCTGACCTGAGGTTACCTTCGAGTGTGAGCAGCCCAGAGAACATTGCAATTCGTCAGGCCGATGGGCAGCGCGACGTGCCGCTCGGGGTCGTCATGGTAGGTATGGCGGCGGTGGCCTGGTGGCCGGCGTTCACGTTTGGTGCGTGGGGTGAGGTGTTCTTCGACGACATCCTCGGCTTCTGGGCGGCGTCGACGGCGGCGTTCGTGTTCGTGCTGCTCGAGCGGCGACCTGTCTGGGGCCGAATCGGTCGTGCGGCCGTGCTGCTGGTGCCGACGGCGTGGCTGGTCCTGAACTTCCTCGTCGACGCAGATTCGGACGACGTCGCTACCGCGCTCGTCGACTTCGCGGCGCTGCTCGTGGTGCTCATCTGCGTGCCGTTCACGCTGTGGGTGCTGCTGCGCATCGTGTGGCCGGACTTCGCGTCCAGCACCACGAGGCGCCGCCGCTGGCTGATCGTCGCCGTGGTCGGCGGCATCGTCGTCATCGCCTACGTGCTCGGCCTCAACCAGGCGCACTTCCTCACCTGCGACGACTTCTCGATCAGCGGGAACTCGCTGCCGGCGGGGTGCGTGCACGGGAGCTAAGGCCCAGCCTTCTACCGGCCTGCAAAGGGGCGGCTACTCGCAGCCGATGCCGTCACCGTCACGGTCGAGGTGCGGGCCGTAACCAGGCTCTCCTGCGTACACGGGTGCTGCGCCTGCGTCCCGTGCTGCGGTGCAGTTTTTGTAGTAGACGTTCGAGGGCTGTTCGACGGGCACCGCGGCGAGCGGCACTGGTGCTGGTTCCGGTTCCGGTTCTGCCGTAACGGGCGCTGGTTCAGGAGCGCTGACTTCTTCGGCGGGTACCACGACCTCTGGTGTCTCTGTGATCGTGACCGTCACCGTTTCGACGGGCAGAGTGGCCGTCGTCGTGACCGTGACTGTTGGGGCTGCTTCTGCGGAAGGCTCGGCTGCGGACGAGCAACCGCTGAGCACCCCGAACGCGATGATCGAGAGGGCTGCCGCCGCAGCGGTCAGAGTATGGCGGGGCAGGCGCGACTGCGCGGCGCGAGGGGGAAGCATGAGGAGGGGCTCCAAGAATGGGGGAGAGCGAGGAGGACCGAGCGAGCTTATGTGACTCGGGTTCATGTCGTGAAATACCCGGGTGCAGGGGAATCATCGGTCACCGCGTCCCTGAATACCATCGATCGCGCAACGGTGGGAGAATGAACGTGAATGTGAAGGCACTGGACGACCTCGGGGTGGGTGAGGAGAGTTCAGGACTGCGGAGGCGGCGGCAGGTCCGGCGCTGAGCTGGGAGCCAATGCCGTGCGCATTTTGTTCGGCGGTAGCGAGAATTGCATAGACGCGGCGACAAGCACCGCAGTGGGGCTGCCAAGGAAAATCCGGTTGAGGCGTGTGAGCGGGCTTGGTGCGGGCACGGGGGGTCTCAGATCTGCCCGTTCTTGTCGCGACGTTGGTCTCTACAATCGTGCTGCTCTTGGCTCGATACCGTTGGGCAGCGGACGTGGACGCCCCCCCGGACGCGCCTACGTCGGGTGTGAAACCCACGAAGGAATGGGAGTTTAGTTGCCATTCTTTCCGAAACAGTAAATTCTCTTCATCAACTGAAAGCCCGGACCATCAGGATGCTGTCAAGTTTGGGACGTGCGGAACCCAAGCACGATGATTTCATGGACGATGTGAGGGCAACACCGAACCACCCACAGATTCGACAATGACGGTTGCGTCGTGGTCGAGGATGTCAGGCATCGCCAGCCGTGCTTCCTGTTCTCGCAGTATGGAGGAGAGTTGGTCGACTGCTATCCAGCCGCGGCGGTGAATCATACGGTGGCAATTGGCGCACAGAACCGCGAGGTCGTCCAGGTTGCTACTGGTTTCTCCGCTGACGTGCAAGGGTGTTCGGTGATGGACTTCGACGTAGTCGCGTCCTAGCTCGCCGTACATGGCCAGAAAATCGAATCGACAGACTTCGCAGGCTACGGGCCGCGACGCACGGTGCAGCGTCCGAATTTTCGCCTCGCGTAGCGGACGGCTTCGTTCTCTTCTGAGCGCGAGCACGTAGCGACTGTCACCCTCAGCTGCGACCAGCGCGAGCTCTTCGTCCGCGACGTCAATCGAGGACACGTTGGCGGCTGGCAGCTCAATCGTGAGACTGTCCCGCAAAGCCGCAGCCTCGGCGAGCATGTTTTCACGGTTCGCCATGAACGTCTCGACCAGGACGACTTCCTTCTTACTCTTCCGCATACCGCCAGGAGCACCCGGGTTTGCGCCCACGAGGTTGGCGATCTTCATGCTCACTGAGTTGACTGAGCGAAACCGTTCATCGATCTCCGTCGCACCAGGGAAGTTCGCCCTGCGGAGTAACACCGAAAGTGCGAGAAACTCAGGCGTTGATCGGTTTCCGCCGCGCCATCCACGGGCATCAGCGATGGCAAGGGCTAGCAGTAGTTCTTCGTCTGTCCAGGGCGGGTTGGCGGCCATGTTCTCAGGCTAGTGCGCATGATCTAACCTTGAAATAAGAGTTTTCGGACAGGAGCTGTAGACGAAGCTCTCGGAGGGAGCTCTGAGCAACCGGAGGGGTCTGATCGCGTTCCGACCCGCGACGTCGCTTGACGCAGCGGAGCGTTGAGACGGTAGCGCTGCTGCAGATCACCTGAGGTGACGGCTCTGTCATGAGACTCAGGCCCGAGGAACACGCGCCTACTGCGCTACGGACACTCTCGGTTGGCAGGCCTGTGCCAGCTCACGTCTGACCGAGCAATGCGAGGCCTAGGGCCAATGCGGCGAAGCGCTGACCACGATGGTCGTCCTTCGACACGACCGGATGCTGGAGGTGGTTCGTGCGAGGATAGATCACTGCCTCACCCGTAGAACTAGCGAACGAAGCCATGTCTGAAATCTTGCCCTTCCCCACCCCAACGATGCCTCGAGTCCTGGAGTTTTTCGCAGGTGTGGGTCTGGCGCGCATGGGTTTGCAGCAGGCAGGTTTCAAGACAGTCTGGGCTAACGACTACTCGTCGCAGAAGGCAGCTCTCTACCGGGCGCAGTTCGGCGATGGCGGCCACTACGAGGTCGGCAACGTGTTCGACGTGGACGGTGCAACGCTTCCGGACGCCGAGCTCGCATGGGCATCCTCGCCTTGCACCGACCTCTCGCTAGCCGGCCAGCGTACGGGGCTCGCGGGGCGAGAATCTAACGCCTTCTTCGGGTTTACAAAGGCTTTGCGCGAGATGGGGGAGCGTCGGCCGCAGACAATTGTGCTCGAAAACGTTGTCGGACTTGCGTCATCGCATGAAGGAGAGGATCTCGCGGCCGTCGTACGGGAGTTCAACGAACTCGAGTATTCCTGTGACGTACTCGCGCTCGACGCGCGGCGCTGGGTTCCTCAGTCGCGGCCCCGGCTTTTCGTTGTGGGACACCGAGGCCCGAATGTTCCTCACGCTGTAGGCGACGACGCCGGTGTTCGATTGGATAATCTGCAGCGCGTCTTTGGGGATCCCACCTTGCTGACACATCAGATGCCGATTTCTGCACCGCCGGTTCCTCTCACGCAAGGTTTTGGCAACATCACCGAGCAAATTCCGCTCGATGACACGCGTTGGTGGGACGATCAGCGCACGGCGGCATTTGATGCGAGTCTCTCGCCTATTCAACGCGAGAGAGTAGAGCGTCTACGGTCGTCCCCGCGAACCTCTTATCGAACTGCGTATAGGCGGACGCGAAACGGTGTCCCGGTCTGGGAAGTCCGCCCGGACGACATCGCGGGCTGTCTTCGAACTGCTCGCGGAGGTTCGAGTAAGCAGGCGGTCGTCAGACTCGGGCACGGGCGTATGCAAGTGCGTTGGATGACCGGTGTCGAGTACGCTCGGTTGATGGGTGCGGGTGAGTATCGCATTGATGGCTTCCGCGATTCCGAAGTCCAGTTTGCGTTCGGCGATGCGGTGGCAGTTCCAGCCGTAGGGTGGCTCGCGGAGGAGTACCTGTTGCCACTCGTGACCGGGGTGGCAGCCAAACAAAAGGACCAAACTTATGTCGAGCCGAAGCACGAGCACACTTCGCGGAGAGCTTCCGCCGCTAGATAAGTCCACCTTGCCCGCTGACGTGGTGATGATGCGGAGCAAGCTATCGGAGTTCTTCAGGCAAAAACTAGCCGGCTGGGATAAGAATCTCGGCGCGTGCAAGTGGGGTGTTTATGCTTTCTTCGATTTCTTTGGGGAACCAATTTACGTTGGCCAGACCAGGGAAGCTCTCGGGACTAGAGTGAATCGGCACCTGACCAACCAGCGGACAGATGCCGTCGCCATGAGAATTCTTGACCCGGTAGAGGTCGCAGAGGTCCGAGTTTGGCCGCTATGGGAACTTCAGCGAGCGTGGTCGGAGGCGCCGCCGGAGGAGAATAAACAAGCGAAGAAAGCTCGTCAGGAACAGTTAAAGGTGCTGCTGAACAATTACGAGCACGCAGCTTATGCCAGTGCGGTTCGAGGGAGTAAGTTTCACGCAGTTCTAAACGAGAAGATTCCCCCGCTTCTCGGACCTGAACCTGATCTGGATGTTCCCTTCAGTGTCAAGCTGTACGACGGGGACCAATTGACGGCACTCCGAAACGCAGACGTACGCATCGCGCGCAGAGCTGAGGCAGTGAGTCGTCTGGCGGACGTGGCTAGGGAACGTGGTGACGTTTCGGTTGGTCTACGTCGCGCCATTGTCATTCAAGCAGTACGGCTAACCCATCTGAGCGCCGTGCGGCTAGCTGAGGCGGAGGGTCGGGAATTGCCATCCGAGTCGGTCATCGATTCAGAAGCCCTTTTCGGTCTTATGCTGCCAGGGCAGGCCGGGGACGACGAACTCTCGGACGACAACTCACATGAACAGGGCGATCACAACTACGGTCCAGTCGATTTCATTCACGCTGACACCCTGGAGCTACTCGAAGGTCTCCGCGTAGACGATGGGAATCTCGAACTGTAGCTCTGCGCTCGGCCGGCCTAGTACGCGAGCTTGAAACGATGCGATGGGGCCTCTCGAAACCATTGCACCGTTTGCAGTGAACACCGTTCAACGGTTTCGAGAGAAGGGTCCCCGCCCCTCCAGCCGTTCTCCGGCGGGTATCGAGGCCACGGCGCCTGATCCCAAGATGAGCGAAGAACCAGCCGGAACCCCGCTCAGTAGGGTGGTCGCGTGAGCTACGCGATCTCAATGACCATCCAGACCCAACTCGGCAGAGAACGGCCCGCCTGGGTGACCGAGTACCTGCAAGCGGTCGTCTCTAAGAACCCGGCTGCAGGCCGCGGTCCCGACCTGGCGGCCGGCGCACCGTTCTACCAGTGGGCCGAGTACCTACCCGAGCGCGACTGGTTCACCGGCGTACCCTGCGGCCTGGCCCCCGGCCTGACCGCAGACACCGAACGGTTCTGGCTCGCCTCCGACTTCCACGACGATTTCATCCAGCACGACCAGTTTTTCATGGAACTCATCGCAAACTACACGGCGGAAGACCGCATCATCGGGTCCATCTGGAACGACATGTCGGCGACCAAGTTCACGCAGTATGCCTCCATCGGCCGGGAGCTGCACCTGCTCTCCGTCGACGGCGGATGGCGGCCGGCGAACAGCGAGTCGTAAGGACGCGAACGTTAGGCGCTACTCCGCCAGCACTGGGCGCCCGGCTGCTTCGCCCGTCCGCAATCGCTCCGCAAAAGTCCGGATCTGCGCGGCCAGGTTCGGGCGCGAGCCCACGAGCGGTTGCTCGGTTGCGACCGCGGCGAGAACCTCATCGAGAGTCTTGTTGACAAGCCGCTCTGCGCCGCGCAGCCCCCACGACGTGACCTCCGAGACGACATCGGAACGCTCGATCTGGTGATGCTCGTAGCGACCATTCACGGCCAACGCGAGTCGACCATCCACCCCAGCCTGATGCGCTTGCGGCACCACGTCGTACGCGGGCGCCAATCGCGTGCGACCGTCAACCGGGTGCAATAGCCCGAGGTTCTTGGTGTGCATGTCCAGGTTGCCGACGGCGATACCGAGCACGAGCATCTGCGCCAGCAAGATCAGATCTGTCGAACGCGACTGACCACGCAACGCCTGAGCGACACGCTTTAAGCTCGTGACGCCACCCAGCTCCTGGTACTTCTGACTGCCCCACGCCCCGAGCACCTGGCTGAAATCCTCCTGGTGGACCCGGTTAGCATCGATCCGGTCGAAGCTCTCGACAACAAGTGCCGGCAGGCCATCGAACTCGGCGACAGTCGTCGAGAAGGACGCCAGACCAAGCCGCCGCGCCAGCCGCGCACCATACTCCTCGTCGAAGATCACCATCGGGTTCGACGACACCCTCGGCTTCAGGATGTGCGTCGACGGGATGCCACCAAATGCCTGGCTCCAGAGCGTCCCACCCGTCGCGGACTCCGTCGCCGCAAGCACGATCTTTGGCTGCACGCCCGCCAACAACGACTTGCCCACGTCAGCGAGATTCCCGAGCGAAGCAGACAGCGGGTTCTCAAGAAGCGGCCGAATCTGACTGTCGTCGACGGCTCCCGTGCCGGGCGTCCGCGGCTCCGTTGGATCATCGACATCCCAGAGCTGCACCGCACCCGCCACGTCACGGCCACAAAGTCGAAGGATCGAGAATCGTCACCCTCGAGCAGCCCCACCTCGACGCCGTAGAGCTCCACCGCCAAGCGCATCAGCGCGGCCCCGTCGACTCGTCAGCCCGCTGCTCCCAGCTCGCAGACAACTCGATATCCAACTCGTGCATCAGGTCGAACAGGCGCCGCAGATAGATCGTCGTCTTCCCGCTCTCGATCTCGCTCACCGCACTCTGCGACAAGTGCAGGCGCTCGGCGAGCTCAGCCTGGCTGAGACCGGCCTCGAGGCGCGCCTGCTGCACGGCCAAGCCGAAGTCGGCGGGTGCAGTGAGCCGCGCGCGTGCCGCCAGGACGAACTCCTATCTGAATATTCAGATATGCCTACGCGTCGACGACGCCCGTGAACCGAGTGCCGATGCCGTACGAGAACTCGCGCGTCGTTCCAGGGGCAGGGTCCGGCAGCTCGTCGAGATCGTGGTTGTCGCACGACACATACGTGAACTCCGGCCACCACTTCTTTGGCCGCACCTTCTCGACCGTCCCGCACACCTCGCACGTCAGCGTCGCCCACACAGGACGCTTGCCCGTGCGGTTCGCACGCGACTGAGCGAGCCACGCAGGCGGATTCGCATCCAGCTCCGCCAACGCCTCCTCGGCGATATACGGGGGCAGGCCGTTCCGCTTCGCCATCTCGAGCGGAATGTCGAGACGGATCGCGGCGTCATGTCGGCTGAGCTTCATCCCGACAGCCTAAAGCCAGGCTAGAGGGCAGGCGCGCCAGCAGCATCCTCCGCCGGATCCGCCGTCGCGCCAGCGGCAGAGCCAGAAGCAGCACCAGCAGGCGGCAGCGGCGCAAGGTACCGAGCGAGGCTGTCATCGAGCTCATCCACCCACTTCGTGTGGTGCGTGGATGCGATCGTGCCCGTCATCACCGAACGGTACGCGCGATCGCGGTACCCCATGATGTCCTCGGCCTTGTCGTGCTTCCACTCGAGGAAGATCTCCACGACCTCATCCAGATCGAACATCGGGTAGTCGGTCGCCTCGATCAGATCGCGCACGTAGTCCGCCTGGAAGCGGATCTCATCCGCAGCCCCACCGATCGCGTGGAAACGCTCCAGCCACGCGGCGATGTCGGCCTGCCGCGCATCCACCCCAGGCAGCACGACATCGCCCAGGATGACGTCACGCACGAACCACGCCTGCGCGTCGAACATGTTGAACGTGAACCACTGGTCCTGCGCGCCAAGGTAGAACAGGTGCGGGTTCTGCTCCCACACGACCCCCTTGTAGAGGCCCTCCGGATACACGTTGTTGGGGGAGTCGAGCGCCAGCTCGTTCGGCAAGAACGGGTACTTGTGCAGATACCCCGTGCACAGCACAACCGCGTCGAACTCCTTCTCGGTGCCATCAGCGAAGTAGGCCGTCGAACCGTCGAACTTCGTCACCAGCGGGCGCTCCTCGAAGCCGAGCGGCCAGTCGTACCCCATCGGCGCCGTGCGGTAACTGGCCGTCACCGAGCGCGCACCCATCTTGTGCGCCTGGCTGCCGATGTCCTCCGCCGAATAGCTCGACCCGATCACGAGCACGTCCTTGCCAAGCAGGTTCTCCGCACCACGGAACTCATGGGCGTGGCTCACCTGGCCTGGGAACGTCTCGAGGCCCTCGAACGACGGCATCTTCGGGAACGAGAAGTGCCCGGATCCGACGATGACGCGGTCGAACACCTCACGGCTCGTCTTTTTCGACTCCAGGTCCTCGCTCACCAGCGTGAACTGCTGCGTCGCCTCATCGAAGTCCACCCAGCGCACCACCGTGCTGAAGCGCACGTGCTTGCGGACGCCCGCCCGCTCGACGCGGCCCGAGATGTAATCCCACAGCGCGGGGCGCGGGGGATACGACGAGATTGGTCGACCGAAGTGCTCATCGAAGCTGTAGTCAGCGAACTCGAGGGCCTCCTTCGGCCCGTTCGACCAGAGATTGCGATACATGCTCGAGTGGACGGGCTCGCCGTGCTCGTCGAGGCCCGTCATCCACGTGTAGTTCCACTGGCCGCCCCAATCAGCCTGCTTCTCGAAGCAGACGATCTCAGGGATCTCCCGCCCCTGCTCAGCTGCCGACTCGAACGCCCGAAGCTGTGCCATGCCGCTCGGGCCCGCACCGATGATCGCAATTCTCATGTTCTGTTGTTCCCTGGTTCTGTATGTCTGGTCGAGTTACGTATGACGAAGTACTGACCACCAGGTTAACAAGTCGCTCTATGCAGCGACGAAGCGGGTCGAAGCCGGCGCACCTCGCAGAGGGCGGGGCACCGGATGCGCGGCTCACGGCATGCAGACCGCCGAGTCCGCCTCGGGCTCCGGCCGCGACGACTCGTACCCGCCCGTCTGCACCGACGCGGCCACGACCGCCGTCCCCATCGTCGAGAACGTGTACGTCGTCGTGACCAGCGGTGTCGGCTTCGAAGGGGCCTCCGTGTCCAGCCCGTAGACGGAACCGAAGTCGGGCAGCTCCGGCAGATCCACCTTCGTGGTGCCCGTCTGCAGGTCCAGCTCGTGCTCGGCCGCGAACGCCTCCATCGACGACGCAGTCCAACCCACGTCGCTGCGCGTCGCATCCAGCGCCGGCTTCAACTCCGACTCGCACCGCTCGGCGAGCGTCGCACGGAACGTGAACGTGAACGCCACACCCGTCGCGACGATCGCCAGCACGCAGAGCACCACGCCGCCGAACCTGACGTAGCCGAGGTACGCGTCGCTCCAGTTCGGCTCGCGGTCGCGGAACATCCACCGCTGCCCCGTCGAAGCGGCGGATGCGGGCCAACCGGCCTGCCACACGCCGGCGGCGGCGAAGAGCGCGGCCAGCGCGAAAAGCGGAAGAAACTCCATGACGGCCGATGCTATGCCCAGTCCGCGGGCGGCCGTGGGCACCGTGAACGCGAAATCACGGCCCGCTCAACGTCAGCTCTCCGCGCGCTCAGCAGGCGCAGGTCATGCCCGCGAACTCGTTGAGACCCACGATCGCGAAGATGATGCCCGTGATCAGGAAGACCGGAGCCGTCAGGATGCCGCACCAGAAGCTCGGCGCCTGCTTCTCGCTCGGCAGGAAGAACGTCGCGATCGCCACCCCGATCGTCCAGACCGAGACGGGTGCGAGGAACGGCTGCTCGAACACCCAGATCATCGGCACCCAGTGCACCCCGACGATGAGCAGCATGACGGGCGCCATCAGCTCGCCCTTCTTGCGCCTGAGCAGGATGAACGCCGCGATAAGACCGCCGACCACCTCGAGCGCCACCATGACGATGTAGATCGTGAACGGCACCGAGTCGACCTGCAGCGCCGTCGCGCTCGTCCAGTTCCGGATCGCCGTCGGCAGGGTGATGCCGACCAGTGCGACGCCGGCGAGGCTCAGCACGCCGAACACGATGCGCCACGCCCAGTGCCGCGGACGCTCCTGCGCCCACCCGGCCCACACGAACGTCGCGAAGCCGAACAGAGCCGCAGTGAAGATGACATCTCTCGGGAACTCGACGGACAGCATGCGCACCCCTTCATCGACGTGCCGCTCAGCCTAGGGGAGTGGGCCGGAGTAACTGCGAGTTCGCGCCGGGGAGAAGTGCCCGCGCGCATCTGCTCGAGCCGCTCGAGCCCGTCCGGCTGCCCCGTCAGAGCACGTCGAGGATCGCGCCGAACGTCGCGTCGGCGTCGTGCAGCCAGAACGGATGCCCGACCTGCGGCAGCTGACGCACATCCCACCCCAGCGCCTCGAGCTCGGCAGGGATCGGCGCAGGGGCAACCGCCTTGCCCTCCGCCGAGAGCACCAGCGTCGACGGGACAACCGGGGCCGCGGAGGCGGTGGGGGCGTGTGTGATCTGATCGAAGATGCCGACCGTCATCTTCTTGTCGAAGCGCTGCTTCGCGCGCTTGTCCAGCACACGCGTCGCCTCCGAGTAGCGCTTGCTGTCGCCGGTGCCGGTCGCTGCGCTGGCCAGCATCACAAGCGGCAGCGTCACCCCGGACAGCGCCCAGAAGACGCGGGCGCCGGCGCCCTCGCTCGGCAGTCCGAGCTTGAAGCCGGGGTCGAGGTAGATCGCGTGCCTCGGCAGCAGTCGCGGCACGGCGCGCACGAGCAGGGCGCCCCCGAGCGAATGCCCGACCGCGCTGTGCAAGTCGCCAGGCAGGGTCTCGATGAGGTCGTCGACGAACTCGCAGAGACGGTAGCTCTGGGCCCGAGGGCTGTCCCCGTGGCCGCGCAGGTCGACGGCGATCGCCGTGAACTCCCCAGACTCCGCGATGCGCTCGGCGAGCGAACCCCACAGTTCGGCGCTCGCACCGATGCCGTGCACCAACGCGACCTTCTTCGGTCCGTCGCCGGTGGTGATCGTGTGCAGCTTCATGGGAGCCTTCCCAGCAGGTCGGGGTGGTGGATGAGCGCGCGCCGCCCGGTCTCACGCTACGCGTCCGACGCCTGAAGACGCCTCGTGCGACCCTCCGGTCGCCTCGCGCCCCGCTGTTACGCTGAGCGCGTGTCGGAACCCGGGGTCTTCCTCATCCCGGCCCTCGCAGTGCTGGCTCCCCTCTTCGCGCGCAGCATCTCGCCCTGGGTCAAGGTGCCCATCGTCGTGTTCGAACTGCTGCTCGGCATCGCCATCGGGCCGAGCTTCCTCGGCTGGGTCGAGAAATCGGTCCTCCTCGATTGGCTCGCCGAGTTCGGCCTCGCGGCGCTCTTCTTCGTCGCCGGCAACGAGATCCGCTTCCGCAGCCTCGGCGGCGGACTGCTCGGGAAGGCGTCGCTCGCGTGGGTCGTGAGCCTCGGCCTGGGGCTCGCCGCCGGATTCCTCATCGCGCCGGGGGAGGCGGCCGTCATCATCGCGATCGCGCTCAGCTCGACGGCGCTCGGCGCACTCATCCCGATCCTCCGCGACGCTGGCGAGCTCGGATCACCGTTCGGCAAGGCGACGACCGCGATGGGCGCCGTCGGCGAGTTCGGACCCCTGGTCGCGATCTCTGTGTTCCTCGGCACCCGCTCGCCGGGCATCTCGGCGCTGGTGCTCGCGCTGTTCGTCGTCATCACGGGCGTCGCGATCCTCGTAGCGGTACGCATGCAGCACGGGCACCTGCACCGGCTCGTCAGCGCGAGCCTCCACACCTCGGGCCAGTTCGCGGTGCGGGTGGTCATCTTCACGCTCGCCTGCCTCGTCGCGCTGAGCGCCATGCTCGACCTCGACATCCTCCTCGGCGCCTTCGCCGCGGGCGTCATGTGGCAGATCGTCATGCGCAGCGCGCCCGAGGCGGACCGCGAGCAGGTCGAGAGCAAGATCGAGGCGATCGCGTTCGGCTTCCTCGTGCCGCTCTTCTTCATCTACACGGGCGTCACGTTCAACCTCGACGCGCTGCTCGGCAGCGCGCAGGCGCTCATCCTGCTCCCCGTGTTCCTCGCGCTGCTGCTTGTCATCAGGGGTATCCCCGCGCAGCTGGTCGCGCCCAAGGGTGCGGCGCCGCGCGAGCGCTCAAGCCTCGGGCTCCTCAGCGCGACCGCGCTGCCCATCATCGTGGCGGTGACCGCCATCGGCGTCGACCAGAAGGTCCTCGATCCCGCCCTCGCCTCGTCGCTCGTCGGAGCCGGGATGCTCTCCGTGCTGCTGTTCCCACTCGTCGGCATGGCGCTGCGGCCAGCGGACGCACGGCGAACGTCGCGCGCGTCCACCTGACCCAAGGCGCGGGTCCGGGCATCCACACGGCAGATGACGCTCCGGTGGCGAACGAACCCGCGTTTGTCGTGTGGATGCGAGCCGCCGCGCGAGACGGGCCTAGTGGGGTGCGTGGAACGCGGTGATGTTCGCCGAATTCCAGCGCAGGGCATCCCATTCACCGTGGAACGTCAGCACGGTGATGCCTGACGTCGGGTAGCCGTGGCGGATCTCCCGCGCCAGGTCCGACTCCTTGTCGGCGGCGAACGCGATCGCCGTGCCCGACACGGTCGGCTCGTGTCCGATGACCAGCAGCGTCTGCACCTCGGCGTCGGTCTCCCTGACCTGCTGGAGGTAGTCGTCCTCGCCACCCATGTACAGGGCACTCGGGAACTCGGCCGGTGCCAGGATCTCAGCAGTCTCCAACGTCTGCCGCGTGCGCGCAGCGGGGGAGCACAGCACCTTGTCGACCTTGGGCGCGTGCTCGCGCAGCCAGTCGCCCGCCTCCGCGGCCTCACGTACGCCACGGTCAGCAAGCGAACGCTGGCGGTCGTCGATCGTCATCGGATGCTCGGCTTTGGCATGACGGAGCAGGATCAGAGTGCGGGGCATGGAGCCAGCCTAGGGAAGGGACCAAGCAACGCGGAGAAGGCTGACCGCGTCGACGCGCATTCTTCCTGGCGCAACATCGGGACGCGAGTGGCGTTGCTTGAACTCGTTTCAGTTATGTAAACCTTTACATTCGCTCACCTTGATTCCTTGACTGCCCCGCGGGTGGATGGCTAGGTTATGTACACGTTTACATTTGCTGCATGTTCCCCCAACCCAAGGAGCTCCAATGCGCACCGAGACACCCACCAATGGTCGTCGTCTGATGATCGCGACCGCCCTCATCGCCAGTGGCGGGCTACTTGCAGCCTGCTCCGGCGGTGCCCCCGCCAGTACGAGTACCGACGCAGGTGCGATGGAGGATCTGCGCCTTTCCCTCGACTGGAGCACGTACGTTGCCTACCACGCCCCTTTCGCCGTCGCCGAAGAGCAAGGCATCTACGAGGCTCACGGTCTGAACGTGACCGAGACACTCCCGGGCGGTTCCGGGGATGCTCTCATCGAAGTCGGAACAAACAAGACTGACATTGCGTGGGCAGATCTCTCGACCGCCGCGGCGTCGATGTTGCAGGGCGTCCCGGTCACGTCAGTCGCCAAAGTTCAGGCGAGCAATGCCAGCGGCCTGACCGTTCTCGAGGGAACCCCCCTCGAGTCTGCGGACGATGTGAGAGGGATGCGCATCGGATCGACACCGGGCGGCTCCGACTCGACGCTGGTTGGCGCGTTCCTGAGCGCCAACGGCATCTCCGAAGACGAGGTGCAGATCGTCAATCTTCCCGCGAACGGCAAATTCGCGGCCCTGATGACCGGCGAGGTAGACGCCATCAGCGGCCAGGTCTACTTCTCAGTGAGCAACGCCAGAGCGCAGGGCCAAGAAGCAAGCGGCCTCTCTTACTCGGAGCTTGGGCTCGAGATGCTTGACCACGGTTTTGTGTCCAGCGACGGGTACATCGAATCCAACCCCGAGTCGATCACGAAGTTCCTCGACGCCTACCGGGAAGCGCTGCAGATCACAATCGACGATCCGGCCGCCGCATGCGAGACCTTGGTTGCGAAGGCTGACGGTGCGTTGCTGCAGGACGACTGCGAGTCGCAGCTCGACCTCTGGCTCCCGCTCGTGACGCCCACCGACGACGCCGAGTGGGGGAGGAACGTCCCAGGCGAATGGGAGTCCACCGTTTCGATCCTCAAGGAGCACGGCGACGCAACAGGCGACCGGGCGCCCGACTCCATGTTCACAAACGACTACCTCCCCGCGAGCTGAGTTGCGTCATGAGACCCATCGAGATCACGAGCGAGCACGTCACCAAGACATACCGAACCCGAAAAGGGGACGTCGTCGCGCTTGACGACGTCACCTTGCACGTCGCCCCCGGTGAGTTCGTCTCGCTCCTCGGTCCGAGCGGCTGCGGCAAGACCACCTTGCTGCGCCTGATCGGCGGGCTCGAGGCGCCCTCGTCGGGGCGACTCCAGATCGACGGAGAGGACGTCACCGCGCCCCACCCCGAGCTTGGCATCGTTTTCCAGACCGACCTCCTCATGCCGTGGAGAACTGTCCTCGAGAACGTTTTGCTGCAGGCGGACGTGCGAAAGACCCGCTCCGCAGCCGTCGAAGCCCGGGCACGAGAACTCCTCGAGCAGGTCGGTTTGGCTGACTTCGGGGATAGCTTTCCGCACCAGCTGTCCGGTGGGATGAAGCAAAGGGTCGGCATCTGCAGAGGTCTGCTCCACGCACCTCGCCTCCTCCTGATGGATGAGCCGTTTGCTGCGCTGGATGCCATGACCCGAGATCAGATCTCCATGGACCTGTCTGCACTCGCCGAAAAGGCTGGAACGACCATCGTGTTCGTCACGCACTCGATCCCAGAGGCTGTGTTCCTGTCTGACCGCATCTACGTCATGTCTGCGCGGCCGGGAAAGGTCGCCGCGGAAGTCCGCATAGAGACCTCCAAACCCCGAGTCCTCCACCACAGACTCGAACCTGCCTTCCTGGAGAAGGTCGCCGAAACCACGGCGATCTTCGAATCGCTTGGCGTCTTCGGGAACGTCCCCGCGTCGAGAGGTGCCAGTTAACATGGTCGTCAACCAGAACACGGTCCCGATGTTGGTCAGGGCCAGCGCTTCCCAGCAGCCGTTGGACCGCGCGCGATCACGCCGAGCTGGCTTCGGAGCCCTAATGCGTCGGGCACCCTGGCTCGCCCCCACGGTCACTCTCGTCGCCATCGTCGCGATCTGGGAGATCGGGGTCCGGCTCTCTGAGGTGCCGGCGTTCCTGCTCCCGGCACCCTCGGCTGTCGGCGCATCGCTCGTAGACAACTGGGCGCTCCTCATGGGGCACGCTGGCGTCACCATCGTCGAAACGCTGATCGGCTTCGCTCTGAGCGCCGTCGTCGGCATCGCGCTTGCGGTCGTCATCGTCATGTGGCCACTCGTCGGAGCCGCGATCTTCCCGATCGTCGTTGCCTCCCAGGTCATCCCCAAGGTCGCCATCGCTCCCCTCATGGTGGTCTGGATCGGCACTGGGATGACGACTTCCGCCCTCATCGCCTTTGTCATGGCGTTCTTCCCCGTGGTCGTCAATGCGACGCTCGGCATGAAATCGGTGCAGGACTCCTCCGTCGACCTGATGCGATCCATGGGGTCCAGCCAATGGCAGGTCTTCCGCTACCTGAGGTTCCCAAGCGCGTTGCCGCACATCATGACTGGCCTTCAGCTCGCGATCGCCTTCGCCATCGTCGGGGCCATCGTCGGGGAATTCGTCGGCAGCGATTCAGGACTCGGCTACCTCCTCATCGTCACCCAGGGAAACCTCCGCACCGACCTCCTCTTCGCCGACCTCGTCGTGCTCACCGCCATGGGCCTGCTGCTCTACTACGCGGTCGAACTCATTGGAAAGTTCATGCTCCGAAACCGCAGTTGAGACGCAGAACACCTTCACCCCGCATTCATGAACCGAACCGAGAGGCGCACATGACCACCTCAATCCTGACCCGCCACACCGTATCCACCACGCAGTTCCACTCCATCCTGGGAACAGGCGCAGCCCCTCGGGCGAACTCAGAAGTCCTCACTGACCCCGCGACTGGACGCGCCTGGGGCACTGTGACCTGGGACGAGGACACCGTTGACCTCGCTGTCGAGAACGCTGTGGCCGCGCGCCGTGCCGGCGACTGGGCGTCACTCACCGCCATGCAGAGGGCCGATGTCCTTGATCGGATCGGTCTGGGAATTGCAGAACACGTCGACGAGATCGCCCAGTACGAGACTCTCGCGAATGGCAAGCCGATCGCAGCGACCAGGGCCGAGGTGGCCGTGAGCGCGCGTTGGTGGCAGTACGGCGCGGCACTGCTGCGCACCCTCAGGGATGCCCGCATCCAGATGTCGGCGACCAAGGACGCGACCGTCACCCACGAGCCTCTCGGCGTCGTCGCACTCGTCACACCCTTCAACGGCGCCTTCTCGCTCGGCGTGTGGAAGCTCGCGCCAGCACTCGCAGCCGGCAACTCGGTCATCATCAAACCACCGATCAACTCGCCAGCGTCCACGACCGTCCTCCTCCGGATCGCTCGCGACGCCGGAATCCCGGACGGAGTCCTCCAGATCGTCCAGGGAGGCACTGAAGTCGGCCAGCGCCTCGTTGAGCATCCCGATGTCGATATGGTCTCCTTCACCGGGAGCACCGGAGCTGCTCGGCGCGTCGGCGCCGCCGTTTCGGGCAGGCTCGGACACTTCGTCGCCGAGGCAGGTGGGAAGTCCGCCCACGTGGTCTTCGAAGACGCATCGGTCACCGACGCAGTGACGGCCGTCGTACAAGGTGGTTTTTCCGCCACCGGACAGACCTGCGTCGCGGGATCCCGGGTATTGGTGCACAGCGGGATCGCGGGCGAATTCACGGCAGCTCTTCTCGAACGAGTCGCCCGCCTGCGCCTAGGCGATCCCGCGGACCCTGGAACACACCTCGGACCCCTCGTCTCTGGTCAGCAAGCAGAGCGCATCCGCTCTCTCATCGACCAGGCGCAGGCCGACGGAGCCGAGGTGCTGGCAGGAGGGTCAGACGTTCCGGAGCTCCCGGCGCCCTTCGACGGTGGCTACTGGATGTCACCGACCGTACTGAAGGTCGCCAGTAACAGCGTTGACATCTGCCAGACCGAGCTCTTCGGCCCCGTGCTCACACTGATCGAGTTCGACAGCGAGGAAGAAGCGATCGCAATCGCCAACGATTCCGATTTCGGGCTCGCGGCCGGATGCTGGACCACCGACATGTCGCGCGCGCGACGATTCGGCCAACGCGTCGGCGCCGGCACAGTGTGGCTCAACACCTACCGCGGTATGGACTGGCAGACGCCGTTCGGGGGAGTCAAGCAGTCGGGCATTGGTCGAGAGAACGGCATTGAAGGGCTTCGAGAATTCCAGCAGACCAAGTCGATAGTGCAGGACTTCGCCCCGGCCGCCGATCCGTTCGGGCTCGCCTAGGCCCTCCGACCCGCTCAGGCAAAACGCCTCAGGCAGAAAGCAGAGACGCAGAACATGGAAACAACGACAACTCGCGCAATCGTCGTCGATTGCCTTCAATACAGCAAGCCATCCAGAGAGCGCTTCCTCGAATGGAAGCACGGTCGCGTTGGTTGCGTGCACGTGACGCTCGCGGTCTGGGAGACGGCCAGGGAAACGCTCAGCGTCATCGGTCAGTGGAACGATCTCTTCGCTGAGAACGGCGACCTTGTTGCGCTGGCGCGCACGGCCGCGGAGATCCGTACCGTCGTCGCATCCGGGAGGACTGCCGTCGTCTTCGGCTTCCAGAACACAGCGCCATTTGAGGATGACATTCGGCTCGTCAAGGTCTTCCACGACCTGGGGGTGCGCATCGCTCAGCTCACCTACAACACACAGAACAGCATCGCGGCGGGCTGCTGGGAAGACGAGGACGCAGGCCTCTCCACCCACGTTGGCCGCCAGTTCGTCAAAGAACTAAACGACGTCGGCATGCTCATCGATCTCTCGCATTGCTCGGAACGCACCTGTCTCGACACCATCGAGGCAAGCCGCGAGCCAGTTGCAGTCACGCACGCGAACCCGCTCGAATTCGTCGGTGCCGATGTCGAGCTGAACCGACGGCCGAAATCGAGCCTGGTCCTTCGGGAACTGGCGGCCCGCGGCGGGGTCGTCGGACTGAGCCCATACGTGCGCATGCTCAAGAACGGAATGCAGACGACCGAGCGGGAATTCGTCGACATGATTTCGTGGACCGTTGACACCTTGGGCGTGGAACATGTGGCCCTCGGCACGGACTTCTACACCGGGTACGGAATCGAGGCAGTCAAATGGTGGCGCATGGGACGGTGGGCTCGGGAGAGCCCCGTTCCAATCGACGAAGCGAAGCCAGTCGTCGAGTGGCCGACCTGGTTCGAATCACCGACCGCCTTCCCTACGCTCGTCGAGACGATGCGGGCGTCTGGCTTCAAAGACGCCGATCTGGACAAAGTGCTCGGGGGTAACTGGCTTCGCCTGTTCGACCAGATCTTCGACAAGCCGACCGCATGAACTCGCACGTCGTCGTCATAGGCGGCGGCCACAACGGACTGGTCGCGGCCAACTACTTGGCCCGCGCCGGGTCCCAAGTGACGCTGATCGAAGCACGCCAACAGCTCGGTGGGGTCGTCGGTCGCATCGAGTACATGCCCGGTTATTCGGCATCCATCACCAACTCGCCTGGTTCTCTCGAAGGTCGCATCATCCAAGAGTTAGAACTCGACCGGTTTGGTCTGCGCTTTCACTTCCCAGAAATCACGCTTCTGCACCCCATGGACGACGGGCTGTTCGTCGGCTGGAGGGACCGGGCACGGGTCGCTGCGCAGCTCGACGCATTCAGTGAGGGTGAAGCCGAGCGTCACCGCGCCCTCATCGAGCGGCTGGACAGAGTCGGCGCGTCCACGCGCCTCTCAGTCTGGGATGCCCCGGGAACCCTCGAGGACGTCGTGGCCGCCATGGACGCGAGCAGTCGTGTCGAGTTCCTCGAGATAGGCGTCGAGGGATCTCTTTCGCAGCTCCTCGACGAGTCGCTGAAAAGCGACGCCGCCAAGAGCCTCATGATGATGCTCGCACTCAACGGGCAGCTCGTCTCTCCCCGGTCGCCGGGGTCCGCCTTCGGGCTGTTGATGCGGCCCATCTCGAGGGCTTCGTCCGCGCAGGATGTCTTGGGCATCGGCGACTCCCCGCTTCGTGGGTCCGTTGGATTGCCGCTCGGATCTATGGGGTCGATCGTGGATGCTCTGGCCCTCGCGGCGAGAGCGAATGGTGTCAACATCCGTGCCGGAAGCGCCGTCACCAACATCGAGCTGGATGCAGACGAGCACGTGTCGGCTGTGGTGCTCGACACAGGAGAACGGCTCACAGGATTCGATGCGGCCGTGGTCACGCTGGAGCCTTCCAGACTGCGCGCACTTCTGCCGTCGGCAACACTCGACGAGTCGTGCTGGCCGAAACCGCCGCTTGGATCCGCGTTCAAGATCGGTCTCGCTCTCGACGGCCTGCCCGGACTCGCAGATGCGCCTCCTGGCGTGCCGATCGAAACCCTCCTCGAAGCCCAGTTCCGGATCGGGCCGAGCTCGTCCTACATCACGAAGGCAGTCGACGACGGCCTCGCCGGGAAGGCGTCCGACGCGCCAATCATCTGGGGTCTCATCCCAAGCCTCGGGTCGCCCGGCCTCGCTCCTGACGGCAAACATCTGCTCAGCCTGAACGTGTGGCACGCGCCACACAGCCTCGGACATGACCACTGGCGGGAGCACGGTGACGAGTTCGTAGATCGGTGCCTCCGGGAGCTCGAGCCCAGGCTGCCAGGGCTCACCGATCGAGTGACCGACGCCCACTGGTTCTCGCCGCACGACCTCGAACGCGAGTACAACCTCACGGGCAGCAACATCACGCACGGCGACATGCTGCCCACGCAGATGCTCGGTGAGCGACCCGGTGCCGAGCTCAGCGCGGAGCTGCTGAACCACGGAATCGTGCTGGGCGGGGCGGGAACCTGGCCCGGTGGTTATGTCACGGGCATCCCCGGTCGCAATGCAGCAGTCCTCGCCCATTCCATAAGAAAACGAACGAAAGTCGGGACACGATGAACGAGTACCTGGTCAACATCAAGATCGAATGGCCGCGAGACTTGCCGGCGCAGACAATCCACGAGCTGTCCGTCGCAGAACGCCAGATGGCTGCGACACTCGCCGATGCTGGAACGCTTGTGCGGATGTGGAGGGTTCCTGGCCGCCGTGAGAACTGGGGCCTTTGGAGGGCCGCAGACGCAACCGAACTGCACGGGATACTCAGCGCACTGCCGGTCTGGCCTTACATGGACCTCACCGTGCATCCGCTCGCCAAGCACCCCGTCGATCCGGCCTAGACTCCAAGGCTATGAAGAGCGTCGGTGTGGTTGACATCGCCAGAGAGGCAGGAGTCTCCACGGCGACAGTCTCGCGAGTCCTCAACGGCTCCGCAAAAGTCTCCGAAAGGACTCGTGATCACGTGATGGCGGTCATCGACCGCCACGACTTCCGCTTGAACGTGTCAGCTTCCACGCTACGGCGGGGTCGCAGCAAGACCGTTGGGCTTGCTGTCGCCAGCATTTCGCAACCCTGGTACGTGAAGCTGATTCGCGAGCTTCGAAACGCGATCACCGAGCACGGCTACACCACGGTCGTCTACGACCTCGAGCACAACAGCAGGGTTCTGATCGAGCACACCGAGAGCGCACGGACGCTGAAGCTCGCGGGGATGATCATCGCGACAGGTGACCGGCTCGATGGAGTCGACGTACGCGATTCGCTCGAACGTCTGGCCGCGACGGTTCCGCTCGTCGTCATCGGCCAGAAGCTCCCGGAAGCACAGTGGTCTACCGTGCAGTTCGACGATGCGAGGGCCTCTGAAGATGCTGCCCGAGAACTGCTGCGGGCTCGGCATCGTCCGCTCCTCTTCATCGGTCGATCTGAACGGTCCTACCTGGCAGAAGAACGGTCGATCGGAGTGCGCCGCGCTCTGCTCGAGTTTCCGACGTTGCGCGACGACTCGCGCTTCTACGAACTCGGGCAGAGCATGGACTTCGAGGCCGGTTACGCTGCCGCAAGCGGGATAGGAGAGGGGCTGCGAGCGTACGGAAGCGTCTTCTGCGTCAACGACGAGCTCGCGCTCGGCGTCTGCAGATTCGCCAGCGAACTCGGCATCCGCGTCCCGGACGACCTCATGGTGCTCGGCTACGGCGACATAGATGTACTGCCCTATGTGACTCCGTCCCTCTCGTCGGTGAGTGGCGACGCCCACCTGGTCGCCGCGGACGCATTGCAAGCGCTTCTCGCGCGGATTGACGGATCTGGAGACGCGGTGGAGCGTATTCATACTCGGCAGATCGTGCATCGGGAGTCAACTTCGACTGCCGACTGAGTCGTCTGATCCGAGCACCGCTTTACATCTTTCACATGCCTGGCTTGTGCGGTTCGTGTCGCCGAAGGTCATCCCCAGGCGGGAAGGCAAGAACGTGCTCGACAGTGGGCACGTTTACGTCGCCCCAGTCCTCGAGCTTGACACGTACCTGGCTCACCGAGACTTCCGTGATTCGAACGCGCACCCATTCGCAGCCCCCGAGGCGCAGTTCGTAGGGGTCGGCGAGATAGCCGATGCCCGTCTCTTCGATGAGCGTCTCAGCTTCGAACCAGTCGAGTTCCCCGGAGCATTCCCGTCCGAGCAGATCGATGACCACGAAACCATCGCCGTGCGGGCGCATCCAACCGAGGAGCTCACCGTCTCCACGGCGATGCTCGATCCAATCGCTGGGGCTCGTCACCCCACGATGCTACCCAGCACGCGGCCCGAACCTTCGATCTGTGGATAACTTCTGCGAGCATTTTCGAGAGCGGCTACCTTGACGGCCATGCAACCAAGGGGGAAGCGCAGGCGGGCCATCGGCGCCGTTCTGCTCGTCATGTTCAGTCTCGGGGCGGCTGCCGGTGTGAGCGGATGCGCGCCCGACGAAGGCACGACATCGAGCCCGCCCCCGAGCCCCACCGCGTCGGCCTCAACTGCGGTCCTGCCGAGTAACGAGGAAGCCCTGGCGATCGTGGAGGAACTATATCCGCAACTTCTTGAAGCGCAAGGTGCTTTCATGCGCAATGAGCTGACTTTGGAGGAACTCCAAGTAGTTGCGACCGCCGACATGGTGGCCACCATCGAGGAGTCGCACGGCAAAGGAGCTGACCGTGGCTACGTGGTGACGGGGGCTCCCACCGCCGATGCCATCAGACTCCAGCAGGTGCAGGACAGCGCGGGAGTTGTAGAAATTCGCTTCTATGCGTGTTTTGATCGCACCTCCTACGTCCCCTTTGATTCAAATGGCCAACCTGTTCTTTCTGACGACGCCAGGATTCGGATTCCAGTCGAAGCCGTAGTGGATTCGTCCGAAGGAACCTACAAGGTAGACGGGTATGAACCTTGGCCGGGCGAAGATTTCTGCTGATCGCCGCGCTTGCCGTGACCCAAGTGGGGGTTGCGCCGGTCGCGGGAGACTTCACCTTCGATGACGACCCTGGCGTCTCGAATGACGGGAGCGGCGTTTCCGTCAACGTCGAGGAGACCTACGTGGGTGAGCCGGGTCCCTCTGATTCGTACGATGGCGGGGGCTCCGGGGATGACTACTCGCCGGACGACAGCTGGGTTGACGGCGGAGGCTCAGGAGACGATACGAGCGGCGGTGGCGGCCCGCCTCCGTTCATACCGAACGCGAACGCGCTCGCATCCCCCGTGAGCTCCCTCGTCGCCCCGGCGACAGTGCAGTGCAGGGAGTGCGGCGGCGGCGGGGGAGGCGGCACCACCACGACCGCGCCGAGGCCACCCACGAGTTTCACGATCAGCGACGTGCTCACCCTCGCGCCCGCATCCGTGACCCTCACGGCCGAGCCCTCCACGTGGAGCATCGTCGGGACCCACACGAACTTCTACACTGCCGCCGCCCAGCACACCGCGGCCGGGAGCGTCCTCGGCCACCCGATCACCGTGACCTTCACCCCCACCACGTACCGGTGGGACTACGGCGACGGCACGATGCAGGAGACGACAACAGCCGGCTCACCCTGGCAAGCACTCGGCCAGGAAGACTTCACCGCCACCGAGACGAGCCACGTCTACACCGAGAAGACGACGGTCCAGGCATCCGTCACCGTCGTCTACACCGCCGTCGTGACCCTCGCCAACGGCACGAACATCCCCGTCACCGGAACCCTCAACCGCGCATCGACCACCGTCACGCTGGAACTCTTCACCGCCGACACCGTCATCACCGTCGGCGACTGCAACGAGCACCCCCAGCAGCCCCGCTGTTGACCCCCGCAGCCCACCCCGCCGTCGATGACGCCGTCGCCGACGCAGCGACCCCGCCCACGGAGACCGCGTCGGCCGCGTACCGGTACCCCGGATCTCTACTCGCCCTCCCCGAACACGACCGAACCATCGGGGAGCACGCTCCACCCAGGGTTGTGCGCCACCTCCCAGACGACACCGTTCGGGTCCTCGACCAAGCCGTGGAACACACCGCCGAAGTCACCCTCCTGCGGCACCTTCAACGTCACCCCACCGCCGGCCGCCATCGCCGACACCACCGCGACGACCTCCTCGCGGCTCCCCACGTTGTGCGCCAACGTCACACCGGACACCTGCGAACGATCCTCACCGGTCCCCAGATCGCGGTTGAACTTCTCCGCATCGAAGAACCCGAGCACCTGCCCCGCCCCGAGCTGGAAGAACACGATCTCGCCCTCGACATCGAGCAGCGGTTCCCAACCGAGCGCATCGACGTAGAAGCGCCGCGCATCGTCGAGATCGCGAGTCGCGAACGTCACGAAGTTCACCTGCTGCTTCACGAACGACCCACAAACGTCGAAAGGTTCTCCAACGACGACGAAATGCCCTCCACGTGATCCGCCTGACTGATGCCGCTCGGCACGTCATACGCCGAGACCGTCACGAGCGTGCCACCCGGAAACTCCGCCAACTCCCACACCATCGTCATGGTGCCCGCAAACCGCGCATCATCCGACTTGAATACGACCTGCTGGGCAACGCGCTCACCCTCGACCAGCTCCAAGAACACCGACTCCGAAACATCCCGCGACTCAGCTGTCTTGCCACCACCGACCGGAACCTCCGAATACGTGAGCTCCAGCACACTGCGCCCACCCACCCGCGGCTCGAAACGCGTGTACCTGCCCGTCATCCCCGCCGGCGGCAACCAGGTCTCCAGCGCCCGCTGATCGAGGAGCGCCCCGTAGATCTTGGATGCGCTCGCCGGCAGCACTCGCGAGACTCGGTCGACCCGTGGTTCGAAATCGCTCGTCATGCCCGGAAGCTAGCAAGCCGACTTGAAGATGCGCCGACCGGCCCCCAGAAAAGATTCTCAAGAACATTCACGGCACGTGTCGATTTCCCCGGCCGCCGTTCGACGCAATAGTAGACGGGTGCAGATCAGCACCCTGCAACCGGCCCTGCGGGGCTGCAGACAAGGAGAACCATCATGAAGTTCATGCTCATCATGCGTGCCACCGACGAAGCCAAGGACGCCTACGAGAACACCGACTTCACCGAGATCATCAACGCCATGGGCAAGTACAACGAGTCCATGATGGAGGCCGGCGTCCTCCTCGCAGGCGAGGGCCTCGCCGACGACCTCAGCACCGCCTTCGTCGTCGACTTCTCTGGCGAGCAGCCCGTCGTCACCGACGGCCCGTACGGCGAGACCCACGAGCTCTTCAACGGCTTCTGGATCATCGAGACCGCCACCCGCGACGAAGCCATCCAATGGGCCTCCCGCGCCCCGCTCCAGGGGCCGGGGTCGAAGCTCGAAGTGCGCCGCGTCACCGACATGAGCGACTTCGCCGGCCACGAGGACAACGAGTTCATCCAGAAGGAAGAGGGCTGGCGCGAGCAGCAGGCCGGCGCCTGAGCGCACCCGGACACGGACGCGGGCAGAGGCCTCGGCGATGATCTCGGCAGAGCCCGGCGGCGGCCACGGAGCGGACAGCGACGACGTCGCCGCTCGCGCGCAGGGCCAGCCCGCGACCGCCGCCGCCATCGACGCCGTCTGGCGCATCGAGAGCGCCCGCATCGTCGCGACCCTCACGAGAATGGTCGGCGACGTCGGCCTTGCCGAAGACCTCGCGCAGGAAGCCGTCGCCGACGCGCTCACCCAGTGGCCAGAGTCAGGCGTCCCGGTCAACCCGGGCGCCTGGCTCACCGCCGTCGCGAAACGCAAGGCCATCGACGGGTGGCGCCGCCGCGAGCGACTCGACGACCGCTACAGCGCCATCGCACGCGACCTGGGCGACGCGGATGCGACCGCAAGCGACCCCTGGGTGCCCATCGGTGACGACGTCCTCCGCCTCATCTTCGTCGCCTGCCACCCCGCGCTCTCCCGCGAGGCGCAGGTCGCGCTCACGCTGCGCATCGTGGGCGGACTCACAACCGACGAGATCGCGCGCCTCTTCCTCATCCCGGTCGCGACCGTGCAGCAGCGCATCGTGCGGGCCAAGAAGACCCTCGCCGCCGCCAAAGTGCCCTTCGAGACGCCCGACCCGAGCGAGTGGACGCCGCGCCTCGGCGGCGTCCTCGCCGTCATCTACCTGATCTTCACCGAGGGCTACGCGGCCAGCTCCGGAGACCGCTGGCTGCGATCCGACCTCGCTGCGGAAGCCCTCCGCCTCGGCCGAGCGCTCACCAGCATGCTCCCCAGAGAGCCTGAGGTGCTCGGACTCGTCGCCCTCATGGAGTTCCAGAGCTCGCGCTTCGCGGCCCGTGAGTCGGCCGACGGCACCCCCATCCTCCTCGCCGACCAGGACAGGCGACGCTGGGACCGCTCGGCGATCCTCCGCGGTCGCGCCCTTCTGTCCAGAGCCGACGCCCTCGGCAAGGGGCGCGGCACGTACTGTCTGCAGGCCGCCATCGCCGAGCGGCACGCAGTGGCGCCGTCCGTGCAGCACACCGACTGGGCGCAGATCGTCCTGCTCTACGAAGTCCTCGGACGCCTGGCCCCGAGCCCCATCGTCGAACTCAACCGGGCCGTCGCCGTCTCCATGGCGACGGGACCGGCAACCGCACTCGCCATCGTCGACCGGCTCGGCGCATCCGGTGCCCTGGCCCGTGGCCCGCTGCTCGCGAGCGTGCGCGGGGAGCTGCTCTCGCAGCTCGGGAGGATCGACGAAGCGAGATCCGAGTTGAGCGTCGCGGTGGAGCTCACCGCAAACGAGCAGCAGCGTCGCGTGCTGCAGGGCAAGCTCGACGCCCTCGAAGCACGCACCTGACGAACGTCGTCGGCCAAGGCCCGACGCCGTCACCAGCGTTCGCCTGGGACCTCCACGGGACAGCGCGGCCGGACGATCAGACCCCCGCACCACGCAGCGCGATGGCCAACTTGCGTGACAATCTTGGCCTCTGGGCTGGGTCTGGCCCGGAGGAGCCGGTCTCGTCACGCAAGCTGGTCAGCGGAAAGGTGCGGTGGGGGAGTCGGCCGGCTGGCTGGCGGTTCGGGCTCGTTCAGCGCCTACGCGCGCTCGAGGACGAGCAGGAACTCGACCGACCCGGTGGGCTCGACGGAGACGAAGCCAAGGTTCGGGGCTTCGACCCCGTAGTCGGCGAAGGTCACGGGGATGCTGCCGGCGACCTGCACGTTGTCACCGTCAAGGCCTGCCGTGAGGTCGATGGTCACCTGCTGGCTGACGCCGTTGAGCGTGAGCGTTCCGGTGGCAGGGATCGTCGCCTGCGTGCCATCCGCGAGTCCGTCGAGTGCGGCGACTGGCTCGTCGAGCGTGAAGGTCGCCTCGGGGTTCGCGGCGGTGTCGAGCGCTTCGCTGCGGAAGTACTCGTCGCGGCGCTCCTCGTCGGTGGCGATGGATGCGACGTCGACCGTGATGTCGGCGGCTGTGAGCTCAGTCTCGGTGGTCGTGAGCGTGCCGGAGACGGTTTCGGTGCGGCCGGTGACGGTCACGTCCGTGCCATTGAGCACCTCATCCACCCGGTAGCCGGCGTAGGAGCCGGAGGCGACGGTCCACGAGCCGGCGAGCGTGCTGGCGTCGGCTGCGCTCGGGGTCGTCGACTCGATCTCGAGGGCCGGCGCCTCGGCTGCGGGCTCGGCGATCACGTCACGGTAGATCATGGGGCCGAACACTGCGGCGGCGATGCCGATCACCACGACAACGGCCGCGATGACGATACCGATGGTGGCTTTCTTCGATGGCTTCTTCATAGTTGTAGCTTGAAGCACTTTCCTATGGCTGGACTATGAGTTCTTCGTCGATCGCGTGAGGAAGCGGATGCGCGCTGAGGGGAGCCGGAGAGACTCCGGCACACACGGCTTCAGCACAAGCGCGGCGACTTAGGCTTCGAGCGCACCGCTGTGCGCGCAGCCGTGCTCGTCGAAAGGACCCCGGTGAACGACGCCAACGAGACCAGCAGCACGTCCGACCTCGCGTCCAGGCCTTGGCTGGCCGCGTATGCCGATGACGTGCCCCACGACATCGCCGAGGTGCGGGAGTCGCTCGTCGACCTCCTCGAGAACTCGGTGAAGCACTTCGGCTCTCGGCCGGCGCTCGAGTTCTTCGGCGCCGAGACCAGCTACGGCGAGCTCGGGGAGCAGGTGGCTCGTGCGGCCGAGGGCCTCCGCAAGCTCGGGGTCGCAGCGGGCGACCGCGTCGCGTTGGTGCTCCCAAACTGCCCACAGCACGTCATCGCCTTCTACGCTGCGCTCCGCCTCGGGGCGATCGTCATCGAGCACAACCCGCTCTACACGGCACGCGAGCTGCGGCATCAGTTCGAGGACCACGGCGCGAAGATCGCGATCGTGTGGGACAAGGTCGCCGATCTCATCTCGGAGCTGCCGAGCGACGTGGTCCCGGACACGATCGTCGCGGTTGACATGACGAGCGCGCTGCCATTCGGGAAGCGGCTCGCTCTGCGCCTCCCCGTCGCGAAGGCCCGCGAATCCCGCGAGGCCATGACGGCGACCCCCTCGGATCGCCGCGTGCTCAAGTGGGAGCGCGTCGCGAATGCGAAGCGCATCTCGAAGCGAGTGCCCAAGCCCGCACTGGATGACGTCGCCCTGCTGCAGTACACGAGCGGAACCACCGGCAGCCCCAAAGGTGCCATCCTCACCCACCGCAACCTGCGCGCGAACGCCGCGCAGGGCCGCGCCTGGGTGCCGGGGCTCACCGAGGGGCGAGAAGTCTTCTACGGCGTGCTCCCGCTGTTCCACGCGTATGGGATGACGCTGTGCCTCACCTTCGCCATGAGCATCGGCGCGAGGCTCGTCCTCTTCCCGAAGTTCGACGTCGACCTCGTGGTCGCGGCGGCCAAGAGCTCCCCGCCGACCTTCCTGCCCGCTGTCCCTCCCATCTACGACGCCCTGTCGAGGGCAGCCTCCCGCAAGGGGGTCAGCTTCACGGGCATCCGCTTCGCGATCTCCGGAGCCATGAGCCTGCCCGTCAAGACCGTCGAACGCTGGGAAGAGGTCACCGGAGGGCTCCTGGTCGAGGGATACGGCATGACCGAGACCTCGCCGGTCGCGCTCGGCAACCCGGTCGGCCCGACCAGGCGCCCCGGGACGGTCGGGGTACCGTTCCCGAGCACGCACATCCGCGTCGTCGACCCGGACGACCCGAGCATCGACCGCGCCGCCGGCGAATCGGGCGAGCTCCTCATCCGCGGGCCGCAGGTCTTCCAGGGCTACTGGAAGCGGCCGGATGAGACCCGCGAGGTGCTCCTCGCCGGAGGCTGGCTTCGCACCGGCGACATCGTCACCGTGTCCGACGACGGCTTCGTGACGGTCGTCGACCGCAAGAAGGAGCTCATCATCACGGGCGGCTTCAACGTGAGCCCCTCCGAAGTCGAGGAAGCCCTCACGGCGCACCCGGACGTCGAGGGCGCAGCCGTCGTCGGCCTGCCGCGCAGCTCCGGGGGTGAGGACGTGACCGCCGCGGTCGTGCTCCGCGACGGTGCCACGTTCGACGCGGACGCGCTCCGCGACTTCTGCCGCTCACGACTCGCGTCCTACAAGGTGCCCAAGCGAGTCGTGCAGGTCGAGGAACTCCCGAAGTCGCTCATCGGCAAGGTCCTCCGTCGTCAGGTCCGGGACCGACTCGTCGCCAAGCGCAGCGAGTAGCGTCCCGCGGCCTGCATCCCGCACGGCCCGCGACTGCCGCCGGGAACCAGGTGCATCACCGGACCGCCGACTCCGTAGCGACGGCCTCGCGCGTGCCCTCGGGCACCCCGAGGCGCGCGTCGAGCCAGTCGAGCAGCACCTCGTTGACGGCGATTCGGGCGAGGGGCTCGCAATGCGAATCGGCACCGTTGACGGCCGTGAACCGAACCAGCTCTGCGTCGGGCACGAAGCTGGCGAGCTCGTCGGACTGTCCCGGCCAGAACTGCTCGTTCTCCGGCGCCGTGATGAGCAGCGGCGTGGTGATCGAGCCGGCGGTCTCCGGACTGAGCCGGTACTTCCCGACCTCCCGATAGACCGCGAAGTAGCCGGTGCTCGCGTAGGGCTTGGCGCGGAAGTTCCACACGGCTCGTTCGGCGGCGCTGTGGCCGAGGCCCAGCTTCATGTACTGGTCGAAGTGCTTCGAGTCGCCCTTCTCCAGCTCGTGGCGCAGCGGAGACGGCAGGTGTCCGGCCCATGAGGTCGACACGTCCGTCACCCCGGGGTCGACGATCGCCGCTGCCACGCGGTGCTCGAAAGCCAGCGCCCGCGGCACCCAGTACCCCGCCTGGCTGACCCCGTAGACGGCGATGCGGGACCCGTCGATGCCGGGCAGGCCCAGCGCGTGGTCGATCACCGGTGTCAGGACTGCTTCGAAGTCCGGCCTGAAGTGGGTGCCGGTGACGAGCTGGCTCTGCTGCCCTGGCCCGTCGAAGTACAGCACGGCGTACCCGCGGGCCGCCGCGGCCGCACCGATCGTCGAGTACAGATCCGTGAGCGTCCCGTCGCTGCCGTTGACCAGCACGAGCAGGGGTGACCGTCCGTCCCGCGGCGGCACATCCGGGCGCTGCAGGTACCCGGGAAGGGAGCCCTTTCCGTAGCGGATCGAACGACCCTCGAGAGGGACACGCCTGAGCGATGCGAAGCGGTCCCAGGCCGCGCGGTGCATGGCAAACGCGTTGGCGTACCCGTCGGTGTCGCCGATGGCCGCGATCGCGTTGAGCGCGTGGCCGTAGTAGGCGGATGCTCGCAGCCACTGCGCGGCCGCGGTGGCGGTCCGCCCGTTGCTCTCGGAGACCTGCGCAAGCTGCTGCGTGGCCTGCGCTCTCGCAAACCAGGCCCTGACCCACGACTCTCGTTTGCCGTCCTCGACAGCGGCGAGCGTGGCGAAGATCTCCCCGAGGTCGCCAGCGCCTGCGCCGACGGATCCGAGAACGATCTTGGCTTCGAAATTCTGGTCTGCGTCGTGGAACAACGGCCGCGACAGTGCTGGATGGTGCGACATAGCCACATCATCCTCCTGTCGCCACCGGCCCGGTCCGATCCGCAGGGAGTTGGGAGGAAGCACCGATCGCTAGGATGCCAGCACGGTCGCCGATCAGCGGCGAACCCAGGGAGGGAGCATCCATGTCGTTCCAGTCGTACCTCGACAACATCGAGGGCAAGACGGGCCTCACGCCGCGTCAGTTCATCGCCATCGCGCAGGAGAAGGGCCTCGACGCGCCAGACACGAAGGCGGGCGACATCCTGGCCTGGCTGAAGGAGGACTACGACCTAGGTCGCGGGCACGGCATGGCGCTGGTGCACGTCATCAAGAACGGCCCGCAGATCAGCGCCAAGCATGTCGGCAAGGCCGGGGCACACGGCGACGAGTCCGACACGCTCTGGCTCGACGGTGTGGCGACGAAGCCAGCGGCGGGGGAGTGAGCGCACCGGAGGGGTCGCCCCGAGGCTCTTCGCGAGCCGCTGCCGAAGACGCTGGGAACACGGCCCCGCCTGCTGCTGACGTCTGCCCGTGCGGTAGCCGCCTCACATATGAGTCGTGCTGCGGAGCATTCCACGCCGGTCGTCCCGCGCCGACAGCCGAGGCGCTCATGCGCTCCCGCTACTCGGCGTTTGCGCTCGGCCTGCCCGGCTACCTCGCGGAGACGTGGGCGGAGGCGACCAGGCCCGACGAGATCGACCTCGACGACGGGACCGTCTGGCGACGCCTGCAGATCGTCGACACCCTCGACGGAGGCCCGGAGGACGAATCCGGGGTCGTCGAGTTCCGGGCCGCGTACCGGGACCCTGACGGCGCGGGCCTCCTCCACGAGCGCGCCCGATTCATCCGCGACGAGGGCCGCTGGGTCTACCTCGACGGGCAGATCCGCGGGAGCTGAATCGACAGCATGGCCGCCACCCAGACGGGTGACGGCCATGCTCTGCCGGCTTCGCGCGACGACGTCCCGCCGCCGCGGAGCGTCAGCCGGTGTTCTGCAGTCCGGCTGCGACACCGTTGACCGAGAGCAGCAGCAGGCGCTGAAGCTCCGCCGCCTCGTCGCTGTCGGGCTTCCTGGCGTCGTCGCGCAGTCGGCGCAGTGCGCGGAGCTGCAGCAGCGAGAGCGCGTCCACGTACGGGCTGCGCATCTTCACGGCACGCTGCAGCACCGGCTTGCGCTCAAGCAGCTCGGCACCGCCCGTGATGCGGGTGACCCAGCTGGCCGTGAGATCAAGCTCGTCCGTCACGAGTCCCGCGAGCTCCGGCCGATCCCCGAGCTCGAGGTAGCGGCGCGCGATACGCGCATCCGTCTTCGCGAGGCTCATCGCGACGTTGTCGATCATCGAACGGAAGAGGGGCCACTCGGCGTAGGCGGCCTGCAGCTGCTCGAGGTCACCGACCGCCTCCAGGGCGGTGCCCAGACCGAACCACCCGGTGAGGTTGATGCGAGCCTGCGTCCACGCGAAGACCCAGGGGATGGCGCGCAGGTCCTCGAGCGACTCGACCGACAGCCCTCTGCGGGCCGGACGCGAGCCGAGGGCGAGCATCCCGACTTCCTCCATGGGGGTGACGCGGGCGAACCAGGGCGCGAAGCCGGGCGCCTTGACGAGCGCGAAGAAGCGCTCACGCGAGGCCGCATCCATCGTGGCCGCGACGCCGGCGTACTTCTCGGCGGCGTTCGCGTTGCGCGACTCCGTTGAGGGTGCGGAGGCGAGCAGCGTCGCGGAGATGACCTGGTCGATGTGGCGGGCCGCGATGTCCGGGTCGCCGTACCTGGCGAAGATGACCTCGCCCTGCTCGGTCAGCTTGAAGCGGCCGTCGACCGAGTGCGGCGGCTGGGCGAGGATCGCGACGTTCGCGGGGCCGCCGCCACGCCCGAGAGCGCCACCGCGGCCGTGGAAGAGCGTCAGCTCGATGCCGTTCTCCTGCGCCCACGCCGCGATCTGGCTCTGCGCCTCGTATAGGGCGAGCGTCGCGGCAACGGGGCCGACATCCTTCGAGGAATCGGAGTAGCCGAGCATGACCTCGAGCCTGCGGCCATTGCCGGCGAGCAGCTCGACGACCTCAGGCTGCTCGAGCATCTCGGCGAGGATGCGGGGAGCCGCCTGCAGATCGGCGAACGTCTCGAAGAGCGGGATCACGTTGAGCGCGGGTGGCGTCGCGCCCGGACCCGTCGCCGCCAGGGCGAGCTTGAAGACGTTGGCGATGTCTTCGGATGACTGCGTGAAGGAGACGATGTAGCGTCCCGCTGCGCGAGGCCCGTGACGCTCCTGGATGAACGCGACCGAGCGGAACACGTCCAGGACCTCGGCGGCGAGCTCGCTCGGCTCGTCCCCGGCTTCCAGCTCGGCGAGCTCGGCGAGCACCTTGCGGTGCACCTGGGAGTGCTGGCGCACCTCGAGCTCCGTGAGGTGGAAGCCGAACGTCTCCACCTGCCAGATCAGGTGCTGCAGCTCGCCGTACGCGTGCCGGCCCGCGCCCGCTGCGACGAGCGAGGCCTGCAGGATGCGCAGCTCGCGCAGCAGCTCGTCCGGCACCGTGTACGCAAGGTCGGCGTTGCGGCGCCGCGTGGCCTCGATGCGACGCGCGATGAGTAGCAGCACTCGGCGGTGCGGCTCACCGGGCGAGCGCTGTGCGATCTCAGCGGCGGCCGACTCGTCGGCGCTCCCGAGGCGCGCGAGCAGGGTTGCCGCGGCCGCATCGAGCGGGGTCGTGTCGGAGCCGAGCGTGAGCGTGCGGCCGATTCGGGCGGATGCGCGCTCGAGGCCCAGCAGCACGTGCTCGGAGGCGATGACGGCCGCCTGTCGGCTGACCTTGGCGGTCACGAACGGGTTGCCGTCGCGGTCGCCGCCGATCCAGGAGCCAACTCGCACGAACGGCTTCGCGAGCGGAGCGACCGTGCCGGAGATGCCACCCTGCAGTGCCTCGTCGACCCGGCGGTACACGCGGGGGACGGTCGTGAAGAGCGTCTCGTCGAAGACCGCCATGACGGTGCGCACCTCGTCGACGGGAGTCGGCTTGTCGCTGCGCAGCGGTGACGTGCGCCAGAGGAGGTCGATCTCCTCGAGCAGGCGACGCGTGAGTTCCTGGGCAGCCGCGCTGCCGTCGGAATCGGAGCCGAGGAAACGCAGTTCGTCGCGCTCCTCGAGAAGGTCGCTGATGCGGCGGATCGCGGACGACACCGCCCGGCGGCGGGCCTCAGTGGGATGCGCCGTGAACACCGGGTGGAATCGGAGGCTGCGGACGCGCTCGGCCGCCTTGTCCTCACCGATCTCCGCGCTGAGTCGCGCGAACGCCTGCGAGATCGTGTCTTCCTGCTGCTTCGCTGGGGAGGCGCCGCGGGACCGGAGCACGCGAACCCGGTGGTGCTCCTCGGCGAGGTTCACAAGGTGGAAGTAGCAGGTGAACGCGCGGGCGACCTCATCCGCACGCGCCGGCGAGAGGCCATCTACCAGCTCCTCGGCGGACGCGAACGAGTCGTCCGCCGCCTCGGCCCCATGCTCGTACGCCGCGATCGTGAGGCGGCGCAGCCGCTCGACGTCGTCAAGGAGCTCCGGGCCTCCCGTCTCAGTGATGACCTGACCGAGCAGGGTGCCGAGGAGGTGCACATCCGAGCGCAGTTCGTCCGGCAGTTCTGCGCCAGCCTCAGTTCGGCTGGCGGGGGAGTTCGTAGGGGCTTCGAGCATGAGCACAGGCTACCGAGGCTGTGTCTCGACAATGTGACACGCCATCCATCATGACCGGGAATGACATTCCTCGGCGGGTGGCTGCTGGGGTCCCGTCTCAGTCGGCACCGGGGGTCGGCGGCTCGAGGTAGTCCTCGAATACGGGCTTCTCGAGCCCATCCTTCGCCGCCAGCATCGTGTCGAGGTAGAAGTTCCAACCGGCACGGATGTCCGTCAGCATGCCGACGGGCACATCGAAGTGCTCGAAGATGAGCCGCGTCGATGCTCCACCGGGGCCTTCAGGCTCCAGCGAGACCTGCAGATGCCACACGCCTGCAGCATCCTCGGTCGTGACCTCCAGCACTCCCGGCGCCTCACAGCGACCGATCGTCGCGCTGCTCGCCGGGGTGCCCTCCTCAGCCACCAGCTGGAGTCCGATCTGCCTGGCATCCTCATCGGTGTAGTGCCAGGGGCCGATCCACTGCGCAGTCCGGTCGCTATCCGTGAACCACAGCCACAGTTCCTCCCGGGGAGCGGCGACGACGCGCTCGATGCGAATGGTCTGCGTGCCGACATCGTCGGCTGGTGTCTCGGACATGTCCGTATCTCAGCACACGACGTCGGGAAGCAACTCGAACTCGGCGAAGCCGAATCGGACGCCGTTGACCTGCAGCTCGATGGCGTGGACTCCAGGGTGGTACCGGCGTGTGGTGATCGGCACGATCTTGTGACGCTTCGCGATCTCGAGCGTCTCGCCCGGAGCGAGCGTGGTCGTCGAGATCTTGAAGGTCTTCGGGGTCCTGCTCCCATCCGCCTTGACATGGTGCACCACGTAGTCGACGACCAGCTTCGCGGGCTCCTGACCGCTGTTCCGGATCGCTCCGCAGATGAGCAGCTCCTCGCCGAGCACGATGCTGCTGCGGTCGAGCGTCGGCCCGTCGACGATCACGTCGGCCGCGACGAAGCCGAGGATGCCCAGCGCCTCCTGGTCGCCGCGCTTCACGAGCGTCCTGAGGGCGTGCCGTACGAGCTTCGGTGTGTTCTCGTCGCCCTCCGCGAGCCACGCCGTGGCCAGTTCGCAGACGAGTCCCGCATCATGCCGACTGATGTCGTTGAGGTGGTTCGCGACCGAGCGGCGGACGTACTCGCTCTCGTCCCTGTAGAGAGCGTTCAGGATCGGTGCGGTCAGGCGAGCGTCGCGAGTGATCCCAGCCACCCTCGTTCCCCACGGAAGGTATGGGCGCGTCCCCTCGGACGCGAGGCGACGCACGTGCTCATCACGGCTGCGGGTCCACGCGAGCATGATCCCCAGGGCCCGTTCGAGGCGCGCACGAAGCATCGCCCGAACCGCCCACTCGCACGTGAGCCGATGGGTCAGCTCGGCGAGCAGCTGCATGCCGTCGTCGAACGCCTCCTCACCGCCGTCGGCGATCGCTGCAGCGGAAACGGCGACCGAGACGGGCCAGATCATCCACCCGGTGAGGGATGCGGACTCCAGCGCCCGGCGCACGATCGCGGCGAAGGCCGGGTACGGCACAGGGAGGTCGACGGCAAGCGAGGCGGCGAGGTGCGCGCTCCGAGCACCCAGCGCGAGGTCATCGAGCTGGAGGGCCGCGCTGCGTGTCTCGGTGAGGCGAACGCCGGCCGCCGCTTCGAGCAGGTCCGTCATGGCGGAGGCCTGCTGTCGTCCGAGCAGTTCGTCTGCGAACGGCATGCGTCATCTCCTCTCAGCCGGACGCCAGCTCGGTTGGGGTCGTCACGGGATCGTCACGGGATCGTCACGGGATTGTCGGGATTGTCGGGGCTGTCGGGCTCGGCTGGTCGGTCAGCGGGCAGCAACGTCGTCATCGAACACCGAGTCGAGGAGGTCAGTGACGCGCGCAGCCTCCTCGGGCGTCGTCAGACTGGGCAGGATGATCCGCCAGTGCGTGGCGACCCGGGTCACAAGGTCTTGTCGGCTGCTCACGGCGCCCGAGAGGAGCTGGGTCCCCGTGAACGTCGACACGAGGAGCGAGCTCAGGTCCGCCGCCGCCACATCGCGGCGGATGCTTCCCTCGCGTTGGCAGAGCTGGATGAGCGGCTTCAGGCGGGCGAGCCAGTCGAGATACGGGCCGTGAGCGAGGAAGTTCGACCCGATCTCCGTCGTGACCAGGACCCCAGCAAGCACCACGACGTCGCTGCGCAGGAGCTGGGCGAACGCGAGCGAAACCTTGAGAAGAGCCTCGATTCCACTCGTCGCGGAGGTCGTCGCATCCGTCACCGAGCGCGTCGCGCGTTCCGCGTACTCGGCGAGGACCGCCTCGGCGACCGCCTCGCGCGTCGCGAAGTGGTGATAGAACGCACCGTTGGTCACCCCGGAGTGCTCGCGGATCCGCGCCAGCGTCGACCCCGCGAAGCCGAACTCCACGAAGGTCGTGGCGGCCGCGAGCACCAGCCGACTCCGCGTCTCGACGCTCCGCTGCTGCTGGGGCGCGTTGGACGGTCGGGGGAGGGCGGTCATAGCCAGTGAGTGTAGTGACGAAGACCCCGCCGCCGAGGGAGGGCGAGCGGGAGGGGCCGAATTCGCCAGGGCCTCACGCGCATCGAACCTGGGCGACACGCTCGTGCGCCTGGTCTGCCGCCGTAGAGACCTGGTGGCCCGAACGCCTTGCGCTGATGGAGACGACCTCTCCGATCTCGGCGAACCGAGGGCAGACAAGCGCCACCTCATGGGGCGCTGTCCCCGTGAGGTGCTCGTGCGCCTCGATCCCTGCCTGGGCGAAGAGCAGGCCGGGCACGTGGTCGACCTCGTGGTCGAAGATGAGCCGGTTGGCGGATGGCCAGCCCAGGTGCGCCTGGAGGTCCAGACCGTGCACGGAGACCTCGGCGAGGGCTCCGCTGCTGCTGGGGCGGGGTTGGCGGGGGGACTGCAGCTGACGTCGGCGCAGTGCCGAGTAGGTGCGCCTGGGCACGCACCGGAACGAGCCCGAGCCCTCCGCGACGACGTCGTGATCGATTTCGAAGACCGCGAATGCCGTCATCTCGTCGCAGCGCCCAGCTCGGACGCGCGCGCTGCTGATGCGAACCGAGGCCGTCATCGCCGCCGCGTTCGTCGCGATGCCGAGCCCGAACGCATCCGACCCCTTGAAGGTCAGCTCGTTGAGGAGGAAGGCCCAATCGAGCGGGATGCCGCCCGCTCGGTGCCCCATGAGGAGGCCCAGCTGCCTGGTGATCTCGAGCCCGAGGAGGGTCGGTGATGAGACCGCGGTCGACCGGGCGCCAGCCGCCTGCACGACAGTCGGGATCGTGCGCAGACGAGCGAGGTACGCATCCGGACTCACCTCATCCATCGTGGCGATGAGCATCGACTCTTCGCTGTCCTTGTGGACGAGTTCTCGGCTGACCCGCATCAATGCCCCCTTCGGCGTCGCTCTGCGCCACGACGCCCGTGATCTCGGTGAGCAGACATCACGGCGCGGCGTCATCTGCGCCAGTTGGCAGAGGGGCCCACGAGGAGTGACGTACAAAACAGAGTGTTCTGTATGTTAGCTTGCCCTGGGCCGATCGGGAAACCAACTGCTCACGATCCGAGAGGGGACACATGGGAGTGCTCGTGCATCCAGACCGTCAGATGCACCTCGCCGTGCGGTCGGCCGTTGCAGATGGACGTCTTCGGGTGGTCGCCGAGCATCGCGGTGGCAACCCGTGGCTGCTTGCGCGGCCCGGTGACCACGCGCTCACGGAGGTCCGGACCAGGCACCTCGACTTGGTCATCCTCAGTCGCCTCGAGGGGGAGACGGCTACGGCAGTTGTGCTCCTGGCTCAGGGGCGGCGTTCCCTGGACGAGCTGGCCGACCTTCCCTCGCTCCTCTCGGGCGATGCAGTCATCATCGCGAAGGACGCGCAGGGGGCGGTTCGCGTGGAGGGGCCGCGAGCCGGCGGTCGGCGGGCAGCGTGGGTCGACGTTGGGTCGATGGTCTTCGCGAGCGACGACAGGACGCTCCTCGCTGCGGTCTTCCGGTCAGACGCAGCATCTGATGGAGGCCGCGGGCTCGCGGTCATCAGGGCGATCCCAACGGGCATGTGGCTGCACGTGATCGAGGGGGCGACCCCTCGCCTGCGTGCCGTCATCACCGTGTGACGGAGGCATACCAGTCCAGGTCTGCGCGAGACAATCTGAGGTCGCGGTCGCGATGCCCACGCCAGCCGGTTCGTCGACGCAGGAGCTCGCCGTCGTAGGTGTGCTCGACGAAGGCTCGCTGCAGCAGCTGCGGAGGCACCTCAGCGAGGCGCGGGTCGTCGACCGGGATGTCTACCTTGGGGAGGTCGAGGCCGAGCCGACGCGCCACGCTCGTGAGCATCTCCCGGAATGTCGCGGGTTCGGGGTCTGCGGCATGGAAAATCGCGTCAGGAAGCTCCCCGGAGTCAGTGGCCAGGAGGACGATCTGCGCCGCCAGCGAGCTGACATGGACGGTCGAGAGGCGCGCGTTCCCACCGCCCACCCATCCACCGAGGGCGCGAACGCCCGCAAGCGCAGTCGGGATGAACCAGCGGTCGCCGCCCCCATACGTCAGGGCGGCCCTGACGACCGTGCCGCCAGCCGACAGCACATGGGCCTCGCCGGCGCTCCGCGACACGCTCGCCGCGGAAACCGGATGCATCGCGACCTCGCCTTCACGGGCGAGGCGGTGCGGGCCGGGGCCGTACACGGCGGTCGTGCTGACGGCGATCAGTCGCGCCCCCGACCGTGTGCACTCGCCAGCGAGAGCACGGGTTCCCGCGTCGTTGACGGAGGTGGCCATGCGCGGGTCGTTCCCGACGTAGCCGGCTGCGTGGATCACGACATCTGCCCCCTCGGCGGCACCGACGATCGTCCTGGTCTCGGCGAGATCGCCGCGCACGACATCCACGCCTCGCGGGGCGCGGTCAGGTCCTCTCGACAGCACCCGGACACGAGTGACGTCCGGCATCGTGCGCAGCCGAGCGAGCACGGCCGTGCCCACGAATCCCGTCGCCCCCGTCAGAAGAATCTCCATGCCGCCCCCAGCTCTGAACCGTTCCGATCAGCGTAGCTGGCACCACCGACGGCACCGCGCAGCGACGGCCGCGGTGCAGCTCCTGGCATCCTTGGACCATGAAGCTCTCGCATCGCGCCCAGACCGTCGAGCCGTTCCACGCCATGGCCTTCGGGCAGCGGGCGGCGGTTCTCGAGGCCGCTGGTCACCGGATCGTGAAGCTCTCGCTCGGCGAACCTGACTTCGGGGCACCGCCAGCCGTGCGCGACGCCATGCGCGAAGCCATGGACGGTCGTCCGCTGCCCTACACGGTTGCGCTCGGGCTCCCCGCCCTCCGCCAGGCGATCAGCGGCTTCTACCAGCTCCGCCACGGTGTCGACGTGGACCCGGCGCGCATCATCGTGACCTCAGGAGCGTCCGCAGCGCTGCTGCTGGTCGTCGCCGCAACCACCGACAACGGCGACGACGTCCTCATGGCCGACCCCTCCTACCCGTGCAATCGTCAGCTGGTCGAGAGCTTCGGCGGCCGAGTCGTCAGCGCGCCGTCGACCGTCGGGTCTCGCTACCAGCTCGACCTCGCCAGCGTGCGGGCCGCCTGGAGCGAGCTCACGAACGCGCTCATGGTCGCGACACCATCGAACCCGACCGGAACGTCGATACCGTTCGATGAACTCGAGGCGATCTGCGCGCTCGCCCGCGAACGCGGCGCGTGGCGCATCGTCGACGAGATCTACCTGAACCTCTCCGACCCCGGTGCTGACGGCACGCCTCCGCGGAGCGTCCTCAGCGTCGACCCGGACGCGATCGTCATCAACAGCTTCTCGAAGTACTTCGGCATGACGGGGTGGCGGCTCGGCTGGGCGGTGCTGCCGGAGGTCCTCGTGCCCGCCGTCGAGAAGCTGGCAACCAACTACTTCCTCTCGGCGTCGGCACCCGCGCAGCTAGCGGCGCTCGCCGCGTTCACGCCCGAGTCGCTCGACCTCTGCGAAGCGCGGCGCACTGAGCTGCGTGCGCGACGCGACCTCGTGCTGGATGGGCTCACCCGTATCGGGCTGCCGGTCCCGGTCCTTCCAGACGGGGCGTTCTACGTGTACTTCGACGTGGCATCGACCGGTCTCTCCGCGTGGGAGTTCTGTGACCGAGCGCTCGAGGAGGCACACGTAGCCCTCACGCCTGGGCGCGATTTCGGGGCAGCGACGGGGGAGACGCACGTGCGGCTCTCCTACGCCGCCTCCACGACTGAACTGGTGGAGGGCCTGGAGCGCCTCGGTCATTTCCTGGAGACGCTTCGCGGCTGATCGCGGGCGACACCGCGTTCGTGACGTCGAGGTCCAGACGAACGCCGTGGGCCAGCTGCTGGTGACGTGACTTGCTCAGGGCCTGTGGGCACGGGAGGATGATCGCATGCCAGCGGTCCGCGTCGAAGGAGCGTCCGTGAGACGCGGCGGCACCCTTGTGCTCGCCTCAGTCGAGTTCGAGGTGGCGGCGGGCTCCATATTGTGCCTGACCGGCGAGAACGGTTCTGGAAAGACCACAGTGCTGCGCACGCTCACGGGACAGGTCTCACCGAGTTCCGGCCACGTCCTCGTCGGTGGGGAACCCGTCGATGAACGGAGCCCGAAGTTCCGGCGAAGGCTCGCGGCGCTGCTCGGGTCCGTCCCCTTCTCCATGACGATGACCGCGCGGGAGCATCTCACCGCGGTGGCCGCCTCCTGGGGTGCCTCGGTCCGCGACGCCAATGCCAGCGCCGATGCGGTGCTCGTGCGTCTCGGCATCCTGGACCTTGCCGATCGCTTCCCGCACGAGCTGTCGTCCGGCCAGTTCCAGCTCCTCTCGCTGGCCACCGCACTTGCACGACCGTTCGAGGTGCTGGTGCTCGATGAGCCGGAGCAGCGCCTCGACGAGCACAGGCGCGAGCTGCTCGCCCGCATCCTGACCGAGGAGCGCGAGCGGGGAGCTGCGATCGTCGTGGCGACCCACAGTCGTCCCCTCATCGATGAGCTTGGTGCAGCCGAGCTGCGTCTCGGGGGCAGCCCCGGTGCCCGAGGCGGCACCCCGGATGACGGTCGCAGGACTGGTGGTGACGATGACCCCGCGGCGGCGTGAGGGCGCCTACCGGGTCTACCTCGCTGTCACCGTTGGGCTCATCGCCGTTGCTCCCATCGTGCGGATGCTCTTCCTCGCGCTCCTGCAACCTGCGTCGATCGGCTGGCTGACCTCTGCGGACTTCCTCGAGCAGCTTCGTCTCCTCGCGGCCGCAGTCGGCCCCGTCGGCATGCTCGTGGGTACTGTGCGAGGGCCGGCCCTCCTTGCCCCGTTCGCGACGGTGACGCTCGGCTCGAACCATCTCCCTAGGATGCTCACGCTGCGGCGCCCGTTCGTGAAGAGCCTGATCGTCGCGGCCGCGGTCTCCGCCGCTGTCGTGTGTCTGCCTGGAGCCGCGCTGGTGGTGGGCCTCGGCGCTCGGCCTCTGGCCGTGGTGGCCTGTGCTGTCGCAGCCGTGGCGGTGGCCTCGCTCGGCGTCGTGTCGGCGTTGCTCGGTCAGCTGCTCGTCGGCCCGCGGGTGTGGGCTGGCGCCCTGCTCCTGGCGGTCTGGGGTGCGTCTCCCTTCGGTGCGGGTCACTGGTTCGCGGCGGCTTGGGCCGGTCTTGTCGGCGACGCCAGTGCCGGGATCACCGGCACAGTTCTGCTGGTCGCCTCGGCGGTTGTCGCACTCGCCGGTGTGCCTTGCCTCCTCAATCGTCTGCGCGGTGACGCTCTGCTGCTGCAGGCGGGACGCCGCGAGTCGGCGTCTGTCGCGATTGCCACCGGCGAGCTGGCGGGAGCTGCGGCGACGTACCGAGAGCGCCCCACGACAGGAAGAAGGCTCAGCGCTGTGGTCGGTGGACCACGTGTCCTCCGGATGCTGGTCCGCGACGCGGTCGGCGCGATGCGGACGCCCCAGCGCACGGTTCTCGGCATTCTCGGCCTCGCGGTCGGAGCCGTGCTGCTCGGGTCGGCCACGGGACATTCGGGCGCTCCCGAGCTTGCGGGCGCGGCCGCGTCGACCGGCGCGATCGCTGGCATCGCCGCCGTCGCATCCGTGCTCATGTATCTCGCGCTGGGGACCTTCGCAGACGGCTTCCGGCACGCCGCCGACGCTGCGGTCGGCGCCGCCGTCTTCGGAACCCCGGTCGGAGAGCAGTTTCTCCTGCACGCGGTGTTCCCAGTGGCCCTCGTCGTGCTCGTCGTCGGCGCGGTCGTCGCGGTGTCAGGGGGTGGTCCGGTACCACTCCTCGTGGCCCTGGCCCTGGTCGCCGTCCGAGCATTCGATGCCGCGCGGGGTCACCTGCCTCCCCTCTTGCTGACGCCGATGCCGAGCGAGGTCGGTGACCTGTCGGTGATCGCGCGTCTCGCCTGGCAGTTCGATGACGTGCTCCTCTCCGTTGCCCTCGGTCTCGGCCTCGCGTTGCCGTGGCTGGCAGGCGCGCCGGCGCTCTCGATTGCGACTCTCGCGGTCGCGACGCTGCTGCTCGCCCTCGCGACGTCGGCGAGGCTACGTCAGGGGCGCGGGTAACGGACCTCGTAGTGCGCGTGCACGAACTGGCCTTCGACGTGCGCCGACTTCAGGTGGAGCGCATCCGCCTCGATGCGACGGGGGAGCACCGGCGCCCCTGACTCGAGGGTGACGGGGGCGATGGAGAGTCGGATCTCGTCGAGCTGCCCGGCCTCGTAGAACTGACCAGCCAGGTCGCCGCCACCGACCACCCACACATCGCCATCGCCGGCCGCCTCTGCGATCTCGCCGAAGTGGTCGCTGACGGCGCCTCGGACCAGGCGGATGTCGAGTCCTTCCGGGACCGGGAGCTCACGTGTCGTGAACACGAACGCGGGACGCTCGGCGTAGGAGTCTCGCCACTTCTCGGGATGCTCGTCGAGCCCCTCATGGTTGTAGACCCACTCGTAGGTCGTCGAGCCCATGACGAGGGCACCGACGCCCTTGAGGAACGGGCCGAAGCTGTTGTCCTCAGGCTGCTCGACCACGAACAGCCAGTCGAGCGAGTTGTCGTCGTCTGCGATGAATCCGGAAAGCGTTGTCGCGGTGTTGTAGATCACGTTCGTCATGTCGGCACGGTACCCGCGGCCACCGACAAATCCGGTGGAGGACGGACCGGGAATGCCACGCAGGGCCCGAACGCTGTGTCCTGCATGCGCAAGAACATCGGCTTCCTCTCATTCGGACACTGGCACCCGTCACCCCAGTCGGGAACACGGACCGGCGGTGATGCGCTCGTCCAGTCGATCGAGCTCGCCGTCGCCGCCGAGGAGCTCGGCATCGACGGCGCGTACTATCGGGTCCACCACTTCGCGCGGCAGCTGGCCGCGCCGTTTCCGCTGCTCGCAGCCGTCGGGGCGCGCACGAGCCGGATCGAGATCGGCACGGGCGTCATCGACATGCGCTACGAGAACCCCCTCTACATGGCGGAGGAGGCCGCCGCGGCCGACCTCATCAGCGCCCACTCCGGCGGAGAAGGCCGACTGCAGCTCGGGCTGAGCCGTGGCTCACCGGAGCCTGCCCGGAACGGCGCGCACGCGTTCGGCTTCACCCCGCCGGAGGGGAAGACCGACGACGATCTGGCCCGCGCGAAGACTGAGCTGTTCCGCGCGGCCATCACGGGTGCAGGTCTAGTCGAGGGCAACCCGCAGATGACGGGATCCAAGGCCCCACTGCCCATCCAGCCGCGCTCGGCGGGCCTCGACGACCGCATCTGGTGGGGTTCCGGGAGCCGTGCGAGCGCGGTCTGGGTCGCCGAGCAGGGCATGAACCTCATGAGCTCGACCTTGCTCACCGAAGACACCGGTGTGCCATTCGACGAATTGCAGGCCGAGCAGATTCAGGGCTTCCGTGACGCGTGGGCGGCTGCAGGACACGCGCGCGAGCCGCGCGTCTCCGTCAGCCGCAGCGTCATTCCCATCACGACCGATGAAGACGTCACCTACTTCGGGGGACGCGGCGGCAGCGAAGGCGACCAGGTCGGCATGCTGGAGGGCATGCGCTCTCGGTTCGGGCGCACGTACCAGGGTGCCCCTGACCGCATCGCCGAAGAGCTGGCAGCGGACGCGGCGGTCCAGTCCGCAGACACGCTCCTGCTCACGGTGCCGAACCAGCTCGGAGTCGCCTACAACACGCGCCTGCTTGCGACCATCGCCGAACACATTGCCCCCGCGATCGGCTGGTCGCGGAAAGCATGATGGTTCAGGTCATCGCCGCGGCGGCCCAGATCACCGGATGACGCGGTAGCGGAGGTGCACGACCCCTGATTCGAAGGTGCGCGAGTCCAGCAGCTCAAGCGCTGTGCGGCGGTTGTTCCGGGAGAAGAACGGGGTTCCGCCTCCCACGAGGACCGGGCAGATGCGAAGCAGGTATTCGTCGATCAGGTCGAGGTCGGCGACCTGGTGTGCGAGTTCCGCGCCACCGATGGCGATCGCGCCATCACCTGGCTCGTTCTTCAGCTGGGCGATCTCCTCGGCGAGCGTGCCGCCAGCGATCCGAGTCTTGCCGCGGACCTCGGCGATCGTGTTCGAGAAGACCACTTTCGGGAGGGCACGCCAGAGCTCTGCGAACTCCTCCTCGAGTTGCCCGTACTCTCGCTCCTCATCGGTGGGCTCCCAGTAGACCATCGTCTCGTAGAGCCGACGCCCCATCAGGTGGGCGTCGGCACCACGAACCTCGTCGGTCGCCATGCGGAACACCTCCTCGCTGGGGTCGCCCCAGTCGAAGCTGCCGTCCTCGTCCTTGATGTAGCCGTCGAGCGTGAGGGCGAGTGAGTACGTGACCTTCCGCATGAGCGAACCTCCTTGTTCGAGGGTCTGAACCTACCACCGGCGAATGGTGCCGCTCGAAGCGTGCGAGTGGTGCGCGAGACACGCACGGGACCTGGGCTTTTCTGCTGGATTTTCCGCGGCCGCCTTAAATGTCGGTGGTCCGGTCCAACATGCAGGTATGTACTCGTACGACGGTGAACCGCTGAAGGTCCTGGGGCTTGACCCCCACGACCCGGCTTCGGTCGAGGCGTGGCGGAAGTTCCTGCTGGACTGGGATGCGGACCTCGCTGTCATGGCAGCCATCGTGGCTGCCGACCAGGTGCGGGTACGCGCGAAGTTGGCGGAGATGGCGTCGGTTCTCGATGCGCTCGACGGCACCGCGGAGCATGCCATGCACGTGCAGTCGGTCGCGGCGGAGGTCGCATTGATCGAGCAGGTCGGGCAGTCGGCGGCCGAAGGCGCGCTGTCGGATGCTGGCATCGCCGTTCGCGAGTTCCCTGGTCTGGTCGATGCGCTCGGTGAGGGGAGCATCAGCGAAGAGCAGCTGCGGGTGCTCACGGGTGCCGGGTTGTCGGTCTCGCATGTCGATTCGGTCGAGCAGGGGGCGCGGCGGGGAGAGTTCGTGCGGGTGATGCTCGCCGAGCTGGGCTCGCGTGTGCTGCCGCCGAAGGCGCTGCGGATGGCCGCGGCTCGGGTCGCGGAGTCGCTGACGGAGGAATCGGTGTCCGAGCGGCACGAGCGGGCGCGGAAGACCCGCTATGTGTCGGTGACGGCAACGGAGAACGGCATGTGCCTTCTGCGGGCGAGGCTCCCGCTGATCGAGGGGACGGCGATCGCCGACCGGCTGCGGAAGCAGGGCAAGGCGCTCATCAAGGCGCGACCGAAACCCGCGAACGCGAAATTCGCCAGGAGCGCGACGAGCGCCGGTACAGCCGGGAGGCGAGGCCCGTTCGGGGCAGGGGCAAATGCCGATGCCGATGCCGCTGCTGGCGCCCGCGCCGAGGCGCATGTCGATGTCGACGCCCGCACCGATGTCGCCGCCGATGTCGACGCCCGTGCCGACGCCCATGTCGATGCCGGCGCCCACGCCGATATCGACGCAGCTGCCGACCCCGCCGTGGATGCGCCCGATGAGCGCACCATCGGCGAGGTCAAGGCCGACCTGTTCGCGGATATGCTGCTCACGTCCGACCCGATGTCCTGCGCCACTGCGGCGGGCATTCAGGCGAACGTCGCCTTCACGATCCCGATCCTCTCTGCCCTCACCGCGCCGGGAAGAAACGGCGCGGCCCGTGATGCCAGTGCTGTTGCCGGTGCCGGCGTGAGCGGCCCTGATGGTACGGGCGGCGTCGTTGCCGGCGCCAGCCGCGCGTCAGGCGCTACCCGCCTCACCCCGGCTCCAGCTCTGCTCGACGGCATGGTCCCGGTTCCGCTCGAGGAGGCGATGCGTCTCGCCGCGAATGCGCCGTCGTTCCTCCGGATCCTCACCGACCCGATCACGGGCACCGTCGAAGCCGTCGACAGCTATCGCCCTACGGCGGCCATGCGGAACTTCCTGGCCGCGCGCGACATCCACTGTCGCTGGCCCGGTTGTCGACAACCCGCCGCGAGATGCGACCTCGACCACACCCACGCCTGGGAACACGGCGGCACCACAACCCTGGAGAACCTCTGCGGGCTCTGCGAACACCACCACGTCATGAAACACTCCACCGCCTGGAGTGTCGAACAACTCGGCGGCGGCATCCTCGACTGGCGCACCCCAAGCGGCAAAGCGCGCACAGACAGACCCGAGCACCACGACGTCTACTTCACCCCCAACGACGACTACCTCACGCCGGGAGAGTCATCGCCAGCAAACCGCGGGACGAGTCCGCCCGCTGCCGAGCCCCCGGAAACGAGAGCAGCAGATGAAGCTCCGTTCTGACCGAGGCCCCAGGGTTCGCGGCCCGGCAGCGCGGACAGGCGCTACCGATTGGCGACACGCTTCGGTTGGCCGGGCGACACCGCTTCGCCGGGCGACAGCGGTTGGCCGGGTGACACCGCTTGGCCGGGTGACAACGGTTGGCCGGGCGACACCGGTTGGCCGGGCGACACGACATGCGCCGTGTGCCCCTGATTCGGCGCCTGGCGCGCGCAGACCCGACGGAGGAGGACGGGCAGCGTCCGAGACGCGTACAGAATCTTTGCCGGGCTTAGCGGCGTTTGCGCTTCCCGCCCGAGCCGCCAGCCTTGGCCCGCTTCGCAGCCAGCTGGGCGCCACGGCTCGTGCCGGACGACGTGCCGATCCGCTTTGCGGTCGCCCGCTTCTTCTGCTGCTCCTTCACCCGGCGCTCAGCCTCGGCGAGCGCCTGCTGCTCCTCCCGCTGCAACGCCGCCGACTTCGCGCCCGTGCGGCCTCGCGAGCTCCCGGCCGTCCGTCCCCGGACGATGCCCACGAACTCCTCCGTGTCGAGGCGATCATCCTCAGCGGCCCAGATGATCGACACCGGAACCCGGGGGAGATCGCTGATGACCCGGTAGGTGACATCCTTCCGCGCGTGCTGCCGAGCGACGGACTGCGGAACGACGGCAACTCCAGCGCCTCCAGCCACCAGCTCCATCGCATCCGCCGCGTCGGTGGTCATGGCCGACGCGCCCGAGTCGAGACCGAGCCGCTCAGCGGCCTCCGCCCAATCCGGCGTCCAAGCTGCCAGCACCAGCTGCCAGTCGTCGAGCTCCTCGAGCCGCAGCGGCTCGTCGACATCGAGGTCCGACTCGACGGCGACCACGGCCACCACATCCTCGGCGAACAGGTCGATGGCGTTCACGCCATCACGGTCGAAGGGATGGCGCACGAAAGCGACCTGCGCAGCATCGTCGAGGACAAGCTGGCGAGCCTCGGCCGCGTGCACGGTCGTGAACTCCAGCGGCGTCTCCGCTCGTCGCTCCTCCCACACACGAGACCACTTGCGTGGATTGATGCCGGGGGCGAGAGCGACCGTGAGGTGCGTCGGAGTCTCCATGCCCGCAAGGCTACTGGGTACGATGCACAGATGAGCGAATCAGAGGGCACCTCGACCGACAACCAGCCGACGGACGAGAACCAGACCGCAGCCGAGCGCGGTTCCGAACAGACCATGAAACCGGCCACCGCAGCCAAGAAGCTCGGCATCTACCTGCCGGCCACCCCGGGGACGTTCCAGGAGACCCCGCTCACCCGCAGCGCCTTCCTCGAACTGCAGGAGACCCCGCCAGAGTGGCTCCAAGAGCTGCGCCGCACCGGCCCCCACCCGCGCGACGTCGTCGCCCGCAAACTCGGCATCACCAACTCCGGCCTCGCCAGGGGCGGCGTCACCGAAGCACTCACGACCGCCGAGATCCAGGCGCTCCTCGAAGAGGCCCCGTCATGGCTCTCCCACGAGCGCGGCGTCCAGGCGAAGGTCCGCGCCGAGGACGCCCGCGTCGCCAAGCTGCACGCCAAGCGCGCCAACTGAGCCGACTTTGGCCAGTCTGCTCGCCGTCTGCGCCGTCGCGCAGCTCCGCCGGGACCCCGGCGCCATCGGCGTGACCGCCATCGACAAGCGCCCCGTCGATGGGGCCGTCAAGGTTGGCCGCTACGGGGTCTACGGCGACGTGCAAGCGGACCGCAAGCATCACGGCGGCCTCGACCAGGCGGTCTACGCCTACTCTCAGTCCGACGCCGACTACTGGGCGGCAGAGCTCGGACGAGACCTCCCACCGGGGTTCTTCGGCGAGAACCTCCGCATCGACGGGCTCGACGTCAACGAGCTCCGTGTCGGCGACACCCTCCGCATCGGCGACCCGACCTCGGCGAGTTCGTCCCGCAGCGTCGAGCTCGTCGTCACCGCCCCACGGGTTCCGTGCCAGACCTTCGCCCGCTGGGTCGGCGGCCACGACGAACGTGGCTGGGTCAGACGATTCGGCTCGACCGGCCGTGTTGGCGCGTACCTGCGCGTCGCGAAGACGGGCAGGGTCGCCGCGGGTGACGCCATCGAGATCGTTCCGGGTGCCGTCGGAGCGCCGACCGTGCGAGAGGTCTTCGCCGGCGCTGGCGCCTGAAGCCGGGCCCCGCGTCAGGAACGCGACGGACAGGCACCTACGCAGGCGCCCAAGGCAGGCAGTCAGGGCAGGAGTCCAAGGGCAGGCACTCAGGGCGGGAGCCCGAGGGCAGTCGTCGGAGGGCAGGCCCTCAGGGCAAGCGTCCGTGGGCAGTCGTCTGAGGGCAGGCCCTCAGGGCAAGCGTCCGTGGGCAGTCGTCTGAGGGCAGGCCCTCAGGGCAGGCGCCCGAGTGCAGTCGTCTGAGGGCAGGCCCTCAGGGCACGCGCCCGAGTGCAGGCGCCCGAGGACAGGCGAGCGCGGACACTCGCCCAAGGCAGGCGCCCGAGGATAGGGGCCGGGGGCAGGCGAGCGTGCATCGAGCACCCGCCCCCGTGCCGCCAGCCCCCGGGCCGCCCAGCGCTGCCCCCGTGCGCCGTCCGCTACTCGGGGCGCCCGTAGGCCTCGAGGAGACGCAGCCAGAGTTCGCTCATCGTCGGGAACGACGGCACCGCGTGCCAGAGCCTCGACAACGGCACCTCCCCGACGACTGCGATCGTCGCCGCGTGCAGCAGCTCGCCCACGTCTGGCCCGACCATGGTGAATCCGACGATGACGCCTCGGTCCTCGTCGACGACCATCCGGGCCGTGCCCTCGTATCCCTCGGCGTGCAGCGACGCCCCGGAGACCTTGGCGATCGGGACGTCGACCGACCGCACACGAAGGCCCTGCTTCTCCGCGGCCGTGCTCGTGAGACCGACCGCCGCGACCTCGGGGTCCGAGTAGACCAGCTGCGGCACCGCGACGTGGTCGGCCGTGGCCACGTGGGCGCCCCACGGCCCGTCGTCGAGAGCACGGCCCGCGGCCCGAGCCGCGATCGCGTCGCCTGCAGCCCGAGCCTGATACTTGCCCTGGTGGGTGAGGAGCGCGCGATGGTTCACGTCGCCCGCCGCGTACAGCCAGTCGCTGCCTCGCACCAGCATCGTGTCGTCCACGTCGATCCACGAACCAGGCTCGAGCCCGGCCACCTCGAGGCCCACGTCGTCGGTGCGCGGGACGCGGCCCGTCGCGACGAGCAGCTCATCGCTCTCGAGGACGCGACCATCGTCAACACTCACCGCGACGCGGCCAGCAGCGTCCCGGGTCACGCTCGACGGCGAAGCGCCGAGGATGACCTCCGCACCCCGGGAGCGCAGGGCGTCAGCCACCGCCTTCCCGGCGAACTCCTCGAACCCGCCGAGCACGCGGCTCCGGACGAGCAGCGTCACCTTCGCACCGAGGTCCGTGTACGCGGTCGCGATCTCGACCGCCACGACACCACCGCCGATGATCGTGATCGACTCGGGGATGCGCTTGACGGCGGTCGCCTCTCGGCTCGTCCACGGGGACGCGTCGGCGAGGCCGGGGATATCGGGCAGCAGCGCCGCCGAACCGGTCGCGATGACCACGGCGACCCTCGCCGCGTACGTGGTGTCGCCGACGGTGACCTGACGTTCTCCCGTCAGACGCGCGTGCCCGCGGACCAGATCGATGCCTGCGCCAGACAGCCACTTCACCTGACCCTCGTCGTCCCAATCGGAGACGTAGGAGTCGCGCCGGGCGAGAACGGCCGAGACGTCGAGGTCGCCGGTCGCGGCTTCCCGAGCGCCGGGGACCGCGCGCGCCGCGCGGAGCGCTGAACCGCTGCGGAGGAGCGCCTTCGACGGGATGCATGCCCAATACGAGCACTCGCCGCCGACGAGCTCCTTCTCGACGATGAGCGCCTTGAGGCCGCCACGCACCGCGCGGTCCGCGACGTTCTCGCCGACTGGGCCCGCGCCGATCACGATCACGTCGTAGGCGGATGCGTCGGCTGCCCCGGCCTGTGTGTCAGTGACCACGCGCGATCCATTCCTCGAGATGCCCAGCTTCCGCGCCGATCGACGTCGCGTCGCCGTGTCCCGTGAGCACCGTCGTCTCCGGGGGCAGGGTCAGCAGCCGCTCCGAGATCGAGGCGATGATCGTCCCGAAGTCGCTGTAGCTGCGTCCCGTAGCGCCCGGGCCGCCGTTGAAGAGCGTGTCGCCGCTGAAGAGCGTTCCGAGCGCCGGCGCGTAGAAGCACACCGACCCGGGCGAATGGCCCGGGGTGTGCAGCACCTGCAGGTCGACCTCGTCGATCAGGATGCGGTCGTCGTCGGCGAGCTCGATGTCGGGTGCCGTGTCGGGGTAGACGGCGTCCCAGAGCATCCGGTCGCCGCCGTGCAGCGCGATGGGCGCGTCGACGAGAGAAGCGAACTCCCGTGCCGCCGCGATGTGGTCGTCGTGCCCGTGCGTGAGGAGGACCCGGCGCACGCGCCGATCTCCCACCGCGTCCCGGACCGCCTGCGCGTCGTGGGCAGGGTCGATGACCACCACGTCGTCGTCGTCGCCGACGAGGTACACGTTGTTGTCGACGTCCCACATCCCCCCGTCGAGGGAGAACGTGCCGCTCGTCACGATGCGATCGATGCGCACCTTCCCGTGGCCGCTCACAGCTCCACCACCGATCGGAGGACGGTGCCGTCCTTCATCCGCTCGAACGACGCCTCGATGTCCTCGATCCCGATGCGCTCCGACACGAACGCGTCGAGGTCCAGCCTGCCGAGACGGTACTGCTCGACGAGCATCGGGAAGTCGCGGCTCGGGAGGCAGTCGCCGTACCAGGAAGACTTCAGCGAACCGCCTCGACCGAACACATCGAGCAGCGGGAGCTCGAGGCTCATCTCGGGGGTCGGCACCCCGACCAGGACAACCCGGCCAGCGAGGTCGCGCGCGTAGAACGCCTGCTTGTACGTCTCCGGCCGTCCGACCGCTTCGATGACGACGTCGGCGCCGAAGCCGCCCGTGAGGGCGCGGACGCCCTCGACGACGTCCTCTTCGCGGGAGTTGATGGTGTGGGTTGCGCCGAAGTGCGCCGCACGCTCGAGCTTCGCCGCGTCGATGTCGACGGCGATGATCGTGGTGGCCCCTGCGAGGGCGGCACCGGCGATGGCCGCCATGCCGACGCCACCGCAGCCGATGACCGCGACCGACTCGCCGCGCTTCACCTCACCGGTGTTGATCGCGGCTCCGATGCCGGCCATGACACCGCAGCCGAGGAGGCCGACCGCCGCCGCGTCCGACTCCTCGTCGACCTTCGTGCACTGTCCGGCGGCGACGAGCGTCTTCTCGATGAAGGCGCCGATGCCCAGCGCGGGGGAGAGCTCGGTCCCGTCCTCGAGCGTCATTTTCTGCGTCGCGTTGTGCGTGTTGAAGCAGTACTGCGGCTGCCCCTTCGCGCAGGCGCGGCACTCGCCGCACACGGCGCGCCAGTTCAGGATGACCCGGTCGCCGACCTCGATCTCGGTCACACCCTCGCCGATCGCCGACACACGACCCGTGGCCTCGTGACCGAGCAGGAACGGGAAGTCGTCGCTGATCCCACCCTGCTGATAGTGGAGATCGGTGTGACAGACACCGCTCGTGATGATGTCGACCACGGCTTCGCCTGGCCCCGGATCGGGGACCAGCACCGTCTCGATCGACACCGGTTCGTTCTTGCCACGGACAACTGCACCTTTGACACGGGAGACCATGTGGCAAGGGTAGTCGTAGTCTCTCTGGATGGTCATCCTGATCGATCCGCCCGTCTGGCCCGCGCACGGCACGACCTTCTCGCATCTCGTCTCCGACTCGGCCCTCGGAGAGCTGCACGAGTTCGCGGCGCGGGCCGGCATTCGAGACCGGGCGTTCGACGTCGACCACTACGACGTGCCGGCCGAGCAGTACGAGGCCCTCGTCGCGCTCGGGGCCGAGCCGGTCTCGGGCTCCACGCTCGTGCGCCGCCTCGTCGCCGGTGGCGTGCGGGTGCCAGCCAGGGACCGGCCGAAGCGAGCCCGCCTCACCCTGATGCGCCGCTGGGACGAGCTCGGAATGGGGGACGATCAGCAGTCGGCGACGGATGCTCTCCGTGACGACCTGCTCGACGCCTGGTCAGGCCCCGCCCGCCACTACCACGACGCCACACACCTGCTCTCGGTGCTCGACGCCATCGACACCATGCGCCTCCGGGCCGCCGAGCTCGGCGCCTCGCTGAGCGAGCGGGAACTGCTCACGGCCCGACTCGCCGCCTGGTTCCACGACGCCGTCTACGAGGGCGCCGCGGGCGACGACGAGCGAGCGAGCGCCGCCCTCGCCGTGGAGCGGCTCGGCGCCCTGGGCCTGGCACCCGAGCTCGTCGGCGACGTCGAGCGCCTCGTGCTGGCGACGATCGACCACGAGGTCCAGCGAGGGGATGCGGCGGGAGAGATCCTCATGGACGCGGACCTCGCCGTGCTCGCCAGGACCGAGGACGGCTACGCGCGCTACGTCGCCCTCGTGCGGCGCGACTACGCGCACGTCACCGACGAGCGGTGGCGCGTCGGCCGAGCGTCGGTGCTTCGCGCGCTCCTCGGATCAGCACGCCTCTTCGTCTCGCCCGCGGCCCCCGAGGACTGGGAGCCGCGAGCACGACGCAACCTCGAGCGCGAGCTGAAGGGTCTCGAGGCGAGCGCGAGCTGACCGGCCGCGCCGGCTGACCTGCGTCGGCCCCTCAAGCCGCCGCGCGAGCGGCTGCCTCCGCGCCTCTACGCGCCGACGTAGCGCGCCAGATGCTGCCCGGTGAGCGTCGAGGAGTCGTCGACGAGCTGCGCAGGGGTTCCCTCGAACACGACGGAGCCCCCGTCGTGCCCGGCACCCGGCCCGATGTCGATGATCCAGTCGGCGTGCGCCATGACGGCCTGATGGTGCTCGATGACGATGACCGACTTCCCCGACTCGACGAGCCGGTCGAGGAGCGAGAGCAGCTGCCGCACATCCGCGAGGTGCAGGCCCGTCGTCGGCTCGTCGAGCACGTAGACGCCGCCCTTCTCGGCCATGTGGATCGCGAGCTTGAGGCGCTGGCGCTCACCGCCCGAGAGCGTCGTGAGCGGCTGGCCGAGGCCGAGATAGCCGAGCCCGACGTCGACGAGCCGCGCGAGCACCTTGTTGGCCGGTCCCGTGGCGAAGAAGTCGTGGGCCTCGTCGATCGACATCGAGAGCACCTCGCTGATGTTCTTCCCGTCGAGCGTGTACTGCAGCACCTCAGCCTGGAAGCGCTTCCCTTCGCACTCCTCGCAGACGGTCGACACGGCCGCCATCATCGCGAGGTCGGTGAAGATCACCCCGAGGCCGTTGCACTTCGGGCAGGCCCCCGACGAGTTCGCGCTGAACAGGCCGGGCTTGACGCCGTTGGCCTTCGCGAAGGCCGTGCGGATCGCGTCCAGCACCCCCGTGTACGTGGCCGGCGTGCTCCGTCGAGACCCGCGGATCGACGTCTGGTCGACGACCACGACGTTCGCCGACTTCGGGAGAGACCCGTGGATGAGGGAGCTCTTGCCTGACCCGGCGACTCCGGTCACGACCGTGAGCACCCCGAGCGGGATGTCGACGTCCACGTCCTTGAGATTGTGGCGCGTCGCGCCGCGGATCTCGAGGCTCGACGTCGAGGTCCGCGTCGTCTCCTTCAGCGAGACGCGGTCGTCGAGGTGCTTGCCCGTGAGCGTGCCAGAGACGCGCAGCCCCTCGACCGTGCCTTCGAACATCAGCTCGCCGCCGCCCGAACCTGCACGCGGGCCGAGGTCCACGACGTGGTCGGCGATCGCGATCGTCTCCGGCTTGTGCTCCACGACGAGCACCGTGTTGCCCTTGTCGCGCAGGCGCAGCAGCAGCTCGTTCATGCGCTGGATGTCGTGCGGGTGCAGCCCGACCGTCGGCTCGTCGAACACGTAGGTGATGTCGGTGAGGCTGGAGCCGAGGTGGCGCACCATCTTCACTCGCTGCGCCTCACCGCCGGAGAGGCTGCCTGATTCGCGGTCGAGGCTGAGGTAGCCGAGCCCGATGTTCACGAGCGAGTCGAGGGTCTCCTGGAGCGTCGCGATGGCGGGCGCCACCTCCGGGTCCTGCACGCCCGCCATGAAGACGGCCAGGTCGCTGATCTGCATCGACGAGCAGTCGGCGATGTTCGTGCCGTCGATGCGGCAGGCGAGGGCCGCCTGGTTCAGGCGCGCCCCCTCGCAGTCTGGGCAGGCTGTGAAGGTGACAGCCCGATCCATGAACGCGCGGATCGCCGATTGGACCGCCTCGGGGTCTTTCGACAGGATCGACTTCTGGATGCGCGGGACGAGCCCCTCGTACGTCATGTTCATGTTGAGGGCGGGAACATGGACCTTCGTCGCCTCCTTGTAGAGGAAGTCCTGGAGCTCCTGGTCGGAGTACTCGGCGACCTTCTTGTCGCCGTCGAGGAACGGCGCCTCGGAGTAGCCGCGCACCATCCACCCGTCAATCTTGTAGCCGGGGATCGTGATGGCGCCCTCGTTGAGCGACTTCGAGCGGTCGACGACCTCGTCCAGATCGAGGTCGGTGACGCGGCCGATTCCCTCGCAGCGCGGGCACATGCCCTCCGCGAGGTTGAAGCTGAAGTGTCCGGCCGGCCCGGCCGAGGGCGTCCCGAGCCTCGAGAAGATGATGCGCAGCATGGTGTGCGCGTCGGTGGCCGTGCCCACCGTGGAGCGCGCGTTCGAGCCCATCCGCTCCTGGTCGACGACGATCGACGCGCTCAGCCCCTCCAGCACCTCGACGTCGGGCCTCGCCAGACTCGGCATGAACGACTGCACGAACGCGGTGTACGTCTCGTTGATGAGCCGCTGGGATTCCGCGGCGATCGTGCCGAAGACGAGCGAGCTCTTTCCCGAGCCGGACACGCCGGTGAAGACCGTCAGCTTGCGCTTCGGGATGTCGACGTCGACTCCCTTGAGGTTGTTCTCGCGAGCACCGCGAACGCGGATGGTTTCATACATGCAGTGATCGTAGCGAGCGGGACGCGGATCGGAGCGGGCAGCCGGACCTTGGTATGGACCGGATGCGGCGCGGGCAACCGGCGCGACGCCTCAGTGTGCTTGCATTCCCCATATGCCCCCGTTCCACTCTCTCGATGATCTCGTCGAATTCGTGACCACCGAACTCGCCCGCGGAGACCTCAGCGCTGTCGCGTCTGCGCTGGCGAACGCGCCGATGCCCGACGTCGCCGTGCTGCTCGAACGGCTACCTGCCGGCGACGCCGGGGTCGCGTTCCGGCTCCTGCCGAAGGACGAAGCCATGACCGTCTTCGAACGCATGGACGCACCCGCGCAGCGCGAGGTCGTGACGCAGCTCTCCGATACCGATGTCGCGAGGGTGTTCTCGGAGCTCGACCCCGACGACCGGGTCGCCCTCATGGACGAGCTCCCGGCGAAGATCGCGAAGCGGCTCATCCAGGAGCTGCCGGCGGATGAGCGCGGCGAGACGGCCATCATCCTGGGCTACCCGGTCGGTTCCGTCGGCAGGCGCATGACCCCCGACTACGTGCACGTCTACCCGCACGAGCTCGTCAGGGTCGCCCTTGAGCGCATCCAGCAGCGTGGCGGCAGCGCGGAGACCATCTACACGATCCCCGTCATCGACGACGGGCGGCACCTCCTCGGTGTCGTGAGCCTTCGGGAGCTCTTCTTCGCCGGCCCTGACGACACGGTCGAGAAGCACATGGCGACGGCCCTCTACGCGCACGCCGACGACGACGCTGAGGTGACCGCACGCACCCTGGTCGACCGGGGCGTTCTGGCCATGCCGATCGTCGACCGCGAGAACAGACTCATCGGGCTGCTCACGAGCGACGACGCCCACCGGATGGTCGAGGCCGCTCGAGACGAGGACGAGGCTCACGCGGGCGCAGCCGAACCCCTCCGGCGCCCGTATCTGACGACACCGGTCTTCGCCGTCGTCCGCTCCCGGATCGTCTGGCTGTTCGTGCTGGCGGTTTCCGCGATCCTGACGGTGAGCGTGCTCGAGCTCTTCGAGGCGACCCTCGAGCAGCAGGTGGCGCTCGCCCTGTTCATCCCGCTCCTGACCGGCATCGGCGGCAACACGGGTTCCCAGGCGGCGACCACGGTCACGAGAGCCCTCGCGATGGGGGAGGTACGCCCCAGGAACGCCTGGCCGGTCGCCCTCAAGGAGCTGAGGACCGGAGTCGTCCTCGGTGTCACCCTCGGGGCAGTCGCTTTCGCCGTGGCGACGACCTTCTACGGTGCCGGCATCGGCACGGTCATCGGGCTCACCCTGCTGTCGGTCTGCACGATCTCGGCGACCGTCGGCGGCGTCATGCCGCTCGTCGCGAAGTCCATCGGGGTCGACCCCGCCGTGTTCTCGACGCCATTCATCTCCACGTTCTGCGACGCGACGGGACTCATCGTGTACTTCTCCATCGCCAAGTCGGTTCTGGGCATCTGAGCCGAGACACGCCCGAGCGAACGCAATCCAAGAATGCGCTCCGTCAGCCCGAGACCCGGTGAATTCATGGTCGTTCGCGCGCTTTCGCGTCGCAAATAGGAGAAATGGGGCAGCAAAACCCCCGCTTGATCTCCGAATCCGGCGAAGCGGCCCGGGGCGCCGAGTGAACGTATACAACGCGCGTGTCCCCAAAACCGTATCGTGGGAGCGAGGCGTGGGAGCGGAGAAAGTATTCCGCGACCGTGCCGGACTCTGGGGGGAGTCCACAGCGCCTGGCGCTGAGAATCAGCAGGAGAGAAACGAATGTCCAGCACCACGCTCAACGGCGATCAACGCGGGGAAGAGCCGTGGCAGATCGCGGAACGCGACCGGCTCTCCGGCGTTGCGCTCGAGGGTCATGCCCTGACCTTCCTCGTCGGCATGCCGGGAAGCGGACGCACCACGCTGCTCCGGCAGATGCAGGCGAAGCTCGAGACCGTCGGCGAGGCGCATGTCTGGTGCTCGTCACGTTCTGAATTGCAACGTGTTCTGGATGACCTCGCAGCCGGCAAGCGCTCGGGGCGTCTCGCGCTGCTCCTCGACGACGTCATCGTCGCGCAGGACGACCAGCTCTGGGACCGCATCAGACGGCTGGTCATACCCGGAGACGACGATGGGGCTGCGGACCAGGGGAGCGCCCCGCGATTTCTCATCGCGTCGCTGTCGATGCCGGATTGGGCCTCCGCGCACGGAGCTGCCGGAGTGGTCCTCCGGCCTCGTGACCTCGCCTTCGACGCGTCGGAGCTGAATGCGGTCCTCGCAGCCAACGCGCCGGGCGCGCCTCAGGAACTGCGGATGCAGCTCCTCGACTCGTTCTCGGGTCATCCGCTCACGACTCGCGTCGCGTTGGAGCGATTCCGCGCCAACGCCCACGCTGAGGGCTGGTCCGTCGTCAGCGGCAGCTCGAGTGCCGCCATGACCCTGCAAGAGCTGCGTCGATTCGACCCCGCTGAGCTCGACCGCGTCGACGCCATACGGATGATGCGCGCCACCAGCGTCCTCCGGCGCCTCTCAAGAGAAGACCTCCACCTGCTCGCACCGGACCTCATCGACGACTACTGGTTCGACCAGCTCGCGTCCTCCCCGTACGGCGTCACGGAGATCAACCCGGTCTCCCTCGACGTCGAGTTCGTCTGGCACGCCGACACCTTCGCCCGCCTCAGCGCTGAGCGCTCACCCCACGAGGTCCGCGCGCTCGCCGCGCGCGCCGTGGCGGCCTTCCCGGGCGAGGGCAACGTCATGCAGCGGCTCTTCCTCTCCCTCCGGGCCCGCGCCTGGGGTGAGGTCGAGTCGATCGCGCAACGCCACTTCCGGACCATCTACGAGTACGCCCCGCGCGAGACCGTCGAGGAGATGCTCCAGGCCCCGGCAAGCGTGCTCCCGCGCCTCGTGAGCACGAACCTGCTCATCGCCCTCTTCCGCTGGCGCAGATTCGGCGCGACGCGGAGCGTGCTGCACAGCCTGCGCGAGTCCAGCATCGCCACGACTCGCATCGCCGCCAGCGACCCGATCGGCTTGTTCTCGCAGGTCACCAGGCACTCCCTGGCCACCTCCTTCGGGGGAGATCGTGCCGCGGCCGAACGCTGCCTTCGAGACGCGAAGGCCCTCATCCGTGATGCTGACGGGAAACTGCACGCCGCCCTCTACGCGTCGGCCATCGCTCGAGGGCGCTTCGCGGCCGACTGCCTCGTGCTGGTCTGGGCGGCAACGCTCCTCGAGGACATGCCGCTTGCTCTGGAACTGTCGACCATCGCTGCCGAGCACGGCCAGAGCTTCAACCGCACCGACATCGACGCGCTGCGGCACATCGAGATCATCGGGGTCATCTCCGGCGTGCGTCAGGCCGACGCAGCCAAGCTCACCGGTCGCTCCCTGCCGGGGTTCGCGGACTGCTTCGACCTGCTCGACAACGGTGAGGAAGCAAAGGCCCGCGACCTGGCGCGTCAGCTCCGCGACCTTCCGCGCTCCGTCCTCCCACACGACACCGGGGCGAGCGTGCGCATCCTCCTCGAGGCGCTCGTGGGCGATGAGGACCCGATCGCCGAGGTCGATGAGCTCCTCGAGCTGAGCGCGGCATCCTGGCGCGACGGGCTCCCATCCACGCTGCTCACCTTGTCGGCGACGACCTTCTACCTCACGCGTGGGCAGAGTGTGCGCGCACAGAAGGCGGCGGACTACTCCGGTGCGGAAGGCGACTGCTACGTGAGCCTTTCGCGCGCCCTCGTCGAGCTCGCGAACGGCCGCCCCGGGGAGGCGCTCGCGCACGCCGAGGCCGCCCTCGCCGATGACAAGATCGCCCCGCGCTTCGCCTCGATCGCGCGCACGCTCGCGGCACTCTGCATGCTCCGGCTCGGGAACCTGGATGCGGCCGCCAACCGCATCGCGACGATGGCCACGCAGTGCCTCGACGATCGAAACGCGAGGTTCGCGCTGCGCTTCGCGACAACAACCGACGCCGCCCTCATGACATCCATCAGCGACAAGCTGCCGAAGCGCATCGCCGACCTGCTTGTGGTCTCCGCACTGGACTCGCGGCCGCTCTCCGACTCCACCGTCGGCGAGGAGCTCTCGAGCGCCGAGATAGAAGTGCTCCGCCTCGTGGGGAGGAACTGGACCAACGCGCAGATCGCGGCCCAGCGCTTCGTCTCCGTGCACACGGTCCGCGCTCAGTTGCGCAGCGTGTTCCGCAAGCTGGGCGCCAGCGATCGCCGTTCGGCCGTGGCGGCAGCGGAACGGCGGGGGCTGCTCGACTAGCTTCGCTGGGCCTGCGCCGTGCTGCGCGTCGCCGCGGTGTGATCGGCGAGACGTTGCAGTCCCTCTTCGAGGGAGACCGCAGGCGACCAGTCGAGGTCGGCGCGGGTGCGGCGCTGGTCGAACCAATGCGCGGTCGAGAGCTGCTCGGCGAGGAAGCGCGTCATAGGCGGCTCATCCTGACCAGGTCGGATACGCCAGACGCCTTCGATGATCGACCCCGCTGCACGGGCCACCCCGGCGGGGACGCGCAGTCGCGGTGGCGGCGCACCGCCGGCCAGGCAGATGCCCTCCATGAGCTCGGCGACCGTGCGCGGCTCGCCGTTCGTGATCACGTAGCTGTTCCCGTGCGCGGCGGGCGCTCGACGGAGCGCCGCCGCGATCCCGGTGGCGGCGTTGTCGACGTAGCAGGAGTCGATGAGCGCCGCTCCGCGTCCGAGGAGCGGGAGGGTCCCTCTCGTCGCACGCTCGAGGATGCGCCCGATGAGCTGCGTGTCGCCCGGCCCCCAGACGAGGTGCGGGCGAACGGCGACCACCGCGAACTCGGGAGCGTCTGCCGCGAGGGCGAGCAGCTCTGCCGTCGCCTTCGTGCGCGCGTAGCTGCCGTGCGCGAGATCGGGCCTCGCCTCGTCGGCGCTCGCCCCGTGGATGGCGGCGCCGAAATGCGCCACCGACGGGGAGGACACCATGACGAAGCGGGTGGCACCCGCAGCCTTCGAGTGTGCGAGCAGATGCTTCGTGCCCGTGACGTTGACGGCCTCGAACTCGTGCTCTGCGCCGCTCAGCGACACCTTGGCGGCGAGGTGCACGATGCCTTCGGCGCCGGCGACGGCCCGTTCGACTGCCGCCTCGTCCGTGATCGATCCGAGCGCATCCGTCACCCCGGCGATGCCACTCGGACCTCGCTGCATCGTCGTGACCTCGTGGCCGCCGTCGCGCAGCTCGGTCGCGACGGCACGCCCCAGCATGCCGCTCGCGCCAGTTACGAGGACCCTCACGGTGCCGAGACCCGTTCCCCGGAGAGCGCGCGCTCAGCCCAGGCGGCCAGCGCGCTCCGGTCGATCTTCGAGTTGTGCCTGATATCGGTGGGGAGCTCAGGAACGATGAACGCGGCCGCGAGGGGATGCGTCGTGGATGCGCGCAGGGCGTCGGCGAGTTCCGCTTCGGCGACACGCACCCGACGGGTCGGCTCCCGCGTCTCGAGCACGGCAACCGCCTGCGCCGTGCCGGCTGGGCCCACGCCGACGACTGCTGCGCGCCGCACCCAGGGCAGCGTCTCGAGGTCCTGTTCGGTTCCGACGGGCGCGAGGGGCCCGTCTGCCGTCACGAACACGTGGGGGAGTCGGCCCTCCACCCAGAGGCGGCCTTCGTCGTCGAGGTGTCCGACGTCGCCCGTGCGATGCCAGCGCCCTTCGGAGGGCAGCTCGCGAGCGGCGGCGCGGTCCGTCATCGCGAGCCGGTCGTAGCGCTCCTTGAGGTGCGGGGCGCTGATGACGATCTCACCGAGCACGCCGGGCTCGGCCGAGGGCTCGCCCCGCGCGGCTCCCGAGGAGTCGAGGGCGCTGATGCGCACCACGTTGCTGCCGATGGGCGCGCCCACGCAGACCCCGTCGTCGGGGGCGAGCGCCGCGGCCGAGATGCCGTCACGGTCGATGTCGGTCACGAGCAGGCACTCCGTCATGCCGTACGGCGTGTGCGCCTCGGCGTTCGGCATGAGGGCGCACGCATCGTCGAGCAGTCTTGCGCCGATGGGCGCGCCCGTGGACAGGAACGTCTGGACGCGTTCGAGCGCCGCACGCTGAACCGCGTCCAACCCGTCGCGGGTCGCGACGACGTTGAGGATCGCCGCCGGCGACAGGAACACGATGCGGGCATCCGCCGCGATGACCGCATCGGCAACAGCCGTCGCGGTCAGCGTGCGGGGCGAGGTGACATCCATGTCTGGGGTCACGGACCGTGTCCCGAGGGCCGGGCCGAGCAGCGCGAACGGTGCGAACCCGGTGACGAGGCCGGAGTCGGCGGTGACGCCGTAGGTCTCTCGAAGCGTGTCTCGCACGGCCTGCAGCTGCTGATGCGTGTACACGACGCCCTTGGCAGGCCCCGTGGAGCCTGAGGTGAAGAGCACCGCTGCGAGGTCGTCGGGGCCGGGGGCCTCGGGAAGGGCCGCGCCGCGCCCGAGCTCGGCGACCTCGGCGAGCGAGTGGGCGACGCCGAGGGCCGCGCGGCTGCTGGCGGGGATGCTCGTGGCGCTGATGCGCAGGCCGGGCCATCCGAGCACCTTCGCCGCGGTCAGTCCGGGGACCTGTCCGATGACGACGTCCGGCCATGCGCCTCGGACGGCACGCGAGAGGCCCTTGACGCCGAGGCCAGCATCCGCGACAACGACGACCGCGCCGATGCGCAGGCAGGCGTAGACGACGGCCGTGAGGGTCACGCCAGGCTGCACGAGCAGCGAGACGCGGTCGCCGCGGCGGACGCCAACGGCGCTCAGCCCCGCGGCCAGCTCGTCGACGCGGGCGGCGAGCTGGCGCCAGGACACGGCGAGCGGCGCCCCGTCGGTTCCGCGGCCCATCTCGAGCGCGGCGACGGACGGGTCGTCACGGTGCTGGTCGAGGGCCGCCCACATGGGTGCGGAGCTGGGGGAGCTGCCTGCGGCGGGCGAGTTCGCCGGCTGCTCGCGCCGGCGCGCACGACCTGCGGCGACGTCGTCGAGCCAGGTGAGGAGATGCGTCGCGTACGGGGCGTCCTCGGCGATGAGGTGGCCGGCGCCTTCGAAGCGGTGCACCTCGGCGTGGGGGAGGCGTCGCATGAGGTCGCCGAGGTAGAGGTCGGTGAAGATCGGGTCGCGGGGGCCCCAGAGCAGCAGGGCGGGCACCTCGAGCTTCGCGACGCCGGAGGAGACTTCCAGCAGCGCGTCGTGGCTCTCGGTGTCTTCGTCGACGGGGATGTCGGCGACGAACTGCTCGATGCCGAGACGCGACGCGCGGTCCAGGTACGGCGCGGCGTATGCGCCCTTCACCTCGGCCGACAGCGGGGGGTTCGCAAGGGAGAGGGTCGTCTGCAGGAACGCCGGGCTGGTCGACGTGGAGGCGCGCAGCACCGGCCCGAAGCGCGCGAGCCGGAGGGCCGCCGGGATGGATAGGTCGCTCGGCTGGTCGACGGCGGTGTTGAGTGAGGCGACGGCGGTGAGCAGCTCCGGGTGGCGGACCGCCCAGCCGAAGGCGACGACGCCGCCCCAGTCGTGGCCGAGCGAGACGACGCGGCCTTCCAACGCGAGTTCGTCGGTGAGGGCGCCGAGGTCGAGGATGCGCTGCTCGAGCGTGCGTCGCACGTCGGTTCGCTCCGAGAAGCCCATGTCGAGCTGGTCCACCGCGACGACCCGCCAGGCGGTGCCCCCGGCCTCGGCGGCTGCGAGCGACTCGTTGGCAAGCGCACGCCACAGGTAGGACCACGTCGGGTTGCCGTGCACGGCCAGGACCGTGCCGGCCGGCTCGATGCCGAGCTGCGCGAGGGCCGGCCCGGTGTCGAGGAGGTGCCAGCCCCGCCTGGTGCCCGCGTCCGCGCCGACACCCGGCGCATCGACGATGCGGCTGAACCGGTCTTGGAGGCCTGGCAGGCCGGCGGGTGGGCGTGTGGCCGACCTCACCACTTGAGCTCCATCATGGCAGTGTTGAGTCCGGAGCCGACGCCCATGAGCAGCACTCGGTCGTCGCGCTTAAGAGTGCTCGACTGCAGGTCGAGCGTGATCGGGATGGAGGCGGGGCCGACGTTCCCGAGCGTCGGGTACGTCGTCGGCACTCGCTTCTTGTCGAGCCCCACGGCCTTGACGATCGCGTTCGTGTGCACGCGGGAGACCTGGTGGGTGATGTAGTGATCCATCGACGACCAGTTCCAGTCGGCCTGGGCTTCCTTCCAGGCGGAGACGACGAGGTCGAGTCCTCCCTTGAGGAGCGCCTTCGCGTCGGTGAACATGCCCTGCACGCTGCCGACGCAGAGCTCGTGGAACTGGGTCGCCGCCCGAGTCACGCCGCCGAGGATCTGGTGGCCCTCCGGATGCTCGTCGGTGCGGCCGAGGACGGCCGCGGCGGCCCCAGAGCCGAGCGTGAGACTCGCGAACTCGCTCATGAAGTCCTCGCGGCCGATGTCGTCGCGCAGCAGGCGGTTGATGGTGTTGACCTGGATCTCGTCGGCGTCCTCACCGTTGACGATGATGGCGTAGCGGATCTGTCCGGCCTCGATCATCTGGGCAGCGAGCGTCATGCCGTTCACGAAGCCCAGGCACGCATTGGCGATGTCGAAGTTGACGGCCGAGCTCGGCATCCCAAGCCCGTGGTGCATGCGGACGGCGACCGAGGGCTCGAGGTGCGTGCGGGTGACCGAGGTGTTGATGAGGAGGCCCACGTCGCTGGCGTCGACACCGGCACGTCGCAGTGCCTCCTGTCCCGCGGCCACGGTCGCGTCGGTGAAGGACTCGCCGTCGGCCCAGTTGCGCCGTTCCGTGACCCCGGCGACGCGCTCGAGGAGGTTGCCGGGCAGTTTCAACCGCTTCAAGCCCGCGGCCAGCTGGCCTTCGATGTCCGAGGAGGCGGTGGCCTTCGACGGAAGGCGGCTCGCGACCGACAGCAGCGAGACGTTGTGGAAGCGAGTAGTCGCGTTACCTGTCATAGATGTGATTTGCGTCCTGAGCCGTACGAGGGGTGTGGAGGGGCGTAACCACGTCAGTCTAGGTGTTCGACGGTGACCGAACTCTCAGGCCGAATCAATAGCGTGCAGAGATGTTGCCAAGTGATATTCCCACCCATGAAGATCTGCTTGAACTGACCGAGTACCGGGGCGAGGGCAGCGTGAGCATCGCCATCCCGGCATCGAGCGCGCCGAGCGAGTCGGAGGCTCTGCGACTCGAGCTGCGCGCGGCGGTGAGCCAGGCGGCGAAGGAGCTCGAGGCGCTCGGCCTGGACCGGGCGCGAATCGCGAAGACCCTCGATCCCGCGAAGCAGCTGGAGTCCGATCCGGAGTTCTGGCGGGCACAATCCCGGTCGCTCGTCATTCTGGCGGCCCCCGATCGCTTCCGCACCTTCCGCCTCGCCAACCGCCTCGGCCAGCACGTGGCCGTCGGCGACCGATTCGACGTCGGCGCGCTTCTGCGTGCCACCACCTTCCCCAACTGCGGGTTCGTGCTCGGGCTCTCCCGAGGAGAGGTGACGCTCTTCGAGGTGCTCGCCGACGCGAAGCCGCGCCAGCTGCCCATCGAGGGGCTTCCCGACGACCTGCCCCTGGTCCTCGAGCACACGACGACGGGCGGACGCTTCGACCGGCAGCGAGCGCAGGGCACGACGGGCGATCGCATCGGCCATGAGCGTTTCGCGAGGATCGTCCAGGAGCAGGTCATCCCGATCCTCCGGGAGTCGGGCGCACCGCTCATCCTCGCGGCGACGGGAGACTTCGACACCGCGTACCGAGCAGTGAACGAGTACCCGGGGCTCCTCGAGCAGCGCATCGGAGCGCATCCGGGGTCGCTGGCGGCCGGTGAGCTCGACGCGAAGGCGCGCGGCATCCTCGACGACCACTACCGCAGCGAGATCAACGCCTGGCGCGAGGAGTTCGGGACGAAGCGCAGCAATGGCCACGCGACGACCTCGATCAACGAGGTGGCGAGGGCCGCGTCGCAGGGCGCGGTTGCTGAGCTCTACTTCGACATGGACTCCACGCTCGAGGGGGAGCTCGACGAGCACGGCAAGCTGACGCGTGCCGAGACGCCCGGCCCGCACACCTACGCGATCGTCGACGAGATCGCGGCGCGCGCCCTCAAGCACGGCGCGAAGGTGAGGGCCGTGCGCAGGGGCGACCTGGTCGACGGCGCGGAAGTGGCCGCGACGCTGCGGTACCCGCTGGACTCCACGGCGTAGACCCGCGACCCGACGGGGTGGGGCGCGGACTCGGACCGAGTCGGCGCCCCACCCTTTCCCGTGTGCCCCCTTACGCGCCGCCGAATCGGAGCGCCTCGGTGTCGAGGCGGTTCTGCGCCTGCTCGATCGTCCGCGACGAGTAGGTGCCGGATGACCTTGCGTCGAGCAGCGCGAGCTGGGCGTTGTCGAGCAGGATGCGCGTGAGCTCGCGGCGCTGCAGGTGCGCGTCGTCGAGATCCTCGTCGAGCTCAGCGCGGTTGGCGAGCAGGCCACCCATGCGAGCCGCCAGCGTGCGCACCTGCTCGAGGACCTCTGGGTCGTACGATTGCCCGTCCGCGCGCCGCAGCTCGGGGTTCGCGAGTGATTCCTGCGCGACGTCGAAGACCTCGTCGGCGAGGCTCGAGAGCTCCCGCGCGTCTGCCTGCGCGTCGGTCCCGGTCACGCCGAGCCGCTTGATGAGCCAGGGGAGCGAGCCGCCCTGGACCACGAGCGTGACGATCGCGACCGTGAACGCGATGAGGACGAGCTGCGGGCGGTACGGGAAGTCCGAGGGCAGCGACTGTGCGGCGGCGAGGGTCACGACACCCCGCATCCCCGACCAGGCGAGCACGGCTCCGCCGCGCCAGCCCAGTCCCTCGTCCCGGTAGAAGGCCATGTCCGCGCTGGCCCGCTTCGCCCGGTCGAGCAGGCGTGGCCGCACGTTGTCCTTGCCGGCGACCCGCTCCAGGAACTGGTCGAGGCGAGGAGCGACGAGCGTGGCCCTTCGCTGTTCGCTTCGGAGCATCAGCACTAGGGGAATCACGAACGCGACCCTGATGAGGACGAGCGCGGCCGTCGCGAGGAGCCCGATCCCGACCGCGTGCAGGAGGCCGATGCCGTCCTCGTCGCCGTCGACCGACTCGATGAGCGCCGAGAGCTCGAATCCCATGAGGAGGAAGACGCCGTTCTCGAGGAGCAGTTGCGCCGTGCGCCAGTTCGTGCGCTCGCTGATGCGGTCCTGCGGACTGAAGCGGCTGGCACTCGCGTGCCCCGTGACGAGGCCGGCGACGACGACGGCCAGGACGCCGGAGCCTCCGATCTCCTCGGTGGGCACATACGCCAGGAAGGGAACCGTGAACGAGATCGCAGTCGTCAGGACGGGGCTGCCCAACCTCGACCGCACGAAGACCGTGACCGCCCCGACGAGGGCACCGAGCACCACGGCAAGCGTCACGGCGAGCACGAAGTCGCCGACGGCACCCCAGAACGAGAGCGCACCGGCCGTCGCGGCGATCGCGCTGCGCAGCATGACGAGCGCCGTCGCGTCGTTGACGAGCCCCTCGCCCTCGAGCACCGTGACGAGGCGCGGCGGCAGCCCGAGGCGCTTGCCGATGGAGGTCGCGGCCACCGCATCCGGGGGACTGATGACAGCGCCGAGGGCGACAGCTGCGGCGAAGTTGAGGTCGGGCAGCAGCGCGAAGAGCAGGAGGCCGCTGCCGAACGCCGAGATGATGACGAGCAGCACCGAGAGGCCGGTGATGGATCGCAGATTGCGGCGGAAGTCGGTCAGCGGAACGTTGACGGCGGCCGAGTAGAGGATCGGCGGCAGCACGATCGTGAGGATGATCTCCGGCGGGAACTCGAAGTCGGGGACCCCGGGGAGATAGCCGACGCCGATGCCCACGATGACCAGCAGGATGGGCGCGGCAACCCCGAGCTTCGGGGCGACCGCGGCGACCGCGACGATGATCAGGATCGCGGCGACGCCGAAGACTGCGAGTTCGAGCTCCATGGAACAGCAGACTAATCGGCTGGGGGAGATGGGCCGCTCCGGTACGCGCGTCGGAATGTTGCACTCCATTTCGGTCGGTGACGCGACCCGACGCCCATGCTCCGCGCGCGGACCTACGATCGGGCAACTCCCCGCACCGTCAGCGCTGCTGCCCCGGCGTGCGTGGGACCCCGATCCCGTGAGAGAGGCACCATGTCGAGACGCCAAGGACCCGGACGATTCACGGTCGGACTCGCCCTCCAGGGAGCGGGCTGGCACCCCGCCGCCTGGACGGTCCTGCCGCGCGGCGACGGCACCAGGCTCACCGAGCTCGGCTACTGGCGCGACCTCGTGCAGCACGCCGAGCGAGCCGGCATCGACTACGTCACCTTCGAGGACGCCTACCAGATCGAGGGGAGCGCACCGGACTGGGAGGCCCCCCGCGACCTCGCCGAGGTGTCGCTCGACGCGACCCTCCTGGCAGCGTCGCTCGCGCCGCTCACGATGCGCATCGGGCTGGTCCCGACCATCGGTCTGACGCACGCGGAGCCCTTCCACGCGGCCACGAGCATCCAGACCCTCGACTTCGTCTCCCTCGGCCGTGCCGGCCTGCGCGCGAAACTGAGCGCGAGCGCGGCCGAGGCCGCGAGCTTCGGCCGCAAGAGCTCACTCGGTCTCGACGCGATCTTCGCCGAGGGCACCGACTCCATCGAGGCCATCCGCCGGCTCTGGGACAGCTGGGAAGACGACGCCGTCATCCGCGACGCGAGCACCGGCCGCTTCATCGACGCCGACCGCCTGCACTACGCCGACTTCGAGGGGGAGCACTTCAGCGTCAAGGGGCCGTCGATCGTGCCCCGCTCGCCGCAGGGCCAGCCTCCCGTCTTCGCGCTCGCGCAGGCCCAGGAGTCGTTCGACTTCGCGGCTCGGCAGGCAGACGTCGTGTTCATCACGCCGGGTCGCTCGACGGTCGCCGAGCTGGTGGCGGCCATCCGGGACGCCGAGCTGCGTGTGGGCCGCACAGGGGAGCCGCTGCGCATCGTCGCCGACCTGGAGATCTTCCTCGGCGACGAGGACGGCTCCACCGAAGAGCACTTCCGCGCCCTCGACGAGCGCGTCCGCGCGGACTCCGGGTATCGCAGCGACACGAGGGTCGTCGTGCGCTCGAACGTCATCACGGCAGAGCTCATCGCCAAGTACGCGGATGCCGGCCTCGACGGCGTCCGCGTCCGCCCGCTCACCCACGGCGACGTCGCCGAGTTCGTCGACCGCGTTCGGCCGATGCTCGAGGCGAGGGGCATCGTCGCACCTCCCAATCCGCGCGAGAAGTCGCCGAGCTTGCGCAAGACGTTCGGCCTCGTCCCGCGCCCGGCAAACCGGTTCGCGGCCTCCCACGCGGAGCGGCCCGGAACAGCTGGCTCTGCATCGACTCGAGATGCCAGGAGCTCCGCACAGCCGGCATCCGCACGAAAGGCACACCGCGCATGACCAGCCCAGCGCTCAAGCAGGTCCACCTCGCCGCGCATTTCCCCGGCGTCAACAACACGACCATCTGGACCGACCCGGACGCCGGGAGCCAGATCGACCTCGCCTCCTTCCGCGCCTTCGCGGAGACAGCGGAGCGCGGCCGATTCGACTACCTCTTCCTCGCGGAAGGGCTGCGGCTCCGCGAGCACAAGGGGCGCATCCACGAGCTCGACGTCGTCGGTCGCCCCAACACGCTCGTGATCCTCGCCGCCCTCGCGAGCCTCACCACGCACATCGGCCTCGTCGGCACGCTCTCCTCCACCTTCAACGAGCCGGCGGACCTCGCACGGCAGCTCGCGACGCTCGACCACCTCTCCGGTGGGAGGGCGGGCTGGAACGTCGTGACCTCAAGCGACGCCTTCCACGGCCAGAACTTCCGCCGCGGAGGCTTCCTCGAGTACGCGGAACGCTACGAGCGGGCCGAGGAGTTCGTGCGGCTCTCGAAGCGACTCTGGGACTCCTGGGAGTCCGACGCGATCGCCGCGAACCCCGGCCGAGGGGAGTACCTGCGCCAGGACGGCGTGCACCGCGTCAACCACGTCGGCAAGCACTTCGACATCGAGACCATCTCGAACGTGCCGCGAAGCCCGCAGCGGTACCCGGTCATCGTGCAGGCCGGCGACTCACCGGCCGGGCGCGACTTCGCCTCCGCGAACGCCGAGATCATCTTCTCGCTGCACGCGGCCTTCGAGGACGGCAAGCGCTTCTTCGACGACGTCAAGTCTCGCCTCCCCGCCGTCGGGCGGTCGAAGGACTCGCTCCTCATCATGCCCGCCGCCACGTTCGTCGTGGGTGACTCCGAGGCGGATGCACGCGAGCGGTCCCGCGCGGAAGCGCTCGCCCAGATCAGCCCGCAGACGGCGATCGCGATGCTCGAGCAGGTCTGGGGGAGGGACCTGTCAGGCGTCGACCCGGACGGCCCGCTTCCCGACCTCGAGCCGGGTGACGAGCTCATCCGTGCAGGCCAGGCCAACGACCTCTCCAAGCAGCGCGCCCAGATCTCGAAGTTCCGGGAGATCGCGGAGCGCGAGTCGCTCAGTGTCCGAGAGCTCATGCTGAAGCTCAACACGCGCCACACGTTCGTCGGAACCGGCGCGCACATCGCCGAAGAGATCTCCCGCTACGTGCAGGGTGGTGCCGCCGACGGCTTCGTGATCGTCCCCTCGCTCATCCCGAACGGGCTCGACCGGTTCGTGGACGAGGTCATTCCCGAGCTGCAGGAGCGCGGCGTCTATCGCGAGGAGTACACGCCGGGTGCGACCCTGCGGGAAACCCTCGGCCTGCCATCCGAGCCGCCATCGGCAGAGGCCCCGAGCGGCCAGCTGCTCGGCGCTGGAGGGGCCGTCGGGGCCTGAAGGTCAGGGTGCGGCGATGAGCATCCCGCGGGCGGCCGGATGTCAGCGCCGCAGCGGCGCGAGGCCTCGCGCGTCGAGCGCGGTCTCCAGGAGACCGACGGCCCTCGGTCCCACGCCGTGCAGCGACAGGAGGTGCTCGCGGCTCGCGCCAGCGACATCTCCGAGCATCGTCTGACCCGCCTCGGCAAGCGCGCGCGCTGCCGGTGCGCCGATCCCGAGGCGCGCGAGCGGCTCCGTGTCGGCGGCCGACGGCTCGGCCGGGACCCGGTGCACGCCGAAACGGTCCTCTGGGTCGATCCGGCCGAGCAGCTTCTGGGAGAGACGGCCGAGCGTGCTGAACTCCTCCGGGGTGAGCGCGTCGACGATGAGCTCGCGCACCTTGGCGACGTGCCCTGGCGCGGTCTCCTCGAGGAACGACATCCCCTCGTCGCTGAGCTTGGCGATCTTCGCCCGTCGATCGTCTGGGTGGCTCGTGCGCTCCACGTAGCCTCGCTGCTCAAGGCCGAGGACGACCCTGGACAGGCGGGGGAGCGTCGCGTTGGTGCGTGTGGCGAGGTCGGTCATCCGCAGGCTGCGCCCGGGCGACTCTGAGAGGACGGCCATCACGAGATACTCGTAGTGCGTGACGCTGGCGTCGTTGCCGAGCTGAGTGTCGAGTGCCCCTGGGAGGAGCTCGACGACCCCGATGAAGTGCAGCCACGAGTGCTGCTCGTCTGCGGTCAGCCATCTCGGTTCGCTCATGGCCCCATTCTCCCGACTTTTACTTGTAGATGCAAGTTTTTGAGTGCTACGGTTCCAGGCATGACGACAACAGACGGCGACAAGCTCGACGCAGGCACCGGCATGGGCCTCGTCTCCCTCCACGTCGGCGACCTCGCCGCGCAATCCGAGTACTACCGAACGGCCCTCGCGCTCGAGCCCATGGCCGAGGCCGACGGCGAGATCACGCTCGGCCGTGGACGGGTGCCGCTCGTGCGCCTGCGCCACACCCCAGGCCTCCCCATTCCTTCGCGCCGTGCCGCGGGACTCTTCCACACCGCGCTCCTCTTCGAGACGCCGAGCGACCTCGCCGCGACCGTCTACCGAGCCGCGCAGCACCAGCGCTCGCAGTTCGTCGGCTCCTCCGACCACCACGTGAGCGAGGCGTTCTACTTCACCGATCCAGAGGGCAACGGCATCGAGCTCTACACCGACCGGCCCCGCGACACGTGGCTCGACGCCTCCGGCCGCATCGCCATGTCGACCGAGTTCCTGGACCCGAACGCCTACCTGCGCGCCAACCTCGTCGAGGCGACCGCGGATGCGCCGCACACGGCGGCTGCCGACGTGGGCCACGTGCACCTGCAGGTCGGCGACGTCGACACCGCCAAGGGGTTCTACGTCGACACCCTCGGCTTCGAGACGACCACAACCTATCCGGGTGCCCTCTTCGTGAGCGCGGGCGGCTACCACCACCACGTCGCTCTCAACGTGTGGAACAGCGCAGGGGCCGGCCCCCGCGCGGCAACCCTCGGACTCGGCCAGCTCACCATCGAGGTGCCAGCGCGGGATGAGCTCGACGCGGTCGCCGAGCGGCTGCGCGGCGCAGGCCTGCAGTTCGCCGACGACGGCGCCTCCATCACCGTGCTGGACCCGTGGCGCTCCGAAGTGGTGCTCCGAACACGCGACCAGGCGGTCGCCGCGTGAGCCACCTCGCCATCACGACGGCCCTCACCTCCGCCGGGGGAAGCCTCCAGGACGATGCGGCCGACCGTCCGATCCTGCTGCTCATGCACGGCTACGGCTCGCACGAGGACGACCTCACCAGCCTGCTCCCGTCGCTCGGCGACCGTTTCGCCTGGGCCTCGCTTCGCGCGCCGCTCGTCCTCCGCCAGCAGACGCCCGCCGAGGTCGGCTCCTACGCGTGGGTCCCCATCGATCGTCCTGGACTGCCGGACCCGGGGCAGGCCGCGGCCGCGACCGACGCGGTGACGGCCTGGCTCGACGAGCACACCGCGCCCACCGCGAGCATCATCCCCATCGGGTTCTCCCAGGGCGGGCTCATGGTGACGCAGCTCCTTCGACGCGACCCGCAGCGCTTCGCGCGCGGCGCCGTGCTCTCCGGCTTCTCCCTCCAGGGCGAGCAACCCGGTGACGCTGAGCTCGCGCGCCTCCGCCCGCCGGTGTTCTTCGGCCGCGGAGACCGGGACCAGATCATCAGCGACGAGACGTTCGAGCGCACCACGGGCTGGCTCGCGGACCACGCCACCCCGACTGAGAAGGTCTACCCGGGGCTCGCGCACGGCATCTCGCCGCGGGAACTCCAGGACCTCGCGGCCTTCCTCGCCTGAAGGCCGCCGCGCGGAATGTGACCCCGCGTGTCCCCCTGGTACTCGAGATTTCGGCCGCCCGCTTCCGCGGGCGGCCGTCTTCCTAGTCTCTGGACATCCCCACCACGAAGGAGTCCAGATGACCCGCTCGACCAGATCCCTCTCCGCTGCCGCCCTCGCTGCAGTCGGCATGATGGCCCTGGCGTCGTGCGCCGGGCAGTCTGGGGCGACTCCGGCGGCGGATGCGGACCCCGTGCAGGGCGGCAACCTCCGCGTCGGCATCCTCAGCGACATCGGATGCATCGACCCGGCGCAGGTCGGCAACAACAACAACGTCAACATCGCCCGCCAGACCGTCGCGTCGCTCACGACGCAGGACGTCGAGACCGGTGAGGTGCTTCCGTGGCTCGCCGAGTCGTGGGAGATCTCCGACGACGCCAAGGAGTTCACCTTCACCCTCGCCGAAGGCCCGACCTTCGCCGACGGAACCCCCATCGACGCGGAGGCCGTCAAGGCGAACGCGGAGGGGATCCAGGCGCTCGGCGCGAAGTCGCCGCTGGGCAATCTCTACCTGGCCGGCCTCGAATCGGTAACAGTCGTTGACCCGCAGACCGTCACCTACACGTTCGCCGAGCCCTCCGCGCAGTTCCTGCAGGCGACCTCGACCTTCACGCTCGGGCTCGTCTCCACGGAGAGCAGCAAGCTCAGCCAGGAGGATCGGTGCGCCGGCGACCTCGTCGGCTCCGGCCCCTTCTCCGTCGAGTCCTACACGCCGAACGCCGAGACGGTGCTCTCAGCGCGTGAGGATTACGCCTGGGGAGCATCCACGACGGGCAACACCGGGCGCCCGTACCTCGACACCATCACGTACTCCGTCATCCCCGAGGCATCGACGCTCACCGGCTCGCTCCAGTCCGGCCAGCTCGACGTGTCGACCGACGTCTCCTTCGTCGACCTCGACCCGCTCAAGAGCGCAGGAGCAAGCGTCGAGAACCGCGCGAACCCCGGTGTCGTGTACAACCTCATCCCGAACGCATCTCATCCGATCCTGTCGGACGAGAAGGTGCGTCTCGCCGTGCAGAAGAGCATCAACCGCGAGGAGCTCCTCGCGCTCCTGACGCCGGAGGACAGCCCGGCGACCAGCGTGCTCGCAACGTCGACCCCGTACTACAGCGACAAGAGCGACATCCTCGAGTTCAACACCGAGGAAGCCGCCAAGCTGCTCGACGAGGCGGGCTGGACCGAAGGAGCGGACGGCGTGCGCGAGAAGGACGGGCAGAAGCTGAGCTTCGAGCTCGCCTACTGGCAGCCGACGACGAACGTGCTCGAGCAGGTGCAGGTGCAGCTGGCGGCCGTCGGCATCGACCTGCAGCTCCGCGAGGCGCCCATTGCCGACGTCACCGCCATCAACGACGGCACGCAGCCGTTCACCTGGGCCAACATCACGCGAGCCGACCCAGACGCGCTCCGCATCTTCTTCTCAGCCGAGGGCGGCAACAAGTACAACTACCGCGAGGTGGGCCCGATCGACGAGGTCCTCAACTCGCAGGCAGCCGTCATCGACGCGGATGCGCGCCAGACCTCGGTCGACGCCGCCGTCACGCAGCTGCTCGAGGAGGGCTACGCGGTTCCCGTCATCCAGCTCTCGACGAACCTCGTCCAGGCACCCGGAGTCCAGGGCACGCAGTTCGAAGCCTCCAGCCGGCTCGACTTCTCGGCAGCCTGGAAGGCCGCGGAGTAGTTCATGGTCCGCTACTTCGCCGCCAGGCTCGCCCTGGGGATCTTGGTCCTCTGGGCGGCCTTCACGCTGTCGTTCCTCCTGCTCTACCTGCTTCCCGGTGACGCGGCCGCAGTGGCCGCGGCCGGCGGAGGTGAGGGCGCGGCCGATCCTGCGGCCGTCGAGGCGCTGCGAGCGGAGCTCGGGCTCGACGCCCCGTTCCACGAGCAGTACCTCGCGGCCCTCGGCGGCGCGCTCGTCCTCGACTTCGGAAGCTCCGTGCAGAACGGCATTCCCGCGACCGAGGTGCTTGCCCGTGCCCTCCCGTCCACGGCGACGCTCGCCGGGGCGGCGCTTGTCCTCTCCGTCGTCGGCGGCGTCGGCCTCGCGATCGTCAGCAACCTCGTCCGATCAACCTGGCTGCGCGGCATCCTCCAATCGCTGCCGTCGCTCGCCATCGCCGTCCCGACGTTCTGGCTGGGCCTGCTCCTCCTGCAGGTCTTCTCCTTCCAGCTCGGCTGGGTGCCCGCCTTCGGGAGCACCGGATTCGTGGGGCTCATCCTGCCCGCGCTCACGCTGTCCATCCCGACGGGGGCCTACCTCGCGCAGGTGCTGACGCGCAGCCTCCACGAGACGCTCGCGCGTCCGTTCATCGAGCAGGCCAAGGCGAAGGGCGCGGGCGACACGCGCATCCTCGTCCGCCACGCTCTTCGCAACGCAGCCCTTCCGACCCTCACGATCGGCGGTGTGCTCGTGGGCCAGCTCCTCGCCGGCACCGTCGTCACCGAGACCGTCTTCTCCCGCGACGGCGTCGGCCGCATGATCGTGACCGCCGTCGCGAACCGCGATATCCCGCTCGTCATGATCGCCGTCGTCTTCGCCGCGGTCGTGTTCGTCGTGACCAACCTCATCGTCGACGCGCTCTACCCGCTCATCGACCCGCGCCTGACGCATTCCACCAGACAGCAGCGACCCTCATCGAGGCGCCGCACGACGCCGACGCTGACACCCGGGCTCGCCCCGAGCGAACCAGCCGACGCAAGCAAGAAGGGGGTCCCAGCATGAGCGAGGCTCTTCTCGAGACCGTGCCGGGCGTCACCCCGCTCAGCCGCACGGAACGCTACGTCGCACCCAGCGGCCTCGACAACCCGGATTTCCGCGACAACCCGGAAGGGCGAGGGCACGGGACCGCCGAGCGGACGCCGCAGCCGGTGCCGGAGCCGGTCAAGCCGTCGTCGTTCGCACGCTTCAGCGGCCTCCTGCGCCTCCCGTCCCTCATCCTCGCGCTCGTCGTGCTCGCCACGGTCATCGCCTGGGCGATCATCCCGTCCGTCTTCACGCCGTACGACGCCGTCAACGGAACCCTCCTCGACCGCCTGCAGTCGCCGAGCGCCACGCACCCCTTCGGTACGGACAACCTCGGCCGGGACACCCTCGCTCGCTTCATCTACGGATCGCAGACCACCCTCTTGGCCTCCGGCCTCGCCGTGGTCATCGCCCTCGGCACCGGCGCGCTCCTCGGCCTCCTCGCGGGCTACCTTCGCGGGTTCGTCGACGAGGCGATCATGCGGTTCATGGACGTCATCCTCGCGATCCCGGCGCTGCTGCTCTCGCTCACCATCATCACGGGGCTCGGCTTCGGGACGCTCAACATCGCCATCGCGGTCGGCCTCGCCTCGACCGCGGCCTTCGCGCGCATCATGCGCTCGCAGGTGCTCTCGGTCGCGACGGCCGGGTACATCGAAGCGGCGAAGCTGTCAGGCGCCCGCTGGCCCAGCATCATCTTCCGCCAGGTGCTGCCCGCCGCGATCACCCCGGTGCTCGCCCTCGCCGCCATCGAGTTCGGCGCAGCGGTGCTCGCCATCTCCGCGCTCAGCTTCCTCGGCTTCGGCGCCCCGCCGCCCCAGCCCGAGTGGGGCGCGCTCATCTCCGAGGGACGCGACTACCTGCAGGCCGCCTGGTGGCTCACGACGCTGCCCGGCCTCGTGATCGTCGCCGTCGTGCTCTCCACCGCCCGCCTCTCCCGCTGGCTCCAAGACCGAGGAGACCGCTCATGACGTCAACGCAGTCACCCGTCCCCGGCGAAGCTCCCGCCGGGCCCCTGCTCTCCGTGCGCGGCCTCCGGCTCGCCTACAAGGGGGCCACGACGCTCGCCGTCGCCGGTGTCTCCTTCGACGTCTACCCGGGCGAGCAGGTCGCGATCGTCGGCGAGTCCGGCTCCGGCAAGACGAGCGTCGCGAAGTCCATCGTCGACCTCCTCCCGTCGAGCACCGACGTCCGCGCGGACGCGCTCCGCTACGACGGGCTCGACCTCACCGCCCTCACCCCGCTCGAGTGGCGCGCCGTGCGCGGCGCACGCATCGGCCTCATCCCGCAGGACCCCTCCGCGTCACTCAACCCGCTGCAGACGGTCGGCTCGCAGGTCGCCGAAGTGCTGCTCATCCACGGCCTCGCGACGAAGAAGGATGCGCGCGCGCGAGCCGTCGAGCTGCTGGCGGATGCGGGCATCCCGGACGCTGCGAAGCGAGCAGCCCAGTACCCGCACCAGTTCTCCGGCGGCATGCGGCAGCGTGTCCTCATCGCGGCGGCGCTCGCCGCCTCACCGGGCCTCATCATCGCGGACGAGCCGACCAGCGCCCTCGACGTGACCGTGCAGCGACAGATCCTCGACCTCATCGCGGAACGCGCCGCCGTCGCCTCCACGTCGGTGCTCTTCATCACCCACGACCTCGGCGTCGCCGCCGACCGTGCGGACCGCATCCTGGTCATGCAGCACGGCGTGATCGTCGAAGCGGGACCTGCCGAGCAGGTGCTCGAGGACCCACAGCATCCGTATACGAAGCGACTCGTCGCGGCCGCGCCGACGAGGACCTCGACCCGGCTCGCGCCGGCGCAGGGCGCCCTCGCGATCGACCGGAGCAGGCCAGTGCTCGAGGTCTCCGGCCTCAGCAAGACCTTCCGGCTGCCCGGCGGGGCGCGCGTGGATGCGACGAAGGACGTCGCGTTCTCGATCGCGCGCGGCGAGAGCTACGCGCTCGTCGGAGAATCGGGCTCAGGCAAGAGCACGACGGCGCGACTCGCGCTGCTGCTCGAACGGCCAGACCAGGGCAGCATCCGCCTCGACGGCGTCGAGGTCGCCGGAGCACGAGGCGGCGCGCTCAGGGCATTCCGTCGTAGGACGGGACTGGTGCACCAGGATCCGTACTCCTCCCTCGACCCGCGGTTCACCGTTGCCGAGTCCATCGAGCAGCCGCTGCGCGCCTTCGGTGTCGGCGACAAGGCCTCACGGCGGGCACGCGTGCTCGAGCTGCTCGACGATGTCGCGCTGCCCGCGAGCTTCGCCGAGCGGCGGTCCGCGCAGCTCTCCGGTGGGCAGCGCCAGCGCGTCGCCATCGCCAGGGCGCTCGCGCTCAAACCGGAGCTCATCGTGCTCGACGAGGCGGTGTCGGCGCTCGACGTCTCCGTGCAGGCGCAGATCCTGCAACTGCTCGTCGACCTCCAGGCAGAGCACTCGCTGAGCTACCTCTTCATCACCCACGACCTCGGCGTCGTGAGGCAGATCGCGGACAGGGTCGGCGTGCTCCGCGGGGGAGAGCTGCTCGAGGAGGGCACGGTCGACGAGGTCTTCGAGCGCAGCACCAACGACTACACGCGGGCGCTCGTCGACGCGATCCCGGGCGGGCGGCCCGCCGAGCGCGTCCTGGAGCCCATCGCATGACCTCCGCCGCCAGGCTCATCGACAGCGACAGCAGCAAGGGGGCGCGCTGCATCGCCGTGCTCGGCGCGGGCCCGCGCGGCGCCGGACTGCTCGAGCGCATCGTCGCCAACTACGACGCCGACGCCACCGGTCAGCTGGTCGTGCACCTCATCGACCCGCACCCGCCGGGCGCCGGGCGCATCTGGCGCGACGCGCAGTCCGGGCTCCTCAAGCTCAACTCGCTCGCGGCCGACGTCACGATGTTCACCGACGAGACGAGCACCATCGAGGGGCCAATCCGAGAGGGCCCATCGCTGGTCGAGTGGGCGCAGCTCGCGACGCGCGGCGCCCTGCCCGGGTACGAGCTCGACGCGGAAGACCCGCAGCTCGCCGCGGAGATCCGGGCACTGGGTCCCGCGAGCTTCCCCACCAGGCGGCTCCAGAGCCGGTATCTCGGCTGGTTCTTCGAGCAGGCCGCAGACGCCGCGCCGGAAGGGCTGACCGTGCTGGTGCACACCGCGCAGGTGACGGGCGTCACGACGCTCGAGAACGGCTCCCAGCGGGTCGAGCTCGATACGGGTGACGGGCTCACGGTCGACGTGGTCGTCTACGCCCTGGGCCACTCGGGAACGCGAGTGCATGAAGGGACGAGGACCGCCGAGCTCAGCGACTTCGCGGCGCGCCACGAGCTCGCGTACGTGCCGCCCTCGTTCACGGCGGACGCCGACTTCAGCGCCGTTCGAGCGGGGGAGCCCGTCATCGTCCGCGGACTCGGACTCGCCGCCGTGGACCTGCTCGTGCTGCTCACCGAGGGCCGGGGCGGAACGTTCGTGCCGAGCGTGGACGAGGGACGTCTGACGTACCTTCCCTCAGGGCGCGAGCCGCGCATCCTCGTCGGCTCCAGGCGCGGTGTCCCCTACCACTCGAAGGTCACCAGCGTGCTGCAGGGAGAGCCCTTCGAGACGCGGTACTTCACGCCGGACATCGCACGGGAGGTCGTCGCGGGGCACGAGATCCTCGACTTCCGCACGCACTTCTGGCCGCTGCTCGCGAAGGAGATGCTCCACGGCTACTACCGGGAGCTGTTCACGGGCCACCCGGAGCGCGTCCGCATCTCCTGGGTCGAGTTCCGGGCTGACCTCGACCGTTTCGGCGCGCAGTCTCCGGAGCTCCACGACGCGGTCGTCGCGGCGCTCGTCGACCCCAGCGACGAACTCGACATCGAGACCTTCGACCACCCCCTCCGCGGTGCCGTCGCCACGGACGTCGGGTCGGTCTCGGCCTCGCTGCACGAGTACATTCGCGAGGACCTGCGGCGCAGGAACCGGCAGGAGCACAGCGAGAGCCAGGGGCTCTTCCTGGCGCTGCTCTTCTCGTTCATGACCTTCGTCGAGTTCCAGGACGCGCCCAACTGGTCACCAGCTTCCCTCGCAGGCGACGTGCGCGTCTGGTGGAAGGGCTTCTTCAGCTATGTCGCCTCCGGCCCACCGGGGCACCGCCTCGACGAGCTCCTCGCGCTCAGCGAGGCCGGTGTCGTGCACTTCCTCGGAGGCGACCTCCGGGTCTGGGAAGACGAGGAGACCGGGGTGTTCCACGCGAAGGGGAGCACGCTCGAGCAGGGGGTCTCGGCCCGCGCGCTCATCGACGCCTGGCTCCCGGACTCCGACGTCGCGCACACCGACAACGACGCCCTGCGCCAGCTCATAGCATCCGGCGAGGGGCGCGAGCGGATCGCGGCCACGCCGGAGGGCAGCCTCGCCACCGGCGTCATCGAGGTGCGGCGCGCTGACTCGCGTATCGTGCGGGGCGACGGCACGGCGCATCCGCGACGGTTCGCCGTCGGGCCGTACACCTCGAATCCGTTCGTGGGGGCCTTCTCGCGCCCGAGGACGAATGCCGTGTCATTTCGCGAGAACGACGCCGTCGCGCTGAGTACCTTGAGACTTGTCGGCGACATCAGCAGAGAGAACCAGGATCGGGAGCAGCATGAGCACGCAGCAGAGCACCACCACCGGAGACCAGTTCGGCAAGCGCTGGGCGGCCTGGCACGACAGTCGTGAACGCGCGGTCCGAGCCCCGTATGGGCCGGCGGCACTCGTCGCCACGAACTGGCTCGCCGACGGCGTCGAGCTCGAGCTCGACACCGTAGCGGGCGCCTGGACGATCGAGGACGGGGCTGTCGTCGGCACTGGCCTCGCCTCGAGCGGATACACGGATGCATCCGGTCAGGCAGTCGGAGATCGGGTCACGCTCACCGCGGGCGAGGAGCTCCGCGACGGCGAGCGCATCCTTCGGGCCTTCGCTCGCGACGACCAGCGCGCACTTCGCGTACTGGACCCGGCCGCGCCCGGACGCGCGGCGCTGCTCGGCATCGACAGCTACGCGCCCGGTGACGGCTACGTCGTCTCCGCCACCTTCCGACCGTCGACCGAGCAGGTCGATGTGCTCCAGGCCGACGGCTACGTGTCCAGGAAGGACCTCGGCGGGAAGCTCGACTTCACGCTCGGCGGAGCCCGGTTCTCGATCGACGCCGACCACGCAGAGGCTGGACTGCAGGTCGTCTTCGCGGATGCGACCAGCGGCGACGAGAGCTACCGGTTCCGGTTCCTCACCGTCCCGGCGCCGGAGGCCGACGGGACGACCACGATCGACTTCAATCGCGCGTACCTCCCGCCGTGCGCCTTCAGCGACCAGTTCGTCTGCCCCACGCCCGCCGCAGACAACCGCCTGACGGTGCCGGTGCGAGCGGGGGAGCGCAACGCGATCACGGCGTAGGACTCGACGTTCCCGACGGGAGCTTCGTCCCGCCGGAGCCTGGTTCGGACCATCCGCGGGCGGCCGACACGCGTCGGCCGCCGGCTCAGTCCTCCGCGTCCCAGGGCTCCGGTTCGATGTCGCGCCCGCGGATGCGATCGATCTCGCGCCGCTCGCGCTTCGTCGGCCTGCCAGCACCTCGGTCGCGGAACGCGATGGGCGCGGCGAACTCGCGCGGGGGAGGTGGCGGTGAGTTGTCGATGAGCGCCTTCGCCGCGATCGGTGCGCCCACGCGCTTCTTGAGCAGCTGCTGCGCGACGAGGATCCGATCACGATCGGTGCGCACGCGAACCTCGTCGCCGACGTGGATGCGCTGGGCGGGCTTCGCCCGGTCGCCGTCGATCTTCACGTGCCCGGCCTTGCAGGCGGCTGTGGCGGCGCTGCGCGTCTTGAAGATGCGCACGGCCCAGAGCCACACGTCGACGCGCACGGACGCGGGGCCGGCTTGGGGGGAGCCATGCTCGTCGGGGTCCATCCGCTGATCGTAGCGAGTCCGGGGCCGTCCGCGGATCTCGGTGCGCCGGCGGCGAACGACGCGACCATCCCGGCGACACGCTGGGCCACCCAGTCGCTGGGCTGCGCCCGCTGAGACAATGGGCGCATGGCGAGCAGAGAGCAGGAAGCCCCGATGCGGTGGGCGACGCTGCCGAATGCCATCTCGGTGGCGCGGCTGCTCGTCTTCGTGCCGCTCACCATCTGGCTCGCCGCCGATGGCAGAGCACTCGCGGCGACCCTGAGCCTCGCAGCCTTCGGCGCGACCGACTGGATCGACGGGTTCCTCGCTCGCCGGCTCGGCCAGGTCTCACGGGTGGGGGAGATCCTCGACCCGGTCGCGGATCGACTCGGCATCATCGCCATCGGCCTCGGGCTCGCCCTCCTGGGTTATCTCCCGTGGTTCGTCCTCATCACGATCTTCGTGTGCGACGTGGCTCTGCTCGTGATCGGGCTCACCCGACTCGACCGCGTCCGCGAGGGGAGAGTCAACCTGCTCGGCAAGGCCAGGTCGGCGTTCATCATGGTCGCGATGCCGCTCCACCTGCTCTCCTACGCCGCTCAGGTGCCCGCTGAGCCCCTGCGGGGCATCACGTGGTGGATGCTCGCCATCGGCACGGTCCTGCACGTCGCCGCTGGCGCGGTCTACGCCGTCAGGTACCTGCGCCGCCGGGCTCCGTGACGAAGTCGATGAGCTCCTCGACGCGGCCCAGCAGGGACGGCTCCAGGTCGCGGTAGTCGCGGACCTGCTCGAGGATGCGCTGCCACGCCCTCGCGGTGTCCGCCTGCTCCTCGGCTGGCCAGCCGAGCGCCCGGCAGATGCCCTTCTTCCAGTCCTGCCCACGGGGGATGACCGGCCAGGCCTTGAGCCCGAGGCGCTCGGGCTTGACCGACTGCCACACGTCGACGTACGGGTGCCCGACGACGCGGACGTGAGAGGCGCCGAAGCGCTTCGTGATGTCGTCCGCGATGCGCTGCTCCTTGGAGCCCTTGACGAGGTGGTCGAGCAGCACGCCGACGCGCCGCGTCTGGCTCGGGCCGAAGACGGTGAGCACCTCGGCGAGGTGGTCGGCTCCCTGCAGGAACTCGACGACGACGCCGTCGATGCGGAGGTCGTGGCCCCAGACCTTCTCGACGAGCTCCGCGTCGTGCTTTCCCTCGACGAAGATGCGACCAGCCCTCGCGGTGCGCGCTTTCGCGTCGGCGACGTGGAACGACCCGGATGCGCTCCTCGCGCGCCCGGACGGCTGCTTCGCGACCGGAGGGCCGAGGAGGACCGGCTCGTCCTCGAGGAGGAAGATCGAATCCGCCGGGAACGCCTTCCGCTGCCCGTCGAAGTCCAGCAGCGTCACGGTCTGCTTGTTGGCGGAGGCGAGGCGCCCGTAGAAGCCGGTGGCCGCGTCCTCGAGCCACATGCCGCTGGCCATGGGGACCTTGCGCGTCAGCGGGGCGGATTTGCGCGCCCGCATCTGTGCGACGGGATCACCGCCGTAGCGGTCGTCGAACGCGTTTTCGTCAGAGGAAGACAGGTTTGCCACCCACGGAGTGTACGCCGAGGGTGAAAACCGGCAACGATTCGGTCGCTCGTTTCGACAACACTCAGTCGTCTGACGCACAATGGCTGGCGGTGCTTGTGCAGTTCACCGACCGGAATTCGGGCACCCCCGATTCCGCTACGCTTGAGCACCGACTCGAGGAGGCAAATATGGCTGGGTCTGACGCTGAGGCGCGAACCCCTGACGGCGACGGCGTCGTCGATGAACAGACGCAATCGTCGACGATGTCGTTCACTGGCGATTTCAGCGCGCAACTCGCCGCGCTCATCGCCGGCGGTGTCTCGAAGGAGGAGATGGAGTCGATCAGCGCTCTCCCCTCCGGCTCCGCGCTCCTGATCGTGCGCAGGGGGTCCAACGTCGGGGCCAGGTTCCTGCTCGACACCGACCTCCAGGTCGCCGGTCGCCACCCGAACGCCGAGATCTTCCTCGACGACGTCACCGTCTCTCGTCGTCACGCCGAGTTCACCAGGCACGGCCGCGAATTCCACATGCGCGACCTCGGCTCGCTCAACGGCACCTACTACAACGGCGAGCGCATCAACTCTGCAGTGCTCACGAACGGCGGAGAGGTGCAGGTCGGCAAGTTCCGCCTCACGTTCTACAGCTCGCCGCTCGACACGAGCCTGACGTCCGCGTCTGCCGGGAACTGACGGTGGCCGCTATCGCGGCGGCTTCTTCCAGTGGACAGGGCCGCATGCTCAGCATCGGACAGGTCCTCCAGCGGCTGAACGTCGAGTTCCCCGAGCTGAGCCCGTCGAAGCTGCGGTTCCTCGAGGACAAGGGGCTCGTGCATCCCGAGCGCACGCCCAAGGGCTACCGCAAGTTCTCCGCCGGCGACGTCGCTCGGCTGCGGGAAGTGCTCACCATGCAGCGGGACCTCTACCTGCCGCTCAAGGTCATCGCTGAGTACTTCGACGCGCTCGACCGCGGGCTCGAGCCCGAACTCCCGGGGTCCAGGGCACCGCAGCGGCAGACGATGCTCGCCGCGGGCACCGTGCTCGACCGCGCGCAGCTCCTCGAGCGCTCCGGCGCGAAGCCTGCACTCCTCGAGCAGGCCGTGAGCGCTGGGTTGATTCCGGCGGCCAGCCGATACCAGGAGGACGAGCTCACGATGCTGAGCACACTCGTCGAACTGGAGAAGGTGGGCATCGAGCCGCGACACCTCCGACCGTTCCGCGCCGCCGCGCACCACGAGTTCGGTCTCATCGAGCAGGCCCTGTCGACCAGCACTCGACGGGCTCGTTCGGGCGGCGAGGCGCACGAGCGGGCGCACGAGCTCGCTGAGCACCTCGAGTCCGTCCGACGGTCGCTCATCCGTCAGGCCGTCCGCGGTCGCAGGTAGCTTCACCCTCCACTTGAACGTCAGGTGGATTCGAACGGCGCAAGCCCTCTCCGCGACACGCCGCTGCGCGCATCCCGAAGCCCGAGATACAGGGCGAGTCGGGTCGGGATCACATCGTTGTCGTTCGGAAGTAGCCGAGTCGCACGCGCTCCAATAGAATCAACTCAGACGGCTCGGGACTTACCTCAAGTTCCCCTGTGGTAAGACCCACTGCTTCCGCCCCAGTTCTCCTGGGAGCTGAGCCAGTCGAAAACGTGTGAAAGGTGCAGGCATGAGCGAGCAGGGACAGGGCGACGCGCCAACCGGCGGCGAGTTGGTCTTTACCGACGGCATTCCGGACCTCGATCCGGGTTCCGGCTACCGCGGCGCCGTTGCCGCGAGAGCCGCCGGCATCACCTACCGCCAGCTCGACTATTGGGCTCGAACGGGACTCGTCGAGCCGACCGTGCGCGGTGCGAAGGGGTCTGGCTCCCAGCGTCTCTACTCGTTCCGGGACATCCTCGTCCTCAAGCTCGTGAAGCGGCTGCTCGAGACCGGCATCTCGCTCCAGCAGATCCGCACCGCGGTCGACCAGCTGCACGAGACCGGCGTCGTCGACCTCGCGCAGACGACCCTCATGTCGGACGGCGCGAGCGTGTACCTCTGCACCTCGAACGACCAGGTCATCGACCTCGTGCACCGCGGTCAGGGCGTCTTCGGCATCTTCGTCGGCCAGGTGCTCCGAGAGGTCGAATCGACGCTCGTGGACTTCGAGCAGCAGACCATCGACCCAGTCGACGAGCTCGCAGCTCGTCGCGCGAGTCGCGCGAGCTAGCCGCCGACCCCGCTCGCTAGCTGTTCGACCGGCCCCGCTGACGCCCACGCGTCACCGGGGCTTCGTCGTCGGTACCTGCGGCGTTGGCATACGGGCCGAGGCGTCCCGCACGCATGATGCGCTCGAGGAGCGTGTCGAAGCTCGCGGCCATCTCCTCGGCGGAGCTCCCGGGCCACAGGTGCACGGGCTTGGCCGCGCCCGTGGCCTGCTGGAGCGACGTCCGCTCAGGCAACGCGGGGGAGAGGACAAGCGGTCCGAACATGTCGCGCAGCTCGCCGAGCCTGAACTGGTGCTCGATCGACTGATGCTTCGCCCGGTTGACGATGATGCCGAGCGGCTGCAGCCGCGGCGAGAGCTCGCGCCTGATCTCATCCACCGCGCGGAGCGCGCGGTCTGCCGCCGCCACCGAGAAGAGTCCCGGCTCCGTCACGACGGCAACACGGTCAGAGGCCGCCCAGGCTGTCCTGGTGAGGGCGTTGAGTGACGGCGGGCAGTCGATGAGCACCAGGTCGTAGTCGGCTTCGACGATGGCCAGAGCCTCCTCGAGGCGCCAGATCTCGCGGATCGACGGGTTCGGGGTGTCGAAGCTCAGCGCTGCCGGGCTTCCGACCATGAGGTCGATGACGCCGTGGCCACCTTCGCCCCATGACGAGCGGGCGATCGCGGCACGCACGGTGCTCGGCTTGGGAGAGCGGAGGACGTCGGCGATCGTGGCGCCATCCTGCGCGCGCGCGTCGAGCCCAGTCGAGACATCCGACTGGGGATCCAGGTCGACGACGAGGGTTCTGAGCCCGCGGGCCCAGGCGGCGGAAGCGAGGCCCAGGGTCACCGTGGTCTTGCCGACGCCGCCCTTGAGAGAACTGATGCTGAGGACGAACACCAGCCCAGGCTACATTCACTAGGCTGGCGTCACGTTGCTGCAAGCCCCTGTCGTTGTTGTCGGAAGGTGGAACACCGGTGTTCAAGAAGATCCTGGTTGCCAATCGAGGCGAGATCGCCATTCGCGCATTCCGTGCCGCTGTGGAGCTCGGAGCACGGACGGTCGCGGTGTACCCCTACGAGGACCGCAACTCGCTTCACCGCCTGAAAGCTGACGAGGCATACCAGATCGGCACCGTGGGACAGCCAGTCCGGGCCTACCTCGACGTCGCGGAGATCCTGCGCGTCGCGAAGGAATCCGGTGCCGACGCGATCTACCCCGGCTACGGCTTCCTGAGTGAGAACCCAGAACTCGCGCGGGCCGCCCAGGACGCGGGAATCGCCTTCATCGGGCCGCCCCCTCGGGTCCTTGAATCGGCGGGCAACAAGGTCACGGCCAAGAACCAGGCGATCGCCGCGGGGGTGCCGGTGCTCGCCTCGAGCCAGCCCTCCACCGACCTCGACGCCCTGTGCGCCGCCGCCGAGGAGATCGGCTTCCCGATCTTCGCCAAGGCGGTCGCCGGCGGCGGCGGGCGGGGTATGCGGCGCGTCGAGCGCCCGGAGGACCTGCGTGAAGCGCTCGAGTCTGCGATGAAGGAGGCGGACAGCGCCTTCGGCGACCCGACGATGTTCGTCGAGCAGGCCGTGCTCCGCCCACGCCACATCGAAGTCCAGATCCTCGCCGACGAGCACGGCAACGTCGTGCACCTCTTCGAGCGCGACTGCAGCGTTCAGCGACGCCACCAGAAGGTCGTCGAGATCGCCCCTGCGCCCAACCTCTCGCAGGAGGTGCGGGAGCAGCTCTACGCCGACGCGGTCGCCTTCGCCAAGTCCATCGACTACGTGAACGCGGGCACCGTCGAGTTCCTCCTCGACACGGCCGGCCCCCGTGCCGGGCAGCACGTGTTCATCGAGATGAACCCGCGCATCCAGGTCGAGCACACGGTCACCGAGGAGGTGACGGATGTCGACCTCGTGCAGGCACAGATGCGCGTCGCCTCGGGCGAGCGCCTCGACGACATGGGGCTCGAGCAGCACCAGCTGGAGCTGCACGGTTTCGCGCTGCAGTGCAGGATCACGACCGAGGACCCATCTCAGGGGTTCCGCCCGGACACGGGGGTCATCACGACCTACCGCTCCGCGGGAGGCTCCGGCATCCGCATCGACGGAGGCACCATCGCCACGGGAGCCGAGGTCCTGCCGCACTTCGACTCGATGCTCATGAAGCTCACGGCCCGCGGGCGCGACTTCCCGGCCGCGGTGCGGCGCGCTCGACGCGCGCTGTCCGAGTTCCGCATCCGCGGCGTCGCCACGAACATCCCCTTCCTCCTCGGTGTGCTCGACGATCCCGACTTCCAGCGCGGGGACGTCGCGACCGACTTCATCGAGAAGCGCCCGGGGCTGCTCGAATACCGTCGCCCGGGCGACCGCGGCACGAAGATCGTGAACTGGCTGGCCGACGTCACGGTCAACGCACCGCACGGCGTGCGCCCGACCTCCGTCGAGCCGCGGACGAAGCTGCCCGCGCTCGACACCTCTGTCCCGCTTCCCGCCGGGCGGCGCCAGGAGCTCTTGGACCTCGGCCCCGCGGGGTTCGCAGCCCAGCTGCGTTCCGAGAAGCGCCTCGCGGTCACCGACACCACCTTCCGTGACGCACACCAGTCGCTGCTCGCGACGCGCGTCCGCACCCGCGACCTCGTCACGGCTGCGCCCTACCTCGCGAGACTCACGCCCGAGCTGCTGTCCATCGAGGCCTGGGGCGGTGCGACGTACGACGTCGCGCTCCGCTTCCTCGGCGAGGAGCCGTGGGAGCGCCTCGCGAGTCTCCGCGAAGCCGTCCCCAACATCCCACTCCAGATGCTGCTGCGGGGCCGGAACACCGTCGGCTACACGCCGTACCCGGAGGCCGTGACGAAGGCGTTCGTCCACGAGGCGACTGCGACCGGGGTCGACATCTTCCGCATCTTCGACGCCCTCAACGACGTCTCCCAGATGCGACCCGCCGTCGACGCGGTTCTCGAGACGGGAACGGCGGTCGCCGAGGTCGCCCTCTGCTACACCGGCAACCTCGCCGACCCCAACGAGCCGTTCTACACGCTCGACTACTACCTGCGCCTCGCGGAGCAGATCGTCGACGCGGGCGCGCACATCATCGCCATCAAGGACATGGCCGGGCTGCTCCGCCCGCAGGCAGCCTCGAAGCTGGTCACCGCGCTCCGCGACCGCTTCGATCTGCCCGTTCATCTGCACACGCACGACACGGCGGGCGGACAGCTCGCCACACTCCTCGCCGCCAGCGAGGCCGGTGTCGACGCCGTCGACGTCGCGAGCGCCCCCATGTCGGGAACAACGAGTCAGGCAAGCCTCTCGGCGCTTGTCGCGTCCCTCGAGCACACAGAGCGGGACACGGGCATCAGCCTCACGAACGTCACCGACCTCGAGCCATACTGGGAGGCGGTCAGGCTCGTCTACCGTCCCTTCGAATCCGGGCTCCCGGGTCCGACGGGTCGCGTCTACAAGCACGAGATCCCGGGAGGTCAGCTGTCGAACCTCCGGCAGCAGGCCATCGCGCTCGGCCTCGCGGACCAGTTCGAGCGCATCGAGGACATGTACGACGCAGCCGACAAGATCCTCGGCCGCATCCCGAAGGTCACGCCGTCCTCGAAGGTCGTGGGCGACTTGGCCCTGCACCTCGTGGCCGTCGGCGCAGACCCGGCCGATTTCGCCGAGAACCCAGGAAAGTACGACATCCCGGATTCGGTCATCGGCTTCATGGCCGGTGAGCTCGGCGAGCTGCCGGCCGGATGGCCGGAGCCGTTCCGCAGCAAGGTGCTCGAGGGGCGCGACGTCAAGATCGAAGTCACGCCGCTCTCCGACACCGACGAAGCCGGGCTCGCGGGGGACAGCCTCGAGCGCAGACGGACCCTGAACCGCCTCCTGTTCCCACAGCCCACGGCAAGCTACGAGGACACCGTCCGGCTCTTCGGCGACCTCTCCGTGCTCGACACCCTCGACTACCTCTACGGGCTCGAACCCGGAGAGGAGCACGTCATCCACATCGGGAAGGGCGTGCAGCTCTTCGTGGGCCTCGAGGCCATCGGCGAGCCGGACGCTGACGGCATGCGCACGGTCATGGCGACCCTCAACGGACAGCTGCGCCCGGTCTTCGTCCGCGATCGCAGCATCAAGGTCGACACGATCGAACGCGAGAAGGCGGACAGCGGCAACCCCGGGCACGTCGCCGCACCGTTCTCCGGCGTCGTGACGCTCCGCGTCGAGGTCGGCGAACGCGTGGCGCAGGGGCAGACCGTCGCGACCATCGAGGCTATGAAGATGGAGGCCGGCATCACGGCACCTGTCGCGGGCGTCGTCGAGCGCCTCGCCATCTCCTCGCCGCTCGAGGTCGGCAACGGCGACCTCCTCGTCGTCGTCCGCCCTGGCGCTGAGCGTGCAGATGACTGAGCGCCCAGCCGCTGAGCACTTCGAGCTGCTCATCATCGGTGCAGGCTCCGGCAACACGCTCCCGCCCGGCGACGAGGGCGGGCCGAGGACGGCCATCGTCGACGACGGACCGCACTTCGGTGGCACGTGCCTCAACGTCGGGTGCATTCCCACGAAGATGTTCGTGCACGTCGCCGACGTGGTTCGAAACGCGCGGGATGCGCAGCGGCTGGGCGTCCATGACGTCCGCCTGCGTCCGTCCTGGCCGGAGGTGCGCGACCGTGTCTTCGGGCGGATCGACCAGATCAGCGAGGGCGGGGAGAGCTACCGCGAGCACGGGAACCCGCGCGTGACGCTCGTGCGCGAGCGCGTCGAGATGCTCGGCGACCGCGAGGTGCTGACCGCCTCCGGGCGGAGGCTGAGCGCCGAGACGCTGGTCATCGCCGCGGGCAGCCGGGCACGCCACCACGATGTGGTGCCCCTCGACTCCACGCTCGTGCACACCTCGGACACGATCATGCGCATCGACGATGTGCCGCGCCGCCTCGCGATCATCGGCGGCGGGTCCATCGCATCGGAGTTCGCCCATGTCTTCAGCGCCTTCGGCTCCGAGGTCACGCAGCTCGTGCGTGGGCGCGTGCTCTCCTCGCTCGACGCGGACGTCGCCGCGACGTTCACGGAGGCCGCCCGTGAGCGGTGGCGGGTCGAGACCGGCACCTCGGTCGTCGGCTTCTCCGAAGACGGTCGAGTCGCGACGCTCACGACGGACGCGGGGGAGCAGATCGAGGTCGACGCCGTGCTGGTGGCGATCGGACGCATCCCCAACACGGACACGCTCGGCACCTACGAGGTCGGCTTCGACCACCACGATGACGGCCGGTTGCGGGTGGACGCCTACCAGCGGGTGCTGCGCGACGGCCACCCGGTCTCCGGGGTGTTCGCGCTCGGTGACATCGACTCGGAGCACCAGCTCAAGCACGTCGCCAACCACGAGGCGAGAGTCGTCGCGCACAACATCGCGGTCGAGCCCGGGCGCCGTCTCATGAAGAACACGCTCGGCCCCGTGCCGGACGTCGTCTTCACCGAGCCGCAGATCGCGAGCTTCGGAGTGACGCTCGAACGCGCCGAGCAGCTGGGCTACGACGCCTTCGAGGTGACGCACCAATATGGCTCGACCGCCTGGGGGTGGGCGCTCGAAGACGAGCGGAGCTTCTGTAAACTCGTCATCGCGCGGGGCAGCGCGACCATCCTCGGGGCACACATCGTGGGTCCGGATGCGGCGGTCCTGCTCCAGCCCCTCGTCCTCGCGGCGAGCTTCGGGCATTCCATCAGGGGCCTCGCGCGTGGCCAGTACTGGCCTCACCCCGCAGCGAGCGAGGTGGTCGAGAACGCGCTGCTGCGCGCCGAGGAGGAACTGTGACCGTTCGCCCCATCCGCTACTACGGTGACCCGGTGCTCCGGACGCCCGCAGAGCAGATCACCGTCGTCGATGACCGCATCCGCAGCCTCGTCACCGACCTGCTGGACACGACATCGCTCGACGGAAGGGCAGGCGTCGCCGCGCCGCAGATCGGCGTGGGACTCGCGGCGTTCTCGTACAACATCGATGGCGAGACCGGCTACGTGCTCAACCCGGTTCTCGAGAGCACGTGGGGCGAGCTCGAGGAGATCGACGAAGGCTGCCTGTCGGTTCCTGGCCTCTGGAACAAGACGCCGAGGTACGAGCACGCGCGTGTGACCGGCATCGACCTGGACGGCGAGCCCGTGGTGCTCGAGGGAGCCGGGCTCATGGCGCAGATGCTGCAGCACGAGACCGACCACCTCAAGGGCGTCGTCTACATCGACACGCTTGCCGCTGAGCACCGCAAGGCCGCCATGCGCGAGATCCGTGGCAGTGAGTGGTTCGCGCCCGCGACGGCGGCCAGTGCGTCCACGGCGGGCAGGACCACGGCAAGCGCCTTCGGCCGCCCGACTCGCTGAGGGGCATGGCCGAAGGCGCAGGATCGAGGCTCTGCCGATCTACTTGAGCGTGATGCCCTGGGTCGCTGGCGCCGCGTTGTAGATGCCCTCGATGATCCCCTTGTACTTCTCGAGGATCACGTGGCGCTTGATGGACATCTTCGGCGTGAGCGTTCCGTTGGCCTCGGTGAACTCCCCGTCGAGCACGACGAACTTCCGGATCGACTCGGCCCGCGATACGCGCGTGTTCGCCCGATCGACCGCGTGCTGGATCTCGGCGAGCACCTTGGGGTGCTCGGCCGCCTGAGCGACCGTGAGGTCCGGATTCTCGCCGTTGTTGCTCAGCCAGGTCTTCAGCATCTCCGGGTCGAGCGTCACGAGCGCGGAGATGAAGGGACGCTGGTCCCCGACGACCACGATCTGCCCGACGAGTGGGTCGGCGCGAATCGGGTCCTCGAGCGCCGCGGGGGAGACGTTCTTCCCGCCGGAGGTGACGATGATCTCCTTGATGCGACCCGTCACCGTGATGTAGCCGTCATCGTCGATCGAGCCGAGGTCGCCGGTCTTGAACCACTCGCCGTCGAACGCCGCGGCCGTCGCCTCGGGGTTCTTCCAGTACTCGCGGAAGACGTTGATGCCCTTGACCTGCAGCTCGCCGTGCTCGTCCGTGCGGACTGCGACGCCGGGCAGCGCGGGGCCGACGGTCCCGATCTTGGACTTCTCGGCGAGGTTCACGGACGCCGGGGCCGTGGTCTCGGTGAGGCCGTAGCCTTCGAGGATGTTCACGCCGATGGCGCGGTAGAAGTGGCCGAGGCGCGAGCCGAGCGGTGCCGAGCCGGAGACGGCGTGCTTCACGCGGCCGCCCATCACCTCGCGAAGCTTCGAGTAGACGAGCTTGTCGAAGAGCTTGTACTGGAGTCCGAGCACGAGCGGCGTGCGGCCGGCGTCCTGCGACTCCGAGTAGCGCACGGCGACATCCGCCGCCTTCCGGAAGATCTTGCCGCGCCCACCGGCTTCCGCCTTCTGCTCAGCAGAGTTGTAGACCTTCTCGAACACGCGCGGAACTGCGAGCAGGAAGGTCGGGTGGAAGGTGCCGAGCGATTCGACCAGTTTCGTGGTGTCGTGCTGGTGTCCCACCTTCACGCCGCCGTAGATGCAGAGCACGGAGATGAACCGCGCGAACACGTGCGCGAGCGTGATGAACAGCACGGTGGATGCGCCAGGGTAGATGAGCGCGCCCAGCGGGTCCTTCACGTTCCGGCAGAGCTCGACGAAGTTCGAGTGCATGATGACGCACCCCTTGGGGCGCCCCGTGGATCCTGACGTGTAGATGAGCGTCGCGATGTCGTCGCCGTTCGCGATGCCGCGCCTGCGCTCGATCTCAGCGTCGTCGACGTCGGCCCCGAGCCTGGCGAGTTCATCGATGGCGCCTGCATGCAGTGCGTAGCGCACGCGGAGGCTCGAGACGGTGTCGGCGATCTCGTCGAGCTTGTCGTCGTGCTCGGGAAGCTCGGAGATGATGCCGACCGCCTCCGAGTCCTCGAGGATCCACTCGATCTGCGCCGACGAGCTCGTCTCGTACACCGGCACCATGACGGCGCCCGCGTACCAGAGGGCAAAATCGACGAGCGTCCACTCGTAGTTCGTCTTCGCCAGGAACGCGACGCGCTCGCCGACCTCGACGCCGGCGGCGACGAAGCCCTTCGCGAGGTCGTTCACCTTGGCGTGGAACTCCTTGACGGAGACATCGCGCCAGCGATCGCCGTCCGGCAGTCCGAAGAGGGCGAGATCCGGCGATTCTCGAAGTCTGTACTGGAGCAGATCGGTGGTGTTCCAGCTCGGCTCCGGGCTGACTACGGCGGGGGTCTCGGATAGCTTCATTGCAACTCCTGAGTGTGGTCCTGGTCGTGAGCCGCCTGGACGTCCATCGGCCGGGGTCATCCGGCTTCACGTCCAGTGGCCTTCAACCCTACCGTTCCGGACACGGCGAGCGGCGCACCGGTGCGTGGCATGTCCCGAGTACACTGATGTGCCATCGCCTATCGGGAGGCCACGCATGTTGTATTGGGTGCTCAAGCATCTCTTCGCAGGGCCCTTGGTGCGCGCGACGTTCCGCCCGTGGGTGCGGGGAATCGAGAACATCCCCGCGAAGGGGCCGGTCATCCTGGCGTCGAACCATCTCTCGGTCGTCGACTCGTTCTTCATGCCGCTCTCGATCGACCGCCGCGTGTACTTCCTCGCGAAGAAGGAGTACTTCACCGGCACCGGCATCAAGGGCTGGCTGACCGCGCAGTTCTTCAAGTCCACCGGCATGCTCCCCATCGATCGAGGCGGCGGAGCCGCGAGCGAGGCGTCCCTCCAGACCGGGCTCCGCGTCCTCAGCGAGGGCCGCGTGCTCGGCATCTATCCGGAGGGAACGCGCAGCCCGGACGCGCGCATGTTCCGCGGCCGGACAGGCATCGCCCGCATGATCATGCAGGCGGACAAGCCGGTCACCGTCGTACCGGTCGTCATGGTCGACACCGAGCGTGTCCTGCCCATCGGCGCGAAGGTGCCGCGGCTGCGCAAGGTCGGCATGGTCTTCGGCGAGCCGCTCACCTTCACGCGCTACGAGGGCATGGCGGCCGACCGGTTCGTGCTCCGCTCCATCACGGACGAGATCATGAGCGAGCTGCACGCCCTCAGCAACCAGGACTATCGCGACATCTACGCCTCGTCCATCCGAACCAAGATGGATGCAGAGGCCAAGGCGCTCGCCGCCGCGCAGAAGCCCTGAACGCGCGAGAGCCGGTGATTGCTGTCAGCGATCAGACGAGCACAGCGCGCGCTGCCCCGGGTAGTGTCGGGCCGTCCGGCGTGAGATTCAGAACAACCAGTGCTGCAGCGCGTGAGCTGTCAGCGTGAGATCCGAGACATGAGATCAGAGAAGCGAGCATGAGCCAATTCACCTCCACCCGCACAGAGTCGATCCCGACGCCTCCCGGCGTGCTCGAGGGCCTCGACGCGTGGCGCGAGCTGCCGATCAGGCAGCAGCCGCAATGGGGCGACGCGACGAAGGTCGCGAGCGTCTCCGGTGAGCTCGCGTCCCTGCCGCCGCTCGTCTTCGCGGGCGAGGTCGACAGGCTGCGCGATCGTATCGCCACGGCCGCGGCCGGTCAGGCATTCGTCCTCCAGGGTGGCGACTGCGCCGAGACCTTCGCGGGGGCGACCGCCGACAAGATCCGAGCGCGCGTCCGCACGATCCTGCAGATGGCCGTCGTCCTGACCTACGGTGCCTCGATGCCCGTCGTCAAGATGGGCCGGATGGCCGGGCAGTTCGCGAAGCCCCGCTCGAGCGACAACGAGACGCGCGGCGACGTGACGCTGCCCGCCTACCGCGGCGACATCGTCAACGACTTCGACTTCACGACGGAGGGGCGGACGCCGGACCCCGAGCGCATGCTCCGCGGGTACCACACGGCGGCATCCACGCTGAACCTCGTCCGCGCCTTCACGACCGGCGGGTTCGCCGATCTCCGCGAGGTGCACTCCTGGAACCAGGGCTTCGCCGCGAACCCCGCCAACGCGCGCTACGAGCAGCTCGCCGCTGAGATCGATCGCGCCGTTCGCTTCATGGCGGCCGCCGGTGCCGACTTCTACGCGCTGCGTGATGTCGAGTTCTTCGTGGGCCACGAGGGACTCCTCATGGACTACGAGCGCCCCATGACCCGCATCGACTCGCGGACCGGCCAGCCGTACGACACCTCCGGTCACTTCATCTGGATCGGCGAGCGGACGCGTGACCTCGACGAGGCGCACGTCGACTTCTTCAGCCGCGTCAAGAACCCGATCGGTGTGAAGCTCGGGCCCTCGACAACTCCGGACACCATGCTGCGGCTCATCGACAAGATTGACCCGAACCGTGAGCCGGGGCGCCTGACCTTCATCACGCGCATGGGCGCCGGCAAGATCCGCGACGCCCTTCCGCCCCTGCTCGAGGCCATCAAGGGCGCAGACGCGCAGCCGCTGTGGATCACCGACCCGATGCACGGAAACGGCATCACGACCCCGAACGGCTACAAGACGCGTCGCTTCGACGACGTGGTTGACGAGGTCAAGGGCTTCTTCGAGGCGCACCGCGCCGCGGGGACGCACCCGGGCGGCATCCACGTGGAGCTCACGGGCGATGACGTGACGGAGTGCCTGGGCGGATCCGAGCAGATCGACGAGAAGACGCTCGAGACGCGCTACGAGTCGCTCTGCGACCCACGCCTCAACCACATGCAGTCCCTCGAGCTCGCGTTCCTGGTCGCTGAGGAGCTCCGCGCCGCGAAGCGCTGAGCCGAGTCGAAGCAAACAGAAGAGGCGCATCCCGGAGACGGGATGCGCCTCTTCTGTTCGAGCGGCGCAGCCGGCCCTGCTGCCTTCAGCAGCAGCCCGGCCGCTAGAGCGTCGCCGTCGCGGTCAGCGTGACGTTCGAGCCCGCAGGAACCTCGACCCCGGCCGCTGGAGACTGTGTGGACACCACGAACTTGATGACCGGGTTCGGGTCGTTGACGATGCCAGGGGGCACGTTGTGGCCCACGGTGAGTCCGAGCCCCTCCAATTGCGAGATCGCCTCAGCGATCGGCTTCCCGACGACGTCGGGGAGCGTGACGGGTGCGGGACCTCGTGAGACGGAGATGTTGATCGTGTCTCCCGGGACAACCGGGTCCGTCGTCGTGGAGAACGCGATGACGACGCCGCTCGCAACCGATGCGGAGTACTCGCGGCTGGAGACGTTCACCACGAGGCCAGCCTCTTCGATCAGCTGGGTCGCGTTGGCTTCCGTCTCGCCTGCGACGTCGGGAACGACGCCGGCTGAGGCGATCAGTCGAATCGGCTGGCCTTCAGCGAGGGTCGCGGGCAGCGGAGCCCCGTTGTTGTCGGTCGCGGAGAGGACGATGTCCGCCTCCTGATCGGAGAACTGCCGCAGCGTCGTCGCGGGATCGTAGGTGAACCCAGCCTCGGTGATCGCACCCTCGGCCTCGTCGAGGGTGAGCCCTTCGAGATCAGGCACGTCGAGCATCTCAGGTCCAGCAGACACGACCAGCGAGATCGGGGTCTCCGGCGCGAGGGAAGTGCCCGCCTGCGGGTCCATATCCATGACCGTGCCCGCCGCGACGTCGAGCGAGAACTCCTGCGTCACGTCGCCGACGGTGAAACCAGCGGCCGTGATGGCCGCCTCGGCATCCGCCTGCGTCAAGGAGACCGCCTGGGGAACCGTGTCGTACGACCCCGGCCCGAGACCGAACCACCACCCGACACCGCCGGCGGCGGCGATCAGCGCGATGACGATCACGGCGATCACGGCACCGAAGCGGCGCCGCTTGCGCGCGCCCGACTCTGCCGTCGTGGTCGCCGGAGGGAGCTTGGGGGAGAGGTCGGTCGCTGTCTCCTCGGGGAAGAGGGCAGGGCTGGCCATCACAGGCGGCGAGCCCGGCGTGAAGGGCTCGACGTGCCCATCGAACGCGTCGGGAGGTGAGGACGCCGAGGAGAGCTGGCTGGTGATGGCCGCCAGCTCGGTCGGGTCGGTGTCCTCGATGTCCTCGTCGCCCGCCTGGGCGATCACAGCCGTCGGCGGGAGCGGACGCGCGGACTGCCCGAGCTCGGCCTCGGCACGACGGAGGGCCTCGAGCATGACGCCAGCGTCGGCGGGGCGCAGCTCCGGGTCGCGCTCCGTCGACCACGCGACGAGCTCGTCGAGCTCGTGGGGGACGTTGGGGTTCACCTCGCTGGGCGCAGGCACCGTCTCGTTCGCATGGCGGTACGCGATGTTCACGGGCTGATCGCCGCGGTACGGCTGCTCACCGGTGAGCATCTCGAAGAGCATGATGCCGAGCGAGTAGATGTCGCTGCGCACATCCGCCGTGCCCTTGGTCACGAGCTCCGGGCTCAGGTACGCGATCGTTCCGAGGAGCACCTGGCCCGTCGCCGTGTTCGCGCTCGCCGCCCTGGCCAGCCCGAAGTCGCTGAGCTTGATGCGGCCGTCGTCGGCCAGCAGCACGTTCTCCGGCTTGAGGTCGCGGTGGACGATGCCGAGCTTGTGCGCGGCCTGCAGGCCCGCCAGGACGGCATCCATGACATCGATGGACTGCTCGGGGGTGAGCTTGTGGTGGTCGTGCAGGAGGTCCCGCAGCGTGATGCCGGGGATGTACTCCATCACCATGTACGCGAAGATCTCGTCGTCGCCCTGGTCGTAGACGTTCACGACGTTCGGGTGCGTGATCTTCGCAGCGGAGCGAGCCTCGCGGATGAATCGCTCGCGGAAGCGCTCGTCGGCAGCGAGGTGATCGTGCATCACCTTGATGGCGACGCGGCGTTCCAGGCGCAGGTCAGTGGCGACATAGACCGTAGCCATGCCGCCCTTGGCGATCAGAGAGCGCACTTGATATCGGCCGTCGATCAGACGGCCGATCATGTCGTCGGGACCAACGGGACTCACGTCGTGCAGGATAGCCCGAGCAGGCGGTCAGCCCCCGGATGAAACACCGGACGCCGCCGATCAATCGCATCGGCTCGCATCCGCGGGCGGCGTCTGCGACGATGTGAGACGTGAGTGACGTCTTCAGTACCCGCGAGTGGTACACGATTCCCCAGGCCGCTGCCGAGCTCGGCGTCTCGACGGGGCGCGTGTCGACCCTGATCGAGGACAAGCAGCTGCTCTCGTTCCGCATCGAACGCGAGCCGCGCATCCCGCGAGAGTTCATCAAGGACGGGGAGCCGCTCGTCGGCCTCCGTGGCACGCTCTTCCTGCTCGCGGACGCGGGGCTGAGCGCACACGAGCAGATGGTCTGGCTCCTGAGCGTCGACGAGACGCTCGGCATCGCCCCCGTGGACGCGCTCGTCGAGGGCCGCAAGACGCAGGTTCGTCACGCGGTGCAGCTCCTCGCCATCTGAGGCGCCCGCGCGCCGGCATGGACGGGGACCGAACGTCCTTGGGCGCTCGTGGCTGCTGCGCTGCGGGTCTGCGGCCCTGTCAGTGTGCGCGGTGCGCGGTGCGCTCCGCGAGGTCCTCGAGTAGCTGCCGCGACTCGCTGTCGAGTTCGATCGCCGCCAGGCCGGTGAGCGCCTCGCGCAACGACGTGCTGATGAGATCCTCGGTGCGCTGAAGTCCACCTGACTCGGCGATGAGGGACTGCATCCACGTGATGTCGGCGTCGCTCAGATCCGGGTCGCCCAGGAGCTCGTCGAGACGCGCCGAATCATCCGGTGCCGCCAGCTCCTGCGCCGCGGCGATCATGAGCGTGCGCTTTCCCTCCCGCAGATCGTCACCGCTCGGCTTGCCGGTCACGGCCTCGTCGCCGAAGACGCCGAGGACGTCGTCCCTGAGCTGGAAGGCGAGTCCGAGCGGCAGTCCGAACGACCGGATCTGCTCGACGTGCGAGTCGGATGCCCCGCCGAGCAGCGCGCCGAGCACGAGCGGCTCCTCGACGCTGTATCGCGCCGATTTCGAGATGGCGATGGTCTTCGCTCGGAAGGCTCGTGCATCGATGGGCACAACCGGCCACGCGACCTCTTCAACGAGGTCGAGGTACTGCCCGACGGTCACCTCGCTGCGCATCTTGCTGAACTCCGCCCGTGCACGAACCGCGTTCTCAGGGGAGACGAGGGCGCAGGCCTCGACGAAGAGCTGGTCGCTCCAGACGAGCAGGAGATCACCGAGCAGGATCGCGGCGCTCAGGCCGAAGTGCGTCTCGTCGCCTGCCCAGGCCGACGCGCGGTGATGGCGGGCGAAGGCGCGATGCGTGGAGGGGGCGCCTCGCCGCGTGTCAGAGCGATCGATGATGTCGTCGTGGACGAGAGCGGCGGCGTGGAAGAACTCGATCGAGGCAGCGGCGCGGACGACGGCCTCAGTGTGCTCGCTCGTGCCGGTCGCGCTGCCGAAGCCTGCGGCGCAGAAGGACGCGCGAAGTCGCTTGCCGCCCGTCGTGAAGCTCGCGGCCTGCTCGAGGAAGGCGGGCACGTCGACGCCGATCGGGCCGAGAACTCGCAGGTTCTCGTCGATTGTTGCGTCCAGACGACGCTGGACTTTGGAGGACAGCGAGGAACTCTCAGACACGACACCACTCTACCCAGGTGTGCGCGCCTACAATGGGCGCAATACTTCGGAGCGGGGCTCCGATCGCCCCCTTGAGCACGAGGTCAACATGGCACTATCTGAGCAAGAGCAGCGGTTGCTTGATGAGATGGAGCGCAGCTTCTATCAGAACGATGCGGACGTTGTCTCCACATCGCCGAGAAGCGGTGCTGCGGTCACCACGCGAGCCGTCGTCGTCGCGTTTCTTTCCGTCGCGGTCGGCATCGGCGTCGTCGTCGCCGGCGTCGCCACCAACATCCCTGTCCTGGGGGTCGTCGGGTTCGTCCTGATGCTCGCGGGCGTGGTCTACGCGTTCGCGGCCCCGAAGGGCGCCTCGGAATCCGATCCGCTGCCGACCGGTCGTCCGTCGCCGAAGCGCGGCGAGTCTTCGGATGGGTCCTTCATGGACAAGCTCGGCAATCGCTGGGACAAGCGGCAGCAGGGGGAGTAGCGGGAGCGGGCGCCCAGCGGCCCCACCTCGCACCACCACCGTCACCCATCACCACTTCGCACCACCATCGGGACCGGCCACCTGGCCGGTCCCGTTTTTTGCGCCCTGAATGGCGCCAACTAGCTCCACTTCCCTCCACCATGCAGAGGCCAGTAATTTACTGGCCTCTTTTCGCATTCACAGGGAGCAAATCGGGTGTTTGCGTAGCTAGGTGGTTGGTTGTGGAGTAAAGTGGAGCTTGTGGGGATTCAGCGACGGGGAGGGAGGCGTGCATGTTCCTTGGCACGTACTCGCCCAAGCTCGATGAGAAGGGGCGGCTCATCCTTCCGGCCAAGTTCCGGGATGAGCTCGCGGAGGGCGTCGTGCTGACCCGTGGGCAGGACCGCTGCGTCTACGTCTTCTCGACGAGCGAGTTCGAGGAGCTCCACAACCGCATCCGTCAGGCACCCGTCACGAGCAAGCAGGCGCGCGACTACCTGCGCCTCCTGCTGTCCGGCGCGCACGCGGAGACGCCAGACCGCCAGAACCGCGTCACGATCCCGCAGCAGCTCAGGCAGTACGCCGGACTGGACCGCGAACTGGCCGTCATCGGGGCCGGAACGCGCGCCGAGATCTGGGACGCCGAGGCCTGGAACACCTACGTCGAGGCCAACGAGGCCGCCTTCTCCGAGACCGCTGAGGAGGTGATCCCGGGACTCTTCTGACCCTGACCGCCGATTCTCAGCCGTTCCGCTCTGAAGCGCCTTCCCTCGCAGCAGAGCACAGCAGTACCGCAGGAGCCCCATCTGAAGCCACTTCCCCGGCGGCAGATGGAATCTCCACTTCGCTCCCCTCGCCCTCCCCGGCGGGGAGAGAGAACGGATGGGAATCAGTGATCAGGGAGGAACCCGAAACGTCATGACAGAGAACAACCAGAACGTCCAGGACAGTGGGGGCAGCGAGCGCGACCCCGCGATGCTGCACACGCCGGTGCTCCTCGAGCGATGCGTTGAGCTCCTTGCGCCGGCCTTGCAGAACCCCGGCAGCATCTACGTCGACGCGACACTCGGCATGGGCGGGCACAGCGAGGCCGTCCTCGATCGCTGCCCGAATGCCCGGCTGGTCGGCTTCGACCGCGACTCGGAGGCCCTTGGGCTCGCCGGCCGTCGGCTCGCTCGCTTCGGCGACCGCGTCACGCTGGTGCACGCCGTCTACGACCAGTTCGCGTCGTCACTCGACAACCTCGGCATCGGCACGGTCGACGCCGTCTTGTTCGACCTCGGGGTGTCCTCGCTGCAGCTTGACGAGGCCAGTCGCGGCTTCTCGTACATCCAGGATGCGCCGCTCGACATGCGCATGGACGCCACGAAGGGCGTCACGGCAGCCGAGATCGTCGCGTCCTACGGTGAGGACGAGCTCAAGGAGCTCTTCTACCGCTACGGCGACGAGAAGCTGGCGCCCCGGTACGCGAGCTGGATCGTGCGAGAGCGCGCCCAGGCGCCGATCGAGACCACCGGGCAGCTCGTCGATGTGCTCCAGCGCGCGACCCCGGCGGCCAAGCGCGACGCGGGTCACCCGGCGAAGCGCGTTTTCCAGGCGCTTCGCATCGAGGTGAACGCCGAACTGGGCGCCCTCGAGCGCGCGCTGCCACAGGCGCTCGACCGTGTCGTCGTCGGCGGCCGCGTCGTCGTCGAGGCCTACCAGTCGCTCGAGGACCGCTTCGTGAAGCGACTCTTCGAGGCGAAGACCACGTCGACCGCGCCAAGCGGACTGCCGGTCGAGCTTCCCGAGCACAAGCCCGAGTTCTCGCGCCTCGTGCGCGGAGCCGAGCGCGCCGGTGCCGCAGAAGGCGAGATCAATCCACGAGCACTGCCCGTGCGCCTGCGCGCGGTTGAACGAGTAAGGAGTCCACGGGCATGACGGCAGCAACGAGCATCCTTCGAGGATCCACGGCACCCCGTCGGTCCAAGGCGGCCCCCAAGAAGCAGGCGCAGTCTCCTCGGCTGCGCCTCGTCGAGGCGCCGAGCGCTCGGCGCCTGCCGAGCCTGCGCTCGATCATGATCTCGCTCGGCATCCTCGCGGGCGTGTTCGTCACCCAGCTCGCCCTGAGCATCGCGATCTCGCAGGGGGCCTACGAGGTGAGCGGCCTCGAGCAGACCCAGACGGAGCTGCAGCGCGAGGAGTCGGCCGCGCTCGAGGAGCTGAGCGCCATGTCCTCGGCGCAGAACCTCGCCGTCGAGGCCACGAAGCTGGGCATGGTCCCCACCGACTCGCAGGCGTTCCTGCAGGTCGGGAGTGCCTCACTCGCGACGGACGCGAGCTCCACCGGCACATCCGCGCCCATCAACACGGGTCTCGTCACCAACGAGGTGACGCAGCCGGCACCGGCTCCCGCCGCCGACGGAGTTTCACCGCAGCAGGCAGCCGCGCCTGAAGTACCGTCTGTCACCGAGCTGCGCTCTCCCTCGACGAGGTAGAACCACGACGAGGCTGAGGCGCCGAGAGGCCACTCAGCTGGGAGCAGAGCCGAACAAGGGGGAGGAGTACCGTGTCACCGAAAGTGTCCAGGCGCAGGGCTGGCCTCGTCATCATCCTGGTGACCGCAGTGCTCATCGCCTTCGGGGTCCGCCTGATCGACGTGCAGCTCGTCTCGGCCTCGACCATCAACGCCGACGCCGAATCGAAGCGCGGCGTCTCCAGCACGATCTTCAGCGAGCGCGGGTCGATCGTCGACAAGAACGGTGAGATCCTCGCCGACTCCGCCGACCGCTTCGACCTCACGGTCGCTCCCGTGAACGTCAAGGAGTTCGACCGCACCGGTGACGATGGCAAGACCAGCGAGGTCTCGCGCGAGCAGGCGCTCGGTGAGATCGCCGCGATCACCGGCCAGCAGCAGGCAGAGCTCGTCGGCGTCGTGGATGCGGCCCTCGCGATCGACCCCAACAGCAACTTCGCGTACCTCAGCCGAGGCCTCGAGCTCGCGGCCTACGAGAAGATCCGTGCGCTCGAGATCCCATGGATCTACCCGAAACGTGAAGCCGCCCGCGTGTACCCGAACGGGCAGGTGGCGGGCAACCTCACCGGCTTCCTGGGTGCAGACGGCGAGCCCCTCGCCGGCCTCGAGCTCTCGGAGAACCAGTGCCTCGCCGGCATCGACGGCGAGGAGACCTACGAGCGCAGTGCGGACAACGTGCGCATCCCCGGTACCGAGGTCACCCTCACCGAGGCCAAGCAGGGCGGCACGCTCAAGCTCACGGTCGACGCCGACCTGCAGTGGTACGCCCTGCAGGTGCTCGCCGAGCAGGTCACCGCGATGGGCGGCCAGTGGGGGCACATAGTCGTGACCGAGGTCGACTCCGGCAAGATCCGCGCCGCCGTGGACTGGCCGTCCGTCGACCCCAATGACCCAGGGGCCACCGCGACCGAGGCCCGAGGCTCCCGCGCCTTCACCGCGCCCTTCGAGCCGGGCTCGACCATGAAGGCCCTCACCGCAGCCATGGTCTTCGACAAGGGGCTCTCAACGCCGGGCGAGCAGATCACGGTTCCCGGCCGCTTCGAGCAGACGGATGTCAGCTTCGGCGACGACTGGGCGCACGGCGATGAGCGCTGGACCGCCGCGGGCATCATGACGCGTTCCTCCAACATCGGCATCGCCATGATGGGGCAGCGTCTGAGTGCCGCCGACCGCTACGACTACATGCTCGACTTCGGCCTGAATGCCGACACCGAGGCCGACTTCCTCGGTGAGGAGTCCGGCACAGTTCGCCCATATGACGAGTGGGACCCGCAGACCAACTACGCCACGATGTTCGGCCAGGGCCTCGAGGTCACCGCTCCTCAGATGGCGAGCGCGTACCAGACGATCGCCAACGGCGGGCAGCGGCTCCCGGTCCAGCTCGTCGAAGGTTGTGAGACCGAGGACGGCTTCGAGGAGACGGAACCGGGCGAGCCGCGTCAGGTCGTGTCCGCGGAAGCCGCGGCAGACACGCTCACGCTGCTCGAGGCCACGGCACAGAGCGGGAGCCTCGCGAACGAGGTGGCGATCCCCGGTTACCGTGTCGGCATCAAGACGGGCACCGCGGAGGTCTCTGACGGCCAGGGGCAGTACGTGGAAGGCAGCTTCATGACGTCGATGGCCGGCGTCGCCCCGATCGACGACCCCAAGTACGTCGTGACGGTCTCGATCATGAAGCCAACTACGATGAGGGGCAGCGCCGCCACCGCGCCAGCGTGGCACGATGTCATGGCGTACGTACTCCAATCCAACCGGGTGGCACCATCGCCGAGTCCGTGGCCGACCATACCGACCACGTTCTGATCCGCACTACTGCACAGGAAGTCATGCCCGCAGCAAGCATCCGTCCATCCCATCCAGTGCCGCGCTCGCTCTCTGAGCTGTGCGCGCACTTCGGACTCGACGCCCCAGAAGGCGTCGACCAGGTCGAGGTGACCGGCGTCTCCATCTCCTCGATGGATGTCGAGTCCGGCGACCTCTACGTGGGGCTGCCCGGCGCGCGAGTGCACGGCGCCAGCTACGCCGCGAAGGCCGAGGAAGCCGGCGCCGTCGCCATCCTCACCGACGCGGCCGGTGCTGCACTCGCCGGCGAGCTCGGCGTTCCCGTGCTCGTCACGGAGGAGCCCCGCCTGGCGCTCGGCGACGTCTCCGCCTGGATCTACCGGACCGACCCCGACCAGCCGAAGCTCTTCGGCGTCACAGGAACCAACGGCAAGACCTCTGTCGTCTACATCCTCGACGGGCTCCTGCTGCAGCTCGGCGTCGTCACGGGCCTCACGACCACGGTCGAACGCCGCATCGGCGAGGAGCGCATCGAGGCGAACCTGACCACCCCGGAGGCGAGCGAGCTCCACGCTCTGCTCGCCCGCATGCGCGAAGTCGGGGTCCACGCGGCGAGCATCGAGGTGTCCGCCCAGGCCGTGACGCGTCACCGTGTCGACGGCATCGAGTTCGACGTCGTCGGCTTCATCAACCTCTCGCACGACCACCTCGACGACTACGTCGACTTCGAGGAGTACTTCGGCGAGAAGCTCAAGCTCTTCACCCCGGAGCGCGCGCGGCGCGGCGTGGTCTCGCTCGACTCCGAGTGGGGCGCGCGGGTCGTCGAGGACTCCCGCATCCCCGTCACGACGATCTCCTCCAAGCCCGGAACCGAGGCCGACTGGAACCTCGTCGTCACGGGCGCAGAAGGCGGCAGCACGAGCTTCACGCTCACGAGCCCGGACGACCGGGTGCTGCACTCGAGCATCCCGATGCCCGGCTGGTTCTCAGCGGCGAACGCCGGGCTGGCGATCGCGATGCTCGTCGAGTCCGGCTACGACCTCGGCGAGATCGCGGAAGTGCTCGAACGTGACGGCGGCATCGACGCCTTCGTGCCCGGACGACTCGAGCTGGTCTCCGGAGACAAGGGGCCGCGCCTCTACGTGGACTACGGGCACACCCCCGACGCCTTCGAGCAGACGCTCGGCGCCCTCCGGGAGATGACCACCGGCCGCCTGTTCATGGTCTTCGGCGCCGATGGCGACCGTGACCGCACCAAGCGCCCGGAGATGGCACGGGTCGCGGCAGCTGGCAGCGACGTCGTCATCATCACCGACTACAACCCGCGCACCGAGGACCCTGACGAGATCAGGAAGGTGCTCGTCGAGAGCGTGAAGGCGAGCCACCCTGACCGGGAGCTGCACGAGATCGCCGACGCGAGCCTCGGGCTCCGCAAGGCGGTTTCGCTCGCAGGGCCGGAGGACACTATCCTCGTTGCCGGCCCAGGCCACGAGAGCTACACCGAGGTCGCGGGCACCAAGATCCAGTATTCGGCACGAGACGAGGCCAGAGCGGCGCTCAGGGAAGCAGGGTGGTGAGCGGATGATCGAACTCCGACTTCGCGAGATCGCTGACATCACCGGGGGAGAGGCACGTCCCGTGGGTGACGACACGCTCGAGAGCGTGTTCAGCGGCACCGTCGACACCGATTCCCGACTCATCCGTCCGGGCGACATCTTCGTCGCCAAGCCGGGCGAGGTCACCGACGGGCACCTGTTCGCCCCGAAGGCTGTCGAGAACGGCGCCTCGCTCCTCATCGTCGAGCGCGCCCTCGACCTTCCCGTCACGCAGGTCGTCGTCGACGACGCCGTCCTCGCCCTCGGACGCCTCGCAACCGAGGTCGTGACGCGCGTGAAGTCCCGCGGACAGCTCGTCACGATCGCGGTCACCGGGTCGAACGGCAAGACGACGACGAAGAACCTCCTCAACGAGATCTTCTCGGCCCGAGGCGAGACGGTCGCGCCCATCGCCAGCTTCAACAACGAGGTGGGCGCCCCGCTGACGTTCCTGAAGCTCACAGAGGAGACGCAGACCCTCATCGCCGAGATGGGCGCGAGCGCTCCGGGCGAGATCCGCAGGCTCATCTCGATGGCGAAGCCGGACGTCGGCATCGTGCTGACGGTCGGCCTCGCGCACGCGGGCGAGTTCGGCGGCATCGAGGTCACGCTCACCTCGAAGACCGAGATGGTGCAAGGGCTCGTGGCGGGGGACACCGCCGTGCTCAACGCCGACGATGCGCGCGTCGCCTCGATGGCAGACAAGACCGACGCGAACGTGCTGTGGTTCGGTCGAGGCGAGCGAGCGGACGTTCGCGCGAGCGAGGTCTCGACGAGCCTCGACGGGACGGAGTTCACGCTGCACCTTCCCGAGCAGGAACCCGTCGTCGTCCGCTTCAACGTGATCGGGGAGCACCACGTCACCAACGCGCTCGCCGCGGTGGCGGCCGCCCACACGCAGGCGGTGCCGGCCACGGAGATCCGTGACGCCCTCCAGCGCGTGACACGCGCCGAGCAGTGGCGCATGGAGCTCCAGCACGCCGGCTCCGTGCACCTCATCAACGATGCCTACAACGCGAGCCCAGACTCCATGGCCGCCGCCCTCAAGACGATCGCTCAGATCGCGCCGAGCGGCGCCCGCACGGTCGCGGTGCTCGGCGCCATGAGCGAGCTCGGGGATGCCTCCATCGAGGAGCACGACCGCCTCGGACTCCTCGCCGTCCGCCTCGGCATCGACCAGCTCATCGTCGTCGGCCGCGACGCCCGCGCGCTGCACCTCGGAGCGATCGCCCAGGGCTCCTGGGATGGGGAGTCGATCTTCGTCGAGTCCATGGACGAGGCGTACGAGCTGCTGGTCCGTGAGACGCGCCCGGGTGACCTGGTCCTCGTCAAGTCTTCGAACTCAGCGGGCCTCCGACACCTTGGAGACCGTTTCGCCGAGCACCTCAGGGGGCACTTCGCGTGATTGCGATCCTTATTGCCGGAGGTGTCGGGCTGGCGTTCACGCTGTTCATGACGCCGCTCTTCATCCGCCTGTTCCACAAGCTCGAGTGGGGCCAGTTCATCCGCGAAGATGGGCCGGAAGCCCACCACTCGAAGCGCGGAACCGCGACCATGGGCGGCATCGTCTTCATCGTCGGCTCCGTGCTGGCGTACTTCATCGCGACGCTGGCCACGGGCGACCAGGTCACGGCCGCCGGACTCCTCATCCTCGGCATGATGGTCGGTCTCGGTGTCATCGGCTTCATCGACGACTTCCTGAAGGTCCGCAAGCAGCAGTCCCTCGGTCTCGGTGGCTGGTCGAAGATCGTCGGGCAGGTGATCGTCGCCGGGCTGTTCGCCGTCATCGGCCTGCAGTACCGCAACCCCGACGGCGTCCCGGTCCTCTCGACGCACATCTCGTTCATCCGAGACCTGCCGATCGACTTCATGGCGCTCGGCGCCATCGCGGGAACGATCGCCCTCATCGTCTGGATCGTCGTCATCACGACGGCGACGTCGAACGCGGTGAACGTGACGGACGGCCTCGACGGCCTCGCGACCGGTGCGTCGATCATCTCGATCGGCTCCTACGGCATCATCGCCTACTGGCAGTTCAACCAGGCCTGCGGCACGGAGCGCCTGGCCGAATCGCTCGAGTCGGCCTGCTACACGGCATACGCGCCCCTCGACGTCGCCATCGTGGCGGCAGGCATCGCCGGTGCGCTCATCGGGTTCCTCTGGTGGAACACCTCGCCTGCGCAGATCTTCATGGGAGACACGGGTTCGCTCGGTCTCGGCGGCGCGATCGCCGCCTTCGCCATCATCACCCGCACCGAGCTGCTGCTCGTCCTCATCGGCGGCCTCTTCGTCATGACGACCGGCTCCGTGATCGTGCAGCGCATCTACTTCAAGCTCACCAAGGGCAAGCGCATCTTCCTCATGAGCCCCATCCACCACCACTTCGAGCTCAAGGGCTGGGCCGAGACCACGGTCGTCGTCCGGTTCTGGATCATCGCCGGACTCTGCGCCGCGCTCGGCATCGGACTCTTCTACGCCGAGTGGGGAGTCACGACGTGACCCGCGGGGGAGCAGGCCGCGAGGTCGACGGTCTCCGGAGCTGGCACGACGACTGGACCGGCCTGTCGGTCGCGGTGCTCGGCCTGGGCAAGACGGGGTTCTCCGTCGCGGACACCCTCGCTGAGCTCGGCGCCAAGCCGCACGTCATCGCGCAGTCGCACGATGACGAGCGTGAGCGCATCCTCGAGGTGCTCGACGTTCCCGTGACGATCGCCGACAGCGACGAGTCCGCCGTCGACGCGCTCAGGGCCCTGGAGGCCGACCTCATCGTCGCGTCTCCTGGTTTCGCCCCGAGCCACCCGCTCATCGTCGCCGCCGATGCCCTCGACGCGCCGGTGTGGGGTGACGTCGAGCTGGCCTGGCGGCTCCGCGACAAGTTCGGCGACCCCGCCCCCTGGCTGGCCGTCACGGGGACGAACGGCAAGACGACGACAACCCAGCTCGCAGCGCGCATGGGACTGGCCGCGGGTATCCGCACGGCCCCCTGCGGCAACATCGGCGTCCCCGTCCTCGATGTGCTCCGCGACCCCGCCGAGTTCCAACTGCTCGTGGTCGAGCTCTCGAGCTTCCAGCTCCACTCCCTGCACTCCATGTCGGCGCACGCCGCGGTCGTCCTCAACATCGCCGACGACCACCTCGACTGGCACGGCGGCACTGAGGCCTACCGCGCAGCGAAGGGCCGCGTCTACGAGCGAGCCCAGATCGCGTGCGTCTACAACAAGGGCGACGAGGCGACACTCGACCTCGTCGAGGCGGCCGACGTCGTCGAAGGATGCCGCGCTATCGGGTTCGGGACCGATGTGCCGGGGCCGAGCGACTTCGGCGTGGTCGACGGAATCCTGGTCGATCGTGCGTTCCTCGACGACCGAGCCCGCACCGCCCTCGAGCTGACGACGCTCGAGGAGCTGCGCCCGCGCGGTCTCTCCTCGAAGCACCTCGTGGAGGACGTGCTCGCCGCGGCCGCCCTCGTGCGGGCCGTCGGTGTCCCCGTCGCCGCGATCTCCGAGGCGCTCTCTACCTTCTCGGTCGATCGGCACCGCCACGAGATCGTCGCTGAGGCCGCCGGGGTCCTCTGGGTCGACGACTCGAAGGCGACGAACGTCCACGCCGCCGACGCCTCGCTGGCCGCGCACCACAGCGTCGTCTGGCTGGTGGGAGGGCTCCTCAAGGGAGTCGACATCGCGCCGCTCGTCGCCAAGCACGCCGGGCGCCTCCGCGGTGCGGTGGCCCTTGGAACATCTCGATCCGAAGTGGCCGACGCGTTCGCGCAACACGCCCCGGAGGTCGCGTTCATCGAGATCGACGTGAGCGACACTGACTCCATCATGGGACGCGCCGTGGCGGAAGCCGCGCGGCTCGCGCAGGACGGCGACACCGTGCTGCTCGCTCCGGCGGCCGCCTCCATGGATCAGTTCGTGAGTTACAGCGACCGCGGCCAGCGTTTCGCGCTCGCCGTCGCGTCGCACCTTGAAGGGGGCCGGCATGCCGAGACAGAAGGCTCCCAGGACCGCACCTCCGAGCCGGACGCCAGCGCCGAATAGGCCAAGCACGGGCGCGACGGCTGGCGGTTCCGCACGCAAGAGCTCCTCGAGCGCCGTCGTCGTCTCGCTCGGGAAGCGCATCCGCGGCGTCAACCGCAACTTCGTGCTCCTGCTCTCGATCACGCTCTTCCTGGTCGCCTTCGGCATCGTGATGGTGCTCTCGAGCTCCTCGGTCGAGGAGTTCGCGGGTGGCAACGCCGTCTCGGCGCGGTTCGTCAGCCAAGCCACGTTCGCGGCGCTGGGCATCCCGCTCATGCTGTTCGCTTCCCGGATGCCGCTGCGGTTCTGGAAGCGGATCGCCTGGCCAGCCCTCTTCGTCGCCGTCATCCTCCAAGCGCTGGTCTTCACCCCCATCGGTGTCGACGTCAACGGCAACCGGGCCTGGATCGACCTCGGCTTCACGACGATGCAGCCCGCGGAGGCGCTCAAGGTTGCGCTCGTGCTGTGGCTCGGCCTCATCCTCGGGCGCAAGCAGGGCAAGCTGCACGTCGCCAAGGAGGTCGCGGTTCCGATCCTGCCCGTCCTCGCCCTGAGCTTCGGCGTCATGGCGCTCAGCAAGGACCTGGGAACGATGATCGTCGTCGGCGCGCTCGTTCTCGGAGCGCTCTACTTCGGCGGCGTCGCATCCAAGTTCCTGTGGCTCGCCGGGTTCATCGCCGTGGCTGCCGCGCTCCTGCTGTCGATCTTCAGCGACAACCGCATGGCCCGCATCACGAACTTCTTCGGCGGAGACGTCGACTACGAGACTTGGGGCTGGCAGAGCGCGCACGGGCTCTACGCCCTCGCAGCTGGCGGCCTGTTCGGCTCGGGGCTCGGCAACTCGAAGGCCAAATGGTCCTGGCTGCCGGAGGCCGACAACGACTTCATCTTCGCGATCATCGGGGAGGAGCTCGGGCTCGTCGGGGCGATCATCGTCATCGGCGTCTTCGTCCTGCTCGCGGTCGTCCTCGTCCGCATCTACCACGAGGCGGAAGACTGGACGGCGAAGACCATCGTCGGTGCAGTGACCACCTGGCTGATCTTCCAGGCGTTCGTGAACATCGCCGTCGTCATCGGCTTCCTGCCGGTCCTCGGTGTGCCATTGCCGCTCGTCTCCTCCGGCGGATCGGCGCTCATCACGACCCTCTTCGCAATCGGCATAGTCTTGTCGATCGCCCGCAACCCGAAGCGATCGGAGTCCCGCACGTGACCAACTACCTGCTCGCCGGAGGCGGCACGGCCGGCCACGTCAACCCGCTGCTCGCGGTCGCGGATGCGTTGCGCGAGCGCGACCCCGACTCGAAGATCCTCGTGCTCGGCACGAAGGAGGGCCTTGAGGCCCGGCTTGTTCCCGCGCGCGGCTACGAGCTCCTCACGATTCCGAAGCTGCCCTTCCCGCGCCGCCCGGGCATGCAGGTGCTGACCTTCCTGCCTCGACTCCGTGAGACGGTTGCCTCCGTGCGCCGCATGCTCGACGAGCACAGCATCGACGCGGTCGCCGGCTTCGGCGGCTATGCCGCAGCCCCCGCCTACCTGGCCGCGAGGGGGCGCGTGCCGACCGTCGTCCACGAGGCCAACGCCCATCCCGGCATGGCCAACAAGCTCGGGGCGCGCTGGGCGAAGCGCGTGGGCGTCGCCTTCGACGGCACGCCCCTCCGCGGCGCCGTGACCGTCGGGATGCCGCTCCGGGCTGAGATCGAGCACCTCGACCGCGCCGCGAAGCGCGACGAGGCTGTCGAGTTCTTCGGGCTGGCCCCCGACCGTCGCACGCTGCTGGTCACCGGCGGCTCGCTCGGCGCGAGGCGCGTCAACGAGACCGTCCGAGCCGTCGTCCCCGAACTCATCTCCGAGGGCTGGCAGGTTCTTCACCTCGTCGGGGGGCTCTCGAAGTTCGAGCACGACCACGTCGAGGGCTACCACGTGCTCGAGTACTGCGACCGCATGGACCTCGCGTTCGCCGCCGCCGACCTGGTCGTCGCGCGTGCGGGCGCATCCACCGTCAGCGAGCTCGGTGTCGTCGGCCTCCCGGCCGTCTACATCCCGTACCCTGCCGCCACCGGCGACCACCAGACCACCAACATCCGCTCCGTCCTGTCCGCAGGTGGTGCCATACGGGTGGCCGACGCGGACTTCTCGCCCGAGTGGGCGTCGAAGGAGCTCCTCGCCCTCGCCCGCGACGATGACCGCCGAGCCCGCATGGAGCAGGCGACTCGCGCATCAGCCCAGCGCGACGGGGCCTCTCGGGTCGTTGCACTGCTGGACCAGGCGGTCGAGGACGCTCGGACCGGCTAGGCGCCTTCGGACGTGAAGGCGGAGTACCCTCGACCATCGACGCGGAAGAGACCGCGCAGCTCGCAGATCGAGCGAACTCAGGAGCAGCAATGATCAATCCAGACGCCACCGCGCAGATTCCCGACGAGATCGGGAACGTGCACTTCATCGGCATCGGCGGCTCAGGCATGAGCGGCATCGCGCGCATGATGCTCGACCGCGGCCTCACGATCTCCGGAAGCGACCGGACAGAGAACTACGCGACACGAGAGCTGCGCGATCGCGGCGCCCGCGTCGAGATCGGCCACGCGGCAGAGCACCTCGGCGACGCGGACACCATCGTCGTCACCAGCGCGCTCTGGCCCGACAACCCCGAACTCGTCCTGGCGAAGGAGCGTGGGCTCAACATCCTGCACCGCTCGCAGGCGCTCGTCTGGCTCACGCGCGGGAGCCGCCTCGTCTCCGTCGCCGGAGCGCACGGCAAGACGACCTCGACCGGCATGGTCGTGACGGCCCTCGACGCCCTCGACGCGTCGCCGAGCTTCGTCAACGGCGGCATTATCTCGGCCCTGGGGACGAGCTCCGCCGTCGGAAGCGGCGAGGCCTTCGTCGTCGAGGCCGACGAGTCCGACGGGTCCTTCCTGTTCTACGACACGGCGATCGCCCTCATCACGAACGTCGACAACGACCACCTCGACCACTACGGCAGCGTCGAGGCCTTCGAAGCCGCGTTCGTCCAGTTCGCGGATGCGGCCAGCGAGGCCGTGGTCATCTCCAGCGACGACCCGCTTGCCGTCGAGCTGACCGGGAAGCTCACCCACAAGCGGGTGCTGACCTTCGGCCAGGCTCCGACGGCCGACGCGCGCGTCTCCGACATCGCGTCGGAGGGAGGGGAGACCCGCTTTACCGTCACCTGGCAGGGTGTCGACTACCCGGCGCTCCTGCACGTTCCCGGCGTCCACAACGCGCTCAACGCGACCGGCGCGTTCGTCGTCCTCGTCCAGCTCGGCTTCGAGCCCGCCGCCGTCCTTGACGCGCTCTCGACGTTCGGGGGCACGAAGCGACGCTTCGAGCTCCACGGCACGGTGAGCGGCGTCAGCGTCTACGACGACTACGCCCATCACCCTGCCGAGGTCGAAGCGGCGCTCACGGCTGCGCGCACCGTCGTCGGCTCCGGCCGCCTCATCGCCGTCCACCAGCCGCACCTCTACTCGCGGACGCGCGACATGAGCGACGTCTTCGCGGCGGTGTACGAGCGTCTCGCCGACGAGACCGTCGTGCTCGACGTGTGCGGCGCACGTGAGGACCCGATCCCCGGTGTCACGGGAGCGCTGGTCGAGGAGGCGTTCGCTGACCGCAGCAAGGTCGCCTACCGCCCCGACTGGCAGGATGCGGCCGACACGGTCGCCGAGATCTCACAGGACGGCGATTTCGTCATCACCTTCGGCTGCGGCGACGTCAACCTCATCGTGCCCCAGCTCCTCGAGGCGCTCGGCGCGAAGGAGCCAGGCAAGCCGTGAGCGTGCTCGGCGACGATGCGCGCCGATTCACCTGGCGCGCCAGACGACGCCGCCGCATCCTGATCGGGGTCGCGGCGGCGGTGGCCGCACTTGTCGCGTTCGTCGCGGTCGCCGTCTACAGTCCGATCATGTCCGTGCGTGAGATCGTCGTCGCCGGCACCCAGCGTGTCGATGCGACACAGGTCGACGAATCGCTCGCCGACCTGCACGGACAGCCGCTTGCGCTCGTCACGAACGACGACGTCGAGAGTCGACTCCAGTCCTACGTGATGGTGCAGAGCTACTCGATCCGCGTCGAGCCGCCGAGCCGTCTTGTCGTCACGATCGTCGAGCGGTCGCCGATCGGCGCGGTCGCGGTGCCATCCGGGTACGACGTCATGGATGCGGCCGGCGTGGTGCTCTGGACGCAGTCGGAGCCCGCAGGGGACATCCCGACTCTCGAACTGGGCGGCGAGGGGGTCGACTCCGAGGCGTTCGCCTCAGCGGCGGCCGTGTCGCTCGCCCTGCCGGTCGACTTCAGGGCTGGCGTCGCTGCAGTGACGGCCAAGAGCATCGACGATGTGCGTCTGACGATGCGCAGCGGTGCCGAGGTCGTATGGGGGAGCGCGGAGGAGTCCGACCGCAAGGCGGAGGTGCTCGCCGCGCTCGTCACGGCCACCGCCGACCAGTCCATCTCCAGCTACGACGTCTCGAGTCCCGAGACCCCCGTGACCCGCTGAGGAGTTCCTCGGCCGGCGGGTGCGGCAACCTTCAAGCTCCGGTTGAAGCAACTCGCCGACATTCGGCGCGCAAAACGCAACACACCTGCTGACTGCACGGATCGTGCGACGTTCGCGACCTAGCGTCGAAGCAAGCAACCAGGAAACAGCATATCTCTGAGCTTCAAGTAGAGGTTGAAGCTCGCAGACATTCGCCAGCGGCGACGTGTCGAGGTGTGCATCCGTTCTTCCACCACACCACACGCCAACGAGGGGCCGGACACGTGTCGAACACCAACAACTACCTCGCCGTCATCAAGGTCGTCGGCATCGGCGGCGGCGGCGTCAATGCAGTCAACCGAATGATCGAGCTCGGCCTCCGCGGTGTCGAGTTCATCGCGATCAACACCGACGCCCAGGCGCTGCTCATGAGCGACGCCGACGTCAAGCTCGACGTCGGACGCGAGCTGACGCGCGGTCTCGGTGCAGGCGCCGACCCCGAGGTCGGCCGCCGTGCAGCCGAGGACCACGCCGAGGAGATCGAGCAGGCGCTCGCCGGCGCCGACATGGTCTTCGTCACGGCTGGCGAGGGTGGCGGAACCGGTACAGGGGGTGCTCCCGTCGTCGCGCGCATCGCGAAGTCGATCGGTGCGCTCACCATCGGTGTCGTCACGAAGCCGTTCAGCTTCGAGGGCCGCCGCCGTATGCAGCAGGCCGAGCAGGGCGTGGCCACTCTGAAAGAAGAGGTCGACACCCTCATCGTCGTCCCGAACGACCGCCTCCTCGAGATCAGCGACCGCGGCATCTCGATGATCGAGGCGTTCTCGACGGCCGACCAGGTGCTGCTCGCCGGTGTGCAGGGCATCACCGACCTGATCACGACCCCGGGTCTCATCAACCTCGACTTCGCCGACGTGAAGTCGGTCATGCAGGGTGCTGGTTCCGCGCTCATGGGCATCGGCTCGTCCAGGGGCGCCGACAGGGCGATCAAGGCGGCGGAACTCGCCGTCGCGTCGCCGCTCCTCGAGGCGAGCATCGAGGGCGCCCACGGCGTCCTGCTCTCCATCCAGGGCGGATCGAACCTCGGCATCTTCGAGATCAACGACGCTGCGAAGCTCGTGCAGGAGGCCGTCCACCAGGAGGCCAACATCATCTTCGGCGCGGTCATCGACGACACCCTCGGCGACGAGGTGCGCGTCACGGTCATCGCAGCGGGCTTCGCCGGGGGAGAGCCCAAGACGCTGCAGGAGCAGCAGTCTGTGCCGGCACCCGCGGCCGCGCCTGTCCAGCAGGCGAACACCGGTGCCATCGGGCTCGGCGCAGCCGCAGCCGCAGTCGCCTCCGCACCCTCCGTGCCCGTGGAGCGCGAGCCCGTCCAGGCGCCAGCACCGGTCGCGCAGGCTCCGGCCTGGTCGACGGCCGAGGCGCCCACCATCGCACCTCGCCGCGAGCCGGAAGCCGCCTACGACGACGCCGAGGACATCCTCGACGTCCCGGACTTCCTCAAGTAGAGCGCGCATGCCAGAGCAAGCTGGAGAGGCGCTCGGCCAGGGTCATCAGACGCTGGCCGAGCGCCTCTCGGCGGTTCAGGCCGCCATCCACCAGAGCTGTGTCAGCGCGGGACGCGATCCCTCGGACGTCACTCTCATCCCCGTCACGAAGTTCCACGGCCCCGAGCTCGTCGCCGATCTGGTCGACCTCGGCGTTCGTCGCTTCGCCGAGAGCAGGCATCCGGAGGCCAGAGACAAGGCGGCGGCGTTCGCAGAGCGCGCCGACCTCGAATGGCACTTCGTCGGTCAGATCCAGACCAAGAAGGCGCGCCAGATCGCCCAGTACGTGGATGCCGTCCATTCGATCGACAGAGGAGGCCTCGTCGACGCGCTGTCGGGCGTCGAGCGGGCGCACCCGCTGCGGGCGTTCGTGCAGGTCAACATGACGCCGGACCCTGCCAGAGGCGGCGTTCAGCCGACGGAGCTCGAGGCGCTTGTCGAGCAGGTGCTGCGCACCGAATCCCTCGAACTCCAGGGCCTCATGTGCGTGGCGCCACTCGGGGGGGATCCGCGCGCGGCCTTCGCCGAACTCCAGGCCCTCGGGCAGCGCATCCAATCGCTGGCGCCTTCCGCGACCTCGCTGTCGATGGGCATGTCCAACGACTTCGCCGACGCCATCGAAAACGGTGCGACACACCTCAGAATCGGCGCGGCAATCACGGGAAAGCGACCCGACCGGACGTAGCGTGGGTGCACGCCGAACACACGGAGGAGCACAATGGCCAACCCGCTGCGCAATGCCATGGTCTACCTGGGCCTTGCTGACGAAGACGAGCAGAATCTGCACGACGAGACGCCACAGGCGCAGCAGCAGCAGAGGCAGTCGCCAGCCGCGGCACCTTCGCCGCAGCTCTCTCCGGTGGTCACCGAGCGCCCGAAGCCGGCACCCGTGACCCCGATCACCAAAGCACCCAAGCACACTTCGACCCCGGCGATGGCGGAAATGAACGAGATCCTCACGGTCCACCCGAAGGCCTACAACAAAGACGCGCAGGTCATCGCCGAGAACTTCCGCGATGGCGTCCCCGTCATCATGAACCTCTCCGAGATGGACGAAGCCGAGGCGCGTCGCCTCATCGACTTCGCGAGCGGGCTCTCCCAGGGCCTCTATGGCAAGATCGAGCGCGTGACGAGCCGGGTGTTCCTGCTCTCGCCTCAGCACATCGCCGTCCACGGCGAGTCGAGCAAGCTTGAGGCGGAGAAGGAAGCCTCGTTCTTCCAGTAGACCCCCAACCAGCCTGACTCTGCTGAGCAGCAGAGCGGCCCGCTTTCGCGCGAACGGTGAGACGGTGCATCCTGAGGGTGCACCGTCGCCGTGTCTGCGCGACAACATCTCAGGAAACGAATGAATATCCTCGGCGCGATCCTCGGCTTCGTCATCGGCCTCTACATCATGGTGATGTGGGGTCGGCTGATCCTCGATTACGCTCGCATGTTCGCGCCTCGGTGGAAGCCGAAGGGGTTCGTGCTCGTCCTCTGCGAGGGCGTCTACTCGCTGACCGACCCGCCCCTTCGTGCGGTCCGGAAAGTCGTGCCCCCGCTCCGCATCGGCAACATCGCCCTCGATCTCGCGTGGATCATCGTCATGTTCGCGCTGGTGATCACATCGAATCTCGTGCGCCTGCTCTAAGCGCCGAGCGTTCTCCATTAGGTGAATGGCGACTTTCCCGACAGAATGTGACGCGCGGGACCCAAGTGCCGTAATGTGACTTATGTGCTGCGCAGCACAGCAACGTTCTGCGTGCACATCTGGGCAACGCTAGTGTTGTCACGCCGGACCCGGAGTCTGCTCGTCAGACCCAGAGTCTTTTCCAGATACAGACCAATCGCAGAGAGAGTCGAAAGGTGGCCGACATGGCACTCACTCCTGAGGACGTCATCAACAAACGCTTCCAGCAGACCAAGTTCCGCGAGGGGTACGACCAGGACGAGGTCGACGACTTCCTCGACGAGGTCGTTGCAGAGATGCGCCGCCTCGTGGGGGAGAACGAGCAGCTTCGTCAGCAGCTCGAAGAGGCAGAGGCACGCGCCAGCAGCGCGCCTGCGGCCGCAGCTCCCGCCCCGGTCGAAGAGCCCAGCGTCGAGGTTGAGGCAGCTCCTGAGCCCGAGCCTGAGCCCATCGCGCCGCTCGCGCAGCCTGCAGCTCCCGCTCCGGTCGCCGTAGAGGGTGCAGACGAGGCCGAGACGAGCAGCTCGCTCATCGCCCTCGCCCGCCGCCTCCACGACGAGCACGTCGAAGAGGGAACGCGCAAGCGCGACGAGATCATCGCCACGGGTGAGACCCGTGCTCGCGAGATCATCGCCGAGTCCGAGACCCGCGCCCGCCAGATCGAAGGCGACAGCGAGAAGCGTGCCCGCGAGATCACGGTCGAGTCCGAGGGTCGTGCCCGCACGATCGTCACCGAGGCCGAGGCCAAGGAACGCGAGACCATCGGTCGACTCGAGGAGGCCAAGACCAAGCTCGAGGCCCGTATCGAGGAGCTCCGCATCTTCGAGCGCGAGTACCGCAACAACCTCCGCTCCTACATCGAAGGCCAGCTCAACGACCTGAACCGTCAGGCCAGCGACGTCCTCGAAGGCTCCGCACCAGCGGGCCAGTAGCACTCGGAACGTGGAGGACACACCTCTGCAGACCACCGAACGGCGATCGCGTCCGAGCATCCGCATTCTTGCGATGCTCGCCGCGGTCGCCGTCGGCGCGTTTGCGCTCGACCAGATATCCAAGGCGTTCGTCGTCTCCTCGATGACCGAGGGCCAGACCGTCGAGGCGCTCGGCGGCTTCCTGCAGTGGCACTTCGTGAGGAACCCGGGCGCCGCATTCTCGTTCGCCGCAGGCTCCACGTGGATCTTCACGGGCGTGTCGACGATCATGGTCATCGTCATCCTGGTCATCGCTCGCAGGCTCGCGTCGAAGCGCTGGGCCGCAGTGTTCGGGCTCGTGCTCGGAGGCGCTCTCGGGAACCTCTTTGACCGGCTCTTCCGCGAGCCCGGTTTCGGCGTCGGCCACGTCATCGACTTCATCTACACGCCGTGGATGCTCCCGGCGATCTACAACGTCGCCGACATGTGCATCGTCGTTGGGATGTCGGCGTTCGTGCTGCTCACCCTGTTCGACATCGGTTTCGACGGCAAGCGCCGACCCAAGGCGAAGAAGGACGCGTAATGCAATCCAGGACGATCCCGATCCCTGACGGCCTCGAGGGCACCCGTGTCGACGCAGGCGTCTCGAAGCTGCTCGGTCTGAGCAGGACACAGGTCGCCGATATCGCGGCGGCGGGCGGGATCACGATCGACGGAAAGCTCGTCGGCAAATCCGACCGGATGACAGCCGGCGCCGTCATCTCCGTCGAGTGGGAGCAGGCCGGACCGGTCGAGGTCGTCCCGATCGCCGTGCCCGACCTCAAGATCGTGCACGACGAGGACGACTTCGTTGTCATCGACAAGCCAGTCGGCGTTGCCGCCCATCCTTCGATCGGCTGGGACGGCCCCACGGTGCTCGGCGCGCTCGCCGCCGCGGGGTTCACCATCTCGACCTCCGGGCAGTCGGAGCGCCAGGGAATCGTGCACCGTCTGGATGCGGGCACGAGTGGCCTGATGGTCGTGGCGAAGAGCGAGCTCGCGTACGCGCAGCTCAAGAAGGCGTTCCACGATCGTCAGGTCGAGAAGGTCTACCACGCGGTCGTGCAGGGACACCCGGACCCGCTCTCGGGAACGATCGACGCGCCGATCGGTCGCCACCCAGGCTCCTCCTGGAAGTTCGCCGTCACCAGCGAGGGGAAGCCCTCCGTCACGCACTACGAGACCCTCGAGGCCTTCCGGCGCGGGGCGCTGCTCGAGGTTCACCTGGAGACCGGACGCACGCACCAGATCCGCGTGCACATGGCCGCCCAGCGGCACCCGTGTGTCGGCGACCCCCTCTACGGCTCCGACCCGACCCTGGCCGGCAAGCTCGGGCTGAGACGCCAGTGGCTGCACGCCAAGGAGCTGGGGTTCGCCCACCCGCGGACCGGCGAGCCCGTGCGCTTCACGACCGAGTACCCAGACGACCTGGCGCACTCGCTCGAGCTGCTCCGCGAAGGCGAGCTGTAGTCCACAGGCTCGTCCGCAGAGGCGCTCCGGCGACCTAAGATGGGTGCGCCGATCCACCCATCTTCTCGGAGAGACATTGCCTTCAGCAGACTCGTTCGCCCACCTCCACGTCCACAGCGAGTACTCGATGCTCGATGGGGCGGCCCGGATCGGCGAACTCATGAAGGCCGCCGTCGAGCAGGGCATGCCGGCGGTCGCGATGACCGACCACGGCAACGTCTTCGGTGCCTACGAGTTCGCCAAGGCCGCCAAGGAGCACGGCATCAAGCCGATCATCGGCACAGAGGCCTACCTCACGCCGGGAACGCACCGCGGTGACCGCACGCGCGTGAAGTGGGGCAACGGCGGGGGCGATGATGTCTCCGGCTCCGGTGCGTACACGCACATCACCATGCTCAGCGAGACCACGCAGGGCATGCACAACCTCTTCCGGCTCTCCAGTCGGGCCTCCATGGAGGGGTACTACTTCAAGCCGCGTATGGACCGCGAGCTGCTGAACACGTATTCCAAGGGGCTCATCGCGACGACCGGATGCCCCTCGGGCGAGGTGCAGACGCGGCTTCGGCTCGGGCAGTACAACGAGGCCAGAGCAGCGGCAGCTGAGTTCCGCGACATCTTCGGCGCAGAGAACTACTTCTGCGAGATCATGGACCACGGCATCGACATCGAGCGGCGCGTCATGCCCGACCTGCTCAAGCTCGCCAAAGACCTCGGCCTTCCCCTCGTCGCGACGAACGACCTCCACTACACGCACTCGCACGACGCCGACAGCCACTCGGCGCTGCTGTGCGTGCAGTCCGGTTCGACGATGGACGACCCGAACCGCTTCCAGTTCTCCGGCACGGGGTACTACCTGAAGTCCGCCGCCGAGATGCGCGGGATCTTCCGCGACCACCCGGAAGCGTGCGACAACACGCTGCTCATCGCCGAGCGGTGCTCTGCCGAGTTCGACGAGAGCGCGAACTACATGCCTCGCTTCCCCGTGCCGGAGGGCGAGACGGAGAGCACCTGGTTCATCAAGGAGATCGACGCGGGTCTCGACAAGCGGTATCCGGCCGGGGTCCCGAGCGACGTCCGCAAGCAGGCGGACTACGAGATCGGCGTCATCAACCAGATGGGCTTCCCGGGGTACTTCCTGGTCGTCGCCGACTTCATCAACTGGGCGAAGGACAACGGCATCCGCGTCGGGCCAGGTCGCGGTTCCGGTGCAGGGTCCATGGTGGCCTACGCCATGGGCATCACCGACCTCGACCCGCTGCGGCACGGCCTCATCTTCGAGCGCTTCCTCAACCCGGACCGAGTCTCGATGCCCGACTTCGACGTCGACTTCGACGATCGCCGCAGGTCGGAGGTCATCCGGTACGTCACCGAGAAGTACGGCTCGGAGCGCGTCGCCCAGATCGTCACCTACGGCACGATCAAGGCCAAGCAGGCGCTCAAGGATGCCTCGCGCGTGCTCGGCTACCCGTTCTCGATGGGCGACCAGCTCACGAAGGCCATGCCTCCCGCCGTCATGGGCAAGGACATCCCGCTCAGCGGGATCTTCGACAAGGAGCACAAGCGCTACTCGGAGGCCGCCGAGATGCGCGCCTTCATCGAGAGCAACCCGGACGCGAAGAAGGTGTTCGACACCGCGAGCGGGCTCGAGAACCTGAAGCGCCAGTGGGGCGTGCACGCGGCCGGCGTCATCATGTCGAGCGACCCGCTCATCGACATCATCCCGATCATGAAGCGGGAGCAGGACGGCCAGATCGTCACCCAGTTCGACTATCCGGCGAGCGAGTCCCTCGGGCTCATCAAGATGGACTTCCTCGGACTGCGCAACCTCACCATCGTGAGTGACGCGGTGGTCAACATCAAGGCGAACCGCGGCATCGATCTCGTCCTCGAGGACCTCGAACTGGACGACGTCGGCGCCTACGAGCTGCTGACGCGGGGTGACACGCTCGGGGTCTTCCAGCTCGACGGTGGACCTATGCGCTCCCTGCTGCGCCTCCTCAAGCCCGACAACTTCGAGGACATCTCCGCGGTCATCGCGCTGTACCGTCCCGGGCCGATGGGTGCCAACTCCCACATCAACTACGCGCTGCGCAAGAACGGCGAGCAGGAGATCACCCCGATTCACCCGCAACTCGAGGAGCCGCTCCAGGAGATCCTCTCGACCAGCTACGGCCTGATCATCTATCAGGAGCAGGTCATGGCCATCGCGCAGAAGGTCGCCGGATTCTCGCTCGGCCAGGCCGACATCCTCCGCCGCGCCATGGGCAAGAAGAAGAAGTCGGAGCTGGACAAGCAGTTCGCCGGCTTCCAGGGCGGAATGCACGCCAACGGCTACTCCGATGAAGCCGTGAAGATGCTCTGGGACATCCTGCTGCCGTTCTCCGACTACGCCTTCAACAAGGCACACTCCGCCGCCTACGGCGTCGTCTCCTACTGGACCGCGTATCTGAAGGCCCATTTCCCCGCTGAGTACATGGCCGCTCTGCTCACGAGCGTCGGCGACTCGCGCGACAAGCTGGCGATGTACCTCAACGAGTGCCGCCGCATGGGCATCACGGTGCTCGCCCCCGACGTCAACGAGTCGTTCGTCAACTTCACCGCGGTGGGGGAGGACATCCGCTTCGGTCTCGGCGCGGTGAGGAACGTGGGAGCGAACGTCGTCGAGGAGATCCAGAAAGCGCGCGAGTCGAAGACCGCGTTCGTCTCGTTCCATGACTTCCTGAAGAAGGTGCCGACGACGGTCGCCAACAAGCGCACCGTGGAGTCGCTCATCAAGGCCGGCGCCTTCGATTCGCTTGGCAACACTCGCCGCGCCCTCGTCGAGGTGCACGAGAACGCCATCGACGTCGCGGTGTCGCGCAAGCGGAACGAGGCGCACGGGCAGGTCGACCTCTTCGCGGGTCTCGACGAGTTCGAAGCCGAGGAGGACGACGTTCCCGTCCGACCCGAGTTCAATCGCCGCGACAAGCTCGCCTTCGAACGGGACATGCTCGGGCTCTACGTCTCCGACCACCCGCTTGCGGGGCTCGAGCGAGATCTCGCCAAGCTGGCGACGACCAGCATCCTCGACCTGACGCAGGCCGAGCACCTGGAGGACGGGCAGCAGGTCACGATCGCCGGCCTCATCACGAGCGTGCAGCATCGGGTGGCCCGGAACTCGGGCAATCCCTACGGGATGATCGAGGTCGAGGACTTCGGCGGCACCATGACCGTCATGTTCATGGGCAAGACGTACCAGGAGTTCCAGACACAGCTCCAAGGCGATGTCATCGTGGCCGTCAAGGGTCGCGTGTCGAAGCGAGACGACGGTATGAACCTGCACGCGCAGGGCCTCACGCTGCCGAAGATCGCAGCGGCCGAGGACGCGGGCACGCTCACGCTCACCATCCCGGATACTCGGGCAACGGAGCCGGTCGTGGATGCGCTCGGCAAGGTTCTGCGCCGCCACTCGGGGGAGAGCGAGGTGCGGCTCCGACTTCGCACGCCGGGTGTCATCCGCCGCTTCGAGCTGCCGCACCGTGTGCGGATCACCCAGGACCTCTACGGGGAGCTGAAGGCTCTGCTCGGGCCCAGTTGCCTCGAGTAGTCCCGGTCGCGTGTCGCGGACGAGACGGCCCCTACTCCCGCCTGACTACGATGGAGACACCATGATGCAACTCATCGATCTGCGTGGTTCTGCGCTCAGCGCCTCCGAGCTTCGGAACATCCTCCCTCGTGCCGAGCTCGACGTCGGGCGTGCGCTCGGCACGGCCGCCGAGCTCATCTCGTCGGTCCGCGAGCAGGGAGCTTTCGCGCTCCGTGAGCAGGCGGTGCGCCTCGACGGTGTCGAGCCACCGCACCTGCGGGTCCCGCAGGAGGCGATCGACGAAGCCACGGCGAGTCTCGACCCCCAGGTCCGGGCTGGCCTGGAGGCCATGATCGAGCGTGTCCGCGCTGGCTCGGCTGCCCAGGTTCCCGACCCCAGGGTCACGACTCTCGGCGACGGTGCCGTCGTCGAGCTCCGCTGGCACCCGGTGAAGCGCGTCGGGCTCTACGTCCCTGGCGGGAAGGCCGTCTATCCGTCGAGCGTCGTCATGAACGTCTGCGCCGCGATGGCGGCGGGCGTCTCCTCGATCGCGATCGCGTCGCCGCCGCAGCGGGAGTTCGGTGGGGGTGTCCACCCCACGATCCTCGGCGCAGCTGGCCTCCTCGGGGTCACCGAGGTCTACGCCATGGGCGGGGCAGGCGCCATCGGCGCGTTGGCGCACGGGGTCCCTGACATCGGCCTCGAACCGGTCGAGGTCATCACGGGCCCGGGCAATGTGTACGTCGCTGCAGCGAAGCGCATCGTGCAGTCGTTCGTCGGCATCGACTCCGAGGCGGGCCCGACGGAGATCCTCGTGATCGCCGACGACTCCGCAGATGCGGACCACGTCGCCGCGGACCTGGTGAGCCAGGCCGAGCACGACGAGCTCGCGTCGGCGCTTCTCGTCACCCCCGACGCGGACTGGGCGAAGCGTGTGCTCGAGCGCGTCGAGGCCCGAGCAGCGGCGACCAAGCACGCCGAGCGCGTGCGCGTCTCGCTCGGCGGCCGCCAGTCCGCCGTCATCCTCGTCGACGACCTCACCGCAGCAGCCAGGGTGTCGAATGCCTACGCGCCCGAGCACCTCGAGGTGCAGACTCGCGAGCCGGAGGCGGTACTCGCGATGCTCCACAACGCTGGAGCCATCTTCATGGGCGCCAACTCGCCAGTGAGCCTCGGGGACTACCTCGCTGGCTCCAACCACGTGCTGCCGACGGGCGGCCAGGCCGCGCACACGCCCGGTCTCGGGGCGCACACGTTCCTCCGCCCGCAACAGATCATCCGCTACGACAGGGAGGCCCTGCGCGCCGTGAGCGAGCATGTCGTGGCGCTCGCAGACGCCGAGGACCTTCCGGCGCACGGTGAGGCAGTGACGGCGAGGTTCAGCTGATGCACTGCCCGTTCTGTCGTCACCCTGATTCACGGGTCATCGACTCGCGCACGAGCGACGACGGTTTCGCGATCCGTCGAAGGAGGCAGTGCCCGGAATGCGGGCGCCGATTCTCCACGACCGAGACGGCGAGCCTCACGGTCATCAAGCGCAACGGCGTCGTCGAGTCGTTCTCACGCGACAAGGTCGTGGCGGGTGTCCGCAAGGCCTGCCAGGGACGGCCCGTGACCGATACCGACCTGGCGCTCCTCGCGCAGCGCGTGGAAGAGAGCATCCGCGCGACCGGGGCCTCGCAGATCGAAGCCAACGACATCGGCCTGGCCATCCTGCCGCCGCTGCGTGAGCTGGATGACGTCGCCTACCTCCGCTTTGCGAGCGTCTACCAAGGCTTCGCCGGCCTTGACGACTTCCGTGCCGCCATCGATCGAATGCACGAGGACGGCATCAGGGCCCAGTACGCCACCGAGTCAGCCGACGGCGAGTCGACAGTCAAGGGAGAGACCCGATGAACGCCGCCTATCGTCTGCTGTTCAGGCACGTCCTGTCCAAGATGGACCCGGAACGCGCGCACGCGCTCGCCTCCGGGGTCATCCGGGCGCTCGGTCGTCGCGGCCCAGCTGCGCTGCTCTCGCCGCTCGCCGCGCCTGCCGAATCGCTCAGGGTCGAGACGATGGGCCTCAGCTTCGCGTCGCCGTTCGGTCTCGCGGCCGGTTTCGACAAGGACGCCGAGGACATCGACGGCCTCGCCTCGCTCGGCTTCGGCCACGTCGAGGTCGGCACCGTGACGCCCCGCCCGCAGCCGGGCAACCCCGGCCCGCGGCTCTTCCGGCTCGTGGCCGACGGCGCGCTCATCAACCGCATGGGCTTCAACAATCGCGGAGCGGAACTCGCAGCCGCCAACATCGCGGCTCGTCGCAACCGCTCCGTCATCGTCGGCGTCAACATCGGCAAGAACAAGACGACCGAGGCTGACGACGCTCATCTCGACTACGCGGCCGCCGCGGCCACGGTCAAGGATGTCGCGGACTATCTGGTCGTGAACGTCTCCTCGCCGAACACGCCCGGCCTGCGCAGCCTGCAGTCCCTTGGATCGCTGACGCCCATCCTTCGAGCGGCACGGGATGCGGCACCCGGTGTCCCCTTGCTGGTCAAGATCGCTCCAGACCTGGACGACGAGGAGATCAGGGAGGTCACTCAGCTGGCCATAGACGAGGGTCTGGCCGGAATCATCGCGGCCAACACGACGATCTCGCGCTCGGGGTTGCGCACGTCGGCACGCATCGTGGAGGCGTTCGGCGCTGGAGGCCTGTCCGGTCGTCCGCTGACCGAGCGCTCACTCGAGGTCCTGCGCATCGTCAAGGAGGCGTCCGGGGACCGGCTGTGCATCATCTCCGTCGGAGGGGTCGCGGACGCGGCCGAGGTTCGCCGACGCCTCGATGCGGGCGCAACCCTCGTCCAGGGCTACACCGAGTTCCTCTACGCGGGTCCCATGTGGGCTGCCAGCATCAATCGCGGACTCGCACGCCTCGCACGCTGACCAACGCTTCCGCGCGAAGGTCTCAGTTTGGGCACCATGTCGGATTCCCAGCCGCCTGACACCTTCGGGCCCCCCTGCGGGTCTACATTGTGAAACAGCGAAGGCCCGAGCGGAATACCGTTCGGGCCTTCGAGTTTTTCTGCGGGCAGCCGGTCGCGCCCCTGACGCGACTACTTGCCGGTGAACTCGATCTTCGCGCCGCGCTTGACCTGCGACTTGGGCATGCGCATGACTCGCAGCTGCAGGCAGCGGGCGATCGTGCCGATCATGATGCCCTTCTCGACCTTGTCCTTGCCGACGACCGCGGCGATGCGGCGCTTGATCATGTTGGCGACCATGACGGCCTCGAGGATGCACACGGCGAGGAACGCCCAGATGAAGCTCATCGCCCAGATGCCGATCGACTGGCTCGGGATGAACGTCGCGAAGATCACGAGGAACATCATCGGCAGCAGCAGCTCGCCAATCGAGTACCTCGCGTCGATGTAGTTGCGCATGAAGCGCTTCTGCGGACCACGCTCGGTCGGACGGAGGTAGCGGTCGTCGCCCTTGGCGAGCCCCTCACGTGCCTTCGCCTGCTCGATACGGACCTTCGCCTGCATCTCGCGCTTGGCCTGCTTGCGGTCCTCTGGGACGAGGGGACGCAGGTTCTGCGCTTCGCGCTCGCGCCTCGTGGGGGTCGGCTGCTGCTTCTTCGCCGGAGACTTCGCGGGAAGCGATGCTGTCTCGGCGCTCTTGGACTCGTGCTTCGACATGATGCCTCTCAAGAACTCTGGTGTGATTTAGCCTAACCGCTATGACTCTCCCCGAAGCCCCACTCGATGCACACGATCAGGAACAGCGACTCCTCGAAGCGGTCGAGGACCGTTTTCCCAGCACGATCGCCCGACTTTCCGGCCTCGTCCGCATCCCGTCCGTCTCCTGGGACGCCTTCGACCGAGCGCACGTGCAGCGCAGCGCCGAACGCACAGCGGAGCTCTTGCGTGAGCTCGAGCTGTTCGACTCCGTCGAGATCGACGGCGTCGAGACGTCCGAGGGCTACGCGGGCCAGCCTGCCGTGATCGCGACGCGACAGGCCGAACCGGGTCAGCCCACCGTCCTGCTCTACGCGCACCACGATGTGCAGCCGCAGGGGAGTGCCGACGACTGGCGAACCCCGCCGTTCGAGCCGACGCTGCGCGAGGGGCGGCTCTACGGGCGCGGCGCGAGTGACGACAAGGCGGGAGTCATGACGCATATCGCGGCTCTCGAGGCGCTCAGCACGGCCACGTCAGGGAGACCCAGAATCGGCATCTCCGTGTTCATCGAAGGCGAGGAGGAGAACGGCTCGCGCAGCTTCTCGGACTTCCTCGCCAAGCATCGGGCAACTCTCGGGGCTGACGCGATCATCGTGGCCGACAGCGACAACCCCTCCACGACCACTCCTGGTCTGACCGTCTCCCTGCGCGGCAACGTGACGATGAAGGTCACCGTTCGAACGCTCGGTCATGCCTCTCACTCAGGGATGCTCGGGGGTGCCGTGCCGGACGCGATGCTCGCGACTGTGCGCCTGCTCGACACGCTCTGGGATGCGGATGGCGCGGTCGCCGTCGCTGGTCTCGGCACGCGCAGCGCGGGACCAGCAGGCGGGGATGAGGCGGACGTCCGGCGCGACGCAGAGCTCCTCGAGGGGGTCTCGACGATCGGGCGGGGGAGCATGCACGATCGGCTCTGGAACCAGCCCGCGATCACCATCACCGGCATCGATGCGCCGAGCGTCGCTGAAGCGTCCAACACGCTCCTTCCTGTCGTGTCGGTCCGCCTCTCGGCCCGCATCGCCCCAGGTGACGACGCAGCGGAGGCCTACGCTGCCATCGAGCGTCACCTCACCGAGCGCGCCCCATTCGGAGCGCACATCGAGATCACCCAGCCGGACGTCGGGCAGCCGTTCCTCGTCGATACCGCGGGACCCGCGGTCGGCCTCATGAAGTCCGCGATGCGCGACGGGTGGGGCGCGGAGCCTGCCGAGACGGGCATCGGCGGGTCGATCCCATTCATCGCCGCCCTCGCAGAGGTGTACCCCGACGCCGAGATCCTCGTGACCGGAGTGGAGGACCCGGCCACGATGGCGCACAGCCCCAACGAGTCGCAGGACCTCGGCGTGATGCGTCGCGCGATCTCGGCCGAAGGCCTCTTCCTCCTCCGCTTCGCGCGGCCGGATGCCGACATCAGCTGATGCGATTCCGGCTGAGGAGGAATACCCTGGAGCCATACGCCGTTACTGAGGTGAAGAGCGCGGGAGCAGGACGTCCCGCCCAGCAGCACGAGGAGAATCCATGAGCGCAGTTCTTGAAGGCATCACCGTGAGCGAGGCCACGCACTCCGTGACCCTGACCCAGGCGGCCCTTGACAAGATCAAGAACCTGATCGGCCAGGAGAGCGAGGGTGGCCTGCGACTGCGCATCGCCGTCCAGCCAGGAGGATGCTCCGGCCTCATCTACCAGCTGTTCTTCGACGAGCGCATCCTCGACGGCGACGCGACGGTCGACTTCGATGGCGTGGAAGTCATCGTCGATCCGATGAGCGTTCCCTACCTTGACAACGCGAAGATCGACTTCGAGGACACGATCCAGAAGCAGGGCTTCACGATCGACAACCCGAGTGCGCAGGGTTCCTGTGCTTGTGGCGACTCCTTCCACTGACTCGACACGCGGGGCTCACCTTCGCGACACACCCGAAACGGCGCGGTCTCTGACCGCGCCGTTTTGTCGTCCCCGCGCGCCCCGGGTCATCGACCCTTCCGATTCGCACTAGACTGACAGCAACCTGTATGCGTCACCTCGAAAGGTTTGCCGTGCGAGACACCCGCCGCGTGAAGTGGTTCGCCGCTCCAATTGCAGCAGCCCTGATTCTGATCCTGGCTGGCTGCACGTCGCAAGAACTACGGGGCTACATGCCCGGTGACCCTGGTGTCACCAACCATTCCGACGCCTTCACGAACTTCTGGGTGAACTCCTGGATCATCCTCCTCGTCGTGGGAGGGATCACCTGGGGTCTCATCATCTGGGCGTCAGTTCTGTTCCGCCGCCGCAAGGGCGAGAAGGGCCTGCCGGCGCAGCTGCGCTACCACATGCCCATCGAGATCCTCTTCACCGTGGTCCCGGTCATCCTGGTCGCAGGCTTCTTCGCCTTCACCGTGCGTGAGGAGGCCCCGGTCGTCTCCAACTTCGCCGAAGAAGAGCAGGACGTGAAGATCGAGGTCTACGGCAAGCAGTGGGCGTGGGACTTCAACTACCTGCCCACGAGCAACACCGAGTACGACTCCGGTGTCTACTACGAGGGAATCCAGGCGCAGGAGATCCGCGAGCCGTCCGAGGGCGGCGAGCGCGGCGCCGCCACCGGAGAGGTCGACGAGGCTGCGTTGCCAAAGCTCGTCCTCCCGGTCGGTGCGAACGTCACGCTCGACATCAAGTCGCGCGACGTCATCCACTCCTTCTGGATCGTCGACTTCCACTACAAGATCGACAACATCCCCGGCCACACCAACACCATGTCGTTCGTCCCAGAGCGTGAAGGAACGTACATGGGCAAGTGCGCCGAGCTCTGCGGCGAGTACCACTCGATGATGCTCTTCCAGGTCGAGGTCGTCTCGCAGGCCGAGTACAACGCCTACATCGCCGAGCTTCGCGCGGCGGGCAACGTCGGCTCCCACGGAGACGACTACAACCGCAACCAGAACCTTCCGGGCACTGATGTTCCCGAGTTCAACCACGAGTCGGAATAGGGGCGACGAATATGACGTCAACGCTGAACCGTCCAGGCATCACCCCGGTCTCTGAGGCGACCACCGCTCCTAGCAGCTCAGTCGAGCGCAAGGGCAATGTCCTCGTTTCCTGGATCACCTCGACGGACCACAAGACCATCGGGTACATGTACCTGATCTCCAGCTTCGTCTGGTTCTGCATCGGTGGTGTGATGGCGCTGGTCATCCGTACCCAGCTCTTCGAGCCGGGCATGGAGATCATCGACACGAAAGAGCAGTACAACCAGCTCTTCACCATGCACGGCACGATCATGCTGCTCATGTTCGGAACGCCGCTGTTCTCCGGCTTCGCGAACGTCCTCGTGCCTCTGCAGATCGGCACGGCCGACGTCGCCTTCCCGCGACTCAACGCCTTCGCCTTCTGGCTCTTCACCTTCGGCGCGCTCATCGCGGTCGGCGGCTTCCTCACGCCAGGAGGTGCGGCATCCTTCGGCTGGACGGCCTACGTCCCCTTGTCGACGACCACCTATTCCCCAGGCGTAGGCGGCAACCTCTGGGTGGCCGGTCTCGCGGCGACAGGCTTCGCGACGATCTTCGGTGCCGTGAACTTCATCACGACGATCATCACCATGCGCGCGCCCGGCATGACGATGTGGCGCATGCCGATCTTTACCTGGAACGCGATGATCACGTCGATCCTCGTTCTCTTCGCCTTCCCGGTCCTCGCTGCCGCCTGGTTCGGTCTCCTCATGGATCGCGTGTTCCTCACGCACATCTACGACGTCGAGGCCGGTGGTGCGATCCTCTATCAGCACCTGTTCTGGTTCTTCGGGCATCCAGAGGTCTACGTGCTCGCTCTGCCGTTCTTCGGCATCGTCTCCGAGATCTTCCCGGCCTTCAGCAGGAAGCCGATCTTCGGCTACAAGACCCTCGTCTACGCGACGATCGCGATCGCCGCCCTGTCAGCGTCCGTGTGGGCGCACCACATGTACGTGACCGGCACCGTGCTCCTGCCGTTCTTCGCGCTCATGACGATGCTGATCGCCGTGCCCACCGGAGTGAAGATCTTCAACTGGATCGGAACTCTCTGGCGAGGCTCGGTGACGTTCGAGACGCCCATGCTCTTCTCGCTCGGCTTCCTCGTCACGTTCGTCTTCGGTGGCCTGACCGGAGTCATCCTGGCCTCGCCGATGCTTGACTTCCACGTGTCGGACACCTACTTCGTGGTGGCGCACTTCCACTACGTGGTCTTCGGCACCATCGTGTTCGCGATGTTCGCCGGTGCCTTCTTCTGGTGGCCGAAGTGGACCGGCAAGATGCTCAACGAGCGCCTCGGCAAGATCCAGTTCTGGTTGCTGTTCATCGGCTTCCACATGACGTTCCTCATCCAGCACTGGCTCGGTGTGATGGGCATGCCGCGTAGGTACGCCACCTACCAGCCCGAGGACAACTTCACGTGGATGAACCAGCTGTCGACGATCGGCGCGTTCGTGCTCGCCATCTCGCTCCTGCCGTTCTTCTTGAACATCTTCCTCACCGCGCGCAATGCGCCGAAGGTCACGGTCGACGACCCGTGGGGCTACGGCTCCTCGCTCGAGTGGGCAACCAGCTGCCCGCCGCCGCGACACAACTTCACGTCCATCCCGCGCATCCGTTCGGAGCGCCCCGCGTTCGACCTCAACCACCCCGAGGTCGCACCACACGGATACCGTGACCTGACGCCCGTCAACGACAAGATCGGAGAACGAGAGTGAAGACCTCAGCCCGCCTCCTCTGGGTCCTCGCCGTCTTCTACGCGGTTGTGACCGTCATCTACGTCCTGTGGACTCGTGCGGCTCTCGGCCACTACGAGTGGGTCGGCATCGTCGCACTGGCGCTGTCTGGTCTGTTCGTGGCGTTCGTCGCGTTCTACCTGGGCAGCTCCGCCAAGCCTTTCCGCGTGCACGTCCTCCCGGAGGATCGTCTCGACGGGGAGATCGCTGACGCCGACCCCGAGCTCGGGTTCTTCCCGCCGCAGAGCTGGTGGCCGTTCGTGCTGGCCCTCGCCGTCGGCCTGATCTTCCTGGGCCTGTCGATCGGTGGATGGTGGTTCGCGTACTTCGCGGCCCCGCTGTTCATCATCGCGATCGTCGGCTGGGTGTTCGAGTACTACCGCGGACGCTACGCCCACTAGGCGCTGTCCTAAGGCTTCTGGCCCGTCCCTCTCACGAGGGGCGGGCCTTTTTGCCTGTGTTCCCCGCACGCCGGGTCCACGCGGTAGGGGAGTGCCATCCAGTGCTTGCGTGGCGCTGGTGAGGGCCGGGGGATATGGGCCTCGACATGGGCCCCACGTGCGCGTGCACGGCGTCTGCCCGGCCCGTATCCGGTCATCGGCGGGACAGGCACGTGCGGCTGGGTTGTCCGCGACCTGAGCCAGGAGGAAGAGGAGACAGGCACTCATCATCCGAGGGGGCACAGACTTCTCGCAAGGGGACCATGAGCGCGTCTCGGCCTGGTGGAGCGGTGCAGAGAAGCGGGGGCAGGCGAACCCCTCGCTGCTGATTATGCGGAGTCCTGAACCCCGTCGACGTTGCACGAAGAACGTCGAATTTCAGCCCTCGAGGGGCCGAGCGCTGGGCCACGGGGCGAGGACGAACAGCGTCCCGCCCGTGACGATGCAGAGACTGCGGCTGCGGTGCCTCCTACGGCCGGTCAACACGAGTGATGGGGGAGCCCGGGTGCTCGAGATCCAGTCCGCAACGGGTGCGCGCGCATCGATGACACGCACCGGCTCGAATCGGGGAGCAGTTGCAGCTCTCCTTCGTGCGGAGAGGCGACCACAGGTGGCCCCTGGAACGCCGAGCCTGCGTCCACGGTCGTTTCCTACCCCCAAAGGCGGCGGGGCTCTGGGACTGCTCGGTCGACAACATTTGGCCATGCTGCTTCTGCGCCCTGCGCCCCGGGGCGCCCGCAGCAGGCCGGCTCCGTGCTGACCTCGACCTCGGCCACGTCGGGGCGGACGCTGAAGCCGACAGTGACGCCGACGGCCAAGCAAGTATCGCTCGCCTCCATCCACGAGGCAAGCTGCTCCATCCTGGCTCGAGCTTCGAGCTCAGACGAGAATGGGGCTGCCAGACCGCATGTGTGCGGATCTGACAGCCCCATTTGCAGCCCAGGAGGCTGCCACAGGAGTTGGCTACGACCTAGTGGTGGCCGTGGTGTGCCTGCTCGAGCTCGCCTTTGGCGACCGGCTCGACACGGTCCTCGAAGAACCATCGGGACAGGGCGGCACGCACGCGCATAGGCGCCGTGATCTTGCCATCCGAATTCGGACGAAGCATGATCGGAGCCTGCTCGTTGTAGGAGACCAGCTCCCAGCGGTCGTACTTGTCCAGAGGAACCTCAACCTCGACGAACTCACCGTGCGGGAGGCGAAGGACACGACCCGACTCCACACCGTGGAGCGCGAGCGAACGGTCACGCTTCTGCAGGCCGATGCAGATTCGCTTCGTGGCGATGTACGCGATGATCGGGCCGAGGATGAGCATCACCTGGAGGAAGTGGATGACATGTTCCATCGCGAGGTGGAAGTGCGTCGCCATGAGGTCCGAGCTTGCCGCTGCCCACATGACCGCGTAGAACGTGACACCGGCAGCACCGATGGCGGTACGGGTCGGAGCGTTGCGCGGACGGTCAAGCAGGTGGTGCTCGCGCTTGTCGCCCGTGATCCAGGCCTCGATGAAGGGGTACACGACGACCAGCACGATGAAGATGCCGATGACGATGAGCGGTGTCAGGATCGCGAACGACCACGTGTGGTTGAACCAGTACACCTCCCAGCCCGGTGGGATGAGGCGGAGCATTCCGTCGGCGAAGCCGATGTACCAGTCAGGCTGGGTTCCAGCGGACACGGGGGACGGGTCGTACGGGCCGTAGTTCCAGACCGGGTTGATCGAGAAGAACGACGCGATCAGGAAGATGAGGCCGAAGATGAGGAAGAAGAATCCTCCGGCCTTGCCGGCGAAGACCGGCAGGACCGGGTTTCCGACGACATTGCCGTTCGTACGGCCGGGTCCAGGCCACTGGGTGTGCTTGTTGATCACCATGAGGGCAAGGTGCAGCGCGATGAACAGGATGACCATCGCGGGCAGGATCATGATGTGCAAGGAGTACAGGCGGCCGACGATCTCGGTGCCGGGGAACTCGCCGCCGAAGAACAGGAACGAGACCCACGTTCCGACGAGCGGGATGCCCTTCATGATGCCGTCGATGATGCGCAGGCCGTTGCCGGAGAGCAGATCGTCGGGGAGCGAATAGCCCGTGAAGCCCTCAGCCATCGCGAGGATGAAGAGCACGAAGCCGACGACCCAGTTGAGCTCGCGCGGCTTGCGGAACGCGCCCGTGAAGAAGACGCGCAGCATGTGCAGGCCGATGGAGGCCACGAACAGCAGGGCCGCCCAGTGGTGCACCTGGCGCATGAGGAGGCCGCCGCGGATGTCGAACGAGATGTCGAGCGTGGATGCCATCGCGGCTGACATGCCCATGCCCTTGAGGGGCAGGTAGGAGCCTTCGTATTCGACGTGCGCCATCGACGGGTCGAAGAAGAACGTCAGGAACGTGCCGGAAAGCAGGATGACGACGAAGCTGTAGAGCGCGATCTCACCGAGCATGAAAGACCAGTGGTCCGGGAAGATCTTGCGGCCGAACTCCTTGACCGCGCCCGAGATCGTGGTGCGCTCGTCGAGGTAGTTGGCGGCGCCAGCGATGAAGCCGCCTTCGCGGACCGGAGCTTTATACGTTGTAGTCATGGCGTCGCTCCCAGAAGCTCGGTCCGACAGGTTCGGTGAAGTCGCTCTGCGCGATCAGGTAGCCCTCGTCGTCGACGGCGATCGGCAGCTGCGGGAGCGGACGACCAGCGGGTCCGAAGATGACCTCGCAGTGGTTCTTGACGTCGAACTGCGACTGGTGGCAGGGGCAGAGCAGGTGGTGCGTCTGCTGCTCGTACAGAGCGACAGGGCAGCCGACGTGCGTGCAGACCTTGGAGTAGGCGACGATGCCGTCGTACGACCACCCCGCTCGGTCTTCGCGCTCGTTGAGCTGGTCTGCGGGGAGACGCATCAGCAGGACGACGGCCTTGGCCTTCTCCTCGAGCAGGTGGTGCTCGAGGTCGATGAGGCCGTCCGGGATCACGTGGAACGCGGAGCCGTACGTGACGTCAGCTGCGCGGATCGGCGTGCCCGTAGGGTCGCGGACAAGGCGCGTCCCTTCTTCCCACATGGTGTGCGAGAGGGATTCGACCGGGTCCGGGTTGTTTCCGTTGTAGAGGTCGCGGAAGAGGACGATGCCGGGAAGCGGCATCGCGACGAGCGCACCGATGAGCGAGTTGCGGAACAGCTTGCGGCGGCTGAAGCCGGATTCCTCGTTGGCCTGCGCGAAGATCTCGACGGCGCGCGAGCGTGTCGCGGGCGAACCCTTGCCGGGGTGGCGTGCTTCGGCCATCTCGTGGTCGGCCATGAGGTACTTCGACCAGGCGACCGTGCCGATTCCGATGGCGAGCATGGCGAGGGCGATGCCGATGCCGAGGAACATGTTGTTCGCCCGCACCGTGGAGATGTCCTCGCGGCTGATAGGCCACACGAAGTAGGCGACGACAGCGAAGATGCTGGCGAGCGCCGAAAAGACGAAGAGCGCGACGAGGATGCGCTCGGTGCGCTTCGCCTGTGCGGGGTCTACGTCGGTGATCCGGTCGCGGTGCGCCGGCATGCCAGGGTTCTCGAAGCCGTCCTTGGGAAGGATCGCGGTCCCGATGTGAGGCGCCCGCTCCGACGAAGGAGCAGTGCGAAGCTCTCCGCCGTGTTCGCCATCAGCCATGGTGATCCCTTTCTGGGTGTGTCTGTTCAGCTGCAGTATGTCTTGGGTGCCTGTGCCAGGTCTCAGCCAGCACTAGTTCGGTCGAGTGGCGATCCAGACCGCCATGGCGACGCCGGCACCGATCCCGAAGATCCAGATGAAGAGGCCTTCGGAGACGGGTCCGAGCGATCCGAGGCTGTTGCCGCCGATCGTGCCCGTGACCTCGGTCTGCCAGCGGATGGCCGTGATGATGTCGGCCTTGTCCTGGGGGGTGAGGTTCGCGTCGTTGAAGACGGGCATGTTCTGCGGGCCGGTGATCATGGCCTCGTAGAGGTGCACCGGCTCGACGGTCATGAGCTCGGGAGCGAACTTGCCCTCGGTCAGGGCGCCGCCAGCGCCGGCCACGTTGTGGCACATCGCGCAGTTGATGCGGAAGAGCTCGGCGCCGCGTGCCGCGTCGCCGTCGGCCTGCAGGTACTGCTCGTCCGGGACAGCGGGGCCGGGAGCCAGCGATGCCACGTAGTCCGCGAGGTCGCTGATGCCCTGCTCGTCGAACTGGACGGGCTTCGCGGGCGCCTGGGCGGCGTTCGCCTGCATCGGCATGCGGCCGGTTCCGACCTGGAAGTCGACGGCGGCTGCTCCGACGCCGATGAGGCTCGGACCGTTCTCCGTACCGGCGGCGTTCATGCCATGGCAGGTCGCGCAGTTCGCGCCGAAGAGCGCAGCACCGTTCTCGATGTCGCTCGCCGCGGCGGGGGCGGCACCTTGTGCTGCGGCCGCCGTCGTCGCGGAGTCGATCGCGGTGTACGCGCCTCCGGTGAGGAGGAGGCCGGCTCCGAGGAGTGCGGCGGTGGCGAGAGGGGTGCGGCGGCGTGCCGTCTTGCGGGTCGCCGTCTTCGCAGTCCGTGGCTTGGTGGTTCGGAACATTTGGGTGTTCTCCAGGATCGGGCTACGAGAAGTAGGGCAGCAGGTAGATGACGAAGAAGAGTGCAACCCAGACCACGTCGACGAAGTGCCAGTAGTAGGAGATGCCCAGCGCGCTGCTGACCTCGCGGGTGCCCATGCGCCTGGCCGAGTACATGCGGCCGATGACGAGGAGGAACGTGACGAGTCCGCCGGTCACGTGCAGGCCGTGGAAGCCGGTCGTCATGTAGAAGGCGCTCGTGTACGCGTTGAGGTTGAGGACGTAGCCCTCGCTCACGAGCGTGGCGTACTCCCAGACCTGGCCCGCGACGAAGATGCCGCCGAGAAGGACCGTGAGGTAGAACCATTCGATGGCGCCCCAGTGCTTGGGGCTCTTGCCGGTCGCACGCGCCTGCTCGCGCTCAGCCGCGAACGTGCCGAACTGGCACGTGAACGACGAGCTCACGAGGATGAGCGTGTTGATGGTCGCGAAGGGGACGTTCAGCACGCTGTGGCCTTCGGCGAACTGCTCCGGCGCCATTGAGCGCAGTGTGAAGAAGATCGCGAAGAGCCCAGCGAAGAACATCACTTCGCTACCGAGCCAAACGATGACGCCGATGGCAGTCGTATTGGGGCGATGGACCGTGTGCACGGCCTGAGCGGAGGTTGCAGCAGTCACCTGACCATTATGACCGATTTCCCAGGCTCCCGAGACAAGGCGGGCCCGACCGGCGGGTCGCGTCCGATTAGGTGTGCCTGGGTGGTGGACGACTATCGTTTCCTGCATGACTTCGACCGAGACCTGGCCCGGACTGCTCGAGAAGCTGCTTGGCGGTGAGGACCTGAGCGTCGCGCAGGCGACGTGGGCGATGCGCCAGGTGATGGCGGGCGAGGTGAGCGAGGCTCGGCTCGCGGCGTTCCTCGTGGCGCTCCGTGCGAAGGGGGAGACGGTCGAGGAGGTCGTCGGCTTCCGGGACGCGATCCTCGAGCACGCGGTGCCGCTCGATGTGCCGCCGATGGCGCTCGACATCGTCGGCACCGGCGGTGACATGGTCGGAACCGTCAACGTGTCGACCATGTCGTCGATGGTCTGCGCTGGGGCCGGGGTGCCGGTCGTCAAGCACGGCGGCGGTGCGTCCAGCGCGAAGTCGGGCTCCAGCGACGTCCTCTCGGCGCTCGGCGCCGTGCACACGGCCGATCCGGTGCGCGTGAAGCGGATCTTCGAGGAGGTCGGCCTGACGTTCGTGTACGCGGCGCAGTTCCATCCGGGCTTCGGGCACGCGCGGAAGGTGCGCGGCGAGCTCGGCGTCCCCACCGTGTTCAACCTGCTCGGCCCGCTCACCAACCCAGCACGACCGGAGGCTTCGGCGGTCGGCGTGGCACGCCAGGCGGCGATCCCCCTCATCACCGGCGTGTTCCGCACGCGCGGTGCGACGGCACTCGTCTTCCGAGGAGACGACGGGCTCGACGAGTTGAGCGTCACGGGATACAGCCACATCTGGGAGGTCTCGAACGGCGCGATCACGGAGCACGACCTTCATCCGCGCGACGTCGGCCTCGGCACGTACGACATGCAGGAGCTCCTCGGAGGCCTGCCAGAGGAGAACGCCGCCATCGCCCGCGACGTCCTGTCCGGGAAGCGACACGGTGCCGTCCGCGACATCGTGCTGCTCAACGCCGCCGCTGGCCTCGTCGCCTACGACCTCGCGCAGAATCCCGAGGCCGCCGAGCGGCCCCTCCGGGAGCGGCTGTCAGCCAGGATCGTGGATGCAGCGGCGAGCATCGACAGCGGGCGGGCGATCGAGACCCTCGACGCCTGGGTCGCCGCGACACGCGCCGCCTGACCCCGACGCAGCTCAGACCACGGAGAACGGCCGAGGCCCTCAGCAGGTGCTGCTGAGGGCCTCGACGTGTTCTCTGCGTTGCCCGGACTACGAGACGTCGTCGTCGACCCAGTCAAGCGTCTTCGAGACGGCCTTCTTCCAGTTGCGGTAGAGGCGCTCGCGCTCCTCTTCCGGCATCTGCGGGGTCCAGCGCTTGTCCTCCTGCCAGTTGGCGGACACCTCGTCGAGGTCCTTCCAGAACCCGACTGCGAGGCCGGCCGCGTAGGCGGCGCCGAGTGCGGTTGTCTCCGTGACCACGGGGCGAACGACATCGGTGTTGAGGATGTCGGCCTGGAACTGCATGAGCGTGTCGTTGGCGACCATGCCGCCGTCGACCTTGAGCTCGGCGAGGGGCACGCCTGAGTCAGCGTTCGACGCCTCGAGGACGTCGCGCGTCTGGTACGCCGTGGATTCCAGCGCTGCACGCGCGATGTGGTTCTTGTTGACGAAGCGCGTCAGACCGACGATGGCGCCTCGTGCATCCGGTCGCCAGTACGGCGCGAAGAGGCCCGAGAACGCGGGGACGATGTACGTGCCGCCGTTGTCCTCGACCTTGCTCGCCAGCTCTTCGATCTCCGGTGCCGAGTTGATGAGACCCAGGTTGTCGCGGAGCCACTGGACCAGCGAGCCGGTCACGGCGATCGAGCCCTCGAGCGCGTAGACGGGAGCCGCGTCGCCGAGCTTGTAGCAGAGCGTCGTGAGGAGCCCGTTCTCGGACTTCACGATCTTCTCGCCGGTGTTGTAGATGAGGAAGGACCCGGTGCCGTAGGTGTTCTTGGCCTCGCCGGACGTGAAGGCTGTCTGCCCGAACGTCGCCGCCTGCTGGTCGCCGAGGATGCCGGAGATCGGGACTTCGCGGAGGAGCGACTGCGTGCTCGCGTGTCCGTAGACCTCGGACGAGGACTTGATCTCGGGGAGCATCGACGCTGGAACACCGAAGGCGTCCAGGATCGACTGGTCCCAGGCCAGCGTCTCGAGGTCCATGAAGAGCGTTCGGGAGGCGTTCGTGACGTCGGTGACGTGCACGCCCCCATTCACCCCGCCCGTCAGGTTCCAGAGCACCCAGCTGTCGGTCGTGCCGAAGATGAGGTCGCCTGCCTCGGCTCGCTCGCGCGCTCCGTCGACGTTCTCGAGGATCCAGACGATCTTGGTGCCGGAGAAGTAGGTGGCGAGGGGCAGGCCCACGGTGTCCTTGAACCGCTCGACGCCGCCGTCGGCCGCCAGGCGGTCCACGATGGCCTGAGTGCGCGTGTCCTGCCAGACGATCGCGTTGTAGACCGGCTCGCCGGTGGTCTTGTCCCAGACCACGGCCGTCTCGCGCTGGTTGGTGATGCCGATCGTGGCGATGTCGTGCCTGGTGATGTTCGCCTTCGAGAGCGCCTGGCCGATGACCTCTCGCGTGTTGTTCCAGATCTCCTTCGGGTCGTGCTCGACCCAGCCGGCCTGCGGGAAGATCTGCTCGTGTTCGAGCTGCCCCGTGGACACGATCGACCCTGAGTGGTCGAAGACGATGGCTCGAGAGGAGGTGGTGCCCTGGTCGATGGCGATGACGTACTTGCTCACGGAATGACTCCCTTGTCAGAGATGGTGATGTGCCAGTGGTGGTGACAGCGATGCCGACCTGGCGCGAGCATCGCGGGTGGTGTCATGCAGACAGTTTCGGGGCCGGATCTGTGAGGAGTCCGGCCCCGAAGACGTGGTGGTGTGCTCGCGGGTGCTAGGCGGTGACGCCTGGCAGGATCGCGGTGCCGACGAGGCCCGCGAGGATGCCGCCGATGATCGGTCCGACGATGGGGACCCACGAGTAGCTCCAGTCGCTGCCACCCTTGCCCTTGATGGGGAGGAAGGCGTGCGCGAGGCGGGGCCCGAGGTCACGTGCTGGGTTGATGGCGTATCCGGTCGGGCCACCGAGGCTCGCGCCGATGGAGACCACGACGATCGCGACGGCGAGCGGCGCGAGGTTGCCGAGGCTCGTCGAATCGGGTGCGGTCGATCCGAGGTCGCTGCCGAGGATCCCCGGGAAGTTCGTGAAGGCGATGACCGCGAGGACGAGGACGAACGTCGCGATGATCTCGGTCACGGTGTTCCAGCCGAGGCTGCGCTTCGCCGGGCCGGTGGCGAAGACCGCGAGCTTGGAGGCCGGGTCGGGTTCGTCGTCGAAGTGCAGCTTGTAGGCGAGCCACACGATGACGGCTCCGAGGATGGCACCGATCAGCTGGGCGAGAATGCGCAGCCCGATCTCTCCTCCGTCGATCGGGTCGCCGTTCGCGAGGGCGTTGGCCGCGAGGCCCAGCGTCACTGCTGGGTTGAGCTGGCCGCCGGAGGCCGCAGACGAGAGCACGCCGATGAAGACGGCGAAGCCCCAGCCGAAGTTGATGAGGAGCCAGCCGCCGCCGTTGCCCTTCGTGCCTTTGAGGACGACGTTGGCGACGACACCGCAACCGAGGAGGACGAGCACTGCGGTGCCCACCAGCTCGGCCAAGAAGATCGATCCTAGATCCACGGGATTGCCTTTCTGGGAAGTTCGATACGGGGCGAGCCCGTGCCGCGATTGAGCGGTGCCTCACCCTAGGCACAGCGCGAACTAATACGCGCGTGTTACGAGGGAATTTCCCCGAATCGTGACAAGTCGGCGGCACTAGGCTGGGCCTGGTTGCAATGCTGCCGCCAATATCTCGTCGAGAGGATGATCGTGAAAAAGCTGATCAACGATCCGAAGGACGTTGTCAAAGAAGCGCTGGAAGGCATGGCGCTCGCACACGCCGACATTCTCCGGGTCGCTCCGGAGCCGGCGTTCCTCGTGCGCAACGACGCGCCGGTGGCCGGCAAGGTCGGCATCGTGTCCGGTGGCGGTTCTGGTCACGAGCCGATGCACGGAGGCCTGGTCGGGTACGGGATGCTCGACGCGGCAGTTCCTGGGCCCGTGTTCACCTCCCCGACGCCTGACCCCATCCTGGAGGCGACGAAGGCGGTCGATGCAGGCCGCGGGGTGCTCCACATCGTCAAGAACTACACGGGTGACGTCCTCAACTTCGAGACCGCATCCGACCTCGCGCTCGCCGAGGACATCGAGGTGCGCAGCGTCATCGTCGACGACGACGTGGCCGTCAAGGACTCGCTGTACACGGCGGGGCGTCGAGGCGTGGCAGGCACGGTGCTCGTGGAGAAGATCGCGGGTGCCTCGGCCGAGCGCGGCGACGACCTCGACACCGTCGCGGGCCTCGCGGAGCGCGTGAACGCGCAGACGCGATCGATGGGCGTCGCCCTGACGGCGTGCACGGTTCCGCACGCGGGGGAGCCGAGCTTCGACCTCGCTGACGATGAGATCGAGATCGGCATCGGCATTCACGGGGAACCCGGGCGCGCGCGAATCGGGATCGAGCCTGCGGATGCGATTGTCGATCGCCTCTTGGCCCCGATTCTCGAGGACCTCCCTTTTGCATCCGGCGACAATGTTCTTCTCTTTGTGAACGGAATGGGGGGCACGCCGGAAATCGAGCTCTACATCGTGTTCCGGAGGGCGGCGGCGGTACTCGCAGAGCACGGGATCTCCGTGGCTCGTCACCTCGTCGGGAACTTCACGACCTCGCTGGAGATGCAGGGATGCTCGATCACCGTGCTGAGACTCGACGACGAATTGACCGAATTATGGGATGCGCCCGTCCACACGGCGGCGCTTCGGTGGGGAAGGTAGGACATGGCACTCGACGGAAACTGGGCTCGCACATGGGTGGAGCTCTCCGCGGCCTCTATGGCCGAGCATCGGACTGAGCTGATCCACCTCGACAGGAACATCGGTGACGGCGATCACGGCGAGAACATGGACCGAGGATTCCAGGCGGCTCTCGGGAAGCTGTCGACGCTCGAGGACGGCGCGACGCCGGCGGATGTGCTGAAGCTGCTCGCGACGACCCTCATCTCGACCGTCGGCGGTGCTGCGGGGCCGCTGTACGGGACAGCTTTCCTCAAGGGCGCGGTTGCCCTCAAGGGCAAGGCGGAACTCGACCCGGCTGACGTCGCGGTGTTCGTGGAGGCGGCGAGCGCCGGACTCCAGCAGCGCGGCAAGGCGCAGCCAGGCGACAAGACGATGGTGGACGCATGGTCCCCGGCCGCGTCCGCGGCGCAGAAAGCCTCGGACGCAGGCGAGGATGCCGTCTCGGTGCTGCGCGCCGCGGCGTTCGCCGCCGTCGAAGGCGCCGCGGCCACGGAGCCGCTCGTCGCGAGGAAGGGGCGGGCGAGCTACCTGGGCGAGCGGAGTGCGGGGCACCGCGACCCTGGAGCGCAGTCGACGGCCTACCTCCTCGGGGCCGCGGTCGAGGCCGCCTCGTGACAGTCGGCATCGTCGTCGTCTCTCACTCGGCCCGCATCGCTGATGGGCTCGTCGAGCTGGCCGGCCAGATGGCCGCTGACGTGGCGATCATCGCCGCCGGCGGCACGGAGGACGGTCGCGTCGGCACGAGCTTCGAGCTGATCGAGAGCGCCGTGGCACAGGCACGGTACGGCGACGGAGTCGCGGTCTTCACCGACCTCGGTTCGGCCGTCATGACCGCCGAGACGGTCCTCGAGATGCTCGACGACGATGCCGACGAGGTCCGGCTCGTGGATGCGCCACTGGTCGAGGGCACGGTCGCGGCCGCCGTCGCTGCGGCGGGCGGTGCCTCTCTCGACGAGGTCGTCGCTGCTGGAGAGTCCGCTTGGCTGCGCCCAGCTGAGCAGTCGACCGGCCTCGGCGAGGGCGCTTCGCATGAGGTCGCCGCGGATTCAGCGTCGGATGCCACGGTGCCCGACGCGAGCGCTCGCGTCACGATCGTCAACGAGCAGGGGCTCCACGCGAGGCCGGCGGCGCAGCTCGCGGCGGCGGCGGCGAGATTCGAGGCGAAGATCACGATCGGCGGGGCCGACGCGGACAGCCTCCTGCGCATCATCTCGCTCGGGGCATCACACGGTCAGGAGATCGAGGTCGCCGCGACCGGCAGGGACGCGGACCAGGCCGTGCGAGAACTCGCCGAGCTCATCAGCTCCGGTTTCGGCGAAGCCTGAGGAACACGCAACCGCAGCACGCGGCACCGGCGCCGAGGAAAAGTCCCCGCGCGTCGGCGTCCGCGCCTTCGGTAGAATCAATGCCAGGCGGGGGCACACCCCGCCACACGCGGCCACCAGGGAGCTCACCGTCATGACCGTCTTCATCATCATCGGAGCGATCGGCCTCGGACTTCTCGTCTTCTCGATGTTCTTCGGAGAGATCCTCGACGTGGATGCCGGTGGACTGCTCTCGGTACCTGGCCTCGCGGTCGCCCTCGTCGTCTTCGGCGCCTCCGGGGCGATCACGGACAGCATGGGACTCCCGCAGTTCTGGGCCTACATCGTCGCGATCGTGATCGGTCTGATCGCCTACGTCGGATCTGCCCTCCTCGTGCGCAACCTCTCGAAGAGCAGCGACGGCGTGCCGCGCGACGTGACCGGGGATACCGGAACGGCGATGTCCCGCATCACGAACGCCAGCGGCGAAGTCGCGCTCGACGGCTCCCACGAGATCGAACGACGCCTCGCCTTCGCCGACGGGGACATTGAGCAGGGAACGCGCATCCGCGTCGTGCAGCACCTCGGCTCGCGCGTCAAAGTCGAACGCGAATCGAACTAAGCCCTGTCGCGCTCACCGGACGAGGCGGCAGGCGCGGCACGACCACAGCATGACCAACCACGACCTCCACGACAGGAAATCGACCATATGGACTTGATAACTGCCAACGTCTCCGTGATCGGCGTCATCGCGATCATCATCGCGCTGCTCGCCCTCGGTGTCTTCATCGCATCCCGCATCCGCCGCGTCCCACCGAACGAGGCCCTCATCATCGTCGGCCGCGGCGCCGGGCAGAAGGCCCAGAGCGACATGACGGGACAGCGCGTCGTGATCGGCGGCCGCACGTTCGTCTGGCCGATTCTGCAGCAGGGCTTCGCGCTCTCGCTCGAGCAGCGCCAGATCGGCATCCAGGTCGAGGGTGTCGACAAGAACCGCATCAAGATCGCCATCAAGGCGTCCATCAACTTCAAGGTGTCCGGCACCGAGGAAGGCGTGCGCCGCGCGGCCCAGCGATTCCTGGACCAGCAGGAAGCGCTCACCGACATCATCCGCGAGTCGCTCGAGGGCTCGCTTCGTTCCATCGTCGGAGACATGACGATCGAGCAGATCATCTCCGACCGCAAGAGCCTCTCCGACCGCGTCGTGTCCGAGACGAAGGCCGACCTCATCGAGCAGGGTCTGCAGGTCGACCTCCTCAACATCTCCGACATCTCCACGCCCGGCAGCGACTACCTGCAGAACCTCGGGCGTTCCGAGTCCGCTCGCGCCCGTCAGGTCGCGGAGGTCAGCGAGGCCGAAGCGGCCCGCGTGTCCGAGTTCGCGAAGATCGAGGCATCTGAGCGCATCGCAGAGCGTGAGAAGGAACTCCGTCTCCGTCAGGCCTCCATCAAGGCCGAGACCGACCGCGCAAACGCGGAAGCCGAGGCCGCTGGCCAGTTCGCACGGGCCGAGCAGGACCGCCTCGTCGCACAGCAGGAGCGCGAAGCGCTCATCGAGCAGGCGCTCGTGACGCAGGAGCGGCTCGACATCGAGATCCGCAAGCCTGCCGAAGCGGACGCCTACGCGAAGGTCCAGCAGGCAAACGCCATCCGCGACACCGAGAACGCGGCCACCGACGCCGAGGTTTACAAGCGCACCCGCACGGCAGAGGCCAACAAGGTGGCCGCCGTCCAGGACGCTGAAGCAGCGGCCGCCGCCGTCCGATACTCCGGTGAGGCCGACCGTGACCGCCAGATCGCGCTCGCAGCCGGTATTCGTGCAGAGGGTGACGCTCGCGCCGCCGCGATCCAGGCTGAGGGTCTTGCAGAGGCCGCAGCTACGGACGCCAAGGCTCAGGCTCTGCAGAAGTACGGCGAAGCCGCCATCGCGCAGGAGATCATCTCGCGTCTGCCGGAGATCGTCCGCGCCGCGGCCGACCCGATCAGCAACATCGAGAAGCTCACCGTCATCTCCACCGACGGTGCAAGCGCCGTCACGAAGACGGTCGGGTCCGTTCTCGGCGAGGGCACCGAGGTTCTCAAGACCCTCACGGGCATCGACCTGCAGCAGCTGGTCGGCTCGTTCGCCAAGGACGGTGGCCTCGCCCCCTCCGCTCCGAAGACGGGTGACACCACGCCGAACATCTGACCGAGAGTCGCGACCTCTCGTTCCGTGCACTGAGACGGGGCGGCCCCACCAGGGGTCGCCCCGTCTCGTCGTCTGCGGCGGCTACACTGACCGGCGTGAGCGTCGCCCCTGCAGAAGAGTCCCCGTCGATCTCCCTCGCGACGTTCCGGCCGAGCCAGCGTGACGTCCTCGCCCGCCTTGTCCCGACGCTGCTCGGCGTCGGTCTCGTGGCGTTCCTCGGCTACGCGCTGGCCACCCAGACGGGCCGAACGCAGCTCGACGAGCGCGGCTTCGTGCCCCTGCTGCTCGGCTGGATCGCGATGCTCGGGCTGTGCATCCTGGGCGCAGTCGCTGCGCTCGCAGCCGAGCGTGGCGTGTCAACGGGACTTCGTTCCTACACCCGCCAGCGCGTGCTGCCGCTCGCTCTCGGGCACTCGATCCTGGCGGCCGCGGGCGCGACGTTCTGCAGCTTCTGGATCTCCGGGGGAGCGTACGACCTGCTCACGGTGCTCACGTGCACGTTCGTGCTCACGCTGCTGTTCACCGCGTCCGTGCTCGTGCCGGCGTACCTGACGGGCTTCGCACGCGCGGAGGCGGCGAGAGCCTAGAGCAGCACCTGCGGCGAGATCTCCACGGTCTGCTCAGGAGGCAGCCCGAACTGCGCTGCGGGAGACGACGCACCGCGCGACATGAGCACGAAGAACTTGGCCCGCCAGGTCGCCATTCCACTCGCGTGGCCTGGCCGGAGCGCGATGCGCGAGAGGAAGAAGATCGCGCTCTCGTTGTCGAACTGCGAGACGGTGCCGGCGAGCCGGGCGTCCCGAAGCGACAGCGGCACGTCCCGACGGTCGAGGAACCCGTAGGTCAGGGTGATGTGCACGAGGCCCTCGGGGGCTGGCCCGATGTCGTCGATCCGACAGCGCGCGCGCTCCGGGATGTGCGGCACATCGGCCGTCGCGACGCGCACGAGCAGCACGTGCTCGTGGAGCGCGTGGTTGACCCGGGTGTTGAGGCGGAGCGCGAGGGGCGCCGTGCGGGCGCCGCCGTGGGGGTAGATGGCCCAACCGGGGACGCGCGTCGGCTGGTCCGCGAGGAGCCGCCTCATGAGCTCCTGCAGGGTACCCTCCAGGCGCTCGCGCCTGCCGGTGACGATCTCGCGGCCGCGTCTCCAGGTGAGCATGGTCAGGATGATCGCGGCGGCCAGCACGAGCGGCAGCCAGCCGCCCGCGAAGAACTTCACGAGACCCGAGACGAAGAAGGCGAGCTCGAGCAGGACGATCGGCACCGTCACGAGCAGCACTCGGTACCAGGGCCATTCCCACACGATGCGCAGGTACACGATGAAGAGCGACGACGTGAGCAGGAAGGTAGTCGTCACCGCGAGCCCGTAGGCCGCCGCCAGGTTCTCCGACGTTCGGAACCCGAGGACGACCCCGATGATCAGCACGAGAAGGATCATCGAGACGACCGGGATGTAGATCTGGCCGATGGACGCACGCGAGGTGTGCTTGACGCTGAGGTTCGGCAGGAAGCCGAGCCGCATGGCTTGTCTGGCGACCGAGAAGGTGCCGGAGATCACCGACTGGGAGGCTATGACGGTGGCGAGCGTCGCGAGGCCGATGAGGGGGAACACCGCCCAGGTGGGGGCCATGCGGAAGAAGGGGTTGTCGATGGCGGTCGGGTCCTCGATGACGAGGGCGCCCTGACCGAGGTAGCAGACCGTGAGGGCCGGGAACACGACGAACAGCCAGGCCTTCGAGATGGGGGAGCGGCCGAAATGGCCGAGGTCGGCGTAGAGGGCCTCGGCGCCCGTGACGGCAAGCACCACGGCTCCCAGCGCCACGCCGGCGATGAGCGGCTCGCTGAAGATGAAGCCGAGCGCGTGGTGCGGAGAGAACGCCGCGAGGATCTCGGGATGCTCCAGGATGTGGGGGATTCCGAGCAGCGCGAGGGTGATGAACCAGATCAGCATGATCGGGCCGAACAGACGGCCGATGCCGGCGGTGCCGAACCGCTGCAGCGCGAAGAGGCCGACGAGCACGACGAGGGCGATGGGCACGACCAGTGCCCCGGTGCCCGGCACCGCGATCTCGAGGCCCTCGACGGCCGACAGCACGGACACCGCAGGCGTGATGACGCTGTCCCCGAAGAAGAGGGCTGCCCCGATGATCCCGACGAGGGTCGTCGCGGCCATGGCGCGCCGTGATCCGCGAAGGCGCCGCCCGATGAGGGTGGAGAGCGCGAGGATCCCGCCCTCGCCCTCGTGGTCGGCGCGGAGCACGAACAGCACGTACTTGACGGTGACGAGCAGCGTGACGGCCCAGATGATGAGCGAGATCAGCCCATAGACGTGCGCGATGCTCGGCTGCACGATGCCGTCGTGCTCGGAGAACACCGCCCGCAGGGCGTAGAGGGGACTCGTGCCGATATCGCCGAAGACGATGCCGATCGCGGCGACGCCCACGGCGGACCGGGCGAGGAGGGTGCCGCTGGTTCTGGTGTGGGAGGCGGCGGCAGCCTCTGGTCGCGCGGTGCGCAGATCGTGCATGCGACCAATGTAGACCCGGTCTGCGTGCGTGCCGACCGGAGACTAGAATTCCCGGGTTCGGCATCGAGCAGTATCGAGGGGGTTCCGGTGACCAGCAGCACAGTCCAGACCGAGGCGCAGCATCCGCACAGCGAGGGGACGGCGCCCGGCGGGCTGCGTCGTGGTCTCAAGGCCAGGCATCTGCAGCTCCTGGCGATCGGCGGAGCCATCGGCACCGGGCTCTTCCTGGGGTCGGGGACCACGATCAGCCTCGCCGGACCGTCGATCATCTTCGTGTACGCGATCGTCGGCCTCGCGCTGTTCTTCGTCATGCGGGCCCTCGGGGAGCTGCTGCTCTCGAACCTCGGGTACAAGACGTTCGGGGACGTCGCGGCCGACCTCATCGGCCCCTGGGCCGGTTACGTCGTCGCCTGGACGTACTGGCTGGCGTGGGTCATCACGGTCATCGCCGACATCGTCGCCATCACGGGCTATGTGGCGTTCTTCAACGCCGACATCCCCGCCTGGGCGCCGGCGATCGCCACGGCGATCGGTCTGCTCCTTCTCAACCTGCAGCCGGTCAAGGCCTTCGGCGAGACGGAGTTCTGGTTCGCGATCATCAAGGTCGTGGCGATTCTCGCCCTCATCGGCGTCGGCATCTTCCTGCTCGTCACCGGCTTCACGAGCGCGGACGGCGTCACGGCCTCGGTCTCGCACCTGTGGGACCACGGCGGCATGTTCCCGTTCGGCATCAGTGGGTTCATCCTGGGCTTCCAGATGGGCGTGTTCGCGTTCGTCGGCATCGAGCTCGTCGGCACGGCCTCCGCGGAGGCGGAGGATCCTGAGAAGAACCTGCCGAAGGCCATCAACTCGGTCGTCGTGCGCATCCTCGTGTTCTACGTCGGCGCGCTCGTCATCATCATGTCGGTGACCCCCTGGGACCAGATCCAGCCGGGAGTGAGCCCGTTCACCTCGATGTTCGAGCTCATCGGGTTCCCGGCGGCGGCCATCGTCGTCAACCTGGTGGTGCTCACCTCGGCGGCGTCGAGCGCCAACTCCGGCTTCTACTCGTCGACGCGGATGCTCTACGGCCTCGCGGCGGACGGGCAGGCGACGAAGCGGTTCGGCCTCCTCAACTCGCGTGGCGTGCCGACGCAGGGCGTGTTCTTCACGACGGCGTTCCTCTTCGCGGCGCTACCGGTGCTCGCCCTCGGTGACAACGTGATGGCGGCCTTCACGGTCGTGACCTCCGTGAGCTCCCTCAACTTCATCGCGACGTGGACGTTCATCCTCGTCAGCTACCTCATGTTCCGGAAGAAGCGCCCCGAGCTCCACGAGGCCTCGAAGTTCAAGATGCCGGGCGGACGGTTCATGCCGTGGGTGATCCTGGCGTTCTTCGCCTTCATCCTCGTCGCGCTCGCCATGGGCGAGGACACCCGCGCCGGCCTGATCGTGCTGCCGTTGTGGTTCCTCGGCCTCGGCCTCATGTGGCGCCTGGTCGTCAGCAAGCGGGTGGCCCGTCGTGGGGCCGAGGAGCTCGACGAGCTCGCCGAGGGCACCGCGCCCTAGTCCGTCAGCGACTGCCCCCTGGATCCGACGATGGAGCGCAGCATGGCGCGCAGGATCCCGAAGAAGCCGAGCAGGCCGATCACCGCCCCGAGCAGGTTGAACAGCTGCAGGCCGGGGGCGAGCGTTGGACCGCCGCCCGCGACGACCAGCACGATCGCGAGGATCACGGCAGTCAGGGCCACCGCCGTGTCGATGCCTCGGCTGACGAGCCCCCCGAGCCAGCTGCGGTCCTGTCGGTCGGAGAACGGACTGACCCGCACGCTCAGCTCGCCGTCTTCGAGCTTCGAGACGATCGTGTCGATGCGGTTCGGCATGCGGGCAGCATAGGCGGCGGCGATGGCGGCCTTCGCCTGCGCGGTGCCGACGACCCGCTTGAGTGCGAGGAGCTGCTTCAGCAGCTTCGGCACGAAGGGGAGCGCGCGCTGCACGAAGTCGAAGTCCGGTTCGATGACGCGAAGGCAGCCCTCGAGCGTCGCGAAGCTGCGGAACGCGGAGGCGAGCGTCGAGGGGAGCGCGAGGTGGTGCTTGCGGATGACGTCGAGCATCATCGTGAAGATCGAGCCCTCCCCGCGAGGCCAGTGCTGCACCGAGGTGAGTGCGATGCCGATGTCGTGCCGGAAGGCCTCCACGTCGAGGTCCTCGGGAGCGTCGACGATGAGGAGCAGCGCGTCGGCGGCCGACACGTCGTCGTCGCTGGCCGCCGAGAGCAGGAACGCGGCCAGGTGCTCGCGCTGGCTTCGCTGCACGATGCCGATCGCGCCGAAGTCGATGAGGCCGAGCGTGCCGTCGTCGCGGATGAACACATTGCCGGGGTGCAGATCGGCGTGGAAGACGCCGTAGACGAGGATCTGCTCGATGACCGTCTCCATGAGCGTCTGCGCGAGGTCGTGGCGGGCCTCCGGGCCCAGTGCCTCCAGGCGGTCGGCTGCTGAGCTCAGCGGGCTCCCGTCCATGACGTCCATCGTCAGGACCCTGCGCGCGCTCGCCGCCGAGTACACGGCAGGGATGGCGATCTCCGTGAGCTCGGGGGAGCCCGCGTGGATCTCGCGCATCGTGCTCTCGATCATGTGCACGTTTCGAGCCTCGACCCGATAGTCGAGCTCCTCTTCCAGCGTCGTCGTGAAGCCGGCGGCCATCGCGGAGAGCCGCATCTCCCTGCCGAGCGCCGTGTGCGTCTCGGCCCGGTCCGCGAGACGCCCGATGATGTCCACGTCGGCTTCGACCTGAGCTCGCGCATCCGGTCGCTGCACCTTGACGACGACGGGGGTGCCGTCGACGAGGCGGGCGCGGTGCACCTGTGCGACCGAGGCGGCCGCCAGGGGAGTGGAGTCGATCTCCCGGAAGATCGTGTCGAGGGGCGCCCCGAGCTCGCTCTTCAGCACCCGCTCGATCTCGGGCCACGGCACCGTCGTCGCGTTGGACTGCAGCCGCGCGAGCGCGGAGAGGTAGGGCTCCGGGACGAGGTCACGTCTCGTCGAGAGGACCTGCCCGAGTTTCACGAACGTGACGCCGGCGTGGTTGATGGTCGTGATGAGGGCATCCGCGCGCTGCTGGGCGGTCGTGCGCCCCTCTGCGGTCGAGGTGCGGCGCCCGTGCAGCAGCCAGCCGGCCCCGTCGCGCGACGCGATCGTGAGGATCTGCAGATAGCGCTTCGTACGGCTGCGACGCCGGATGGCGGAGCGGACGAGCTCGATGGGGTTCGGGAACGCGCGGGTGGGGATGGTCGCCTCGAGGGCGACGAGGACGAGCACGCCGAGGGCGAAGATCCACGAGACGGCGAGGAGCACCACGACCACGACGACCGTGAAGTTGGTCTCGCCGTCCTCGAGCTGGTCGACGCCGGTCTCGCGGATGATCCAGTTGCCGAAGGGGATCGAGGCGATCACGACGAGCGCTCCGACGATGATCGCCCGGATGTACCCGATCGGGACGCCGAGCACGCGGCGGGACACGAGCCCCACGAGGATGGCGGCGAGGATCGCGACGGCGATCAGCAGGGCGTTGGCGAACACGGCGCTCCTCGTCTGATGGGGGACTCGCCCAGGCTATCGGCACGGCCAGCCCTCGGGACATCGAACGCTCGGCGGCGCGTCCCGCCAGGCGTCCGCGCTTACCTCAGCGGTTCAGGTACGGGAGGTGCGGTGCCGCGTCTTCGGCGAACTGGCGCAGGATGCGCCGCTGGATCTCGGCGGGGTAGTCGAAGGGGAGGGCGATGACGAGCTCGTCGGCCGCGTGGATGCCAGCGTCGCCGGCGAGGGCTGCTGCGACCTGCTCGCCGGTCCCGTGGGCGATGCGCCCGAACTGGAAGGGGAGGGGACCGCCGCCTACATTCGCGGCGCGCTCGGCGTCGCGCTCGAGCAGCCACTCGAGCTCCGAGCGCTCGGCGGGCGTGTCGTAGGGCGCGATGGCGCGGCTCACCGAGGCGAACGAGGTGAGGGAGCTCGCCTTGGCGTGCTCTTCGCGATAATCGCGGATGTACTGCGCCTGCGTGTCCTCGAAGCCGAGGTCCCCGATCTCCGTGTTGAGGGTCGAGAGCTGCAGTCGCAGTCCGCGCCTGCCGGTCTTCCGCGCGCTTGTGCCGCCACCGGCCCCGTAGGCGACGCGGCCCCTGAGCCCCGGACTCTGAGGCTGCGCGGTCAGCGCGCTGCCGGCCTCGGCGAAAGGCAGGTCGGTTTCGGCCGTGGCGATGGTTCTCCCTTCGATCGCCGTGAGGAAGGTGTCGAGACGTGCGTCGACGAGCGCACGCACGTCATCGCCCTCGATCCTGCCGAAGGCCTGCGCGAACGTCGACTCGGTCGCCGCGTATCCGGAGCTGAGCCCGAGCTCGAGCCGTCCTCCCGTGAGCAGATCGAGCGTCGCCGCGTCCTCAGCGAGGCGCACCGGCTGCTCGAAGCGCAGGGGAGTGACGCTCGTCCCGACTCGGATGCGCCGGGCGCGTTGGGCCGCTGCGGCGAGGAACGTGAAGGGCGAGGAAAGGTACGTCTCGAGGTGCCGGTGGCGCACGTACCCGGTGTCGTAGCCGAGGTCTTCGGCGTACTCGAAGAGCTCCAAGCCCTCCTGGAGGCCGAGCGATCGATGCGCGGAGACTCTGGTGTGCTCGACGAAGGCGAGGAAGGAGAGTCGTTTCGGAGTGGTGGGTGCTGGCTGCGTCGCAAGATCGCTCATGATCTCCCAAGCATCCCGCCGGAATCACGGCCAGCCGTGCATTCTCGTCATGGAGCGTAAGGCCGGGTGAGGAGACGTGCGCGCCGATCTCATCTCTGGAGAGATGCCGCTTGCTGCGCTCTTCCTAGATCATAAAGATATAAAAAGCATCGGCCTCGCGTGAGCGTCATTCGACCGCCGCTCAACTCCGCTCGACAGGCAACCACAACTCGCACGTCGCCGTGCTGAAGTCTGGCGACCGGTCGATGATCGCGACGATCGAGGGGCCCGGGCGCAGCCGCCACGGGTTGGACGGGAACCAATCGGTCGCCGTGGCGGCCCAGAGCTGTTGCAGTGCAGCCGGGTAGTCTCCAGTTGCTGTGAAGACGGCCCAGGTTCCCGCCGGCGCCCCGATGACGTCGAGGTCATCTGGCACCGCATGGTCGTGCCCCACGGCGACGCCGTGCAGATAGGTCAGGGGAGTGCCCTCCGTGTAGTCCGGGTCGACGTCGGCGCTCACCTGGAGCAAGCCGGTCGGCTCGCCGGAACTCAGCGCCTTGAGCCTCGCGTGCGCCTCCGCCGGAATCGCCGCGATATGCGCCTGGATGTGAGGATTCACGCCGTTGTGGATGAGCGGAACGCGTGCGGCGTGCCCGATCAGCTGGAAAGCGGGATGTTCGATGATTCGTGTGTCCATGGGGGAGTTCCCTTCTACGGTCAGGCGGAACCTGAGTTGCGGTTGTGAGCGAAGGGGGCCACCGGCTCGGCGAACCTCACCGGGTGTCGATCCGTGCACGGCGCGGAACGCCCGGCCGAAGGCCTCGGTCGATCCGTAGCCGAACCGGGTTGCGATCTCGAGCAGCTCGTCATCGCCGAGCACATCGCCTGCAGCCACGGTCATGCGCCGTCGCCTGATGTACTCGCTCAAGGGCATCCCGGCCAGCGATGAGAACATCCGCCGAGCGTGGTATTCGGTCGTGCCGAGCGAGCTGGCGAGCGAGGCGACGTCGATGCTGTCGCCGAGGTGCGCCTCGATGTGCTGGACGAGATGGTTGAGTGTCGAGATCACGGTTCCTCCTTCGATGACGATTCTGTCCAGGAGAGCGGATGCGCACCCGATCATCGTGGTCCGATCAGATCATCGCCGGTTGTGTGGACATTGCTGGCGAGTGGAGAGCAGAGGAGCGGGACGACACCTCGTAATGTCATAATGTGCATTATCGGATGTAGCGGAGGCGGCTCGTCATGCGCGAGCACGTCGCCCCGCATCCAGTAGGCTGTGTGGACGCGGTGATGATTTTGCCGTGGCTGACTTCGTGGCTCGCGCCACCTCGTCGTTGTTTGTGTCACTGAGAGATTCTGGGAGCCGACACTCGTGAGCGTTCTGATTGCCATCGGTTGCATCATCATCTTCGGCGCCGGCATCTGGTGCTACGGACTGGCCTTCCAGGTCGACGGCGACACGCTTCGTCTCCTGGTGTTCTTGGCCGGCATCCTCCTGAACTCACTGGCGCTGTTCATCCCGTGGCAGCTCGTGGGCCAAAGCCGCAAGTAGCGACCGAGGCCCCACGCGCGGTGTTCACCCCCAGCATCGACATCAGCGTGCGGATCAAGGCACCCGCAGAGCTCATCTGGCAGGCACTCGTCGACGAGGACCTCCGCGAGCTGTGGTGGCCCGACTCCGAATTCAAGATCAAGCGCGGCGCGAAGATCACGGCACGCTCCCTGCGGCCAGGCAAGAAGAAACCCCGTATCACCTCGGGAACCATCACCAAGATCGATGCTCCTGAGGAACTGCACTTCACCTGGAAGACGAAATCAGGCGACTTCGAGACGGACGTCGTACTTGTCGTCGTGCAGCAGAAAGACAAGAAGAGCAAGGTGCGTGTCCTCGAGCAGGGATTCCCCCGGGGCGACTACGCCGAGATCCACGTCGCGAAGTACCGCGACGGCTGGCGCGAGCATCTGCTGCAGCTCCAGGAGCTCTTCGAAGATGGTCCAGGACGGAAGCTCGCGACGAACTCGCTCAAGCACTCCTGAGCTCCGCTGGCTTGCTCTCCCCCCGTCCCTCCGTCCGTGACGGTGCAGGAGCAGTGATCGACAGCAGGATGCCCGGACCGTGTGGTCCGGGCATCTCCGCCTTGGGTCCGCCAGTCGTGCAGGACGACGGCAGAGCCGCTACTCCGTGACGAACCCTGACGTGTCTCCGATGAGCCGCAGGTTGTCGGCCGGAACCGGCTCGACGACCGCTTTCGTGACCTCGGCCGCGAACTCCTGCACGTTGTAGAGCTTGCCCGCCTCCTCGCGGCGGGCGGCGATCGCACCCGGGTTGAGGCGGTCGAGCAGCGTCGCCGTGATCGTCCCCTCGATCATGTCGCCGGACACGACGACGAACTCGACGCCGCGCTCCGTGAGCTCGGGCACGAGCGCCAGCAGGGCGTCCTCTCCCGCCCGCTTTGAGCTGGCGACGGCCTCGTACTCCGGCATCGTGGGCGTCGTACGGATGAAGTGCGCCTGGTGGCTCGTGACGAACACGACACGCCCGCCGTCCCCCATGAGTTCGAGGGCGCCCTTGAGGGTCTCGACCTGCGCGTCGCGGTTGAGCTTCAGGGCGTAGTCCTCGCCGAGGCCCGACTCCATGCCGCCGGACGCGTTGAGGACGAGCACGTCGAGCCCGCCGTACGCGCTCTCGATGCTCGAGAAGAGCCCCCGGCGGCTCGCCTCGTCGGTGAGGTCGGCACCCACGGCGATCGCCGTGCCGCCGTCGGCGGTGATCGCGTCGACCAGCTTGACGGCGCGGGCCTCCTTGTTGCGGTAGTTCACGACGACCTTGGCGCCAGCCTGCGCGAGGAACTTGACGGTGTCCGCGCCGATACCGCGCGAGGACCCCGTGACAAGCGCGCGCTTGCCCTCGAGGGAACCGGCGGCCAGCGGGTTGAGAATCTGTTCAGCCATGCCTCCGAGTCTATTGGGCGCGGCGTCGCCCCCGCGCACTAGCGTTGGACGCATGCAGCACCCGTACCTGGACGGCGCTGGACCGCGCATCCTCGCCCACCGAGGCCTCGCCCTGCTGGCGACGGAGAACACGATGGAGGCGTTCCGCGCCGCGCTCGACGTCGGGGCGACCCACATCGAGACGGACGCACGGGCATCCGCAGACGGCCTTGCCGTGCTGTGGCACGACGAGACGCTCGAGGGCTACGACGGCAGCGACCGGCCGGTCGCTGGCTCCCCCGCATCCGTGCTGGCCGGGCTCACGTCGGCGGGGCCGACGCCGGGTGCCAGGCTGCTGTTGCTCGAGGAGGCCCTCGAGGAGTTCCCCGCCGCGCGATTCAACGTCGACGTCAAGTCGGCGGACGCGGTGGAGGCCGTTGCCGAGGCTGTCCGGCGAGCAGACGCGTCGTCCAGAGTGCTCATCACCTCCTTCTCCGCCCTTCGGCTGCGGCGCACGGCCGCCCTGCTGCCCGAAGCGGCTCGTGGCGTGGCGAGCCCGGGCATCGCGGCGGCGCTCATCGCCATGTCCGTGCGTTCTGGCCGACTGCTTCACCGGGCACTCCGGGGCGCGTCCGCGGTGCAGATCCCGGAGCGTGCCGCAGGTCTCGATCTGCTCTCCCCCGCCAGGCTGCGTGGGTTCCACCGGCACGTGCCCGAGGTGCACGTCTGGACGATCAACGACCCGGCCAGGATGCGCGACCTCCTCGAGCGCGGCGTGGATGGCCTTGTCACGGACCGCGCTGACCTGGCCGCCGAGGTTGTGCGACGCCGCCTAAATCTATGAGTTTTCGAGGAAAAGCTGGAACGCGCGGGAATACCTCGGCACAATCGCACGTTTGACCGGTAGTAGTAGAACCGCACTGACGAGGAGAGGAGGTCAGCATGGCTGATCGAAGTCTGCGCGGAATGCGGCTCGGCGCACAGAGCCTGCAGAGTGACGAGGGCGTTGTCCTTGTCGACCGCCAGGTGCGAACGTACGAGACGACACTGGGTGAGCGCTTCGCCGTCACCTTTGCCGCCGAAGCGGAGGTGCCCGAGGTCTGGGCGTCGCCGAAGAGCGGCAACGAGGGTCGTCTGCTGGATGAAGGTGGCGAACAGGTCGCCTACGAGGCGCCGGAGCAGAAGCACCAGCGCACTCACTGGGACATGCTGCTCGAGCGTCGCACTCGGGAGGAGCTCGAAGAGGTCCTCCAGGAGCGACTCGCGTTCCTGCGCTCACGGCGCGGAACCAAGGGCGCGAAAGACGTCTGACCCCCGGAGGTCGCTCAGCGAGCGACGATGAATGTCGAAAGGGACGAAGCCTGTGGCTTCGTCCCTTTCGTGTTGCTGGACCGTGGTGCTGTCTGGGCGCAGAGGCTGGGCGCCCGCTACCGGAGCCGGATGCGTGTCGCCGAGTCGCGCATCCGCTGGGTCTTCGAGCTGCCGGCGCCGATGAGGAGGCCGAGCCCGAGCATCCCGAGCGTGATCTCGATGCCGCGCCCGAGGCGGACAGCGGGCGTCATGCCATCGGCGAGCGGGACGTCGACGATCATCACGCCGGGCTCGTACCAGGGCAGCTCCGCGAGCGTGCGCCCCTCCGGTGAGTAGATGGCGCTCATCCCCACCGTCGACGCCTGCACCAGCGAGCGTCCCGTCTCCATCGACCTGAGACGGGCGAACGCGAGCTGCTGAGCCGGCTCGTCGGTCTTCCCGAAGTCGGCATTGTTGCTCGGCGCGAAGAGCACCGTCGCGCCTCCCAGGACGGCGTCCCTGATCAGCACGTCGTCGACGATGTCGTAGCAGATGTAGGTGCCGGCCTTGATGTCGCCGATCTCGAGGATGCTGTCGCGCTCCCCCGGCGAGTATCCGCGGCCGATCATGCCGATGAGGTCGGGAGCGAGCGAGTACCAGAAGTCCCGGTCCGGGACGTACTCGCCGAACGGGATGGGGTGCTTCTTGTCGTACTGGTCGCCCCATCCGCTCTCCGCATCCCACACGAACTGCGAGTTGAAGAAGCGGTCATCGGCCTGGGTCTCCCCCGGCTCCACCGTGACCGTGTTGGCCACGATGGGCGCGCCGTAGCTGTCGCTCAGCTGATCGAGCGTGCGGCGCACGCCGGGCGAAGCGTCCGGGTTGAGGTCGATGGAGCCTTCTGGCCACAGGATCACGTCGACCTCGGCGTCGTCTGGGATGGTGCGCGTCGCGTTGACGTGGCCGAGGAAGACATCGCCAGGGTCACCCTCGACGAAGTAAGCAGCCTCGGGGGTGTCACCCTGCACTGCCGCGATCCGGGCGGAGCCGATCGTGTTCGTGGGAAAGAGGGGAACGGCGGTGACGACCAGGATGGCGGCGGCCGCGGTCGCCCAGGTGAGCGGGCGGGCGCGCGAGCGGCCGAGCTCGAGGACCAGCGCGACGAGGAAGACCATGACGAAGCCCATGCCGGAGAGACCCAGCCAGGAGACGAGCTCCGCGAACGGGCTCGCCGACTGTGACTGGGCGACACGACCCCACGCGAAGCCGCCGTACGGCCATGCAGAGTAGATCCCCTCCCGCAGCGTCCACAGGCCCGCCACGGCCGCTGGGACGAGGAGCAGGCGCTTGGGGCCGGTCTCCCATCGCGCCGTGACGCGCCGGTAGGCGAGCGCGATGAGCACCGCTCCCCCGGCCCAGAACAGCGACGAGAGGATGCTGAGGGCGCTCCACGGCACCGGGCCCAGGAACAGCGACGCCCAGGCGATGAGCGGGAAGTAGTACGAGAGCCCGGATGCGAGGCCCACGAGGAGCGCTCCGCCTGCGGAGCGGTGCATGAGCGAGCAGAGCACGAGGCCTGTGCCGACGAAGGCGAGGGGCCACAGCGCCGGTCCTGGGAACGCGGCCCTCAGCAGCAGTCCACCGGCGACGGCGGCGAGCAGCGAGAGCCAGAACGACCTCACCCAACCCCCGAGTACGCGACGATCCCGCGGCGCACGCTGTTCGCGGCCTGGCGCGCGGTGGTCGCGAACTTGCCCTCCGCGACCTTCTCGATCTGGTCGAGCACGTCGAGCACCTGCTTGCACCAGCGCACGAAATCGCCGGCAGCGAGATTCGACTCGTCGAGCACACGCTCGAGCTCCGCGCCGTGCGCCCAGTGGAAGATGGCCGGCGCGAGGTTCGTCGCGAGCCTCGACGAACGTGGCACGCGGAATCGCTCGGCCAGCTCATCCAACGCCTGCCAGTGCTTCTCGGTCGTCTGCATCGCCCCGCGGAACGCGCCGCGCGGCAGCTGGTACTCCTCGAGGCTCTCTTCTTCTCGCCGCGGCTCGTAGACGAGCACGGCGGCCATCGCGGCGAGCTGCTGCGGGTTCAGCTCGTTCCAGACCTGCCGACGCAGGCACTCGGCGATGAGCAGGTCGCGCTCGCCGTAGATGCGCGCGAGCGTGCGCCCGTGCGCCGTGACCGCGAGGTCCCTGTCTCCGCTCTCGGCGGGGGCCAGGTAGCCGAGCTCGAGCAGCAGCTCTGTGATCCGGTCGAAGACCTGCGCGACGGCACCGGTGCGCGACTCGATCTGCCGGGTGAACTTGTCGTTCTCGTGCTTCAGCTTCCAGTACCGCTCGCCCCAGCGCGCGTGCTGCTCCCGGTCGGGGCAGACATGGCACGGGTGGCGCTTGAGGGCGGTCTGCAGCTGGGTGAGCTTCGTCTGGCGCCGCTCGCGAGCCGCATGCTGGTGCGCCTCGTCGTGCGGGATGCGCTTGCGCTCGAGATCGTTCAGCTCACGTCGGATGCGCGAGTACTCGAAGAAGTCGCCGAGGTGGCACTTCATGCCGTCCTCGTAGCCGGCAAGGGCCTCCTCCTGCTGCCGGACGCGCTTGGCCAGGTCGACGACGGCGCGGTCCGCCTGGAACTGGGCGAACGACGACTCGAGCACCGAGCGGGTACGAGCGCGACCGAAGCGGTCGATGAGGTTGACCGCCATGTTGTAGGTGGGCTTGAAGCTCGAGTTCATCGGGTACGAACGACGGGAAGCCAGCGAGGCGATGGCCTGCGGGTGCATGCCCCCGACCCACTGCACCACGGCGTGGCCTTCGACATCGATGCCGCGACGCCCTGCCCGGCCGGTGAGCTGCGTGTACTCCCCCGGGGTGATGGGCACGCGTGACTCGCCGTTGAACTTCTCGAGCTTCTCGAGGACAACCGTCCGAGCAGGCATGTTGATGCCGAGGGCGAGCGTCTCGGTGGCGAAGACTAGCTTCACGAGCTTCCTCTGGAAGAGCTCTTCGACGACTTCCTTGAAGGCGGGCAGGAGACCGGCGTGGTGTGCGGCGATGCCCCGCTCGAGACCTTCCGTCCACTCGTAGTAGCCGAGCACTCCGAGGTCCTCGTCGAGCAGGTTGCGGCAGCGGTCCTCGACGATCCACCTGATCTCGTCGCGCTCTTCCCTGGTCGTCAGCGAGACGCCAGCGCGAAGCACCTGCGACACGGCCTGGTCGCAGCCCTTGCGGCTGAAGATGAAGTTGATCGCGGGCAGCATGTCCGCGTCGTCGAGCATCTTCGTCAGGCCGGCACGGTCGGCGCGCGGCGCCTGGAAGCGCTGCTCCTTCCAGCTGCTGCCTCGCCCGCGTCTGCCGACGCGGTCGCGGTCGCGGCCGTCCTCGCGTCGACCACCGCCGCCCTGGGTTGCCCTCACCAGGTCGGGGTTCACTCGGTCGGCGATGTCGCCGTCTCGAGTCTCGAAGAGGTCGTAGAGGCGATGGCCGACGAGCACGTGCTGGAACAGCGGGGTCGGCCGCTCCTCGGAGACGATGACGTCGGTGTCACCGCGGACGGTCTGCAGCCAGTCGCCGAACTCCTCCGCGTTCGAGACCGTCGCCGACAGCGAGATGAGACGCACCTCGCTGGGGAGGTGGATGATGACCTCTTCCCAGACGGCCCCGCGGAAGCGATCGGCGAGGTAGTGGACCTCATCCATGATGACGTAGGCGAGGTCGTCGAGCAGGTCGCTGCCCGCGTAGAGCATGTTGCGGAGCACCTCGGTCGTCATGACGACGATGCGGGCCCGCGGGTTGATGTTGACGTCGCCCGTCAGCAGTCCGACTTCGCTCTCGCCGTAGCGACGGACGAACTCACTGAACTTCTGATTGCTCAGCGCCTTGATGGGGGCCGTGTAGAAGATCTTGGCGTTCGGCTGTCGCATCGCGAGGAACACGCCGAACTCGGCAACGACCGTCTTGCCTGCTCCTGTCGGTGCCGCCACGAGGACGCTCCTGCCGGCCTCGACGCTCGCGCAGGATGCGATCTGGAACTCGTCGAGGTCGAAGCTCAGCTCGCGCCTGAACAGCTCGAACTGCTGCAGCTTGGCGCGCGCCCTGCTCGCGGCGAAGCGCTCGGACGGGCTCGGGGTCATGTTGCGGACGCTTCGGCTGCCGCGAGGTCGGCCTCGAACTTCTTGTGCTTCCTGGCTCGTCGCTTGTCGTTGATGATCGCGATGCCGACGGCGAGGAAGTACAGCGCGAGCATGGGCGCCATGAGGAAGAACATGGACAGCACGTCCGCCGAGGGCGTCGCCATGCCGGCGAACAGGGCGACGAGGAGCACGGCGACCCTCCACCCCTTCAGGATGGCCTCTCCGGTGATGATGCCAGCGAAGTTCAGCATGACGAGGATCACGGGGAGGATGAAGGCGATGCCGACGGCCAGGCAGAGCGTCATGATCAGCTTGTAGTAGTTGGCCGCGTTGATGAAGTTGGCGCTCTCCGCGGGCGCGAAGCTCAGCATCACCTCGACGATGCGGGGCATCAGCATCCAGGCCACCCAGACCCCGGCGAGGAACAGCGGGATCGCGGTTCCCACGAAGCCGAGCGCGTACCAGCGCTCGTTCTTCTTCAGCCCTGGGACGATGAACATCCAGATCTGGTAGAGCCAGACCGGGGCCGAGATGATGATGCCGAGCGTGAGCGAGATCTGCAGGCGGAGATCGAACGCGCTGGTGATGCCCTCGAAGTTGAGGTCCGCGTTGCGGTTTCGGGCCTCGGCGATCTCACGGATGGGGTCGGCCATCACGTTGAACACCCAGTCGGTGAGGAGGAAGCCGCCCACCATTCCGATGACGATGCCGATCGCCGAGATGATGAGGCGGTTGCGGAACTCGATGAGGTGCTCCGCGAGGCGCATGCGCCCGTCAGGGTCGCGCTTCCGGCTCTTCTTCGCTTTCGACTTCGTCGGCTCGACCGCCAGCGGAGCCCCCTCGGGTTGAACGGTCACGTCAGTTGGAGGTGCCCGTGTTGCCCCTGGCGTCCGTGCTGGGCGCGGCGGGTGCCTCGGGCGCCGGTGCGGCCGGTGCCGAGTTCTGCGCTGGAGGCGTCACCGGGGCCTGGGGTGCCGCCGGTGCCTGCGGAGCTGCCGGCGTGGTCGAAGCGGCCGGCTGCGAGTAGACGTCGGTGGCCGGCGGGACGTCGACCTCGTCGTCCTTCTTCATGTTCTTGACCTCGCCGCGGAAGATGCGCATCGACTGTCCGATGCTCTTCGCGAGGCCGGGAAGCTTCGGAGCACCGAAGAGCAGCAGGATGATCACCAGGATGATGATGAGGTGTGGGCCAGTCAGATTCGGCATGGTGTCAGTTGCCTTTCACAAGGTGTTCGTATTGAAACGGGTCTGCGGTCGTCAGGTCACGGGCGCGCTCCAAGCGCTGCTCGCGTCGCTGCTCCTTGGTTTCGTCGCGCACGTCGTTCAGCTCGCCTCGCTCGACTTGGACCTCGCGGAGCCCGCGGACGATCGCATTGCTCCGGGCCGGCGCGAACGAGACGAGAGTCTGCGCACGCTGCTCGAACGCCTCGAGGAGTACCTCGAACTTCGCCAGTTCGCCCTGCAGGAGGACGACCTTCCTGAAGAGCCAGTAGCCGAGCGCGCCGAGCACTGCGAGCAGGACGAGCACGAGGCCCACCCAGATGAGAACCCAACTCCACCACGGCATAGTGACTCCAACGATACCTGCTCTGAGGTGAATCGCCAGGCCACCGGCCCGGACTCGCTTTCAGATTCAATCTTCCTGCTGAGCGCGGAGCGCGTTGGCGGCCCATTGCAGGACGGCGGCTCGCGCGGAGTCTGGTGAGAGCACGCGCATCTGGCCAGCGTTCCCGGCGACGAGGCGTGCCAGGTGCTGCATGGAGGCGATGCGCACGTCGACGACGGCCCGACCTCGCGCATCCGTCTGCGGAACCGGGGCGCCCGGCGGGAGGTAGTCGCGGATGAGGGGCAGGACGGCGGTGCCGACCTCGAGCGTCACGAGCATGTGGTCGTCGCTCGGTGCGAAGATCGGTCGCCCCCGCTTGGCCTCCGCACGCGCGGGGGCCCGCACGTCGGTGACCACGGCATCCCGCATGCGGTCGAGCCGGAAGACCCGCTCTGCGTCTCGCTCCAGGCACCAGCCGTGCAGGAACAGGTCGCCGCCGAGCGTCTCGAGCGTGAACGCGTCCACGTGACGCACGCTCTCGACCCCATCTTCCCTGCGGTATCGGAAGCGGAGCCGTCTGTTCGTCGCGATGGCGGCGGCCACGGCGTCCCTAGCTGCCGGATGCTCCCCCGTCGTCCCGAAGGCGAAGTGGGGCGCCGCCCCGCTGGGGCCGAGCTTGCCGAGCAGCTCGTCGATACGGGACTCATCGACGAGGCGAGGCAGGCTTCTGAGGTAGCCGAGTCCCGCGATGACCGCCGCGGCTTCGCGGTTCGACATGCGAGGCGCCTCCTCGAGCGCGACGAAGTGGGTCACCTCGATGAGGTCCTGCAGCTCGAACGCATCCCAGTTGATGTCGAACAGGTCGAGGTGGCTGTAGACGCCCGCGTCTCCCGGGGTCCCGGAGACGGCGATGAGCCTCACTGCGTCCCTCACCTGCTTCGGCTTCACGCCGAAGTGGGCTGCGGCCGTCTCGACGGGCACCGCTTCGTCCTGTTGGCGGAGGTACGGGACCAACGAGACGAGGAGCGCGAGGCGGTCAGCCGAGACGAAGGTGCTCACGAGGACGCTCCGGCGTGAGCCGACACGACCGAGGCCAGCCTCGAGGCGACGAGGCGTCTGAGCTCGGGTGGCGAGACGACTCTGACTTCTGGACCGAAGGACGCAAGTCGGTCTGCGAGCAGGCTCAGGTCGGTGTAGCCGAGCTCGACCTCGAGCCAGGGCCCTGACGTCGCTCGCGCGTCACCGCGCAGGCGGACCTCGGCGTCGGAACCAGCGCGCACCTCGAGCCTGGCCCGCTGTCTGCCAGCGAGCTCGGCCAGGTCCTCGAGCGCTCTCGCCGCGTGCTGCTCCGCGCTCACCCCCGGGTACCGCGACGCGTCCGCGTTCCCGGCCGGCCGCGGTGCGGACACGATGCGGGACAGCAGGAACATGCGCTCGGATGAGCGGTCCAGGTCATAGGAGACGAGGAGCCAGTTGCCGTCGGCGAAGACAAGCGCGAGCGGTTCGACGCGGCGGATGCTGGCCCCGTCGTCCCCGGGCTTCGAGTAGGAGAAGGAAACGGTCTGCCCCTGCTCGATGGCCGTGGAGAGGGGTTCGAAGGCCGCGTCCCGGGCACGCAGGCGAGGTGCCACTCCGATGAGGTCCTCGTGCGTCTGGGCGCCAAGCGCCTTCAGCTTCATGAGGCCCCGCCTCGACTCCTGCGAGACCGACCCCTCGCGCCACACCTGCGCCGCCAGGCTGAGCAGGGAGGTCTCGTCTGCGTCGAATTCGAGGCCGGCAGGCATGGCGAAGCCGCCTCGGGGCACGCGGTAGCGGACCAGCTGGTTGTTGCCGGGCGCCGACGGGTCGTCGATGACTTCGACAGGGACTCCCAGGTCACGCAGCTCGGCCTTGTCGCGCTCGAATCGCTTCTCGCGCGCCGCCGCAGCCGCGGGTGAAGTGCTGTCGCGGCTGTCGTCCGCGTAGCCGTGGACGGTCTGGAAGACGTCGCTCTTCGTCAGTCCGCGCTCCGTGGTCAGGAGCGCGAGGATGAGCGAGAACTGGCGCTCCGCAGCCGCGGGGGCCTTCGCTCGGTCTGTTCGCTCGTGCGTCACGCCTCGACTTTAGATCGTGCCGAGGATGTCGACGACGAAGACAAGCGTCGAGCCGGCAGGAATCGTATCGCTCGCCTGGTCGCCGTACCCGAGCGCGGGTGGGATCACCGCGATGACCTGGGATCCGACCGTCTGGCCCACGAGCGCCTGCGCGAAGCCGTCGACGACCCCCGTGGTCGAGAACTGGGCTGGTTCCCCGCGGTCCCAGGAGCTGTCGAACTTCTCGCCGTTCGCGAAGAGGACCCCCGTGTACTGCACGACGACGGTGCTGCCGTCGGCGACGACAGCACCGGTTCCCAGCTTGCGCGTGTCGAGGACGAGCTCGTCGGGTGCCGCAGCGCCCTCCGCGATCGTGATCTGCGGGGCCCCCTCGGCGGCGTCGGTCACGGTGACGAGCTCCTGCGTGGGCGTCTGCTCGGAACCGGTCGCCCGTGTCTCCGGGATCTCGATCACGTCGGCGACGACAAGCGCCGGGGGCGTGTCGGTCGCGCCCGCGTTCGCAGTCCCCTCCAGGAGCAGCGCCGACGGGATGAGCGCGACGACACGCGAGCCCGAGGTCACGCCGTCGAACAGGCCGCTGAGATACCCCGGGATGCCCTCATCGCTGAGGTCGAGCACCTGGCCGAGAGGCCCATAGGGGCTCTGCTCGGCCTGCGTGCCGACGTCGTAGACCGTGAGGTTGGCGGTGACCGTCGAATCGAGCGTCATCTCCTCGCCGTCGCCCTCCACCTCGATGCGGCGCTCCATCTCGTCGCCGAGTCCGGAGACCTCGCCGATGGTGACGGCGGGCGCGGCACCGTACTCGCCGGTGACCTCGATGCCGTTGAGCGCGTCGCCACTCGCTACGGGCGTCGAGCTGCCGGCGCACGAGGCGAGTCCGAGGGAGAGGAGGATGGCCGCGGCGATCGCGGGGAGTCGTCGTTGCATGAATCCGCCTTGCGTGGGGTGGGAGAGGCTTCTGGGGGTGGAGCGGACGCCTATTCGGCGGCCAGGATGTCGATCACGAAGACGAGGGTGCGTCCCTGCGTGGCCGAGGCGTTCAGCGGGCCAGGCTGGGAGGCGAGCCGCTCGGGTGGGAGGACCACGACGAGCTGCGAGCCGACGGGGGTGCCGACGATCTCCTCGCTCAGCCCGAAGAGTCCATCGGTGGCCGCGGTCGTGAGCTGCAGGACGTTGTTGCCGGGAGTCCAGGTCGATGCGACCTGCTCGCCGGTCGTCCAATCGAACGCCGACAGCTGCATCGTGACGAGCTGTCCCTCGGCGACCGGGGAGCCGTACCCTTCGATGCGGACGTGCCGCTTGGGGGCGGCTGGCGGGTCCTGCGCTGGCATCGTGACGCCAGGGGTGCCGTTGGGGGCGGTGACGACGGCAGGGATGCCATCCGCTGGGGCCGCGATCCGCCCGCCGGCGCTCGATGGGTAGACGTCGAGCACGTCGGCGATGGCGACGATGGTCATGGCAGGGTCGACGCCGACAGACGTGGCCGCTTCGCCGAAGAGGACGCTCGCGGGCATGACGGCGACGACGCGCTCACCCGTCTGCGAGCACTCGATCGCCTCCGCCAGACCAGGGAAGGTGTTCGCGATCGTCGCGACGCTCGTGGCGGCTGCGCCGCCGGTCTCGTTCGCGACGGTGGGGCTGTAGGGAACCAGCACCTCCCCGTCGGCGCCGTCGAGCAGCTCGAAGTTGGCTCGCACCACGCCGGAGGACGTCACCGGGTCGCCGGTTCCCGTTCCATCGCGGGTCGTCTCCAGCGACGTCACGGAGAGCGGATGCGTGAGCGCCGCTCCGCTCAGCTCGCCGAACGCGCCGTCGGCCGACACACTCGACGACGCGGCGCCATCGACGCCAGGCAGCTCGCAGGCGTCCGCGTCGAGCTCGCTCTCGGGCCACGTCACGCAGCCGGTCAGTGCGACGGCGACAGCGGCGGCCGTCAGGGCAGCCCCCGCCAGTCGGGTACGTGTGCGCATCATTCGCTCTCTCCCTCAGTCTCCGTGCTGATGGCGGGAGCATCCGTTGCCTCCACCACGTCTGGGGTCTGGTCGCGCCCCTTCTCCGCGGTGATCGCCGCGCCGCGCTGGGCCAGCCGAGCACGCTTGCGGAGCACCTTGTCGCTCACCTGACGGTCGCCGAGCGAGCCCGGCGTCCAGATCTCCACATCCTCGTCGCTGAAGTCGGACTTGGAGGCGCGGCGCTTGAGATTGGGCAGGACCGCCCCGTCGGCGAGGCGGCGGGCCGTCAGAAGGAAGCCAGTGTGCGCGATCATCCGGTGGTCGGGACGCACCGCGAGGCCTTCGACGTGCCAGCCTCGCACCATCGTCTCGTCGGCGCTGGGGTCGGTGAACAAGCCTGTCGCTCGGATCGCCTCGGCGACGCGCGACAGCTGCGTCACGGTCGCGACGTAGCAGAGCAGCACCCCACCCGGCTTGAGCGCGTCGGCGACGACGTCGAGGCACTCCCAGGGCGCGAGCATGTCGAGCACGGCGCGGTCCGCCGTCCCGTCCGCGTGCTGTTCCGGAAGCGCCTCGGCGAGGTCGCCGAGCACGAGGTTCCAGTTGTCCGGCTTCTCCCCCATCACGCTCACGACGTTGCCCTCGGCAACCTGGGCGAACTCCTCGCGGCGCTCGAAGGAGGTGAGCGATCCGGTGCCGCCGAGCATGCGGAGGATCCAGAGCGAGAGTGCGCCGGAGCCGACTCCGGCCTCGATGACGCGCGCCCCCGGTCGGATGTCCGCCTTCGCCAGGATGGCGGCCGCATCCTTCGGGTAGATGATCGCGGCCCCGCGCGGCATCGACATGACGATGTCCTCGAGGAGCGGACGCAGCGCCAGGTACTGGCCGCCGTCCGTCGCGGAGATCACGGAGCCCTCGTCGACGCCGATGATGGTGTCGTGGTCGATCATTCCCTTGTGCATGAAGTACCGCTTGCCGGGTTCGAGGTAGAGCGTGCTGACACGCCCCTTGGGCCCGGTCAGCTGCACGCGGTCGCCCGCGCGGAAGGGTCCGCCGATGTCGGTCTCGGTCATAGCTGTGCTTCGCTTTCTGCGGGGGCGGCGTCTGCTGCCGTGTGTGCGTTCTCGCGCTGCGTCGTCTCGCGAGCGACCTGCTCGACGAGCTCGCCGAGCGCCTCTGGCGTTATGCCCTCGAGGGTCGCCGTGACGAGGTGCGCGTGGTGTGCTTCGAGTGTCTGTCCGTGCGGGATGCCGATGGTCGCGCATCCTGCGGCACGTGCGGCTTCGAGGCCGCGGCGGGAGTCCTCGACGGCGACGCAGCGCTCGGGCGCGACCCCGAGCTGCGCTGCGGCGCGCAGGTAGGGCTCCGGGTGCGGCTTGCCGTTCTCGACTTCGTCGCCCGCGATGACGATCGCGAACAGAGGGGTGTCGAGGGTCGAGACGACGGCGTCTGCGAGGACGCGCGTCGAATTGGTGACCAGAGCGTTCGGGACCCCCGCCGCGTGCAGAGCGCCGAGCAGGTCGAGCGCGCCGGGCCGCCAGGCCAGCTCGGCGAGGATGCTCGCCATGACGGTCGAGTTCATGTGGTCGACGATCTCGCCGGGCGCGAGGTCGACGCCCAGGCGGGCGAAGAACTCCGATGCGTCCGCCATGCTCGACCCGACCATGCCGAGTTCCTGCTCCTCGGTGAGCGGAGGCAGCCCGTGGTCGGCGAGCAGGTTCAGCTGGGCTGTCTGCCAGTACTGCTCGGTGTCGACGATGGTGCCATCCATATCCCAGAGGACGGCGTCGGGAAGATTCGAAGGAGCCACGGGGCGACAGTCTACGGGGCGGCAGGCGGCCCACCGACGCCCGGCGCGTATCCTGGGACAACACTTCAAGCATGGCGAGGAGCACGGTGACGGATCACAGCGAGGCCACCACACCATTCGCGCGGGGCCGACTGCTTGTCGTCGCACTGCTCGGCTGGAACGACGCGGGCGATGCGGCATCAAGTGCCGTCCGCGCGCTGCAGGAGGCCATCGGCGCGGACCGTCTCATCGAGGACATCGATGACGAGTCGTTCTTCGACTACTCCATCCACCGACCCGTCATGCGCGCGGGAACCGAGGGCGTCCGGAAGATCCAATGGCCCAGCGTGTCCTTCAGCGGCACTCCTCAGCGGGAGGCCGACGAAGCCGATCCCGCAGCCGAGAGCACGGAGCTGGCCGCCGATGCAGGTCTCTCGGTGAGCTCGGACAACGGCGAGAACGTGTTCGTGCTCATCGGCCCGGAACCCACCCTGCGGTGGCGCAGCTTCACGAAGCACGTCGTCGATCTGTGCGAGCACGAAGGCATCACGCGCATCGTGCTCGTGGGCGCGCTGCTGGCAGACGTGCCCCACACGCGGCCCATCACGATCTTCATGTCGAGCGACGACGCGGTCGTGCGCGATGAGCTCGACATCGACCGCAGCGAGTACGAGGGGCCGACCGGCGTGCTCTCGGCGATCGGCGAGGAGGCTCGCTCACGGGGCATGCTCGTGCTCTCGCTCTGGGCGTCTGTGCCGCACTACGCGCACCACTCCCCCTCGCCGAAGGCGACTCTGGCGCTCGTGGACCGGCTGACAGAGATCGTCGACGTCTCGATCCCCCACGGCGACCTCGTCACCGAGTCCGCCGAGTGGGAGTCCGAGGTCACGGAGGCGACCGCCCAGGACGACGAGATCGCTCAGTACGTCGGCTACCTCGAGCGCACCCGCGACATGGTCGAGGCGCCTGAGGCCTCCGGCGAGGCCATCGCGCAGGAGTTCGAGCGCTTCCTCGAGCAGGCGGCCGACAAGAAGCCGCAACCCGGCCCGGCGGCATTCCCCACCGATCTCCCGGGGACCCCGCAGCGCCCCATGGGTGTCGAACGACGGACCACGGCCGACGACGAGGGCCTCGAACCAGGCGCCGAGACGAGGCCGGACGAAGAACCCGAGCATGACGGTGGCGGAGCTGACGACCAGGACGCCGACGACGACCACGAGGGTCAGGCCTAGCCGACCACGGACGCCCGTCCTCGGTGGATGCGCGCCGCCGGCGGTCCGCCGCGCGCGCATCAGGCCGCCGCTAGTCGCTCGTGAGGTCCAGCCCGAGCAGGGCGTCGACGAGCGCGACGACGTCCGCGTCTCCCGCGGCGGGGGGCATCGACGCCCACTCATCGACGATCGCGACGACGCGAGGGGTGTCGAGGTCGTCGGCGATGGCGTCGCGCATCCGCTGGACGACGGTATTGAGCTCGGGTGCCACCGTGTCGTCAGACGATCGAGCCGCGCGCTCGCGCCACTCCTGCAGGCGGGCGCTCGAGCCCTCGAGCTCTTCGTCGGTCCACTCCCAGTCGCTTCGGTAGTGGTGTGAGAGCAGCGCGAGCCGGATCGCACCGGGGGCGACCCCAGCTGCGGTGAGCCGTGAGACGAGCACGAGGTTGCCGAGCGACTTCGACATCTTCGTGCCGTCATAGGCGATGAGTCCGGCGTGCGTGTAGGCGCGCGCGAAGTCCGCCGGCGTCCCGTGCGAGTCCACCGAGAGCAGCGACATGGCGTGCGCCGCGGACAGCTCGTGGTGTGGGAAGCGGAGATCGCGCCCGCCGCCCTGCACGGAGATCGGAGCGCCGAGCGTCTGCGTGGCGATGACGGAGCATTCGATGTGCCAGCCGGGGCGCCCGAGGCCAACGGCGCTCTCGAACGCGGGTTCGCCCGCCCGCGCGCTGCGCCACAGGAGCGGGTCGAAGGCTCCGCGCTTGCCCGCCCGGTCGGGGTCTCCCCCGAACTCGAGGAAGGCGGCTTCCATCTCCGCCGCCGTGTACCCGGAGACGTCCCCCATGTTCCAGTCGCTTGCCGCCTCGGCTGCGGCGACGTCGTAGTAGACATCGCCCAGCTGGGTGGTGGCCGCCGGCTCGGCGTCCGAGGCGACGTCGACCCGGTAGGCGAGACCCGCCCCGATGAGGGCGGCGATTGCCTCGCCCGTCTCCCCGATGCTGTCCTGCACTCGCACGTAGGCGTCCGGCGGGAGCACACGCAGCGCGGCCATGTCGGAACGGAAGAGATCGGTCTGCGACGCGGCGATCTCCTGCCAGTCGCGTCCCGTCTTCGCCGCACGCTCGAGCAGCGGGTCGTCCACGTCGGTGATGTTCTGCGCGTAGCGGACCTCGAGGCCCGCGTCGCGCCAGGCTCGTCCGAGGGTGTCGAAGGCGACGTAGGTGGCCGCGTGCCCCAGGTGCGTCGCGTCGTATGGCGTGATCCCGCACACGTACAGCGTTGCGATCCCGTTGGGGGTGACCGTGTCCTGGACGCGGCCACTCGCGGAATCGAAGACCCGGATCGCACCACCGCCGCTGCCGGCTACCGAGGGGACTGCAGGGATGGGCCACGAGGGAACGGTTCGCACCGGAACATCCTATGTCGCGCCCCAGCCTTGCCCGGTCCGCGAGAGGGCGTCAGCGTCTCAGCGTCAGGCGGCGCCGCCGGTCGGATCCATGAGGCCGAACGACAGCAGGATGATGATGAGGGTGCCCAGCGCGATCCGGTAGACCACGAACGGGAGGAAGCTGCCCTTGTTGAGGTAGGCCATCAGGTACTTGATGACGACAAGGCCGACGACGAAGGAGATGATCGTCGCGATGATCGTGCCGACGACGGGCGCCTCGGCGCCTTCCGCCTCTCCGAACGCGGAGACGAGCTCGTAGAAGCCCGAGCCGAACACGGCGGGAATGGCCAGCAGGAAGCTGTACCTCGCGGCGGACGGTCGGTCGTAGCCCATGATGCGCCCTGCCGTGATGGTGCCGCCCGAGCGCGAGACGCCGGGGATCAGGGCGAGCGCCTGCGCGAATCCGTAGACGACGCCGTCTCTCGTGTTGAGGTCCTGGAGGGACTTCGCGCGCTTGCCGAAGATGTCGGCGAGGCCGAGGATGACGCCGAAGCTGATGAGCGTGAACGCCACGATCCAGAGCGACCGGAACTGGTCGCGGATGAGGCTCTGGAGCAGGAAGCCGAGCACGACGATGGGAATCGATCCGAAGATGATGAGCCACCCCATGCGCGCATCCGGGTCGTTGCGCGGCACGCTCCCGCGCAGGGAGCCGAACCACCGCGAGATGATGCGCTTGATGTCGCCCCAGAAGTAGACGAGCACGGCTGCCTCGGTGCCGAGCTGGATGATGGCGGTGAAGGTCGCGCCCGGGTCCTGGACCCCGATCCACTCGCCCACGATGCGGATGTGCGCGCTCGAGGAGATCGGCAGGAACTCAGTGAGCGCCTGCACGAGACCGAGGATCACGGCGTCAAACCAGTTCATTGCCACTGCCTTTTCCGAGAGAGTTTTCCAGCTGCGGGCCGCGGTGAGGTCACGTCGGGCCCGGCGCACGCTAACACGAAACCGGCGCCGGCCGCGGAGGGCACCCCGCGTCGACGGTGATGCGCCGGCCGGCCTCGGCGGCGCGAACCGGCCGCGGTGGTGGGTGTCGCGACCTCGGCTCGGCCCCCGGTGCCGTCAGTAGCTGCGCAGGAAGTCGCCGAGCACCTTGCGGCCGAAGACCAGCGATTCGAGTGGGACACGCTCGTCGACGCCGTGGAACATCGCGGGGAAGTCGATGCCCTCCGGCAGTCGCAGCGGCGCGAAGCCGTAGCCTTCGATGCCGAGCGTCGCGAGGGCCTTGTTGTCGGTGCCGCCCGACAGGAAGTACGGGACCACGACCGCCTCTGGGTCGTGGCGCTGCAGGGCCGCTGTCGCCGCGTCGACGATGGGGCCGGAGACGGGGGCCTGGGTGCCGATGCCGCGGAACACGGTCTCGATCTCGATGTCGTCGCCGACGATCGCCTGGATCTCCGCGAGCAGCTCGTCCTCGGCGCCGGGGAACGGGCGCGCGTCGATGGCGACGCTCGCCGACTCCGGGATCACGTTGTGCTTGTAGCCCGCGCTCAGCATCGTGGGGTTCGTCGTCGACCGGAGGCTGGCCGTCAGGAAGCCGGACGCGCTGCCCGTCGCCAGGACGATCGCACCCGGCGTGGTCTCCTGCGGGTCGACGTCCAGGAGGCGCGCGAGCTCGGTGATCATGGACGTGGTCGTGTCGTTGAGCAGCACCGGCCACTCATGCGAGCCGAGCTTCGCGATGGCCTGGGCGAGGCGTGTCACCGCGTTCTCCTCGGCGGGGATGACACGCGAGCCGTGTGCGGCCCGTCCCTTCGCGTGGAGGCGCAGCCAGAGCAGCGCCTTCTCCCCCGTCTGCAGCAGGTAGGCGCGCTTGCCGCCGACCGTGATCGAGTAGCCGCCGACCTCGGAGATCGCCTGGGTCGCCCCCGCGAAGAGCTCGGGGTGGTCTCGCGCGATGGGCTCGGAACCAAACTGGCCGCCGTTCTCCTCATCGGCGAAGAACGCGAGCACGAGCTCGCGCTCGGGGAGCTCCCCCGCGCCGAGGATCTCCTCGACCGCGGTCAGGATCATGGCGTCCATGTTCTTCATGTCGACGGCTCCGCGCCCCCACAGGAGACCGTCCTTGATGACCCCCGCGAACGGGTCGACGCTCCAGTTGCCCGCCTCGGCGGGCACGACGTCGGTGTGCCCATGCACGACCAGGGCCGGCTTCGCCGCGTTGCGGCCGGGGACCCGCGTGAAGATGCTCGGGCGTCCCGGGGCTGCCTCGATCGTGGTCACGTCGAGCCCGAGCGCCGTGAGCCGCGCCTCCAGGTACTGGGCCGCCTCGGTCTCGCCCTTCGAGCGACCCTCGCCGTAGTTGGTGGTGTCGAGACGGATGAGGTCCTGGGTCGTCGTGACGGTGGGGTCGAGTTCGAGGGAGTCAGCCATGCCCCCAACGCTACCGCTGTGCGAGGCCCGGAATTCCGGCGCGACGCGCCCGGGATGCACGCATTCTCGCCTCGATTCGCGTTTCGTCGGAATCCTGGTAATGTTTCTCTTCGTGCTCAACAGCACAACCTGCGCGGGTGGCGGAAATGGCAGACGCGCTAGCTTGAGGTGCTAGTGCCCGTATTAGGGCGTGGGGGTTCAAGTCCCCCCTCGCGCACAGGTTGAAAGGCCCGGGAGTTCTCTCCCGGGCCTTTCGTGTTTCTCCGTGACGACACCGATTCTCCGGGACGACACCGATTCTCCGGGACGACACCGTGGTCCGACTCCCTGACTCCGCGCGTAGTGAGATGCCGCGGAGCGAAACACTCGGCAACCTTCGCTTGCGAGGAAGCGCACGTCGCGTGACGCTCGGTGTTGGCCCATCCCCCGTCATCCCAGGAGTGCACCCGTGTCAGCTGAAACGACATCGCTCGTGAACCACGCGCAGATCGACCAGACAGAGCTCTCCGAGAGCTTCCGGTCGCTGTTCCGCCAGCATCCGTCGGGCGTCGCGGTCCTCACGGCGCAGAGCGAAGACGGTCCGGTCGCGATGACGATCACGTCGCTCACCTCCGTGAACGCCTCCCCCGCGCTCGTGGCCTTCTCGCTCTCCACGGCGTCGTCGGCGACGCCAGGCATCCTCTCGTCGCCCAGCATCCTCGTGCACTTCATCGACGAGGAGTCCCTGGCGGTCGCTCAGGTGGCCGCCACGAGCGGCGTCGACCGCTTCGCGGACCTCGACAGCTGGAGCTACCTGCCGAGCGGTGAGCCGCACTACAGCGCCGTCCAGCGGTGGGCGCGAGGCACCATCCGCAGCACGCTCGACGTCGATGGGGCGGTGCTGGTCGTGCTCGACGTCATCGAAGCGCGCGACGGCCGAGCGGGTTCCGAACGAGCAGGCGGCGGGGTCGTGTACCGGAACCGCATCTGGCACGAGCTCGGCGCACCACACAGCTGACAGGCCTGGAGGGCCCCTTCCGGTAGTTTGGGGATGCAGGACACCGACGAGCGCTTCGCGCGTCAACTGCCTCGACGCTCCCAGACCGAGAAGGACCTCCTCGAACCATGCCCGGCCTCGCAACCGCCCTCCTGCACGCCGCCAGCTCAGGCGGCGGCGCCGTCGAAGAAGCCTCAGGCGGATTCTTCGGCGTGATCTCCGACTGGGCGATCGACATCATGGGGACGATCGGGGCCCCGGGAGCCGGCCTCGCCGTCGCACTCGAGAACCTGTTCCCGCCCATCCCGTCCGAGATCATCCTCCCCCTCGCCGGCCTCGCGGCGCACCAGGGCAAGTTCTCGGTGGTCGAGGCGATCATCTGGACGACCATCGGCTCGGTCGTCGGCGCCTACGCGCTGTACTGGCTGGGCCGCTGGCTGGGCCACAACCGCATGGTGTGGCTCGCCCGCAAGATCCCACTCGTCGACGCCGCCGACGTGGTCAAGACCACGAACTGGTTCAAGAAGCACGGCAAGAAGGCCGTGTTCTTCGGCCGCTTCCTGCCCATCTTCCGCAGCCTCATCTCGATACCGGCTGGCATCGAGCGCATGCCCGCCCTGCAATTCGGGCTGCTCACGCTCGCCGGCTCCGCGATCTGGAACACCATCTTCGTCATGGCCGGCTACCTGCTCGGCGACGCGTGGGAGCAGATCCTCATCTACGCTGACGCGCTCAAGTACCTCGTGTACGCCCTCGTCGCCGGCGCCATCATCTGGTTCCTGGTGGTGAAGATCCGCGGACGCGTGCACCGGGGTGGACACTCCGCGTAGCGCTTCCCGCTCTGCGTTCGTTGATGGACGCCCACCGACGTGGGCGTCCATTCGCGTCTCAGGCGTCCATCCGCGTCTCAGGCGCGCATTCGTCGCCGTAGGACGTCGATGCGTGCCTGGATCTGCGACACGGTGGCCTGGCCGACCGCTGGCCCTCCGCAGCTGCGACGCAGCTCCGCGTGCACGATGCCGTGGGGCTCCCCCGACTGCTTCGCGTAGACGGAGACCAGACTGTTGAGCAGCGTCCGCTGCTCCTTCAGGGTCCGGTGCAGGGCCTGCGGTGGCGCCGGGGCCGGTGGCCCGGCCTTCACGCGCGACTCCTGGATACGGCCCTGCTTCGCTTGGCGCTGCGAGAGCACGGAGCGCACCTGGTCGGCGTCGAGGATGCCAGGCAGACCGAGGAACTCGAGCTCCTCCTCGCTGCCCACCTCGGCCGCATAGCCGAAGTCGCCCCCGTCGTACAGCACCTTGTCGAAGAGCGCCTCGCTGGAGATCGCCTCGAAGGTGAACTTGCCCAGTTCATCGCTGGTCTTGTCCGGCCGCTCGGCGGCCGCCATCATGTCCTCTTCAGGGGCCCTGGAGTCGTCGGCGTCCGCGAGCCGATCGAGCGCGTGATTGCGCTCCATCTCGAGGGCGTGCGCCAGCTTGGTGAGCTGCGGCACGCTCGGAACGAACACCGTGGCCGTCTCGCCCTTCTTGCGGGCGCGCACGAAACGGCCGATGGCCTGCGCGAAGAACATCGGCGTCGACGCGTTGGTCGCGTAGACGCCCACCGCGAGGCGAGGCACGTCAACACCCTCGGACACCATGCGCACGGCGACCATCCACCGTTCATCGCTCGCCGAGAACTCGGTGATGCGGTCAGAGGCGCCCTTGTCGTCGGACAGGATCAGCGCGGGCTTCGTGCCGGTGATGGTCTTCAGGATCGCCGCGTAGCCCTTGGCGGCAGCGTGGTCGGTGGCGATGACGAGGCCGCCGGCGTCCGGCACCTCCTGGCGCACCTCGCTGAGGCGCTGGTCTGCGGCCTGCAGGACCTGCGGGATCCACTGCCCCTCGTGATCGAGGGCGGTGCGCCACGCCTGAGAGACGATGTCCTTCGTGTTGTCCTCCGCGAGACCGGCCGACATCTCCTCGCCCTGCGTGTCGCGCCAGCGCACGTTGCCGGCGTAGGACATGAAGAGCACGGGGCGGACGACGCCGTCTTCGAGCGCTCGCCCGTAGCCGTACGAGTAGTCGGTGAGCGAGGTGCGGATGCCGTCCTCGTTGGGCGCGTAGGTGACGAAGGGGATCGGCGCGGAGTCGGAGCGGAACGGGGTTCCCGTGAGCGAGAGGCGACGATCGGCGTGGCCGAACGCCTCGCGGATCGCATCACCCCAGCTCAACGCGTCTCCACCGTGGTGCACCTCGTCGAGGATCACGAGCGTGCGACCGGAGGCCGTCAGATGGCTGTGCACGCTCGGCTTCATGGCGACCTGCGCGTACGTGACGGCCACTCCGTGGAACTGCCGCGAGTGGATGCCCTGGTTGTTGCCGTAGCGGGGGTCGATGCGGATGCCGACCCGAGCCGCGGCTTCTGCCCACTGCGTCTTGAGGTGGTCGGTCGGGGCGACGATCGTGATGCGGTCCACCGAGCGGCGCTGGAGGAGCTCCGTCGCGAGTCGGAGGGCGAACGTCGTCTTCCCAGCGCCCGGCGTCGCTGAGGCCAGGAAGTCTCTTGGCTCGCTCTCGAAGTACACGTCGAGGGCCTCGGCCTGCCAGGCTCGGAGCCTGCCCGCCGTTCCCCAGGGTGCTCGCTGCGGGAAGGAAGGCGAGAGGTGCTCAGCGGCGAACGTGCCGACCTGGTGACCGTAGCGGGTGCCGTCGTGGCTTGAGGAGTGCGTTTCCTGGACGGCCTCGCGTTCGGTCATAGCTGCGTCGAGTTCCTTTCACTCATTGGCAGGGGCAGCCCGTCGGTCTTCGTCCGTCAGCGGCTGGTTGGTGGGTCTTGAATGGGGCCGAGGCGGTGGCCGGCGTGGAGCCGGCGCACGGCGCGCTCATTGGACGGGTGCAGCCCGCCAGCGAGCACGTCCCGCAGCAGTCGCGCGAGCTCGTGTCCGGAACGGTAGCCGCTGCCTCCGACAATCCCGAGCGCATCATGCGTCGTGGCGGCCGCGGCTGCGACCGCCTCGTACTTCGCCATCGTCAAGCGCGCGAACCAGGCGTCGCCGTGCGGCGCCCCCTCGTCGACATCGCGTGCGATGGACTCAACGAGGGTACGCGCTGCGAGCTGTCGAATGCTCATTCTGGCGATTTCCTCTCGAACCTGCACGTCGTCGGCGAGCCGCATCCCTCCCTGGGTCGAGCTCGTCCGGTGGTTCGCGGCGTCGACGGCCAGCTCGAGGGCACGGTCCCCGATGCCGACGTAGCAGGCAGCGACCAGGAGGAGGAAGTTCGAGTGGACCGCGAAGATGTGCGGCTCGCCGTTCGGTCCGACGGGGAGACGGGCGATGACCCGATCGGCTGGGACCAGAGCACCATCCAGCGACGTCGAGCAGCTCTGCGTGGCCCGCATCCCGAGCGTGTCCCAGTCGTCGTGGATGCGCACGCCGTCGTCATCCCGCCGCAGCACCCCGTGCACGAGGGCGGGCTCCGCACCCGTGTCGTCGCGGCCGAAGGTGACGAGCCTGGTCCAGACGGGCGAGAGCGAGGTGAAGATCTTCATGCCGTGCAGTCGGTAGCCGCCGCCCTGCTCCGGCTCGGCTCGGACATTCGAGTCGTAGAGCACGGCGTCGTTGCCGATCTCGGAGATCGCGAGCGCGTACGTCTCCCCCGCAACGATCTCGCGCAGCATCCAGTCGAGGCCATCGTCGTCAGACTCGTGCCGCGCGCGGGCGATGCCCGCCACGACGTGGTGCATGTTGACGGCGAGGGCCGTCGCAGGTGCCGCGGCCGCAAGGCGCGCCTGGCACCTCACCGCCTGCTCGAGCGTGGCGCCGGTGCCCCCGAAATCGCGGGGAACCAACAGCCGCAGGTAGCCCTCTTCGCGCAGCGCATCGAGGTCGTCGGTAGGGAACGAGTTCTCTGCGTCGTAGCGGCTCGCGCGCTGGTTGAGCACCTCGAGCAGCTCATCGGCCAAAATGGATCTCGGGTCTGAAGCTGGCATGCTGACCACGGTACTCGCCAGGGCTTCGACCACCAGCAGGAAGTCTCAGCCGGCGAGGGCTTGGTCTTCAGATCCGATCGAGGAGAGCAGCAGCGAGATGTCAGAACGCGAACTCATTCCCTGGAGCCGCTACGTCGCGATCGGTGATTCCTTCACCGAGGGGGTCGGCGATCCCGAGCCGACCGCGCCTGGCGGGCTTCGCGGCTGGGCCGATCGCGTGGCCGAGGAGCTCGCCGCGCATCGCACCGACTTCGCCTACGCCAACCTTGCTATCCGCGGGCGACTCCTCGACCAGATCGTAGAGGAGCAGCTCGGGCCGGCCCTCGAGCTGAAGCCCGACCTCGTGACCGTCTCCGCGGGCGGCAACGACATCATCCGCCCTGGCGCCGACCCGGACGCCATCGCGGCTCGCTTCTCACGGCTCGTCGGCTCGCTGCGGGCGTCCGGAGCGACCGTCGTGGTCTTCACCGGCGTGGACACGAAGTTCGCGCCCGTCTTCTCGTCCATGCGCGGCAAGATCGCCATCTACAACGAGCACGTGCGCGGCATCGCGGAATACCACGACTGCATCGTCGCGGACCAGTGGGCGCTGCGCTCGATCCAACGGCCAAGCATGTGGGTCAGCGACCGACTGCACCTCAACTCCTACGGCCACCACGAGGTGGCGCGCATGGTGCTCGCGGCCCTCAACGTCGAGAACGATCTCGTCGCCATGCAGCCGGCCCCCGCACGGCCGGCCAGGTGGCGCGAAGCGAGGGCGCAGGACATGGTGTGGGCGAGGCAGCACCTCGTGCCCTGGGTACTGCGTCGTCTCCGGAATGAATCGTCCGGAGACAATGTGATCGCCAAGCGCCCATTCGCGGAACCCTTCTCCTTCGGAACGGATGCCGCGCCGCCTATCCCGTGAGCGCGTAGAGCGCGACCGCACTTGCCGCGGCCACGTTCAGCGAGTCCACGCCGTGGAGCATGGGAATCGTGACCGTCATCGTCGCGGCGCTGAGGGCGCCGCGGCTGAGCCCATCCCCCTCCGTGCCGAGCAGGATCGCGGTGCGCTCCGGTCTGCTGGCGGCGTAGTCGCGGAGCGACACCGCGTCGTCGTCGAGGGCCAGGGCGGCGACATCGAAACCGGCGTCGGCGAAGAGCGTCGCCGCGTCCGGCCAGGCCGGCAGCCGGGTCCACGGCACCTGGAAGACGGTCCCCATGCTGACTCGCACGCTCCTGCGGTACAGCGGGTCGGCGCACTCCTGGGTCACGAGGACGGCGTCAGCACCGAGGCCCGCCGCCGCACGGAAGACAGCTCCGACGTTCGTGTGGTCGACGAGGTCCTCGAGCACGACGACCGTCTTCGCGTCAGCCAGGAGCTCCGCCGGGTCGCGCAAGGACGGCCGGTGCATGGAAGCGAGCGCGCCCCGGTGCATGCGGAACCCGGTCAGCTGCTCGAGCTGCTCGCTCGACCCGACATACACGGGGACCTCGGGGAACCGCTCGAGCAGCGGTTCAACGGTCGGCAGCCACTGCTCCATGAGGAGGAGCGACCGTGGCGTGTGACCTGCCCTCAGGGCGCGCTCGATGACCTTCGGCGACTCGGCGATGTACAGGCCACCCTCCGGCTCGAGGCGCCGACGCAGGGCCACATCGGTCAGCCGGGAATAGTCGTCGAGTCCAGACTGTTCGAGTGAGCGGACGGATGGGGTCGCACGTGGCCAATCGGTCGACTGGAGAGGGGTCAGACGCATGGAGGCAATCCTGTCAGAAGCGGACGGGGCGAGGGCGGCTCGGACGCGAGCAGAGGGTCTCGCCCGCGCCGCCGACCTGCTGTCGGATCGCACCTTCGCGGTGCTGACGGGGGCGGGGCTGTCGACCGACTCCGGCATCCCGGACTACCGCGGTGACGGCAAGGCCCCGCGCATCTCCCCAATGACGATCCAGCAGTTCATGTCGGACGAGGCGACCCGCCGACGCTACTGGGCGGGAGCCGCCTTGGGCGCTGCCCGCTTCTCCGGCGCGGAACCCAATGCCGGGCACCTCGCGCTCGCCGAGCTCGAACGCCACGGAGCCGCCGCGGGTGTCGCCACCCAGAACGTGGACGGATTGCACGTGCGGGCGGGGAGCCGCAACGTCATCGAGCTGCACGGCAGCATGCGCACGGCAAGCTGCAGGAGCTGCGGCCACGAGATCTCGAGGGCTGCCCTGCTCGCCGACATCCTGGACTCCTCCCCCCGCATCGCCGAACTCGCAGCGGACGCCAGCAGCCGCCCCGACGGCGACGCCGAGGCGAGCGGGGCCGAGATCGACGAACTTCCTTCCTGCCCGGTCTGCGGTGGCATCCTGCAACCCGACGTCGTCATGTTCGGTGACGTCGTGCGCCCGTCGGTTGCCGAGCGCGCGCGTGAACTCGTTGATGAGGCCGATGCGCTGCTCGTCGCGGGGACGTCGCTGGTCGTCAACACGGGGCGGCGGCTCGTGCACCGCGCCGTCGCGGCGAAGAAGCCGGTCGTCTTGTTCAACCGCGGTGACGCCGCGATCGGCCACCTGGCTTCCGTGTACGTCGAAGGTGGCACGTCCGAGTCGCTCGTGGACCTCGCGGGGAGACTCACCTCCGACTCCTAGGCGAGGTCGGCGGCCTCAGCTCCGCCGTCGCTGCGCCACCTGTCGGCAGGCGTCGAGCAGCGTCGCCGCCGACCGTTCCCACGCGTAGTCGGCCGCGCGGGCGACGCCCGCTGCCGAGGCGGAGCGCCACGCCGCTGGATCGGCCTGCAGGCGCTTGGCCATGGTCGCGAGCAAGCCCGCGTCGTCCGCAGGGAAGTACCCGGCGGCGGTCCCCCCGACCTCGCGGAAGATCGGTGTGTCGCTCACCAGGATGGGGGTGCCGGCCGACATCGCCTCGACGAGCGGGAGCCCGAAGCCCTCGCTCTTCGACGCAGTCACGAGCGCCGTCGCGCGCCCGAGCAGTGCGCGGTACTCCTCGTCGCTGACGCCCTGGTGGGCGACGATCGACCCCGCAGGCGCCTGCGCCTCGAGCGCGGCCAGGGTCCGAGCATCCACCTTCGAGCACAGGTGGAGGCGCCACCCCGGCAGATCCCGCATGGCGCGAGCGAGGGTCTCGACGTTCTTGTACGGCATGAACGAGCCCATGTAGACGAGGCTGGGCTCGCTCGGCGGTGCCGACCTCGGGGTGGACGCGAACGCGGGGTCCGGCGCGTTGGGCACGAGCGGGATCGGGCGCCGGGTCAGGCGCTTGGCTCGGAGCAGCTCGCGCGTGGTCGCCGAGACGACCGCCACCTGGTCCGCCCCTCGCAGCAGCAGGCGCTGTGGCCAGAACGACAGGTGGTAGACGCGCCACAGGGCCCGCACGTACCAGGGCAGGAACTGTGGCGGCTTCGGGTGCTCGTAGTAGATGAGGTCGTGGATGGTCAGGATCAGCCCGTAGCGCCGACCCAGCGACCCCATCGTCTGCATCGGGCTCACGACCACGTCGGGGCGCAGGCGATTGACCTCCCGGGCCACGAACGGCTCCGCGGGCGACGTCGGTGCACTGATGACCTCGTGCGGCAGGTCGGGCAGCATGGGCAGCTGCCGCTCGTCCGAGATGAGCATGGTCACGGGGTGGAGCTCGGAGAGGGCGCGCACGAGTTCGGCCGAGTACCTCGAGATGCCGTCATGACGATCGATGCGCACGTAGCGGCAGTCGAAGAGCAGTCTCACTGTGCTCGCTCCGCCGGCGTGCCGGGGCGTGCGTCGGCGATGACGTCGGCGAGCAGGCGGGCAGCCGCGATCGGCGTCTCATAGTGCACCAGATGCCCGGTGCCCGCGATGACGTGCAGCGGCACGTCGGCGAGTCGGGCGAGTTCGAGCTGCGCCTCGAGCGGGGCGATGTCGTCGAGCGCACCGGCGATGAGCACGGTGGATGCCGGAAGCTCGGCCGCGTGCGCGAGCACCGAATCCGAGACTGAGGCACGGAATGCCGCAAGGAGCGTCTCCCGGTCGGAGAAGTCGGAGAAGTGGCGCTCATGCTCCGCGTGGATCCACGCCCTGAGCGACTTGGACTTCGTCTTCGCCATGACCTCGCTCATGATGCGCGTGATGAGCGGGTGCGAGAGCAGCAGCCGACCGGCCGTGGCGGGAAGGCGCGAGCCGAGCCAGTAGTAGAAGATCGCGAGTCGGGTGAGGACCGCCTGCGGCCCTTCCAGAGCCGGTGACGCGATCGGGTTGATGAGCACGAGCGGCCGTTCTCCGATCGCCGACGGCCTCCTGGCGATCACGAGCGAGCCGAACGAATGCCCGAGCACGATCGCGTCGCCGTCCGGATCGACCTGCTCGAGGAACGCCTCGAGCCACGCTGAGTAGTCGTCCAGCGTGTGCCCGTGCGACAGCGGTTCCGACGCTCCGAAACCGGGAAGGTCGGGGGCGATGAAGCGGACGTCCGGAAGGCGATTCACGACCGGCAGCAGGCCGTGGTGGGTGCCGCGGAAGCCATGCACCAGGACGACCGTGGCCATGGCGTCTCCGGCGGCGGGGCCCACCTCCCACCAGGCGCATGCTGAGCCCAGGATACGACCGGAGTGGGCAAGCGACGGGGACCCGGGAGTGGCTGCAGGAGCGGAGGAAGGCATCGTGCAAGAGTGTACCGAGCAGGGCGGGAGGCCGTGCTCAGGCGCGTTCGCGCTCGGCGGGGACGCTGTTCCCGCACCAGGATGTCGAGGCGGGATGAGGAAGCTATGACCGAGTGGACGAAGCGGGTCGCGGTGTTCGATCTCGAGACGACGGGTATCGACGTCGAGAACGATCGGATCGTCACGGCGTTCGTGGGGCTCATCGACGGGGAAGGCACGGTCGAGCGCGGCACCGACTGGCTCGCTGACCCCGGGGTCCCCATCCCGGAACGAGCCGCGGCGGTGCACGGCATCACGACGGAGATCGCGCAGGCGGAGGGGCGGCCTGCCGTTGAGGTCGTCACGGAGCTGCGGGCTGCCCTCGACTGGATCGCACGTCATCGAGTGCCACTCGTCATCTACAACGCGCCGTATGACCTCACGCTCTTCGCTCGGGAGTGCGCGCGCCACGGCATCGAGCCGGTCGTCTTCTCGGAGCAGGTGGTCGACCCCCTCGTCATCGATCGCGCGCTCGACCGCTACCGGAAGGGCAAGCGCACCCTCACGGACACGTCGATCTTCTACGGTGTCGAGCTCATCGACGCCCACTCGGCCGGTGACGACGCCGTCGCGGCAGGCCAGCTCGCGCTGGCGCTCGCAGCCAAGTACCCCGCGGAACTCGACCTCGAGCTCCCTGCGCTCCATGCGAAGCAGGTCACATGGGCGGCTGACCAGGCCAGGGACTTCGAGGCCTACATGCGAGCCAACCGCGATCCGGACTTCACCGCAGACGGAGCCTGGCCGATTCGCACGGCGTCCTGACGATACGCGCCAGCCGTCCTGGTCGACCTGGCGCTGTCCTGGTCGGCTTGACGCCGTCCTCGTTGCCTTGGCGGGGCGAGGGCGCACGATTCGCCCGTGTCCAGGGAACGCAGAAGGGCGGCACCGAAACGGTGCCGCCCTTCTGCGTGAGCAGTGAGCTCGCCTGCGATGCAGGCGGAGGCTACTTGCTGCCGCCGCCGAACTTGGCGTAGCGGTTCTTGAACTTCTCGACGCGACCGGCGGAGTCCATGATGCGCTGCTTGCCCGTGTAGAACGGGTGCGAAGCGCTGGAGATCTCGACGTCGATGACTGGGTACGTGTTGCCGTCTTCCCATTCGATCGTCTTGGCGCTCGAGACCGTGGAACGGGTGAGGAACTTCTCTCCCGATGCGAGGTCGTTGAACACCACTGTGTTGTAGGTGGGGTGGACGTCAGCCTTCATAAGGGTTCCTTCAACGAGTTTGGTGAGCAGAATCGGACCACGGGTCCTGAGCCAAGGATCAACCTTAGCAGATCCGGACCCGCGAGTGTCAGTGCGACGCGCGGGCCGCGTAGCGGCCGCCGGCGTTCGTGACGTGGAGGGGAAGACCGAAGGTGGTCTCGAGGTTCGCGCTCGTGAGCACCTCGGTGATCGGGCCGGCGGCGACGAGCTTGCCCTCGCGCAGCAGGAGTACGTGGGTGATGCCGACGGGGATCTCCTCGACGTGGTGCGTGACCATGACGATGGCGGGGGCGTACGGGCTCTGCGCGAAGCTCGAGAGCGCCGCGAGCAGGTTTTCCCGGGCGCCGAGGTCGAGGGATGCGCTCGGCTCGTCGAGCAGGAGCAGCTCGGGGTCGGTCATGATGGCCCGGGCGATGAGGGTGCGCTTCTGCTCACCGTCGCTCAGGGTGCCGAAGTCGCGCTCGGCGAAGTCCCCGAGGTTCCATTCCTCGAGCACGCGCTGCGCGCGTCGCTCGTCGATCTCCTCGTAGGCCTCGTTCCAACGGCCCGTCACGGCGTAGGAGGCGGTGAGCGCCACGTTGATGACGCTCTCGTCCCCCGGGATGCGGCGCGCCATCGCGCTGGAGGCGACTCCGATGCGCGGGCGCAGCTCGAACACGTTGGTCCGCCCGAGGCGCTCGCCGAGCACGTCGACCTCGCCTGTCGTCGGGTGCTGCGTCGCGGATGCGAGCGAGAGCAGCGTCGACTTGCCGGCTCCGTTGGGGCCGAGCACCGCCCACCGCTCCGTCTCGTCGACGCTCCAGGTGACGTGGTCGAGGATCGGACGACCGTTGCGAACGACCGTAGCGTCGTTGAATTCGAGAACCGTTGCCATATGCCCCAGCCTAAACGCGGCTCGCGCCGAGGCTTCGGCGGCGCACCGCGTCAGCCAACGAGCTGCTCGTAGATAGCGATGGTCTCGTCGCTGATGCGCCGCCAGGTGAACTCGCGCTCGGCGCGTTCTCGCCCGGCCTTCCCGTATCGTGCGGCAGTCTCCGGGTCGCTGACGACCTCGGTGAGGACACGAGCCAGGTCGGCGACGAACTTGTCAGGGTCGAGCGGTGTCCCGGTGCCGTCGGTCGCCTGCTCGATCGGGACCAGTCGGCCCGTGACGCCGTCATCGACGACCTCGGGGATCCCACCGGTCGCGGTTCCGACGACTGCCGTGCCGCAGGCCATGGCTTCGAGGTTCACGATGCCGAGCGGCTCGTAGATCGACGGGCAGGCGAAGACCGTCGACGCGGAGAGCGCCGTCATGATCTCGCGCTTGCTGAGGTGCCTCGCGAGCCAGACGACGCCGTCGCGCTCGGTCTGCAGCTGCGCGACGAGGCCGGCGACCTCGGCTTCGATCTCGGGGGTGTCCGGCGCTCCGGCGCACAGGATGACCTGGACTTCCGGAGGGAGCTCGCGGACCGCCCGCAGGAAGTAGGGAAGCCCCTTCTGTCGCGTGATGCGTCCCACGAAGACGACGGCGGGACGGTCGGGGTCGATGCCGAGCTCGCGCGCCGCCTCCGGGTCCTCGACCCGCTGCCATGCGTCGAGGTCGATGCCGTTGTAGACGACCTCCACCTTGTCCGGGTCGAGGTTGGGGTAGGCGCGCAGGATGTCGGCTCGCATGCCGTGACTCACCGCGATGATGCGGTCGGCGTGCTCATAGGAGACCTGCTCGATCCAGCTGGAGAGCCGGTAGCCGCCACCCAGCTGCTCGGCCTTCCACGGGCGCAACGGCTCGAGGCTGTGCGCCGTGATGACGTGCGGGATGCCGTGGAGCAGCTTCGCGACGTGGCCCGCCGCGTTCGCGTACCAGGTGTGCGAGTGCACGAGGTCCGCACCCTCGATGTCGTTCGCGATCTCGAGGTCGGTGCCGAGGAAGCCGAGCGCCGGGTTCGCCGAACGCAGCGCTGGCGGCGTCGTGTAGGCGTACGTCTGCTGCTCATCGCGGGCGTCGCCGAAGCAGCGGACGTTGACGTCGATGTCGCGCCTCATCGCCTTGACGAGCTCGGTGACGTGGACTCCGGCCCCGCCGTAGACGGCCGGTGGATACTCGCGTGTTACCAGATCTACTCTCACGGGCTACACGGTAGTACAGCGGGGCTGGGAACCCCTAAGCTCGAGTCATGTCACAGGCAAAGGTGTTCGGCATCGTTCTCGCTGGCGGTGAGGGGAAGCGGCTCATGCCGCTCACTGCAGACCGGGCAAAGCCCGCTGTGCCCTTCGCAGGCCAGTATCGACTCATTGACTTCGCGCTCTCGAACCTGGTGAATTCCGGGCTTCACAAGATCGTCGTCCTGACCCAGTACAAGTCCCACTCGCTGGACAGACACGTCTCGCATACGTGGCGTCTCCCGGCCATGCTCAACTCCTACGTCGCCTCGGTGCCTGCACAGCAGCGCCTTGGCAAGCGCTGGTTCTCGGGCTCGGCTGACGCGATCAGGCAGAGCCTGAACCTCATCAACGACGAATCGCCGGACATCGTCGTCGTGGTGGGAGCCGACCATGTCTACCGCATGGACTTCTCGCAGATGATCGAGGCGCACATCGCCTCGGGTCGGAGCGCGACGGTCGCGGCCATCCGCCAGCCGATCTCCCTCTCCGACCAGTTCGGGGTCATCGACGTCGACCCGGACGACCGCACGCTCATCCGCGAGTTCCTCGAGAAGCCGGACGACGCGCAGGGGCTGCCGGACAGCCCGGGCGAGATCCTGGCGTCGATGGGCAACTACGTCTTCACTGCGGACAAGCTCGTGGAAGCCGTCATCCGCGACTCCACGCTCGAGGATTCGAAGCACGACATGGGCGGGGACATCATCCCGAGCTTCGTCGCGCAGGGTGACTGCGGCGTCTACGACCTCAAGGACAACGTCGTTCCTGGTTCCACGGATCGCGATCGCGACTACTGGCGCGACGTCGGCACGATCGACTCGTTCTACGACGCGCACATGGACCTCATCTCCACGCTGCCGATCTTCAACCTCTACAACGAGAAGTGGCCGATCTTCGCCCAGCAGCTGAACTCGCCTCCCGCGAAGTTCGTCCGCGACAGCCGCGGGTCGACGGGCACCATGATCGACTCGATCATCTCCCTCGGCTCCGTCATCTCAGGCGCGCACATCGAGCGGAGCGTGCTCGGCCCGTGGGACAACGTCGAGTCCGGGGCGGCTGTCGTCGACTCGATCCTGTTCGATCGGGTCAACGTGCAGGCCGGCGCCGTGGTTCGGCGCGCGATCCTCGACAAGAACGTCATCGTCAAGGAGGGCGCCTCCGTCGGCGTCGACCGCGAGCATGACCTCCGTCGCGGATTCACGGTCACCGACTCGGGCCTCACCGTCGTGGAGAAGTTCGGGATCGTCGAGCCGTGACGTCGGGCACGCTGACCCGCGCCCCGTTCCTGGTCCTCCTCGACGTCGACTCGACCCTCATCGAGGACGAGGTCATCGAGCTCATCGCCGACTACGCCGGCGTGACCGCCCAGGTCACCGAGGTCACGGAACGCGCCATGGCCGGCGAGCTCGCCTTCGAGGAGAGCCTGCGGCATCGTGTTGCGCTCCTCGAGGGCGTGTCTGCCGCCGACGTCGCCTCGGTCGTCGACCGGGTCGTCGTCACCGATGGCGTTCCCGAGCTCGTCTCGGGCGTGCACGCCGCCGGCGGGTACATCGCTGCTGTCTCCGGCGGGTTCCATGAGATCCTCGACGACCTCGCTGCCAGGCTGGACCTCGACCGGTGGCGAGCCAACCGGTTCGAGATCATCGAAGGCAGGCTCACGGGACGCGTCTCCGGCCCCATCATCGGTCGTGAGGCCAAGCGCGACACGCTGCTCGAGTGGGCAGACGAACTCGGGGTCGACCCGTCACGGACGGTCGCCATCGGAGACGGCGCGAACGACCTCGGCATGATGTCGGCGGCGGGACTCTCGATCGCGTTCGACGCCAAGCCGGTCGTGCGCGAGCAGGCGCACATCAGCCTCCCCGATCGCGACATGCGTCAGGTGCTGCACGTGCTCGGCCTCGCGGGCTGACGGCCACGGCGCAGACGAAGGGCCGACCGGATGCGTGCATCCGGTCGGCCCTTCGTCTGTTCGCCTGGCGGCCGCCGCTAGTGCCCCATGCCGAGTCCGCCGTCGACCGGGATGACGGCGCCGGAGATGTATCCGGCGTCATCGCTCGCGAGCCACGCTGCGGTCTTCGCGATCTCGTCGACGCTGCCGTAGCGCGCGGCGGGGATCTGCGAGAGGTACTCCTTCTTCGTGTCCTCCGGCAGCACGGCCGTCATCTCGGTCTCGATGAACCCTGGCGCGATGACGTTGGCTGTGATGCCGCGCGAGCCGAGCTCGCGGGTGAGCGAGCGGGCCATGCCGACAAGGCCGGCCTTCGCCGACGAGTAGTTGATCTGACCGGGCGAGCCGAAGAGCCCGACCACGCTCGAGATGAAGACGACCCGTCCGAATCGGGCCTTGAGCATGCCCTTCGAAGAGCGCTTGAGGACGCGGAAGACTCCCGTCAGGTTCGTGTCGATGACCTGCTGGAAATCGTCCTCCGACATGCGGAGGAGGAGGTTGTCCTTCGTGATGCCAGCGTTGGCGATGAGCACCTCGACGGCCCCGAGCTCCTGCTCGACGGCCTTGAACGCCGCGTCGACGCTTGCCGAGTCGGTGACGTCAGCTTGCACGGTGAGCGCGCCTTCCGGCCCGCCCTCCCCCGAGCGCGAGGTCACCGCGACGCGATGCCCCAAGCTGACGAAGTGTGCGGCGATGGCGAAGCCGATGCCACGGTTTCCTCCCGTGACGAGGACGGTTCTTTGGGTCATGCTGCTCCCTTGAGACGGTGAGCTCCAGTCTAGGGGCGAGGAGTAAGCTGAGCAGATCGCCGAGAGGAGCACCTGCCACCGTGCGATCACACACAACGAACGTCACCTCCATGGCGGACAGCGAGTACGACGAGCGCGCCGCCCGCATGAAGAAGTACACCATCATGATGCTGATCAGGGTGGCGTGCTTCGTCGCGCTCATCTGGGTGCGCGGACCCTGGATGTTCGTGTTCGCAGCCGGAGCCATCTTCCTTCCCTACTTCGCCGTCGTCATCGCCAACGCCGCGACGCAGCGCAGAACACGCAGGGTGGAGCGGCCGAGTTTCCTCCAGCGGCGAGGCAAGCCGGATGCGTGACGGCTTCGACCTGCTCGGGGCCCTGCAGGGCGGCGGTCTGGACGCGGCCGAGGCGGAGCCTCGGTGTTCGCGCGCGGGCTGCAGCGCCGATGCGACGACCCGACTGGAGTGGCGCAACCCCCGCATCCACGATGAGACCCGCCGCAAGGTCTGGCTCGCTTGCGGCGAGCATGCTGGCTACCTCGAGGACTTCCTCCGCCAGCGGGACTTTCCGGTGACCGCCGCCGCGATCGCGGGCGAGGCGGCCGACCACGAGGATGGGCACGCGTGAGCGGCGAGCGTCGCTGGCGGTTCGCGCTGTCGAAGCGCTGGCTCGGTTACCTGGGTCTGCTCATCGTGTTCGCCATAGCGTGCGGCTTCCTGAGCCACTGGCAGTTCGAGCGTCGAGACGAGCGCGTCTCCGAGAACGCCCGCATCACCGGCAACTTCGACCGGGAACCGGTCCCGATCGAGTCGGAGCTCGCGTCGCTCGACGCGTTCTCGATCAACCAGGAGTGGACGCCCGTGCTCCTGCAGGGCAGATATCTGACCGACGAGCAGCTCCTGGCCCGGTCTCGACCCCACAACGGCCTCCCAGGCTTCGAGATCCTGACCCCCTTCGAGACTCAGGACGGACGGGTCTTCATCGTGAACCGCGGCTGGATCCCGACCGGGGACGCACAGGACTCCCCCGACCACGTGCCGGCACCCCCCGAGGGTGATGCGACGGTGGTGGCACGACTCAAACCCGGTGAACCAGAGATCCCGGGTCGCAGCGCTCCGGCCGGACAGATCGCGACCATCCACCTGCCGCAGTTCGCCGAAGAGCTCGGTGCGGACCGCGTGTACACGGGTGCATACGGCCTGCTGTCTGCCGAACGGCCGTCAGCGGAGACCGGCGTGCTCACGACGAAGCCGGCGCTGGATGAGGGCAATCACCTGTCCTACGCGTTCCAGTGGATCATCTTCGCGATCATCGCGCTTCTCGGGCTCATCTTCGGCCTCCGCGCCGAATACCGCGATCGAAACCCGGACGACCCCAAGGTGAGGGAAGCCCTCGCCCGCGAACGCGAGCGAGCTGGGCGCCGCCGCAGGACCGATGCGGAGATCGAGGACGAGCTCCTCGACCGCGCAGGCGCCTGACAGTCCCCGTCACGAACGAAGCGCATGCCCCGAGGGGCATGCGCTTCGTGGTGCGGCAGGAGCGTTCGCGCGGCGTGCCTAGTTCATCGTGATGAGGTCGAAGTAGTCGGGCGTCCAGTGGTCCTCCACCCCATCGGGCATGATGAGCACCCGCTCAGGGTTGAGCGCCTCGACAGCGCCCTCGTCGTGGCTGACCAGCACGACTGAGCCCTCGTAGTGCGCGAGCGCGTCCAGGATCTGCTCACGACTCATCGGGTCGAGGTTGTTCGTCGGTTCGTCGAGGAGCAGGACGTTGGCGCTGGAAACCACGAGCATCGCCAGCGCGAGTCGCGTCTTCTCACCGCCGGAGAGCACCCCAGCAGGCTTGTGCACGTCATCCCCGGAGAAGAGGAAGGAGCCGAGTACCTTGCGCGCCTCGGTCTCCGTGAGGTGGCTCGAGACGCTCACCATGTTCTGGAGGACGCTGCGGGCGACATCCAGCGTCTCGTGCTCCTGGGCGTAGTAGCCGATCTTGAGGCCGTGGCCCGGCTCGAGCGCGCCCGTGTCCGGCTCATCGACGCCGGCGAGCATACGCAGAAGGGTCGTCTTGCCCGCACCATTGAGCCCGAGGATCACGACGCGTGAACCTCGGTCGATGGCGAGGTCGACCGCGGTGAAGATCTCGAGCGATCCGTAAGACTTCGAGAGATTCGATGCCCGCAGCGGGGTCTTGCCGCAGGCCGCGGGAGTCGGGAAGCGCAGCTTCGCCACCCGGTCGGCGACGCGGACCTCCTCGAGACCCGAGAGCATCTTCTCCGCACGACGCGCCATCTGGTGGGCCGCGGTGGCCTTCGTCGCCTTGGCACCGAACTTGGCGGCCTGCTGCTGCAGCACGGTCGCCTTCTTCTCGATGTTGGCCCGCTCCTTCTTGCGGCGCTCCTGGTCAGCCTCACGCTGTCGCAGGTAGTGCTTCCAGCCCATGTTGTAGACGTCGATGACCTGGCGGTTCGCGTCGAGGTAGAACACGCGGTTGACGGTGTCGCCGACGAGTTCGACGTCGTGGGAGATCACGATGAGCCCGCCGGCATATCCCTTGAGGAACTCCCGCAGCCAGATGACCGAGTCGATGTCGAGGTGGTTCGTCGGCTCATCGAGCAGCATCGTCTCCGCGCCGGAGAACAGGATCCGGGCGAGTTCGATGCGACGACGCTGTCCACCCGAGAGCGTCTGCAGCTCCTGGTCGAGGATGCGGTCCGGCAGCTTGAGGTTGCTGGCGATCGCCGCGGCCTCGGCTTCGGCCGCGTAGCCTCCGAGCGCCAGGAACCTGTCATCGAGGCGCGAGTACTTCTTCATCGCGGCCTCCTGCTCGGCAGGAGACCCCTCCGCCATCGCGAGGGTCGCCTCGTCGATGCCGAGACGCAGTTCACCGAGTCCCCTGGCGTCCAGGATGCGCGTGCGGGCCGTCTGCGTCGGGTCGCCGCTCCGCGGGTCCTGCGGGAGGTAGCCGATCTCGCCTCGGCGTTCGATCTTCCCTGCCGTCGGGAGGGTGTCCCCCGCCAGGATCTTCGTCAGCGTCGTCTTGCCCGCGCCGTTGCGACCGACGAGGCCGATCTTGTCGCCAGCGGCAACACGAAAGTTGACTCCCGACATGAGGGTGCGGGCACCCATGGTGATTTCGAGGTCATGTACGGCGAGCAAGAAGAGCATCCATTCGGTGGAGAGCGGGGCGAGCTGTGCAGTGCTGAGAGGCGGGTGTCGGGGCCACGCCGGGGTCGACCGGGCTGGCCCCGTAGCCGACAACCTGCCCAGTCTAGACGAGACGCGAATGAGCCCCGCCGAGGCGGGGCTCATCACGGTCAGACGTGGGTCAGATGTTGAACCCGAGCGCGCGCATCATGTCGCGCCCGTCGTCGGTGATCTTCTCAGGACCCCACGGCGGCATCCAGACCCAGTTGATGACGAACCGCTCGACTTGGCCGTCGAGCGCCTGCGCGGTGTCGGCCTCGATGACGTCAGTCAGCGGGCAACCTGCGGAGGTGAGCGTCATCGAGATGACCAGCGCGTCGGAGTCGTCGTCCCAGTTCAGGTCGTAGATGAGGCCGAGGTCGACGATGTTGACGCCGAGCTCTGGGTCCACGACCTCTTTGAGCGCCTCTTCGATCTCGTCGTAGCGTGTCGCTTCGAGTGTCGTCAGTGCCATGGCGTGATCCTACGCCTCGACCTGCTGCGCGAGGTAGCGGTCGTAGCCCTCGTTCTCGAGGCGGTCGGCGAGCTCGGGTCCGCCCTGGTCAGCGACCTTGCCCGCGACGAAGACGTGCACGAAGTCCGGCTTGATGTAGCGCAGGATGCGCGTGTAGTGGGTGATGAGGAGCACGCCGAGGCCGGTGTTCTCCTTGACGCGATTGACGCCCTCGGACACGATGCGGAGCGCATCCACGTCGAGGCCGGAGTCGGTCTCGTCGAGCACGGCGAACTTCGGCTTGAGAAGCTCGAGCTGGAGGATCTCGTTGCGCTTCTTCTCACCACCGGAGAAGCCCTCGTTGACGTTACGCTCGGAGAAGACCGGGTCCATGCGCAGTGCAGACATGGAGGACTTGACCTCCTTCAGCCACGGGCGCAGGGGCGGGGCCTCACCGGAGACGGCGGTCTTCGCGGTGCGCAGGAAGTTCGCGACCGTCACGCCGGGGATCTCGACGGGGTACTGCATGGCGAGGAAGAGGCCGGCCTTCGCCCGCTCGTCGACGGACATCTCGAGGACATCCTCGCCGTCGAGCGTGATCGAGCCGCTCGTCACCTCGTACTTGGGGTGGCCCGCGATCGTGTACGCGAGCGTCGACTTGCCTGAGCCGTTCGGGCCCATGATGGCGTGGATCTCGCCCTGGTTGATCGTCAGGTCGACACCGCGGAGGATTTCCTTGGTGCCCTGGTCGGTCTCGACCGTGACGTGGAGGTCGGATATCTGCAGCGTGGACATGTGCTAGCTCTTCTCCTCGAAGATTGGAGTGGGGTCGATGTAGATGTCGCCCTCTTGCACCTGGATGCGGTACACGGGCACTGGTTCGTAGGCGGGGAGGGTGCGTGGCCACCCGGTCTTGAGCGAGAACTGGGAGCCGTGCGCCCAGCATTCGATCGAGTCGTCCTCCACGAAGCCCTCGGCAAGCGAGATGTCTCCGTGCGAGCATCGGTCCCCGAGAGCGAAGAGCTCACCGGCCGAGTCCCGGACGACGCAGATGGCCTGTCCCTCGATCTCGAAGCGCTGCGGCGCCTCGACCTTCACGTCGTCTGCGGCGCAGAGACGCACCGAGGTCATCGCTCTGCGACGAGCAGAGGACTTGCGCCCTCGTTGAGCTCGCGTTCGAGCGCGTCCCGAAGATGGGTTGCGATCTCCTCGTTCCCGATCTGCTGGACGATCTCGTTGAGGAAGCCGTGCACCACGAGGCGACGGCTCATGGCCTCGGAGATGCCGCGGCTCATCAGGTAGAAGAGCTGCTCGTCGTCGAAGCGACCAGTCGCGGATGCGTGACCCGCGCCCTCGATGTCGCCGGTCTCGATCTCGAGGTTCGGAACCGAGTCGGCGCGCGTCCCCTCCGAGAGGACGAGGTTGCGGTTCTGCTCGTAGGAGTCGGTGCCGGGCGCGTTGCGGCGGATGAGCACGTCGCCGATCCAGACGGCGCGCGCGCCCTCGCCCTGCAGCGCGCCCTTGTAGTTGACACGGCTGCGCGTGTGTGGCGCATTGTGGTCGACGAAGACCTGGTGCTCGAGGTGCTGGCCGGCGTCGGAGTAGTAGAGCCCGTAGAGCTCGCCATCCGCGCCCTGCGCATTGAGCTGGAGCGTCGGGTTGAGCCGCACGATGCCACCGCCGAGCGAGACCACGATGTGCTTGATGAACGCGTCGCGCCCCACCGACAGGAAGTGCGTGGAGAGGTGCTGCGCGGAGTCTTCCCATTCCTGCATGGAGACGACCGTGACGTTCGCGCCGTCGCCGACGAGGATCTCGACGTTCTCGGCGACCGTCGCCTCGCCGGTGTGGCGGAGGATGAGGAGGCCCCTGGCGTGCGGCTTGATGTCGATCACGACGTGGGCCGCGAGTGCGGCGTCGCCGAAGCCCTTGCGGTCGAGGACGAACTGCTTGTCGTCTTCGCCCGACACCTCGACGAGGAGCGCCTCTTCGAAGTTCGTCCAGGCGTTGGCGGAGGCGCGGTCCTCTGGCTTTCCTGCGGAGCCGATGCGCGCATCCGAACGCGGGATCCAGCTCACCGAGACGCCCTCGGTCTCCGAGAAGTCGAGCTCGGAGCGGGTTCCGGTGAGCGTGCCGTTGATGAGCGCGTCGAGCTTCGCGACGGGAGTGTACTTCCACTCGATCTCGCGGCCGCTGAGCGGTGCGAAGTCGGCGAAGTCGAAGGAGGTGAAGCGCTCCGACCTCGTCTGCACCGGCACCTCGGAGCCGGGCCCATGGCTGTGCTTGTTGAGACCGAGCGGGTTGATCTGCTCGCTCGTCACCTGCGTCGTCATCTAGCCGACCGATCCTTCCATGCTCATCTCGATGAGCTTGTTGAGTTCCAGCGCGTACTCCATCGGCAGCTCGCGAGCGATGGGCTCGATGAAGCCGCGGACGATCATGGCCATGGCCTCGGTCTCCGGGAGTCCGCGGCTCATGAGGTAGAAGAGCTGCTCCTCCGACACCTTCGTGACGGTGGCCTCGTGGCCGAGCTGCACGTCGTCGACCCGGATGTCGATCGCGGGGTACGTGTCAGAACGGGACTGCGTATCGACGAGCAGCGCGTCGCAGACGACGCTGTTCGATGAGTGGTGAGCCTTGGCATCGATGCGGACCTCGCCTCGGTAGCCGGCTCGTCCCCCACCCCTCGCGATCGACTTCGACGTGATCGACGACTGCGTGTACGGAGCCATGTGGATCATCTTGGCGCCGGCGTCCTGGTGCTGGCCGGGACCCGCGAAGGCGACGGACATGGTCTCGCCCTTGGCGTGCTCGCCGACCAGGTAGATCGACGGGTACTTCATGGTGACCTTCGAGCCGATGTTGCCATCGACCCACTCCATCGTCGCGCCCTCTTCGGCGATCGCGCGCTTCGTGACGAGGTTGTAGACGTTGTTCGACCAGTTCTGGATCGTCGTGTAGCGAACGCGGGCGTTCTTCTTCACGATGATCTCGACAACCGCCGAGTGCAGGGAGTCGGACTTGTAGATGGGAGCCGTGCAGCCCTCGATGTAGTGGACGTAGCTGCCCTCATCGGCGATGATCAGCGTCCGCTCGAACTGACCCATGTTCTCCGTGTTGATGCGGAAGTAGGCCTGCAGCGGGATCTCGACGTGCACGCCCTTCGGCACGTAGACGAACGAGCCGCCCGACCAGACGGCCGTGTTCAGGGCCGCGAACTTGTTGTCCCCGGAGGGGATGACGGTGCCGAAGTACTCCTCGAAGAACTCCGGGTGCTCGCGGAGCGCCGTGTCGGTGTCCATGAAGATGACACCCTGCTTCTCGAGCTCCTCGTTGATCTGGTGGTAGACCACCTCGGACTCGTACTGAGCCGCGACGCCGGCGACGAGGCGCTGACGCTCTGCGTCGGGGATGCCGAGCTTCTCGTAGGTGCTCTTGATGTCGTCGGGCAGGTCCTCCCACGTCTGGGCCTGCTTCTCCGTCGACCGCACGAAGTACTTGATGTTGTCGAAGTCGATGCCGGAGAGGTCTGCACCCCAGTTCGGCATCGGCTTCCGCTCGAACATCTTGTAGCCCTTGAGGCGCGTCTTGAGCATCCACTCAGGCTCGTCTTTCAGGCGCGAGATGTCGGCGACGACGGCATCGTTGATGCCTCGCTTCGCGGACGATCCCGCAACGTCGGAGTCTGCCCAGCCGAACTCATAGCGGCCGAGGCCCTCGAGTTCTGGGCGATCGATCAGGACATCTGACATGTCTGCCTCGTCTCTCTCATCTCTGAAGTCGTTGTGCACGTGCGGGCGCTTGTCCGGCTTCACGCCGAGGTTCGTCTCGCATGTGGGTCTCCGGCCGGTGGGCCCGCGGTCGCTCAGGAGGACGGCGTGCGTCTACCTCTCGTAGAATGGAACCCGCGAAGGGCCTCCATTGTTCCCTGCGCCGCGATTCGGGCACACGTCCCGAGCGAAGACAACACCTTCTATCCTACGCCAGACAAGCCAGGCGTCTGAAAGGAACTCGTGACCGCGCAAGTCGCTCCCGTCCGTCCCTCACGAGCGGACGCCATCCGTGCGCGAATGATGCCCACCGGCATCACGCGCTACACGCGCTTCCTGGCGTGGGCGAGCCTGATCGCGAACATCGCCATCGTCGGCACGGGCGGGCTCGTCCGACTCACCGGTTCGGGCCTCGGCTGTCCCACGTGGCCGTACTGCACGGACGAATCGCTCATCAACACGCCCGAGATGGGCATCCATGGTGTCATCGAGTTCGGGAACCGTCTGCTGACGTTCATCCTGTGCGTCATCGCCCTCCTGCTGTTCCTGGCGGTCCTGAGGGTGCGCCCGCGCGGGATGCGCCTCGCCGTTCCGGCCTTCTCGATCGGCGTGCTGATCATCGTCCAGGCGATCGTCGGCGGCATCACCGTGCTCACCGGCCTCAACCCGGACATCGTGGGCCTCCACTTCCTCATCTCCGGCCTCATCGTCGCGATCGCCGCCGTCCTGCTCTTCCGGGTGGGACGCGGCGAGCCGGTCCCCGAGGTCGGAACGCGACTCGACGTCAGCCGGGCGGGTCTCGTGCTCACGCTCGCGGTCGTGGTCAACGTGTGGGTCTGGGTGACGGTGTTCGTCGGCGCGCTGACCACGGGATCCGGTCCGCACGCGGGAGACTCGGCGGCCTCGAGGAACGGGCTCGATCCCGTCGTCATGCAGCACGTCCACTCCTGGCCCGCGTACATCCTGCTGGCCTGCTCCCTCGCGTTCGCCGTTCTGGCCGCGGTGCGGAGGTTCCCGGCCACCCGCAAGGTCTCGCTGGGCCTGCTCGCGCTCATCGTCGCGCAGGCGGGCGTCGGCATCTGGCAGGCACGCACAGGCCTTCCCATCACCCTCGTGATCGTGCACATGGTGCTCTCGGTCACGACCATCGCTGTCGCCACGACCGCGGTGGCGACCATCCGCCGCGAAGGACGCCCGCAACGCGCCTGACCTCGCCGGCTTCGAGCCGAGTGCAGAGAAGCCCCGACGAGACCGTGTCTCGCCGGGGCTTTCTGGTTCAGAAGACGGTGGGCCTGCAGCTCGGGGAGAAGCGGGAACAGCGAAATCGGCCCGGCGGGAGGGATGCTCCGCCGGGCCGATCTCAATGGCTGCTGCCCCGCGCTAGGAGATCAGCGGGTCGATGCCGACTGCCACGAAGACGAGCGTGAGGTATGTGATGGAGAGGTGGAAGACCTTCATCGGCTTCCCGCCCTTGCCCGTGATGGTGCGGTGGTACAGCACGTGCGCCTCGTAGAGGAACCATGCGCCCGAGAGGACGGCGACGGACGTGTACAGCCAGCCCATGCCCGCGATCGGGACGAGCAGGAGCGAGCAGATGACCGTCGCCCAGGCGTAGAGCACGGTCTGCAGCGAGACCGACAGCTCCCCCTCGGTGACCGACAGCATCGGGACGCTCGCCTTCGCGTAGTCGTCGCGGTACTTGACGGAGAGCGGCCAGTAGTGGGCCGGGGTCCAGAGGAAGATGATGGCGAACAGCACGAACGGCGCCCAGCTGAGGGAGTTCGTGACGCCGGCCCAGCCGATGAGGACGGGCATGCAGCCCGCGACGCCGCCCCAGATGATGTTCTGCTCGGTGCGGCGCTTGAGCACGATCGTGTAGAAGACGACGTACAGCAGGATGGCGCCGACGGAGAGCGCCGCGGTCAGCGGGTTGGCGACAAGCCACAGCACGACCGTTGACAGGATGCCCAGGGCGAACGCGAAGACGAGAGCCTCGCGGTCAGTCAGCTCCCCCGTCACCAGGGGACGCTTCGCGGTGCGCTTCATCAGGCGATCGATGTCGCGGTCGATGTAGCAGTTGAAGGCGTTTGCGCTGCCTGCGGACATGGCGCCGCCCAGGACGACCCCGAGGACGAGCCACAGGTTCGGCACGCCGCCCTGCGCCAGGAACATCGTCGGCACCGTCGTGATGAGGAGGAGCTCGATGATGCGCGGCTTCGTCAGCGCCAGGTAGGCCTTCGCCTTGCGCCCCAACGTCGCTCGCTGCGGGGGTGCGACAGCCACTAGTTCATCGACAGACAAAGCCACCAAGTCCTCTTCGCTCGAAATCTCCTGGCAATTCTATCTGGTCCCGCCGAGAACGGCTCCCCATTCCGGGGCGTGCCAGCCGGTCACAGCTGCCGTCGCGGACCGTGAGGCCCGTCGCACGGAGAAACATGACCGAGAACTGGATGCCGTTCCTCCCGCGCGGACCCGACGTGGCGATAGGCTGTGAGGCGGCCCTTTCCCAACGACGACGGGACGCAGTGTGACGAATTTTGAGTGGTCTGAGCTCGATCGACGTGCAGTCGACACAGCAAGGATCTTGGCGGCGGACGCAGTTGAGAAGGCGAAGGGTGGGCACCCTGGCACGGCGATGAGCCTCGCCCCCCTCGCGACGCTGCTCTACCAGCACGTGATGCGGGTCGATCCGAAGGACCCCCACTGGATCGGTCGCGACCGCTTCATCCTCTCGGCGGGACACTCCTCGCTGACCCAGTACACCCAGCTCTACCTGGGCGGCTTCGGTCTCGAGCTCGACGACCTCAAGCAGCTCCGCCAGCTCGGCTCCAAGACGCCGGGCCACCCGGAGTTCGGCCACACCGACCACGTCGAGATGACGACGGGGCCACTCGGCCAGGGGCTCGCCTCCGCAGTGGGCTTCGCCTACGCGCAGCGCTTCGAACGCGGACTCTTCGACCCCGAGGCCGCTCCCGGGGAGAGCCCCTTCGACCACCGCGTCTACGTCATCGCCAGCGACGGCGACCTGCAGGAGGGCGTGACGAGCGAGGCCTCCTCGCTCGCGGGCCACCAGGAGCTCGGCAACCTCATCGTCTTCTACGACGCCAACCAGATCTCCATCGAGGACGACACCGACATCGCCTTCACGGAAGACGTCGCCAAGCGCTACGAGGCCTACGGCTGGCACGTCCAGACGGTCGACTGGACCGCGGGCGAGCAGTACCACGAGGACCTCTCCGCACTGCACGACGCGACGCTCCAGGCCCAGGCCGAGACCGGGCGCCCGTCGATCATCGTCCTGAAGACCATCATCGGCTGGCCGAGCCCGACCAAGCAGAACACCGGCGGCATCCACGGCTCGGCGCTTGGTGAGACCGAGCTCGAGGCGGTCAAGAGCCTCATCGGATTCGACCCGAAGCAGAGCTTCGAGGTCGCCGATGACGTGCTCGCCTACACGCGAGGACTCGCCGAACGCGCGGCTCCGGTGCGCGCTGAGTGGCAGCAGAGCTTCGACGCCTGGAAGAGCGCGAACCCCGAGCGCGCCGAGCTGCTCGAGCGACTCGAGGCCGACGAGCTGCCCGAGGGCATCGCCGACGCGCTGCCAGACTTCGCGGGCGTCGCCAAGGTCTCCACCCGCAAGGCGTCGGGCGAGGCCATCAACGCACTCGCAGCCCAGCTCCCGGAGCTCTGGGGCGGTTCGGCCGACCTCGCCGGCTCCAACAACACGACCATCAACGGGGCCGCGTCCTTCATCCCCTCGCAGTTCTCGACGTCGAGCTGGACCGGCAACCCCTACGGACGGGTGCTGCACTTCGGGATCCGCGAGCACGCCATGGGCGCGATCCTCAACGGCATCACGCTGCACGGCAAGACTCGCGCGTTCGGCGGCACGTTCCTGATGTTCAGCGACTACATGCGTCCCTCCGTCCGCCTCGCTGCGCTCATGAACATCCCGTCGATCTTCGTGTGGACGCACGACTCCATCGCCCTCGGTGGCGACGGCCCGACGCACCAGCCCGTGGAGTCCCTCACGGCGCTCCGCGCCATCCCGAACCTCGCAGTGGTCCGCCCAGCGGACGGACCGGAGACGGCGGCGGCCTGGCTCGAGGTCGTGAGCCGCCGAGGCGGCCCGACCGGCCTCATCCTCTCGCGCCAGGACCTCCCCGTCATCGCACGCGGATCCGGAGACGCCAACGAGCAGGAGTTCGGCTCCGCCGCCGCAACGAAGCGAGGCGCCTACGTCCTCGCGGAAGCCTCCGGCGGCACGCCCGAGGTCATCGTGCTCGCCACCGGCTCCGAGGTCCAGTACGCGCTGGAAGCACGTGAGACGCTCCAGGAGCAAGGACACCCCACGCGCGTCGTGTCCGTCCCGAGCTTCGAGTGGTTCGCCGAGCAGGACGCGGCCTATCGGGAGCACGTCCTCCCAGCTGCCGTCGAGGCTCGCGTGAGCATCGAGGCAGGGCTCGCACTGCCATGGCTCCAGTTCGTGGGACCCAAGGGCCGCAGCATCTCGATCGAGACGTTCGGCGCATCCGCAGACCAGCCGGAGCTCTACAAGGCCTACGGCATCACGGCAGAGGCCGTCGTCGACGCGGCGCTCGAGTCGCTCGCGCAGTAGCGCTCCCCTGCGAATCACCGCTCTTCCTCATCAGCTACGCGAAGGAACACCAACAATGACTTCAACACCCACAGCAGCACTCGCCGAGGCCGGCGTCAGCATCTGGCTCGACGACCTCTCGCGCTCAAGCCTCGAGTCGGGCGCGCTCGAGCGCCTCATCGCCGAACGCGGCATCGTCGGCGTCACGACGAACCCGACGATCTTCGCCGGCGCCCTCAGCAAGGGCGACGCGTACGACACGCAGGTCGCCGAGCTCCAGGCCCGCGGCGCGAGCATCGACGAGGCGATCTTCGAGATCACCACTGACGACGTGCGCTCCGCGTGCGACCTCTTCCTGCCGATCTACGAGGCCACTGACGGCCTCGACGGGCGCGTCTCGATCGAGGTCTCCCCCGAGCTCGCCCGCGACACCGCAGCGACGATCGAGGAGGCCAAGCGACTCTGGGCCACGGTCGACCGCAAGAACGCCATGATCAAGATCCCGGCGACCGTCGAAGGCCTCCCGGCCATCACGGAGGTCATCGCTTCCGGCATCAGCGTCAACGTCACGCTGATCTTCAGCCTCAGCCGCTACCGCGAGGTCGTGAACGCGTACCTGTCCGGTCTCGAGCAGGCCAAGGAGCGCGGGCACGACCTGTCGACGATCCGCTCCGTCGCATCGTTCTTCGTCTCGCGCGTCGACGCCGAGATCGACAAGCGACTCGTGGCCGCGGGGAGCGACGAGGCGACCGCGCTCAAGAGCCGTGCTGCTCTTGCGAACGCCCGCCTCGCCTACGCAGCCTTCGAAGAGGAGTTCTCGAGCGAGCGCGCGAAGCTGCTGCTCGCCGAGGGCGCGCACGTGCAGCGCCCGCTCTGGGCATCCACTGGCGTCAAGGACCCGGCGCTGCCCGACACGCTCTACGTGACCGAGCTCGTCGCGCCCAACACGGTCAACACGATGCCGGAGAAGACGCTCGAAGCCGTCGCCGACCACGGGGTCATCACGGGCAACACCGTCGCGGGAACCGCCCACGCGGCCAACACGACGCTCGACGAACTCGAGGCGCTCGGCGTGAGCTACGTCGAGGTCACGGAGCAGCTCGAGACCGAGGGCGTCGACAAGTTCATCGTCTCCTGGCAGGAGCTCAAGGCAACCGTCGACTCGCAGCTCAAGGCTGCCGCGGCGAAGGCCTAGGGGAACCGCCGTGAGCATCAAGGTCAGCACCGCGGGTGCCGCGAACGCAGCGGCCACCGCAAAGGTCGGCGAGCTCGTCGCCGAGCGATTCGCGTCGCGACTCTTCGCGCAGGACGCCACCCTGTGGGGTGCGGCAGCCGAGGCCGAATCGGCAATCCGCCTCGGCTGGACGCGCGCGCACGAGGTCTCGCGCGAACTGGTCGACGGCATCATCGCGCTGCGGGACGAGTTCGCGTCGGCAGGCATCACCCGATTCGTGCTCTGCGGGATGGGCGGATCGTCCCTGGCCCCCGAGGTCATCACGCGCACCGCGGGCGTCGAGCTCGTCGTGCTCGACTCCACCGACCCAGCACAGGTTCGTGCAGCAGTCGAGGAAGGCCTGGAGCGCACGGCGATCGTCGTGTCGTCCAAGTCCGGCTCCACGGTCGAGACCGACTCGCAGCGCCGAGCGTTCGTGAGCGCATTCGAAGCGGCCGGCATCGACCCGGCCGGCCGCGTCGTGATCGTCACCGATCCCGGCTCGCCCATGGAGGAAGCCTCTCGGGCGGCGGGCTACCGCGTGTTCCTGGCCGACCCGCACGTCGGCGGACGCTTCTCGGCGCTGACCGCGTTCGGCCTCGTGCCCTCCGGGCTGGCGGGCGTCGACATCGCCGCCCTCCTCGATGACGCCGGCGTCGCCGCGACGGCCGTCGCCATCGACGACGAGAGCAACCCTGCCCTCGTCCTCGGCGCCGCGATCGCCGCGAAGCGATTCCTCGGCATCGTCGACGACGGCACATCCATCGTCGGCTTCGGCGACTGGGTCGAGCAGCTCATCGCCGAGTCGACCGGAAAGGACGACCTCGGCATCCTGCCCGTCGTCCTCACCCCAGGTGCTCCGGAGATCGACGCTCGCCCGGCCGACCTGCAGCTCGTACGCGTGGCTGCCGACGCTGAGTCGACCCCGGCAGCGGGCGACGACATCACCGTCTCCGGTTCGCTCGGGGGCCAGTTCGTGCTCTGGGAGACCGCTGTCGCTGTCGCGGGCGCCGTGATCGGCATCAACCCCTACGACCAGCCCGACGTCGAGTCGGCAAAGGTCGCCGCACGCGGACTCCTGGAAGCGACACCGGAGCCCACGCCTGCCGCGTTCGTCGCGGAGGGCGTCGAGGTGCGCGGCAGCGAGACCGTCGTCGCCGGGCAGAGCACGCTGGAAGGGGCCATCGACGCACTCGTGGCCCTCATCCCAGCGGACGGCTACCTCTCAGTGCAGGCCTATGTCGACCGGAATCGCTTCGGCGCACTCGAAGCGCTTCGCGACGAGCTCGCGAAGCGCTCAGGACGTCCAGTCACCTTCGGGTGGGGGCCGCGCTTCCTGCACTCCACCGGGCAGTTCCACAAGGGCGGCCCGAAGGTCGGCACCTTCCTGCAGATCACGTCCGGAGAGAAGGACGACCTCGAGATCCCCGAGCGTCCGTTCACCTTCGGCACGCTCATCTCGGCGCAGGCCGCTGGTGATGCCTCCGTGCTCGAGTCGCACGCGCAGCCTGTGCTGCGCATCGACCTCGGCGAATCCGGCAGCGGACTCGACGCGCTCCTCGGCGCCATCTCGCGCTAACCGATCAGCGAGGCGGGGATGCGAGCACCATCGCATCCCCGCGCTCGTGTCTGCAGGACAAACACGGGAGCACGCAACCCGTGCCTAGAAAACAAGGAGGCGACGCTGTGACGCCAGTCGACATCAGCGCGGACAACAACCCCCTCAGGTCCATCGACGATGGGCGCCTGCGCCGCATCGCGGGACCCTCAAGTCTCGTCATCTTCGGAGTCACGGGAGACCTCTCCAGGAAGAAGCTGCTCCCGGCGGTCTACGACCTCGCGAACCGCGGTCTGCTCTCCCCGTCGTTCGGCCTCGTCGGGTTCGCTCGTCGGCCGTGGTCCGACGACGAGTTCCGCGCGTTCGTGAAGGAGAACGTCGAGCAGCACGCGCGGACGCCCTTCAACGAGGACGTCTGGACGCAGCTCGCCAAAGGCATCCGCTTCGTCTCCGGGGAGTTCGACAACGACGCCTCGTTCGACTCCCTCAAGGTCGTCCTCGACGAGCTCGACAACGAGCAGGGCACGCGGGGCAACCACGCGTTCTACCTCTCGATTCCGCCCCGCTCCTTCCCAGAGGTGACAACTCAGCTGCGCCGATCCGGGCTCGCCGAGGAACGCCAGGACTCGTGGCGGCGCGTCATCATCGAAAAGCCCTTCGGCCACGACCTGGCCTCCGCGCGCGAGCTGAACAGCATCGTCGAGTCGGTCTTCGCGAGCGACGCGATCTTCCGCATCGACCACTACCTCGGCAAGGAGACGGTGCAGAACATCCTCGCGCTGCGCTTCGCGAACTCCATGTTCGAGCCGCTGTGGAACGCCAACACGGTCGACCATGTCCAGATCACGATGGCCGAGGACATCGGCGTCTCCGGCCGCGCCGGCTACTACGACGGCGTGGGCGCTGCACGCGACGTCATCCAGAACCACCTCTTGCAGCTGCTCGCCCTCACCGCCATGGAGGAGCCGCTGTCCTTCAACGCGAAGGACCTCCGCCAGGAGAAGGAGAAGGCCCTCGCGGCTGTTCGCCTCCCCCACGACCTGTCGCTCGCGTCGGCTCGAGGCCAGTACGGCTCCGGCTGGCAGGGCGGAGAGTTCGTGCGTGGGTTCCTCGAAGAGGACGGCATGAACCCCAAGTCGACCACCGAGACCTACGCGGCGCTCCGAGTCGAGCTCGACTCACGTCGCTGGGCCGGAGTGCCGTTCTACCTGCGCACGGGCAAGCGGCTCGGTCGTCGCGTGACCGAGATCGCCGTCACGTTCAAGCAGGGCCCCCTGTACCTGTTCGACGAAGCCCAGCGCACCTCGCTCGGACCGAACGCGCTGGTCATCCGGGTTCAACCGGATGAGGGCGTCACGATCCGGTTCGGCTCGAAGATCCCGGGCTCCGGCATGCACGTGCGGGACGTGACCATGGACTTCGGCTACGGACACGCATTCACCGAGTCGAGCCCGGAGGCCTACGAGCGCCTCATCCTCGACGTGCTGCTCGGCGATCCTCCCCTGTTCCCCCGCCACGAGGAGGTAGAGCTCTCCTGGAAGATCCTCGACCCCGTCGAGGAGTACTGGGCCACCCAGGGACAACCCGAACTCTACAAACCCGGCAGCTGGGGCCCGGCCTCGGCCACAGCCCTGCTCGCCCGCGATGGCCGCACCTGGAGGCGCCCGTGATCATCGAACTCGGCAATACGACGACCTCGGCCGTCTCGAAGCGACTCGTCTCCATGCGAGAGGAGGGCGGCGCAGTCGCGCTCGGACGCGTGCTCACCCTCGTCATCTCCACCGGCGAACGGCGCGGCGAGGCAGCTATCGCCGCTGCGAACTCGGCCTCCGGCGAGCATCCCATGCGCGTCATCGTGATCCACGTCGTCGATCGTGACGCGAAGGTCTCGAACATGGACGCGGAGATCAGGGTCGGTGGAGACGCCGGAGCGAGCGAGGTCATCGTCCTCCACGTCTCCGGACCCGCCTCCGACGACCCCGAGACCCTGGTGCAGGCCCTCCTCCTGCCCGACGCTCCCGTGGTGGCCTGGTGGCCGGACTCCGCCCTCGGCGCACCGAGCGCGTCGTCGCTCGGCCGCATCGCACAGCTCCGCATCGTCGACTCCGGCAGCTCGCCAAACGGTGAGGAGACCGTGGCGAAGCTCGCGGCGGGGTTCTGTGACGGAGACAGCGACCTCGCGTGGACGAGACTGACCAGCTGGCGCGCGCAGATCGCGGCCGTGCTGGACCAGCCCCCGTACGAGCCCATCCAGGAGGTGGAGGTCATCGGCCGCCCCTCGCAGACCTCGACGCTCCTCATGGCGGCGTGGTTGCAGCTCTCGTTGCAGGTTCCCGTCCGCGTCGCGCAGGCGACGGACCGGGAACTCGGACGTGCGCAGCTGCGCGCGATCAAGCTCACGCGTCCGAGCGGCGTCGTCACGTTCGAGCGTGTGAGCGACTCCGCGGTCGTGCTGACACAGCCAGGTCAACCGGAGCAGAAGATCCCGATGCCGGTCCGAGACCTCCCCGACGTGCTTGCTGAAGAGCTGCGATCGCTTGGACCCGACCGAGTGTTCGGAGAGGTGCTAGTTGCCGCCGCCGCGGCGGAAGCCCACGCTCACGTGGCCGAGGAGACCACCGAGGAGACCGGCGAGGGAAGCGAATGATGCAGGCGACACGGGTCCGTCACGTCGAGCCCTCTGTCGCCGCGGTCGCGGAGAACGCTGCACGCCGGTTCGTCGAGCTCGTCGCCTCGACCACGGCAGAGCTGCATGTCGCGGTGAGCGGTGGATCCGTCGCGACGAAGGTGCTCCCCGCCTTCGTCGTCGAGATGGATCGAGCCGGGCTTGACTGGACGCGCGTGCACGTGTGGTTCGCCGATGAGCGCTTCGTCCCGACCGGGCATGATGACCGGAACGTCGTCGCCGTCGCAGAGGCGCTGAAGGGTGCGGCCGGGTTCGAGCAGGCACGCCTGCACGCGACCCTGGCGAGTGACAGCGGCGAGACCCTCGACGACGCTGCGGTCGCGTACGAAGCTGAGCTGCGAGCGATCGTTCCTCCGGCGGATGGCGTACCGGGAGGCGTCCCCTCCTTGGACCTCGTGCTCCTCGGCGCGGGAGGCGACGGTCACACCGCGTCGCTGTTCCCCGGCACTCCCGGGCTCGAAACCGCGTCCGCGCTCGTCGAGAGCATCGGTGACTCGCCGAAGCCGCCACCTGAGCGGGTGACGCTCACGCTGCCCGCCATCCGCGAGGCGGCCCGCGTCTGGGCTGTCGTCACGGGTGCCGAGAAGGCGTCGGCCGTGCGACTGGCTTCCACGGAGGGGGTCCCGGCTGAGGAATCCCCCCTCGGGGCTGCGACCGGCCGCCTCGAGACGCTCCTGCTGCTCGATGCGGCCGCAGCGGAAGCCCTCGGCTGACCCCACTTCGGGCGAGACGACAATGGCTCCGGCCGAGAGCGCTGCTCTCGGCCGGAGCCATGTTTCGCAGTACCTGCCACGCCAGCCTGTTCAGGCGACGAGGCGAGTCAGCCCTTGGTGGTCGTCTTCCCGCGGCGCTCCCGCAGCTTCGAGAGCGCCTCGTCGAGGAGTCGTTCTGCTTCCTCGTTCGTTCGTCGTTCTTTGACGTACGCGAGGTGCGTCTTGTAGGGCGCGACCTTCGTGGCCGCCGGTGGATTGTCCCTGTCGCGGCCGGCGGGCAGGCCGGAGATCGGGCAGTCGATGAGCTCGGGGATGTCGTCCTCTGCGATCTCCGCAGAGTAGTGCCTCACGGTCTCATTGCCGAGCGCATCCCAGTAGGAGATCGACACGCGCGCAGCGTGCACTCCGTGGTCCATCTCCCCCATGGGTCCGGCACCCACACGCGATCCTCGGATCGCTGAGCCCCCCTGTGCCACCTAGCTCACCACGACCGTCTGGATGCGGGTGATGATGCCCATGGCGACGATGGCGAGCAGCCAGATGACGGCGAGCGTCACCGTGATGCGGTTCAGGTTCTTCTCGGCGACACCGGAGGCGCCGAGGTTCGACCCCATGCCCCCGCCGAACATGTCGGAGAGTCCGCCGCCTCGTCCGCGGTGCAACAGGATGAACAGGATCAGCAGGACGCTGGTGATGGCCAACACGACCTGCAGGATGACGAGGAGAATATCCACGGAATCCCTCTCAGATGAACGGACTCGGACGTGGCCTGAGTGAACAGGCCACGTCCGAGTATAGATGGTTGCCGTTTGCGACTAGGAACCGACGTGCTGACGGAACCGCGCGATGGCGCTGAACTCGTCGACCTTGAGGCTCGCGCCGCCGATGAGCGCGCCGTCGACGTCGGGCTCGCGCATGAAGCCCGCGATGTTGTCCGACTTCACGGAACCGCCGTAGAGGATGCGCGTGGCCGCTGCCACCGACTCGCCGAGAAGCTCCTCGAGCGCATCGCGGAGCGCCTTGGCGACGGTCTGCGCCTGCTCGGGGGTCGCGGCCTGTCCGGATCCGATGGCCCAGACCGGCTCGTAGGCGACCACGAGGTCCGGGGTACCCTCGACGCCCTCGAGCGCAGCCTTCAGCTGAGCGACGGGGACGGCGCTTGCACCGAACTTCTCGAGGTCTTCCGACGTCTCGCCGACGCAGATGACCGGGACGAGGCCGTGCTTCAGCGCGGCCTTCACCTTGCTGCCCACGACCTCGTCGGTCTCCGCGTGCAGCGTGCGTCGCTCGGAGTGTCCGAGGATGACGTACCTGCAGGCGAGAGCGCTCAGGAACGCGCCCGAGATCTCACCCGTGTACGCGCCCGAGTCGTGGGCGGAGACGTCCTGGGCGCCGTAGCTCAGCGAGAGCTTGTCGGCGTCCACGAGCGTCTGCACGCTCCGCAGATCGGTGTAGGGAGGGAAGATCGCGACCTCGACATCGTCGAAGTCGTGCTTCGCGTCTTTGAGCGCCCACGCGAGCTTCTGCGTGAACGCGATGGCCTGGAGGTGGTCCAGGTTCATCTTCCAGTTGCCCGCCATGAGCGGGGTGCGAGTCGTTACCATCCGAGAACCTGCAATCCGGGCAGCTGCTTGCCCTCGAGGAACTCGAGGCTGGCACCGCCACCAGTAGAGATGTGGCCAAATCTGTCATCTGCGAAGCCGAGCGTGCGCACGGCTGCTGCGGAGTCGCCGCCGCCGACAACCGAGAGGCCGTCGACGTCGGTCAGGGCGTCTGCGACGGAACGGGTTCCCTCGGCGAACGCGGGGAACTCGAACACGCCCATGGGCCCGTTCCAGAACACGGTCTTCGAATCTCGGATGACCGAGGCGAACGCCTTGGCCGTCTCCGGTCCGATGTCGAGTCCGATTCCTGAGGCTCCGAACCTGCTGTTCTCGATGCCATCTGCGGGGACGACCTCGTGCTCGGCGTCCGCCGAGAACGATGCTGCGACGACGACATCGCTCGGCAGCACGATGGAGACTCCACGCTGCTCGGCGTCCGCCAGATACCCGCGAACGGTGTCCAGCTGGTCCGACTCCAAGAGGGAGGAGCCCACCTTGTGGCCCTGGGCCGCAAGGAACGTGAACAGCATTCCCCCGCCGATGAGGATCGAGTCGACCCTCGGGAGGAGATGCTCGATGACACCGAGCTTGTCCGACACCTTCGAACCACCGAGTACCACCGAGTACGGCCGCTCGACGGCCGAGGTCAGACGCTCGAGCACTTCGAGCTCATTGGCCACGAGGAGTCCCGCGGCGCTCGGCACGAGCTGGGGCAGGTCGTACACCGAGGCCTGCTTGCGGTGCACGACTCCGAAGCCGTCCGAGACGAACGCGTCCGCGAAACTCGCGAGCTGCTCGGCGAAGGCTCGGCGCTCGGCGTCGTCCTTGCTCGTCTCACCCGGGTTGAAGCGGAGGTTCTCGAGGACGACCAGCTGGCCGTCTTCGAGACCGCCGACGAGGCGCTGCGCGTCCTCGCCGACCGTGTCGGCGGCAAGAGGGGCATCGATCTCGAGGAGCTCACCCAGCCGGGAGGCGGCTGGAGCGAGCGAGTACTGCGGTTCAGGTGCCCCCTTGGGCCGACCAAGGTGCGAGATCACGATGACCTGCGCACCCTGGTCGAGGAGGAGGCGGAGCGTGCCGAGGGAGGCGCGAATCCGACCATCGTCGGTGATCACGCCCTCCTTCAGCGGCACGTTCAGGTCGCAGCGGACGATGACCTTCTTTCCCGTGAGGGAGCCAAGGCTCTCGATTGTGCGAAGCGCCATGTTGGCGATCCTTCCTCTGTTGCCGAAGTGGTTAGAGCTTGCTCGCGACGTACTCGGTGAGGTCGACGAGGCGAACGGTGTAGCCCCACTCGTTGTCGTACCAGGACGACAGCTTCACCTGGTTGCCGATGACCTTGGTCAGTGGCGCGTCGAAGATCGAGGAGTGGTTCTCTCCCACGATGTCGCGCGAGACTATGTCTTCCTCGTTGTACATGAGGAGTCCCTTGAACTCGCCCTCGGCGGCTTCCTTGTACGCGGCGTTGACTTCCTCGACGGTCACGGGCGTCTTGGAGACGACGGTGAGGTCGGTGATCGAGCCGGTCTCGGTGGGCACGCGGAGTGCGAAGCCGTCGAGCTTGCCCGCGAGCTCGGGGATGACGAGGCCGATGGCCTTCGCCGCACCCGTGGACGTGGGGATGATGCTGAGCGCGGCCGCACGTGCACGACGCAGGTCCTTGTGGGGGCCGTCCTGCAGGTTCTGGTCGGACGTGTAGGCGTGGACCGTGGTCATGAGACCCGACTCGATGCCGAACTTGTCGTTGAAGACCTTCACGAGCGGCGCGAGGCAGTTCGTCGTGCACGACGCGTTCGAGATGACGTCGTCATTCTCGGGGTCGTACTCGGTGTGGTTGACGCCGAAGACGAATGTCGGGGCAGGCCCGGAAGCGGGAGCCGAGAGGATGACCTTCTTGGCGCCTGCAGCGATGTGCGCGCGAGCCTTGTCGGGGTCGGTGAAGTGCCCCGTGCTCTCGATGACGATCTCGACGCCGAGCTCTGCCCAGGGCAGGTTTGCGGGGTCGCGCTCGGCCGTGGCCGTGATCTTCTTGCCGTCGACGTAGATGGCGTCGTCGTCGAACGAGATGTCGTTCTTCAGCTTGCCACCCGTGGAGTCGTACTTGAGGAGGTGTGCAAGGGTCTTGTTGTCGGTGAGGTCGTTGATTGCAACGAGCTCGAGGTTGTTGTCATCCTGCAGCAGTGCGCGTGCGTAGCTGCGTCCGATGCGTCCGAAACCGTTGATGGCGATTTTCGTCACGTGATGCTCCTTTTTCCTGTTGTTTCTCCGATTTGACAGGACTGTGTGGCCACAAGCGGCCGGGTGCACCATCGCACCGAAATCGTGGGAACGGTCTGCTGGGCAGGCCCGTTCAACATCGTCAGCCTAGTCCCATGGGCGGGCGCGGAGGTGACCAAACGGGCAGAGCTGTTCGGCGCGGTGATCAGAGCTCGTCGAGCACGGGGAGGTTGGACTCCGTGCCGGGGATGCCGCGGTCCGATGCCTGCTTGTCCGCAAGCGCGAGGAGGCGACGGATGCGGCCGGCGACGGCGTCCTTCGTCATGGGCGGATCCGCGTAGCGCCCCAGCTCGTCCAGGGAGGCCTCGCGGTGCGCCAGACGCAGCTGCCCCGCGTACTTGAGGTGGTCCGGTGCTCCCTCGCCGAGGATCTCGAGCGCCCGCTCGACGCGTGTGCAGGCGGTGACCGCAGCCTGAGCGGAGCGCCGCAGGTTCGCGTCGTCGAAGTTCACGAGCCGGTTCGCGGTCGCGCGCGTCTCGCGGCGCTGCCGGAGGCTCTCCCAGCTCTCGACGGTCGCGTGGGCTCCGATGACGGTCAGCATCGCGCTGATCGCATCACCGTCGCGGATGACGACGCGGTGCACGCCACGGACCTCGCGGGCCTTGGACGAGACGCCGAGTCGTCCGGCCGCGCCGACGAGGGCCATCGCCGTCTCGGAGTTCGGGGTGATGATGTCGAGCGACGCAGACCGGCCCGGATCGGTCAGGGACCCGGCTGCGAGGAACGCGCCTCGCCAGACAGCGGTCAGGTCGTCCTGGCTGCCGGTGGTGAGTCGGTTCGGGAGCCCGCGAACGGTGCGTCGTCGCGCGTCCATGAGTCCGGTCTGCCTGGCGAGCGTCTCGCCGTTCTCGAGGACTCGAAGCAGGTAGCTCTCCCCCGGCCTGGCACCTGAGCCGGCGACGATGGAGATCTTGGCTCGCACGCCGTACAGCTCGAGGAGCTCTCGGCCGAGTCGTCGGGCGAGCATCTCGGAATCGAGCTGCGCCTCGACAGCGATGCGCCCCGAGATGAGCTGCAGGCCACCCGCGAACCTCAGGAGCGACGCGACCTCGGCAGCACGAGCTTGGGTTGTGGCTGCGCGCGTGCGCAGAAGCTCGTGCTTGACATCGGCGGTGAGCGTCACCGGGGTACCTCCATGGATCAGAGTGAGTGGGCGCGACAAAGCGTCGTCGCGAATGCGAGATGGAACGGGAGTCACTCGCGACCGAGGTCGCGGTGCCGCACGCTGATGATCGTGTCATCGCGTTCGCGCAGCAGGCTCGCGATGCGCTCGGTCATGGCGACCGAGCGGTGCTTGCCGCCGGTGCATCCGACGGCCAGCGTCACGTGCCGCTTGTTCTCACGTTCGTAACCCCGCAGCACGGGGTCAAGCATCTCAATGTAGTGGGTCAGGAACTCGTCTGCACCTTCTTGGTCGAAGACGTAGTCGGAGACGCGCTTGTCGCGGCCGTTGAAGGCGCGGAGTTCCGGCTCCCAGAAAGGGTTCGGCAGGAAGCGCATGTCGACGACCAGATCGGCATCCGTGGGGATGCCGTACTTGAAGCCGAAGCTCTGCACCGTCACGGCGACCTTGTTCTGGTCGGCTTCGCCGAAGCGCTTGACGATGCGGGTCACCAGCTGGTGGCCGTTGAGCTCCGAGGTGTCGATGACGATGTCGCTCGCCTCGCGGATCTCCTGGAGGCGGCTGCGTTCGCGGGCGATGCCATCGAGGATCGTGCCGTTGCCCTGCAAGGGGTGCGGGCGCCGGACAGCCTCGAACCGTCGCACGAGTGTTCCGTCGGTCGCATCGAGGAAGAGAACGTCGACCTCGTGCGTCTCCCTGAGCCCGCCCACGAGCGCGGTGAACTCCTCGAGGAGGTGGCCGCCACGCACGTCGACCGAGACGGCGAGCTTCGGGAGCGAGTCTCGCGCCTTTCCGGCGACCTCGATGAGGGGCCTGATCATCTGCGGGGGCAGATTGTCGACCACGAACCAGTCGAGGTCCTCGAACGCCTTGCACGCCGTGGACCGCCCCGCACCGGACATGCCGGTGACGATCATGATGTGCTGGCGTCCTTCGCCGTCGATCTCCGCCGAACTCATGCGCAGGTCACCTCCCGTGGACTAAAACACCAGCCTACATAGCCGGAGCGTGCGTCTCTCACGCTTCCGCCGATTGCTCTCGCGCGAATCGCTCGGTTATCGCGGTCGCCGTGGCCTCTCCGACTCCCTGCACGCTCGTGAGCTCCTCGACGGTGGCCGCCCGGAGTCTCTTGACCGAGCCGAACTTCTTGAGGAGGGCGGCGACGCGCGTCGGCCCGAGGCCCGGGATGTCCGCGAGGACCGTGCCGATGTCGGCTTTGCGCTTCGTGCGCTGATGCCGGATCGCGAAGCGGTGCGCCTCGTCTCGAAGACGCTGCATGAGGAAGAGCGCTTCGGACCCTCGAGGGAGGATGACCGGGAAGTCGTCGTCCGGGAGCCAGAGCTCCTCGAGCCGCTTGGCGATACCGACGACGGCGATGCCACGCACCCCGGATTCCTCGAGCGCGCGTTGCGCCGCGTTGACCTGCGGTACTCCGCCGTCGATGAGCAGCAGCTGCGGTCGGTAGGCGAACTTGGCCCGTGTGGATTCCTGCGTCGACGCCTTCACGCGATCCGCGGAGAGGGCTGCGTCCTCGACGATATCGGCCGGTGTCGCGTCGTCGCGCAGGTAGGCGAGGCGCCGCGCGAGCACCTGGCGAATGGAGTCCGTGTCGTCCGTCGACGACGCGATGTTGAAGCGCCGGTAGTGCGACTTCCGCGCCAGGCCGTCCTCGAAGACCACCATGGAGCCGACGATGCCGGTGCCTTGCAGGTGCGAGATGTCGTAGCACTCGATGCGAAGCGGCGCCTCGGCCAAGCCCAGCGCGTTCTGCAGCTCGGTGAGCGCATCCGATCGCGCGACGTAGTCGCTGCTGCGTTTGAGCTTGTACTGCGCGAGCGACCCCATGGCGTTGATCGTCGCGGTCTTGAGGAGTTCGGATTTCGGGCCCCGCTGCGCCGTTCGCAGGTTCACCTTGGCCTGTCTGGTCGCCTCAAGCCATTCCGACAGGGCTTCGGAGTCGTCGGGCAAGGCCGGCACGATGATCTCACCTGGTGGGAAGAGTCCGTCCTTCCCGTAGACGCGCTGCATCGTCTGGTCGATGATCGTTCCGAGGTCGGTGTCGAGTTCCTTGTCGAGCACCCAGTTGCGAACGCCGCGGATGCGGCCGCCGCGAACCGTGAACTGCTGCACGGATGCGCTCAGCTCGTCCTCCGCGATGCCGAAGAGGTCGAGGTCGACGTTGTCCGGCAGGACGACCGCGCTCTTCTCCAGGACGTTCTCGAGCGCTCCGATGCGGTCACGCAGCCTGGCTGCGTCCTCGAAGCGCATCTCGCTGGCTGCGAGCTTCATCTCCTCCTGCAGCGTCGTCAGCAGGCTGCGGTCGTAGCTCTCCATGAACCGCACGAACTCGTTCACGATCACGCGGTGCTCCGCGATGGTCACGCGTCCGCTGCAGGGCCCTCCGCACCGGCCGATCTGGCCCGGGAAGCACGGGCGCCCGCTCTGCATGGCGCGCTTGTAGTTCGAGTCGTTGCAGGTTCGGATCGGGAACGCCTTGACCATGAGGTCGATGGTCTCGTTGACCGCCCATACCTTGGGGTACGGACCGAAGTACCTGGCACCGCGGATCTTCGGGTTGCGGGTGACGAGGACGCGCGGCGCCTCGTCGCCGAGCGTGACCGCCATGAACGGGTAGCTCTTGTCGTCCTTGAACTTGACGTTGAAGGGCGGCGAGAACTCCTGGATCCAGGTGTACTCGAGCTGCAGGGCCTCGGTCTCGGTGCGCACGACGGTCCACTCGACACGAGTTGCCGTCGTCACCATGTGCCGCGTGCGTTCGTGCAGCCGCTCGAGTGGCGCGAAGTAGTTGCTCAGGCGCGCGCGGAGGTTCTTGGCCTTCCCGACGTAGAGCACGCGGTCGTTGTCCCCGAGGAACCTATAGACCCCGGGGGCTGTGGGGATGTCGCCCGTCGCGGGACGATATGGCAGGACGTTCGCCATCAGCGGCCAGCTGCCTCCCGGTCGAAGATCTCCTTGAGGTACTGGCCCGTGTGGCTCTCCGCGATGCCGGCGACCTTCTCGGGGGTGCCGACGCCGACGACGGTGCCGCCACCTGAGCCACCCTCCGGCCCCATGTCGATGAGCCAGTCCGCGGACTTGATGACGTCGAGGTTGTGCTCGATCACGATGACGGTGTTGCCCTTGTCGACGAGTCCGCCCAGCACCTTCAGGAGCTTGCGGACGTCCTCGAAGTGGAGGCCGGTGGTGGGCTCGTCGAGCACGTAGACGCTCCGTCCGTTGGAGCGGCGCTGGAGCTCCGTGGCGAGCTTGACGCGCTGCGCCTCGCCGCCGGAGAGCGTCGTCGCCGACTGCCCGAGGCGCACATAGCCCAGACCGACCTCGACGAGCGTCGAGAGGTACCGGTGGATGGCCGTGATGGGCTCGAAGAAGTCCGCAGCCTCGGCGATCGGCATCTGCAGGACCTCAGCGATGTTCTTGCCCTTGTAGTGCACGCTGAGGGTCTCGCGGTTGTACCGCGATCCTCCGCACACCTCGCACAGGACGTAGACATCCGGGAGGAAGTTCATCTCGATCTTCAGCGTGCCGTCTCCCGAGCACGCCTCGCAGCGGCCGCCCTTGACGTTGAAGCTGAAGCGCCCAGGCAGGTAGCCGCGCGCCTTCGCTTCGCTCGTCTCCGCGAAGAGCGTGCGGATGCGGTCGAAGACGCCCGTGTACGTGGCCGGGTTCGAGCGGGGAGTCCGGCCGATGGGGTTCTGGTCGACGTGGATGACCTTGTCGAGCTGGTCGACGCCGGTGATGCGCGTGTGCTTGCCGGCGACGGCGCGTGCTCCGTTGAGCTTGCTCGCGAGCACCCGGTAGAGGATGTCGTTCACAAGCGACGATTTCCCGGACCCGCTGACACCCGTGACCGCGGTGAGGATGCCGAGAGGGAAGCTCACCTGCACGTTCTTCAGGTTGTTTGCCCTGGCGCCGACGACGGTGAGCTCTCGCTTCTTGTCGTACTTCCGACGCTTCTTGGGCGTCTCGATGCCCATGCGCCCCGAGAGGTAGTCGCCCGTGATCGACCTGGTGTTCTTCTCGAGGTCGGCGACGGAGCCGCTGTGGACGACTTCGCCCCCGTGCTCCCCCGCTCCCGGCCCGATGTCCACGATCCAGTCGGAGGTGCGGATGGTGTCCTCGTCGTGCTCGACGACGATGAGGGTGTTTCCGAGGTCGCGCAGCTTGACGAGGGTCTCGATGAGTCGCCGGTTGTCGCGCTGGTGGAGACCGATGGACGGCTCGTCGAGGACGTACAGCACGCCGGTCAGGCCGGACCCGATCTGTGTCGCGAGGCGGATGCGCTGGGCCTCACCGCCGGAGAGCGTTCCGGCGGCACGGGCGAGGTCGAGGTAGCTGAGTCCGACCTCGATGAGGAAGTCGAGGCGGGCGCGGATCTCCCTGAGGACCTGAGCGGCGATCTTCGCCTCCCGGTCGGTGAGCTCGACGGTGTTCATGAAGTCGAGGCAGTCGGCGAGGCTCAGTGTCGTCGCGTCGGCGATGGAGCGGCCGTGGACCTTGACCGCGAGCACCTCGGGGCGCAGGCGCGCCCCGTTGCACGCCGAGCACGGGATCTCGCGCAGATACTGAGCCCAGCGGGCACGGGTCGCGTCGGTCTCCGCCTCGGCGTACTGGCGCTCGATGTAGGGCATGACGCCCTCGAAACCCGAGCTGTACGTCATCTGCCGGCCGAAGCGGTTGCGGTACTTGACCTTGACCTCGTACTCGCGCCCCTCGAGGATGGCCTCGCGGACCTCCTCTGGGAGCTTCTTCCATGGAGTCGTGAGCTTGAACTGGATCTGCTCCGAGAGCCCGAGGAGGAGGCGCTCGTAGTACTGGTACAGGCTCTTGCCCTGGGAGCTCCACGGCAGGATGACGCCATCCGCGATCGAGTCGAGTGGGTCGCCGATGAGCAGCTCGCGGTCGACGGACATGCGCGTGCCGAGGCCGTCGCAGGTCTGGCAGGCGCCGAACGGGGCGTTGAAGGAGAACGTCCTCGGTTCGATCTCGGTGAGCGCGATGGGGTGGTTGTTCGGGCAGGAGAGCTGCTCGGAGAACGTGGTCCACGCATCGTCACCCTCCGCATCCACGAAGTTGATCTGCACGAGGCCGTCCGCGAGGCGGAGCGCCGTCTCCAGCGAGTCGGTCAGGCGGCCGAGCACGTCGTCGGCGGCAACGAGGCGGTCGACGATGACCGAGATGTCGTGCTTGAACGACTTCTTGAGCTTGGGCGGGTCGGTGAGCTGCACTCGCTCGCCGTCCACCATCGCCCTCGCGTAGCCCTGACCGGAGAGCGACTGGAAGAGGTCGACGAACTCGCCCTTCTTCTGCTGCACGACGGGCGCGAGCACCTGGTACCTGGTGCCCTCCTCGAGCTCCATGAGATGGTCGGCGATCTGCTGCACGGTCTGCCGCTGAATGACCTCGCCGCAGACCGGGCAGTGCGGCACGCCGATTCGCGCCCACAGCAGGCGGAGGTAGTCGTAGATCTCCGTGATCGTGCCGACCGTCGACCGCGGGTTCCGGTTGGTCGACTTCTGGTCGATGGAGACCGCAGGGCTCAGGCCCTCGATGAAGTCGACGTCGGGTCGGTCGACCTGGCCGAGGAACTGCCGCGCGTAGGCGGAGAGCGACTCGACGTATCGTCGCTGGCCCTCCGCGAAGATGGTGTCGAAGGCGAGCGACGACTTCCCCGACCCGGAGAGGCCCGTGAACACGACGAGACTGTCGCGTGGGATCTCGAGGTCGACGTTCTTGAGGTTGTGGACGCGGGCGCCTTGGACGCGCAGCTGCGAGGAGGGAGGAAGGACGGCCATAGCTCTTTCAGGTTCTCTATTCGTGTGGATGCTGTGCGCCCGTCAGAGGCGCGCGGCCGCGGTCACCCCTTGGTGACGTGCCCGGCTCGTTCCATGGTCCGGAGGTCTTGCTTCAGAGCCGAGAGCTCATCGCGAAGGCGGGCGGCGAGCTCGAACTTGAGCTCGCTGGCCGCGTCGAGCATCTGCGCGTTGAGGTCAGAGATCATGTTCTCGAGCTCGCGTGCGCCGGATGCGGCGAGACCCTCTCGCTTGAGCTTAGGTGTCGTCTGCCGCTTGTTGTCGCCCTTGCCGCGAGATGCGAGGAGGTTCTCGGTGTCCTGCCCCTCACGCATGAGCGACTCCGTGATGTCTGCGATCTTCTTGCGCAGCGGGGTCGGGTCGATGCCGTGCTCTTTGTTGTAGGCGAGCTGGCGGTCGCGGCGCCGGTCGGTCTCCTCGATGGCTTGCGCCATGCTGTCGGTGATGCGGTCGGCGTACATGTGCACCTCGCCCGTCACGTTTCGGGCGGCGCGTCCGATGGTCTGAATGAGGGACGTGCTGGAGCGCAGGAACCCCTCCTTGTCGGCGTCCAGGATCGCGACGAGCGACACCTCCGGCAGGTCGAGGCCCTCGCGGAGGAGGTTGATGCCGACGAGCACATCGTAGAGTCCGGCACGAAGCTCCGAGAGGAGCTCCACCCGGCGCAGCGTGTCGACGTCGGCGTGCAGGTAGCGGACCCGGACGCCGTTCTCGCCGAGGAAGTCAGTGAGCTCCTCTGCCATCTTCTTGGTGAGGGTCGTGACGAGGACTCGCTCGTCGCGATCTGCGCGGACTCGAATCTCCTCGAGCAGGTCGTCGATCTGGCCCTTTGACGGCTTCACGATGATCTGCGGGTCGACGAGCCCCGTCGGGCGGATGATCTGCTCGACGAACCCGTCAGCTTGCGCGAGCTCGTACTTGCCGGGCGTCGCCGACAGGTACACGGTCTGACCGACGCGGTCGCTGAACTCGTCCCACCGAAGCGGTCGGTTGTCGAGGGCGCTCGGCAGGCGGAATCCATGGTCGACGAGCGTGCGCTTCCGCGAGGCGTCACCTTCGTACATCGCACCGATCTGCGGCACGGTCACGTGCGACTCGTCGATGACGGTGATGAAGTCGTCCGGGAAGTAGTCGATGAGGCAGTGCGGGGCCTCGCCGGGCGCACGACCATCCATGTGCCTCGAGTAGTTCTCGATGCCGGAGCAGAAGCCGATCTGCTCCATCATCTCCAGATCGAAGGAGGTTCGCATGCGGAGCCGCTGGGCTTCGAGCAGCTTCTGCTCGCGCTCGAAGACGCCGAGGCGATCGTCGAGTTCGTCGCGGATCTGGCCCATGGCCCGCTGCATCGCATCCGCGCCTGCCACGTAGTGCGAGCCAGGGAAGACGCTCACGGAGTCCATGGAGCGGACGACGTCACCGGTCAGCGGGTTGAGGGCCGTCAGCGCCTCGATCTCGTCGCCGAACATCTCGATTCGGATCGCGAGCTCCTCGTAGACGGGGATGATCTCGATCGTGTCGCCCCGAACTCGGAAGGTGCCGCGCTGGAAGGCCACGTCGTTGCGCTGGTACTGCATGGTGACGAAGCGCCGGAGCAGCTCCTGGCGCGGGATGCGGTCTCCGACGTGGAGCGCGAGCATCGAGTTGAAGTACTCCTCCGGCTTCCCGAGGCCGTAGATGCAGGAGACCGTGGAGACGACGATGACGTCGCGGCGACTCAGCAGCGAGTTCGTCGTGGAGTGCCGAAGCCGCTCGACCTCCTCGTTCACCGAGCTGTCCTTCTCGATGAAGGTGTCGGTCTGCGGGACGTACGCCTCCGGCTGGTAGTAGTCGTAGTAGGAGACGAAGTACTCGACGGCGTTGTTCGGCATGAGCTCGCGGAACTCCGTCGCGAGCTGCGCCGCCAGGGTCTTGTTGTGCGCCAGCACGAGGGCCGGGCGCTGCAGCTTCTCGATGAGCCACGCGGTCGTGGCGGACTTTCCGGTTCCGGTGGCCCCGAGCAGGACGACATCCGGTTCGCCGGCGTTGATGCGACTCGCAAGCTCGTCGATGGCCTTCGGCTGGTCGCCACTCGGCGTGTACTCGCTGACGACTTCGAAGGGACGGACGCTGCGTGTTGCTTGCATAGAACAAGTGTACGTGGCGGCTGCGACATTTCGGGGCCTCCGTGATGCGCTCTGCGCGATCACGGAGGCCCCGATGTGCAGTCGGCGCGGACTAGTCCTCGCTCGAGAGCACGCCCTGCGTGTTCTCGAGGTGTGCGCGGATGAACCACTGGAACTTCTCCAGCTCGGACACCTGGCCGATGACCAGGTCCTGGGTCACGAGGTCGAGGTCGTCGAGGCGCTTGATGGCTTCTCGGTGGTCGGTGATGACGCCCACGTAGACGTGGTCCAGCGCCTCGAGGTGCTGGCGGGTGCCTGCGCGGAACACCTCGTAGTCATCCCAGGTGCGGGCCTGGACGAGCGCGCCCGGCAATCCGTTCGGCGGCACGCCGAGGGTCGCCATGCGCTCCGCGACCTCGTCGGCGTAACCGCGGACGAGTTCGATCTGGGGGTCGAGCATCTCGTGGACGCTGATGAAGTCGCGCCCGATGACGTTCCAGTGGGCGTGCTTCAGCGTGAGGTGCAGGTCGTTGAGGGCGTGGAGGCGAAGCTGCAGGAGCTCGCCGATCTCGTGGCCCTTGTCGAGCGAGAGCCCGGGGACGGTGTACTCGCCGTTCTCGGTGTGCTGGCTTGAGGCTGTTGTGGTCATCTCAGTCCTCTCTTGGGAGCGCGCGTCGCGGATCCCGGTCGATGAGTCCCGTTCAGTGCGGGGGAAGACCAACCTTGTCAGCCAGGTCTGAACGTTTGGTCGGAGGACTGCCGAGGATGCGCGGCGACCGCCGTAGACTGCCGGGATGCGCGCCGCACAGTCAGGGGGCAGCCCGTCGAGCGGGCGTGCCGACTCGGCGCCGAGCTACGGGGTACTCGCCGATCTGGGTCCGCTCGACAACGAGATCGAGATCCGCCGCTCCCGGTTCATCTGCCGCCTCCAGCGAGTGGAGAGCGAAGCGGAGGCAAGGGCGGTCATCGCCGATCGGCGGGCCGCACACCGACTCGCGCGCCATCACTGCAGTGCGTTCGTGCTGGGTGCCGGGCGAGATGTCCAGCGCTCGAACGATGATGGCGAACCTGGCGGGACGGCTGGGACGCCCATGCTCGAGGCGCTCGTGCTGCACGAGCGCGAGCGGGGCATCCCGTCCTCGGCCGACCTCAGCGACGTCGTCGCTGTGGTCACGCGGTACTTCGGCGGCGTTCTGCTCGGCGCAGGCGGGCTCGTGCGCGCCTACTCGGAGTCCGTCTCGGCGACCCTGCAGCTCGCACGACTCGCGACGCGCGAGGCGAGGGCGATCTTCGGTCTCGAAGCGCCGCACGCCACCGCAGGTCAGTGGGAGAACGAGCTGCGCGTCCGCGGCGTGCTCGTGGCCGGAACCGACTACGCCGGAGCCACAGCCATGTTGAGCCTGGCCATCCCCGACTCGCCTGACGCGCGCGGGCGGCTGGCTGCCGAGGTGGCGGCGGTCACCGCCGGCCGTGGCTCGCTCGTCCCCCTCGGCGCTGAGTGGGTCGATCTCGCCTAGGGCGTGCACGCGTCACCTCCGGGAGGCCGTCACCATGAGGTACTTCCAGTTCATCTGGCCGTCCTGCAGGGAACGGTCGGCGAGTGCCGCCAGGTCTGCGTCCAGTGCAGCCACTCGCGCTCTGTGGTCGGTCACACCGCGGTCTGACAGCCCGTGTCCGCGCTCGTCGTACCGGATCACCGTTGCGATGCGGCCGAGCTCCACGAGGAAGTGGCGCCAGACAGGGCTCTGCCAATCGAACTGCAGATGACTCAGCGCCCCCACAGGACTCACGCTAGAACTCCCGAGCGCCCAGGACGCCCCATCGTCAGCCCACTGTCAGGCTCCGGCGCGGGACCAGGCGCGCGTCCGTCGGTCAGACTCCGTACGTCTGCGTCTCCGGTGCTCGAAGGCTCGCGGCCGTGAGCCGGCGCCACTCGGCGTCGACCTGATCGAGTGTCTCGTCGAGGGGGGCGCTCGTGTCGATGAGCACGTCGGCGATCCGACGCCGCTCGTCATCGCTCGCCTGCGATGCGATTCGAGCCTGCGCGTCTTCCGGTGTCATGCCGCGACCCTCGACGAGACGCTCCTCGCGGACGTTGGCCGGCGCATCCGCAACCCAGATCTCCTCGTAGTCGTAGTTGCTCGTCGATTCGACGAGCAGCGGGATGACATGCACGACAAGGGCCGCCGGGTCGTCGGCGAGCACCTCATCGAGCCTCTCCCCCGTGAGGCGACGCACCTCCGGGTGCACGATGTCGTTGAGTGCCCCGCGTGCCTCGTCGTCGCCGAAGACCAGCGCGCCGAGTGCGGGACGGTCCAGTGTGCCGTCCGCCAGGAGCACCTGCTGTCCGAAGCGCGCGACGATCTGTCGAAGCGCTGGAGAGCCGACGGCGACGGCCTCGCGCGCGAAGACGTCGGCGTCGAGGATCACGCCGCCGAGCTCGGCAAGTCGGTTGGCGATGGTCGTCTTGCCGGATCCGATTCCCCCGGTCAGCGCGATGGTGACCATGATGTGCTGTCCTCTCGTCTGCGCATGCCCTCCGACGGGCATCGTCGTGTGGCCAACGCTACTGCGCTCCGGCCGAGAGCACCCTCCGGCATCCCGGGACGACCCGCCCCCGGGCTGATCGCGTGCCAGACTGGGACGCAGGAGGCACGAGACACATGCTTGAAATTCTGACCGGCCTGGGACTCGCGACGGCGAGCGGCCTCAATGCGTTCATCCCACTGCTCGGGATCGGGCTTCTCGCCCGCTTCACCGACCTCATCGCGCTTCCAGCAGGCTGGGCCTGGCTCAGCAACGACTGGGTGCTCATCATCGTCGGCGTGCTGCTCGTGCTCGAGCTCGTCGCCGACAAGGTCCCCGCGCTGGACCACGTCAACGACTGGATCCAGACGGTCATCCGCCCGACCTCCGGCGGCATCGTCTTCGGGGCTGGCACCGCCAGCTCGACCGCAGCCATCCAGGACCCGGCCAGCTTCTTCACGAGCAACGCGTGGGTGCCAGTGGTCATCGGGATCGGCATCGCCCTGCTGACCCACCTCACCAAGAGCAGCACCCGAGCCGCGGCGAACGTCGTGACAGCTGGTGCGGCCGCTCCGATCCTGAGCGTCGGCGAGGACGCCATCAGCGTCGGGCTGCTCTTCTCCGCGATTCTCGTGCCGCTGTTCGTGCTGGTCATGCTCGCAATGCTCGGTGTGCTCGCCTGGCTGCTGTTCCGCAGCTTCAAGCGCGTGCGCGACGCGCGCGCCGCCAGGTCGGGGCCTGCCGCTCCCCCGGTCCCGCCGGCCCCGGGCTTCACCGCCTGACCAGAACGAGCCCCGCTGGGACGAGCAACGCCCGGCCGCTTCTCAGCGGCCGGGCGTTGCATTCGCGCCGGTATCCGCGACTCTCTCCCCACAACGGCCGAAGACCGGCCCCAGAACTGGGACCGGCCTTCGGATGCAGTGGTGCCGCGGGGAACTAGTTCCCTGCGAGCTTCTCGCGGAGGGCTGCAAGCGACTCGTCGTCGGCAAGCGTTCCTGCGCCAGCTGCTTCGCTCGCGAACGAGTTCGAGGAGCTCGACGGCGCGACGGCGCTGACGTTCTGCTCGATCTCGGCTGCGGATGCGACCTGCTTCTTGTGCGCTTCCCAGCGAGTCTGAGCGAGAGCGTACTCCTGCTCCCAAGCCTCGCGCTGTGCGTCGAAGCCTTCCTTCCACTCGTTGGTCTCGGGGTCGAAGCCCTCGGGGTACGTGTAGTTCCCCTCGGCGTCGTACTCGGAGACCATGCCGTAGAGCGCTGCGTCGAACTCGGTGCCCTCGGGGTCGACGCCATCGTTCGCCTGCTTGAGCGAGAGCGAGATGCGGCGACGGTCGAGGTCGATGTCGATGATCTTGACGAACAGCTCCTGGCCGACCGACACAACCTGCTCGGCGAGCTCGACGTGGCCGCTGGAGAGCTCCGAGATGTGCACGAGGCCCTCGATGCCGTCTGCGACGCGCACGAACGCACCGAACGGAACGAGCTTCGTGACCTTGCCCGGTGCGATCTGACCGATGGCGTGCGTGCGTGCGAGCACCTGCCACGGGTCTTCCTGCGTTGCCTTCAGCGAGAGCGAGACACGCTCGCGGTCGAGGTCGACCTCGAGGATCTCGACGGTGACCTCCTGGCCAACCTCGACGACCTCGGAGGCGTGCTCGATGTGCTTCCAGCTGAGCTCGGAGACGTGCACGAGGCCGTCAACGCCACCCAGGTCGACGAACGCACCGAAGTTGACGATCGAGGAGACCACACCCTTGCGGACCTGGCCCTTCTGGAGGTTGTTGAGGAAGTTCGAGCGGGTCTCGGACTGGGTCTGCTCGAGGAGCGCGCGGCGCGAGAGCACGACGTTGTTGCGGTTCTTGTCGAGCTCGAGCACCTTGGCCTCGAGTTCCTGACCGAGGTACGGCGTGAGGTCGCGCACACGGCGGAGCTCGATGAGCGAGGCCGGGAGGAAGCCGCGGAGGCCGATGTCGACGATGAGACCGCCCTTGACGACCTCGATGACGGTGCCGGTGACGACGCCGTCTTCTTCCTTGATCTTCTCCACGTCGCCCCAGGCGCGCTCGTACTGTGCGCGCTTCTTGGACAGGATCAGACGGCCTTCCTTGTCCTCCTTCTGGAGAACGAGGGCCTCAACGGTGTCGCCGACCTGAACGACCTCGGTGGGGTCGACGTCGTGCTTGATCGAAAGCTCGCGCGAGGGGATGACGCCCTCGGTCTTGTAACCGACGTCGAGGAGGACCTCGTCGCGGTCGATGCGAACGACGGTGCCCTCGATGAGGTCCCCGTCGTTGAAGAACTTCAGCGTCTCTTCGACCGCGGCAAGAAAGTCCTCAGCAGATCCGATGTCGTTGATGGCGACCTGCTTGGTTGCCTTTTCGGTCGTGGTGGTGGTCATGTAGGTAATGCTCCAGGTGGGCTATAAGTCGGCCCGGATGTGCTGCTCTCGGCATGATGTCGAGGACAATGGTGCTCATCCGGGAATGCGGATACGTGCACACAGAAAAGTGCTCTGTCAGTCTAGTCGGCGAAGTCAAGTGAGAGCAAGTGTCGCGCGCGGCGAGTTCCCCGGCGTTTGCGGCGAGTCGGTCCCGCGAGCCCCGTTCGGCTCTGCACGGATCAGGAGACGGCGAGCGAATCTGCGTCGGTGCCGTCCGGGTTCATGAGCTGCGAGCGGATCAGGAAGCGCTTGCCTTCCGGGGCCTCCAGCGAGAAGCCGGATCCCCGCCCGGTGACGATGTCGACGGTGAGACGAGTGTGGCGCCAGTACGCGAACTGCTCGCGCGACATCCAGAACTCCACTCGACCCGCGTCGGCGATGTCGGTGGTGCCGAGGAGGACGTCGGCGTCTCCGGTGAGGAAGTCGCCAGCCGGGTAGCACATGGGCGAGGAGCCGTCGCAGCAGCCCCCGGACTGATGGAACATGAGCGGGCCGTGGCGCCTCCCGAGCGCCGAGATCATCACGACTGCCTCCGGCGTGAAGGAGACCCGGGAGAAGGTCTCGCCCTCGATGGTCGGGGTCGATGCGAGCGCTCCACCACTGGGCAGCTCGTCGACATCGCCTCGCACTTCGCTGTGCATGTCTTCACCCGTTCGTTGTGTCTTGGTGTCCGGCCTTGCTTTGGGTCGCACGCGCGGCTCGGTGTCGCGTGTGCGGCGAGCGTACGCCCGGCGTCCGAGGACTCCATGAGTGCTCGGACGCCGGGCGCGGGCGTGAATCAGAAGAAGCCCAGCTTGTCCTCGCTGTAGCTGACGAGGAGGTTCTTCGTCTGCTGGTAGTGGTCGAGCATCATGAGGTGGTTCTCGCGGCCGATGCCGGAGGACTTGTAGCCGCCGAACGCAGAGTGGGCAGGGTACGCGTGGTACTGGTTGACCCAGACACGGCCGGCCTGGATGTCCCGGCCGGCTCGGTACGCGGTGTTGCCCATGCGCGACCAGACACCGGCGCCGAGACCGTAGAGGGTGTCGTTGGCGATCGAGATCGCGTCGTCGTAGTCGGAGAACTTCGTGACCGCGACAACCGGGCCGAAGATCTCCTCCTGGAAGATGCGCATGCTGTTCTGGCCTTCGAAGATCGTGGGCTGCACGTAGTAGCCGCCCGCGAGGTCGCCGTCCAGTTCCGCGCGCGCGCCGCCGATGCGGACCTTCGCGCCTTCCTGGCGTCCGATCTCCAGGTAGCTGAGGATCTTCTCGAGCTGGTCGTTCGAGGCCTGGGCGCCGACCTGCGTGTCGGTGTCGAGCGGGTTGCCCTGCACGATCTTGCGGGTGCGCTCGGTCACGTCCTCGAGGAAGCGGTCGTAGATCGAGTCCTGGATGAGGGCGCGGGACGGGCAGGTGCAGACCTCACCCTGGTTGAGGGCGAAGAGCGTGAAGCCCTCCTGCGCCTTGTCGTAGTACGCGTCATCGCGCAGCGCGATGTCCTCGAAGAAGATGTTCGGGCTCTTGCCGCCGAGCTCGAGCGTCACGGGGATGATGTTCTGCGAGGCGTACTGCATGATGAGGCGCCCGGTTGTCGTCTCGCCCGTGAACGCGATCTTGCGGATGCGCGAGTTCGACGCCAGCGGTTTCCCGGCCTCGGCGCCGAAGCCGTTCACGATGTTCACGACGCCAGGCGGGAGCAGGTCGCCGATGAGCTCGAAGAGCACGAGGATCGACGTGGGCGTCTGCTCTGCCGGCTTCAGGACGATCGCGTTGCCTGCTGCGAGTGCTGGCGCGAGCTTCCACACGGCCATGAGGATCGGGAAGTTCCACGGGATGATCTGGCCGACGACGCCGAGCGGCTCGTGGAAGTGGTACGAGGTCGTGTTGTCGTCGAGCTGGCTGAGCGTTCCTTCCTGCGCTCTGATGGCTCCGGCGAAGTATCGGAAGTGGTCGATCGCGAGCGGGATGTCGGCGGCGAGGCACTCCCGGATGGGCTTGCCGTTGTCCCACGTCTCGGTGACGGCGATGTACTCGAGGTTCCCCTCGATGCGGTCTGCGATCTTGTTCAGGATGACGGCACGCTCGGCCGGGCTGGTCTTGCCCCAGGCGGGCGCTGCGGCGTGCGCTGCGTCCAGGGCCGCCTCGATGTCCTCGGCCGTTCCGCGGGCGACCTCGGTGAAGGGCTGGCCGGTCACCGGGGTGATGTTCTCGAAGTACTCGCCCTTCACCGGCGGCACCCATTGGCCGCCGATGTAGTGCTCGTAGCGCGGCTTGAACGAGACGAGGGACCCGTCGGTTCCTGGCTTGGCGTACACAGTCATGGGGACTCCTTTGTCCGGGGAAACTCTTCCTCGGAAGACTAGGAGCGACAACGTTGCAATCGGGTTGCAGCGCTATGGCGCTGTCGCGCGAGGGGCGCTTCAGGACTCGAGCGATTCGATCCGAGCGACGTACCTGGAACGGGCGGGCGAGCGAGGCGGGAGCACGCCGAGGGCGATGCGGAAGGCGTCGGAGTCCTGGGCGACCTCTGGGAGCTCGAGGTAGGCGAGCAGCGTCGGCGTGTCCGCCGTGCTGAGGACCTGGTCCCGGAGCGTCGCCGAGATCTCGGCCCGCAGTTCGCGGATGCCAGGCGCATCGGAGGCGGGCAGGAGCTCGCCCGGATACATCCTCACCGCCGCCCGGACGTCGCCCGCTGCGAGGAGACGCAGCACCTCGGCGGCATCGCTCGTGAGGCCCTTCGCGACACGGTAGGGGCGCGGCACGAGGTCGAGGTCGCGTTCGGCGAGGAGCGGCCTGAGCCTCGCGAGCTCCGCCCGGAGCGTGACCTCCTTGGCCGTCTCACCGTAGAGCCGGAGTGCAAGCTCCCCCGCGCTGAGCCCGGACGGGCGTGCGGCGAGGAGCGTCAGGATCTCTCCGTGTCTGCCGCTGAGCTCGAGCGGCGGAAGGCCCGGTGCCGCGAGTCGAGCACGATGGACGCCGAGTGCGCTGACCTTGGCCGTAGCTGCCCCGCTGGCCGGCGCACTCGAGAGGGAAGGGCCGCCGGAGCGAGCCGCGGCGCCTGCCAGCAAGGCGGCGACTCGCATCTCGGCTTCGGCGGCGGCGACAGCTGCCCGCATGAGGGCGAGGGAATGGGGGCCGACCGCCCGTTCGTCACCCGTCAGGTCGATGGCTCCCACCGCGAGGCCGGACAGGGGATCGCGGATGGGGACCGCGGTGCAGCTGAGCAGCTGCACCGCGGGGGCGAAGTGCTCGGCGCCCGCGATCTGCACGCCTCGACCTGAGGCCAGAGCCGTGCCCGGGGCGCTCGTGCCGACGGCACCCTCGGACCAGTCGGCGCCTGCCACGAAGTCCATGTGCTCCGCGCGGCGAAGCGTGTCGCTGTCCCCGCGCACCCACAGGAGACGCCCCTGCTCATTGGTGATGGCGACGATGAGGCCGGTGTCCCTGGCCGGCTCGACGAGCAGGCGGTCGAGGACGGGAAGGACGTGCTGGAGGGGGCTGCGTTCGCGTGCGGCCGCGAGCGGTTCGAACGCGTCCAGGTCACGAGCCCTGGCATTCGAAGGACTCCCGAGCAGGTGCAGCGAACGGAGCCAGGATTCGCGGACGACGCTGCGAAGGCCCGCGACCGCCGAGCGGAGGTCGACGCCTCCGCTTCGCCCGCCGTCGGCGTCGATCAGGGAATGTGCGGATGCGGCGGCTGCCTGATCGGGACCGACGCTCTCGCCACTCTGCGGGTGCACCTCGCAGCCTCCTCGGATTCGCGGCAGCGAATGCGTCGATGCATTCGCTGCCGCGAGCCTAGGCGAAGCCGCCTGGGTGATGCCCAGCCGCGAGGGCCAGACGCTCGAGCCGCCCGATCAGTCCGTGCTGAGCACCTCGCGGAGGGTGTCGAGGCCGAGGCCGCCGAGGTCGAGCGCACGCGAGTGCCAGGCCTTGAGGTCGAAGTCATCCCCGCCTCGCTGTTCGGCTTCCGCGCGAAGCTCCTCCCAGATGCGCTGACCGATCTTGTAGGAGGGTGCTTGGCCCGGCCAGCCGAAGTAGCGGTTCACCTCGAACTTCACGAAACCGTCCGGCATGTTCACGTGCTGGCGCATGAAGTCGAGCGCGTACTCGTAGTCCCAGACCTTGTCTCCCTCGGGGACCGTCTTGCCGAGGTGGACACCGATGTCGAGGACGACGCGTGCTGCACGCATCCGCTGCCCGTCGAGCATGCCGAGCCGGTCGGCGGGCTCATCGAGGTAGCCGAGCTGCTCCATGAGGCGTTCCGCGTAGAGCGCCCACCCCTCGCCGTGGCCCGAGGTCCAGTTGTTGCGTCGCCAGGTGTTGAGCTGGTCTCGGTTCAGGGTCGCGCGCGCGATCTGCAGGTGGTGGCCCGGGACGCCTTCGTGGTACACGGTCGTCAGCTCGCGCCAGGTGTCGAACTCCGTGACGCCCGGTGTGACCGACCACCACATGCGGCCGGGACGGGAGAAGTCCTCGGACGGGCCCGTGTAGTAGATGCCGCCCTCTTCCGTTGGCGCGATCATGCACTCGAGTCGGCGCATCGGCTCCGGGATGTCGAAGTGGCTTTCTGCGAGCTCGGCGACGGCTCGGTCGCTGGTCTCCTGCATCCAGGCCTTGAGAGCCGGCTTTCCATGCAGTTTTCGGCTCGGATCGAGCTCGAGGTGAGCGATGGCCTCCGCGACGGATGCGCCTGGGAGGATCTCGTTCGCGATCGCCTCCTGCTCGGCCTTCATCCGCGCGAGCTCGGCGAGACCCCACTCGTAGGTCTCGTCCAGGTCGACGGCGGCACCGAGGAAGCCGCGGGAGGCGAGCGCGTAGTGCTCGCGCCCGACGGCGTCGGTCTCGCTCGCCGCGGGCAGCAGCTCGTCGTCGAGGAACGTCGTGAACGCGCCGTACGCGGCAGACGCGAGCTCAGCGCCTCGCTGCAGCTTCTTGCGGAGTTCCTGCGAGAGCTCGCCGGTCGCGGGCGACGACTCCGCGAGCTGCTCGAAGAAGTTCCCCGGGGCCGCGTACTCGCCGGTCTGCACGGCGACTTCGCGGACCTGCCGCTTCGCGGGAACTACACCGGCCATGATGCCCGCGCCGAGGCGCTCCGTGTATCCCTCGACCGCCGCAGGCAGGTTCTCGAGGCGCCGCGCGATGTCCTCGAAGTCGCTCGGCGTCTCGCGAGGCATGAGGTCGAACACCATGCGGATGTCCTGCGCCGGAGATGCGATGTTCGACAGTTCACGCAGGTGCAGCTTGGCGTCGATCATCTCGACCTCGAGCCCGAGGCTGCGTCGCAGCTCGAGCGCCGTCACACGGTCGACCTCGTCGGTCTCGGTGAGCGTGTCCAGCTTCGCGAGCACCTCGACGATCGCGGCGCGCTTCCGGGGAGCCGCGGCCGACGAGTAGTCGCCGTACTCGGCCTTGTCGCCCTCGGCGCCGAGCTCCACGCGCAGCTCGGGCGAGAGGTCGATCTCGGTAGCGACCCAGGCCTCCGCGAGCCGGTCGATGTCCGTCTGCGGTCGTGGCTGACTGGTGTTCTGGGTGGGAAGAGCGGAAGTCGTCATCCCGCAAGCCTATGCTCGCCCCTCTGGGTCCCCGCTCCACGGCCGGACCGGGTCGGGGCGAGCAGCTGCGCGGGCTAGTGCGCGGCCTCGTCCCAGTTCGGGCCGCGCCCGATCTGCACCTCGAGTGGCACGGTGAGGTCCGCAGCTGCGGCCATCTCCTCGCGGACGAGCGCTTCCATCGCCTCGCCCTCGCCGGCGGCGACCTCGAACACGAGCTCGTCGTGCACCTGCAGCAGCATGCGGGACGAGAAGTTCTCCGCACGGATGCGGTCCTCGATGGAGTTCATGGCGCGCTTGATGATGTCGGCCGCCGATCCCTGGATCGGCGAGTTGAGTGCCTGTCGCTCGGCGTTCTCGCGCGCGATCCTGTTCGTCGAGTGCAGGTCCGGGAACGGGCGCCTGCGGCCGAAGATGGTCTCCGTGTACCCGTCCTCCTTTGCCTGCAGGACGACGTTGCGCAAGTAGTCGCGGACCTTCCCGAAGCGCTCGAAGTAGTCGATCATGAGCTTCTTCGCCTCGGCGACCTCGATCTGCAGCTGCTTCGACAGGCCGAACGCTGAGAGGCCGTAGGCGAGGCCGTAGGACATCGCCTTGACCTTCGAGCGCATGGCCGGCGTCACATCGGCCGGGTCCACCCCGAACACGCGGGAGCCGACGAAGCGGTGGAGGTCCTCCCCCGCGTTGAAGGCCTCGATGAGCGCGGCGTCGCCCGAGAGGTGCGCCATGATGCGCATCTCGATCTGCGAGTAGTCGGCGGTGAGGAGCGACTCGAACTCGGGTCCGTGCACAAACGCGCGGCGGATGCGGCGACCCTCATCGGAGCGGATGGGGATGTTCTGCAGGTTCGGGTCGTTCGACGACAGGCGGCCCGTGGCCGAGCCGATCTGGTGGTAGCTCGTGTGGATGCGCGAGCTCTCGTCGATGGCCTTGAGCAGCGACTCCATGATCTGTCGCAGCTTTACCGAGTCGCGGTGCTTTCGGAGGGCGCCGAGGAAGGGATGCGGGCTGTTGCGCTCGAGGTCGGCGAGCGACTCCGCGTCCGTCGAGAAGCCCGTTTTCGTCTTGCGGGTCTTCGGCATCTCGAGCGTCTCGAAGAGCACGACCTGCAGCTGCTTCGGGGAGCCGAGGTTGATCTCGGTGCCGCCGATGGCGTCGAACGCATCCTGCTCGTAGGTGCGGATGCGCTCGGTCAGGTCGTCGGCGAGGCCCTGCAGGAAGTCGCGGTCGATGGCGACGCCCTGCAGCTCCATGCTCGAGAGCGTGGCGAGCAGGGGCGTCTCGATGGACGTGAAGACGTCGAGCGTGCCTGGCTCGAGCATGCCGAGCGCGGCCGTCGTGGCGCGCTGCGTGTACCAGGCGTCGCTCGCGACCAGCGACGACTCGTCGCCGAGCTGCAGCTGGTTCGGGTCACCCTCGGGGAGCTGCTCGTCGAGCCGCATCTGCACGAGTTCGGCGAGGCGCTTGGGGGCATTCTGGGGGCGGTACAGCCAGGCGGCGAGCTGGCCGTCCTTGACAGGGCCCCCGACGTCGAGGCCCGCGACGGTGAGCGCCTTGAGCTGGGGCTTCGCGTCGAACATGAGCTTCGGAGCATCGCTCGCGAGCCACGCCTCGAGGGGCGCATAGTCGACGCGTTCCGGGATCCACCTGAGCTCGGTCGCCTCGGCGGCCGTCGACACGCCGATGGCGACGATGCCCCCCTCGGCGTTGTGCGAGACCGCGAGGCCGAGGCCCTCCGGGGTCGCGGCGACGGCTTTCTCGAGCCACTGCTCGAGTTCTTCGTCGAGCAGCTCCGGTCGAACGGGCGCAGCGACGGCTTCGGCGGGCGCGATGTCGTCACCCGCTTCGTCGGCGAGCTTCAGGACTCGGTCCTGCAGGGTGCGGAACTGCAGCTTCGTGAAGATCTCGCGCACGGCATCCGCGTCGATCGAGCCGCGCGAGAGCTGATCGGGTGCGACCGGCAGCTCGACGTCATCGACGAGGCGGTTGAGCTTGCGGTTGCGGACCGCGTTCTCGCGGTGCTCGCGGAAGGACTCGCCGACCTTGCCGCCAATCTCGTCGGCATGGTCGAGGATGCCCTGGAGGGAGCCGTACTGCGCGAGCCACTTGGCGGCGGTCTTCTCGCCGACCTTGGGCACGCCGGGGAGGTTGTCGCTCTTCTCCCCCACGAGGGCCGCCACGTCCGGGTACTGCTCCGGGCGCACGCTGTAGCGCTCCTCGACCTTCGCGGGGTCGTAGCGGGTCAGCTTCGTCACGCCCTGCGTCGACGGGTAGAGCAGCGTGACATCGTCGGTGACGAGCTGGATCGAGTCGCGGTCGCCCGAGACGACGAGCACCTTGAAGCCCTGCTCGCGCCCCTGCCGTGCGAGGGTCGCGAGGATGTCGTCGGCCTCGAAGTCCTCCTTCACGACGGTCTTGATGCCCATCGCGTGGAGGGCGTCGCGAAGCAGCGGGATCTGCCCCTTGAACTCGACGGGAGTCGCGTCGCGGCCCGCCTTGTATTCGGGGTACTCGCGGGTGCGGAAGGAGCTGCGCGAGATGTCGAAGGCCACGGCGATGTGGCTCGGGTTCTCGTTCTGCAGCAGATTGAGGAGCATAGAGACGAAGCCGTGGATGGCGTTCGTGTGCTGCCCCTCCGAGTTCACGAAGCTGTCGACCGGCAGGGCGAAGAACGCCCTGAAGGCAAGCGAGTGGCCGTCGATGACCATGAGGGTAGGCTGATTTTGCGCTGACACACGGTCAGCCTACTTGCCGCCCCAGACACTGCGCCGATGCGCGCGTGTTGTGGGGCGTTCTTCGAGGAGGAAGCGTGATGACTCACCTGGAAACGCCCCCGACGACGGTCAACGGCCTTGCCATCCCCGACCAGCACGACGTGACCTTCGGTCGCGGCTTCGGCGCGCTGGCCGAGCGGATGGGCATCCTCTGCGTCGAGCTGAGTCCAGAGCGCTCGGTCGCCGTCATGCCGGTCGACGGGAACACCCAGCCCATCGGCCTGCTGCACGGCGGCGCCTACTGCGTGCTCGGCGAATCCCTCGGTTCCATGGCCGCCAACGTGCACGCCGGCCCCGGGCGCTTCGCGGTCGGCATCGACATCAACGCCACCCACACCGGATCCGCGGTCAGCGGCTGGGTCACGGGCGTGTGCACGGCGATCCACCTCGGCGGCTCCATGACGGTGCACGAGATCGTGGTCACCGATGAGGCGGGCAAGCGCTGCTCCACGATCCGCATCACCAACCTCATCCGAACCGCGAAGTAGTTCCACGCAGAGCCGAAGAAGCCCTCACCGCGACAACGCGGTGAGGGCTTCTGCTGATCGAGGCTCGGCTACTTCTTGGCCGAGAGCTGCTGGATGACCGCCTGCGCGACCTCCTGCATCGTGAGACGGCGGTCCATCGACGCCTTCTGGATCCAGCGGAACGCCTCTGGCTCGCTGAGACCCATCTTCTGCGTGAGGAGGCCCTTCGCGCGGTCGACCTGCTTGCGGGTCTCGAACCGCTCGTTGAGGTCGGAGATCTCGGCCTCGAGCGCGATGAGCTGCGCGTGGCGAGCGAGCGCGATCTCGATCGCGGGGAGCAGGTCGTTCTGCGTGAACGGCTTCACGACGTACGCGAGGGCGCCAGCCTCAGTCGCGCGCTCCACCAGTTCCTTCTGGCTGAACGCGGTGAGGAGCACAACGGGCGCGATGCTGTCCTTCGACAGCTGCTCGGCCGCGGAGATGCCGTCGAGCTGCGGCATCTTGACGTCCATGATGACGAGGTCGGGGCGGAGTTCCTTCGCGAGGGCGACCGCGGTCTCCCCGTCGCCGGCCTCTCCGACCACGTCGAAGCCGTTGTCGCGGAGGATCTCCACGATGTCGAGACGGATGAGCGACTCGTCTTCAGCGACGACAACACGTCGCGGGGCTTGAGAGGTTTCCTGTTCAGTCACGTAGTGAGCTTACGATACTGTGTCCGTGGTGTTGCGCCGGCTTGGCGGAATGGCAGACGCGGTGCACTCAAAATGCTCTGTCCGAGAGGGCGTGTGGGTTCGAATCCCACAGCCGGCACCAGACGGGAAGCCCCGGTCCTGCCAGTGAATCACTGGCCGAACCGGGGCTTGTCTCGTTCTCGGTGTTCGTGCTCGGCGCTACTCGCCCGTCATGGGCGTCTCCTCAGGTTCCGACGAGGTCGCACCGGTTCCCGACCAGGTCGCGGTCGCGTCCCAGAGGTTCAGCGTGTCGTCGACCAGCACCTCGACCTCGACTTCGCTCTGGGGAATCGTGACGCCGTCGGCGGCCCCTGCCTCGACGAGGCGCTGCACCAGCTTGTCGGTGACCTCCGTGAGGGCCTCTTCGCCAGCATCCGCCTCGGCAGAGGCGGTGCGCATGTATGTCTTGACTTCGCTCATGCGTCCATCATCTCAGCCACCGCGACCATCTCAGCCGAAGAAGAGCCTCGTGGATGCCGAGACGAAGCCTGACTGCCCGAGCTGCTCGCGCATGCCCATGTACTCCTGCGCGTCCTGGCCGACGACGTACGTGATCTGCTCGGACCCGTCCGTCACCGCGTCGAATGCGGCCTGGGCGACCTGCTCGGCGGACGAGCGCGTCGAGTCGCGGGACGGGTCCCGGAACCGCGACGTCGCGCGGATGAGCGCTTCCAGGTAGTCGGGGTGAGCGGTCTGGTCGAGGCTGCGGCCGCCGAAGTCGGTGCGGATGCCGCCAGGTGCAAGGGTCTTGACCCGGATGCCGAACGGAGCCAGCTCGTAGGCGAGGCCCTCGCTCCACCCCTCGGCGCCGAACTTCGCGGCGTGGTAGACGGAGTTGAAGGGCATCGTGACCTTGCCGCCGATGGACGTCGTCGTGAGGATCACGCCTGCGCCGCGCTCACGGAAGTGCGGGATGAACTCCTTCGTGACGCGCATGACGCCGAGGAGGTTGGTGGTGATGTTCTGGACGATCTGCTCGTCCGTTGCGGCCTCGAACGGGCCCGCGAGTCCGTAGCCCGCGTTGTTGAAGAGGACGTCGACGGGCTCCTCGGCAAGCGTCTCGGCCACGACGCGGACGATGGCGTCTGGGTCCGTCACGTCGAGCCGCTTGAGCGTCACCCCCGGGAGGTCACCGAGCTCCGTCTCCTTCTCCGGCGCCCGCATGGTGGCGATCACTCGCCAGCCCCTGGCGGAGAAGAGCTCGACGGCCGCACGGCCGAGTCCGGTCGAAGTCCCCGTGATGAAGATGGTGCTCATGGTGCCTCTTCCCTGTTGGTGCTGACGCGGGTGCGCGCTCCGGATCGTACTCCTCACCCCACCAGGTGGTAGGTCAGCGATCGTGCGCGCGCACGGCGCGTGGCCTTGCATCAGCCTTAGGCACCCCTTACCGTACGTATACCGCTTTGCCGCTGGGAAGCTCGCACCGCACCAAGTGCCGACTCCCGCAGACGAAACCTCCAACGTTGCAGTGTTCGCGTCGCCTTTCCCCTCGCTGCTGTCCCCTGGAGGCATCTTCGTGTCGCAAAAAATCACCGGTCTGTACCGTCCCGAGCTCGAGAAGAGCGACTGTGGCGTCGGCTTCATCACGCGGAAGGACGGCGTCCAGCACCACGACGTCATCCGGCTCGGCAACGAGGCGCTCTGCGCGATCCCGCACCGCGGAGGGATGTCAGCTGAGGGTGTCGGGGACGGCGCCGGCGTCAACGTCGACCTGTCGGTGGAGTTCTTCAGTGCGCTTGTCGGCCGACAGCTCACGGCCGGCCTCTTCGGGGTCGGCAACTTCTTCATGCCGAGCGACGAGGCACAGCTCGAGGCCGCTCACGAGCTCATCTCCGGCACGCTGCGGGCCAACGGCATCGAGCCCGTGCTCGTGCGCGACGTTCCCGTCGACCCCTCCGTCGCGCGCCCGGCCGCGGCGCACTACCAGCTCCCCATCGTGCAGTGGGTGTTCGAGGCCGCGGAAGGATGGAGCCGAGCCGAGATGGATGCGGCGGCGAACGCCGCACTCCTCGACATCGAGGGCGTCGCGTACGCGGACCCCGCGCTCCAGGGCCTCTACCCCCTCTCGCTGAGCGCGCGCACGCAGACCCTCAAAGGGCGCCTCAACTCGAACGAGGTCATCCCCTACTTCACCGACCTGCTCGACGAGCGCCAGTCGGTGCGCACGCTGTTCTTCCACACGCGTTTCTCGACCAACACGGAACCGCACCCGAGCATGGCGCAGCCGTTCCGCATGCTCGCGCACAACGGCGAGCTCAACACCGACCGCAAGAACCGCCTCTCTGAGAACGCCCTCGCGACCGCCCGCGGTCGCGTCATCGTGCATCCGCCCGGCCAGTCGGACAGCAGCCGGTTCGACCAGACCCTCCAGAGCCGTGTCTTCGACGACGGGCTCGAGCTCGTCGAGGCCGTCGTCTCGACCATGCCGCCGGCGTGGGAGAACGACCGCACGCTGACCCCCGAGGTGCGCGACATGCTCGAGTTCTTCTCCCTGTACGAGGAGAAGAACGACGGTCCGGCCGCCCTTGTCTTCAGCAACGGCGACATCATCGGCACCCGGCTCGACCGCCTCGGCCTGCGGCCGCTGCGTACCGTCGAGACGGACGACTACCTCGTCGTGAGCTCCGAGGCGGGACAGATCCAGTTCGCGCCGGGCACGATCATCCGCCGCGGCCGCATCGAGGCTGGCGGGATGCTGTACTTCGATCACCGTCAGGGACGCAGCTACCGCACGAGAGAGGCGCTCGAGCAGCTCGCCAGGCGCCGCGACTACAGCGCGGAGCTCGAAGCGGCCAGAGTCAACATCGAGGACATCGAGCTGCCCGAGATCACCCGAGGCAGCTCCACGCTCGGCTACGACGGCGACCTCTCCCCCGCCGGCAGGTACGTTGCGTACTCGCTCAACCAGGAGAGCTTCAAGTTCATGATGGACCCGATGCTCGCGAACGGCACCGAGCGCATCTCCGCGATGGGCTACGGCAATGCGATCAACGCGCTCTCCGACCAGGAGGGCGGCCTCGCGAAGTACTTCTCGCAGCGGTTCGCGCAGGTCACCAACCCGCCGCTCGACAGCATCCGCGAAGCCGACGGGATGACGCTCCGCGTGGCGCTCGGCGCGAAGCCGGACGGCGGCAACCGCACGAGGCAGATCGTCGTGCCGTCCCCGATCCTCAGCCACCTCAACATGGTCGCCCTGCGGGAGCAGCGCCTCGCGCCGCTCGAGCGCTTCGAGATCCTCTACGCCCCCGTGCAGGGTGACGCCGCGGCCAACGCGGCATCACTGCGCGACGCGGTCGAGCGGGTCTGCGACGCCGTGGCCGAGTTCGCGCGCACGCAGGGCGGCATCGCGGTCCTCACTGATCGCAACGTGTCCAGGGAGGCGGCAGCCATCCCGCTCATCCTGGTGATCGCGGCCGTGAACCAGCGGCTGATCCGCGAAGGGCTCAGGCTCCGGGTCTCGATCATCGCCGAGAGCGGCCAGCTGCCGTCCTCGCACCACATCGCGTCGGCGCTGGGCTTCGGCGCGGCCGCCGTCTACCCGCTCTGCGTGCGGCTGCGCGCGGAGGAGCGCTACCCGAGCGGCGCCGCATCCGTCGACACGATCACCGAGACGGACCTCGCGGTCGCGCGCTTCGCGAAGGCTGCGGAGAAGTCGCTCATGAAGACGATGGGTCGCGTCGGCCTCTGCACGGTCGAGAGCTACATCGGTGGCGAGTTCTTCGAACCCAACTACCTCGACACGAAGGACCCCGTGCTCGCCGGCTACTTCCCGCACCTCGCGGCGCCCGTCGGCGGGGTGCGCTTCGAGCGCATCGCCCTCGCGGTCGCCGAGTGGCACGAGCGGGCCGTCGCCGTCGCCGACGAGAAGCAGATCCCGCTCCTCGGACTCTTCAAGGAGCGCCAGGAAGGTGCAGGCCATTCCTTCGGGACCACGGCCGTTCGCGGGTTCATCGACATGACAGAGGAGCCGCGCGTCCTCGAGTCGCCGGGGGCTGCTGAGGCGACGGAACCGGGCGAGGCGGCCGCCGAGCCGCACCCGGGCCACGACTCGCTGCGCCTCCTCACGCTCGGCCAGCTCGGCGACGCCTTCGGGCTCGACGACACGGCCTACACGTACAACGGATACGGGGCGCTCACCCCCGAGCAGATCGACGCGTTCGAGATCACCCCCGGCTACCGCGACTTCGTCACCAACACGATCCAGGAGCGCACGCGCCGACCATCCGCGCTGCGCGATGTCCTCTCGCTGCCCGCCGACGTGCGCCTCGCGTCGACCCCCTCCGAGTTCGCGCGCGAGCTCAGTCGGTTCTCACTCGACGGGAACAGCGACGTCCGCGTGCGCGGCCTCGAGATCGAGCGCGTCGAGAACGAGCGCTACCTGCTCACCCTGACGGGTCCCCTCGACGACGAAGCCGCGCGCTACGACGCGCTCGCGCAGGTCCTCACCGCACTCGATGGCGAGGCCATCGTCGAGACCACGGCGACGGATGCAGGACTCGAGGTCCGCGTGGTCCCCGGCATCTCCAGCGTTCTGAGCCTGCTGAGGACGGCTCCGGACAGCATCTCGCTCGACGAAGTGCAGCCGGCGCACGAGATCGCCCGCACGCTCGCCTCCGGCGCCATGAGCCACGGGGCGCTCGTCGCCACGGCGCACGAGTCGGTCGCGCACGGCACGAACATGGTCGGCGGCATGTCGAACTGCGGTGAGGGTGGCGAGCACATCACCCGCTACAACACGATCCGCGGCTCGCGCATCAAGCAGTTCGCCTCCGGACGCTTCGGCATCTGGGCCGGCTACCTCGCCGACCCGATGCTGCAAGAGCTGGAGATCAAGATCGGCCAGGGCGCGAAGCCCGGCGAGGGCGGGCAGCTGCCTGCCCCCAAGGTCACGGTCGACATCGCCGCGGCCCGCGGCGGCACCCCTGGCGTCGAGCTCGTCTCCCCGCCCCCGCACCACGACACGTACTCGATCGAGGACCTCGCCCAGCTCATCCACGACTGCAAGGCGGCGAGAGTTCGCGTCGTCGTCAAGCTCGTCTCGTCGGAGGGCATCGGCACGATCGCCGTGGGCGTCGCGAAGGCGGGTGCCGACGTCATCAACGTGGCGGGCAACACGGGCGGCACGGGGGCTGCGGCCGTCACGAGCCTCAAGTACGCGGGCCGCTCGGCCGAGATCGGCGTCGCCGAGGTGCACCAGGCGCTCCTCGCGAACGGACTCCGGCAGAAGGTCGTGCTGCGCTGCTCGGGCGCCCACCAGATGGCGAGCGACGTCGTGACCTCGGCGCTCCTCGGCGGGGACAGCTTCGAGTTCGGCACGACGGCGCTCATGATGCTCGGCTGCGTCATGGCCAAGAACTGCAACATCAAGTGCCCGGCCGGGCTGACGACGAACCCGGAGGTGTTCGACGGCGACCCGCGCGCGCTCGCGCAGTACCTGCTCAACATCTCCCACGAGGTGCGCGAGATCCTCGCCTCCCTCGGCCTTCGTTCGCTCGGCGAGGCGCGTGGTCGCGGCGACCTGCTGCAGCTCCTCGCGCACCCCGCGAGCGTCGGCGACCTGGATGTGCGCGACATGCTCGCGAAGGTGCCGGAGAAGATCGTCGCCGACCCCATCTCCCTCGAGAAGGACTTCAGCATCGACGACTCGCTCGTCGAGCAGATCCGGGCCGCGCTCATCGAGCGCGCTGAGCCCGCAGTTCTCATCGACGGCGTCGAGATGGGCAACCGCTTCAAGTCCGTCGGTGGGCAGCTGTCCATCGACATCGAGCGGATGCTCAACTACGAGCTCGACGCCGAGACCGTTGCAGGTCTTCCCTCGGTCGTCGAGGACGAGCGCGGCAGGCGCTCCCTCGTCGACGGCAGCGTGACCGTCACGACCCAGGGGTCGGCGGGCCAGTCGTACGGCGCGTTCGGCAACGACGGCATGCGCCTCGTGCACACCGGAACCGCGAATGACGGCGTCGGCAAGAGCCAGGGCGGCGGCACCATCGTCATCCTCTCCCCCGGTGGAGGGGGCTCGCAGCCCGGCGAGAACGTGCTCATCGGCAACTTCGCCCTCTTCGGCGCGACCGGCGGACGCACGTTCGTGCAAGGCGAGGCGGGTGACCGCTTCGCGGTGCGCAACTCGGGGGCCACGGCGGTCGTCGAGGGCATCGGCGACTTCGGGTGCGAGTACATGACCAACGGAGCAGTGCTCAACCTCGGGAGCGCCGGCAAGGGCCTCGGCAACGGGATGAGCGGCGGCTTCGTCTACCAGTACGACGCGGACGGGTCGACGCGCGACAACGTGAGTGCCGATTCGCTGCTGGTGTTCCCCATCACCGACACGAGCCACGGGGACTTCCACGAGGCAGCCGTCAAGCTCCTGCTGCACTGGCACGTCGACGCGACCGGGTCTCCGCTCGCCGAGCGGATCCTCAGCGACTGGGAGGCGGAGCGCAGCAAGTTCTTCTGCGGCATGCCGCGCGCGCTGCTCCTCTACCAGGACGCAGACGAGATCCTCGCGGCCAAGGGGCGCAAGGAGCTCCTCGACGAGCTCTCGACGTCGATCGCGACCCAGCGCATCCGCCTCTTCAAGGAGGCCTACCGAGGCGCTCACCCGGTCATCGGCGGGCGCACGCCGAGTGGGTCCGAAGCTGACCGCGACGACCGGTTCGCGCTGCTCGCCTCCTACGCCGTGCTGAACATCTCGCAAGGCATCGCGCTCACGCGCGTTCCGGACGCAAGCGGACCCGACGACCCTCGCGTGGTGGATGCGGTGCGGAAGCTGATCCTCACCGAGGACTTCTTCGTCATGCAGCGCGTCAACAAGTACCTGCGTGGGGAACTCGAGCGCTTCGAGGACGCCGCGCTTGCAGCGCTCATCGCCGCCAAGCGCCTCGAGGACTACAAGGACGCGCTCCGTCTGCGGAACGTTCGCAGCATCGACGCGCCGGGAACGACGGGATGGATCATGCATCAGAACGTGAAGAACCGCCGCCTGCTCGAGTCGGTGGGCACCGACGAGATCCTGGCGACCGCGGCGCTGGTCGACATCGCCCGCGACCTCGTCGTCACGGAGAAGCGGCAGCAGCCTTCGGCTGCCATGGCGGGTCTCGCGGCAACCGCCGGAGGTCTCGCATGAGCGCGCCGTTCATCCCGGTCGACGCCCCGTTCACCAGGGAGCAGCAGGCCTGGCTCTCCGGGTTCATGGCGGGCCTGGCTGCGATCCCGACGGCCGACAAGGAGGTGCAGGCGGCGACGCTCACCCTCGAGATCCTGATCGGCACGCAGACCGGCAACTGCGAGTTCGTGGCCGAGGACCTTGCGGCCGCCGCCCGCGGCGCGGGTCTCGCCGCGACGCTCGCCCCGCTGGATTCGGTCTCGCCCGAGGCGCTCGGTGGGGAACGCAACATCGTCGTCGTCACGTCCACGTACGGCGAGGGCGAGATGCCGGACAACGCGGAGCTGTTCTGGGAGGAGCTCTCCGCCGACGGTGCGCCGCGCCTCGAGTCTGCGAAGTTCGCGGTCCTGGCGCTCGGCGACAGCAGCTACGACGACTACTGCCAGGCGGGCAAGCTCATCGACACGCGCCTCGAGCAGCTCGGCGCCACTCGGGTGGTGCAGCGTGTCGACTGCGACGTCGACTACGAGGACTCCGCCGCCGCGTGGATCGCCGAGGTCGTCGAGCACTTCGCTGCGCTGCAGCCGAACACGGCAGCCCCGGCGCCCGCCGCCGCGGCCACCCCTGCCCGCGTGCGCTCTCCCTGGAACAAGAAGACCCCGTACCCGTCGCGGCTCGCCGTGAACCGCGTGCTCTCCGGGCCGCGGAGCTCGAAGGAGATCCGCCACTACGAGTTCGAGCTCGGCGACAGCGGCATCACGTATGCGGCGGGCGACGCCCTCGCGGTCGTCCCGGTCAACGCGCCGGCACTCGTCGACGAGCTGCTCGGACACCTCGGATTCTCGGGAGACGAGGCGCTCGAGAACGGGTCGAGCCTGCGCACGGCGTTCGAACGTGAGCTCGACATCACGGCGCCGTCGAAGGACCTGCTCGCGGAGCTCTCGGCGCGCGAGCCAAGCGGCGCCGTCGCGGAGCTCGTGCAGCGCGGCGACAAGGCGCAGCTCGACAGCTGGCTGTGGGGGAAGGACACGCTCGACGTCCTCAAGGCCGCACAGGGCGTGGCGTTTGGTGCGGACGAGTTCGCGGCGCTGCTGCGCCCGATGCAGCACCGTGCGTACTCGATCTCGTCGAGCCCCCTGGCCAGCCCGGACCGCATCCACCTCACCGTCGCCTCCGTCCGCTACGGAAGCGAGGCCCGCCGGTACGGCGGCGTCTGCTCGACGTTCCTCGCCGACCGTGTGGGTGAGGCCGACCCGGTGCACCTGTTCCTGCAGCCGAACGCTGCGTTCCGCGTGCCCGAGGACGATGACGCGCCCATGATCATGGTCGGCCCTGGCACGGGCATCGCGCCGTTCCGTGGCTTCCTGCACGAGCGCGAGGCGCGGGGCGCCTCCGGGCGCAACTGGCTGCTGTTCGGTGACCAGCATCGGGAGAGCGACTTCATCTACGAGGACGAGCTGACGGGGCTCAGCGAACGGGGTGTCCTCGACCGCCTCGACCTCGCGTTCTCGCGCGACCAGGCCGAGAAGATCTACGTGCAGTCGCGGATGCTCGAGCACAGTGCAGAGCTGTACGCGTGGCTCGAGGAGGGTGGCCACTTCTACGTGTGCGGCGACGCTTCGCGCATGGCGAGGGACGTCGATGATGCGCTGCATGCCGTGGTCGCGCGTGAGCGCGGAGTGACGGCTGAGGTGGCTGCCGAGTACGTCGGCGCCCTTAAGCGTCAGAAGCGCTACGTGAGGGACGTGTATTGACTCATGCGGCGGTTCGGTCGTGCTTGCCGATGACGTCCCGGGTCCGCACGGCCGCACCTCCAGGCTGGAGATGTCCGACGTGCGAGCGCAGTGCGTGGCCGTGGTGACGCGGCTCGAGCTCGTCGGCGCCGAAACGCACCGCGCATGGGAGCAGATGATGGAGTCGCTGCCCGCCACATGAGCCGCGGCTGCTTGGTTGCTGGTGGGTGGTTTCAGGGTCTTCGGTTGATTGCTGGGCGTGCGGTTTGGACGCTGCTGGTGGTGTTGCTGCGGCGGCGGGCGGTTCTGCGTGGGGCGTGGTGGCCGAGGGCGGGGACGACGTGCCAGCGTCCGCTGCCGCTGCCGCGTCCTCTGCCGCTGCTGCTGCTGCTGTTGCGTCCGTTGTTGCCGTTGGTGAGGACGAGCCGTCCGCGGTGGACTTCGTGGTGGTGGAAGGAGCACAGCAGGATGCCGTGTTTCGCGTCGGTGGGTCCGCCTTCGCTCCAGGGCTGTGCGTGGTGCACTTCGCACCAGCGCACGGGTGCGCTGCATCCGGGCGCCCGGCATTGCCGGTCGCGGATCGCGATGGCTCGGCGTTGGGCGGTGGTGAAGAGTCGTTGCTTGCGGCCGAGGTCGAGGATCTCCCCGGTGCTGCTGCGGGTCGCGACGCGGATGAAACCGTCGCACAGCAGCTGCGCGGCGACGCTCGGCGGGACCGGCTCCCCGGTGCGCTCGAGGTGCGGGACGTCCTCGGGACGGGTCGCGGTGCCGGCGATGCCGGCCTTGGTGGTCACGATGATGACGGTGGGCGCTTCGCCGCCGGTTCGGGGCGCGTCTGGGGATTCGGCGTAGGCGCGGACGAGCATCGTGAGCGCGTCGATGCGCTGCTGCTCGATGGAGCGCGGGTCCATCAGCGGGACCTCGACGTTGTCGTTGTCGTTGTCGCGGTGCGCGTTGTCGTCGTCCAGCGGGAGCTTGTTGGCGCCGAGGGCCGGGGCGAGTGGTTCGCCGCACTCGGACGCGGCCGGGAACTCCACCCTGCGCCGCGGTGAGAGCAGCGCGTCGAACACCGACAGCAGCTGCTCGCCTTGCTCGGGTGTCGCGACGAACTTCCCGGTGACCGCGCCGTCGCTGCGGCGGGAGATCCACAGCCCGCGCTCTTCCGCGATCTTGTCGGCCCGCGGCTCGTCACCGTCCGGGTCGAGGTAGGACACCCACGTCGCGGCCTGCACCTCCAGCACCTTCGGTACGGCTGGTTGTTCGTCTTCCGGGTTCACCCCGCACGCCGACGCGACCAGCTCCATTTCGGCCCGCTCGAGCTCGTCGACGCCCACGCGGTTCCCGGTGTGATCCAGGCCCTTCGTGATCGCCGACGCCTGCGCGATCGACATGACCGCCGACCCGACCGCCTTCGATACGGCCGGATACCTCGCCGGGATCGGCTCGCCCGTGACGCTCATCCGCTCCCGCGTCGCCGCCGCGACCCGCACCAGCGTGCTCGCCTCGAACGGCCGCACCGCAAGCACCTGCTCCACCATCGCCGTCAGGTGCCGAAACCCCGACTTCCGCGCCACCGACTCCGCCCGCGGCGACTCGTCCTCCCGCCGCAGCAACTCGCCCGCGACCTCCACCAACGCCGCATCCACCACGCGCCGACGAGCCGCCAGCTCCCGCAACGCGACCACGATCTCCGCATCCGGAAACCCCGCCAACGGACACTTGGCCTCGAGCAGCGCATCAACCACCGCCGTCTCCACTGACGACTCCACTGACGACTCGCGATACGCCTCCTGCTCGAACTGCGATGCCACGATAACCTCCCCCAAGATCACCACCAGCCTAGCACTGGACCGCACCAGAAACCAGTGGTTGACCAGGGATTGTGGAAAAACTCAGAACCTGTGTTCGACGCCGAACCGATCACCTGTCAACCCCTGGTCAGCGCAGTATCTCGACGCACCCCCTGCCCCTGACTTCAGTGAACGTGTTCATTGAACCCGTTCACTATAGGCTCGGTCCATGTCGAGCACACGCGCGGAGATCAAGAGGCACACTCAGACCCGCGTGCTCGACGCCGCCGAACAGATCTTTCAGGAGGAAGGGTTCGCTGGAGCCAGCATCCGCGGTATCGCCAAGTCAGCGGGCGTCAGTGCTGGAACCGTCATATCGGTCGGCGACAAGAACGCGCTGCTCGTCCGGGTCTTCGATCGCCTCATCGAAGCTGAGCACGACCGGCATGCAGCAGGCGCGATCGTCGAGTGGGAGACGACTCGACCAGGGTCGGCCCCTCGCATCGAATCGCGCTTCGCGGGCAGCAGCACCTGTTCAGGCCGCCTGGTCGCTCTGGCCTCCCCATTTGTCGCCGTCTTCATTCGGAATGACGACCTCGCGCGCGTCTACGCGTCGATCCTCGTCTCCGGTGGTCACTCGTCGAGCCTCTTCTCAGAGCTCGCGGCGCGACTTACCGAGGAGTTCCGCACCGCGATCTCGGTGCGGGGCTGCACTCCGCGCGCAGAAGCCGCCCAGAAGGCCGGCGCGCTGTACTTCGCATTCCTGGGCCTGCTCTTCACGGCGTCGGCCCGCCGCACCGCCGACCCCGCTGATCTCTCCGCGGATCTGCACCGCGCGTTCGCCGCGATCTGCACCTGCAAGGAGAAAGAGTGATACTTCTCCCAGACCCGTGGTGGCCAACTCTCGCGCTCGCTGTCGTGCTCGCCGCCGACGCCGTGATGTCGCTCAAACCGCCCGAGTTCATCCGGGACTGCCTCGACGGCGTGCGCTTCCCGCGTGACTGGTGATGGACGCTCATCGTCATCAAGCTGACTGCCGCGGCCGGTCTCGTGGTGCTGGTGGTCTCGCTCTAGTTGTCGGCGGAAGGGGTCGCCGGGCAGAGGATGCTGCTCGGCTGGTTCGCGCCGACACCACGGCGCACCTGATGCTCCGAATAGGGGTGCCCGCACTCGCGACAGGCGGACGGTGCGCGCACGGGGTCGGTGCGCGCAACTCCCCCGGTGCCCACCTGGGCGGGGCCCATGAATGGGAAGAGGGCCTGGTTGATTCGGTTCCACCAGCCCGGCTGACCCTTGTAGGGGTTCGGGAGTCTGTCGTTCGGCATGTTGTTAGTGTACTAACTATTCGTGGACTCGGTTGCTTCGGCTAGTCTTGACTCGTGGATCTCCTCGCGCTCGACAAGCAACTGTGCTTCGCCCTCGCCGCTGCGAGCAGGAGCGTAATCTCGCTGTACCGCCCCATCCTCGAGCCCCTCGGTCTCACCCACCCCCAGTACCTCGTGATGCTGGGCCTCTGGGAGGACGACGGGCAGACGCTCGGTCAGCTCGCCCGAGCGCTGCATCTCGAACCGGCGACCCTGAGTCCGCTCGTGAAGCGGCTTGAGGCGTCGGGACTCATCACGCGGAACCGCAGGCCAGCGGACGAGCGCGCCGTCGAGATCCGGCTCACGGACGCGGGGCGCGGCCTCAGGCGGAAGGCTGAGGAAGTCCCAGTCAAGGTCGTTGCCGAGCTCGGCTGGAGCATTCCAGAACTCGAGGCGCTCAAGGACACGCTCACGCAGCTGCTGGCCGACTCCACGTCCGCACGGAGCGACCGCGGCGGAGATGGTCGCGACGAGAGCTGACGCCCACCTGCGGGGCCGAGCTCCCGAGCCGGCCGCGCTCAGCGGCTAGGCCATGTTCGCGCGCCAGTACTGGGGCGCGACGAGTCCTTCCTGGCCGTCCCCCAACGCGACTGCGGCATGGACAGGCCAGTTCGGGTTCGCGAGTGCCGCACGGCCGATCGTGATCCCGTCGGCGTCACCGGCCACGAGGATCGCCTCAGCATGGCGCGCATCCGTGATCTGGCCGACCGCCGTCACGAACGTGCCCTCTCGTGGCAGCGCCGCGCGCACGGCGCGCGCCAGTGTCACCTGGTACCCGGGGCCGACCGGCCCGGTAAACGCGCCGATGCCACCACTCGACAGGTCGAACACGGTGACGCCGAGTTCGTGCACGCGCTTGGCGAGCTCGACGGTCTCGTCGATGGTCCAACCGCCTTCGACCCAGTCCTCACCCGAGAAGCGGATCGCGAGCGGCTTCTCGGCAGGCCAGTTGCGTCGCACCTCGCTCACGACCTCGAGGGCGAAGCGGATGCGGTTGTCGAACGATCCGCCGTACTCGTCGCTCCGCTGGTTCGAGCGCGGTGACAGGAACTCGTGCACCAGGTATCCGTGGGCTGCGTGGATCTGCAGCGCGTCGAAACCGGCCGCATCCGCCCGACGGGCCGCGATGCCCCAAGCGCTCACGATCTCGGCGATCTCTTCGACGCTCAGCGCGACCGGGGGCTCAAGGCCGAGTGCATCGTTGCTCGACGGTGCTTCCGCCGTCCACCCACCCTCGTCAGCAGGAACCCGGCCGCGCACCGTCTCGGGCAGCGCAGGATACGTGGACGCCTTCCCGCCGGCGTGCGCGAGCTGGATGCCGGCCGCCGCGCCCTGCGCATGAATGAACTCCACGATCGGGCGCCACGCCTCGGTGTGCTCGTCGCTCCAGATGCCCGCGTCCTCTGGGGAGATGCGTCCCTCTGGGACGATCGCGGTCGCCTCCGTCCAGACCAGCCCGAAGCCACCGCTGGCCCGCGCGCCGAGGTGCACCAGCTGCCAGGCGGTCGGCAGGCCGTCGCGTTCCGTCACGGAGTACTGGCACATGGGAGCGAGGAACGTGGCGTTGCGCAGCGGCAGGCCGTCGCCATCGATGCTCGGGAGGGTGATCGGCGACAGGAGGCGGCTCATACTGACCTTTCGGGTGCGGCGGCGCTGGGTACATGCAGTCCAACAGTCCGCGAGCCTGCGTTGTTCCCTGCTCCGGTCAGTCCAGGTATCCCTTGAGCCAGGTGGTCATCGCGTCGAACGCCTTCGCTCGGACGGGTGGCGCCGAGAGGAGCACGTCGTGGAGTGCGCCATCCAGACGGCGAACGGTCACGGTGTCACCCAGATTGAGGGTGCGTCTCGCGATGTCGTCGACGCGCAGCACGGAGTCCGTCCGCCTCATCGCCTCGTGCCAGATCGGGGACAGCGTGCTGCGCGCCGAGAGCATCGTCAGGACCGGCGCCTTGATGTCGAGACCGACGGCGACGGCCGCATGGCCCGCGAGGATGGCGTTGAGCCAGCCAGCCCGCACGGTGAAGCTCGGCGTCGGCCGCCAGCGCTCGTTGAACTCCCACTCTCCCCCGAGGCTCTTCTTCACTGCCCTCGTGTAGAAGCCGAAATCGATGTTGTTGAACGTGTCCGTCGGGCGGAGCTGGGCCGCGAGTGTCATGAGCGGCATGAGGGCCGTGCGAACCGCGGCGCGCGTCTGCAGCTCCAGCCAAGGACTGTTCAGGATGAGCGCGCTGGCTCGCCCAGGGTGTCTGTCGGCCCACAGGCTCAGCGTCAGACCGCCAGTGGAGTGGCCGATGAGAATGAGCGGATGGCGACCGCGGCGATGCCCGCCCGGCCCATGCCCCATGATCTCCAGCGCGCGGTCCAGCTCCTCGTCGTAGGTGGCGAGATCGGTGACGAACCCGGGTGTCTGGTGGTCGCGGAGGCTGCGACCGTACTTGCGGAGATCGAGGGCGAAGAACCGCGCTCCCTCCCCCGCCCAGTAGTGCGCGTGATGCTTCTGGAAGAAGTAGTCGGACCAGCCGTGCACGTAGAGCACGTCGGCGCCCCGGGCGGGACCGCGTGCGAAGCGGTCAGCTCTCGGCCCGCGGACGAGCGTGGCGAGCACCTCGCCCTCCTGGTCTGGCTTGAGGGGAAGGTCGAGCGCGGCGAAGCCAGCGCCGAGGACGTCGGGACGCCACGACGTCGCGGCGGCGAGCGAGTCCATCGGGTCCGTGTCGACGGATCCCTGCAGCGGACTCATATCGTCTGTTCCGTCTCGGACTTTACCATGGTGAAACGATACCCGTCGCACCGGGTGCGGCGTGGGCGCGCGAAGGCGAGCGCGCGCCGGGGATGCACAGAGGCCGGACAGCATGTCGGTGCTGTCCGGCCTCCGCGTTGCCGATCTGGCTCAGCGCGTGTGCTTGCCCTCGTACGCGGGCACGACGCGGTCGTCGTCGACGCCCACGCGGTGCACCCGGAGGTCGTTGGTGGTGCCGGCGCGTCCCGGCGGCATGCCGGCCACGACCACGACGACGTCGCCCGCCTGGGCGAGGCCGTTCTCCATGAGGTACTTGTCGACCTGCCCGATCATCTCGTCCGTGTGCGTGACGCGGTCGACGATCGCTGCCGTGACGCCCCAGTAGAGGTTCATGCGACGAGCGATGTGGGGTGACGGGGTGAACCCGAGCACGGGGATCTCGGTGCGCAGGCGCGCCATGCGGCGCACGGAGTCACCGGACTCCGTGAACACGCAGTAGTACTTCGCCTTGAGGAACTCGCCCACTTCCGACGCGGCGAGGGTGATCGCGCCGCCCTGCGTGAAGGGCTTCGTGCCGAGCGGCGGGATGCGGTCGAGGCCGTGCGTCTCGGTCGACTCGATGATGCGCGCCATGGTGCGCACCGCCTCGATCGGGAACGCACCGACGCTCGTCTCACCGGACAGCATGAGCGCGTCGGCGCCGTCGAGGACGGCGTTCGCGCAGTCGGAGGCCTCCGCGCGGGTGGGGCGCGGGTTCTCGATCATCGTCTCGAGCATCTGCGTCGCGACGATGACGGGCTTCGCCCAGCGGCGAGCCTGCTGGATCGCGTTCTTCTGCACGATCGGGACCTGCTCGAGCGGCAGCTCGACGCCGAGGTCGCCGCGGGCGACCATGATGCCGTCGAACGCGTCGACGATCTCGTTGAGGTTCTCGACAGCCTGCGGCTTCTCGATCTTCGCGATCACGGGAAGGCGGATGCCCTCCTCGTCCATGATCGCGTGCACGCGGTTGATGTCCTCGGCCGAGCGCACGAAGGAGAGCGCGATGATGTCGGCGCCGATGCGCAGACCCCAGCGCAGGTCGTCCTCGTCCTTCTCGGACAGGGCTGGCACGTTCACGGCGACGCCGGGCAGGTTGATGCCCTTGTTGTTCGAGACCTTGCCTGGCACCTCGACGCGGGTCGTGACGGTCACCCCGTCGGTCTCGACGACGCGCACGAGCACCTTGCCGTCATCGATGAGGAGCGGGTCGCCCGGCTTCACGTCGGTGGGCAGGCCCTTGTAGGTCGTGCCGACGAGCTCCTTCGTGCCCGGCACATCCTGGGACGTGATCTTGAAGATGTCCCCGACCGCGAGGTCGTGGGGGCCGTTCTCGAACTTCTCGAGACGGATCTTCGGACCCTGCAGATCGACCAGGATCGCAACGGGAACGCCGAGCTCCTCCGCCGCATCCCGCACCAGCTTGTAGTTGTCGGTGTGGACGGTGTGGTCACCGTGGCTGAGGTTGAAGCGCGTGACATTGACGCCAGCGGCGATGAGGGCGCGGATCCCTTCAGGGGTGTTGACGGCTGGTCCGAGGGTGGCGACGATCTTCGCTCTACGGCTCATGCATATCTCCGGTTCGTCGAGACTGAGGTGCGCCCTGCGGCGCGTGGTGGCGGATTCAGAGCGAGATCGCGCGCTCGGTGGCGAGGATCGGCTCCGGAAGTTCCGTCGACTGTTCAAGATACCGGTCGACGGAGGCGGCCGCCGCACGTCCCTCGGCGATCGCCCAGACGATGAGCGACTGGCCGCGCCCCGCGTCGCCCGCGACGAACACGCCGGGCAGCTCCGTCTCGTACTCTGCGGTGCGGTCGAGCGCCCCGCGCGACGTGAACGGAAGCTGGAGCTGCGGTTCGATCGTGTGCCGCTCCGGTCCCGTGAAGCCCATCGCGAGCAGCACGAGGTCGGCGGGCAGCTCTCGTTCGGTTCCCGCCTTCGGGCCGCGCGAGCCATCCGCGCGGAACTCGGTCTCGGCGAGTCGGATCGCGCGCACGCGCCCCGACTCGTCGCCGATGAACTCGACCGTCGACGCCTGGAACGCTCGCTCGCCGCCCTCTTCGTGCGAGGTCGAGACCTCGAAGAGCGTCGGCGTCGTCGGCCAGGGCTGGTGCGCCGGGCGCTCCGTCGGCGGCTCCTTGCCGATGGCGAGGTTCGTGACCGAGGCTGCGCCCTGGCGGTGCGACGTGCCGATGCAGTCGGCTCCCGTGTCGCCACCGCCGATGACGATGACGTGCTTGTCTTCCGCGTGGATCTGCGAGGCGAGGTCGTCGCCTGCGACCACGCGGTTCGACTGCGTGAGGAAGTCCATCGCGTAGTGGACGCCCTTGAGCTCGCGCCCGGGAACGGGCAGGTCGCGCGGGACCATCGCCCCTGTGCAGACCACGACGGCGTCGTAGCGCTGGCGCAGGTTGTCCCACGTGATGTCCCGGCCGATCTCGATGCCGGTGCGGAACCGAGTGCCCTCGGCTCGCATCTGCGAGAGGCGAGCGTCGAGGACCGACTTCTCCATCTTGAAGTCCGGGATGCCGTAGCGGAGGAGTCCCCCGATGCGGTCGTCTCGTTCGAAGACGGCGACCGTGTGGCCCGCACGCGTCAGCTGCTGGGCGGCGGCGAGGCCGGCGGGGCCCGAGCCGACGACGGCGACCGTCTTGCCGGTGAGGCGCTCGGGCGGGTGCGGGCGCACGTTGCCCTCGGCGAACGCCGTGTCAGCGATCGACTGCTCCACGCGCTTGATCGTCACGGCGGGCTGGTTGATGCCGAGCACGCACGACGACTCGCACGGAGCCGGGCACAGGCGGCCCGTGAACTCCGGGAAGTTGTTCGTGGCGTGCAGTCGCTCGCTCGCGCCGGCCATGTCACCGCGGAACGTCAGGTCGTTCCATTCCGGGATGATGTTGCCGAGCGGGCAGCCCTGGTGACAGAAGGGCACGCCGCAGTCCATGCAGCGCCCCGCCTGGCGGCGCAGCTGGGTGGGCTCCTGCGGGTCGTAGACCTCGCTGAAGTCCATGATCCGCACGGGCACGGGACGGCGCGTCGGGAGCTCCCGCTCGCGGTTGGTGAGGAATCCTCTCGGGTCAGCCACGGGTCGCCTCCAGAATCTCGTGCCAGGTCGTGCTGTCATCGGGGTCGCCACCGCGTTCGATGGCGGCGTTGCGGATCTCGGTGACCTTCGCGTAGTCGCGAGGGAGCACCTTCGTGAACTCCTTCGACACCGCGTCGAAGTCGTCGAGCATCTCGCGGGCCAGCTGCGAGTCGGTCTCCGTGGCATGCCGTTCGAGGATGTCGCGGAGGATGTCTGCATCGGCGCTCGTGAGCGTCGTGAGGCCGAGCTCGCCCGTCGAGAGCATGTCGGGGTTGACGAGCTTCGGGTCGAGCCTGTGCACGTAGGCGATGCCGCCCGACATGCCGGCGCCGAAGTTCTTGCCGGTCTCGCCCAGGATCACGGCGAGGCCTCCCGTCATGTACTCGAGCGCGTGGTCGCCCACGGCTTCCGCGACGGCCGTCGCACCGGAGTTGCGCACGAGGAAGCGCTCGCCGACGACGCCGCTGAGGAACATCGTGCCGCTTGTCGCGCCGTAGCCGATGACGTTGCCGGCGATGACGTTCTCGTGGGACTTGAATGGGGCGCGCTCGTCAGGGCGCAGGATGATCTCCCCACCGCTGAGCCCCTTGCCGACGTAGTCGTTCGAGTCGCCGACGAGGCGGATGCGGATGCCATTCGGCAGGAACGCACCGAGCGACTGCCCGGCGGTCCCCCGCAGCTCGATGTCGATCGTGCCGGCCGGGAGACCGTGTTCGCCGTGGCCGCGCGTCACGTGGTGTCCGAGCATCGTGCCGACGGCGCGGTCGGTGTTGATGACGTCCATCGACACCTTGACCGACTCGCCGTTCTCGAGTGCCTGCTCGGCGAGCTCGAGGAGCTTCTGGTCGAAGTGCTGGTCGAGCTCGTGCTCCTGGGTGACGAGGCTGCGCGTGGGTGCGTCGCCGAACTCGTGGCCCGTGAGGACACGGGAGAGATCGAGGCCCTCGGTCTTCCAGTGGTGCATGGCGTCGTCGACCTCGAGCAGCTCGCGCTTGCCGATGATCTCGTCGAGCGAGCGGACGCCGAGCTCCGCGAGGTACTCGCGGACCTCCTGCGCCACGAACTCGAAGAAGTTCACGACGTGGTCCGCCTGTCCCGTGTAGCGCGCTCGCAGCTCAGGGTTCTGGGTCGCGACGCCGACGGGGCACGTGTCGAGGTGGCAGACGCGCATCATGATGCAGCCGGAGACGACGAGCGCGGCCGTCGCGAAGCCGAACTCCTCGGCGCCGAGCAGCGCGCCGACGATGACGTCGCGGCCGGTCTTGAGCTGCCCATCCACCTGCACGACCACTCGATCGCGGAGGCCGTTGAGCATGAGCGTCTGCTGGGTCTCGGCGAGGCCGAGCTCCCAGGGCGTTCCCGCGTGCTTGAGCGAGTTGAGCGGCGAGGCGCCGGTTCCGCCGTCGTGTCCGGAGACGAGGACCACGTCGGCAAGCGCCTTCGTCACCCCGGCGGCCACTGCGCCGATGCCGTTCTCGCTGACGAGCTTCACGTGGATGCGCGCAGACGGGTTGGCCCTCTTGAGGTCGAAGATGAGCTGCTTGAGGTCTTCGATCGAGTAGATGTCGTGGTGCGGGGGCGGCGAGATGAGCCCGACGCCCGGCGTCGCGTGGCGCGTGCGCGCCACCCACGGGTAGACCTTCGTCGGGGGCAGCTGTCCGCCCTCGCCCGGCTTCGCGCCCTGGGCGAGCTTGATCTGGATGTCATCGGCGTGCGTCAGGTACATGCTCGTGACGCCGAACCGTCCGGAGGCGACCTGCTTGATCGCGCTGCGGCGCTCCGGGTCGAGCAGACGCTCGACGTCCTCGCCGCCCTCACCCGTGTTGGACTTGCCGCCGATGCGGTTCATCGCGATCGCGAGCGTCTCGTGCGCTTCCTTCGAGATCGAGCCGTAGCTCATCGCTCCGGTCTGGAACCGCCTGAGGATCTCAGAGGCTGGTTCGACCTCGTCGATCGGGACGGGCGGACGCTCGCCGACCTTGAGCTTGAACAGCCCGCGGAGCGTCATCGTCTCGGCCGCCTGGTCGTCGACGAGCTTCGTGTACTCCTTGAAGATGTCGTAGCGACCCTCGCGCGTGGAGTGCTGGAGGCGGAAGATCGTGTTCGGGTTGAAGAGGTGGGGCGGCCCCTCGCGCCGCCACTGGTACTCGCCGCCGATGTCGAGCGGGCGGTGCGATGCCGGCGCCGCCTGGGCGGGGTACGCGTGGCGGTGACGCAGCTCGTTCTCGCGAGCGATGCCCTCGAGCCCCATGCCGGAGATCTTCGATGCCGTGCCCGTGAAGTACTCGCTGACGAGCTCGTTCGAGAGGCCAACGGCCTCGAAGCACTGCGCGCCCGCGTACGAGGCGACGGCTGAGATGCCCATCTTCGACATGATCTTCAGCACGCCCTTGCCGAGCGCCTTGATGAGGTTCGCGACCGCCTTCTCCTCGGTGACCCCGGTGAGCTTGCCCTGGCGGACCATGTCCTCGCAGGACTCCATCGCGAGGTACGGGTTGACGGCGGACGCACCGTAGCCGAGCAGCACGGCGACGTGGTGCACCTCACGCACATCGCCCGCCTCGATGACGAGCCCGACGCGCATGCGGCGCTCGGTGCGGATCAGGTGGTGGTGGACGGCGCTCGTCATGAGCAGCGACGGGATGGGCGCGTAGTCGCGGTTCGAGTCGCGGTCGGAGAGCACGATGAAGCCGGCACCGGCGTCGATGGCGCGGTCCGCCTCCTCGCACAGCTCCTCGAGCCGCTTGCGCAGGCCCTCCACGCCGTCGTCGACGCGGTAGCAGCCGCGAAGCGTCTCGGCCGCGTCGATGCCGGGGCGCTGCTCGATGTGCTGGATCTTCGCGAGCTGGTCGTTGTCGATGACCGGGAAGTCGAGGACGACCTGGCGGGCGTGCTCCGGGCCGGCGCTCAGGAGGTTCTCCTGCGGACCGATGCTCGTCGTGAGACTCGTGACGACCTCCTCGCGGATGGCGTCGAGCGGCGGGTTCGTGACCTGCGCGAAGTTCTGCGTGAAGTAGTCGAAGACGAGGCGCGGGCGGTCGGTGAGGATCGCGATGGGCGTGTCCGTTCCCATGGCGCCGATCGGCTCTGCGCCGTTCTTCGCCATGGGGGCGAGCAGGATGCGCAGCTCCTCCTCCGTGTACCCGAACGTGCGCTGGCGGCGCTCGACGGACGCGGGCGTGTGCGTGACGTGCTCGCGCTCGGGCAGCTCCGCGAGGTTGATGCGGCCCTCGTCGAGCCAGTCGCCCCACGGCTGGAGCTCGGCGAGGTCGTGCTTGACCTCGTCGTCCTCGATGAGGCGGCCGACCTCGGTGTCCACGAGGAGCACCTGGCCGGGACGCAGTCGTCCCTTGCGGATGACGGTGGCGGGGTCGAGGCTCGCGACGCCGACCTCTGAGCCGAGGACGATGAGCCCGTCGGCGGTCTGGACGAAGCGCCCGGGGCGCAGGCCGTTGCGATCGAGGGTCGCGCACACGTAGCGGCCGTCGGTGAAGGCCATGGCGGCGGGGCCGTCCCACGGCTCCATGATGAGCGAGTGGTACTCGTAGAAGTCGCGGACCTCGGCGCTCAGGTCCTCCGCGGTCTCCCACGCGGCCGGCACCATCATGTGCACGGCGTGCGAGAGCGAGCGACCGGACAGCGTGAGCAGCTCGAGCACCTCGTCGAAGGATGCGGAGTCGCTTGCGCCCTCGGTCACGATCGGGAAGAGGTCGGAGACGTCGCCGAGGATCTCGGAGCGGAGCTGCGACTGGCGGGCGCGCATCCAGTTTCGGTTGCCGCGCACGGTGTTGATCTCGCCGTTGTGGGCCATCATGCGCATGGGCTGCGCGAGCTGCCACGACGGGAACGTGTTGGTCGAGTAGCGAGAGTGGACGATCGCGAGCTTCGACGCGAAGCGCTCGTCGCCGAGGTCGGGGAAGAACGGCTCCAGCTGGAGCGTCGTGACCATGCCCTTGTAGGTGATCATGCGGCAGGAGAGCGACATGAAGTAGACACCGAGCGAGTGCTCAGCGCGCTTGCGCAGGCGGTAGCACTGACGGTCGAGGGACGCGCCCTTGCGGGGGTTGCCGCGGAAGTTCTGGCGCTCGCTGCGCACGTAGAGCTGCTCGATGACCGGCATCGCGGCGCGTGCGAGCTTGCCGAGCTCGTCCGGCTGCACGGGGACCTCGCGCCAGCCGATGACCCGGAGGTCCTCCTCCGCCGCGAGCTTGACGATCCCGGCCTTGACGCGCGCGCGCTCGTCGGCGTCCACCGGAAGGTAGGCGTTGCCGACGGCGTAGCGCCCCTCGGCCGGAAGCTCGAACCCGCTCACCGCACGGAAGAACTCGTCGGGGATCTGGGTCAGGATGCCGGCGCCGTCACCCGTTCCGGCGTCCGAGCCGACCGCGCCGCGGTGCTCCATGTGGCGCAGCGCGTCGAGCGCGTGATCGATGATGTCGTGGCCCGGCGTGCCGCGCAGGGTGGCGACCATCGCGAGCCCGCAGGCGTCGCGCTCATTCGCAGGGTCATAGAGACCAGCTGCTTCTGGGTAGCCATTCGTTGGAAAGGCGGCGGAGGTCATAACTCGTCCCCTCGTCGGTGGTGCCATGGGTCGCTTGGCGGACTCGACAGAAGACTGATGTTGACGGAGCCCGTGGGGGCGGGTGCCTACAGGCGTCCGTCGGTCCATTCAGCAGAGTACGACCGCTGTGTTACTTCTGTGTTTCGCGTGCGACTCCAGGCGCCCCGGGAGGGTCGTGCCCGGCGGATCACACCCTCGACGAGTCGGATGCTTCCTTGCGCTCATCAGGAGTTTCTTCCCCGTCAGCCGAGTTAGGCTTGGCTACGGAAGTTTCCTCATCGTGAACCTCAGATTGCGCGGAGGTTTCGTCTGCGTCCGTTTCGTCCTCGTCGCCCTCATCCGTCTCCACCTCGCCAAGCTCATCCGTCTCGGCGGCCTTCGCCGCTTCCGACTCCGGGTCGCGCCCGGGCAGGTAGACGCTCTCGCTCAGCTGCGAGGCTGGGAGGCGCGAGACGAAGACGAACAGCGCGATGCCGACGATGACGAGACAGAGTGCGCCGAAGACGTTCGAGCGCATGCCGAGGATGACCTCGGAGTAGTCGACGCGAATCGATTCGATCCAGATGCGACCCGTCCCGTACCAGATGAGGTAGGAGGCGAGGGTCTTGCCGGTGCGCCACCGGAACATGCGCTCGAGGAGCACGATGATCGCGATGCCGGCGAGGTTCCACAGCATCTCGTAGAGGAACGTGGGATGGAAGAGCGTGCCTTCGGGCAGCCCGACGGGGAACGCCGGGTTGCTCGCCTCGATCTGCAGGCCCCACGGCAGGTCCGTCGGCCACCCGTAGAGCTCATGGTTGAAGTAGTTCCCGAGGCGCCCGACGGCCTGCGCGAGCAGCAATCCGGGGATGAGCGCGTCAGAGAAGGCGAGCATCCGGATGCCCGTCATGCGGCTCGCGATGAAGATGCCGATCGCGCCGCCGATGAGGGAGCCGATGATGGCGTTGCCGCCCTCCCAGATGAAGAAGATGCGCCAGAAGTTCGCGCCCTCGAAGAAGTAGTCGGCGGGGTGCGTGAAGACGTGATAGAGACGCGCGCCGAGCAGGCCGAGCAGGACAGCCCAGATGGCGAAGTCGACCGTGATCCACTTCTCCCCGCCACGAGCCGTCAGGCGCCGGTCGGTCCACAGCACCGCGAGCACCATGCCGGCGACGATGAACAGCGCGTAGAGGTGCACCGTCAGGGGGCCGACCTCGAAGCTCGCCCAATCGAGGGGCGGGCTGGGGATTCCGGTCAGTGCCGTCATGCGTGTTCCTTCGAAGTCGTGGCCTCGAGGGCCGTGCCGCGCGCCAGCTGGGCAGCGGTCTCGGCGACCGCCTCGACGCCTCCGGCCGCGAGGGCCTTGACGAGGGCGGAGCCGACGATGGCGCCTTCCGCGTATTCGAGGACTTCGCGCACCTGCTCCGCGCTGGAGATGCCAAGTCCGACGCAGGCCCGAGTGCAGCCGTGCGCGTGCAGCCGATCTGCGAGCGTCCGCGCCGCCTGGTCGACATCGGCGCGGGCGCCGGTGATGCCCATCGTCGAGACCGTGTACACGAAGCCCCTGCTGGAGTCGATGACGAGGTCGAGGCGAGTGTCACTCGAGCTGGGTGCTGCGAGGAAGACCCGGTCGAGGTCATGGCTCTTGGCCGCCGCGATCCACTCGGCACCCTCGTCTGGCACGAGGTCAGGGGTGATGAGCCCGTTGCCACCAGCCTCGGCGAGGTCCCGCGCGAACGCGTCCACGCCGTACTGCATGACGAGGTTCCAGTAGGTCATGACCACGATCGGCGCGTCGACCTCGGCGCGGATCCGTCTGATGGCCTCGAACACGTGCTCCGTGCGGAAGCCGCCCTCAAGCGCCTGCACGGCCGCAGCCTGGATGACGGGGCCGTCCATGACGGGGTCGGAGTACGGCATGCCGAGTTCCAGCACGTCCGCCCCGGCCTTCACGACCGCGATGGCCGCCGCGACGGAGGTCTCGAAATCGGGGAACCCGACGGGCAGGTACGCGACGAGCGCGCCCCTGCGGTCCCGGTTCGCGGCGTCGATGACGCTCTCGAGTGCGGAGGGTGCTGAGGTCATTTGCCCTGTCCTTCTGATGCGTCGAGGCCCTCGGTGCGGTCCGGGTCTCCGAGCCCGAAGTACTCGGCGGCCGTCTCCATGTCCTTGTCACCGCGCCCGGAGAGCGAGACCAGGATCGTGGCGTCTGGCCCGAGCTCCTTCCCGAGCTCGAGCGCCCCGGCGAGCGCGTGGCTCGACTCGATCGCCGGGATGATGCCCTCGGTGCGAGCCAGGAGTCGGAACGCGTCCATGGCCGCGGCGTCGGTCACCGGAAGGTAGCGTGCGCGCCCGATGGACGCGAGGTAGGCGTGCTCAGGCCCGACCCCGGGGTAGTCGAGGCCGGCCGAGATCGAATGCGACTCGACCGTCTGCCCGTCCGTGTCCTGCAGCAGCAGCGTGCGCGCGCCGTGGAGCACTCCTGGCCGTCCGCCGCCGATCGTGGCAGCGTGGCGCGGCGTGTCGACGCCATCACCCGCTGCCTCGTAGCCGTACAGGGCGACCTTCTCGTCGTCGAGGAAGGCGCTGAAGATGCCGATGGCGTTCGAACCACCGCCGACACAGGCCACCACCGCATCGGGCAGCGACCCCGTCAGGTCGATGACCTGCTGACGAGCTTCCTCGCCGATCACTGCCTGCAGGTCGCGCACGAGCGCGGGGAACGGATGCGGCCCGGCGGCGGTCCCGAAGAGGTAGTTCGTGGTGTCGACGGACGCCACCCAGTCGCGCATGGCGTCGTTGATCGCATCCTTCAGCGTGGCTGAGCCGGCTTCCACCGCGACCACCTCGGCGCCGAGGAGGCGCATCCGGGCGACGTTGAGGGCCTGACGGGCCGTGTCGACGGCCCCCATGTAGATCGTGCAGTCGAGCCCGAAGAGCGCGGCGGCGGTGGCGGTCGCAACACCGTGCTGGCCGGCACCGGTCTCGGCGATGACCCGTGTCTTCCCGATGCGCTTCGTCAGGAGCGCCTGGCCGAGTACGTTGTTGATCTTGTGCGAGCCCGTGTGATTGAGGTCCTCGCGCTTCAGGATGATGCGCGCTCCGCCGCCGTGCGCCGCGAACCGAGGGGCCTCAGTGATGATCGACGGGCGTCCCGAGTAGTCGCGGTGCAGGCGACCGAGCTCCGCCCAGAACTCGTCGTCCGCCTTCGCTGCCTCCCACGCGGTCGCGAGCTCGTCGAGAGCGGCCATGAGGCTCTCGGGAACGAACCTCCCGCCGAATTCGCCGAAGTAGGGGCCTGAGGCGTCGCGCAACGATGTCGTGCTGGGGGGCTGAATGCTCATGCGAGGTGGAAGGTCTCCAAGGTAGTTTCGGGGTTGCCGCCCGTGACGAGGGCCTCCCCGATGAGGACTGCGTCCGCGCCCGCATCGCGGTAGCGGCGGACGTGGGCTGGCTCGAGGACGGCCGATTCGGCGACCTTCACCACGTCACTCGGGTACAGGGGGGCGAGCTCTCCGAAGAGCTCGGGGTGCAGCTCGAACGTTGCCAGGTTGCGCGCGTTGACGCCGAGGATGCGAGCGCCAGCGTCGAGGCCACGCAGCAGCTCGTCCTTCGAGTGCGCCTCGACGAGGGCCGTCATGCCGAGCTGCTCGGTGAACTCCGCGAGTCGCACCAGCGTTGACTGGTCGAGGCCGGCGACGATGAGCAGGGCGAGGTCGGCGCCGCAGGCACGAGCCTCGAGCAGCTGGTACTCCTCGGCGATGAACTCCTTGCGCAGCACCGGAACGGCTACCGTGTCGCGCACGGCTCGGAGGTCGTCGAGCGAGCCGAGGAACTTGCGCTGCTCGGTGAGGACCGAGATCGCGGCTGCTCCCCCACGCTCGTAGGAGGCGGCGAGGACGGCCGGGTCCGGGATGTCAGCGAGACGGCCGCGCGATGGGCTGGCGCGCTTGACCTCGGCGATGATGTTTACGCGCTCCGAGCGCGCGAGCGCCGCATAGGCGTCGAGCGCTGGCGGAACGTCGGCGATTCGTGCCTCGAGCGCACGTGCCGGCGTCCGCTCCCGCCGTTCTGCGGCGTCCTCGAGTGCGCCGTGGTAGAGCGACTCGAGCAAGCTAGTGCGCCTTCGGCCCGAAGCCGAGGCGCGCGAGCACTGGCCAGGCGACGGCACCGACCGCGACGGCGGCGACGCCGACCCAGGTCAGGACTGCCTGATCGAACCAGATCCCGAGGGTGCCGATCGTGAAGCCCGCGAGCATGATGAGCACGCCGGTCCAGGCGGCGACCGAGTGCCCGTGGCTCTCGTGCGGCTCCTGCAGCGGAGCTTCCTGCACCTCCTCGGCTTCGGCGATGTTCGTGGGTTCGTGGGACGTCTTCGCGGACATTTCAGTCATGAGGGTGCTCCTTGTCACGTGCGCTTGGGTAAGTCTAGCTGGATGCTCGTGTGCCACCGGTGTCGGTGGGATCGTCCCCGTGACTGAGCGCATCCCATTGCTCGACCCGCCGGTCGCTGTCGGTCGGTGCGACAGCCGGTGCGGCGGCCGGTGCGGCGGCCGGCTCATCGTCGCCGCCCGCAGTCGCATCCGCGGGCTCGAGCGAGGTGGTCGTGAAACGCCGTCCCCCGGTCGGCCATCTGCGAGCCGTGGTCATGACCACGAGGCCCGCGAGCACGAGGATCGCTCCCGCGAGAACCGCGAGCCAAGGCCAGAACGTGACCGTCACCGTGCCGGCCGCGACCGCGTCCGCGATCGTCTGCTCCCCCGCGAGGCCGGACGCCGCCGTCACCTCCGGCGCGATCGCCGGAGCCGGGTTCCCAACTGCGATGAACGACTGCAGCACGAGGACGGCGCCGACGAGCGTCAGCAGGCCGCCGAGAACGTAACGGAAGATGAGGCCAGCCAGCGCCAGCGCGGCGAGCACGGCAAGCGCGGCGAGTGCGAGCGCCATGACGGCGGGAGCTGCGACGTCTCCGCGGACCTCACCGCTGTAGCTCTCCGGTCCGAGGACGAGGTCGAACGAGAACCACGCCTGTGACCACGCGAGGATCGCCAGCCCGGCGCCGACGACGATCGACATCAGCGCCGTGCGCTTGCCTCGCTTTCCGGCGGCGTCAGGCGCGCGCATGGGCTTCAAAGTCCAGGGCCTGCTGGTCGCCGTCGAAGCACGTCCGCGTGCCGGTGTGGCAGGCAGGACCGTGCTGGTCGACGCGGATGAGGATCGTGTCGGCATCGCAGTCGAGCGCGAAGCTCACGAGCCGTTGCGTGTTGCCGGAGATGTCGCCCTTGCGCCACAGCTCGGAGCGCGAACGGGACCAGTACACGACCCGGCCCTCCGTGAGGGTCATGCGGAGCGACTCCTCGTTCATGTAGGCGAGCATGAGCACCTCGCGGGTGTCGTACTGCGTGACGATGACGGGGACGAGACCCCGGTCGTCGAAGGAGGTCCTGGCCACGATCTGATCGAGCTGCTCGGAGGGCAGAGGGAAGCTGGCAGTGCTCATCGGATGCTCCTCCTCACGGTGACCCCGGCCTCGGCCAGGGTGTCCTTGACCTCGTCGATCGTGAACTGCCGGTGGTGGAAGACGCTCGCCGCGAGAACCGCGTCGGCGCCCGCCTCCACGGCGGGCGCGAAATGCTCGAGCGCACCGGCACCGCCCGAGGCGATGACCGGGACAGGAGAGAGCTCGCGGATGAGCCTCGTGAGCTCAAGATCGAAACCGGCCTTGGTGCCGTCGGCGTCCATCGAGTTGACGAGGAGCTCCCCCGCGCCGCGTTCGATGGCCTCACTGGCCCAGGAGAGCGCGTCGATGCCCGTGTCCGTGCGGCCTCCGTGCGACGTCACGACGAATCCGGATGCGGTTGACGCGGAGCGTTTGACGTCCAGCGACAGCACGAGCACCTGGTTGCCGAAGGTCGACGAGATCTCGTCGAGGAGCGCGGGCCGGGCGATGGCTGCCGAGTTGACGCCCACCTTGTCCGCGCCGCACGCGAGCAGGACGCGCACATCCTCGACGCTGCGCACACCACCTCCGACGGTGAGGGGGATGAAGACCTGCTCCGCCGTACGGGTGACGAGGTCGTAGGTTGTGCCCCGCCCCTCCGTCGAAGCCGTGACGTCGAGGAACGTGAGCTCGTCCGCGCCCTGTTCTGCGTAGCGGGCCGCGAGCTCGACCGGGTCACCGGCGTCCTGGAGGTCGAGGAAGTTCACCCCCTTCACCACGCGCCCCGCTGCCACGTCCAGGCAGGGGATGACACGCGTCGCGAGGCCGGTCGAGGTCCGCGGGGAGGAGGAGGTGGTCATCTAGATCACATCCGGACGGCTTGCAGGGCCGTCACGATGATGGCCTTCGCACCGGCGTCCTGAAGCCGGTCCATGACCTGGTTGAGCTCGTTCTGCGGCACCATCGAGCGCACGGCGACCCAGTCGGAGTCGCGCAGAGGCGAGATCGTCGGCGACTGGAAGCCGGGCGTGATGGCGAGGGCCGCGTCGAGCTTCGATGACTCGATGTCGTAGTCCATGATCGCGTAGCGGCGGGCGACGAGCACCCCGTCCAGGCGACCGAGGAGGCGCCTCGCTGCGTGCTCCTTCTCGGGCGTCGAGATGAGCACGGCGGTCGACTCGAGGATCACGGGGCCGAAGACCTCGAGGCCAGCCTTGCGCAGCGTCCCACCGGTCGACACGACATCGGCGACGGCGTCAGCGACGCCCAGGCGGATGGCCGACTCCACGGCGCCCTCCAGCGGCACGAGCTCGGCTTCGATGCCGGCCCGAGCGAACCAGGATCCCAGGAGACCCGTGTAGCTCGTCGCGACGCGCTTGCCCTGCAGCTGGCTCACGTCCGTGAACTCGCCGGCGGGGCCAGCGAAGCGGAAGGTCGAGTCGCCGAAGTCGAGCGCCCGGACCTCCTTGGCGGCCGACTCGGTGTTGAGCAGGAAATCGCGGCCGGTGATGCCGGCGTCGAGCACACCGGATCCCACGTAGGTCGCGATGTCGCGCGGACGCAGGTAGAAGAACTCGACGTCGTTGATGGGGTCGATGGCGACGAGCTCTCGGCTGTCACCGCGGCCGCGGTATCCGGCCTCCTGGAGCATTTCGTTGGCCGTCTCGGCGAGCATGCCCTTGTTTGGCACGGCGATGCGAAGCATTGTGGGAACGTCCTTGGTTCTGGAAGTGTGCGTCGGGGGTGGATGCGCGGCGCCGGGTGTGCACCCGGGGCACCGTCTCGGCCGCGCGCGTGCTGCGCTGGCTCGTGCGCGCTGCTTGGAGCGTTGGCGGGGTCGTGCTGCCTAGAGCTTGCTGTAGACGTCGTCGAGGGTGAGGCCCTTGGCCAGCATGAGGACCTGCAGATGGTAGAGCAGCTGCGAGATCTCCTCGGCTGTCTCCTCGTCGCTCTCGTATTCCGCGGCCATCCAGACCTCGGCGGCCTCCTCCACGATCTTCTTCCCGATCGTATGAACGCCGGCGTCGAACTCTCGGACCGTCCCGGAACCCTCGGGGCGGGAGCTGATTTTCTCGGAGAGTTCTGCGAACAGCGTGTCGAAGGATTTCACAGGCACAGCGTAGTCGCTTGCCGGTCAGTGCGCGTGCGCAGCCGCAGTCGCCGCGGCGCGCAGCGCGGCGATCTGCTCGCCGGGGTCGCCTCGGAAGACCGCGGATCCTGCGACGAACGTGTCCGCCCCGTTCGCCGCCGCGAGCTCGATGGTGTCGAGGGAGATCCCGCCGTCGACCTGCAGCCAGGTTTCCAGGCCGTGCGAGCGGCGAAGCGCGTCGGCCTTGGCGAGCTTCGGCATCATGTCCGCCATGAAGGACTGTCCACCGAAGCCGGGCTCGACGGTCATGATGAGCAGCTGGTCGAAGTGGGGAAGGATCTCCTCGACGGCGCTCAGCGGGGTTGCCGGGTTGATGGCGATTCCAGCTCGCGCGCCTCGCTCCTTGAGCTTTCTCGCGAGCGTCACGGGGCTTGTCGCAGCCTCCGCGTGGAACGTCACGGAGAAGACGCCCATCTCGGCGAACTGCGGTGCCCACTGGTCGGGGTCCTCGATCATGAGGTGCAGGTCGAGCGGGACGGGGGTGATCTCCTGCAGGCGCTCCACCATCGGCTGCCCGAACGTGAGGTTCGGGACGAAGTGGTTGTCCATGACGTCGACGTGCGCCGCGTCGGCGGTGGAGATCAGGTTGAGATCACGCTCGAAGTTCGCGAAGTCGGCGGCCAGGATGCTGGGGTTGATGCGCGCGTTCACGGGCCGATCCTACGGGGTCCGCGTCGTCTGCTCGTCGGGGTTCGCGGCAGGTGCCCGACGCAGCAGCGCGAGGAACATCGCGTCGGTGCCGTGGCGGTGCGGCCACAGCTGCACGAGCGTGCCGTCGCCGAGAGGGCGGGCTCCGAGATCGAGATCCGGAGCGTTCGAGGCGCGCGTCGCGATGGCCGCCGCGTCCAGCACCTCCGCTCCCGAGAGCCGAACCGCTCGGCGGACGACGGCCGTCGTCTCCGCCTGGTGCGGCGAACAGGTGACGTAGGCAACGATCCCGCCCGGCTTGACCGCGGCGAGTGCCGCTTCGAGCAGCTCCTCCTGCAGCTTGACGAGCTCGGCGACGTCGCTGCTCTGCTTGCGCCATCGTGCCTCCGGTCGGCGACGCAGCGCGCCGAGGCCCGTGCAGGGCGCGTCGAGCAGGACGCGGTCGAACGCGCCCGGATGCGAGTCGGCGAATGCGCGGCCGTCCTCGTTCGTGACGGTGACGGGGGCCGCGAGCGGTGCGAGGGCGGCGCGCACGAGCCCAGCGCGCGCCGGCACGAGCTCGTTGGCCGTCAGCCTCGCCTGCAGCTCGGTGGCGCTGGCGGCGAGCAGGGCCGCCTTGCCACCGGGGCCGGCGCACATGTCGAGCCAGCGCTCCCCCGGCCGCACGGGCTCCGCCTCGAGCAGCGCGAGCGTGACGAGCTGCGAGCCCTCGTCCTGCACGCGCGCGCGCCCGGCCTTGACCTGCGGCACCCATGAGGGGTCGCCCGACGCGAGGGTCAGGCCGCGCGGTGAGACGCGACCCGAGACCAGCAGGTCGGGGTTGGACGCGACGAGTTCCTCCGGCGTGTCGAATCCTGGCAGGGACACGATGCTGACCGCAGGCGACTCGTTGTTGGCAGCGAGGCCCGCGGCGAGTTCGTCGCCGCGATGCTCCGCGGTGAGGGCGTCGCGGAGCGCGCGCACGATCCAGTCCGGATGAGAGTTTCGGACGGCGAGCTCCCGTTCCTCGGTCAGGCCCTGGGAGACCTGGTCGAGCCAGTCGTCGAGGTCCGTGCGGGAGATCTTGCGCAGGATCGCGTTCACGAAGCCAGAGGCACCGCGGGACGCGATGCGCGCGGCCTGCTCGACCGATTCGTTGACCGCCGCGTGGCTCGGTGTGCGCATGCTGAGCAGCTGATGGGCTCCGAGCCGCAGCACGTCGAGGAGAGGTGGGTCGATGTCCCGGACGTCGCGACCGGAGGCCTCCGCGATGATGGCGTCGTAGGTCCCCCTGCGTCGGAGCGTGCCGTAGGTCAGCTCCGTGGCGAGCCCCGCGTCGGACGGCGAGAGCCGCGCCGCCGAGATGCGATGCGGAAGCAGCAGGTTCGCGTAGGCGTCGTCCTCGTCGACGGCCCTCAGCACCTCGAACGCCACCTGGCGTGAGCGAGTCACTCCGCGCCCGGCCGGAGGCTGATCTGGTCGCCGCCGTCCCTGGTAGGGGCTGCCGCCGCGGCCACCAGCTCCTGCGGGGCTCATGCGAGCACCAGCGTCGCTGCGTCGCGGCGGCCGCGGAGCCAGTCTCTGGCAGGCATCGGCTTCTTTCCCGCCGGCTGCACGGAGAGCAGCCGGAGCGGGCCGGTTCCCGTGCCCACGAAGACGTCCTTGCCGACCGCACCGAGCTGGCCGGGGGTGAGCGTGGGCGCGTCCGCCGCCACATCAGGGCGCGCCACGCGCAGGATGCGCAGCGGTTGTCCGTCGACCTGGGCCACCGCTCCTGGCTCTGGAGTGACTCCGCGGATGTGGGCTTCGACGAGGTCGAGGGGAGCCGCCCAGTCGATGATCGAGTCGTGCTTGCCGAGCTTCGGCGCGAAGGTCGCCTCGCCAGTCTGCGGCTCGGCGCTCAGCGTTCCGGAGCAGATGGCGCCGACAGTCCGGGTGAGGAAGGCCGCGCCCTCCCCCGCGAGACGCTCCAGGAGGTCGCCAGCGGTCTCCTCTTTGCCGATCGGGGAGTGCTGCACAGCGAAGATCGGCCCCTCGTCGAGCCCGGCGGTGAGCTGGAAGATGGTCATGCCGGTGGTGGTGTCGCCTCGCATCACGGCGCGCTGGGCCGGGGCGGCGCCGCGGAGGTCGGGGAGGAGGGAGAAGTGCAGGTTGATCCAGCCGAGCGACGGCGCCGTCAGGGTCGCAGCGTCGATGAGGGCGCCGTAGGCCACGATGACCCCGAGCTCGGCCCCGAGCCCCGTGAGCTCGTCCGTCACCTCAGGCGTCATCCGGTTGCTCTTGATGACATGCAGCCCGAGCTCGTGGGCGCGGGCAGCCACCGGGGACGGTGTCAGCGCCCTGGACCGACCGACCTTCGCATCGTCGCGCGTCAGCACAGCCACGATCTCGTGGCCGTCGTCGACCAGCGCATCGAGGCTGGGGACGGCGGTGGTGGGTGTGCCGGCGAAGACGAGCCGCATAGCTGGTGCCTCTCGAGGTTGTGTGGAACGTGGAGCTGGGACGAGGGTCAGAAGATCCCCGGCGGGTCAAATCGTACGCGCAGGGTCGACGCGTGGCCGCCTCCTCTGCCGGCGACCCGCGGGCGCCTACTGGTGGCCGAACGCACGAGCTCGCTCTTGAGCGCCTTCGCGAGTGGCGTGCCGAGCGCGTAGCCGAACTTGATGACGGCCCTGCTCCCGACCTCCTGTGGCGTCGGTCCGAGGACCTGCAGCGCGCCGCCCGGCTGGAGCTCTGGCACCGCGTCGATGGTCGAGAGGGCCCGGCGCACTTCCTCGTCAGTTCCCGTCAGTGCGACGACGCGCACGGCTGGTGGGAAGTGCAGCTCACGGCGTTCGGACAGTTCACGAGTCGCGTACTCGGGCTGCTGCCAGGTGCGGAGGGCGTGCGCGGCCGGTGTCTCGCCTCCGACGATGACCACCTTGGCGTTCGGGTGCGCGAGCGCGGCGGCGTTCGACCACCCGCGGAGCGCGTCGACGCCCGCGTCGAGTCGCTCCTGCGCGAGGGAGCGCTCCGTGTCGAGCAGCACGATGCCGGCGTAGCCGGAAGTCGGCACGGGCTCAGCTCCTCGTGTCGCCACGACGAGGCAGGGGCGGTCGTCGATGGACACCGTCTCTGACGCTCCGTCGGCCACGACCACGCGCGTGCCGGGGAACGCACGACCGAGCTCCTCTGCGGTCCGCTCGGCTCCGAGCGAGGTGTTGCGAAGGCGCTTGTCTCCGCACTCGGGGCACTGCCACTCGGGGTGGAGGGCGTCGCACACCCGGCATGACGGCGGCGCGGACGGCCGCGCGAACTCGAGTGCCCCGCCGCAGACGGTGCAACGAGCTGGCGTGCGGCACCTGGCGCAGCTGAGACTCGGGATGTAACCGGCCCTGACGACCTGCAGCAGCACGGGCCCGTGCTCGAGTGCACGTCGTGCCTCCTGCCACGCGAGGGCTGGGATGCGAGCGTGCGCGGCTGGCGTCTCCTCGGCGAGCGCCTGGCTCCCCGAGATGACCTTGGGGGCCTCGGGCCGGGCCAGCGGCACGGGCGTGAGCCAGTGCATGCCGACAAGACGCGCGACCTCGAGGCTCGGCGTGTGAGCGGCGAACACGAGCGTGAGCGACTCCCGCTCTGCTCGCAGCAGGGCGATGTCGCGCGTGCTCGCGTAGGGGGCGAGCTGCTCGGTGAAGCTCTCGTCTCCGTCGTCCCACACGAGCACTGCGCCGAGGTGCGACGGGGGGGCGTAGATGACGCTTCTCGTCCCGACGACGACGCCGGGGGTGTCGTCGAGGCAGGCGAGGAAGGATGCGTACCGCTCGGCGGGTTTGGCCCGCGTGTCGAGGCGGCGGATGCTGGACGTCTCGAGGAATCGTCCGAGGGCCTTCAGCGCGAGCTCGACGTCTCGGTAGTCCGGGACGGCGAGGATGACGGACTCCCCCGCACGAACCCTCGCCGCGGCCACAGCTGCGAGAGCGAGGAGCGAGCGAGGCACGCCAGCGTCGACGCCGACGGGCGCATCGATCGCGAGCCTCGCTGCCGAACCCCTCGCAAGGAGCGCAGCCGCGTCCGCGCCGTACATGGGCACAAGCGCGGCCTCGGTGTCCTCGAGCACGGCGGGGACTGCGGGGGTGGGCTGCGCCGCGACCGAAGTCGCGGCCTGGTCTGCCGAGGCCTGATCCTCGGTGCTGGCCGGCGCCGCCTGGTCGTCCGTGTCGTCTCGCGCCGCCTGTGCCTCCAGCCACCGCTGCTCGACGCGCACGGACCGGGCCGGGATCGCCAAACGCAGGACATCGGCCGCACATCCCGCCTGCCGGTCCGCAACCGCTCGTGCGAGCCCAGCGATCTCGGGGGTCAGGACGCGAGCGGTCGAGACGAGCTCGGTGATCGAGGCGAGCTTCCCCCCGTACTCGGCGGCCTGCTCGAGGGCGACCACGAACCCCTGCAACTGGCGGTTCGAGGTACGAAGCGGCACCGCCACGCGCATGCCCACGCCGATCCGCTCGCGCAGCTCGACGGGGATCTCGTATTCGAGTTCCCGATCGAGCTGCGGGAGCGGCGAGGCGACGACAACTCGCGCGACCCGAGGAAGGTCGTCGTTCATGGTGAGCTGGCTGATCAGAGGCCTGCCGCTTGGCGGAGCTCCTCGGCCCGGTCGGTGCGCTCCCACGTGAAGTCGGGCAGCTCGCGCCCGAAGTGTCCGTACGCCGAGGTCTGCGCGTAGATCGGGCGGCGGAGATCGAGGTCCTCGACAAGCGCACCGGGGCGGAGGTCGAAGGTGTCCAGGATCGCCGCGATGATCTTGTCGTCCGCGACGGCGCCCGTGCCGAACGTCTCGACGTACAGTCCCACAGGCTCAGCCTTGCCGATCGCGTAGGCGATCTGGACCTCGAGTCGATCCGCGAGCCCGGCCGCGACAGCGTTCTTCGCGACCCACCGCATGGCGTAGGCGGCAGAGCGGTCGACCTTCGACGGGTCCTTGCCGCTGAACGCCCCACCGCCGTGCCTGGCCATGCCGCCGTAGGTGTCGACGATGATCTTGCGCCCCGTGAGGCCTGCATCGGCTCGGGGGCCCCCGTCGATGAAGCTGCCAGACGGGTTCACGAGGAAGGTGGGCTCGGCTCCTGCGAAGCCGTTGCGCTCCAGGACGGGCCGCACCACGTGTGCGATGACGTCCTCGCGGATCTGCGCCTGCTCGAGGCCCGGGTCGTGCTGGGTCGAGAGGACGACGGTCTCGATGGAACGCGGCACGCTTCCCTCGTAGCCGACCGTGACCTGCGTCTTGCCGTCTGGCCGCAGGTAGGCGACTTCGCCGGACTTGCGCACCGCGGCGAGCTGCTGGGCGAGCTGGTGGGCGAGGTGGATCGGAAGCGGCATGAGCGCGTCCGTCTCTCGGGTCGCGTAGCCGAACATGATGCCCTGGTCGCCGGCGCCCTGCTTGGCGATCGCGTCCTCCGAGCTCTCAGAGCGGTGCTCCAGCGAGGTCGTGACTCCCTCGCCGATCTCGGGCGACTGCTCGCCGACGGAGATCGAGACACCGCACGACGAGCCGTCGAAGCCGACGTCGCTCGACGTGTAGCCGATGTCGCTGATCGTGCGCCTGACGATGCCCGCGATGTCGGAGTAGGCGTTGGTCGTGACCTCCCCGGCGACGTGCACCTGGCCGGTCGTGACGAGCGTCTCTACCGCGACCCGTGAGGCCGGGTCCTGCGCGAGGAGGTCGTCGAGGATGCGGTCGGAGATCTGGTCGCAGATCTTGTCGGGGTGACCCTCGGTGACCGACTCCGAGGTGAACAGGCGAAGCGTAGACAAGAAGAACCCCTTGCGGTGAAGTTGCGGCCGGACGGTTTGGACCGGCCGGTACGGCTAGACGTTGACGAGCAGGTCCAGGATGACATCGGCCACCGACACTTTGTCGCCAGTGTGACGCGAGACAACGTCGCCGGACGCTGAGAGGACGAAGATCGAGTTCTCGTCCGACTGGAATCCGAGGTTCCAGCCGACCCGGTTCACGACGAGATAGTCGCACCCCTTGCGAGCGATCTTCGCGCGACCGAGCTCGAGCAGTGCGGCGTCGTCCGTCTCGGTCTCCGCGGCGAAGCCGATGATGACCTGCTCGCTGCCCCGGGCGGATGCGAGATCCTGCAGGATGTCCGGATTGCGGGTGAACGTGAGCGTCAGCTCCTCGCCAGCCTGCTCTTTCTTGATCTTGCCCTCCGCCACGGTGACCGGACGGTAGTCGGCAACTGCGGCGGCCATGATGATGACGTCGTGTCGTGGGGCGATCTCGGCGCAGGCCTGCGCGAGCTGCTGGGCACTCGAGACCGTCACGAGCTTGACGCCCTCTGGCGGGCGGACCTCGGCGTTGGCCGCCACGAGGGTGACCTCCGCGCCACGGGCAAGCGCCCGCTCGGCGAGCGCGAAGCCCTGCCGTCCGCTCGATCGGTTGCCGATGAACCGGACCGGGTCGAGCGGCTCGCGCGTGCCGCCGGCGGTGATGAGGACCCGCCTGCCTCGCAGATCGCTGGCGAGTTCGGCGTCCCTGCGACGGCGTCGCTCGCCGCGGCCGGCGCTCAGGATCGTCGCGACGATCTCATTGGGCTCGGCGAGGCGTCCCGGGCCCGAGTCGTTGCCCGTCAGCTGACCCTCGGCAGGCCCGACGAGGACAACTCCGCGTGCGTCCAGCCGCGCGGCGTTGGCCTGCGTCGCCTGGTTGAGCCACATCTCGGTGTGCATGGCCGGAGCGAGGATGAGTGGAGCCGTCGACGCGAGGATGGTCGTGCCCAGCAGGTCGTCGGAGAGCCCAGCGGCGATCTTCGCCATGGAGTTCGCGGTGGCCGGGACCACTGCGATGACGTCGGCCTGCTGACCCAATGCGACGTGCCGCACCTCGGCCACGTCGTCGAAGACGTCCGTTCGCACGGGGTTGCGTGAGATGGCTTCGAACGTCGGACGGCCCACGAACCGCAGAGCGGACTCCGTGGGGACGACGTCGACGTGGTGACCGAGGAGGACGAGGTCGCGGATGACCTGGACGGCCTTGTAGGCGGCGATGCCGCCGGTCACACCGACGACGACGCGCATCGGCTGGCCGTCGGACGCGTCGGTCCCGTGGTCAGCCGGATGCGCGCCGGCGGTCTCGCTCACGGTCGTGCTATGCCTGAGGGGCGTCGTCTTCGAAGTTGATCTCGTCATCGAACACGATGACGTCGTCCGGGGTCTCGAGCGGGCGAGCCTCGACCATGACGATCTTCTGCTCGTTGATCTCGTGCAGCGCGATCGACAGGGGCTTGTCGTCGATCGAGGAGTCGATCAGCGGGCCGACATTCTGGTAGATCGCTCCGTCGTGCAGGTCGGAGTAGTAGTCGTTGATCTGACGCGCGCGACGCGATGCGAAGATGACCAGCTGGTACTTGTTGTCGACTCGCTGCAGCAGCTCGTCCATGGGCGGGTCGATGATGCCCTTTGGCTTCTCAATCATGCGTGCTCCTTGTTCAGTCCCAGATGTTCGACTACGCGTGCCGCAGCCTCAGGCACGGAGTCGTTGACGACCAGTGCATCGAACTCGTCCTGGGCGGCGAGTTCGACCTTCGCGGTTTCGAGGCGCCGAGCCTGTTCTTCGGCCGATTCCGTGCCGCGCCCGACGAGGCGCCGCACGAGCTCGTCCCAGCTCGGAGGCAACAAAAATACCAGTCTAGCCTCTGGCATGCGCGATCGGACCTGTCTTGCGCCCTGAATGTCGATTTCGAGGAGGACCGAGCGTCCCGAGGAGATGGCGTCGTCGATGGGTCCGCGCGGGGTTCCGTATCTGAAGGCGTTGTGCACGGTGGCGTACTCGAGGAGCTGCTCGTCGGCGACGAGCCGGTCGAAGCCCTCGTCGTCGGTGAAGTGGTAGTTCACGCCGTCGACTTCACCGGGACGCGGGGCACGCGTCGTGGCGGACACCGAGAGCTCGACTTCCGGATAGTGCTCTCGGATGTAGTTCGCGACGGTGCCCTTGCCGACCGCCGTGGGGCCGGCCAGCACGACGAGACGACTGTCGCCGGTCTGCGCGCCCAGCCGCTCCTCCAGGAACGAGCGGAGACGGATGCGCTGGTTGCGGCCGAGGCCACCGAGGCGCTTGGAGGGCGAGATCGCGAGCTCTTCGAGGATGCGCGCCTGCTTCGTGGCTCCGATGTGCGGGATGCTGAGCAGGAACTGCGTCACGCGGAGGGAGTGCTCGGCGGCGTGCTCTGCGGACTGGCTCGCGTCGAGCACGGAGATCGGCGAGCGGGTTCCGTTCGCAAGGGCGCGTTTGACCTCAGCGCGAGCCTGGCGTGCGAGGACCGCCGCGCGCGACGCGGCGACGCGATCGACCGGAGGTGGGACCTGGGTCATGAGAGGGCGTCCTCCAGCTCAGCGGCTTGCTGGTCGATGGCGTCGGCGATGCCATTTGGCCCCGCGGCCAGGACACTGCGTGAGACGTTGACGATGACGGACTCAGCTGCTGCGCCGAACGTCTCCTTGATGCGCGCGAACTCGGCACCCTGGTGGCCGAAGCCTGGGGCGAGGATCGGGGTCCAGGGTGAGGCGCCGAGCATCGCGAGGTCGACGCCGAGGAGGTCGAAGTCGACCGTGCCGCCGAGGACGACGCCGACTGAGCCGAGCGCGCCGGTCGTGTGCTCGGCATTCCAGGCGGCCGCGCGCTTCGCGACTCCCCCGGCGACGGTCTCGCCGAACTGGGAGCCGCGGTCCCGGCGGGCCGTCTGGATCGAGGTCGACTCCGGGTTCGAGGTGGCGGCGAGCACGAAGAGTCCCTTGCCGAGACGGTCGGCGAGCTCCAGCGCCGAGGCGAGGGAGTCGAAGCCCTGGTAGGGGTTCACGGTCATGGCGTCCGCTTCGAGCGGCGAGCCCTCGTCGAGCCACGCCTTGGCGTAGGCCTCGAGGGTCGTGCCGACGTCCCCGCGCTTGACGTCGGCGATGACGAGCAGGCCCGCCTCCCGCGCGGCGCCGAGCACTGACTCGAGCGCCGCGAATCCGCTGGAGCCGAATCGCTCGTAGAACGCGATCTGCGGCTTGATCACGCCGACGCGCTCCGCCGATGCCTCGACGACGCGGAGTCCGAACTCCCTGGCACCCGCCGCGGTGTTCGGCAGCCCCCACGCGTCGAGCAGGAACTCATGCGGATCGATGCCGATGCACAGCCTGCCCCGGTTCTCCACGGCGTGCTGGAGTCGGGCTCCGAACCCGCTCCCTCCAGCACGCGCCGCGAACGCCTCAGTCAACTAGCTGTCCCCCCTCTGGGTGTTGTACTCCTGCAGGCTCGTCACCGTGAATCCGCTTCGCAGCGCGGAGAGCGAACCGACAGCGGCGGACAGCTCCGAGATCGTGGTGAAGATGGGCAGGTCGGCGGAGACTGCCGCCGTGCGGATCTCGTAGCCGTCGGCCCGTGACGCGCGGCCCGATGGGGTGTTGATGACCATGTCGACCTCTCCCCCGTGGATCATGTCCACGATATTGCGGTCCTGGCCGGGAGTGGTGCCGTCGGGCGAATCCGGAGTGAACTTTCCGACGACCTTGGCGGTGATGCCGTGGCGCGCGAGGACGGCAGCTGTGCCCTCGGTGGCCGCGATCGAGAACCCGAGCTCGACGAACTTCGCGACAGGAAGCACGATCGCGCGCTTGTCGCGGTCGGAGACCGAGACGAACACGGTGCCGGACTTCGGCAGGCCGCCGTAGGCCGCGAGCTGGCTCTTGGCGAATGCGGTCGGGAAGTCGGTGTCGATGCCCATGACCTCGCCAGTGGAGCGCATCTCCGGCGAGAGCAGCGAGTCGACGATGCGTCCGTCCTTCGTGCGGAAGCGCTTGAAGGGAAGCACTGCCTCCTTCACGGCGACGGGGCTCGAGGCCGGCTGGTGCGTGCCGTCCTGGTCGCGGAGGAGTCCCTCGGCCTTCAGCTCGGCGATGGAGACCCCCGTCATGACACGGGCGGCGGCCTTCGCGAGCTGCGTACCGAGGGCCTTCGAGACGAAGGGCACGGTCCGGGAGGCGCGCGGGTTGGCTTCGAGCACGTACAGCTTGCCGCCCGACAGCGCGAACTGCACGTTGAGCAGGCCACGGACGCCGACGCCCTGGGCGATGGCGAGGGTCGCGTCGCGCACGTTGTCCAGGACAGCGCTCGAGAGAGTGACAGGAGGCAGGGTGCACGCCGAGTCGCCGGAGTGGATGCCGGCCTCCTCGATGTGCTCCATGATGCCGCCGATGTAGAGCTCGTCGCCGTCGAACAGGGCGTCGACGTCAATCTCCGTGGCCTCGTCGAGGAACCGATCGACCAGCAGCGGATGAGCGGGTCCGACGATCGCCTGACCCTCGATGCGCGAGAAGTAGTCCTGCATCTGCTCTGCGTCGTACACGATCTCCATCCCGCGTCCGCCGAGCACGAAGCTGGGGCGCACGAGCACCGGGTAGCCGATGCCCGTGGCGACATCGAGGGCCCCGTCGAGGTCGGTCGCGGTGCCGTTCTCCGGCGAGATCAGGCCGGCGCGGTCGAGGACGCCGGAGAAGAGTCCGCGCTCCTCGGCGAGGTCGATCGCTGCCGGGCTCGTGCCGAGGATCGGGACGCCAGCCGCCTCGAGCCCCTTCGCGAGTCCCAGCGCAGTCTGGCCGCCGAGCTGGACGACGACGCCGAGCAGCTCGCCGGCACCGCGCTCGACCTCGACGATCTCGAGGACGTCCTCGAGCGTGAGCGGCTCGAAGTAGAGGCGGTCGCTCGTGTCGTAGTCGGTGGAGACCGTCTCCGGGTTGCAGTTGATCATGATGGTCTCGAAGCCGGCGTCCGAGAGCGCGAACGACGCATGCACGCACGAGTAGTCGAACTCGATGCCCTGACCGATGCGGTTCGGGCCCGAGCCGAGGATGATCACCTTGCGGCGGTCGCTCGGCGTGACCTCGGACTCCTGGTCGTAGCTCGAGTAGTGGTACGGCGTGAAGGCCGGGAACTCACCGGCGCACGTGTCCACGGTCTTGAAGACCGGGCGGACTCCGAAGTTGTGGCGGATCGCGCGGACCTCGTCCTCGCGGCTCCCGCGGAGCTCCGCGATCTGGGCGTCGGAGAAGCCGTGGCGCTTCGCGTGCCGGAGCAGGCGGGCGTCGACGACGTCTGCGGAGCTGATCTCGGCCGCGACCTCGTTGATGAGCACGATCTGGTCGATGAACCAGGGGTCGATGGCCGTGGATTCGAAGATCTGCTCCGGCGTCGCACCCTTCCAGAGCGCGCGCTGCACGTTGACGATGCGGCCGTCGGTCGGGATCTTGATCGTCTCGAGGAGCTCCTCGACGGAGACCTCGTCTGCAGCCCACGTGAACGACGATCCCCGCTTCTCGAGCGAGCGCAGTGCCTTCTGCAGCGCGGTCGAGAAGTTGCGACCGATGGCCATGGCCTCGCCGACCGACTTCATGGTGGTCGTCAGCGTCGTGTCGGCGGCCGGGAACTTCTCGAAGTTGAAGCGGGGCACCTTGACGACGACGTAGTCGAGCGTCGGCTCGAAGCTCGCGGGCGTCACCTTCGTGATGTCGTTGGGGATCTCATCCAGGCGATAGCCGATGGCGAGCTTCGCCGCGATCTTCGCGATCGGGAAGCCCGTCGCCTTGGACGCCAGCGCCGACGAGCGAGACACGCGAGGGTTCATCTCGATGACGATGATGCGACCGTTCGAGGGGTCGATGGCGAACTGGATGTTGCATCCACCGGTGTCGACGCCCACGAGTCGGATGATCGCGATGCCGATGTCGCGGAGGCGCTGGTACTCGCGGTCGGTCAGCGTGAGCGCGGGCGCGACCGTGATGGAGTCGCCCGTGTGGACGCCGACGGGGTCGACGTTCTCGATCGAGCAGACGACCACCGTGTTGTCGGCGGTGTCGCGCATGAGCTCGAGCTCGTACTCCTTCCAGCCGAGGATCGACTCCTCGAGGAGCACCTCGCCCGTCGGGCTCGACTGGACGCCGTCGGCGACGAAGCGGATCAGGTCCTCTTCGTTGTAGGCGAAGCCGGAGCCGAGGCCGCCCATGGTGAACGAGGGACGGACGACAAGCGGGTAGCCGAGGTCCTCGGCGAAGCCGATCGCCTGCTCGACGCTCGTCGCGATGTGGGAGCGCGCGACTTCGGCGCCGGCCTCGATGACGAGGTCCTTGAAGATCTGGCGGTCCTCGCCGCGGCGGATCGCGTCCACCTTCGCGCCGATGAGCTCGACGCCGTGACGCTCGAGGATGCCCTCCTCATGGAGCGCGATGGCCGCGTTGAGCGCCGTCTGCCCGCCGAGGGTGGGGAGGATCGCGTCAGGGCGCTCCTTGATGATGATCGACTCGATGATGTCCGGGGTGATCGGCTCGACGTACGTGGCGTCGGCGAAGTCCGGGTCGGTCATGATCGTCGCGGGGTTCGAGTTCACGAGGATGACGCGGACGCCCTCCTCGCGGAGCACGCGGCAGGCCTGCGTGCCCGAGTAGTCGAACTCGGCCGCCTGGCCGATGACGATGGGTCCCGAGCCGATGACGAGGACGCTCGAGATGTCTGTGCGCTTTGGCATGCTTACGCGTTCTCCTGGCCGTTGGTGGGGGTGGATGAGGTGGCGAGGTGCTCGCGCACCATCTGCCTGAACTGGTCGAAGAGCGGGGCCGAGTCGTGGGGGCCCGCCGCCGCCTCTGGGTGGAACTGCACGCTGAACGCCGGGATGTCGAGGCAGCGGAGGCCTTCGACGACCTGGTCGTTGAGGCCGATGTGGCTGACCTGCGCGCGGCCGAAGCCGGCTGGCGTCTCGACGGGGCCGTCGAGTGGAGCCTGGACGGCGAAGCCGTGGTTCTGGGCGGTGATCTCGATGCGGCCGGAGAACGTGTCGACGACGGGCTGGTTGATGCCGCGGTGGCCGAAGGGCAGCTTGTACGTGTCGAAGCCGAGGGCACGGCCGAGCAGCTGGTTGCCGAAGCAGATGCCGAAGAACGGTGTGCCGTCGCGGAGGACGTTCTGCAGCAGCTCCACGTGCGCGTCGCTGGATGCAGGGTCGCCCGGCCCGTTGGAGTAGAAGACGGCGGTGGGGGCGAGCTCGCGGAGCTGGTCGATGGTCGTGGCGTGCGGCAGCACGTGCACGTCGAAGCCACGCTCGGCCAGCGCCTTGATCGTGGCCGTCTTGATGCCCAGGTCGATGATGGCGACGGAGCCGATCCGCTCGTCGGCCGTCGACGGGTGCACGATGGGCTCCGGCGTCGAGACGCGGTCGCTGAGGTTGCGGCCCGCCATGCTCGGCTGCGAACGCACCTTCTCGAGCAGCGTGGTCTCGTCGGCCGAGGCCGCCTCGCCGGAGAAGATCCCGCCGCGCATCGAGCCCTCGCTGCGGATGCGTCGCGTGAGCGCACGGGTGTCGACGCCGGCGATGCCGACGATGCTGGTCTCGGTCAGGGCGTTCTCGAGCGTGTCCTCGGAGCGCCAGTTCGAGACGACGCGGGAGGGGTCGCGGACGACGTACCCGTCGACCCAGATCTGGCGCGACTCCATGTCCTCCGCGTTGACCCCGGTGTTGCCGATGTGCGGGGCGGTCTGGACGACGATCTGGCCTGCGTAGCTCGGGTCCGTCAGCGTCTCCTGGTAGCCGGTCATGCCGGTCGAGAACACGACTTCGCCGAGCGTCTCGCCGACGGCGCCGTACGCGTCGCCCTCGTATCGCGTCCCGTCCTCCAGGACGAGCACGGCGGGAATTGGTGGCGTCATGAGGACTCCTCGGTCGTGGGGGCTGGTGTTCGCTGCAGCGAGTGCAGCGCGGTCTTGAGCTGTTCTCGCGCGGTGGCGTCGACAACTCTGAGGGAGGTCTCGACGCTCACGCGGTCGCTCGCTGCGTCGTCGCCGGGCAGGAGCCACCGGATGATCGTGAGCCCGCCGTTCTCGACGACTCGGTCGATCGTGACGGTGCCGTCGATGGTGGCCTCGATGTCTGCCGCGGGGATGAAGAAGGCTCGTTCGCCTGCGATGCGCACGACGGGTCCTTCCCGGAGCACGGTCACCTCAGCCCGCCCCCGGAATCCGAGCGGCGGGACGACGATGCGGTCGAGGGTGTCACCCGTGCGGCTCGTCGACACGTAGTGCACGTCGTGCCAGTGCCCGAGCGGCTGCTCCGTCGACTGCGGGGGGCTCAGGGGCGTGGCGATGCCGGCCTGCGCCCGTGTCCGGCGTCGCCAGCCGAGCCACATGAGCGCGACGATGACGAGGAACGCGACGATCGTGAGGGCGGCGGGGAGTACGCGGTCGTCCATCAGGCGAGTTCCTGCTCGCGCGCTCGGGCGGCGGCGGCCGCACCTTCGGCCGAGAGGAGGACGCCGTCGTCGAGCGTGCGGGTTCCGCGGTAGACGGTGTGCACGACCCGGCCGGGCAGCGGCATGCCGAGGAATGGCGAGTTGATGCTTTTGCCTCCGAGTGCGGCCGTCGTGAAGTCAGCCGTCGGAGCTGGGTCGTAGAAGACGAGGTTGGCGAGCTCACCGGCCGCGACGGGGCGTCCAGATGCGGAGTCGCCCCCGATGCGAGCAGGAGTCTCGGACATGATCCGCGCCACGTCCGCCCAGCTGAGCGCGCCCGTGTCGACCATGGTGTGCTGCACGACGCGCAGGGCGGACTCGAGCCCGACCATGCCCATCGCGGCCTGGTCCCACTCGGTCTCCTTGGCATCGACGGGATGCGGCGCGTGGTCGGTGGCGACGATGTCGATCGTGCCGTCGGCCAGCGCTTCTCGCACCGCGAGCACGTCATCCTGCGTCCGAAGCGGCGGGTTGACCTTGAACCGGGCGTCGTAGCCGCGCACGAGCTCCTCGGTGAGGAGGAGGTGGTGGGGCGTGACCTCAGCGGTCACGTCGATGCCGCGTGTCTTTGCCCAGCGCACGACATCCACACCTTCGCGGGTGGAGACGTGGCAGACGTGCAGGCGCGAGGAGACGTGATCGGCGAGCAGTGCGTCGCGCGCGATGATCGAGGATTCGGCCACCGCCGGCCACCCGCCGAGGCCGAGCTCGGCCGAGAGCGCTCCTTCGTTCATCTGGGCCCCTGCCGTGAGGCGAGGGTCCTGGGCGTGCTGGGCGACGACTCCGCCGAACGCCTTCACGTACTCGAGGGCGCGACGCATGATGAGCGGATCGAAGACGCACTTGCCGTCGTCGGAGAACACGCGGACGCCGGCGTTCGACTGCGCCATCGCGCCGATCTCGGAGAGCTGCTCGCCCTCGAGCCCGACCGTCACGGCCCCGATGGGCCGGACATCGGCGTATCCGGCGGCGCGACCGAGCGCGGCGACCGCCTCGACCACACCCGCCGTGTCCTGGACCGGAGAGGTGTTCGCCATGGCGAACACCGTCGTGTACCCGCCGAACGCCGCAGCGCGGGTGCCGGTGAGCACCGTCTCGCTCGACTCGAAGCCAGGTTCGCGCAGGTGCGTGTGGAGGTCGACGAGGCCGGGCAGGAGCACGAGGCCCTGGACGTCGATGACGCGTTCCACGCCGTCCACGGAGACGGATCCGACCGGGGCGACTTCGGCGATCGTGGTTCCGGCGACGAGCACGTCGACGGGGTCGGCGCCGAGCAGCTTGGCGCCTCGATACAGCGTGGTCATGGTGCCTTTCTCGTTTCCTGGGCCCTGGTTCACGAGCCGCTCCCCTCGCGCTCGCCGGAGCAGAGCACGTAGAGCGCGGCCATGCGGACGGCGACGCCGTTCGCGACCTGCTCGAGGACGGTCGACTGCGGTGAGTCGGCGGCGATCGAGGAGATCTCCAGACCGCGGTTCATGGGGCCGGGATGCATGACCATCGTAGCCTCGGGCAGGCTCCGGAACCGGGTCTCGCCGAGCCCCCAGTTCTTGGCGTACTCGCGCGTGTTCGGGAAGAAGGCGTCGTGCATCCGCTCCGCCTGGATGCGGAGCAGCATGACCGCGGTCGGGTGCGTGGCGAGCGCCGCGTCGAGGTCGCTCGTGATCGTCGCCGGCCAGGACTCCGTGCGCACGGGGACGAGGGTCGGCGGGCCGACGAGCGTGACCTCGGCCCCGAGCGTCGTGAGGAGCCACACGTTCGATCTGGCCACTCGCGAGTGCAGGATGTCACCGACGATGACGATGTGGCAGCCGTCGAGCCCCTTTCCCCGGGCCGCGGCGCGTCCGTGGACGCGACGTCGCAGCGTGAACGCGTCGAGGAGCGCCTGCGTGGGGTGCTCGTGCATGCCGTCGCCGGCGTTCAGGATGGGGGCGTCGATCCAGTCACGCTCGGCGAGGAGCTGCGGCGCGCCGCTCGAGGGGTGCCTGATGACGACGGCATCGGCGCCGATGGCCTTGAGCGTCTGCGCCGTGTCTTTGAGCGACTCTCCCTTGGAGACGCTCGATCCCTTGGCGCCGAAGTTGATGACGTCAGCGGAGAGCCGCTTCTCCGCGGCTTCGAACGAGATGCGGGTGCGCGTCGAGTCCTCATAGAACAGGTTCACGACGGTGATGCCTCGAAGAGCTGGCAGCTTCTTCACCTCGCGGTCGCCGACATCCGACATGTCCTCGGCGACGTCGAGCAGCATGATCGCGTCCTCGCGACTCATGCCCTTCGTGGAGAGCAGGTGCTTCATGCACGTCCCCCGTCGGTGATGACGACGCGGTCGCCGCCGTCGAGCTCCGTGAGCTCGACGCCGATGCGCTCGCTCCGGGCGGAGGGCAGGTTCTTCCCGACGTAGTCCGCGCGGATCGGGAGCTCGCGGTGCCCGCGGTCGACCAGGACGGCGAGCTGCACGGCACGAGGCCGGCCGGTATCGCTGAGCGCGTCGAGGGCGGCTCGCACCGTGCGACCGGAGAAGAGCACGTCATCGACGAGCACCACGGTCTTGCCGTCGATGCCGCCCACGGGGATGTGCGTGGGCTGCGAGACGCGTGCCGGTCCGCGGCGCAGATCGTCACGGTACATCGTCACGTCGAGTGCGCCAGCGATCTCCGCGGCGTCGACGTGTGTCCCGTTCGAGGCCTCGAAGCCGGCGATGAGGCTGGCGAGGCGCTTCGCGAGGGGAACTCCTCGGCTCGGGATGCCGAGCAGGAGCAGGTCCTTCGACCCACGGTTCTGCTCGAGGATCTGGTGCGCGATTCGCACGAGGGCTCGTTGAACGTCGTCGTGATTCAGCACGGTTCGCTGGGGCACGTCGACCTCCTTCCCCGCCTCACTGGACGGTGTTAAAGGATGTCTGGAACTGGGGGCCGGGCCGTCTCGCCTGTGGCGGTCTCGGCTCGAGCCCCCAGCCTAGCATCGGCTACTGCTCGCTGATGCGGCCGAGCACGCCGTGGATGAACTTGCCCGACGCGTCCGTCGAGTACTCACCGGCGGCGCTGACGGCCTCGGTGATGGCCACGGCGGCGGGGATCTCGTCGTTGTACTTGAGCTCCCAGATCGCGACGCGGAGGATCGAGCGGTCGAGCGCGGGCATGCGCTCCAGCGTCCAGTCGCGAGCGGTCTCGACGATGTAGCCGTCGATCTCATCTGCGTGCTCGATGACGCCGAGCACGATCTCCCTGGCGTAGCGCCAGCTCGCCGCGCGGTCGGGCTCATCAGCGGCCCGCTCCGCTTCCTGGCCGAGGAGCTCGGGGATCGGGGTCCCGCGAACGTCGGAGGCGAACAGGATGTCCATGGCGCGCTTGCGCGCCTTCGTGCGCGCGCTCACTAGTCGTTGACGCGGCCCAGGTAGTCGCCCGTGCGGGTGTCGATCTTGACCTTCGTGCCGGCGTCGACGAACAGCGGCACCTGGATCTCCGCGCCGGTCTCGACGGTCGCGGGCTTGGTGCCCGCATTGGAGCGGTCGCCCTGCAGGCCCGGCTCGGTGTACGTGATCTCGAGCACCACCGACGGCGGGAGCTCGATGTAGAGCGGCTCGCCCTCGTTCAGCGCGATCTGCACGCTCTGCTGCTCGAGCATGTACTTGGCCGCGTCACCCACGATCCGCTCGTCGAGCGTGATCTGGTCGTAGTCGGTCTGGTCCATGAAGACGTAGCCGTCGCCGTCGCGGTAGAGGTACTGGAAGTCGCGGCGGTCGACCGTCGCGGTCTCGATCTTGGCGCCGGCGTTGAACGTGCGGTCGACGGTCTTGCCGCTGACGACCTGCTTGAGCTTGGTGCGCACGAAGGCACCGCCCTTGCCGGGCTTGACGTGCTGGAAGTCGATGACCTGCCAGAGTTGCTTCTCGATGAGAAGCACAACGCCGTTCTTGATGTCTGCCGTAGTTGCCATGGAAGTTTCTCCGTGTCCATCCCGCGCAAGAGCGGGATTCTTCAGTTATCGCCACCTGGTTGAGGTACGCGCGAGCTGTCGGCGCGAGGCGTTTGCCCCAGCGGCCCCGGAGAAGTCTAGTGCAGGGTCTCCGAAGAGGCCTGTTTCGCCTCGCTCATGGCGCGGATGCCTTCGAGTGCCGCCAGGTACGAGCCTGCGCCGAGACCTGCGACGACGCCCGTCGCGACCGCCGAGATGACGCTCGTGTGCCGGAACGCCTCGCGTGCGTGCGGGTTCGACAGGTGCACCTCGATGACCGGGGTCCCCGTCTCCGTGACGATCGAGACCGCGTCGCGGAGCGCGATGGAGTAATGGGTGAGCGCGGCGGGGTTCAGGATGACCGGGGTGCGCGCATCCGCCGCTTCATGCAGCCACTCGACCAGCTGGCCCTCGAAGTTGGACTGCCGTGCGTCGATCTCGACGCCGCCGCCAGCTGCAGCGCGGAGGAGCTCGACGATGTCGGCGAGCGTCTGCGTGCCGTACGTCTCCGGCTCGCGGGTGCCGAGTCGATCGAGGTTGGGGCCGCCGAGAACGAGGATGCGCATGCGGGTCAGTCTATAGACGGGGTCAGGCGAAGGCCGCGGTCGGGACGACCGACTCGTCCGCCGAGATGAGCTCGTTGCGCACGAACGCGTTCCAGACCCCGTTGTCGTCGACGCCGGTCGTCACCTGGTCGGCGTAGGCCTTGATGGCATCGGGTGCGTTGCCCATCGCGACGCCGACTCCCGTGAGCTGGAGCATCTCGACGTCGTTGATGCTGTCGCCGATCCCGATCGTGTCCGCCCGCTCGAGCCCCTTCAGGCGGCACACCTCGAGGATGGCGCTCCCCTTGTTCACGCCGAGTTGCAGGAGCTCGCCGCTGTGGGGGCCGAGAACAGGGACCGTGGCGTTGATGACGTCGAAGCGTCCGGCGAAGGCCTCGCGGATAGCGTCGATGGGGGTTTCGGCGCTCAGGAAGCACATCTTGCCGATGTCGTCTCGCAGCACCTCGCCACCCTCCTCGAAGAACGTCTCGAACTGCAGCGCTCCGTCGGCCTCGACACGGTCGGAGTCGGCGAGCTCGACGGCGAGCAGCCTCCGGAGGTGCGCGCGGAAGCCGGGACTTGCGACGACTGCCGAGTCGCTCTGCACGTAGAAATCGATCCCAGACCGGGTGAACACGTCGATGGCGAAGGCGACGTCGTCGAGCGACATCGTGCGTGAGACGCGCGTCTCCCCGTCGAACCACACGAAGCTGCCGCCGGCGCTCACGATTCCGTCGAAGCCGATGTCGAGGATCTGGGGGTAGATCTCCGCGCGCGACCGGCCGGTGCAGATGAAGACCAGGTGGCCGGCGGCCCTCGCGCGGCTGACGGCCTCGACCGTCGACGGCTGGATGCGCTCCTGATCGTCGATGAGAGTGCCGTCGATGTCGAGGAAGACGATGCGCCTGGTCAACTGTGTCCTTCTGGTGGGTGCGTGCGACTGATGCCTTCGGTGCTCCGTCGAGAGGATGACGCAGCAGCCTGGCCGTCCACCAGGCTAGACGATGCGAGCACGCCGACGGGCACAGGCACCTGGCGGAGCGAACGGCGACCGCCTAGCCTCTGAGCATGTCTGCCGACCCTGCGACCCCGGCCAGCGAGCGGGCCTCCACGCTGTCGCTCGATCGCGCGGTCGCGGCGCTGCGAGGCAGCTGGCCCGCCCTCGACGAGCGACGACTCGGCGGTTGGCTCCTCGGTTTCTCGGAGGGGTTCACGAGGCGCGCGAACAGTGTGTGGATGCTCGGCGCGGTGAAGGACCTACCGGCGGCGGTCGGCGCCGTCGAGGAGGCGTACCGCGTGCGTGGGCTCCCCAGCCGTTTCCTCACGACCGACTTGAGTGACTCGGATGAGGTGGCGGCGCTGCGGGCGTTCGGCTACGTGACCTCGCTCTCTGGCGAGGTCTTCGCGTGCTCGCTCGGCCCAGCGGACGGCCCTCGCCAGCCGCTCACTGGCTCGCATCCATCCGCGGTCGTCTCGGCATCCGCCCCGCAGCTCCCACCCGACTGGCTCGACGCCTGGCTGACCTGGAACGGCCGCCGCCTGCCGAGCGACCGCCGCCTCGCCCCGCGCATCCTGAGCCAGGGCACGCCGAGCTTCCTCAGCGTGAGCGTCGACGGCTCCCTCGTGGCGACAGCGCGGCTCACGGTGGTCGACGGCCTCGGGATCGTCGACTGCCTGGTCACCGATCGGGCGAGCCGGGGACGCGGCTACGCCCGTCAGCTCCTCAAGCGTGCCGAGCACGAAGCCTTCGCGCTCGGCGCATCGTCCTGCCTGGCCATGGTGGTCGACGGCAACGACGCCTCGATCCGTCTCTTCGACCGGCTTGGGTATCACCGGCTCGGGGCGTTCCGCTACCTGGAGGGTCCAGCGCGGACCAGCTGCTGCTGAACGCCGACTGGGAGCGGCGACCCAGGGCGGCATCGTAGGGTCCTCGAACCAGTGAGGCAGAGGGGGCAAGCTCATGCGTGAGCTCGTGTACTACGTCGCGACGAGCATCGACGGATTCATCGCCGACCCGAGCGGAGGCTTCGACGCCTTCCCGATGGAGGGCGACCACATGGCCACCCTGCTCGCGGACTACGCCGACGCGTTCCCTGCGCACGTGCTCGAAGCGCTCGGGATGCAGGCCCCCGGCACGACGTTCGACACCGTCATCATGGGCTGGAACACCCTACGCCCAGCTCTCGATGTCGGCATCGAGAGCCCGTACCCGCATCTGCGTCAGGTCGTCGCGAGCCGCGGCGACCGGCGCGTCGCTGATGACATGACGCTCACGAGCGACCCCGTCGACACCGTCCGGCGGCTGAAGGACGAGGACGGGCTGCCGATCTGGCTCTGCGGCGGAGGGGAGCTCGCCGGCTCACTGCGCGGTGAGATCGACCGCCTCGTGCTGAAGCGGAACCCGGTCGTCTTCGGTGCCGGCGTTCCGCTCTTCGGCCACGCTGGATACTCACCGCAGGCATTCACCCTGAGCGCGACGCGGCGCTTCGAATCAGGCGTGACGCTCGACGAGTATGTTCGGTGCGACGAACGCCGGGGCGCCTAGCTGGCGATCTCCTGGTACGCGGCGAAGAGCAGGCTCTCGTCAGGCGCGCGCATGATCGTCGGACGCCCGAGGCCATCGAGGACGACGAACCGGAGCATGGCGCCCCGCGCCTTCTTGTCGCGGCGCATCGTGGCGAGCAACGTCTTCCAGCGGCCGGCTGGATAGCTCGTGGGGAGACCGAGGAGCTCGAGGATCGCCGTGTGGCGGTCCGCGGTCGCGTCGTCCAGGCGCCCGGAGAGCCTCGCCAGCTCGGCGACGAACACCATGCCGATGGAGATGGCGGCACCGTGGCGCCACTGGTAGCGCTCCGCGTTCTCGATGGCGTGCCCGAGCGTGTGGCCGTAGTTGAGGATCTCCCGCAGCCCCTGCTCGGTGAAGTCCTCGCCGACGACCCTCGCCTTGACGCGGATCGCGAGCTCGAGCACCCGGAGGAACTCGGGGGTCGTGGGGTCGGTAGCCCGCTCCGGGTCACGCTCGATGATGTCGAGGATCTCCGGCTCCGCGATGAAGCCGGCCTTCACGACCTCGGCGAAGCCGGCCAGGAGCTCGTTTCGCGGCAGGCTGTCGAGGATCTCCGGATCGATGACGACGCCAGCAGGAGGGTGGAAGGACCCGACGAGGTTCTTGCCCTCGTTCGTGTTCAGCCCTGTCTTGCCACCGATCGCTGCGTCGACCATCGCGAGCACCGTCGTGGGCATGTGCACGACCTTGACGCCACGCAGCCACGTCGCGGCGATGAAGCCGCCGATGTCGCTCGTCGCGCCTCCGCCGATCGTGATCACGGCGTCCGACCTCGTGAAGTCCGCCTGGCCGAGGATCTGCCAGCAGAACGCGGCCACCTCGATGCGCTTCGCGCCCTCCGCATCCGGGATCTCGGCGATCAGAACCTGGGTGTACTCGCCGACGAGCTGCTCCCGGACACGCTCCGCCACATTCGCGAGGTGGGGGGCGTGCACGATCAGGACCTTGGCGACGCCCTCGCCGAGCAGCGCCGGGACCACGGCGGCCGCGTCGCGGAACTGGCCGCCCCCGATGATGATGTCGCCGTGGGCGCCGGGAACCTCGATGATCTCAGGCAACGTCGCTTGGTCCTTCCTTGGAGTTCTGCTCCAGCCACTCCGCGATGTCGTCGACGACGCGGACCATGGGCCGGAATGAGGTGTCGAAGCTCACGTCCGCGAGACGCTCGTACGTCTCGCGACGGGCTTCGTAGATCTGCGTCCAGCTCTCGATGCCCGTGATGAGCGGCCGCTTCGAGTTGCCGGTGATGCGCTCCGTGATGGCAGCGGGGGACGCGGTCAGCAGCACGACGGTGTGGCCGTCGAGCCGCGACTGCGTCTCGACGTCCATGACCGCCCCGCCCCCGAGTGAGAGGACCTCGGTCGTCTCGAGGTGCTCCGCGATCACGTCGCGTTCGAGTCGCCGGAACTCGACTTCCCCGTGCGCGGCGAAGATGTCGGGAATCGCCCCGTGGCGCGCCACGATCACCTTGTCGGTGTCGGCGTAGCTCGCGCCGAGCACCTTCGCGAGGCGGCGCCCGGCCCTCGACTTGCCGGCCGCCGGCGGGCCGATGAGGACGACGCTCATACGCGCCACTCGCTCAGCGAGTCCCCCATCGGCGTCTCGTCGACGGGACTAGCCTGCAGCTCGGACTCGGAGACCGACTCGTGGGACGTGCGCAGCAGGGGTGGGATGCTCCCGAGGTAGCTCTCGATGTTCCGCTTCGTCTCCGCCACCGAGTCCCCGCCGAACTTCTCCAGGATCGAGTCCGCGATCGTGAGGGCCACCATGGCCTCGACGACGACGCCGGAGGCCGGGACCGCGCACACGTCGGAGCGCTGGTGGTGGGCCGCCGCGTCCTGACCGGTGGCGACATCCACGGTGTGCAGCGCCTTCGGAACGGTCGCGATCGGCTTCATGCCCGCGCGCACGCGCAGGACCGTGCCCGTCGCCATGCCACCCTCGATACCGCCGGCGCGGTCGCTCGAGCGCACGATGGAGCCATCCCGGACGTAGAGCGGGTCGTGCGCCGAGGTTCCCGGACGACGAGTCGTCTCGAACCCGTCGCCGACCTCGACGCCCTTGATGGCCTGGACGCTCATGAGCGCCTTCGCGAGACGCGCGTCGAGTCGACGGTCCCAGTGCACGTAGGAGCCGATGCCAGGCGGCAGTCCCCACACGAGGACCTCCGTGACCCCGCCGAGCGTGTCGCCGCTCTTGCGGACCTCGTCGATGAGCGCGACGGCCGCCGCCGACGTCTCCGCATCGAAGACGCGGACGGGATCGGCGTCGATCGCCGCGAGGTCCGCGTAGACGGGCAGGGGTGCGTCGTCTGGAACGCGAACCGTGCCGATGGCCAGCGTGTGACTGAGCGTGGTGATCCCCAGCTCGGCCAGGAAGCGCTTCGCGATCGCACCGAGCGCGACGCGCGCCGCTGTCTCACGGGCGCTCGCGCGCTCAAGGACGGGGCGGGCGTCGTCGAAGCCGTGCTTCTGCATGCCGATGAGATCGGCATGTCCCGGGCGTGGACGCGTGAGTTTCGCACCCCGGCCAGTGTCGAACACGGCGGGATCCACCGGCTCCGGACTCATGACCTCGACCCACTTGGGCCACTCCGTGTTGCCGATGCGGATGCCGATGGGCGAACCCATCGTGGCGCCGTGGCGCACGCCCGCGGAGAGCGTCAGCTCGTCCTGCTCGAACTTCATCCGCGCTCCCCGGCCGTGGCCGAGCTTTCGCCGCGCGAGGTCGGTGCGGAGATCGTCGAGGGACAGCGGGACACCAGCTGGGAGTCCCTCGAGGATCGCAAGGAGTTCTGGGCCGTGGGATTCCCCGGCCGTGAGCCATCGAAGCATTGGACTATTCTGACACGCGCAGCGCGGCGCTCCGCATCGCGGCCCGCACCTCGGCCTCTCGCGGCAGCCGTTCGGACACCCCGCGTCCCGTGAAGAGACGCACTTGCACGAGAGCCTGCTCGAGCAGGAGCTCGAGTCCGGAGACGACCCGTCCGCCAGCAGACAGCCAGCGCGACGCGAGATTCGTCGGCCACGGGTCGTAGAGCACGTCGAACAGGAGTGCTCCGTCGACCCAGGCCTCATCGACCAGGAGATGGTCCTGGTCACCCGGGATGGTGTTGACGACGAGCTCGGCGTGCTTGGACTCGGCCGGCAGGGCGTCGAACTGGGCGAAGGTCAGCACGTCGACGCCGACCCCGAGCGATGATGCCAGCGTGGCCAGCTCCCGCGCGCGCTCGGGCGCGCGGACGACGACACGCAGCTCAGACGTGCCGAGGGAGGGCAGCGCTGCGACCACGGCCGCCGCCGTGCCACCGGCCCCGAGCAGGCGGACCCTCGGCGCAGCCTCCATCCCCGCACCGTTCAGCGCGGCGACGAACCCGAGCACGTCCGTGTTCCACCCACGAGCGGCGCCGCCCGCGTCCGGATCGTCGAAGACGAGCGTGTTGACGGCCCCGATCTCGACAGCGGCCGGGGCGAGCCAGGAAGCGAATTCGTGCGCCTCCTGTTTGAGGGGCATCGTGACGGAGAACCCCCGCCACCCCGGTCCGCGCGTCGACATGAAGCCGGCGAGCTCGCCTTCCGGAACGTCGAATCGCTCGTAGCGCCAGTCCAGCCCGAGCTCCCTGTACGCCGCGGCATGGATCGCCGGCGACTTCGAATGGTCGATGGGCGAGCCGAGGACGGCGAGCCTGGTCTCCGGCGAGTCCACGCCTGCCTCAGCCATATTCGGGGTGATCTTCCATCCACGCGAGCCACTTGGCGACCGCGACCTCGTGCTCCTCGAACGTCTCAGAGAAGATGGTCTCCCCCGTGTCGAGGTTCCAGGTCACGAAGTACACCCACGGCCCGTCGGCGGGGTTCACGGCAGCATCGATAGCGATGTCACCCGGGTTCGAGATCGGCCCCGCGACCATCCCCGGATGCACGTAGGTGTTGTAGATGTTCGCAGCGTCGGCGCGTTCCGCATCGCTCGTCGAGACTCGGTGCGTGTTGCCGGTGCCATAGGCCACCGTCGCGTCGGACTGCAGGAGCATGCCCATGTCGAGTCTGTTGAGGAACACCCGCGAGACCTTGTAGTAGTCCTCGCGGAGGCCCGCTTCCTTCTGGATGAGCGAGGCCAGGCGGATCGTGTCCCAGCGTGCCTCTGGAGCGACGCCGTGCTCGTCGAGTGACTGGAACATGCGGTCGACCAGCGTCTTCAGCACCGTGTTCGCGTCGACGCCGGGGTCGAAGCTGTAGGTCGCCGGGAACAGGAACCCTTCAAGGGTCGTCGCCTCGGCGGGGAGTCCGAAGTTCGCCGGGATGGCCGCCGCCTCGAGATCGGCGACGGGAATGCCGACGCCACCCTCGATGAGTGCGTAGACGTCCTGGAGCGCTGTGCCCTCCGGAATCACGACGGTCGACTCCTGGCGGTTCGCGGGGTCGAGCAGCGAGGCGAGCGCGGATTCGGCGCTCATCTCCTCCTGCATTCCGTAGCTGCCTGGGATGAAGACCGGATCCTCGGGCTGCGCGAGCACCTCATCCACGAAGGCGCCAGGTGACTTCACGATGCCGACCTCGGCGAGTCGCTCGCCGATGGAGGTGCCGGTGTCGCCGGATTCGATGGTGAACGCCATCTCCGTGCCGTTCCCGCTGCCCTCGAAGTCCGCAGAGGACGCACCACCCCCGAACAGGCTGCGCAGCTGGGAGCCGAAGCCGAACCAGACGACCGCCGCGCTCACTGCCACGACAACGACGAGCACGAGGATGACGATCAGGCTGCGCTTGCCCTGCTTGACCGCGGCCGACTGGCGCCTGCGGTTCCCGCCGGACCTTCGCGGACTGCCGTCGTTGGCGTCCGCCTGCTTCGCGGTCTCGTCGGAGAAGAGGTCACCGAACGGATCGTCCGGGGTGAATCGCTTGCGACCTTCTTGGCTACCTGGGGGCTGGTTGTCCGTCAGAGTCCTGATCCTTTCGGGAGAGGAGCTCACCCGGCGCACGTCCGGATTGGCGCTCCGCGTCGAGCGAGGTCTGCAAGATGACGACTGCCGCCACCTGGTCGATGATGTTCCGAGATCTGGAGGCCTTCCGGCCCACGTCGCGAAGCTGCCGGCTCGCGCTGACCGTCGTCAGACGCTCGTCCACCAACCTGAGTGGAACCGGAGAGTGGGCGGCGATCTGCTCGGCCACCGCCCGCGCGTCCGCAGTCGATGCGGTCTCGGCACCTGAGAGCGACAGCGGGAGGCCCACGACGATCTCGATGGCGCCGTACTCGACGACGAGCTCCGCGATCCGCCTGGCGTGGGCATCGCCCTTGGCTCCGTCCCGCGGCACCGTTTCGAGCGGCGTCGCGAGCATTCCGTGCGGGTCGCTTCTGCTCACGCCGACGCGGGCCTTGCCCACGTCGACGCCGAGGCGCGTGCCTGGACGGATGTCAGCCATTCGCGAGTTCAGTGCGGATCGCGGCGAGCGCGTCGTCGAGGCGCTCGACGTCGGTGCCGCCGCCCTGCGCGACGTCCGGCTTCCCGCCGCCGCCTCCGCCGAGGATCGGGGCCGCGATGCGAACGAGGGCGCCTGCTGCGGCCCCAGCGTCACGCGCGGCCGGGTTGGTGGCGACGAGCACGATCGGCTTGCCGTTGGAGGCGGCGCCGAGCGCGACGACGGCAGGTCGGTCGCCGAGCTGCTCGCGGACGGCGAGCGCGAGCGAGCGGAGCTCGTCCGCGCTACGGACCTCGCCGAGGTGCTTCGCCACGAGCAGGACGCTCCCAGCGGAGCTGGCCTCGGCGGCGATCGCGGGCACGCGCCGCATGGCCTCGGCGGCTTCGAGCTCCGCGATGCGCTTCTGAGCGGCCTTGAGGCTCGTCGCCAGGTCCTGGACGCGGTCGGCGAGCTGCTCGCGTGGGGCCTTGAGGTTGCTCGTGAGCTGCGAGACGATGGCGCGCTCGACGGCGAAGTCCGCGAAGGCGTCTCGCCCGACAAGCGATTCGATGCGGCGGTTGCTCGAGCCGACGGAGGACTCCCCCACCAGGTTGACGATCCCGATCTCCGACGAGCTGCCGACGTGCGTGCCGCCGCACAGCTCTCGCGACCAGGGGCCGCCGATGTCGACCATCCGCACCCGGCTGCCGTACTTCTCGCCGAACAGGGCGCGAGCGCCGAGCGACTTGGCCTCGTCGAGGTCCATCTCGCGGGTCGTGACGACGTGGTTGGCGCGGATGGCGTCGTTGACGATGCCTTCGAGCTCGGCCTTCGTGTCGTTCGTGAGTCCCTGGCTCCAGGAGAAGTCGAGGCGCAGGTACCCGGCCTTGTTGTACGAGCCGGACTGGTGGGCGTCGGGTCCGAGCACGTCGCGGAGCGCGGCGTGGAGGAGGTGCGTCGCCGTGTGGGCCTGGTTGGCGCTGCGACGGTATGCCGGGTCGACGATCGTCTCGACGCGATCGCCGACGGCGACCTCACCGGAGACGATGGTGACGGTGTGGCTCACGAGGCCCGCGATGGGCCGCTGGACGTCGACGACGTCCGCGACGAGTCCGCGGGTGGCTGAGGTGATCTGGCCAGAGTCTGCTTCCTGTCCGCCCGACTCCGCGTAGAGCGCCGTGCTGGCCAGGATGATCTCGACCTGCTGTCCGGAGCTGGCGCTGACGGCGGGGTGACCGTCGACGATGAGCCCGAGCACCTCGCTCTCGTGGGTCAGGTCGGTGTAGCCGACGAACGTGGTCTCGCCCAGCGAGCGGAACTCGCTGTACACCGAGACGTCGGCAAGGGCGGAGCGCTTTGACTTCGCATCCGCCTTCGCACGCGTGCGCTGCTCGCTCATCAGCCGCTCGAACGCCTCGCGGTTGACGCTGACGCCCGCCTCCTCGGCGATCTCAACGGTGAGGTCGATGGGGAAGCCGAAGGTGTCGTGGAGCTTGAACGCGGTCTCACCGGAGAGGTGCTGCACCCCGCTCGCACGCGTCTCGGTGACGGCGGTCTCGAGGATGGCCGTGCCAGCTGCGAGCGTGCGGAGGAAGGTCTCTTCTTCTGCGTAGGCGAGACGCGCGATGCGCGGGAACTCGTCCACGAGCTCTGGGTAGGCGTCCTTCATCGCGTCTTTGGAAGCGGGCAGGAGCTGCGGGAGGCTGGCGCCTTCGAACCCGAGGAGGCGCATGGCTCGGACGACCCGGCGCAGGAGGCGCCGCAGGATGTACCCGCGTCCCTCGTTGCCCGGCTCGACCCGGTCGGCCATCAGCATGAGCGAGGAGCGCACGTGGTCGGCGACGACGCGCATGCGCACGTCGTCCGCGTGGGAGGCACCATAGGCCTTGCCGGAGATCTCAGCGGCCTTGTCGAGGACCGGGCGAACCTGGTCGATCTCGTACATGTTGTCGACGCCCTGCTTGATGAAGGCGATGCGCTCGAGGCCCATGCCCGTGTCGATGTTCTGCTTCGGGAGGTCGGCGACGATCTCGTAGTCGTCCTTCGTGGTTCCCTCACCGCGCTCGTACTGCATGAACACGAGGTTCCAGATCTCGACGTAGCGGTCGTCGTCGGTTGCCGGTCCCCCGTCGGCTCCGTATGCGGGGCCACGGTCGAAGAAGATCTCGGAGCAGGGACCGGCGGGGCTGCCGGGGCCGCCCGCCGACCAGAAGTTGTCCTTCATGCCGAGGCCCTGGATGCGTGCATCCGGGAACCCCGTGACCTCACGCCAGATGCCGCGTGCGACGTCGTCCTTCTCGTAGACCGTGATCCAGAGGTCCTCCGGCTTGAATCCGAGCCCGCCCGCACTCTCCGGCGTGGTCAGCAGCTCCCAGGCGAACTCGATCGCGCCCTGCTTGAAGTAGTCGCCGAACGAGAAGTTCCCGCACATCTGGAAGAAGGTGCCGTGCCGAGGGGTCTTGCCGACTTCCTCGATGTCGTTGGTCCTGATGCACTTCTGCACGCTGACCGCGCGGTCGAACGGGGCCGGGACCACTCCCGTGAAGTACGGGATGAACGGAACCATGCCCGCGATCGTGAACATGATCGTCGGGTCGTCGCTCACCAGGGGCGCTGAGGGGACTGCGGTGTGCCCCCGCTTCTCGAAGAAGTCGAGGTAGCGGCGACGGATCTCGGCGGTTTGCATCGTGCTGTGTGGCTCTTTCTGTGGCGACTGGCGACGGGCGACGAGGCCCCCCGGGATGTGGGTGGGGTGTCGCGCTACTTGATGTCGGCGATAGCCGCGGTGAGGTCCTGCGTGCGCGCGCGGTAGCCCTCCGCCACGGCTTCGGTGAACTCGTCGACGCGTCCGTTCACGCCGGAGAAGAACGTGCGGCCTGCTGGGGTCGAGTTGACGAGGTGGGCGAGGGCGAAGCCTGCGGCGATACCGCCGATGATGCTGAGCGCTGTGCGCATGAGATCTCCTGGAACGTGGTGAGCGGGTGTCTGGCGGGTCAGCGCGTTGCGCGCTTCTTCGGCTTCTTCGGCTTCGAGGTGGACTTGACCGCCGCAGGTCCATCGCTCTTGAGGCTGGAGATGCCGGCGCGCACGGCGGCTGAGAAGCCGGCGAGCTTGATGAGGGGGCCGCCGACGGTCGCCGCGGTGAGTGCGACGAGGCTTGAGACGTTGCTCGTGGTCTCGGAGACGTGGGTCGTGATGCTGTCGATCTTCGCGAGCTGCTTGTTGGCCTCGAGCACGGTGACCTGCGTCTCGGCGAGGGTTGGCGTGATCGCGTCGACGGACTCGCGGATGCCGCTGCGCACCTCGTCGAGCACCCCGCCGAGCTTCAGCAGGGGAACAGCGAGCAGGAGGACGAGGATGAGGAAGACTGCGGCCGCGATGAGGCCGGCGATGTCGCCACCAGACATGGTGCTTGCTCCTTAGTGAGCGCGGCGCGTCGCCGCACGGATAGACGAGCGCCGCAGCGCCGCAGGACAGACAAAAGGGCGGGTCATCTTGCGATGACCCGCCCCTATGTTAGTTGGCTCCGGCGGCGCGGGTTGCCCCGAACTGCCAGTTCCGGCGAACCGGAGCGCCAGCGTGGCTAGCGAGCAGCGTAGTACTCGACGACGAGCTGGACTTCACACGTGACCGGGACCTCGACGCGCTTCGGGCGACGCACGAGGCGCGCCTGGAGCGTTGCGAGGTCGACATCGAGGTACGCGGGGAGCTTCGGGAGGACGTCCGCGTGGCCACCGGCTGCGGCGACCTGGAAGACCTCGAGGGCCTCCGAGCGCTGCTTGACCTGGATGAGCTGTCCCGGCTTCACGCGGAAGCTGGGGCGGTCGACGAGCTTGCCGTCGACGAGGATGTGGCGGTGCACCACGAGCTGACGAGCCTGAGCCGTCGTGCGGGCGAAGCCCGAACGCAGGACAAGCGCGTCGAGGCGCATCTCGAGCAGCTCGACGAGGTTCTCACCCGTCAGGCCTGCCGCGCGACGCGACTCTTCGAAGACGATGCGAAGCTGCTTCTCGCGGAGCCCGTACTGGGCGCGCAGGCGCTGCTTCTCGCGCAGACGGACGGCGTAGTCGCTGTCGGTCTTGCGACGCGTGCGGCCGTGCTCGCCCGGTGCGTACGGGCGCTTCTCGAGCGCGCGCTCAGCCTTCGGGGTGAGCGCGATGCCGAGTGCGCGGCTGAGGCGCACCTTGCTGCGTGAACGTGAGGTCTTGGACACAATTGCCTTTCGAGCGAAGTTTGGCGCGCGTGAGCGCGCAGAAATGAAGTTGCTCTCCGCCAAGGCCATGCCCCGGCGTCAAACTTGAGCAGTGTCGCGCGTGCGTCGGCTACAGACTGCACGCCTTACTCCCAGACGCGCAGCCGCACGGTCCCGGGACGTAGACCGAGAAAGACTAGCACAGTGCGGCGTACCGTCACGTACCCGGCTTGGTGATGGCGCGGAGCTTCTCGAGCCTGGCAGCGATCTCGCGCTCTTCGCCGAAGCGGGTCGGCGAGTAGTACTCGCGCTGGCTCAGCTCGTCGGGGAGGTACTGCTGCTCGGAGACGCCGCGCGCGTCGTCATGAGGGTACTTGTACCCCTTGCCGTGACCGAGGCGCTTCGCTCCTGCGTAGTGCGCGTCCCTGAGGTGCTTGGGAACGCGGCCGATGCCGCCCGCCTTGACATCGGCGATGGCGGCGTTGATGCCGGAGTAGGCCGCGTTGGACTTCGGTGCCGTAGCCAGGAACACGGTCGCCTGCGCAAGCGGGATCCGCCCCTCCGGCATGCCGATGAGCTGCACGGCGTCTGCCGCGGCGACTGCCATCTCGAGTCCGCGTGGCTCCGCGAGTCCGATGTCCTCGCTCGCCAGCACGATGAGGCGCCGGGCGATGAAGCGCGGGTCCTCCCCCGCGACGATCATCCGCGCCAGGTAGTGGAGCGCAGCGTCCGGGTCACTCCCTCGGACGGACTTGATGAACGCGCTGATGACGTCGTAGTGCTCGTCGCCGTCCCTGTCGTAGCGCAGGAGCGCCTGGTCGGAGGCGCTCGCGACGATCTCGGCGTCGATGGTCGTCTGCTCCGAGGCCTGCGCTGCCGCGGCCGCGGCCTCGAGCGTGGTGAGCGCGCGCCGCGCGTCGCCGGAGGAGAACTGGACGATGGCCCGCTTGGCGTCGTCCGCGACCTCGAAGACCCCCGAGAGCCCTCGCTTGTCGGTGGCGGCACGGTCGATGAGCTCGATCAGGTCCGCCTCGTCGAGCGGTTGCAGCGTGAGCAGCAGGCTCCTGGAGAGCAGCGGGCTGATGACCGAGAACGACGGGTTCTCGGTCGTGGCTGCGACCAGCGTCACCCAGCCGTTCTCAACGCCAGGCAGGAGCGCGTCCTGCTGCGCCTTCGTGAACCGGTGGATCTCATCGAGGAACAGCACCGACTGGATGCCGTAGAGATCGCGTTGCGTGAGTGCCTCATCCATCACCTGGCGGACGTCCTTGACGCCGGCCGAGATCGCGGAGAGCTGGGTGAACCGCTTGCCGGAGGTGTGCGCGATCGCCTGCGCGAGCGTCGTCTTGCCCGTTCCGGGCGGACCCCAGAGGATCACGGAGGTGCCAGCGCGAGCGTCCTGCTCGGGGGACGCCAGCGCGCGGAGGGGCGAGCCCGGGCGCAGCAGGTGCCGCTGACCGACGACCTCGTCGAGGGATCGCGGGCGCATCCGCACCGCGAGGGGCGCGGTTGTACCCGCCAGGCTTGGCGCGTCACCGGTCATGAGGCCCGATGTTAGTAAACTCCCCTCTGGTGCCTGCACGGCATGCTGAGGACAAGCGAATGAGGCACAGTGGCAACTTCGGAGAAGAACACGCGTGAACAGCGTCGGCGTACCCGCGAGTACGAGGCGCGCGTCGCCGTCCACGAACGGGGTGTCCGACGTCGGAGTCGAGACAACCGCGTCTGGACCGTCGCCCTCGTCGTCGTGGCGCTTGTCGTCGGCGCCCTGCAGGTCTTCTACTTCACCGGCGGCCCCGGTGCTCCAGCCCCCGCAGCGGACGCCACCTCGACGCCTGCGGCCACGCCCGCCGGCGAGGTGCCAGACCCGGCCATCGCCGAGGCGCGCACCTGGACGGGCGAGCTGACGTTCAACGACGACCTCACGCTCGGCATCGAGCTCGACGGCGCGGCAGCTCCCCAGGCGGTCGCGAACATGGTCTCCCTCAGCGGTGAGAACTACTTCACGGACACCTCCTGCCACCGCCTCACGACGGAGGGCCTCTTCGTGCTGCAGTGCGGCGATCCGACCGGAACCGGGACGGGTGGGCCCGGCTACAGCTGGGGCCCGATCGAGAACGCGCCTGAAGACGGGGTCTACCCGGCTGGCACCATCGCCATGGCCCGCCAGGGCGGCAACGCCGAGAGCATGGGCAGCCAGTTCTTCATCGTCTACGAGGACACCACCCTCCCCGGTGACGCAGCAGGCGGCTACACCGTCATGGGCCAGGTCACGGACGGACTGGACCAGCTGATCACGGGCATCGTGGACGCCGGCGTCGACCCCGCTTCCGGGGGCGGCGATGGTGCGCCGGTCGCACCCGCGGTGATCACGTCGCTCACGCTCGAGTAGCGGGTCGGACCGCCCGGACGCGGCGACGGGGCTCCCCGTCGTCTGCAGAGACTGGGCATGCGCTGGTGAACGAAGCGTCCGCAGTGTCCTAGCATGGGGAGTCAGTCGCGCAAGCTGCGCAAACGCCTACCGTGAGGGAATACCCGCCATGTCTGCACTCCCCCAGAACCCGTGGGGCCGCGTCGAAGAAGACGGCACCGTGTACGTGATCGAAGAAGGGACTGAGCGCAAGGTCGGCCAGTACCCGGATGGCACGGCCGAGGAGGCTCTCGCGTACTTCGTCCGCAAGTTCTCTGACCTCGAGGGTCAGGTCTCGCTGCTCGAGCAGCGAGTCAAGAACGGCGCACCGGCCTCCGACATCGCGAAGTCTGCCAAGCACCTCAGCGCACAGCTGAGCGACGCGAACGCCGTCGGCGACCTCGCGGCGCTCCGGTCGCGCCTCGACGCGCTCGGCGGGACGGTCAGCGAGCTCACCGAGCAGCAGCGCGAAGCGCAGCAGGAGGAGATCGCCAGGGCCCTCGCGGAACGCGAGGCGATCGTCGTCGAGGCCGAGCGCCTCGCCGCCCAGCCCCCAGCCTCCATCCAGTGGAAGCAGACGACGGCCAGCATCGACGAGCTCTTCACGAAGTGGAAGGCGCACCAGCAGGATGGGCCGCGCCTGCCGAAGGCCGAGGCGAACGCCCTCTGGAAGCGCTTCCGTGGCGCCCGGAGCACGCTCGAGCGTGAGCGTCGTGCGTTCTTCGCCGAACTCGACGCGAGCCACAAGACCGCTCGGGACGCGAAGACGAAGATCCTCGAGCGCGCCGAGGCGCTCGCACCTCGCGGCGCGGACGGCGTGGCCGAGTACCGTCGCCTGCTCGACGAGTGGAAGGCCGCTGGCCGTGCTGGCCGCAAGTACGACGACGCCCTGTGGAACCAGTTCAAGGCGGCTGGAGACGTGCTCTTCCAGGCCAAGGGCGAAGTCGACGCGGCCGAGACCGTCGAGTACTCCGCGAACTACGAAGCGAAGGCCGCCCTGCTCGAGGAGGCCACGCCGATTCTCCAGATCACCGACCGTCGCGCTGCACGCGAGAAGCTCGCCGACATCCAGCGACGCTGGGATGAGATCGGCCGTGTTCCTCGCGAGAACTTCAAGGCGACGGAAGACCGCCTCCGTGCGATCGAGCAGCACGTTCGCAAGCTCGACGACGACCACTGGCAGAAGTCCAACCCGGAGCGCCAGGCGCGCAGCCAGGGCATGCACAGCCAGCTCACCGAGGCGATCGAGAAGCTCGAAGCCGAGCGCGCTGCCGCGGAGGCTCGTGGAGACAAGCGTGCCGTGAAGGAAGCCGAGGAGGCGCTCGAAGCCCGCCGCGTGTGGCTCGGAGCCCTCGGCAGCTGAGAACGTTGAGCGCTGTCCACAGCTCACCAGGCTGAGCGGCGCGAAGACCACGAAGTGGGGCAGGATGCGAGTGTGCATCCTTAAGTTTCCACCTTTCCATGCTTGGATGCGTCCATGGCCGACTCGCCAAGCATCCCTAGGGCAGCGCTGTACGTACGCGTCTCAAGCGACGACGTAGCCAAGGGGCACGTCACACGCGAGGAGAAGGGCGAGCAAGCCTCCGTGAGCATCCGTGCTCAACAGACACGGGGGCTTGCTCTCATCCAAGCCGAGGGCTACAGGCTCGTCGGGACTCCCCTGGTGGACGACGGAATCAGCGGCTACAAGCCAGGTGCAAACCGTCAGGCGTTCGCGGAACTCATGCGGACGATCAAGGCCGGGAAGATTGATGTGATCGTGGCTCGCGCCATAGACCGCATCGGGTGCAACGACGAGGAGAACTCCCTCATTCGTCTTTCGTGTGCAGACAAGGGCGTCCTGTTTCACACGTTCGACGGAAACAAGATGGACCCGCGCAAGTCCGCGGACAAGTTCCAACTTCAGCTCTACCAGTCTCTAGCCGAACTCCAGTCCGCACAGAAGAGCGAGACGGCGCGCAACGTCACTGAGCAACGCCGAGTAGAGGGCCGTCTTCGTGCCGCCAAGAAAACGTTTGGCTGGCAGTGGGAGAAGGGCAACCCTGCACGGTCCATGTTGCTCGAACCTGTAGAAGCCGAAGCGATCCGAGATGCCTACGCGGCAATCGTGTCTAGCGATTCGCCTGCCTCGCTGGCAAGTATCCGCAACCGCTGGAACGAGCTTTACCCAACCGTTGGCAAGGCCGAGGTATGGACTTCATCGAGCGTTCGAACGGTCTTGCTTCGACCGTCCAACGCGGGCTTTGTTCGCCTCCACGGGCGCACGCTCGATTATCTGCCGGACGTGCGCGGCCAGTGGGAACACATCACGGACGAGCAGACCTATCTGAAGGTCAAGAGCATCCTCACGAGTGAGAGCCGCCGCACGACGACGGGGCGAATCTCGGAACGCCTAGTGTCCGGCATTGCGACCTGTGGTGTCTGCGGAAACGTCATGCAAGCCAACAGCGTTGCTAGCAAGGTGCCAGGCGAGCGCCGCTACACCTATCGGTGCGAATCCAAGAACCGCACCCGGGACGCATCAGAGAAGATGAAGCGCCACGTCACTGCCGACGCAACCGAGCTGGACGCCTACACGCGCACTCAAATTGTCTACGCTTTCATCAAGGTTGGCGACCGCTTCAACGAAGAGTCACGAGCCGATACGGCCAAGCTGCGAGATGATCACGACGTACTGAAGCGCACTCGTTCCGAACTCCTGTCCGGCGTTGGAGAGCTATACGAACTGGCTGATATCTCCTCGAAGCTACGCCAGCTCAAAGACGAGGAAGCGAAACTTATAACGCTCATTGAGGAGACCGAAGCCACGAAATACGAGGGACTACACGACCTTCGTATCGGCTTGCTGGGTGCACAACGAATCGACTTCAGCGACGCTAGCCAATATCGCAAGGCTCTTCTAGAGAGGTTCGACGCGCTGCCGATCCATGAGCGCCGAGCTTTGGTGAAGTACTTCTACAAGATCACCATTCAGCCCCGCATCAAGGGTGGATCAGCTACCAAGCGGTACGAGTTCACCGCACGCGATGCCGAGCTGGCTAAAGCAATGACAGCGGAAGAGGACTCTCGGTGATTCTGCAACTGCACAACGTGTCTTCTGAAGGTGTGCACTCCCCGCTGGTAGCCTCCTCTCGTGGCAAAAGACAGCACCAACGATCAATCGTCGTCAGTCAGCGTTGAGTCACAGCTACGCGCCCTCGAACAGCAACGCGCGACAGCAGCCGAGAACCTGACTCGCGCCGTCTCCAAGCTTGAAGACAGCAAGGCCGCTCTTGCCGATGCCGAGGCCGAACGCAACGCCGCTATGTGGGTCGCCAAAGAGTCCGGCGTACCCATGGCGGACCTGATCCGCATTGCAGGGTTCAAGAGCCGTGACGCCGTGTACAAAGCCATAGAGCGAAGCAAGACGCAGCCGTAGGCACGCAGCGTCGCAGCCCTCGTCAAGCCGACGGGGGCTTTTTGCTGACCAGGTGTGTAAATGCATTACACACCTGTACTCTAATGCTCACACCCGCAGTTATACGAGCACAGGAGTAGACCGAGTGACTACCACGAAGACGGCCAGCGAGAAGCTGAAGCCCTTTCTAATGACGGGCATTACGGCAGCCGTAGCCGCGCTCTTCTCCGTGCTCGCTGTTACATGGCTTGGAAGCGGATCGAACGAAGCTCCCGACATGACTCACGAAGCGTCTCTACCGGTGCTCACCGAGCAGGCAGAACAGCCCGCCCCCGAGGAAGTTCTATCCCCGGAGTTCGTAGAGAAGATGGAAGCCCCCGTGCCGAAGACCTACACGCAGTCAGTAGCGACGATGCCGACCGCACAGGCCGGGACGACTCCGGAAGTAGTCACAGCCCCTCTCCCAGAGCCAGCACCAATGAGCACCCCAAGCACGACGCCGGTCAGCACAAGTCGCCCACCCGTGGAGGAGACGCCGACGCCTGAGCCGGTCGCCACTCTGCCGAGCACACCCGAGCCGACACCTACGGCAACACCGACCCCCACGCCGACACCTTGGACAAGTTTTTAGTAATGAACACTGCCGAAATTGCTCCCCGTCTCTCGCTTATGTGGTCAACTCCAATCATCGCCATGACCGTTTCAGCACCGGCAACTATCCCCCTCAAGCCATCGAACACCAGGAACTCAAAATGACCGTCACACACAAGCTCTTCTCACTCCCCCTCGTCCTCGTCGCCTTCGTACTTATGGCCGTTGGCCTCTCGGCATGCTCAGCACCAGCAGAAGCGCCCGCCGCCGACGCGACCGAGGAGACGCAGACCAACCCGAACGGCGAAGAGCTGGACGTACTCGGTCAAGAGGAGCTGGACGAAATGTCCACGGCTCGTGACGTAATCCGCTTCAAGCCCCTTGAACTGGTACTCCCCCTGGTGCAGCACGGTCACGGCACCGCCGAGATTGTGGACCCCAACGGCAACCAGGTTCAGCAAGACGCGCAGAACTACCTTGTTTCGAAGGTGGAGCGGGATGCATCCGTACTCCGCATCCACGCCTCGCGTCTCGCCTGGGAAGAGTCGAACCAGCTTGAGGACTCGGCAAGGCTGCACGGCGAAATTAGCCCCAACTACACCCTTGCCGTGGTTGACACAGCCGGTAACCCTATCGATCCATTCACCTTGAACTACGTGGTTTTGGATGTGACCACCGAGGGGCAGACAGACACGTACGTAGTGGAGCCGAACCGGGAATATGTCAAGGGAGCCAACTAATTCCGAGTCACGGCGCTTGAACAAACGTGCGAACACTTGACGCTTTCGGCTGAAGCGAGCCACCTTAACCCTCCCCCAGCCTTAGACCTGTTACTCTCTCTTCAGACTTAAAGCAACACCCAACGAAAGGCCCGCACCATGGCACGCAAGGTTATTTACCAGTTCGTAGACGACATTGACCAGACGCCGTTTGAAGAGGGCGAAGGCGAGACTGTCTCGTTCAGCCTGGACGGCAAGGACTACGAGATTGACCTCAACAGCAAGAACGCTGACAAGCTTCGTTCACACCTGAACCGCTACGTCGAAGCGGGCACGAAGGTTGGCAAGGGTTCGAAGTCCTCCAAGGGCAGCGTGAGCAGCGTTGGCAAGCGCACCGATCTTGCCGAGGTTCGCGCATGGGCCAAGAGCAACGGACACACGCTGTCCGACCGTGGCCGCATCCCGTCCGCGATCCTGGACGCGTACGACGCCGCCAACTAAGCGAGACCCCGGCGCTAGCCCTCTGCCTCTACTCAGGCGGGGGGGGCTTCGTCGTATGCTCAGCGCATGCCCGAACACTCCCCCATGTCGCGCCGTGGTCTCATGGTTGCCGCCTGGACAGCCCCCGTGGTTGCACTCTCAGTCGCGCCCCCCGCACGCGCGGCGTCGGGTGAACCTCCCGCGCTGACTTTTCAGATGTTCTACAGAGGCCCGACAGGCGGCGGTTACCTCTACGAGTTCACCTTGACTAACGGGACACCAAATAGCGTGTACTCGTTCAGGCTCTTCCAGGGTGAGCTGGTCAGCAATGGTGCGTTTGGAACGCAAGGGTCAACGTCGGTCAGCACCGGACACGTCTCAAGTCTCGACCGAGCCACACGAGTAGTCCTCTTTGAAGAATTCACTACCAACGTGCTAGCAGACGTTCCCATCACCTACCCAGTGTGAACATCAGACTCACGCCGCGGCCCTCTCCCTCTCTCGCGAGGTAGGGGGCTTCGTCATGTGTAGGGTCAGAGCATGGAGATTGAGCTTGTGACGGCCCTCGTAGGCGCTGGTTCGGCACTCGTCGGTGCAGGCGTGGGTGGTTTTGCAACCTTCGCAGTCGCAAGGCTCAGCGCCAACCGCGAAGACAACCGCCGGAGAGCGGAGCACGAGGAACTACTTCGTCGCGACAGCCTAGACTCTGCGAAGAAACTACTTGGTATCTACCGAGACATGAAGAGGGAATTCATGATCGTGCTCGGAGACCCGAGCGCACGGAAGATAAGCCGAAAACAGCACATGACGATCTGGAGTGAGGAGCGGTCTCGCATCATCGCGCAAGAGTCAATGCTTCTCACCAATGAGCGAACCCGGAAGCACGTGTACAAAATCGACATTGCTTTTGAAGACCTCTACAGGGCCGGGATAAAGCTGAATAGAGTCAGCTTGCAGACCTGCACTTTCCTCGCGGGTGATGGGTACAACACCATGGCAATGTACATCAGAGGCGAAGAGGGGCTACCGGAGGGCAACCCAGGATTTGAGGAAGTAGCTCAGGCTTCAAAACTTGCGGGCTTGAAGCCCACTTTCCAAGAGATTGATTCCAGTTTCTAGACGACGACGAAAGCCCCCAACTCCACCCAATGAAGGATGAAGTAGGGGGCTGAGTCCTGAGCAAGTTTGCTCAATTAATACAAGGGTTTACTGAGGCAGGGTGTTACTTGCAGTCTGGTAGGCGTCCGGCGCACCCTTGGAAATCCACTGTAGGTACGCGACAAGGCCCGAACTGACACCGACGATAGCCGCGCTGCCGAGTGCAACACCGAAGCTGACAAGCTGCGCCTGAACGTCACCCCACGTTGCCACCTGGGAAGCGATCACAGCGAGACCGAGGGTTGTTGACGCAGCCTGTGCGCCTGTTCTGTATCCAGCCGTCAGAGCGGCTAGCTGTTCGTTTTTCATAATATGTTCCTATTTCTCGTCTTGAAGCGGGTCCACGTCAGGAGCCGGAGGAATATCTTCACGAGACACACCGCGACTTGTTAGCATCCCGACAAGCGTGAAGGCGTAGTTTTTCCAAAGTAGGTAGGCGTTGAAGACCGAATCCACATCGCGGATTTGCGCGCGGTCGTTCTTCTTCGCTGACACCGGTCGCCCTTTGACCCACCGCACGACACCTTGAATGGTGTCCTTGATGAGGACTGAGCCTAGAGCGGCGATGATGATTGATATCCAGAGTTGCAGGGTCATTAGTTACCCCGCTACGAAGTCAGTGCATGAATCTTATTTGCAAGCTTTTCTTCCCGCACAAGTTCTAGATATCGGATGACGAGGGCGACCACCAAGGCCAGGAGCAACGAGGCATTGAACAGCCGGTTCCCCTCTTGGGCGAAGTGCAGATAGATGATGGACGATCCGTAGATGAGGATGCCCGCTGCGGACAGGATGAGACCAATGCGTTCGAAGTACCACCACGTCCGCAGCGCGAAGGCCGCACCGAGGGAAGCACCAACGACGAGCGTCAAGCCGATGCCAAACACTCCCCCAGGACCAAGCTCAGCGACGAGCGTTCGCGGTGGTTGAAAGATCGCTTGGAAGCCAGCCGAGAGCACGAAGCCGTACAGCATGAGGTAGGCCACGCGATGAGCGCGCGGTTCGTCCACGTAGGCAACGGCACGTTGCCAGGCAGACTTGATGTGAGGAACCGTCATGCGGCCCCCTTTCGCGTAAAGTTTGAGGGTGGAAATCATTGAGGCATGGACGCAAGGCGTCACAGCAGTAGCCGCCTTGGCGGCGGCAGGCATCTCCGTCTGGGCGCTCGTGGCGACCAAGGGAGTACCCGAGAAGGTTCAGCTCTTACAGGGCGAGCAGTCGCGGGAGGCCTGGCTACGGGAACAGCGAAAACTGGCGTACTCGGCATACCTGGAACAGGCTCACATTTCGATTGGCAAGTTCGCCCATTTCTCGATTCTCCGGCGAACCGATCCTGCCGCCCTTCGAGACGCAATCACTGAACAAGTAGAAAAACTCATGGCTAGGAACGCTCGCGTAGATATCTATGCACCGACGGTCACACAGACCGCCTGTTACGCCGCGTCCAACGAGATTGTGACTACTTTCAACGATATCTTGTTCGCAGAAAAAGCGGATGATATTCCCGGGATCAATGAGGAACACGAAGCGAAACGCCTTCTCGACATCATCACTATCCTATTCCGGCAAGAGATGGAGGTAGACACTTCGCCAGAGGATGTGGCATACGCAGAAGCGAAACGAGAACTGTTCAAGTCGGAAGATTTCAGACCTCGCTCACCAAAGAACTTCGAAGTTCCCATAAGATTTGATGCACCTAAACACGCGGCTCCCGAAACGACCGGTTCAGAGAAATGATGCTGTGGCAAACGCCGACACCACAACCTTCGATACCCGAAACCGTTGTCTACGCCTCCGCCAATGACCCGTGGCTAAGCTATCTAACGTTAGGCGTGGCCGCAGTATCTTTGCTCGGAACCCTGTGGCTGTCTCGGCAACAGCGCGTATACACGACGCGAACTTGGGTCAAAGAGCAAAGGCGAGAGGCTTACCGGGAGTTTCAAGCCGCATACTCGCATACTCTGCGTGCGCTTGACGAATACCACGCTGGCAAAACAGATGCGGCCTTCAGAGCTTTTGTGTCGGCTGACGAACGGCACTTCCTCGCAGTCGCAGACGTTCGAGTAATTGGCAGCCTGCCCGCGAAAAAATTGCTGAAGATCTACGACAGCAACTTAAGAAGCGCATTCGCGCACGCGGGCACTGAAGCGTACCCTGGAAGCAAGCGTGAGTTGTCTGCAACAATAGCCATACTCACGATTCAAATGTGGGTAGACCTTGGCGTTTATGAGCGCGTCAGCCTTCAACGCGAAGATGAGATTGACCGCCGAATCGAGAGCAACCGTCAGGCATACCTTGACAATGAGGAGACACGGAATGGCCCCGAATAGATGGGGTACAACCCAAGGTCCTTTCTTTTCGGTTTGAAGGTCACTGTGAAACACCCGAGCCGTGCGATGGTTCTGTAGTTAGTGAATTATTTAGTTGATAGCCGTACCGGGAAGAGTCGTAGGCCAAGGGTCGAAGCTGTCCCACGAGATAGACCAACGCTTGTGCGGCCCGGCTGTAGCCACCTGGAAGCGGAGCGCATTTGCCTTAAGCCAGACGAGACCGCCAGCGGGGACAGCGCCGCCTACTACTCCTGTAGCGCCACCTACCCAATCCGCTGCCGGCTGTCGGAAACCAACCGGTAGGGACATAACCTGAATGGCAGTGTTGACCGTTGGAGCAGAGTTCGCAGTGACGTAGACCCTGTTACCGTCGCGCCACATGAGGGCAGGCCAGGTGTTGGGCGTCGTGTTCGGAAGAGTTGCAGGGAAGAGAGAGCTAATGTCTCTGCGTCCCGTATGCCCGAAGACGATTGACCAGCCAGTGTTGCCGGTGCCGCTCGTCTTGAGCCAGCGCCACGCGCCATTCGTTCCGGCTGTATCCGTGTAGTAGGTGCCAACAGGGGCCGTCTCTTTGCCGTTGGGGAAGCCGACGCCTCGTCGCTCGTGCTCACTGACTGCCACAGAGCTTGTACCGGCTGGACCCTGGATGCCTTGTAGCCCTCGTGGTCCCTCAGGACCAGGAACAGTAGAGGCAGGACCAACGGGACCGGCAACCGTGGATGCGGGGCCGACAGGTCCGCGCTCGCCTTGAGGGCCAGGTACAACGGAGTCAGCACCAGGTAGTCCGCGCTCACCAGGGGTGCCTTGTGGCCCGCGTGCACCGTCAGCTCCATCGCGGCCAGGCAGGCCGGGTGTTCCGTCGATACCGTCTCGACCTGGGATGCCGGTTGCACCCTGAGGACCAACGTGACCAGCCTGACCGGGAAGGCCGTCGTAGACCTTGACCTTGACTGTCTCGGTCTCGTGGACTTGGACCTTGATTACGTCGCTCATAGTTCCTCCTCCCCTGGTAGGTCTCGGGTGACGCCAGAGCGCCAATAGGTCTCGCCTCTGATCCAGGTGCGGACCTCAGTGCCGCGGGTTGCCTTCACGTCGAACTGTCCGGGGCTATGCATGAGAGGAACGAGAGCGGCTGGGGCTGAGACAGTGACGGTCCCGAGGAGAGGAAAGACTGTGATAGTCAGCTCCACAAGCTCGCCTTCGTCGTCTCCGCGCCACTGTGCGCGCCAGTTGGTCCAGTCAGCAAGGTCTTCGAGTGGAGCGTCGTTGCGCTCGAACCCAAAGACCCGGGTGAATGTATCTGAGTTGTAGACCTCGAAAGGGCCTACGTCAATTGGGTAGCTCAATGGCTGGCCCCTTTCAAGTAGTGTTGAGTTATGAACATCCTTCAACCGATACCCCCAGGCGGCGACGTAGTTATCGAATCGTCGCAACCGGATATCTTCTTTAACGTCGTAACGCTGGTAGTGGCTGCGCTGGCAGTCGGGGTAAGTGCTTGGGTTGCGTACTATTCGCAGCAACAGGCGGGTAAGCAATGGCTACGCACCCAACGCCGCGAGGCATATGCTGAGTTCATAGCTATCACGACACAGCAATACAGAACGCTTGCCGATTTGCACGTGAGCTACGCTGCATATGAGGCACCATGTAGGAACCAAGAGGACGTAGAAGAGGAATACGCCGAACTGACAAGTAGAGAACTTCTGGCTATTGCAACTCTTGACGTGCTCGCTAGTCGTAAGTTGTACGAACTAGCCGAGACTTACCAAGACAAAAAGCGCAAGCTATACCATGAGATAGCCCAACCTGACTTCGGGAGCAAGCAAAAAGACCTTAAGGCTGCAATGCTTGCGGTACGTGAACAAATGAGTATAGAGCTAGGGGTATCACGAAAGGGCGCTACTACCGGTGAAGGTAAGTAGCGCCCTCGCTCGTCCAAGAGAGGAAACAGGTATCATCAGGACATGAACTTACTTACGGCCACTTCTGAATCTGCTTCCTACGACGCTGCGGGCGATCCGGTATTGCAGTGGGTAACAATCGGCATAGCCGCACTGGCAATCATTGGAACCATCCACACCGGATATAGGCAGCACAAAATGGCGTCGGAACTTTGGTTGCGTGGACAGCGCCGAGAGGCTTACGCGGAATTTGTATCGGTAGCAACCGAGATGGAAGCGATACTAAACAATATGCGACACAACCATGTGAGCAATAGACCGCCTGAGCACAAAGATAAAGATCTGCAACAGGAATACGCCGCCCTCATGAGGCGCGAAAAGCTCTGTGTGGCGAACATCGAACTAATAAGCAGTGAAAATGTAGTAAATGACGTAAAGTCTTACTCGGTGGGTAGGCGTAGACTTCGAACACTTGTAACTGAGGATGGATTCCCCGAATTCCAGAGTAAAGTATTCTTTGTCCTGAAACGCACCAAGAGAGACATGAGCCGCGAACTAGGCGCTACCAAGTCAAACTTCTGGAAAGAACTGAAACCCCGCTATCTCAAAGATAGATTCCTGGACTACAGAGACAAGCGCGCAAACCGCAAAGCCAGAAATGGCACTAGTAGCACCCGTGAAGGTAGGTAGTCTAAAGCTATGGATTTGTCATCTTTGATAGCGCCCGGTGCGCTTGGTAGCGTCATCATTGCCGCGTTGGCTGTCGCACTTCTCGCACGAGTGGAGTATTTAAACTCTTCGTTCAGACTGCGGAAGCGACTTAAAGAAGAGATGGATTTAGCAGACAAACTCCCAGGAAACGAAGATAAAGAGGAGCTACTGAGACTCATCAACCTCGACCTGAAAAGATACAACCTGAGCAGAAACCCAGAACGGAAGAGGAACAGGCGCATGTATTGGCGACCCTTGGTTGCAATGGCGCTTACTCTAGGCGGATACTTCATAAGCGATTTCGGATCACTCGTCGGAATTACCGATCCAGTCAGTCAGAACATTACTTATTTCCTAATATTCCTGAGTGCTCTCTTGCTGTTAAGCTCGCTATCTGGCGTCTGGAAGCGACAAGGAGAGATTAGGCGCGAGCTTGCGGACCTAAAGGAAGAAGCACGCGACCTACAAAACCGGAGTCGGGAAAACCGGTAAGACCGAGGGGCACAGACGCCGACCAGGAGCGCCACTCCCGAAGAGGAGCAGCGCCCTGATGCGGGCAAACCAAAAGCCCCAACGAAGAGAAGGAACCATGTCCAACCGTAAGTCCATACCGGTCGAAGTATCCCGGCAACTGTTCGAAGAGTCAGGCTACCGCTGCGCCGTTCCTGGTTGCCGCGAAACAGCAGCCTTGGACCGTGCATATATTGTGCCCCATGCTGAAACCGAGGACGACAGCTTCGAGAACCTAATCATCCTGTGTGCAGTCTGTCACCGACGCTATGACAGGAAAGAGATAGCACGTTCAGCCATCTTGAATTACAAGCAGAACCTTGCGGTCATGAACGGTAGGTACAACGACTTTGAGCGTCGCCTACTTGAGAGATTCGTAAGAAGCGGCCTCTCCAGCAGCGTTGAGCTGGACCACTCTGCAACCGTGGAACTCATGGTCCGCAACCTAGTTCGCGATGGAATGCTGTCCGTGACCGAGGGTCGCACCGACATGGAGCGTCTCGCGAACGGAACGATGGCTATGGTCCTTCCTTTCACGGTCACTAGCTCGGACCTCCCCCGCATTGACAACACAGGCGCGGAGCGCATCGGGGGGACAGATCACTACGCCCTCACCGAAGCTGGAAGACAGCTCGTCGCTCGGTGGTTTGGTGCCGAGCCGATCCTTGGTGAAGTGGGCTAGCTGTTGAGTACGTCGCAGAGGATCGCGCGTTGTGCGGTCTTGTGTGCGCCGTGAATCAGACCATATAGGTAATCGACAAGAAGAGCAGAGAATCGATATCCCCTGTGCCCCTCTCAAAGTGTTCACTTAGAAGTAGAAGATGACCGGCAGAATCTGACCATGGAGTTTTACCCAAGTGTCGTTGATTAGCCAGCCCGTGCCTGTCGTTTCGAGCGACCCGAGAACGAAGTCGATCATGGGGCCTACCTGTAGGTAAGAACCGTTATGGCCTGAGTGATCGCCACCAGCGCGAACGTTCGTCACCAGTGCATCGGTACTCGGTCCGTACTTGAGCGCCCAAGCTTCACCGTGAGTAGCAGGCACAACGGTTGTGTCTGCGTCTCCCCAAAGTTGCATGACGCGCATCTGCGACCAGTCAGCTAGTGGGAACTTCATCGGGTCATGACCGACAGAGGCAACGGCGAACGCCGCCTCGTCTCTTGTCGTGCCCGGAAGCCCATACGCGGCGTTCATATTCGCAAGGTCCGTCCCTCCCGCTACTCGGTAGCGTTCGGTCAGGTCTGTTGTTCCTGAGTTGATGATGAGAGCGACAACCAAGGGTGCGAAGTCTGAGTACAGCGCGAGCCAGTAGGCCACGAGGCCACCCATTGAGCGGCCCATTATACCATCAATAGACATGCACAATCAAGAGTTATTGCAAGATACTTCATGCGAATACCACTCGAACAGGACTCAAGGTTCAGAATGTAATCCCTTATCTTTGTCAGTGAAGTCATACGATGTTGTGTCATGCCGTAAGACTGCTCCGCTCTTACTGACCGTACACATGTAGTTATATGAACACCTAGTTAAGACAATGATGATTCATGCTGAAGTCAGTGCACCTAGTCAATACACACAATGAAACTTCGACCCCGAAGTACGATGATGCCACAAGAGCATGCAACAATGCAAGCATTATTCTTAGCCCTTATATTAATAGAGCAAACGAAGCCAACTCCCCCGATACGGGTTGATGCCTACCCCGAGGATGCCAGGGCCTTAGAACGGCTTACAGAAGGGACGAACAGCAACGGCGCTACCTTCGTGTCACTCTGGGCGCTACAAAGGTAGTGGCGACGAAAAGCCCCTCTCGTAGATAACGAGAGGGGCCTGGGAGCGGGGGCTAGTCCGTGCTGGGGACCCTGAAGATGAGGCCAGTCTCTCCCGCCGCCACAATCACCTGAGGGAAACGTTGCGCAAACACCGAGGAGACCTTCTGCACGTGCTCTGGACTTCCGGGCTCCACCCCCTCAACTGCGCTCATGAACTCCTCCGCTTCCTCTTCGGTGAGGTCAACACCCATTGGCTGGAATTGCTCCATAACCTCCTTAAGCTTTTCGCTCTTCTTTTCCTCAAGGCGGGCAACCAATGCCTTCGCCTCCTCCAGCTGAAGTCTGATGTTCTCGAGTTCTGGGTCGAAATACTCACTAGTCATGGGTGTTCCCTTCGTTGGGTTCATCTCGCTATGTCTCGACCATGCTAGCCAGCAGACGGGCGAGCCGCCGCCCCGGGGATTCATCCACAGCCGTCAACGTCGCCCGCAAGGGGGCTGTACGCTCTCCCGAACGGAGACCGTCCCCGCAACAGGCAGAAGGTGGAAACTGAGACACGCGCGCGTGCATCCTGCCCCACTTTGTCTCTTCCCCGATGCGGAGCTGCAGGTCATGATGCGCGACGGCGTCGTCGTCCGGTTCGGTCACGCCTGCGCAGTCGCGTATGCGTCCGTCGCCGACCGGCTGGCCCCGGACGACCGAGCCGCATCGCTCGCGCCACTCGTGACAGGAACCTCTGCGGTGGGTGGCGCCTCAGCCGTCTGGGTGCACGCGGGCGGACCTGCGCCGTCGGAGCTCACCATCTCCACGCAGCGTGGAGCGCGTCCGCCCAAGCAGCATCTCGCTGGCGTCCGCTATCGCTCCACCGCTCCGCCAGACGCTGCGGTCCGCCTCGTCGGAGGCGTGCGGGTCGTCGTGCCGTGGCTGGCGCTGGTCGATCTGCTGCACGACCCGGCAGCCGACCAGGCGACCATCGATCTTGCCGTGAGGACGTTTGAACTGGATCCCGTCGAACTGCTTGCGACCCACGTCACGCTGCGCCGGCCGTTCGCGGCCCTGGCGAGGAGACGTGCGACGTTGGCGATGGCTGCTACTGGGTCTTGACCCGGTAGACGTCGTAGACGCCGTCGATGCGACGCACGGCGTTCAGCACCCGGTCGAGGTGCGTCGTGTCGCCCATCTGGAACGAGAACTTGCTGATCGCGAGGCGCGCCTTCGAGGTGTGCACCGTCGCCGAGAGGATGTTCACGTGGTGCTCGCTCAGCACCCGCGTGACGTCGCTCAGCAAGCCAGACCTGTCGAGCGCCTCGACCTGTATGTTGACGAGGAACACACTCGACGAGCTCGGAGCCCACTGGACTTCGATCATCCGCTCCGGCTCGCGGAGCAGGCTCGCCACGTTGTTGCAGTCGGCTCGGTGCACCGAGACGCCCTGCCCACGCGTGACGAAGCCGAGGATCTCGTCACCCGGAACCGGCGTGCAGCACTTGGCGACCTTGACGAGGATGTCGGGCGCGCCGCGGACGAGCACCCCGGAGTCGCTCGTGGTCGGGATGGTGGTGCCGGGCGTGAACTGCGGCGCCTCATCGGCGGCCGGGACGTCCTGCTCCTGCCGAAGCGCGGCCTGCAGCTTCTCCATGACGGATTGCGTCGAGACGTGGCCGTCGCCGACGGCCGCGTAGAGGGCGGTCACGTCGAGGTAGCGGAGGTTGGAGGCGACCGACGAGAACGCCTCCTGGACATGGTCCTTGTTGAGCGGGAGGCCCGCCTTGCGGAGTGCCTTCGCGACGGAGTCCTTGCCCTGCTCGATCGCCTCGTCGCGGCGCTCCTTCGAGAACCACTGCCTGATCTTGTTCTTCGCCCTGGCGCTCGCGACGAACGTCAGCCAGTCCTGCTTCGGTCCCGCGTCCGGGTTCTTCGAGGTGAACACCTCGACGACATCGCCGTTCTGCAGTTTCGAGTCGAGCGGGAGGAGCCGCCCGTTGACCTTCGCGCCCATCGTCCGGTGACCGACGTCGGTGTGGATGGCGTACGCGAAGTCGACGGGTGTCGCCCCTGCGCTGAGACCGATGACCTTGCCCTGCGGTGTGAAGACGTAGACCTCCTTCGCGCCGAGGTCGAAGCGCAGCGAGTCGAGGAACTCCCCCGGGTCCGTCGTCTCCTGCTGCCAGTCGCTGAGGTGCTTGAGCCAGGCCATCTCGGTCTGGGTCTCATCCGCCTTGTCCTGCTTGCCCGACTGGGCGTTCTGCTTGTACATCCAGTGCGCCGCGACACCGAACTCGGCGCGGCGGTGCATCTCGACGGTGCGGATCTGGATTTCGACCGGCTTGCCGTCCGGCCCAATGACCGTCGTGTGCAGCGACTGGTAGAGGTTGAACTTGGGCGTCGCGATGTAGTCCTTGAACCTGCCGGGCATCGGCGTCCACCTGGCGTGGATCGCTCCCAGCACGCCGTAGCAGTCGCGGACCGAGTCGACGATGAGTCGGATCGCGGTGAGGTCATAGATCTCGTCGAAGTCCCGCCCGCGGACGATCATCTTCTGGTAGATCGAGTAGAGCTCCTTAGGCCGCCCGTAGACGTCGCCGCGCATCTTCAGCTGGCGGAGGTCCGACTGCACCTCGGCGATGACCCGCTGGACGTACTTCTCGCGCTCCGGCTGTCGGTGGGCGACGAGGTTCTTGATCTCTGAGTAGATCTTGGGGTTGATGACGGCGAACGAGAGGTCCTCGAGCTCGTTCTTCATCGCCTGGATGCCCATCCGGTGCGCGAGGGGCGCGTAGATCTCCAGGGTCTCCTTGGCCTTGCTCTTCGCCTTCTCCGGCGACATGAAACCCCAGGTGCGGGCGTTGTGGAGACGGTCGGCGAGCTTGATCACGAGGACGCGGATGTCCTTCGACATCGCGACGACCATCTTCCGCACGGTCTCCGCCTGCGCGTTGTCGCCGTACTTGACCTTGTCGAGCTTGGTGACCCCGTCGACGAGCATCGCGATCTCGTCTCCGAAATCGGAGCGGAGCTCATCGAGCGTGTACTCCGTGTCCTCGACCGTGTCGTGGAGGAGGGCCGCTGCCACGGTGATCGAGCCGATGCCGAGGTCGGCGAGGATCTTGGCGACGGCGACCGGGTGCGTGATGTACGGCTCGCCGCTGCGTCGGAACTGCCCCTCGTGCGCGTCCTTCGCGACCTCGTAGGCGCGTTGCACGAGCGCGGTGTTGGCGCGTGGGTCGTGCTTCCTGAGCGCTTTCAGGATCGGCTCGAGAACATGCACAGGCTGCTTCGCGAACATTCTCGGCATTCGCCAGCGCAGCGAGGAAACTTCGCTCATGCAGCACCTCCATATGCATCATCACCCTGGCCTGCGTGGATACGCGGACCAGGGTGATGACAAGTTATCACCGTGCGGACGGTCGTCAGGACGCCGATGCCTTGGATGCCGTCTCGGGCTCTTCCGCGGAGTCGGTCGTGTCGTCGGCCGGGTCGGTCTCGGTCCCGTCGACATCCTTCCTGGCACGTGCACGGGCCGCGAGGATGCGCTTGTCCGTGCGTGCGATCTCGGGCTCGCGCGAGCGGAGTGCCGCGTAGAGCGGGCCGGCGACGAAGATCGTCGAGAGGGCCCCGACGAAGATCCCGATGAACAGCGCGAGTGCGATGTCGCGCAGCGTGCCTGCTCCCATGAGGAAGGCGCCAATGAAGAGGATCGCTCCGACGGGCAGCAGCGCGACCACCGACGTGTTGATCGAACGCACGAGGGTCTGGTTGATGGCGAGGTTCACGAGCTCGCCGAACGTCCTCGAGGACTCCGCGTTGTAGTCCTCGGCGTTCTCACGGATCTTGTCGAAGACCACGACGGTGTCGTAGAGCGAGTAGCCGAGGATCGTGAGGAAGCCGATGACCGCGGCTGGCGTGACCTCGACGCCGGTGACGGCGTAGACGCCGGCCGTCACGACCAGGTCGTGGGCGAGGGCGACGAGCGCGGCGATGGACATCTTCCAGGTGCGGAAGTACAGCGACATGAGGATGGCGGCGATCGCGACGAAGACGCCGAGGCCGATCACCATCTGCCTGGTGATGTCCTGGCCCCAGGATGGTCCGATGGTGGACAGGTTGACGTCCTCGACAGGCACGGAGTAGGCCTCGGCGAGCTGCGCGCGCAGCTCGGTGTTGGCTTCCTCGGACAGGGAGTCCGTCTGCACGCGGATGCCGCCGTCGCCGAGCACGGCCACCTTGGCGGGTGTCGGCGTGAACTCGGCCGCCGCCGTGATGGCTGGCTCCTGTTCGTCGGTCGCCGGCTGCGAGACCAGGAACTCCGAGCCGCCGGTGAACTCGATGCCGAGCTCGAGGCCGCCGCGCAGGATCGGCACGAGGATCGAGATGAGGACGGCGATTCCGGCGATGGAGAACCAGATCTTCCGCCGGCCGACGAAGTCGAACGAGCGCTCTCCGGTGTACAGATCGTTGCCGAGCGTCTGGAACTTGCTCATCAGGCCTTCTCCCCATTGCTCGTCGTCGACGTCTGTTCAGCGCTGGACGAGCCGGCGGCCACCAGGTCGTCGCCACCGCCCTGCTTCGCTGCCTCCGCCTTGCGTTCGGCGAGGGTCTGGCGCTTGGTCGCTTCTCGGGTCGCGCCGCGCTTCTTCTGCTCCGGCGTGCGGAACGTTCCGCGGCCGCGGTACACGGCGCCGAGGGAGCGGGGGTCGAGGCCGGATGCCGGGTGCCCGTCCGCGAAGAACGAGGTGCGCGCCAGGAGCCGCATGAGCGGGTGGGTGAAGAGGGTGACGACGACGATGTCGATGATGGTCGTGATACCGAGCGTCAGTGCGAAGCCGCGCACGTTGCCGACGGCGACGAACAGCAGGACGATCGCGACGAGGAAGTTCACCGCGTCGGAGGCGAGGATCGTGCGAATCGCGCGCGTCCATCCGCCTTCGACTGCGGAGACGAGCCCCTTGCCGTCTCTCAGCTCGTCCTTGATGCGTTCGAAGTACACGATGAACGAGTCCGCCGTGATGCCGATGGCGACGATGAGGCCCGCGACACCCGCGAGCGAGAGCCGGTACCCCTCTTGGTTGGAGAGATAGGTGACCACGATGTAGGTGAAGGCTGCCGCGATGACGAGTGAGGCCACAGTGACGAGCCCGAGCGTTCGGTACTGGAAGAGCGAGTAGACGACGACGGCGGCGAGGCCGATGAGGCCGGCGATGAGGCCGTTCACGAGCTGCGAGCTTCCCAGCGTGGCCGAGATGGTGGAGGTGGACTGCGCGACGAAGTTGAAGGGCAGCGCGCCGAACTTCAGCTGGTCGGCAAGCGCCTTCGCGCTCTCCTCGTTGAAGTTGCCCGAGATCTGCGGCTTGCCGTCGGTGATCGCGGCGTTGGTGGTCGGGGCGACGATGACCTGGTTGTCGAGCGTCACGGCGAACCTGTTCTGGTTCTCGGTGAGGCCGACGAGACGCTCGGTGACCGCGGCGAACTCCTGGGTGCCCTGCGCGTCGAACTCGATGTTCACGGCCCACTGGTTCGTGGTGGCGCCGGTACTCGTCGTGGTGAGACCGCTGGTGGCGTCAGCGATGCGCTCTCCGGTGACCTCGACGGGGCCAAGGACGTACTTCTCCGTGCCCGTGTCGTCGCACGTGATGAGCGGCTGGGTCGGATCGATGTCGGCGGCCGGCGCGAGGTCGGCGCAGTTGAACTGCACGAAGTCGACGTACATCTGCTCGGTGACCCAGTTGAGGTCGCTCGCGTCCGTCGGCTCCGCGGTCGGCGTCGTCGAGAGCTCCTCAGGCAGCTGGTCTGCGGGGATGGCCTGCGTGTTCGCAGCCTGGTCGGCGACGAGCACGGCGCGGAACTCGAGCTTGGCCGAGTTCTCGATGCGGTCACGGGTGAGCTGGTCCATCTCGCCGGGAACGGAGACGACGATGTTTCGTCCGCCCTGCGTGGTGATCTCGGCCTCGGAGACACCGGAGGCGTCGATGCGCTGACGGATGATGGAGACCGCCTGCTGCATCTGCTCAGATGACGGGTCGGCCTGCCCCTCTGGAAGCTGAGCGGCGAGCACCACCTGGGTGCCACCCTCGAGGTCGAGCGCGAGGCGCGGGGTCCACTGACCGCCCTGCGTGGCGACGGCCAGCCAGTTGAGGCCCACGAGGGCAAGGATGAGGATCAGGAGCCACGTGAGCGTGCGCCAGGCGCGCTGGACGATGCCAGCACCCCGACCACGACGCGCCGATGACGTTGTCGACTTCGCCAAGAGAGTTCTGCCTTCTGACCTCAAGACGAGGCCCGTGCGTGAGAGGTGAGGGAGTCGCCTACGCCTTGTTGGTGTTGGGTCCGGACTCGGAGCCGTTGTCGCCGTCGCGGCGGTCTGCGTCCGCGGCGTCGCGGTGCTCGGGCTCCGTGGCGGGGAACTCTTCCACCGTCTCCTCGACGGAGAGCGCGGAGGCGTCGTCCGGGACGGACGGGGTGAGGATGTTCGCGATCGTCATCGAGTGGACGCGGAGGCGCGTGCCGGGCTCGGACTCGATCGTCGTGAAGTTGTTGTCCTCGTCGATGTCGACGATGGTGCCGTACACGCCGCTCTGCGTCATGACGTCTGCGCCGATGACGGCGCTGCTGCGCATCTCCTGCTGCTGCTGGGTCCTCTTCTTGTTGCTGCGCCACATGAAGAAGATCATGACGCCGAGGAGGACGAGGGGAAGAAGGAGCGTGAGATCCATATGTGGGTGCCTTTCTGGCAGTCCGTACTACGACTATGCACGCCCGGAACGACGGCAAACGCATCTAGTGTACGTCGCGGTCGTGCGGATGTCGCTCAGCCAGTGATCGAAGGTTGGCGGGAGGACTAGATATCGAGGCGGGGCCCCTGCGGCACGGCGCCGCCCGGCAGCGCCCGGCCGAGGTGCGCGTAGGCCTGCTGCGTGGCGACGCGGCCCCGCTGCGTTCGCGTGACGAGTCCCGTGCGGACGAGGAACGGCTCGACGACGCTCTCGACCGTTTCTGCTTCCTCGCCGACGGAGACGGCGAGCGACTTGACGCCGACCGGTCCCCCGGCGAAGCGATCGATGAGCGCCTGCAGGACGGCCCGGTCGAGCCTGTCGAGGCCAAGCGCATCCACGTCGTAGACGAGCAGCGCGTGCTGCACGGCCTGCTCGTCTGCATCGGTCTCGTGGACCAGCGCGTAGTCGCGGACTCGCCGCAGGAGCCGGTTCGCGATTCGGGGCGTTCCCCGACTGCGGGTCGCGATCTCGGCGAGCGCCGCGTCGTCGACCCGGAGATCGAGGAGGCGAGCCGCGCGCGCGAGGACACGCTCGAGCTCCCCGTCCTCGTAGAACTCGAGGTGGGCGGTGAAGCCGAAGCGGTCTCGGAGCGGGTTCGGCAGGAGTCCGGCGCGGGTGGTGGCGCCGATGACGGTGAAGGGGGCGAGCTCGAGGGGCACGCTGGTCGCCCCGGCCCCCTTGCCGACCATGATGTCGATCCGGAAGTCCTCCATCGCGAGGTACAGCATCTCCTCGGCGGTGCGCGCCATCCGATGGATCTCGTCGATGAAGAGCAGCTCGCCGGGCACGAGGCTCGAAAGCACGGCCGCGAGGTCGCCGGCATGCTGGAGGGCCGGGCCGCTCGTGAGGCGGATGGGCTGCCCCGTCTCCTCCGCGACGATGAGGGCGAGCGTCGTCTTTCCGAGTCCCGGGGGGCCGGCCAGCAGGATGTGGTCGGGCGTCCGGCTCTGCATGGCCGCTGCCTTGAGCAGGAGCTCGAGCTGCACGCGAACCTTCGCCTGGCCGACGAACTCGGCGAGGTTCGCGGGACGAAGCGCCCCCTCGAAGGCGATCTCCGCCTCTGATTCCGGTGACTCGGGGATGCGCGAGACGTCGGTCACGAGCGGCTCCCCGCGGGGCCGAGGAGCTTCAGCGTCGCGCGCAGCAGCGCTGCGACGTCAGGGTCCTCACCGTCGAGCGCCTTCGCGGCGTCTTCGACCGCGGGAGCCGCCTGGCGTTCCGCGTAGCCGAGGCCGAGCAGCGCCTCGACGACGTCGCGGCGCAGTGCCGCCGAACCATTCTGGCCGACTGGCTCGCCAGCCGCAGGACTCGGGGAGAGGGCGAGAGCGATCTTGCCGGCGAGGGAGAGGATGATGAGCTTGGCCGTCTTGGGGCCGATGCCGCTCACCGCGGTGAAGGCCTTGACGTCCTCCTCGGCGACGGCGCGTGCGACCTGCTCCGGCTCGAGGTGCGCGAGCACTCCGAGCGCCGACTTCGGTCCGACGCCGGTCACCGTGATGAGGTGCTCGAAGATCTCGAGCTCCTCGGGTCGCTGGAAGCCGTACAGGGTCCACGCGTCCTCGCGCACGACGAGGTGCGTGCGCACCAGCACCTCGGCGTCCAGGCGCAGCTGGAGTGCGTGGGCCGGAGTCACGAAGACCTGGTAGCCGACACCGGCGGCCTCGATCGTGACCGTGGTGGCGGTTCGGTACAGCACCTGGCCGCGGAGGGAAGCAATCACCGGTCTACCGTACGCGGCGGCCGCGAGTTTTCGCGGCACGCTCGGCGGCGAGCCACGCGCTCTGCGCCGCCGTCGGCGCATCAGGCGTGCGCCCGGCAGCTGCTGAGGCTCGCCGGGGCGGTGCCGCCTCGGCAGCGCTGCCCGCGGCGGCTCCCAGCGGGGTCTTCCAGGCCGAGCAGATGGCGAGGGCCAGCGCATCGGCCGCGTCGGCGGGCTTGGGGATGTCGTCCAGGCGCAGGATGCGCTGCACCATCGTGCCGACCTGCTTCTTCTCGGCGGATCCGTAGCCGGTGACTGCCGCCTTCACCTCCGAGGGAGTGTGCAGGGCGGCCGCGATGCCCCGGCGCTCGGCGGCGACGAGCACGACCCCGGAGATCTGGGCGACACCCATGACGCTCGGAAGGTTCTGCTGCGCGAAGACGCGCTCGAGCGCGATGGCATCGGGCGTGTACTCGTCGAGGATCGCCTCGATGCCGTCGGCGAGGAGCCGGAGGCGCCGTGGCAGCTCGTCAGCAGGTGATGACGTGACGACCGAGACGTGCACGAACTCGACCCGCTGTCGCCCGTGCACGTCGACGATGCCGAGGCCGCAGCGGGTGAGACCCGGATCGATGCCCAGGATGCGCCGCGGCACTCGGACTACTCGTCGTCTTCCGAGAGCTGCTGCTGCACCTCTGGCGACACGTCGATGTTGGTGAAGATGTTCTGCACGTCGTCGCTGTCCTCGAGGGCGTCGACGAGGCGGAAGACCTTGCGTGCGGTCTCAGCGTCGGCCTCGACCTTGACGTTCGGGACGAACTCGGCGTCCGCGGAGTCGTAGTCGATGCCGGCGGCCTGCAGGGCCGCGCGTGCGCCGACCATCTCGCTCGCCTCGGTGCGGATCTCGAACACGTGTCCGTGGTCGATGACCTCTTCGGCGCCAGCGTCGAGGACGACCTCGAGGATGTCGTCCTCGGTGGGCGTCTCCTCGTGCGGGACGACGATGACGCCCTTGCGCTCGAAGTTGAAGGCGACCGAGCCCGGGTCTGCCATGTTCCCGCCGTTGCGGCTCATGGCGGTGCGCACCTCGGCGGCTGCCCGGTTCTTGTTGTCGGTCAGACACTCGATGAGGAGCGCGATGCCTCCGGGGCCGTAGCCCTCGTACATGATGGTCGTGTAGTCGATCGATTCGCCGGTCAGACCCGCCCCGCGCTTGACTGCGCGGTTGATGTTGTCGATCGGGACGCTGGTCTTCTTCGCCTTCTGGATCGCGTCGGCCAGCGTGGGGTTTCCTGCGACGTCAGCGCCGCCGATCTTGGCGGCGACCTCGATGTTCTTGATGAGCTTGGCGAACGACTTCGCGCGGCGCGAGTCGATGATGGCCTTCTTGTGCTTCGTCGTCGCCCACTTGGAGTGTCCGGACATGTGTTCTCCGTTGTTCTCGCGCGTCTCGCCGGAGGCGGGCGCCTGCTTCTGATCGTGTGCGCGCCGACACCGTTGCCCAAGAATCGGGACACGACCGGTCGTCGTCGGCGCGCGGTCTGTCCCCAGTTTACTCGTGCTCCTGGGCTGCGCCTGCTCGAGGCGAGCCGGCTTACGCGTGCTCTGGCCAGGCTCCGGCCAGGAAGACCGCCAGTGCGCGTTCGAGGGCTTCGATGTCGGCGATGGCCGCCAGCTCGCGTGCCGAGTGCATGGAGAGGATGGGGATGCCGACGTCGACGGTCGAGATGCCCAGCCTGGTGGCTGAGATCGGGCCGATGGTCGAGCCGCACGGCAGCGCGTTGTTGGAGACGAACGGCTGCACGGCGACGCCCGCGTTCTGGCAGACGCCGTGCCAGAGCGCGCTCCCCCTGGCATCGGTCGCGTACCGCTGGTTCGCGTTCAGCTTGAGGAGCGTGCCTCGTCCCGCGATGGGCCGGGATTCGTCGTCGTGCTTCTCCGGGTAGTTCGGGTGCACGCTGTGGCCGAGGTCGCTGGAGACGAGCCACGAGGCTGCGAGCGCGCGCCGCTGCTGCGCGGGTCCAGCGCCGAGTCCCTCCTGGATGCGTGCGAGGACGTCGCCGAGGAAGGGACCTGCCGCTCCGGACCGGCTCGCGGACCCGACTTCTTCGTGATCGAACGCCGCGATGACGGGGATCACGCCGTTCGGGACCGTCTCGACGAGTGCGGTCGTGGCCGCGTGGACGCTGACGAGGTTGTCGAGGCGAGCGCCGGCGAACAGCGCCTCTCCATGGCCGAAGAGCTGCGCTTCCTGCGCGTCGGCGAGGAAGAGGTCGAAGCCGGCGATCGTCTCCGGATCCACGCCCGCGCTCTCTGCGAGAGCCGCTACGACGCCGCCCGCCGCCTCGAGCCCGAGCACGGGGTGCGTGTGCCGTTGCGGGTCGAGGACAAGGCCGCGCTCGTTCACTCCCCTGTCGAGGTGGATGGCGAGCTGCGGGATGCGCGCGATGGGTCCCGAGGCCGCGAGCACCGTCGTGCCGTCGGCGAGCGCGAGACGTCCCGCGACTCGAAGCTCGCGGTCGAGCCAGGAGTTGAGCAGCGGACCGCCGTAGACCTCGACCTCGAGGCGCTGCCAGCCGTGCGCTGACGATTCGGGGGTCGGCTTGACCTTGAACCCGGGCGAGTCGGTGTGCGCTCCCACGATCGCGAACGGTGTCGTCGGAGTGGTGGATGCTGGGACGCGCCAGGCGATGACGGCGCCGTCACGCACGACGACGTACCCACCTGCGTCCTGCGGCCATTCCTCACGCTCGTCGAGGGAGGTGAAGCCCGCGTCCTCGAGCCGCCTGGCCACCTCAGCCGCCGCATGGAAGGACGACGGTGCGTCGCGGATGAAGGCGGCGAGCGAATCGCTGACCTGCTTGCTTCGCGCGGCTCTGCTCGGTCGGCGTCTCGCCATATTCGTCTCCTGGCTTCTCTCGAGTCGATGCGTGAATAGGTGTGGTCAGGCGGCGTGATCGGCGACGCGATCCAGGAAGTACCTGTGGAACCGTGTTTCGCCGTTCATCTCCGGGTGGAACGAGGTGCCGAGCAGGTTCCCCTGCGACACTGCCACCACGCGGCCGTCCGGCAGCGCGGCCATGATCCTGGCTCGGTCGCCGACGGCGTCCACGACCGGGCCGCGGATGAACGTGGCATGAACCGCTGGCCCGCCCAGTTCGGGAACCTCGAGTTCGGTCTCGAACGACTGGTTCTGCGACCCGAAGGCGTTCCTGCGGACGGTGACGTCGAGCCCGCCGAAGCTCCGCTGCCCGTCGATGGCGTCGAGCACGGTGTCTGCGAGCATGATGAGCCCGGCGCAGGTGCCGAGCACCGGCATCCCGGACGCGATCCGCTCCTTGATGGGCTCAGCGATGTCGAAGATGCGCGAGAGCTTGTCGATGACGCTCGATTCCCCACCGGGGATGACGAGACCGGCGACGGTTTCGAGCTGCGCGGGAGTGCGGACGAGCACGACCTCGGCGCCGAGGTCCGTGAGCACCTGCTGGTGCTCACGGACGTCGCCTTGCAGCGCCAGGACGCCGACCGTGGGAGCTGCCAACGACCTGCTACCAGCCGCGCTCAGCGAGGCGGTGCGGGGCAGCCAGGTCGGAGACGTTGATGCCGACCATGGCCTCGCCGAGCCCGCGCGAGGCTGCCGCGATGACGGCGGGGTCGTCGAACGCGGTGGTCGCCTTGACGATCGCCGCCGCTCGCTGGGCGGGGTTGCCCGACTTGAAGATGCCTGAGCCGACGAAGACGCCGTCGGCGCCGAGCTGCATCATCATGGCGGCGTCGGCCGGGGTGGCGACGCCTCCCGCCGTGAAGAGCACAACCGGCAGCTTGCCGGTCTCGGCGATCTCTCGGACGAGCTCGTACGGCGCCTGCAGCTCCTTGGCCGCGACGTAGAGCTCGTCACGCGTCATTGAGGTTAGGGACGCGACCTCGCCGCGGATCTTTCGGATGTGCTTCGTCGCCTCGGAGACGTCTCCCGTGCCGGCCTCGCCCTTGGAGCGGATCATCGCGGCACCCTCGTTGATGCGACGCAGGGCCTCGCCGAGGTTCGTGGCGCCGCAGACGAAGGGCGTCGTGAACTGCCACTTGTCGATGTGGTTCACGTAGTCAGCAGGGCTCAGCACCTCGGACTCGTCGATGTAGTCGACGTCGAGGGCCTGCAGCACCTGTGCCTCGACGAAGTGCCCGATGCGGGCCTTCGCCATGACGGGGATGGAGACCTCGGCGATGATGCTCTCGATGAGGTCCGGGTCGCTCATGCGCGCGACGCCGCCCTGTGCGCGGATGTCCGCAGGAACGCGCTCGAGCGCCATGACGGCGACGGCGCCAGCGTCCTCGGCGATGCGAGCCTGCTCGGCGGTGACGACGTCCATGATCACGCCGCCCTTGAGCATTTCGGCAAGTCCGCGCTTGACGCGGTTGGAGCCGACGGTTCCGTCGGCGCCGACAGAGGTGGCAGTGCGTTCGCTCATGATGTCCTTAGTCTCCGCGCGCAGTCAGTGCGAGGCGGTTCGGGTGTGAAGTGTGCTCAAGTGTAGACGCGGCGCGGTCGACGCATGGTTGGGCGACTGCCCAATGAAAACGCTGGATGTCAGGCCCGCGGCCAAGCGTCCGCGAGAGCCTGCCTGGTCTCTCCGAGGAGCGATGGGAACGCCTTCGTCTTGGCGATGATCGGGAAGAAGTTGGCGTCGAACTGCCACCGCGGCACGATGTGCTGGTGCAGATGGCCGGCGATCCCAGCCCCGGCCAGTCGGCCCTGGTTCATGCCGATGTTGAAGCCGTCCACGTTCGAGACCTCACGCAGCACGCGCATCGCGGTCTGCGTGAGGTGTGCGATCTCGAGCACCTCGTCCTCCGTGGCCTCGTCGTACATCGCGACGTGGCGGTACGGGCAGACGAGCAGGTGGCCGGAGTTGTACGGGTACAGGTTCATGACCACGAACGCGTGCTCGCCCCTGGCCACGATGAGCGACTTCTCGTCGTCCATCGTGGGCCCGACGCAGAACGGGCAGGCGTCCGCGGCCGGGTCCTGCCCGTCCTGGATGTACGCCATCCGGTGCGGCGTCCAGAGCCGCTGGAACGAGTCGGGCACCCCGGCGAAGTCGGTAGAGCGCTCGATCTCGAGACCATCCAGCTCGCCGTCCGGGAACCCGAGGGCGCTCATGCCAGGTCTTCTGCCGTGTTCACGAGCAGGTGCTCGTCGACAGCCCCGCGGACGAGACGGATCGCGTCCTCGATCGGGACGCCGTTGCGCTGCGTGCCGTCACGGAATCGGAAGGAGACCGTCTTGGCGGCGCGGTCGTCCTCGCCGGCGATGAGCTGGAACGGCACCTTCGCCTTGGTGTGGTTGCGGATCTTCTTGGGCATGCGGTCATCTGAGGCGTCGAGCTCCGCGCGGACGCCGTGTGAACGCAGCTCGTTGACGATGCCCTGCAGGTAGTCCCCGTACTGCTCGGCGACAGGGATGGCGACGAGCTGGACCGGGGAGAGCCAGACCGGGAACGCACCGGCGTAGTGCTCGACGAGCACGCCGAAGAAGCGCTCGATGGACCCGAACAGCGCTCGGTGGATCATGACGGGCCGCTGACGCGTGCCGTCGGGGGCCGCGTACTCCATGTCGAAGAGCTCGGGGAGATTGAAGTCGAGCTGGATGGTCGACATCTGCCAGGTGCGACCGATGGCGTCGCGGGCCTGCACCGAGATCTTGGGCCCGTAGAAGGCCGCTCCGCCCGGATCTGGGACCAGGTCGAGCCCCGACGCCGTCGCGACCTCCTCGAGCGTGCGAGTCGCTTCCTCCCAGGTCGCGTCGTCTCCGACGAACTTCTCCGGGTTCTTCGTCGACAGCTCGAGGTAGAAGTCGTCGAGGCCGTAGTCCTTGAGGAGCGAGAGCACGAATTCAAGCGTCCTCGACAGCTCGTCACGCATCTGCTCACGCGTGCAGTAGATGTGCGCATCGTCCTGCGTGAAGCCGCGGGCACGGGTCAAGCCGTGCACGACCCCGGACTTCTCCATGCGGTAGACGGTGCCGAACTCGAACATGCGCAACGGCAGCTCGCGGTACGAGTGCGCGCCCTGGTTGTAGATCAGGTTGTGCATGGGGCAGTTCATGGGCTTCAGGTAGTAGTCCTGTCCCTGCTTCGTGACGTTGCCCGCCTCGTCGACCTCCTCGTCGATGCGCATCGGCGGGTACATTCCGTCGCGGTACCAGTCGAGGTGGCCCGAGATCTCGTAGAGGCGCCCCTTCGTGATGTGCGGGGTAGAGACGAAGCTGTAGCCCTCCTGCACGTGGCGCTTCCGGGAGTGCTCCTCCATCTCGAGCTTGATGATGCCGCCCTTGGGGTGGAACACCGGAAGCCCGGAGCCGAGCTCGTCCGGGAAGCTGAACAGGTCGAGCTCGCGGCCGAGGCGACGGTGGTCGCGCTTCATGGCCTCCTCGATGCGCTCCTTGTAGGCGCGCAGCTCGTCCTTCGTCGGCCACGCGGTGCCGTAGATGCGCTGCAGCTGAGGGTTCTTCTCTGATCCGCGCCAGTAGGCGGCGGCGGAGCGGAGGATGGCGAAGCCGTTGCTGAGCATGCGAGTCGACGGCACGTGCGGGCCTCGGCAGAGGTCCTTCCAGCAGACCTCGCCGGTCTTCGGGTCGACGTTGTCGTAGATCGTCAGCTCACCGGCCCCGACCTCTACGGACTCGTTGTCCGCGTTCGCGCCGGACCCCTTGATGCTGATGAGCTCGAGCTTGTACGGCTCGTTCGCGAGTTCCGCTCGCGCCTCGTGGTCGGTGACGACGCGTCGCACGAAGCGCTGGCCCTGACGCTGGATGCGCTGGGCTTCCTTCTCGATGGCCTTGAGGTCCTCCGGCGTGAACGGGGTCTCGACGTCGAAGTCGTAGTAGAAGCCGTCGGTGATGGGGGGACCGATACCGAGCTTGGCGTCCGGGTTGATCTTCTGCACGGCCTGCGCGATGACGTGCGCGGCGGAGTGGCGGAGGATGCTCAGCCCCTCTTCGCTGTCGATCGTGACCGGCTCTGCGACTGCGCCCTCCGGTACCTCGCGGGCGAGGTCCACGAGCTCCCCGTCCAGCTTCATCGCGACGACGGAGCGGTCGGTGAAGAGCTCGAATCCGGTGGTCGTCGCGCCGCCGGCATCGCTCTGGCGGGGTTCGGTCTCGAGGTCAACGGGATCGCTGGTCACGATGCTCCTTGTCGTTAGGCATGAACAAGCGACCACTTTATCGCGGCACGGCCTCGCGCAGAGCACCGGTCGGCGCGCAGAGGACGATCTCCGCTACTTCGCGGGACGGTCCCCCTTGGCGGTGAAGCTGCCGATGTCCTCTGGCTCGTCCGAACCCGGCGCTGATGCCGTGCGCCCCTTCGAGTTCCCCGCAGGCTCCTTGCTCTCACCACGCTCGGAGCTCTTGGTCTCAGATGCAGACGTGCCGTCCCTGCCGAGCGTGTCCACGAGGCTGTTCAGGGCGAGGAGCGCGAGCCGGATCTTCTGGTGGTGTCGCCCATCCGTCTTCACGTCGAGCTTCTCGGCGAGCTTCACCGCCTGCTCCTTGATGACGCTCTCGCGACCCGTGACGACCTTCTTGAGCCCCGTGTGCACGGCCTGCACGCGCGCTCCCGAGTTCGCGGAGTCGCGCACTCGACCGCCCCTCGGCTCGCCCGTGTTCGCACCTGCGCTGCTGCCTGTCGAAGACATGGTTCCTCCAAGTGCGCCGCTCGGCGCGATCCGTGATGGGAACAAGATACGCCGGGTCGAGATACATCGCGTGTGAAGACGCTGGGTGACGCGACGCGTGCAGATACACAGCCAACAGGGCGGCACATCCGGCTAGCCTGAAGTCAGCGATCGGCGGACTGCCTTTGGCGAACGAACAACCGAAGGTTGCCGACCGAGGGGATCCTCACATCACGACTTCATCTTCTGCGCTCCCCCAGGCCTCAGGCCCGCTTCAGGGTCTCGGTCGCGTCCGAACCACGAAGCCCCGCACACCGGGAGCGAAGTCCGTCACGCAGAGCTACAGCGCAGTGTCGAAGGTCATCCGTGAGATGGGCCTCCTCAAGCGCACTCGCTGGTTCTACGGAATGCTGGCTGCCGGCCTCATCGTCGCCCTGGGTGGCGCGATCACCGGCTTCATCCTGCTCGGCGACAGCTGGTTCCAGCTGCTCATCGCCGCGGCGCTCGGCATCATCTTCACGCAGTTCGCGTTCATCGCGCACGAGGCCTCGCACCGACAGGTGCTCGAGTCCGGCCCGGGCAACGACCGCCTCGGTCGCTTCCTCGCGGCGGGCGTCGTCGGCATGAGCTACAGCTGGTGGATGACGAAGCACACGAAGCACCACGTGAACCCGAACAAAATGGGCAAAGACCCTGACATCGACTTCGACACGATCTCGTTCACCGAGGAAGACGCCCGGAAGCAGACCGGTCTCCTCGCACTGATCACGCGCAAGCAGGGCTACCTCTTCTTCCCGCTGCTCACCTTCGAGGGCTACAACCTCCACTTCCGCTCGATCAAGTCGCTCTTCACGCGACAGCCGATCAAGGGTCGCTGGGTCGAGTTCACCATGATCGCAGTGCGCTTCGCGATCTACTTCGGCGCCATCTTCTGGCTCCTGCCCGTCGGCATGGCCTTCGCGTTCGTCGCCGTGCAGATGGCCGTCTTCGGCGTCTACATGGGCGCCTCCTTCGCGCCGAATCACAAGGGCATGCCGATCATCCCGGCAGACGTCAAGATGGACTTCTTCAGCAAGCAGGTGCTCACGTCCCGCAATGTCAGCGGTGGCTGGTGGGCCAGCGCGCTCATGGGCGGTCTCAACTACCAAGTCGAGCACCACCTCTTCCCAAGCATGCCGCGTCCGCACCTCGCTCGAGCTCGCGAGATCATCCGCGAGCACTGCCAGAACCTCGAGGTGCCGTACACCGAGACGACGCTCATCAAGTCGTACGGCATCGTGATCGAGTACCTGAACCGCGTCGGCCTGCAGGCACGCGATCCGTTCGACTGCCCGCTCGTCAATCAGTTCCGTCGCGTGTGACCTGACCCCACACGTGCTCGAAGGCCCATCCGGATCATCCGGGTGGGCCTTCTTCGTGTCCCTCCCAGGTCACTCGCCGACATCTATTCGTAAATCTACGAATAGGGGCGTATGCTCGAGTCATGAGCATCCACTTCCAAGCACAGATGCCTTCCGGCTGGAAGGCCACGAGCGCCATCCGCACCATGCGCTTCCCGGGCGGCGAGGTCTCCCTCGTCGTGCCCGACTCCCTTGAGGAGGTGCCGGCCTACGCCACCGTGACCGGTGCTGACCCGTCGGACCTCGTTACCCTCGGGATGTGGGCCGACTACACCCACGGGCTCGGGCACCGCGCCGTCGCCCTCCTCCCGTACCTGCCCGCGGCCCGGGCCGACCGCGGCGTGCCGTTCGGCGCGAGGGTCTACGCCGACCTCATCAACAGCTTCCGGCTCGACCAGGTGATCGTCTTCGACCCTCACTCCCGAGTCGCGCCCGCGCTGATCGACAACGTCAAGGTGATCGGCTCCGCACCGTACATCCGTCGTGCCACGATCGGTCGTGTCGGCGACACCCACGACTTCACGGGCGTCATCGCGCCGGACGCGGGCGCCGTCACCCGTGCGCAGGCTGCGGCCGACGCGTTGCACCTTCCGCTCTTCCGTGCACAGAAGCACCGCGACTTCGCCACGGGCAGACTTTCCGGCTTCAGCTGCGAGCAGCTGCCGGAGCACGGACGACTGCTTGTGGTCGACGACATCTGCGACGGCGGCGGCACGTTCAGAGGACTTGCAGAGGCGACGGGCCTGAATCGCGAGCGGCTCTCCCTCTTCGTGAGCCACGGCGTGTTCTCCGGTGAGGCGCCTGCCCTGCGCCAGCACTTCGCCGAGATCATCACCACCGATTCGCACCCCGGTTCCGCTCGCGAAGGCGTGGCGACCAAGGTGCTCTCGATTCGCAACATCCTTGCCCCTTTCGTCGAGCGCTGAGCAGCGCGACGACGACCTCCACCTCGCCACCAGAAAGGCACGACCATGAACTTCACGGCAATCGCTCCCCTCTTCCAGACGGACGCGTACAAGCTCGGCCACCTGCAGCAGTACGGACTCGCGGGGAACGTCACGGGCGTCTACTCCAACTACACGAACCGCGGATCTCGCATCGCGGACATCGGGGCCGTCGTGCACTTCGGGCTCCAGGCGTTCCTCGAGCGCTACACGGACTCCTTCCGGGTGTTCTTCGACGCCGAGGAGGACGAGGTCTGCGCGGCCTACGAGGCGCGACTCGCGCGCATCCTCGGCCCGAACACGATCGGGAGCGCGCACATCCGCGCACTGCACCGGCTCGGGTTCCTGCCCCTGCGGTTCTGCGCGGTCCCAGAAGGCACGGCGGTGCCGCTGCGCATCCCGAGCTTCACGATCGAGAACACGCACCCCGACTTCTTCTGGCTGACGAACTACGTCGAGACGGTCCTGAGCGCGGAGATCTGGCAGGCCTCGACGACGGCGACGCTCGCCAGGGCCATGCGAGAGACGCTCGAGGTCGCGGCCGCCAGGACGGGCACGCCGCCCGCAGCCGTCGACTGGCAGGGACACGACTTCTCCTACCGTGGCATGTCCTCCAACGAGACTGCGGCGATGAGCGGCGCCGCGCACCTGCTCAGCTTCACGGGAACCGACTCTCTCGTCTCCATCGACTGGATCGAGCGCCGCTACGGCGGCGAGTTCGTCGCGGGGAGCGTGCCTGCGACCGAGCACTCCGTGATGTGCGCCGGCATCGCCACGGTCGGCGAGCGCGAGCTGTTCGAGCGACTCCTCCACCTGTACCCGAACGGCATCGTCTCCGTGGTCTCCGACACGTTCGACCTCTGGCGCGTCCTCACCGAGTACCTGCCCGCCCTCAAGCAGGAGGTGCTCGCGCGCGACGGCAAGCTCGTCATTCGGCCGGATTCAGGCGACCCCGTCGACATCCTCTGCGGTATCGAGGACGAGGGCCATGGCGTCAGCACGGCCGAGCGGAAGGGGGTCATCGAGCTCCTCTGGGACACGTTCGGCGGCACCGTGAACGCCGCGGGCTTCCGGGAGCTCGACCCGCACATCGGCGCCATCTACGGCGACTCCATCACCCGCGAGCGGGCTGTGCGCATCACCGAGCGACTCGCGGCGAAGGGCTTCGCGTCTGGAAACGTCGTCTTCGGCATGGGAAGCTTCGGGTACCAGTACCAGACCAGGGACACGTTCATGTCCGCGATCAAGGCGACGTGGATCCGAGTCGATGGTCGCGGCGTCGACATCCGGAAGGACCCAGTGACCGACAGCGGAACGAAGAAGAGCGCGACGGGGCGACTCGCCGTCGTCCGAGACGCAGACGCTCGGATGCGCCTCATCGAGCGCGCCACGCCCGCGGAGGAGGCCGAGTCCCTCCTGCAGACCGTGTGGGAGGACGGGGCGTTCGTTCGCCGTCAGACGTTCTCCGACATTCGCGCGGTGCTGGCCGCGCAGACGGTGCTGCGTTGAGCGAAGCGTACGATCAGCCGCTCGTCGCGATGGATGCACTGCCCGTGCGCTATCGCGACGAGCGGCTGGAGTTCGGTCTGGCGGTGCGACAGTACGACCCGCATGCGGGCGTCGAGGCCCTTCCGGGGGTGCTCCTGCTTGCGGGCGAGCACGGGCCGGTCCCAGTGCTGCGTGCCATGCGCACGAAAGCCGGTATCCCGGAGCCCGAGGTGCGGTTTACCCGCCAGCTCGGCTGGTTCGACGGCACCATGCGCGACCCACGCAGTGCGACGATCTCCCTCGCGAGTCTCGTGTTCCTCGAACCGGGTGCCCGGGCCGGTGAACTGGTCTGGCATCCGCTCGACGACGCGCTGCGCCTGCCCTTCGACCACACGGTGATCGTAGAGGCGGCGCGTGTGAGGCTCGGTGAGATCCTCTGGCGGGACTGGGAGGTCACGCGAGCGCTGCTCGGCGAGAAGTTCACCTCCGGCACCGCCCTCGCGCTCGGTGCAGCGCTGGAATCGGAGCCGTACGATCGCCCGAACTTCCGACGCTGGCTCGAGGGAACCGGTGTCGTGCGGGTCACCACCGACACGACGGGCGTCAAGCTCAGGGGCCGCACGACCGTGTGGGAGTGGAGCGACTGAGTCATGCCCCGGAAAAACCGGGCACCTTGCAGGTTCACACACGAAGAGAGGATTGGGCTCTTGGCCGAGATGCCGCACATCGCAGAGGCCTGGGAGACGATCGAGCGCGTCCTGCGCCGTCACGTCCCTGCCGTCGCTGACACGTTGCGTCCCGGCGCAGACGACGCTTCGCTTGACCAGCTTGCAGGCGCAGTCGGTGACCTGCCAGACGAGCTGGTGGCGAGCCTGCGCATTCATGACGGGCAGGACAACCCGACGCAGCTCCTCGACCTCTTCGACTATCTGACATTCCTGAGCATCGAGGCAATGCTCGAAGATCACCGCGTGCGGTCCGAAGCGCTCGGCGACGATGTGGGCTCGACGGAGTATTCGTGGATGGCTCCGGATCGGGTGCGAGCGATTCCGAACAGCAGCGGCTGGCTCCGCTTCACGGATTCTGACGGGACGGGTCACGCCGTGGACCTCGATCCGCTCCCCGCAGGCCAACGTGGGCAGGTCATCTGGCTGCCGATCGACGGACCGACTCCTGCTCCGATCGCAGTCTCCTACGGGGCCTGGTTGACGAGTCTGGCCCGCCGCCTCGACGACGGGGAATTCACCGTCGATGGCGAACTCGGCGTTCTCCGACTCGAACGGGACCTCACGGCGTGAGCGCTCGGCGATCCCGGCCGCCGTTGTGGGCCCTCGCCTGACTCCGTTCGAAGACCCAGACGGCCTTCGTGTCCGGGAACCAGGGCGTCCCGTCCTCCTCGAGGACAGTCCAGCCCGCGAGGTGCTGTCGATACCCGGGCTGGATCCACGCCTCCCTGTGCAGGAGCGACAGCTCCGGGTCCATGGCCAGAACCGCGTGTGGGAGTTCGTCGAGCTCGAACTGGCAGTACTGCTCCTGGGCCTCTCTCGGCAGCGACCCCTCACCCCAGCTGACCGTGAGGAGCGCCTCCGTGACAGCACGCGCTGTCGCCATGAACGTGTGGGGGCCGCGTGCGGTGAAGTCCGCGAGCTCGGGCACTGGGACCTGCTCCCGGTAGGCGCCGAGCAGATCGTCCCCATCCCGTCCCGGGGTGACGAGCGTCAGCGGCCGGTCCGGGTTGCTCGGCATGACGAAGTCGCGGATGATCAGCACCCCGTCGGGGGCGAGCGCCGTCCCGATGACGGCGAGGTTCGCCAGCGCAGCCTGTCGACCGTGCTCTGGTCCCCGCGGGTTGTACGAGGCGATCTCGTGCAGCACCGAGCTCATGACGATGCCGTCGAGGTCGCGCAACCCGAGTTCCGAAAGCTGCTCGGCGGTCCCTGACCGCACCGTGATGCCGGGGATAGCACGCAAGTGGGCGACCGCGTCGGCGGAGTCGTCGAGCGCTATGACGTCGTCGACGTCAGGAAGTGCTGCGATCCTGGCCGCCAGCTCTCCCCCGCCGGCGCCGATGTCGAGAATGCGTCCACCTCGGAGCCAGTGGGTGAGCTCGGTCTTCTCGTCGACGGCGGCCGCCATGCGCCGGAAGTAGCGTTCCTCGAGTCTCGAGCGCTGACTGCCTGCGGCTGCGGAGCCTGTCGTATCCCTCGCGGACGTCATGGTGAGGATCCTCCGCTTGTTCGGCAGTGACGGCGGACACGAAGAAGGCCCCTGAAATTCAGGGGCCTTCTTCTCAATGGTGGGCGATACTGGGATCGAACCAGTGACCTCTTCCGTGTCAGGGAAGCGCGCTACCGCTGCGCCAATCGCCCATTGCGAGGTGACGACGGGATTCGAACCCGTGTGGACGGCTTTGCAGGCCGCTGCCTCGCCTCTCGGCCACGTCACCGTGTTGTGGGTTGAAACCCGTGCAAACCCCGTTTGGTGTTTACCACCAGACTGAGTCACACTCGAGCGGATGACGAGATTCGAACTCGCGACCCTCACCTTGGCAAGGTGATGCGCTACCACTGCGCCACATCCGCATCGCGCTTGTCTCGGGAACTTCCGTTCCGGCTTGACCAGCGCGAGAATGACTCTATAGGAACTCGAGCCGCGATACAAAATCCACCGGTGTAATTCGCCGAAAGTCCTGGTCAGAACGGCAAGCCGCGGCGGGCGTCTTGGGTCTCCTGCACGAGGGGCTGGTGCGAACAGTCGCCGGAGGGTGCCGTTCGAGGTGCTGCAGGCACGCCCGCAGTCCCGGGGCGTGCTCGACCGACTCGTGCACCTGGACGACACGGCGACACGGTTCGGCACTTCAATGCCGCGTGCTCATCCCCCGCCGGATTCTGTGGCATGATTAGTCCTCGTCGCGGGTGATTGGCGCAGCTGGTAGCGCGCTTCCTTCACACGGAAGAGGTCGTGGGTTCGAGTCCCGCATCACCCACCGCGAGAAACCCCCGGTCAGGAGACATGTCTTTCCCTGGTCCGGGGGTTTCTGCTCCCATCTGGGCGCAAAAGCCGGTCAGATGCCGGTGGAGCCACCGCGGCCACCTCTCCCAGGTCCAACGTCCGCACAGTCGCGGCGACCGGTTGGCGAGGTCGTCAGTGCTGAGTGCGCAGGTCGAGAACGCGTGCAGGGCAGGGTTCAGCTCGGCGCAGCTCACACCTCCGGCGCCATGGTCGAGGAGGCCAGAGAGGGCGGCGCCGAGGCCTCCTGCGTCCGGCTGGATCCAGCCGGCTCGTGTATCGAGTGGTCATGTCCCAGCTACGCGGGTGCTGTCGGATGCCGACGACGGGATGCGCCCCCACCCACGCATCACCTGGGATGCGTGGGTGGGGCGTACCGGATCAGGTCCAGGAGATGCGGATGAGTCCGGCGTTCAGCCCGGCCGTGCCGGTCCCGACGAGGGTCGTTGCGACTCCAGCGCCGCCGGTGTATGACGAGCCGCCTCCGCCGCCCGTCGTGTACGTGTTCACGAAGCCACTCGCGGTGTGACGCGCGATCGCGCCGCCGCCACCGCCTCCGCCGGCGTACCCGCCGCCGCCACCACCGGTGACACCCTGGATCGCACCCGACATCATGAGGAATCCGGCTCCGCCGTTGCCACCACCATTGGATCCCGTTCCGAAGTTTCCGCCCGCGCCGCCGGTGACCGGCGAAACGGCGGTGAACTCTGTCGTGAAGTTGTTGTAGGCGAGTCCTGCGCCGCCGGCGCCGCCAGCACCGGCATTTGCTGCCCTGCCAGGCTGTCCACCAGCGACGTTCGTTCGGGTGAGGGTCGTTCCCTCGTAGAAGTTGGCGGTGCGCCCGCGCCCGTTCCCGGGGGTGGGGCCACCATTGGAGTTGCCGTACGGCACGCCGTTCAAAGAGGTTGTCACCTCGCCATACCCACCCCAGGTGGGGCCAGACGGGTTGCCGTTGGCGTTGAACGTCGCGGTTCCGCCGGCTCCACCGGCGACGACGTACGGGGTCGTGCCGATGAGGATGGCGGAGCCACCGCCGCCTGCTGAGCTGCCTCGTGCGCTGGGCTGAGTGGAGCCGCCCGCGCCGTAGCCTGCGCCGCCGACGGCGCCGACCGTGGTGCTGGACGAGAAACCGCCGTTTGCGCCGACGACCAGGCGCAGCGTCACGCCCCGGCCCGCCAGGGTGAGCGTTCCCTGGATCCGCCCGGCGGCTGCACCCGCTGCTCCGCCGCCGACGACCTCGAAGGTGACGGATGAGACGCATTGCGGGAGCGTCAGGTCGTAGACGCCGGGCGCGTAGATCTCGTTCCCGGGTGCCCCGCAGGACGCCGAAGCAGACGGGGTGGCCGTGGCGACGGCGATGACCGGGATCGACCAGGCGGCTCCGTTCACGAGCGAGCGCCGCGAGACTCCGACATTGGCATGTTCGTTGTTCGTCACGAGTGGCATGTCCTCCAGGAGATTCCCCATCACGGGGGCGACCAGATGTTGGCCGCGGAGCGTCGTCGGTTCACTGTTCGAGAGGTCACGAAGGCCCGACGGTGGTGAACACTCGCCGATCCTCGGCGACAACGACAACAGGCTATGCGGGGGCCAGAAACGGCAGGCCTTGCCGACCGCGATACGCGATATCCGGGCCATTTCCCGCGATCGGCCACGCCGCCCACGCGCAAAGGCGACCCCGCCGCTCGGCGGAGGCGTCTCGGTTCACGGGCGCCCCTGCAGTCCCCGGGTAGGAGACGTGCCAGCTCGTCCGAGCCTGCAGGGCAGGCACGTCCCTTCTCCCTTCTCCGCAGCGTCGCTGACCGCGCATTTCTCGCCCTCGTCCCCACCACGGCGACGGGAAGAGTTGCGATGCCCGCGGCGTCGCGACGTCGGGTGCCGTCCAGATCGCACACAACACCCCACTCGCTGCTGCTGGGATCGGTGGCGCAGACTCTTGGGAAGCGGACCAGCGTGGGGCGTTCGCCGACGACCCGATGAACCTGGCCGCGCTCGAGGGCCACGCCAACTCGGCGAAGGGCATGCGTCTCGCGTCCGAGTAAATGCACTCCAACGCTCGCTCCCATTGCCGCTGTGCCCCTCTACGATCTCCGCTTCGCGATCACCGACATCGACAGCGCCTGGTCGACGAGCTGGTTCGGCACTCGCGATTTCGTCGATGGGATCGTGCTGGAGTCCGCGTCCTCGTTCGTCGCCGAGCCACCCGCCGGGTCGAGCGTCACCGGGGATGGAACAATGCCGTCACCATGGCGCAACGCGAATGACGGAGGAATCGACGAGAACGCACCCGGTGGAGAGATGCGCGTTCGATTCCCAGGGCCGGTCACCTCCTTCACAATCAGGTACCTCAACACCGGGTACCTGCTCGGCGGAAGCCCGAACACCAACAACGATCAGGCCGTGTTTGTGACCGGGTTCACCTTCGAACGACGGGGCCTGTGCTGATCCAGCCCGTCGTTCGATACGAACGCTGACGTCTGCGCTCAGACAATGGCGTCCGGAGCGCTCGTGTCCTGCCGGCCAGACTCGAGACGGCGGAGCGCGACCCTGGTCTCTACGCGTCCGGCCAGGGGAGGTCGGTGCCGGGGCTGCGCCGACCGGCGAGGTCTTCGGTCATCTCCCGGAAGTCCTAGTCCTTGGGCCAACCGCCCGCGAGTTCGGCCACCACCTCGTCGGCAGCTTTGTCCTGCTTCGCGGTGATCGCGTCGACGAGCCGGCGGAAGTCGGCGTCTTCGGCCTGTAGGCGTTACAACCGGACGCCAATGACGTCCGGGACCAGCAGGACGTCCACGACGAGCCCAAGATCGCGGCAGTCGTGGAGGCTCACGTTCACCTGCCTCGTCCCAGAAGTAGATGCCGAGTTCGGATCCTCCTCTGGAGTCGGCGACCTGACAACGCTTCGAGTCCGGGAGCCAGCGGTGTGGCCGCCGGTTCCGCGTTTTGGGTCGGTATCCGCAAGGAAGCGGCCCATATGCGCACACCGGGACATCCGCCCCTCGTCGGCGCCACGTCAGCTCGTAGCGTGGACAGTAGCTTCCGGACCCTCCCCCAGGGTCCGGAAGTCCCGTCTCGGCGCACGTGGTCGGTACGGGGCGGTGGAGACGACGATCGAACGAGCTGAGGTCTGAGATCCCCGCCGAGATGCTGCCCACACACACGCCGGCGTCGGGCCTGAGACGACGGCTGTCTCAGCCCCGACGCACCGTGTGCCCGATCAGAAGTCCGAGCCCGGGCCTGGTGTCTCGCAGAGGACGACACCCGCGCGCGAGCGCGACACCGCCCCCCCCGACCATGAAACGAGCCACCTCATGACAGACCCCCAGAACACACCGCCATCCACATCCCGACGAGCGATGATCACCGGCGCCGCCTGGGCCGTGCCGATCATCAGCTTCGCAGCGGCAGCCCCCGCCCAAGCGGCCAGCCGTTGCGGCCCCGCGCAGGCGCTGGTAGCTGCACGTCCGGCCGGTGCGACCTACGTCGACACGCCGTTCCTCGTGCCTGCAGGGGTGACCGCGATCACCTACCGCGTCGTAGGTGCCGCCGGCGGCGGCCAGAGCACCCAGAACTCCGGTGGAGCAGGCCAGGTCGCGACCGGCACGCTCACCGTCGTCCCCGGCCAGACGCTCGTGCTGCGGGTTGCAGCCGGCGGGACCTACATCGGCGGCGGGGTCGCCCCGTCCGCCGGGGGAACCGGATACGGCAACGGCGGCGCCGGCGGCCCCTCGGGCCCTCAGTTCCAGTTCGCCGCGGGCTCCGGCGGCGGCGGATCAGCGATCCTCGTCGGCGGTGCCCCAATCGTCGTCGCCGGTGGTGGCGGCGGATCGGGCTCGGGCATCAGCGGCCCCGGCACCATTTCCTCGACGCTCACCGTGCCGAACGCTGGCGGCGACAGCGGATTCAACGCTGGCAACGCGGCGCGGACATGGACTGCCCCAAACCGGACGATCTCCGCCAGGGGCGGCGCAACAGGCACGAGCACCGCCGCCGGTGCAGGCGGAGGAACGGGGTCGACAACCGTGACACCGACCGAGGCTTTCAACGGTCCAGCCGCTGGCGGTCAGGGCATCACCACCGGTGGCGCGGCCGGCGGCACCGGCGGAAACATCGCATACGCAGCCTTCACCACCACGAACCCAAACCAGAACGTTACGGGCGGTGGCACAGCAGGCGGCGGCGGCGGCGGCGGCTACACCGGCGGTGGCGGGGGCAGCGCGTACGCGGCGAAGTACCTCAATTCCCCGACCACGGGCTACAACGGCCTAATCGGCGTCGGCGCGGGCGGCGGCGGCGGCGGGAGCTTCATCGCCTCGAGCGCCGTCGGAGGTGTGACGCCCGTGAACTCCACGAGCACCCTGACGCGCGGCACCGAGCGGAACACGGCCGCGAACTCCCGCGTTGCCGGCCGCATCGAGCTGTCGTACCAGGTCTGCCTCTAGCCCCAGAAACCGGCGGGCAGAGCCCCGCACCCCTAGCATGACGAGAGCCGTCAGCACCGCCCATCTGAGGGCGCGTGCTGACGGCTCTCGTCATTGTCGCTCTCCCGGCGCCGCCGCCTGGCCGGCAGCGTTCTCTCCAGGTTGCACACGCACGCCCGGTCCACGATTGAACCGCCGCCTGGAGGCGCGAGGAGATGCGCAGTGAAGGCAATCTCGACCTCGGCGGCCGATGGTCTGATGCTCGTGAGAAGTGGCCCGGAGTCCAACCTTCCACCTGCGCCCGCCGCGGACCTGTCCGAGCGCCCAGTGACCGCGAACGCGCCCGCGCCGACTGCCGATCAGGGGCGCGGTCTCTTCGACTGAAACGCGGCCGGGCTACGCCGGGCAGGCGATCGTGGGGAGGCTGAGGGCGATGTCGTCGTTCACGTTCGCCGCGCCCGACGTGGGCGTCAGGAGCCAGGTGTACGCGAAGAAGAGGGACTCGGTGGTGGTCGCGGTGAAGGTGCCGGAGTAGGGCTGGCTCGTGGTGCTGCTGTTCGGGGCGATCTGACCATCGTTGACGAGCTTGACCTGCGGGATGCCCGCGCCGGTGTTTCCGTAGGAGCTGGCGCGCCAGATGGAGTTGTTCGTCAGCCAGGTCGGTGCGGTCGTTCCGGTGAGCTGCTGGTCGAGCTGCGCGGTCGTGCGGAGGCCGGCGAAGACGTCGACGCGCGCGGCGAGGTTCCGGCCTCCGCCGCCACCGTTCTGCAGTCCCGTGAAGTCGAACGAGTAGGTGCGGCCTGCGACGACATCGATCGGGGCGAAGACGTGCACGTACCCGTTCCGGTTGGCGTTGATGGGGCTCTGGTCAGCGCGGACGTAGTAGGAGTCTGCTGAGCCGTTGGCCATGGTGCGGACGCCGAACTCGCCGGAGTTGAAGTTGGTGCTCACCTGCCGGAACTGCCAGTTGGTCAGCGGCGGAACGCACGGGGACGCGCTCGCCAGAGGAGCGGCCGCGGCGAGCATGATCGTGGGTACCGCCCACGCAGCTCCGGTGGTGACGGCGCGACGGGAGACGCCAGCGGAGTCTTCGGAATGGTTGCTCATGGGCATGGCACGTCCTTCTGCGCAGGGGAAGACGACGTGTGCCGTCCACTGCCGAGAACCTCGACGCCGCCCAGTATGCCGAGCAGACGCGGCGCTTCGGGGAGCGCGCTTTCCCGGGTTGCGGCCGCCGTTGCCGTCAAGGCTCGACACTCCGCGACCAGCTGGCGGTCACTGTTCCCCCGGGGAAAGTGCCGGTCACGGGGCCATATCCCAGGCCGGTGCGATTCGGAGGGTCGACGCTCGAATGCGTTGGAATGCCAGAGCGGGGAAGGCTGAGCGGGGCGTGCCGGATTTCCTGTCTTGCGGATAACGGCCAGGTGTCTGCGTTTCCGAGCTTGCTTCAGTCACGTTCGAACGCGCAGTCGAGGAAGTGCGGTTGTTGGAAGAGACGTGTGACTCGGGGTTCCATCTTGACGGGGAAGACCTCGCTCGCGGACGGCGACGCTGATGAACTCCAAGCGCTGCTCAATTGGGATGGCATCGATGCGGGCAGGTTCGGCGGGCACCGCCACCGCACCCACTGGTTCTCGCCATCCCAGTCCTTACGCCTGTCGCGTGGGTCGGCAGTTTGCGACCGCGACGACTGGTGGGCTCGTCCGATCGTCTGGGCATTGTTGATCGCCAGGTCAGCGCTCGTCGGCTTCACGGTGACGGCCACTTCACTCTCCCCGTACTCGGAAAAACCGACTCCATCCTCGAATGGATCCTCGGAGCCGCCGTGACCGCGTACCTGGCGTGGGTGCTCATCGGGTCGTTCGTCGGCTGAGCTCGGAAACCGGGGACGTCACTCGGGGAACTCGGCGAGCGCGCGCCGCATGATCCGAGCAGACGTGAACCCCGACCTGGCAGCGACGATCGCTGCGGCGAGGGACGGGTCCCGCTGCCAGATGCTGTGCGCGATCGCCGCCCGGCTCCTGCGGATCGCGGAGACGACGGTGTCGCCCTCCTGGCTGTAGCGCAGCTGGAGCTTCCGCGTCGAGACCTTGAACCGGTCGGCCAACGTCGAAGGGCTGAGGTTGGGGTCAGCGGCGTGCAGACGGATATGCCGCAGCGATGCCCGGTAGAGGTCCGGCTCCTCCAGGTGCGCCATGCGGGCCAGGAGACCCCGAGCGAGCGTCGCGGCAGCGTGCTCGACCGTGTCCGCGGTCGCTTTCGACGTCGGCACAGGCGCCTGCGCGAGCCCGTAGCAGGACGTGAAGACGAACGTGTTGAGCGTCGGGTCGGAGAGACGAGTGATGCCCTGCACCGGCACCGCGTCCTCGTCGCCACCGGCGACCGCCACATCGATGCTGAACAGCACGACCTCGTTCCGCTCACCGGTGGCGACGAGCTCGATCGTCGAGCTCCCCGGGGCGACGGCCGCCACGTCCCCGCGCGCGAGCGGCATCGTCTGCCCGTCCAGGCCGACGTGCACGTGACCGGCGTTCGCGAACACGAACAACGTCCGGGACACGAGCGGCGTCCCGGCCCGACGCACCTGGTACCTCGAGACGGGCACACTCGCCCAGGCGCAGATGAAGGAAGGGCCACGCAGCGCGGAGATGCTGTAGCTCTCACCCCGGTCTGCGTCGATGAGCTGGATGCCCGTGCTGTTCAGCAGCGCCGCGAAGTGAACCTCGTCTTTCGAGTCGCGAGTATGCAGGCGGGCATAGCCAAGTGGAGATGCTGGGGACACGTGTGGCTCGTTTCGTTCTGTCAGGGCAGCGTCCAGTGCGCACGAAACTCCCTCATCTGGGGCGACGAGGTCGAAGCTCGACAGTGAGAGCGAGCGGGGACTGGGGTGCAGCGCGCCATGCGGGCGCCGACGTAACAGTGCCGTGCCGCACATCCTCGGCGCATCTCCGTTCCACCATTCTGCGCCTCCCGACCAGTTGGTTGCGTATTCATGTCGATTTCGGCGAACGCGGTGGCGCGGGCCTCGCCGTGTGGACGATGCTCACCGTCATGCCCGCGCAGTCGTGGGCGTGAGAACCCGAAGAGTGAAAGACGCATCACCATGACGACACCGAATCCAGAGTTTGTCCGTAACCGCCGCACCATCTTGAAAGGCGCCGCCTGGTCGGTGCCGATCATCGCGACCGCGGTCGCAGCACCAGCACAGGCGGCCAGCAGGTGCCAGCCGATCACGAACCCGATCGTGACGACAGTCACGAACGTCAGCCGACCCGCGGGCCCGTGGACCAACGGCACGCAGGCCGCGTACAACGGACGCATCGACTACGCGGCCTCGACTGACACGGTCACGGCCGCCTACAGCTTCCGAAACAGCTCCAGTGTTGCCCTGCCGGCTGGAACCTTCTCCGTTCGACTGAACCTCTGGTCGAATCCGGGTCGAGCCGCAGCCGGCACTTCGACGCCATACTCGCGCCTGGGCCTTCCCAGCCCGCTCCCCGCTGGCTGGGTCATCGACACGCCCCAGGCCATCTCCGAAGCTCCGACCATGTTCGGGCTGGCCATCGTCCGCCGCTACGAGGTCATCCTCCGCTACACGCTGGCTCTGCCCGCGAATGCCACAGCACCGTCCATCAACGTGAGCGCGCCGATCACCACGCCGCGTCCAAGCCCGGCGAGCTACGGCTCGAACCTCTCGCAGGCGAGCACCACCACGCACTACGGCAACAACTTCTACGCGATCGCTCGCGTCGACACCTGCAGTGCAACCACAGGAGCACCCGTCGTGCTTTCCAACCCGGCGGTGTCGTCTCAGCTGTGGGGCGTGACGATCACCCGACCCAGTGCCGCAGGACGAAGCGCGGCTCCGACTAACGAGCAGTTCCCCAGCGTCGAGCCAGGCCCAGCCCCGCAGGAGGGCTGACACCACCCGCGCGCGCCTGCCCCGCAGATCACGTTGATCTCCGGGGCAGGCCGCGACCGCCGGGGGATCTCCTCGGGCTGGGCAGCCGGCGCATCCTCCCCCGGTCAATCGCCTGCGGTCGTCGCTTGTGCCACCTCTGGCACCACCGGCTTCCGGGCTCGCGGCATCAGCCTCGCGGTCACCTCGTCGAACTCTTGCAACGCCATGCGGAGCCGGCGGACGCTGCTGAACCCGGCCTGTTTCGCGACCGCTTCGTGGGCCTGATCGGGGTTCCTCGTCCAGATTCCATGCGCGACGAGCACCCGCGCCCGCCGAACCGCGCGCACGATCGTGTCCCCGTTCGTGTGGAACGCGAGCTGCAGGGTGCGGGTCGGGACCCCGGTAACACTGACGATCTCGGCGACCGAAAGACCCGGGTCGCTGGCGTGGAGGCTGATGTAGTGGATCGCCGCTTCGTAAGGCGCGCGCCTGTCACCCGGCTCGGGTGCACGCAGCAGCGTTCGACCGATGTTGGCGGCAGCGGAGTACAGCACGTCCAATGCGCCGGCAGTCTGCGGGAGCGGAGCTCGGGCGAGGCCGTACGCCGCAGCATACGTAAACGCGTTGATAGCAGGGTCCAGGAAACGTGTCACCCGACCGGGCTCGTGCTCGTGCTTGTGCTCACCACTGTCCGGCAGCTCGACACTGAGAATGACCAGCTCGTTTTCCTGGGCCGTTGCGTCGAGCTGGAGGACCAGCGTGTCCGGTGATTTCGACGCGACGTGCCCTCGCTGCAAGGTGTACTGGCGTGAACCGGTGTCGATGTCGACTTCACCCCTGGCGACGAAGATGAACAGGCGCCGCTGCGCCGCCACGTAGGCCGAACGCTCGATGCGCAGCCTGCAGGCGGGCCACGTCGAATGGGCGGCGTACCAGCGCGGAGCCGCTGTGGCGGCGATCGACGCCGCGGCTCCCGGGGCAAGCCCGGACACGCTCACATGTGAGTTCACGAGCGTCGTCGCGAACTCGAGCGGCGTCTCCACCGCGTCGACACGGATCATCGTGTGTCCATGCGCGTGACTAATCGCCGTCATGAAATCGGTGACTCACCTTCCGAGTTGCGGGGGCCGGGCAACGCAAGGCATTCGGAGACAAACGGCAACTGGATTGCTCCGATTCTCCGAATGATTCCAAGAGTCCCGAACCGAGGGCACGCAGTGCCAGTCGCGAGCCCGGATACGCAAAAAATCGGCCGATATCCGCCGATCCCGCGCCGCCGCACACACTCCCCTCGACCCAGAGGAGACACCGCCAGGAGCACACGTCGGAAAGGAAACGGTCACGCGTTCGCGCGAAGTATCACGGAGGGCGATTACGGGGCTGCCCGGGCCGCGTCGGCGCATACGGGCGACGAGGATCAGGCGGGTATGTGCGGCAGAACAGCGGTGCGGGTATCTCTTCGTTCTCCGTCACCGGTACGAATGCGGACCTGGATCACTTCTCCGAGCCGATCTATCCGACCGACCCGAACTCTGTCCAGCGGCCGCCTCCTGACCGAGCACGGACGAGAACTCGCCCGCCGCCTCGAGTCCAGCCGCGGCACCCGCACCACCGGTGGAGAGCTCGGCTACCACCCACACTCCACACAGGACGCCAACCGCTCCTGGGCGGCGGCCCACCTCCTGGACGGCGGCCCACTGAGACGTGTCCGACGCTGCAGGCGACCTGGCAGGAACACACACGCCCAGCTCGTGCAGCTTTCCGGGCTAGGCGCAGAGGATGCGCTCCACGACTTCCCTGACCTGAATAGTGCGGCCCCGGAGGCCGCGTTCAAGGCTCGAGAGCAGATGCTACAGAGGCTCTTCACGGGAGCGGCGATCAAGACGATCGAGACAAGCCAGTAGCGTATCCGGGAGCTCATCATCGGGGGCAGGGGCGGCGCGTACGAGCCGTTCAGCGACTGCCGTCAACGTCCTCGCCTCCACCGACCTCGAGCCCGTCACGCGCTGGGGTATCCGTGCCGACCGCCCGAACATTGTTGTTGGCGACCGCCGGGTCACGTCGACGAACCCGCACGTGCTGGTGATCCGGGGCACATACGGATATGGCCACGGCGTGCAACTCGAAGGTCGCCTCACCAGCCCTCTCACGCCGGACTCGCCGGCAGTCGTCGCCGACGACCAGGGGTATGGACGGGTCTTGAAAGAAGGTCGCGGGCCTCTACCAGCCTGCGTATGCGCCTGCGGCGCCGCTCGTGTCGGAGTGGATCACGCGCGGCTGAGCCGGGAGAGTGCAGTGAGGGCCGCGCGAAACGGTGCACCCGGACTCGCGCGGCCCTCAGTGGTCGTGCCGGCATGAGGTTCCCACCAGGCCGCGGGTGTCCCCCGACGCCCGTCTCCCCAGAACACGACCAGTCATCACTGTAGAGACGGCACGTTCCCGGTGACGTTCACTGCGGAAAGTGGTCGGTATCCAGCACAAATCGTCACGCCACCGAGGCCGCCTGTGCTGGTCGTCGTCGGCCACCTCGTGGCAGATCTCCTTGAATCGGGCTCCGGCTGACCTGGTGCGCTTCGCGGCCGCGCATCCGGTGAGAGTCTCACGGATCTGATCGGCGATCTCGTGCTTCCGGTCCTGATTCCACGGGGATTCCGCCTCGTGGGCGACGCCGATGCTCGTGTATGCCTGATCGGCGACCACGACGGCGTCACAGCCATCGGTCGCGCAGCGAGCCACGAACGAGCGGCGGCGCTCCTCAACAGCTCTTCCTTGGCAGCGATGAGGAAACGTCCGGTCGGGAACGCCTGGCTCGCGTCAGGAGCGCCTTCTCGATGAGTCCGTGCATGAGGACCTGGACCGGGTTGACGCGCCCCGTGCCGGAGATGTGCGTCTTCTGATCGATCCACGCGGAGTGCGCGCGCGAGCTATGGGCCGCCGAGTTCGCGCGCACATGCTCGGGACCGAGGTCGTACGGATGATCGCTGTCAGCGCGTAGATCTGTGACCGGAGGCGTCTGCAGCGTCGGTCCATGCGGCCGTGGCCTGCCTAGCCCCGGACCCCGCTGCTGCCCGGCCGCCCTCAGAAGTTGACCGCGAAGACGGTCAGCACCGTGACGACGACGACGACCGCGATGCCCGTGCCGCAGCCGATGGCGGCGATAGCGCCGTAACCGAGGCGTGAGACGCGCGCGCCGGACTGGCGTGCCGCGTCCAGGAACTGCGGTCCGCCGCCGGCGCTCCAGGAAGACGCGGCCGAGATCTGATTCCGGAGGGCGCCGACATCCGCTGCGGCGCCAGCCATCGGACGGTCGAGGACTGCGGCGACTGCGCCTGCGGTGGTGTACCCGAGTGCGCGGTTCACGGCACCAGGGTCGGCGAGCAGCGGGTACTTCACTCCCCCGACGGCGAGATGGATGCTCTGCGCCCTCGACGTCACCGTGACCTGGGATGCAGGTGCGCGGACGACGACGGTCCACCCTTCTGGCGCGAGGGCCCACAACGTCATCCAGCCGTCGCCGATCTCGGCAGTGGCGGGCACATAGCCTCCCCCGCCGCTGACTCCGAGTGCACCCGAGAAGGTCGCGTGAGGAAAGTGATTGGGATACGTCACGCTCACATGCTATGCGGCACTGGTCTCGGGCGCGGCCGGGCCGGTGGGACGGGCGACAGTCGCTGTGACGCGAGCGATCGACGGGTCCACTGCGGGTTCCTCGGCTCCGGTCGGCTCTAAACTCGGCATCAGGGCCGACGACGAGGAGAGCAATGGCGAACGTGGGATGGGACCGGGATCGGGCAGCGGCGCGAGCCGCGGGAACGCCACCGCACGTCCTGACCAACATCGCCATGCGCCGCCCCGATCTCCGCGCGGACATCGCCGCGAACCCGGGCGCCACGCCCGAGCTGATCCGATGGATGAACGGGGTCAGCGGGCCAGGCAAGCCGCAGCCGCAGCCGCAACCGCAGCCGACGCATACTCCAACGCGTCCCGGGTACGGGCCCCGCCCAACGCATCCGGGGCTCGCCGCTGCCCCCTCCTCCCCCGGTCAAGGCGCGTACCCGCCGCGTGCAGGCCTGGCCGCCGCCCCGTACGCCCCCGGTCCAAGCCCATACCCGCCGCGCAGGAAAGGCAAGGCGGGGTACTGGTTCGCCGGTTGCGGCTGCCTGGTCGTGGTCGCGTTCATGGGCCTGTTCGCGTTCGCCGGCCTTGGCGCGATCCTCGGCTTGAGCGACGCGGCAACGACCCCGAGCCCCTCTGTCGAAGCAGCCCCGGTCGACACCGGCGCCGCGGACCTCGCCGATCACATCGCGCTGTACGAGCAGGAGCGGACGAAGATCGATGAACTCTCGACAGCGCTCGAGGCAAACCCAGTCAAGCCCCTCGTGGCCCTCTTCGACTGGATGGAGGACCAGGACGCCAAGATGACGGACCCGAACCTCACCGCGTACTCGGCGGAACTCCTCGCCGACCAGATGAGCACCTTCCGCGCGGACCTGGAACAGAGCGTCACCGACGCGGAGACGCGCCGCACGAACGCGAGCGGGTCCATGAGCGAAGGCCTCATCGACGCCGCCGGGAACGGATTCATCGACGTCCAGTACGACGCGGCCACCGCCTGCGGCACCCACGAGAACGCAGACCAGGGCTACCAGACTGTCGGATGCGTCAAGGGCGGCAGCCCCCTCATCGTGCACCTCCTCCCCGATGCCGAGCGCACCGAGTGGCATGCCAAGATGACCACCGTCCACGAGCTCGCGCACGTGTACCAACGCGCAGACGACGTCAGATACCCGGACGACGACGGCGGCTACCAGGCCCTCCTCGCGCAGGGGTTGTTCCAGGGCAGCGAGGAGGTCATGGCCGACTGCTACGCCTTGACGTATCTCAACGAGTGGACGCTGAGCGACGGCGTCAAGGAGACCGGCTACGGCTACGTCTGCGGCGACAGCGAGCGCCAGGCGATCCGCGACTGGGCAGCCGGCATGAACGCGCCAGTCGGGTGACTCGGGAGGCGAGCTTCCTGAGGTCCGTGCCGCCAGCAGCCGGAGTTCGAGCGCACCGGACGTTCCGTAGGGTGGGGTCATGGGGTTCCAACCGCTTCGCTCGAGGTCACGCGACTTGTCGGTCTGGTTCGCGACGCGACCGGAGCTGTTCGTGTCTGAGAGATCGCCGCGCAAGACGGTGTTCTGGCTGGCCTCAGCTGTCGCCGCCGGCCTCGTCGCGCTGCTCGTCTACCTCAACCCGACAGCCACCGTCGAATTGCTGGGCGGTCGAGTGCGGAGCGGTCAGGCGGTTGCCGGTGCGTTTGTCCTCCCCCCGCTAGCCTTCGTCGCCTGCATCGTCCTGACGTTTCTCGTCGCCCGCCGGTGGCGCGTGCGCGGCGGCGGTGTTCTCAAGAACCCGGTGATCCTCGGGGTGAGGGCCGGGTTTCCCCTCGAGAACGTCCTCACGGCATTGGAGGTGGGAAGCGCTCGCCGCGGACCGGCGATCGAGGGGCTCGCCGCAGCGCGGCTCGCGAACGGTGATGACCGCCTGCTGACGATCTGGTCGTCAGAGCGCGACCTCGTCATGGTCATCGCGATCCTCCGGGTCGATGGGAACGCCGTCTGGATTGACTCGGAACCGGTCATGCTCGCACCCGACTCGTACTTCGACGCCGAAGCGTACGACCGCGAGGCGCGTCGACTCCGGGATCATTGACGTTCGGCATGCTCAGCAGGCGCTGACAAGCAGGAAGAGGACATCATGGACCACACCGCATCGAACCTGGTTCCGGGGCCCGGGCTCTACGCCACCCACGACGGCGTGGTGTACCCGCTGCGAGTGCACGACGGCAGGTGGGCGTTCCGCTCGGCCAGCCCCGTGCGGGGCTTCGTCGTCGATCACGACGTGTACATCCGCCCGATCGCCATCGACGATGAGGTCGAGTGCTTCGGGTTCGAGCACACCGGCGCCTACCGGGGGCTGCCGGTGCACGTCGCGCCGCGTCCCGGCGGCGCCGGACTGCTCCTCGTCTCGACCGACCGCTCGTCGGCGGACCTGGGGTTCACGGCCGAGGCGCTGCGTCGCGGCGGCAACGACTGGCGGAAGACCGTGACCAATGGAGACCCCGAGCTGACGGTCACGAGCACCAGGGTTCGCAAGCCGACCCCTTGGGAAGGACACCCCGAGGAGGTCCTTCCGCCCCGAGAGCCTGCACAGGCGAGTGCTCGCACCGCTCCGGGCAAGCGGAGCGGTGCGGCGACTTCTCCGCGGCTCCAGGCCCCGGGGCTGTATGCGGTGCTCGATGGCCTCGACTACCCGGTCGTGCGGCGGAGCACTGGGTGGGCCCTGCGATCCGAGGAGCCGCGACCCGGTTTCGTGCCGCAGCGGGGAGAGCATCTCCGAATGATCACCCCCGAGGATCAGCTTGCATACGTCACGATCCTGCACCCCGGGACGTACCGTGAGCTGTCGGTCCGGGTCAGGCCGACGTCCGCGCACGCCGTGCAGCTCTCGACTCGGGACCGACGTTCGGTGGACCGCGGATTCGTGCAGTTCGGCTTCGAGCGCCCGGAGATCCAGGAGTACGTGCACTCGGTCGCGCGCGATGACCCCGAGTTGCAGGTGAGGACGACGCGGGCTCCGTCGGCCCCGCCGTGGCTGCGGAACGAGAGAGAGCGCACGCCGACGGGCGTGCCCACGACGTGGAGCGACTTCGCCGGAGCGCTCGCCGCGGCGCTCGAGCAGGTCACCGACCGGGTCTTCGTCATCGTGTCCGCGTCCGGTGATACGCGAAGGTACGTGCAGTTCGCGGGGAGACCCGACGTGATGGATGCAGAGGCGCCCGGGCGCAGTGTCGTCGCCGATGCCGACGAGCGCGTCCTCCGGGGCGCGGGCTGGACGCCGCCGGGTCCGAGCCAGCCGAACTGGTCGGCAACCGCCCGTCGGCACGACGGCCGCCCGGTCACGCGTGCGCTTGCGGAGATGTCGGTCACCGTGCTTCGTGATGGGTACAGCGTCGAGAGTCCGCGGCTGCTCACCTACACCGCGTGGCGGGATCCACAGGTGTTCCCTGACGGGGCGAGCTACACGGCCGAGCAGTGGGAGGCCCGCGACCTCGGGACGGCAGCGCTCGAGATCCCCGCCCTCCGTCTCCCTCGAGGCTGACGACCGCGGATCAGCGCTCCCCGGCCCGCCTGTTCGTCTCGCGGCGGATGGCTCTCCGGGTGATCCACACAGCGATCACGATCGGGAGGATGCACACGCAGAACACCGCCACCTTGAGCCACCAGCTGTCGACCAGCGGCAGGAGGAAGATGCACCCGAGGACCGTCGCGAGCGCGGCGCCGATGTACGGTCCGCTCCGCCGCCCGTTGAGCGCGAGGCACGGTCCCGCGCGAGGCGGCTCCGGCGGCTCAGAGCGGGCTGTCGGTCCGTCCTGTTCGAGGTCCATCCCCTGACGCTACCCGAACGCCGGAACACCCGCTGCGGGACCGAGGCTGGGCCGCATGACGCCTGCCCGCCTCAGCACCGGCCTAGTCGTGCTGGCTGCCCTTCCCGTCGCTCAGCGCCGTATGCCGCGGGCTGTTCGGGTTCATGAGCGAGTGCCTGCGACCGTACGCGAAGTAGATGATCAGGCCGATGACGAGCCACCCGCCGAACCGCAGCCAGGTCTCCCAGTGCAGCTGCAGCATCAGGAACCCCGACGCGAGCATGCCGAACGCGGGCACCAGGGGCATGAGCGGCAGCCTGAACGTTCGGGGAGCATCCGGGCGCTTGTAGCGGAAGATGATGACCGACAGGCAGACCACGACGAACGCGGCGAGGATGCCGATGTTGGTGAGGTCCGCGACGGCCTTGATCGGGAACACACCCGCAAGGAGGGCTGACGCGACGCCTGCGATCCACGTGACGCGCTGCGGGGTCCCGTTGCGGTCCGTCTTCGCGAACCAGCCCGGGAGCAGCCCGTCTCGACTCATCGAGAACCAGACACGGGTGACGCCGAGGAGGAACGTCAGCATCACGGTCAGGATGGACAGCACTGCGAAGACGGAGATGATCGTGGCGATCACCGGCAGGCCGACGCTGTTGAACGCGGAGGCGAAGCCCGCCGTCGGGTCGATCTCCTCCCAGTTCTGCATTCCCGTCAGCACGAGCGTCGCCGCCACGTACAGCAGCATCGCGATGATCAGCGACAGGATGATGGCTTTCGGCATGTGCTTCTTGCCGTCCTTGGCCTCCTCTGCCGCGGTGCTCATGGCGTCGTAGCCGAAGACGGCGAAGAACACCGTGGCCGAGCCGGCGAGCACCGGGCCGAAGCCGCTCGGCATGAACGGGTTGTAGTTGTTCGCGTCGATGTAGAAGACGCCGAGGCCGATGATGAACAGGATCAGGATCACCTTGATGGCGACCGCGACGAGCTCGAACCGTCCGAAGGCCTTCGTTCCACGCGACAGGATCCAGGTCACGAGCAGGCAGACGGCGATGGCCGGGATGTTGACGATCCCTCCCTTGCCCTCGTCGACGGTGGAGGTCATCCAGACCGGCATGTGAATGCCCAGGCCCGACAGGAAGGCGTCGAAGTACCCGGAGATGCCGATGGCGACGACGGCCACGATGGCGATGTACTCCAGCAGGAGGTCCCAGCCGATGAACCAGCCGATGACCTCCCCGAGGGCGACATACCCGTACGTGTAGGCCGAGCCCGCCCTTGGGATCATGCCGGCGAACTCCGCGTAGGAGAGCGCGGCGGCGGCCGAGGCGAGGCCGGCGATGAGGAACGAGATGAGGACAGCTGGTCCAGCTCCCGGGGTCCCCTCGCTGCCTGCGGCGACGAGCCCAGCGAGGGAGAAGATGCCGACGCCGATGATGCCGCCGACGCCGATCGCCGTGAGCTGCCAGAGCCCCAGCGATTTGAAGAGGCCGCTGCTCTTGTTGTCCTCCTCCATCTCCTCGATCGGCTTCCGCCGCATGATCGACTGGGACGAACCTCGTGTGCTCATCGGTACTCCTCGTTGTCGCGCGACCGTCACTTCCCTGTGAAGATCGATTCCGCATCCTCAGTATGCGAGGTGATGCGACTGCGGACGAGTGGACAGTGCTTACGAGTACTCGTCAAGGGTGCCGAAGGCTGGGGCGAGCCTCCTCGTCACGAGGGGGGACCCCGACCACATGCGTACGAGAGGTGCCCATCCCTAGACTGCCCGCATGAGTCCCCTGCCCTCACCGTCCCTGAAGGTCACGAACGCGCGAGTCTGGGGCGGTGAACCCACGCAGCTGCTGCTCGCCGGTGGCCGCGTCCACGCGGTCGGCGAGGCCGCCGCACAGGCCGCGTGCGACGTCGAATTCGACGCAGGGAACCTTCTGGCCCTCCCGGGTCTCGTCAACGCGCACGCCCACGTCGACAAGAGCTGGTGGGGGAAGCCGTGGGAGTCCTTCGGCGGAGAGTCCAGCACGCAGGGCAGGATCGCCCACGAGCGAGCGCGGAGGGATGCGCTCGGCATCCCGAGCGTCGAGACCACGCTGCGGGTGCTGCAGCAGTCGCTGCTGACCGGCACGACGCGGATGCGCACGCACGTCGATGTGGATCTCGGCGTGGGCCTGGACGGCATCGAGTTCGTCCGAGAGGCGGCAGAACGCCTCGACGGCGCCATCGAACTCTCGATCGTGGCGTTCCCGCAGGACGGCGTGCTGCGCAGACCCGGCGTCCTCGAGCTGCTCGAGAGAGCCGCCGCGAACGGGGCCGAGCACATCGGGGGCCTCGACCCAGCGCTCATCGACCGGGACCCGGTCGGACAGCTGGACGGTCTCTTCGACATCGCATCGCGCCACGGCTGCGGACTCGACATCCACCTGCACGAACCGGGAGACCTCGGCGCGTTCGAGTTCGACCTCATCCTCGACCGGGTCGAGCGCGACGGGTTGCCGGCCGGCCTCGTGAACATCGCCCACGGATTCGCGCTCGTCGACGTCGACGCCGAGCGGCGGCGCGACCTCCTCCAGCGCATGGGCGAGCTGGGCGTCAGCATGACGACGGTCGCTCCCGTGCGGATGCGCCAGCTGCCCCTGCACGAGCTGGATGCGGCTGGAGTCCGGTTCGGGTTCGGTACCGACGGCATCCGGGACCTGTGGAGCCCCTACGGCGACGGCGATATCCTCGGCATCGCCTGGCAGTACGGCCGCTCATCTGGGCTCGTCAGGGACGAGGACCTCACCCGGATCGTCCAGCTCGCCTCGAGCGACGGCGCCTGGTGCGCGACCGACGAGTCACACGACCTCCGGGTCGGCGACCGGGCAGACATCGTGCTGCTCGACGCGGAGAACGCGATGGACGCGCTCGTGCGCCGCGTGGACCGGTCTGCGGTGATCGCCGGCGGACGACTCGTCGACCTGGAGTCAATGCGCGAGGTTCCCTGGGAGTGACCCAGCTCGAGGCCCATTCCGCTATCGTCAGCATGTGACGACTCGACCGATCCTCGCCGTGGACAGCTGGACCGACACCCGCGACACCCTGCACCGCTGGCTGCAGATCGTGGGGAAAATCCGCATGGTCAGCACGCCGCACGTCAACCACTGGTGGAACGTGACCCTGCACGTCACTCCTCGCGGGCTCGGGACGGGCACGCAATCACACGGCGACGCGATCTTCGACATCGAGTTCGACTTCGTGGAGCACCGTCTCGTCATCCGGCACAGCGACGGCGGGGAGCGAGTGCTGCACCTCGAGCCGATGTCCGTCGCCGACTTATCATCCCGCCTGTTCGCCTTGCTGGGAGAGCTCAACCTCCACCCGCGCATCCACGGCGCTCCGAATGAGGTGGAGGTCGCGATCCCCTTCGCCGAGGACACACGGCACGCCAGCTACGACCGCGACGCGGCCCACGCGTTCTGGCGACAGCTCGTCGACGCGGACCGGGCGCTCTCGCGGTTCCGCGCAGCATTCACCGAGAAGGTGAGCCCCGTGCACTTCTTCTGGGGAGCCATGGATCTCGCCGTGACGCGCTTCTCCGGCCGCGAAGCGCCGCGGCACCCGGGCGGCGCCCCGAACTGCCCCAACGAGGTCATGATCGAGGGGTACTCGCACGAGATCTCGAGCGCCGGGTTCTGGCCAGGCGGCGGGCGCGAGGGCGCCTACTACTCGTATGCCTACCCCGCTCCCGTCGGGTTCGCGGACGCGCGAGTGCCGGAGGGGGCCTACTGGGACGAGGCCCTCGGCGAGTACCTCCTGCCGTACGAAGTCGTTCGCGAGGCGGCCGACCCCGATGCGCTGGTCCAGGACTTCCTGACGGCGACCTACCGAGCGGAGGCCGACCTCGCCGACTGGGCGAGCGTCACCACAAGCGCCTAGCGCATCCGGGACCTGACTTCAGGGCCGGGCGCGCGATCGCGGCGCTGGTTCCAGTAGCGATAGACGAGCTCGGGGTATTCGGCCATGACGTCGACGTCGGCGACGAGCACCTCGAGCCTGGCCTCATACCCCCCCGGAGTGAGGCCGAGCTGCCGGATCCTGTCGAGCTTCGGACGGTCGCGGCCAGGGTGAGCTGCCTCGAACTCCAGGAGCGCCCTTGCTCGTGCGGTGATCATGCCTGAAGAGTAGGTCAGGACATAACGAGATGACCCGCTCTTGCTTTTCAGTCGTCACCTCTGTAGGGCCCAGGCGGGTGACGTCAACCGGCCACCGGTCTGATGCCGACGAACTGCATGCGATCCTCGCCGTAGAAGCACGACTGCAGTGCGAAGTCCCCCTGCAGTCCGATCAGTGATTCCGTCGTCTCCCAGTGCTTCGCCGTGTGCCGCACGTCGACGACCTCGAACGTGCCCGGCTGCCCCTCGACCTCGAACTGCGTCCCGACCGCCCAGTTCAGGACGATGTCTCCCCCGCAGTTGTTGTGCGCCGCGTACACGGCCGGAACTCCGACGGTGTTGCGGTAGCTGGTCATCTCGATGAATGATCCGTCGCACACGTCGAGTTCCTCCTGGCCGCCTTCGACCCCGAGCCGGACCGCGGGGAGCTGCACCTCCGCGGCGACGTCGTTCACTGCGGCTTTCACCTGCCCGTACCCGCGTTCCACGGTCGTCGGCGTCAAGAGAGACATCGCCAGGATGACAGCCCCGGCGAGGACGAGTGTCGTGCCGAGCACCCCGAGGACCGCGTTTCCCATCGACCGCCGTCGGCGTGGAGACGCGGATCGGGCGTGGGCTGGCGGCGCGGGCCGGGTGCTCGTCATAGGCAGAGGTCTCCTCGTAGTCAGACGCGTCAGATTCTGCTACAGCACCTTATGCGCTGCGTGTGAACGGATGCGCGCGTTCGAGCGAGGCAGCGCCGGCCACTCATCTTCGTCTCGGCTGGCGTGCGTACGGTCGGAGCATGACAGAACAGCATGCAACCCCCGACCACGACGAAGACGCCACCCTCGACGAGACCAACGAGCGGCTCGAAGCAGAATCGATCCAGGGCCTCGGCACGGGTGAGCCCAACCGGGAACGGCCGGACCAGCCGCCCACGCAGGTCCGCGATGACGCGGCGCAGCACCGCGACGACACGGTGCCGCCAGCGGGTGTCAACGGCTGAACGCACCAGCGGAGGCCGGGATCGCGATCGCGACCCGGCCTCCAGCGCGCTCGGCGCGTTCTTGAGCGAAGCCGGTCAGCCTCACTCGAGGCTGACCTCCGCCGGTGACTTGTCGGGGCGCCATCCGCGCCAGCTCGGCTGCCTGAGGCGGCCACCGGCGGTCCATTCTGCGAACTCGACCTCCCCGACCAGCTCCGGTTCCACCCAGACCGCACCCCGCGCATCCGCCGCAGGGATGTCGGCGAACGGCGGGGTGTCACGCTCGCGGGACGCCAGCTCCTGGGCGGTCCGTTCGAGCTGTCGGTCGGTGAACCCTGTGCCGACACGGCCCACGTAGCGGAGTCCGTCCGGGCCTGGGACGCCGAGCAGCAACGAGCCGATGCTGTCGGCACGTCGTCCCCGTCCGGGACGCCATCCCCCGACGACAACTTCCTGGGACCTGTGGTGCTTGACCTTGACCCAGCTCTCGGAACGGCGACCCGGACGGTAGACGCTGTCTCGCCGCTTCGCCACGATGCCCTCCAGCCCGAGCTCAGCGCTGCTCGTCAGCGCCAGCTTCGCGTCGCCTTCGACGACCGGAGGAACACGCAGCCCGCGATGCTCGCGCACGTACTCGACTAGCAGGTCGCGCCGCTCCTCGTACGGTCGATCGATCAGGCTCTCGCCGTCAGCTTCGAGCAGGTCGAAGACGAAGTAATGCACGGGCACCTCCGCGGCCGCCCGCTCGACGTCGCGCGGTGCGCGCAAGCCCATCCTCGACTGGAGCCGGCCGAAGTCAGGGCGTCCCCGGCGGTCCAACGCCACGACCTCGCCGTCCAGAACCGCCACCCGCCCGCTCAGGCTCGCGCGCAGTGCATCGGCGACCTCCGGGTACGCAGCCGTCACGTCATTGCCGTTCCTCGTCAGCAGCCGTGGCCCGGCGGGCTCGACGGATGCCACGATGCGGATGCCGTCCCATTTCATCTCGAACGCCCAGTCACCCTCGTCGTCGAAGACGCTCGTGTTACGCGAGGTCGCGAGCATGGGTGGGATCGAGAGCTTGGAGCGCCCGGTCCGCCTCGTGGTGCGGTGTGACGCTGTCGCACCCGTCCTCGGCGACTTCTCGGCTGACATCCGGTGCAGCAGCCAGTTGCTCTTGTCATCACCGCTCCCCCGCGTGTGGATGAGCGCAACCCGCGTCGGCTCCCCGAGGCCTCCGGCGGCCTGGCCGTGCAAGGTGACGATCACCTCCTCGCCCTCGCGCCATTTCTCGAGCTCGTAGGTCCCCGCGTCCCAGATGTACACCTCACCGGCCCCGTACTCGCCCTTCGGGATCGTGCCCTCGAAGGTGCCGTACTCCAGGGGGTGGTCCTCGGTCTGCACCGCCAGGTGGTTCTTCTTCGTATCCGCTGGAATGCCCTTGGGCACAGCCCAGGAGACCAGCACGCCATCGTGTTCGAGCCGGAAGTCGTAGTGGAGCCGTCTCGCGTGGTGCTCCTGGATGACGAAGGTACGGCCGGATGAGGAAGGCGGGGCAGCCGCCGGCACCGGCTCGTTGGTCTTGGACGCATCGCGCATGGACCGGTAGCGCTTCAGCCGGTCCTCCCTGGCGGCCTCGGCGACGGGAGCGAGCGGGTCCAGCCGAGTGCGCATCCGTGTCAGCACCTCGTCGTACTCGAGGTGGCGCAGCTGCGGTGACGCGAGATCGCGCCAGGTACGTGGGACGGCCACGGTCGGCCGCGCGCGTCCGCGGAGGGAGTACGGAGCGATGGTCGTCTTCGACGCGTTGTTCTGGCTCCAGTCGACGAGCACCCTGCCCGCCCGCAGAGTCTTCTTCATGTCGCTCACGACGAGGTCCGGGTAGTCGGCCTCCAGCGACCTCGCGAGCTCGTGCGCAACCTGCGACACCTCATCAGAGGTGTGCGCTCCGTCGAGGGCGGCGTACAGGTGGATGCCCTTGCTGCCGCTCGTCACCGGGACGGGGTCGAGGTCCATGCCCTGCAGGATCCGACGAGCGAGTCTCGCCACCTCGGCGCATTCGAGGAGGCCGGCGCCCTCGCCCGGGTCGAGGTCCAGGACCAGGCGGTCGGGGTTCATCGGCGTTCCGCCCGGACCGAAACGCCACTGAGGGACATGCAGCTCGAGGGCAGCGACCTGCGCGAGCCAGGTGAGCGTCGCGACATCCCGCACGATGGGGTACTCGTTGCGGTGCTCCCGGTGCTCGATCCCCTCCCTCGGCACCCAGGCCGGCGCACTGGCCTCGAGGTTCTTCTGGAAGAAGACCTTGCCGGGGTGCTCGGCGGTCCCGACACCGTCGACCCAGCGTTTGCGGGTCACGGGACGCTCCCGCACGTGCGGCAGCAGGAACGGAGCGATCTCCGCGTAGTACGCGAGCACCTCGGCCTTCGTGGTGCCGGTCTCCGGGTAGAGCACCTTGTCGAGATTCGTGAGCGTCACATGGTGGCCATCAACCGTCACCGTCTGCTTCGGGGTCACCATCCGCCCAGGATGCACCCCGAGCCTGAGGCGATCACCGGTGAACACTCAGCGTCGACTCGGCTCCCGAACTCCCGCGTCCGATGTACTTGCAGCATGAGATCCATCTGGAAGGGCTCCATCGCATTCGGCCTCGTCAATGTCCCAGTGAAGCTGTACAGCGCGACGGAGGACCACGACGTGCGCCTGCACCAGGTGCACGACAAGGACGGCGGGCGCATCCGCTATCAGCGACGCTGCGAGATCTGCGGGAAGGTGGTCGACTACGAGCACATCGACAAGGCCTACGCCGACGAGGACCGGACGGTGGTGCTCACCGAGGACGACCTCAGCTCGCTGCCGGAAGAGCGAAGCCGTGAGATCGACGTCGTCGAGTTCGTGCCGAGCGACCAGCTCGACCCGATCATGTTCGATCGCAGCTATTTCCTCGAGCCAGATTCGAAATCGCCGAAGGCCTACGTGCTGCTTCGGAAGACCCTCGAGAAGACGGACCGAACTGCGATCGTGCACTTCTCGCTCCGGCAGAAGTCTCGGCTCGGAGCGCTGCGGACACGCGGTGACGTGCTCATGCTCCAGTCGCTCCTCTGGGACGACGAGGTCAGGGAGGCGAACTTCGCATCCCTCGATGAACGGGTGAGGATCTCGGCGAAGGAGCTGAAGATGTCTGCATCGCTCGTCGACTCGTTCGCGGCAGACTTCGCGCCCGACCGTTTCACCGACGACTACCAGGAGCAGCTGCAGCAGCTCATCGACGCGAAGCTCGCGGAGGGCGACGCACTCGACACCGCCGCGACGTTCGGCGAGCCCGAGGACGACGACGAAGCGGGCGGCGAGGTCATCGACCTCATGGACGCACTCCGCCGGAGCATCGACAAGGGGCGGAGGACGCCGTCGGGTCAGGCCGCAGGGAAGCAGGGCGACACCAAGGACGACAAGGCGGGCGCGAGCAAGACCTCCTCGGGGAAGACGGCGGCGAAGAAGCGCACGTCGAAGAACTCGACGTCGAAGAAGCCTTCGCCAAAGAAGACCGGGGCGACGAAGAGCGCTCCCAGGAAGACCGCGAAGAGCGAGACGAAGTCGGCCACGAAGAAGGCCGCTGACACGAAGACGGCGACGAAGAAGGCAGCGCCAGCGAAAGAGCGGAAGAGCGCCTGAGACGTCCTCCAGTTCACCGGGTGTTTACGTGCGGGAAGTCCCCCCGCGAGACGGTGCGGGTACGGTGACGGCGATCCCGTCAGAGACGCACGCCCCAGGAGGACGCACGTGACACGACCTTGGCAGAAGCTCCTCGCGGTGGGAGCCGCGACGACGCTCACCGGAGGCGGCCTGCTCGTCGCAGCCGCTCCCCCGACCGACGCTGCTCCCAGCGGAACCGAGCTCGTGATCAACGAGGCATACGGGGGCGGGGGCAACTCCGGCTCGCTGTACTCGAACGACTTCGTGGAGCTCTACAACCCGGGCCCGGCTGCGATCAGCGTCGATGGCTGGTCAGTCCAGTACTTCTCCGCGGGCGGCAATCTCGGCGGCGTGGCGGAGCTCTCGGGCACCGTCGCACCGTCCTCGCACTACCTGGTCGCCCTCTCGGCCGGTAACTCGCAGACCGGTGAGCTCCCGGTGCCGAATGCGAGCGGGGAGATCGCGATGGGCGCGCGCGGAGGCATCGTCGCCCTCGCCGACACGGCCGAAGCGGTCACGCTCCCCGCGGGCACGGCCGTGGATGCGGTCGGCGTCGTCGACCTCCTCGGCTACGGGAGCGCGAGCGCCTTCGAGGGTGCCGCCCCCGCGCCGGAGCTCGGCAATGCGCTCAGCGCCCAGCGCGCAGCTGCGGGAGTCGACACCGACGAGAACGCGGCCGACTTCGTCGCGGCGGCGCCGACGCCGGAGAACTCCGCGGGTGGCTCGACAACGACTCCAGCGCCGACGACGACCGCGGTTCCGACCGTCCCGCCGGAGGCGGCGCTCGTGTCGATCGCGGAGATCCAGGGCACGGGGGCCGCCTCACCGCTCGTCGACCAGACGGTCACCACCGAGGGCGTCGTGACGGCGGTCTACGCCGAAGGCGGGCTCGGTGGCTTCAACATCCAGACGCCAGGGGTCACAGACCCGACGACCCACAGCGCCTCGACCGGGGTCTTCGTCTACGGCCCTGCCGCTGCCGCCACGGTCAGCGTCGGCGACCGAGTCGCGGTCACCGGGCGAGTCGGCGAGCGCTTCGAGTCCACCCAGATCAGCGCGAGCGGAGTCGAGCAGCTCGAAGTCCGACCGGAGCACGTCGTCGAGCCCGTCGCGATCGAATGGCCGGAGACCGATGAGGAGCGGGAACGCTACGAGGGGATGCTGCTCGCGCCCACCGGCACCTACCGTGTCTCAGAGAACTACGCGCTCAACCAGTACGGCGAGGTGGGGCTCTCCGTCGGAGAGCGACTGCTCGTGACGCCGACCGAGGTCGGAGCCCCGGGCAGTCCCGAGGCGGTCGCGCAGGCCGAGTACAACGCCGCTCACAGCGTCATCCTCGACGACGGCGCTTCGACGGACTTCCTGCGACGCGAAGGCGGCAGCATGGTCAACGCGAACATCCCGCTTCCCTACCTGAGTATCGAGACCCCCGTCACCGTCGGCGCGACGGCGACCTTCAGCGAACCCGTCGTCGTTCACTACTCCTTCGACAGCTACCGCTTCCAGCCGACGACGACCCTCACGGGCACGGAAGATGCACCCGTCACCTTCTCCGACGTGCGAGAGGCTGGGCCGGACTCCGTCGGCGGCAGCCTGCAGATCGGCACGTTCAACGTGCTCAACTACTTCACGAGCCTCGGCGTCGACTCCTGCGACGCAAGCCAGAGCTACACCGACCGTGAGGGCAACCCCATCAGCGCGAACGGATGCCTTCCGCGCGGTGCCTGGGACGCCGAGAACCTGGAGCGGCAGGAGTCGAAGATCGTCGCCGCGATCAACCAGCTCGACGCCGACATCGTCGCGCTCGAGGAGATCGAGGACTCCTCGGACTTCGGCAAGGATCGCGATGCGGCGCTCGTGGATCTCGTGGACGCGCTCAACGCCGCGGCCGGCGCGGACCGGTGGGCGCACGTCCCCTCGCCCGCGGACATCCCGGCTACGGGTGACGACGTCATCCGCACCGCCTTCATCTACCAGCCCGCGACGGTCGGGCTGAGCGGGTCCTCGAGCATCCTCGACGACCCCGCGTTCATCAACGGACGCGCTCCGCTCGCGCAGACGTTCTCGGATCCCGCGACGGACACGGACTTCATCGTGGTCGCCAACCACTTCAAGTCGAAGGGCGGCTCCGGCGAGGGCGACAACGCGAACGAGGACGATATCGTCGGGCCCGCTGGGGCCGTCGGCGGGTGGAACGGCGACCGGACACGGCAGGCTCAGGCGCTCGCCGGCTTCACGGAAGCGCAACGCGCCGAGCACGGCACGGACCTGCTGTTCCTCACCGGCGACTTCAACAGCTACTCGCAGGAGGAGCCCATGCGGGTGCTCGAGGACGCCGGCTACGAGAACCTCGGGGACTCGCGCAACCGGGCGGCTGGCGAGCCCGGCTCTTCAGGCACCGAGTACTCGTACAGCTTCGGCGGCACCGTCGGCTCACTCGATCACATCCTCGCGAGCGGCGCAGCGGCCGAAGCAGTGACGGGAGCCGACGTGTGGACGATCAACGCGTATGAGCAGGTCGGCACCGAGTACAGCCGCTTCAACTCCAACGTCACCCAGCTCTACACGGATGACGTCTACCGGTCGTCCGACCACAATCCCTTCCTGATCGGCCTCGACTTCTCCGTGGCGCCGACGCCCACCGAGACGGCAGGCCCGACGCCGACGGCGACGATGACTCCCGAACCCACGCAGTCCGACGGGACCGTGCCAGGAGCGTCCCCCTCGGCGACCGCGAACCCGCCGGCCGCGGGTGGCCCGACGACCAGCCAGCCAACCAGTCCCGTGGCCCCGGACGCCGACGGACAGCAGCTGGCCACCACCGGCGTCGAACTCAGCGCCCTCCTGCCCATCGCGGCCGGTGCCGCGCTCCTTGCGGGTGCGCTTGCATTCCTGCTGAGGCGCCGCATCGACCGCGCCTGACCTGATCGTCAGGGGCGCGCGCAGAATCGCCTCAACTGAGAGACCGGCCGTGAAGCGCAATCGCTTCACGGCCGGTCATCAGACGTCAGGACCGCAGCCCGCGATCACGGTCCGGAGTCGCTCCCGGACTGCTCGGACGGAGTGGGCTCACTCGTCGGCTGCGGGTCGACGGGCTCGTCGGTGGGATCTGGGACTGGCGGCTGAGTGGGCTCTGGCGTCTCCACAGGCGCGGGTGGCGTCGTGCTGCCTCCGGCCCCGTCCGGAACCGGCTGCGAGGTCAGAGTCGGCGTGGTCGGGTCGGCGGGCGCGGGTGCCTGCGTGGGGGCGTCGACACCCGAGTCGTCGACGGGCTGCTCGGGAACGCTCGTGTCCTCACCCTGCTGCGTGTCGACCGCCGCGCTGTGCGAGCTCTGCGCTGCAGTCGCCTGGCGAACGACCGACGAGATCCCCGTCGTGCGCGCGCGATCATCGGCCGCATCCGCCAGCTCGATGAGTGCGGCGTCGTACGCGGTCAGGATGTCTGCCGAAGCCAGCGTGACTTGAAGGCGGTGCTCTTGGCCGAGGGCGAGCGTGCTCGTCGCCATGCCGCCCACGGCGTTCTGCAGGGCGGTGTAGGAGGTCTGCAGCGCGTTCGACGCTGACGACGTCGAACTCAGCGCATCCTTGACCTGGCCGAGAGCGTCTTCCAACGCAGCCTTCTCGGCCGTTCCGACCCGCTCAGACGGAAGGCTCGCGAGCGGCTGGGCCAGCATGTGCAGGTTGACGACGTCACTGGAGCTGGCACTCGCCACGGCAGCGCTCGTCGTCGCAGGGACGGCCACGGTCTCGACGGGTGCCGCGACGTCGCCCCCCTGGCCGTTCGTGACCGTCAGGGCAGCAACGACCGCCCCCACGGCAATGACGCTCATCGTCGCGGCGGCGAGCTCACCCGGGCGCTTCTTGACGAACGCCAGTATGGCGTTCGAGGTCTCCCCGTTCGACATACGGCTCCTCTACGACGTTCTGCTGCGTCGCGCATTCCGCGCACAGCTTCCCTAAGAGTAAGACGATCCCGCCGAAAGTCGAAGTCAGAACTGCCCGGGTCGCTCAGGAAACTCAGAGCCAGACGAACTGGATGAAGATCGACAGCGCGAGGATGGTGGTGGAGACCAGCGCGCACATGAGCTCGATGACCATGCCGAGCCCAAGCGCCTTGACCGCGGTCCAGCTCGAGTCCAGGGCCGCGCGGAACTCACGCACGCGTGCGTACTCGGAGGCCACGAGGCCGACCGCGAAGCCGATCGGAAGGCCGAACGCCGGGAGCACGAACAGGCCGACGATGCCGGCTGCGAGGCCGATGAGCACCGAGCGGTTCGGGACCTGTTTCTTCTTGAGCCCGCGCCCCGTGAGCACCCAGCCGATGATCATGCCGGTGATGAGCAGCGCCGCCCCGACCCCGAAGGCAACCCAGACGGGCCAGGTGCCAGCGAAGATCGCCCACACGAGGAAGCCGATGACGATGGTGATGCTGCCGGGCAGCACCGGCACGATGATACCGATGATGCCGACGATCGCGAGGACCACGGCGACGATTGCAGCGATCACGGGGGCACTCATGGGTCAACCGTATCGGTTCCCGAACGCCCCTCCTGGGTGGTGCGCATGAGAACGGGGGCCGTGCATCCACAGGAGAGTGGATGCACGGCCCCCGAAGGCCGTCCGCGTGATCAGCGGGACAGCGCGTAACCGGTCTCGCCGTGCACGACCACGTCGACGCCGGCCACTTCATCCTCGTGGCGCACCCGGAAGCCGATGGTCTTCTGGATGGCCCAGGCCACGAGGAAGCTCACACCGAAGGAGTAGAGGAGGACACCGAGCGATGCGATGAGCTGGACGATGAGCTGCTCGACTCCGCCGCCGGTGAAGAGGCCGGTGTCGAAGGCGAAGAGACCAGGCCAGATGGATCCGACGAGACCGCCGACGAGGTGCAGACCGACGACGTCGAGCGAGTCATCGAAACCGAGCTTGAACTTCAGCTCGATGGCGAACGCGCAGAGGCCGCCGGAGACGAGGCCGAGGAGGAGCGCCCAGCCCGGCGTCAGCACGGCGCACGCCGGCGTGATGGCGACGAGGCCCGCGATGGCACCGGATGCGGCGCCGATGGACGTCGCCTTGCCGTTGCGCAGCTTCTCGACCATGATCCAGCCGAGGATGCCCGCGGCGGGAGCGGCGATCGTGTTGATGAAGAGCAGTCCGGGGCCGGGGAATTCCGAGCCGCCGAGGTCGCCCCATGCGGCGCCGACGTTGAAGCCGAACCACCCGAACCACAGGATCGCCGTGCCCAGGAGCACGAGTGGCACGTTGTGGGGCTGCGTGATGCCCTTCGCGAAGCCGACGCGCTTGCCGAGGACCAGTGCGAGTGCGAGTGCTGCCGCTCCTGCGTTGATGTGCACGGCGGTTCCACCTGCGTAGTCAATGACCTCGATGCCCTCGAAGCCGAGCTGAGCGCCGAGCTGCATGATCCAGCCGCCGCCCCAGACCCACGCTGCGACGGGGAAGTAGACGAACGTGGCGAAGATGCCGGCGAAGAGCATCCAGGAACCGAACTTGGCGCGGTCCGCGATGGCCCCGGAGATCAGGGCGGTCGTGATGATGGCGAACGTGCCGCCGTAGGCCGCACCGGCCGTCGCGTTGCTGTCCTGGATGAGGTTGGTCAGTGCGAAGTCAGAGAGCGGATCCCCAGCGAACTGGAAGAAGGAGTCGCCCGACACGGACGACATGTTGTAGCCGTACAGAATCCACAGCACGGCGACGAGGCCGAGCGCCCCGAACGAGAGCATCATCATGCTCACGACGCTCTTCTCCTTGACCATGCCGCCGTAGAAGAGGGCGAGTCCTGGTGTCATGAAGAGCACAAGCGCTGCGCTGATCATCAGCCACGCGGTTCCACCGGTATCCATTGCATCCTCGCTTTCGCCACCCGTGCTGCGGCCTGGAGGACGCGTCGTCGTGACACGGTGTGGGGAGATGCAACGAGTCTGCTGGGGGCTCGTGTCGCTGGTGGGGCGGTGCCGTTTCGATCATGTTTCGGAGCGGCCCGGCGTGTTACGAGTCTGTGTCGGGAACGGAGCCGGGTCGGTTCGGCGGGATCTCAGACGGAGGCGGTCTGCTCCTGGGCAGTCGAGGCGATGAGGCGCGACACGCAGCGCAGGTACTTCTTCCGGTAGCCGCCGTCGAGCATTCCGCCCCCGAAGATCTGGTCGAGAGCAAGACCGGAGGCGGCGATGGGGATCTGTGCGTCGTAGACGCGGTCGATGAAGGCGACGAACCGCAGCGCCTCGGCCTGATCGGTGAGTTCATGCACGTCACGGAGTGCAAGGAGGTCGACCTTCTCGACGAGGCGCACGTACTTCGAGGGGTGGACGGTCGCAAGGTGCTGGACGAGGTCATCGAAGCTGTCGTAGGCGACGCTCCTGCCGTCGGCGACCGCTTCATCGACGAGCACGTCCAGTCGTTCGGCCGGGGTGACGGCCGCGTGGCCGGACATGTCGCGCCGTCGGTAGTCGGTGCCGTCGATGCGCAGCGTGTCGAAGACGCCGGCGAGCTTCGTGATCTCGCGGAGGAAGTCGGACGCGGCGAAGCGTCCCTCGCCCAGCGCATTCGGCGGGGTGTTGCTCGTCGCGGCGACGCTCGTGCCGGAGTCCACGAGCTCCCCGAGGAGCCGGGACATGACCATCGTGTCGCCCGGGTCGTCGAGCTCGAACTCGTCGATGGCGATGAGGCTCGTGCCCTTGAGCGAGCGAACGGCTTCTGCGTAGCCGAGGGCTCCGACCAGCGCCGTGTACTCGATGAACGTGCCGAAGTACTTGCGCCCGGGGTGCGCGTGCCAGATGGACGCGAGGAGGTGCGTCTTGCCGACACCGAACCCGCCGTCGAGGTAGATGCCCGGCTTGACCGGTGGTGCCTTCTTGAGGAACCCGAAGAGCCCCTTGCCTCCGGAGTTCGCGGCCGCCTTGACCCCGGCGAACCGCTCGCCCGCCTCGACGGCGGCAGCCTGGGAGGGGTACTCGGGATCCGGTCGATACGTCGAGAACTGAGCACCGTCGAACTGCCGGGGAGGCACGAGGTCCTTCACCATCTCAGCCGCTGTGACGGTCGGCGAGAGTTCGGTCAGGTGCAGCAAGCGGCCTTCGCCCACGGAGTCCTCGTACTTTCCAGTGACAGATGCCCGGTGCGGGCACAACCGATCTTACCGTCAGCCGCTCCCGCCGGTCGTCCCGTATCGAGGGCCGGTACCGTGGTCACATGCACGACGTCACGCTGCCTGAACCGCTCGAGCTGCTCCGTGAGGAGCTCCTCGAGGTCTCCCCCCGCGATCGCCTCGAGCTCCTCGCCGAGATCGGTGCCGAGCTCCCACCTGTCGACGCCTCCGAGGTCGAGGCGTTCGAGCGCGTCATCGAATGCCAGTCGCCGGTGTACCTCGACGTCTCGCTGAGCGGGGACGCACGCATCCGGCTGCGTATCTCTGTCCCGCCTGGCGCGCCGATGACGCGCGGCTTCGCGGCGGCTCTCGTGCAGGGCGTCGACGGTCAAGAGCCAGCCGCGCTCCTCGGACTCCCTGAGGACCTCCCGAGTGTCCTCGGCCTGGCCGACCTCGTCTCCCCGCTCCGCCGCAGCGGAATGGTCGCGCTGCAGGCGCGCGCGAAGAGGCAGCTGCTCGAGCGCATCGCCGTCGAGGAGCGCTCCTAGGGACCGATTCGCGTCCTAGAACGTCGCGAGCCACTCGTCGAGCGACTGCTCCCAGCGACCACTGTCGACATTCCAGAGGCGCGTGTGCAAGGCACGCTCGAATTCCCGGTAGGTGACGAGGTCGGGGCGGCGACGTGCCACCTCTCGACTCGCTTCGACCGGCACGACGGTGTCAGCGCTGGAGTGGAACAAGAGGATGGGCACGCGTAGCTCCCCGAGCCGGCTCGGGATCTCGAGCTCGGCAAGCGGGATCGGCGCATCGAGGCCGAGCAGAGGGCGCGCGAAGGGACTCCCGATGAGCCAGACCCCGAGAGCCGTCACCGCCCGAGGAAGCCGCATGGCCCGACCCTGGTATCGGAGGATCGAGCGCCAGCTCAACGCAGGCGACTCCAGGAAGATGCCGGCGACGAGCTCGCGGTGGCGGGCATTGAGCGACGCCTGCACGACGGTTCCACCACCCATGGACCACCCGACGAGGATGATCCGCTTCGCGCCGCGCTCGGCGGCCCAATGCATCGCGGACTCGACGTCGCGCCACTCCGTCGCGCCGAGACCGAACTTCCCGTCTGGCGATGGCGGCGCGAGCGCGTCGTTCCGGTAGCTCACCACCAGCGAGTTCCAGCCTCGACCGCGGAACAGCGGGACAGCCCGCAGGGGCTCCGTCATGACGGCGCCCCGACCGTGCACGTGGATCGCCCACGAATCGCTGGCCTGCGCCGCGGGGATCAGCCAGGCGGGCATCGCACCGAGCGGGGTCTGCACGTCGACCCAGCGCCACGGCAGATCGAGGTCCCGCACCCAGAGCTGCGGAGCCGACGCGAGACGAACGGACCGGACGCGCTCGAGCTGCGCGCCCTGCTCGCCCCAGAAGCGCCTGGTCACCGTGCGCTCCGACTCGTCGACGACGGCCCCGACGTTGGCCCGGCCCGTCTCCGCAGCGAAGACGAGACTGTAGTGGCCGGGTGCCGCCGTCTCGGGGGTGCGAGCGAGGGTGACCGTGCCCGCCTGCTTGTCCACGCGGAGCAGGCGCACCGGGTCCCGGCGGCGCCGGGGTGGCGTGACGACGGCACGCGCAACCATGGTGGCCGCGGTGCCGGCGATAGCGGCGAGGCCGACGACGACTGCGCCGAGCGTCGCCGCCGCGAACTTCGCAGCAGTCGCGGTCGACTCAGCCGAGGCACGTTTTGCGGCACACATCATGACGATGATGGCGCACACCGCCCGTGAACACGCCGAACGGCTGGCGCGCCGCTTACGGCGCGCCTGATCTGCGTTGTTGGAGGCCAGGCCTAGTCTCGTCGCGTGGTTGTCCCGTTGCATCGATCTGCCCCGGAGTTCGAGGCCGCCGTAGAGGCGGTCCGTGCGGCCGAGTTCCGCTCTGCCCTCACGGTGAGCGAGATCCGTCCCCCAGCGAACCTGGCCCCCGAATCGCTCGCTCTCTCCGGAGACGTGCGACCAACTGCCCACGCCAGCGATTCAGAGCTCGGCACCGGCAGGTTCATCCTGCTCCACGACGAGAGCGAGCCGGAAGCCTGGCGCGGAGCGTTCCGCGTCGTCTGCTTCGCACAAGCTCCGCTGGAGCCCGAGATCGGCGTCGACCCCTTCCTCGCGCCTGTCGCGTGGTCCTGGCTCATGGATGCCCTCGAATCCAGGGGCGCCGCCTTCGAGCATCCCTCCGGAACGGCGACGACGATCAACGGTCGCGGTTTCGGTGAGCTCGAAGACCAGGGAGAGGGCGCTCAGATCGAGCTGCGCGCATCCTGGACACCCCGCGAGACCGACCTCGCGGCTCACGCCGAGGCGTGGGGCGAGCTGCTGTGCCTGCTCGCCGGCATGCCGCCCGAAGCCGAGGCAGACGACGGCGTCCAGGTCCTGCGGCACCTTCGAAAGGCGAAAGATGGGGCTTGACGCGGACCGCCTGAAGGCAGGCGGACTCGACGTGATCGAGACAGAGGACCAGCTGCGGGCGGGACTCGACAGGCTCGCCGCTGGAACAGGGCCGGTCGCCGTGGACGCCGAGCGCGCGTCCGGGTATCGGTACTCAGAGCGTGCCTACCTCGTTCAGCTGTTCCGTCGCGGAAGCGGCACGCTGCTGATCGACCCGATCGCGACGGGGTCGCTTGCTCGCCTGCAGGAGATCATCGGCGAGGAGGAGTGGATCTTCCACGCGGCTACCCAGGACCTGCCCTGCCTGCGCGAACTCGAGCTGGACCCGACGCTCATCTTCGACACGGAGCTCGCCGCGCGACTGCTCGGCTACGAGCGAGTCGGGCTCGGCGCCGTCATCGAGCGCCTCCTCGGCATCTCACTCGAGAAGGCGCACTCCGCGGCAGACTGGTCGACGAGGCCGCTTCCCGAGACCTGGCTCGCCTACGCGGCGCTCGACGTGGAACTGCTGATCGACGTCCGTGACCAGCTGCACCAGGAGCTCGTGGATGCCGGGAAGCTGGAAGCGGCTCGCGAAGAGTTCGCCGATATCCTGCAGCGTGAGCTGGGAGTGAAGAAGCCAGACGCCTGGCGTCGAATCGGCGGCATCAGCCGGCTCCGCAGTCCACGGGCTCTTGCAGTGGCGAGGGAGCTCTGGCTCTCGCGCGATGAGATGGCGAGAAGCTCCGATACCGCGCCTGGGCGCCTCTTCCCGGATCGGGCACTTGCCGCCGTTGCGACGGCGATGCCCCGGACGCGTGGCGAGCTGGCGCGACTGAAGGAATTCACGGGGCGGGCATCCCGAACGCAACTCGATCGCTGGTGGGGCGCCGTCGAGCGCGGACTCACGACGGACGAGCTGCCACCGCAGGCGCCGCGCGACCCGGACCGCATGCCGCACCACCGCCAGTGGGAGCAGCGGGCCCCTGAGGCAGACCGCCGCCTCAAGCTCGCTCGTGAGTTCCTCGTGGCCCACGCCGAGCAGCTCCACATGCCGGTCGAGAACCTGCTGACACCCGAGCTGCTCAGGCGCGCGGCCTGGAACCCGCGCCAGCCGATCTCGGCAGACGCGGTTGCCGAGCACCTGCGCGAGCTGGGCGCTCGACCGTGGCAGACCAGCGAGGTCGCACAGGGAATCGCCGCCGCTTTTGTAGGAGCTGACCAATTGACTTCCGCTCCGGACGGAGAGGCTTCGTAGCTTCGCACGAGGCATTGGCTTCCCATCAGGCGGGCATTCATAGGATGACCGAGTCAATAGATGCTTGGAGGCAGTGTGGCCAATCGAGAAGTGTTGTTCATCGACGGCGTTCGGACCCCCTTCGGACGTGCCGGCGAGAAGGGCATGTACTGGAAGACCCGTGCGGATGACCTCGCCGTCAAGGCGATCAAGGGGCTCCTCGACCGGAACCCGCAGATCCCGCACGACCGCTACGACGACGTCGCGATCGCGGCGACCACGCAGCAGGGTGACCAGGGCCTGACCCTCGGTCGCTCGACCGCCATCCTCGCCGGTCTCCCGAACACGGTTCCCGGTCTCGCCATCGACCGGATGTGCGCCGGCGCCATGACGGCGGTCACGACCATGGGCTCCGGCGTCGGCTTCGGCGCCTACGACGTCACGATCGCCGGCGGCGTCGAGCACATGGGCCGGCACCCGCTCGGCATCGGGGCCGACCCGAACCCGAGGTTCGTCGCCGAGCAGCTCGTGAGCGGTGACGCCCTCAACATGGGCAAGACCGCAGAGCGCCTGCACGACCGCTTCCCTCAGCTCACGCGCGAGCGCAGCGACCGCTACGCCATGCGCAGCCAGCAGAAGGCCGCCGCCGCGTACGACAACGGCCAGCTGCAGCCCGACCTCATCCCCGTGGCGATCGAGTCCGAGGCTGGCTGGGGACTCGCGACTCGAGACGAGACGCTGCGGCCCGAGACGAACATGGAGACGCTCTCCACTCTGAAGACGCCCTTCCGCCCGCACGGTCGAGTGACCGCTGGGAACGCCAGCGGCCTGAACGACGGCGCGACCGCCGCGATCATCGCATCGAGCGCCGCCGCCAAGGAGTTCTCTCTCAAGCCCAAGATGCGCATGGTCACGTTCGCGTTCGCCGGCGTCCAGCCCGAGGTCATGGGCCTCGGACCCGTGCCCTCGACGGAGAAGGCCCTCGCCCGGGCCGGCATGACCATCGACGACATCGGTCTCTTCGAGTTGAACGAGGCATTCGCCGTGCAGGTGCTGTCCTTCCTCGACCACTACGGCATCGACGACGACGACCCATCGGTGAACCCGTACGGCGGCGCCATCGCGATCGGCCACCCGCTCGCCTCATCCGGCGTCCGCCTGATGACCCAGCTCGCGAAGCGGTTCGAAGAGCATCCGGAGGTCCGCTTCGGCCTGACCGCCATGTGCGTCGGCCTCGGACAGGGCGGCACCGTCATCTGGGAGAACCCCAACTGGAACGGCAAGTCGCACGCACGCCGAGGCTTCGGCAAGAAGGGACGCTGATCACCATGGCAACTGATCTCCGAGCACGCTACGCTCCCCTGCTCGCCATGAGCACCGACGAGGTCGTGACGCACTCGCTTGTCCGCGACGTCACCCTGCCGAGCGGCCGAACGCTGGCGCTCATCACGCTCGACAACGGCCACGACTACACGCGGCCGAACACGCTCGGGCCCGAGACGCTCGCCGAGCTCGGGGAGGTGCTCTCGCGTCTCCGAGCGCGAGCGTCGTCGCACGACATCGACGCGGTCGCCATCACCGGCAAGCGCTTCAATTTCGCCGCGGGTGCCGACCTCTCCAACGTCGGCTCGATCCCCAGCCGTGAGGTTGCCCTGCAGCTCGCGCAGCTCGGCCACGAGGTGCTCGGCTCACTCGGCAGGCTCGGCGTGCCCAGCTTCACGTTCTACAACGGACTCGCGCTCGGCGGCGGGGTCGAGATCGGCCTGAACTCCGACTACCGCACGGTCGACGCCACGGTTCCGGCCTTCGCGCTCCCCGAGACCTTCCTCGGCCTGGTGCCGGGCTGGGGAGGCGCCAGCATCCTGCCGAACCTCATCGGCATCGAGAACGCGCTCAAGGTCATCATCGAGAATCCGCTGAAGCAGAACCGGATGCTCAAGGGGCCCCAGGTCGCCGAGCTCGGCATCGCGGACGCGATCTTCCCGAGCCTCAACTTCCTCGAGGACTCGCTCGCGTGGGCCGACAAGGTCATCACCGGGGATATCGAGGTCAAGCGCCCCCACGCGCCGGGACGTCTCGAGCGACTCGCGAAGTGGGACCTCGCACTCGGGGTCGCGCGGCGGACGCTGGAGGAGAAGCTCGGCACGGTCGCGCTTGCCCCGTACAGGGCTCTCGACCTCCTCAAGCTCGCCAAGGGCGACGACCGGGAGAAGGGGTTCGCGGCCGAGGACGAAGCGCTCGCCGATCTCATCTCCGGCGACCAGTTCGTGGCATCCATCTACGCGTTCAACCTCGTGCAGAGGCGCGCCAAGCGTCCAGCGGGGGCGCCGGACAAGGCACTGGCGCGCCCGGTCAACAAGGTCGGCGTCATCGGCGCCGGGCTCATGGCGACGCAGTTCGCGACGCTGTTCGTGCGTCGCCTCAAAGTCCCCGTCGTCATCACCGACCTCGACCAGGCACGGGTCGACTCGGGCGTCGCCGCGGTGCGTCGCGAACTCGAGAAGCTGCACGAGAAGGGTCGGATCGACGGAGACGAATACGGGCGCCTGACCGGGCTCGTGCACGGAACCACGAACAGGAGCGAGTTCGCCGACTGCGACTGGGTCATCGAGGCTGTCTTCGAGGAACTCGGCGTGAAGCAGCAGGTCTTCTCCGACTTCGAGAAGATCGTGGGACCTGAGGCCGTCCTCGCCACGAACACCTCGTCGCTGTCGGTCGCGCAGATCGGCGCGCAGCTCGAGCACCCGGAGCGCCTGGTCGGCTTCCACTTCTTCAACCCTGTTGCACAGATGCCCCTCATCGAGGTGGTGAAGACGCAGAGCACCGACGACGCGACACTCGCGACGGCGATGGCAACAGCCAAGAACCTCAAGAAGACCGCCGTCATCACGAGGGACGCTCCAGGCTTCGTCGTGAACCGAGTCCTCGCGAAGGTACTCGGCGAGGCGATGAACGCTGTCGACACCGGGACGTCCTTCGAGACGGTCGACCATGCGCTCGACCGCATCGGCTTGCCCATGACACCCTTCGAGCTTCTCGAGCTCGTTGGCCTGAAGGTGGGAGCACACGTCCTCGACACCCACCACGCCGCGTTCCCTGACCGCTTCTTCGAATCGGAGAACCTGCACAGGCTCGCCGACTACGGCAAGCTGTACGACCGCGACGGGAAGGGCAAGAAGAAGGGCTTCGACAAGAAGGCCGTGCAGATCGTCGCGGGCGGCAAGACCCCGATGACCGCAGAGTCGTTCGCGGAGCGGGTCGAGGTCGGCCTCGCCGACGAGATCAAGCGCATGCTCGACGAGCAGGTGGTCGCCGCTCCTGAGGACATCGATCTGTGCCTCATCCTGGGCGCAGGGTACCCCTTCCAGGCTGGCGGCATCACGCCATACCTCGACCGGATCGGCGCCTCTGAGAAGGCGTTCGGCGGCACCTTCCACACGCCGCCCATCCGCGGGGCTGCCACCCGCTGACCCGGGCCGCCAACATCGAAGGCGCCTCCCTGCCCGTCTCGGGTGGGGAGGCGCCTTCGTCGAGCGAGGCTAGTGCGCGGCGTGGTACTTGACCGGTTCCGGCAGGCCGGCCTCGGCACGGATGCGCCGGGAGAGCCGCTCGAGCGAGGTCAGGGCCGCGATCACGTCGTCGGCGGTCACGGCGAACGGCATGTTGTGGATGGTCTCCCCCGGCACCGTCGCGGCCTCGGCGATGAGCCGGAGCTCGTGCTTGTCGTCCGTCGAGAGCCCGATCTCCGTGAGGGTCGTCGGCAGCCCGAGCTTCGTGGTGAAGACGATGAAGTCGCGGATCTCCTCCTCGGGTGCGCCCTCGAGGATGAGCTGTGCGATGGAGCCGATGTTGACCTTCTCGCCGTGCTGAAGGCCGTGCGTCTGCGGGGCTGCCGTCAGGCCGTTGTGGATCGCGTGCGCGGCGGCGAGGCCGCCCGACTCGAAGCCGAGTCCCGAGAGCAGGGTGTTCGCTTCGATGGCACGGTCGAGTGCCGGCGTCACGACGCCGTCCTCCACCGCGTCGAGCGCGGTCGGAGCGTTCTCCCAGAGCACGTCCCAGCTGAGCTTCGCCAGCGCCGTGCCGGTCTGCGTCGGGAGTCCGCCTGCCATCGTCTTCGAGTTCGAGCGGCTGGTGGCACGCGCCTCGAGCCAGGTGGCGAGGGCGTCGCCGAAGCCCGCGACGAGGAATCGAGCGGGAGCGTCCGCGACGAGCTGCGAGTCGATGAGCACGAGGTCGGGGTTGCGAGGGAAGAAGCGGTACTCCTCGAACTCGCCCGACTCGGTGTAGACCACGGCGAGCGCGGAGGTCGGCGCGTCGGTGGAGGCGACGGTCGGCACGCTCACCCAGCGGATTCCCGCCAGGAAGCCGGCTGCCTTCGCGGCGTCGATCGTGCTGCCGCCGCCAACGGCGACGATGACGTCGCTGCCGCTCTGCGTGATCACCTCGACGATGCGGTCGATCTCACCGGACGAGGCGACACCGTTGAACCGCTCGCGCGGCACCTCTGCGTCCCCACCGGTGAAGGAGGTCGTGAGGCGCTCGCCGAGCAGGTCCCAGACGAAGTCGTCGGTGAGGAGCAGGGGCGACTGGCCGATCTGCGCGACGAACTCGCCGAGGCGCGCCAGCGCGCCCTTGCCCTGCACGTATCGGCCGGGGCTGAGGACTGTGCGGATGGGGGTCTCATTCGTCATGGGGAACTCCTTCGTAATCGGAAATCGCCCCAACGCTAACGAGCGCAGATGGGCGCGGACCACGCTTGTTCTCAGAGACAGAGAACGGAGAGCGTGTAGGAGAACGCCGAAGGGCGGAGCCTCTCGGCTCCGCCCTTCGGTCCTCCCGTGCTGCTGCTGGCTACGCCGCGGCGAGCTGGCGGAGCACGTACTGCAGGATTCCGCCGTTGCGGTAGTAGTCGGCCTCACCGGGGGTGTCGATGCGGACGACAGCGTCGAACTCGATCGTCTGCTTGCCCTCTGGCGAGTCGGACGTCGGCTCGGCGATCACGTGCACCGTCTTAGGCGTGAAGCCCTCGTTGAGCTGCTCGATGCCCTGGATGGAGATCGACTCCGTGCCGTCGAGACCGAGCGTTGCCCAGGTCTCACCGGCGGGGAACTGCAGCGGGACGACGCCCATGCCGATGAGGTTCGAGCGGTGGATGCGCTCGAAGCTCTCCACGATCACGGCGCGGACGCCGAGGAGGCTCGTGCCCTTGGCGGCCCAGTCACGTGACGAGCCGGAGCCGTACTCCTTGCCGCCGAGGACGACCAGGGGTGTGCCGGCCTCCGCGTAGTTCTGGGCTGCGTCATAGATGAACGCCTGCGGTCCGTCTGCCTGGGTGAAGTCGCGGGTGTATCCGCCCTCGACGCCGTCGAGGAGCTGGTTCTTGAGGCGGATGTTCGCGAAGGTGCCGCGGATCATGATCTCGTGGTTGCCGCGACGCGAGCCGTAGGAGTTGAAGTCCTTGCGGTCGACGCCGTGCTCGGACAGGTACCGGCCAGCCGGGCTGTCGGCCTTGATCGAGCCAGCGGGGCTGATGTGGTCGGTCGTGACCGAGTCGCCCAGCTTCGCGAGGACGCGGGCGCCCTTGATGTCGGTGACCGGCGTGAGCTCCATGACCATGCCGTCGAAGTACGGGGGCTTTCGCACGTACGTCGACTGGTCGTCCCACTCGAACGTGGCGCCGGTCGGCGTCGGCAGCGAGCGCCAGCGCTCGTCGCCGTCGAACACGGCACCGTACTCGCGCGTGAACATGTCGGTGTCGATCGACGTGTCGATCGTCGACTGCACCTCGTCAGCGGATGGCCAGATCTCGCTCAGGAAGACGTCCTTGCCATCCGAGTCCGTACCGAGCGGCTGGGTCTCGAAGTCGAAGTCCATGGTGCCTGCGAGCGCGTACGCGATGACGAGCGGCGGGGAGGCCAGGTAGTTCATCTTCACGTCGGGGTTGATGCGCCCCTCGAAGTTGCGGTTTCCGGAGAGGACCGCGGTGACGGCGAGATCGTTGTCGTTGATCGCTTCGGAGATCTCCTCGTTCAGCGGTCCCGAGTTGCCGATGCAGGTCGTGCAGCCGTAGCCGACGGTGTAGAAGCCGAGCGCCTCGAGCGAGTCGGTCAGACCGGCCTTCTCGTAGTAGTTCGTCACGACCTTGGAGCCGGGCGCGAGCGTGGTCTTGACCCACGGCTTCGCCTTGAGTCCGCGCTCGCTCGCCTTCTTCGCGAGGAGACCGGCTGCGAGCATGACCGAGGGGTTCGAGGTGTTCGTGCAGCTCGTGATGGCGGCGATGGCCACGGAGCCGTGGTCGATCGTGTAGCTCTGGCCGTCTGAGCCCTGTACCTGCACGGGCTTGCGCTCGTGCGAGAACGTGGGGGGCGTCTGACGCTCGCGGACATCCGAGTCCTGCGAGGACGGCGTGAGCTTCGCGGGGTCGGACGCCGGGAAGCTGTCCTCACCGGCGACATCGACGAGACCGAAGTCCTCGGCGGTGTAGTCGGTCAGGTCGGCGCCGAACTGGCCCTTGGCCTTCGAGAGCTCGATGCGGTCCTGCGGGCGGCGCGGTCCGGCGATCGATGGTACGACCGTCGAGAGGTCGAGCTCGAGGTACTTGGAGTACGAGAGCTCCTTGCTCGGGTCGTGCCAGAGGTGCTGTTCCTTCGCGTACGCCTCGACGAGCTTGACCTGCTCCTCGCTGCGGCCCGTGAGGCGCAGGTAGTTGAGGGTCTCGTCGTCGATCGGGAACATCGCGGCCGTCGAGCCGAACTCGGGGCTCATGTTGCCGATGGTGGCGCGGTTGGCGAGCGGAACCGCCCCGACGCCCTCGCCGTAGAACTCGACGAACTTTCCGACGACGCCGTGCTTGCGCAGCAGGTCGGTGATCGTGAGGACGACGTCGGTCGCCGTGACGCCCATGGGGATCTGGCCCTTGAGCTTGAAGCCGACGACCTTGGGGATGAGCATCGACACGGGCTGGCCGAGCATGGCCGCCTCTGCCTCGATGCCGCCGACGCCCCAGCCGAGCACGCCGAGGCCGTTGACCATCGTCGTGTGCGAGTCGGTGCCGACCAGCGTGTCCGGGTAGGCCTGCAGGACGCCGCCGACCTCGCGGACGAAGGTCACGCGCGCCAGGTACTCGATGTTGACCTGGTGGACGATGCCGGTTCCTGGGGGGACGACCTTGAAGTCCTCGAAGGCCGTCTGACCCCAGCGGAGGAACTGGTAGCGCTCGCCGTTGCGCTGGTACTCGATCTCGACGTTGCGCTCGAGCGCGTCGGCCTGACCGAAGAGGTCGGCGATGACCGAGTGGTCGATGACGAGCTCGGCTGGAGCGAGTGGGTTGACCTTCTCGGGGTCGCCGCCGAGCTGGGTGACGGCCTCGCGCATGGTCGCGAGGTCGACGATGCAGGGAACGCCGGTGAAGTCCTGGAGGACGACTCGGGCGGGCGAGAACTGGATCTCGGTGTCGGGGTCTGCCGAAGGCACCCACGAACCGAGCTTCTGGATCTGCTCTGCGGTCACGTTGGCACCGTCTTCGGTGCGGAGGAGGTTCTCGAGGAGAACCTTGAGGCTGAAGGGGAGCTTCTCAAAGCCCTCAACCTTGTCGATGCGGAAGATCTCGTACTCGGTGCCGTCGACACTGAGCGTGTCCTTGGCCCCGAAGCTGTTGACTGCGGTCACGTCTCGGCTCCTTCTTTGCAACTCTGGGTGCGCGGCCCGCGCCCAGCAATCATCTCGCGTCTCGCCGTGGCTTGCCTCGAAGGTGATCCTGAGTTGATCGAGACGCTTTTATCTTGACATCAAGATACTTTACCTGCTTCACTCTGCGCTCGGGACCGTGACGCGCTCAGGAGCGCGCGCACGAAGAGCACGGTGACGACGAGGACCACCGCGTACATGGGTGTTCCCATGAGCAGCCTCGCCAACCCGAGCGCCTCGACGTTGCCAGCGAAGTACAGCGGCAGCTGCACGGCGAGGCGCAGCGCGAAGAACCCGACCCAGACGAGCGTGATGATGGACATCCACCGCAGCATCGAGCGGTCCTGACGCCAGCTGGATCCCTGACCGGTGATGAGCCCCGTGACGAGCCCGATGACGGGCCAGCGGACGAGAACCGAGACGAGCAGCGCTCCTCCGTACGCGGCGTTGGTGTAGAAGCCGACGAGGTAGAAGTTCTCCCCCCGACCGGTGGTCATGGCGAGGACACCGGAGATCAGCAATGCCACGAGGCCCGAGATCGCCGGCACGACCGGCTCCTTCTGCAGCGCACGGATGAGGATGAACAGCAGGCCGAGAGCCGCGGGCGCGACGACGGCGACCCAGAGCTCGGTTCCGAGCGTGAACAGGACCAGGAACACGATGCCGGGCAGCAGGGTCTCGATGAGTCCCCGGATTCCGCCCATGGCCGCGAGCAGCGACGCGCCGCTGATTCCACCTTCGGTGAGCCGCCCGAGGGAGGATGACTTCGCGGCCTCCTCGAGCTTCCGCATGTTCGGCGCGTCAGATGCCGGCTGTGGAGCGTCCTGCCTCTCACCGTCGGGGATGGTCATGCCTTGTCTGCCGCCCCCGATGCGGCGTCCTCCGTGGCGGTCTTCGACGTTGGGTCGGCCATGGCCTTCGGCACGACGAGCGTCAGGAGCTCGCGCGGCGGCAGCGGAGCATCTCCACGCACCACGACGACGCTCCGGAAGAGCTCGACCAGCTCGACTCGCGTCGCCTCATCGCGGAGCGCCTTCCCCGTGAGCACGCCGCGGAGGAACCAGCGAGGTCCATCGACCCCGAAGAAGCGCGCCGAGCGCGTCTGGGAGGACGCGGCTCCCTTGACGACGACTGGGATCTTGGTGTCCAGCACCGGCCCGAGGATGCCCTCGACCTCTTCTGCAGTGCCACCCTGCTTTCGCACCTGCTCGGCGAGCTGAGCCATGATCGAATGCCACAGGCCCGTCGACCGCGGGGCGGCGAACGCCTGGATCTGCATCGTCGATTCCTTGTAGTCGAGGGCGACCGCGACGAGTCGCTTGGTCTTCTCCTCGACCTCGAGACGAAGACCGAGCCCCTCGCGGGCGGGGATCCGCAGTGCACCGAGGTCCACGTATCGCTTCGCCGGGCTGGCCTCGCTGATGTCGAACGGACCCCGAGTCTCCCGATCGATGGGGGCGGACTTCGCCTCCTCGTCGTGCTCGTCGTCGTCGTCGAGCTCGACCTCGAGCTCATCGTCGTCGAGCAGCTCGTCGTCGACGGTGAGCTTGTCGGCCTTCTCAGGCTTCTCTTCTTCCTTCTTGAGGAAATCAAACAGTCCCATGGTGAGCCTCCTGGTCAGATGCGTAGCCGGTGGAGCCGAAACCGCCCTCGCCGCGCTGTGACGCGGAGAGCTGCTCGGTCTGGATGAAGTTCACCGGCGCGAGCTGCATCACGACGAGCTGGGCGATGCGGTCACCCGCAGCGATGGCGTACGTCTCTGCCGCGTCGGTGTTGAGCAGGATGACCTTGATCTCACCGCGATACCCGGAGTCGATGGTGCCGGGGGCGTTCACGAGCGTGATGCCGTGCTTGGCCGCGAGGCCCGACCGGGGCATCACGAAGCCGACGGTCCCCTCTGGGAGTGCGAGTCGAACGCCTGTGCCGACCACAGCTCGCTGGCCAGGGGCCAGGGTGACCGCCTCCGTGGCGGTCAGGTCGGCACCGGCGTCGCCTGGCTGGGCGAACGCAGGGAGGACGCCCGAGACGGGCACATCTATGACAAAGCTCACCGTACGAGCCTAGCTGAGGCGTGACCGGATCGTGATCTGACAGCGATGCCCGGCAAAGCGTGATCCAATATCGCCATGCCAGTTTTCCACGAGCGCCTGTGGCCCGCCGCCTGGGTCTACGCCGTCGGCTTCCTCATGGTGCCTGCCGTCATCCTCGTCTTCACGCCCATCAACGTCTGGATCGGCGCCGCCATCGCGGTCACCCTCTACGCGGCGTTCTTGACGCTGATCCTGGCGTACTCCCCCATCATCGAGGTCACGGCGACCCAGGTCCGCGTCGCCGGGGCGCACGTCCCACTGAGCTTCACGGGCCAGTGCATCCCCCATACGACCAGGGAGAAGGCCCGCCTGGCGGCCGGTCCTGAGCTCGACCTCCGCGCGTGGCTGTGCATCAGAGGATGGATTCCGACCTCGCTCACGATCGAGATCACGGATGAGGCAGATCCGGTTCCGTACTGGCTGGTGTCGACGCGCAGGCCCTCGGAGCTCGCCTCCGCGATCACCGAAGCCCGGGCGGGCGCGCGACGACAGGCCGGCTGAACAACCCGCCGCCTGCTTGGGGCAGACAAAAGAACGAAGCCGCATCCGGTCGGATGCGGCTTCGTTCGTGGGTCGTGCTGGCGATCAGTCCGTCAGGCGGTCGCGCAGTCGTGGCACACGGGTCCGAGTGCCGAGCTCTTCTCGAGCTGAGAGCGGTGCTTGACGAGGAAGCACTCGACGCAGGTGAACTCGTCGGCCTGCGGCGGGATCACCACGGTCTCGAGCTCGACGTCTGCGAGGTCTGCAGCCGAGAGGTCGAAGCTGCCGGGGTTGTCCGCGTCCTCGGCGTCAACGCTGCCGGAGAGACGATCCGGCACTCGCTCCTTCAGCGCCTCGATGGACTCTGCGTCATCGTCGGTCTTGCGAGGTGCGTCGTAGTCGGTCGCCATACCTATCCAAATCTCTTCAAACGAGGGGAACTCCCCCAGGCGCGGCAATTGTGCACGACTCAGGGGTGAAACTCAAACCCAGACGAGCGTTGTTCGCGCGGAGCGAGATCAAATGTCCTTCCGACTTGGGCGGCGCGCCCCAGGGCTCCCCGCTTGCACCGTCCCGACGTGTGATGCTGTGCCCCAGGAATCGGCAACGCCAAGGAGTACGAGCATGCAAGAGCTCAGATTCATCGACCTGGATGAAGGTGCCCTCGTCGTGTCCGGAGATGACGGCCAGCGCTTCCGAGTCGTGATCGACGAAGCGCTCCGCGATGCCCTGCGGCCGCGCATCTCGACGCGCGTCGATGCGCCCAAGGTGCCCCCGCGGGCGATCCAGCAGCTCATCCGCGCAGGGAAGACGATCGACGAGGTGATCGACCTCACCGGGGCCGCTCGCGAGGACGTGGTGCGCTTCGAGGGTCCCGTGCGCGCAGAGCGCGACTATCTGGTTCGGCAGGCCCGGGCCGTGACGGTGCGCCTGAAGACCGATGCAGACCCGCTCGGACAAGACGGGACGAGCTTCGGCGAGGTCATCGACGACCGCCTCGAGGCGTCGAGTGCCACCGCCGTCGTCTGGGATGCCTGGAAGGACGACGAGGAAGGCTGGCGCGTCGGCCTCTCATTCGCTGTCGACGAGATCTCGCGAGAGGCCCTGTGGGGCTTCGAGCCGAAGACGCAGGCCCTGACCCCGCTCAACCCCACGGCGACGATGCTCTCGCAGCAAGGAGAGGCGCCGGCGCTCGGCAGCCCCCGGTTGCGGGCCGTCGTCGAAGCTCCCCAGCGCGAGGCGGCACCGGCCGCCAGCGCTGAGCCCTCCGCGAAGGAGCCGGTCTCGTGGATCGGCGCGGCGGCATCCCGACTCGAGCGTGCGACTGAGCAGCAGCACCACGAGACGGCCGATCTGCTGGAGGCACTCCGTCGACGCCGGGGTGAGCGAGTCCCGCAGTCGTTCGACGACGAAGATGGCACGGATGAGGACGAGTCGAGCCCCGAGGGCGCCCTTGACGAGAGCGGATCGCCCTCTCCCGAGCGCAGTCCCGTGAAGCTCTTCGCTCCTCGCGCCCGCGACGAGGATCGTTTCGAGACGGAGACCATCGAGCCGAGCGACCTCGGCGCTGGCGGCGTGCGCGCCGTCGATGTGCCGCTCGACGGGCTCGACGAGCCTGCGCGTGACCCTGACGAGCCGACGCACTCGAAGCACTCGCCGAAGCGCTCAGGGCGTGCGGCGATGCCGAGCTGGGACGAGATCGTCTTCGGCACCCGCAGCGACGAGTAGTCGCCGACCATCGACCTGCCCTGCGGGTCAGTGCGCGTAGGCGCCGGCCCGGATGAGGGGGACGATGGTCTCCTCCGGCGTGATCGATCCGTGCTGTCCGACGACGAGCCTCGCCCCTGACTGCACGGACGAGGGGTAGTAGGTCACACTCTTGGTGGCCGCGACGATGACATCGCCGATGCGTGCTGCCGCCTCCGGGGCGACGACGGGCCCGTACCAGCCCTCGGAGATCGCCGCTGCACGCGTGAGGACAGTGGCGCGAGAGCTCTGCGATTCGTGCCACCGCCTGCGAAGCTCCTCCGTCGCCGAAGCATGCGCGTCCGGCGCCAGGTACAGGTGACGGAGCCTGGGCTCACCCGCCATCGCGATGACCCCGTCGAAGAGCGGGTCGTCATCGTCGATGTCGATCTGCCGATGTCGCGGGATGTCGATCATGCCGTGGTCTGCCGTCACGAGGATGCCGATTCCCGCATCCACCCCGCGAGTCAGTGAGTCGAAGGCCGCATCGAGCTCCTCGAGCCGCGCCAGCCAGGCGTCGGATTCCCATCCGTGCGCATGGCCAGCCTGATCGAGCTCGGCGTTGTAGAGGTAGATGAGCGCGCGTGGGTGCGCGTCGAGGGCGGCGAGGGTCACCTCGACCCGCTCCTGCATCGACTCGCCCTCGAGGTACATGGCGCCCCGGAGCGAAGCGTGCGTCAGCCCGGAGTCCCGGTACTGGGGCATGCCGACCACGATGCTCTGCACTCCGGATGACGCGTCGCGCAGCTGCTCGAAGACCGTCCGCTGCAGCTGCCAGGTGGCTGGGTCCATGCCATCACCCCAGCCGGACAGCTGGTTGCGGATGACTCCGGCGTCTCGGTCGTAGAGCGAGTATCCGAGCAGCCCATGCTCGCCTGCGCGGGTGGCCGTCGTGAGGGAGGTGATCCCCGCGACGGTCGTCGAGGGGAACGAGAAGGCGGTGTCCTTCTTGCGCCAGCCGGCGCTCAGCCGCCGCGCGTGCCCGGCTCGGGAACGGAGCATCGCAGCACCGAGCCCGTCGACGAGCACGACAACCGCCGACCGAGCCGCTGGGAGACCCAGCGGCCCGCGTTCACCTCGCAGCGAGGCAAGCGAATTCGGCAACACGTCGGAGAGCGTCGGGCGACCGCTCGCCGCGCTGAATAGCATGGACGACATCCGTCCCAGTCTCCCACAGGGGCGCCGCGGCAACCTCCCTTCCGACAGGTGACATGAGCACAACACGCAACAACGACTCCTCGGCAATGAGCGAGCAGCGCATCGAGGACATCGACGTCTCGACCGAGATGCAGTCCTCCTTCCTCGAGTACGCCTACTCGGTCATCTACGCCAGGGCGCTTCCCGACGCGCGGGATGGGCTCAAGCCCGTGCAGCGTCGCATCCTCTACCAGATGGCGGAGATGGGGCTCCGTCCGGATCGTGGGCACGTGAAGTCGGCGCGTGTCGTCGGTGAGGTGATGGGGCGTCTGCACCCTCACGGTGACACCGCCATCTACGACGCGCTCGTCCGCATGGCTCAGGGGTTCGTGCAGCGCGTGCCCACGATCGACGGCCATGGCAACTTCGGGTCGCTCGACGACGGCCCCGCGGCTCCCCGCTACACGGAGGCGAGACTCGACGCCGCCGCCCTGGCGCTCACGGCTGAGCTCGACGAGGACGTCGTCGACTTCGTTCCCAACTACGACAACTCGACGACGCAGCCAGAGGTGCTTCCTGCCGCATGGCCGCACCTGCTCGTGAACGGCGCGAGCGGCATCGCCGTCGGCATGGCGACGAACATGGCGCCGCACAACCTCGGCGAGGTGATCGCGGGAGCGCTGCACCTGCTCGAGAACCCGGGAGCGACGCTCGAGGAGATGATGCAGTTCATCCCCGGGCCCGACCTGCCCTCTGGGGCTCGCATCACGGGCCTCGACGGCATCCGGGACGCGTACGCGAGCGGCAGGGGCTCGTTCCGGACGCGCGCGACGGCGAGCGTCGAGCGCGTCACGGCGCGCAAGTCCGGCATCGTCGTCACCGAGCTCCCCTACATGGTCGGTCCCGAGAAGGTCATCGAGAAGATCAAGGACGGGGTGCAGGCCAAGAAGCTGGCCGGCATCAGCGACGTCGCCGACCTCACGGACCGCAAGCACGGACTGCGGCTCGTCATCGAGATCAAGACCGGCTTCGACCCCGAGGCCGTGCTCGAGCAGCTGTACCGGCACACGCCGCTCGAGGACATGTTCCACATCAACAACGTGGCGCTCGTCAACGGCGGGCCTCAGACGCTCGGCCTCATCGAGCTGCTTCGCGTCTACCTCGACCACCGCATCCAGGTGGTGCGCAGGCGGAGCGCCTTCCGGCTCGCGCGCAAGCTCGAACGCCTCCATCTCGTCGAGGGCCTGCTCATCGCGATCCTCGACATCGACGAGGTCATCCAGATCATTCGCTCGAGCGACGACGCCTCGGCCGCCGGCGAGCGCCTGCGGATCGTCTTCGACCTCTCGGAGCTCCAGTCGGAGTACATCCTCGAGCTCCGACTCCGACGCCTCACGAAGTTCTCGCGCATCGAGCTCGAGGCTGAGCGCGACCAGCTGCGGCAGGAGATCGCCGAGCTCGAGCGGCTCCTCGGCGACGATATCCTGCTCCGCGCACGTGTCGGCGCGGAGCTCCGCGAGACCAGCGACCGATTCGCGACGCCTCGCCGAACGCTGCTCACCGAGGGAGTCGGTACTCCCCCGAAGCGCGGGAAGGCCATCGAGACGACGCAGCTGCAGCTCGCCGACTCGCCGACGCAGGTGCTGCTCTCCACGACGGGCCGCCTGCTCCGCATCGACACGACCGAGGCGGATGCACGCCTGCAGCAGCCGCCGAGGCGGAGCAAGCACGACGCCGTCCGCTCGCACGTGACCACGACCGTGCAGGGCGAGCTCGGCGCTGTCACCAACCTCGGACGGCTCCTGCGTGTCCCAGTGGTGGCGCTCCCGTCGAGCCCGCAGGGGTCAGTGCTGCTCTCGGCTGGGGTGAAGGCACACGACTTCGTGGGCCTGACGAGCCCGAAGGAGCAGGTCGTCGCCCTGGTGCCGATCGACCAGGAGACGCCCATCGCCCTCGGGACGAAGCTCGGCGTCGTCAAGCGGGTCACGGGCATCGACTTCGGGAAGAACCGCGAACTCGAGATCATGACGCTCAAGGCGGGCGACGAAGTCGTCGGTGCAGCGCTCGCCGCCGACGACGACGAGCTCGTGTTCGTCTCCGACGACGCGCAGCTGCTGCGATTCTCCGGCAAGCTCGTGCGTCCACAGGGCCGCTCGGCGGCGGGAATGGCCGGCATGAAGCTGTCGGACGGGGCAGCCGTGCTCTCGTTCGCCGTCGTCGCGGCGGCCAACATCGACATTGCCGAGGTCGCGAGCGTCGCACGCAACGAGGACGCGCTGGAAGGCACGGACTCGGGAACCGCGAAGGTCTCGAGCCTGAGCGAGTTCCCGGCGAAGGGCCGCGCGACGGGTGGGGTCAGAGCCCAGCGCCTTCTCCGCGGCGAGCGCCGCCTCAGCGCGGCCTGGGTCGGGCCAGGCGCCCCCTTCGGAAACGCGCGGGACGGCGCCGTGCGCGCGCTGCCGGCGGGTGGCGCGAAGCGCGACGCGTCCGGAACCCCACTCGAGCAGGTCGTGGACCTCATCGGCCGCGGCATCGGCGATCCGACGCCGGTCCCGAGCGCCGACGATGAAGAGGGAACGGCGCACTCAGACGCCGGGGCCGGTGCTTCCGTCGCCGACTGACCCGTCGGCTCCGCAAGACAGCGAGAAGGCAGGCTCCCGGAGGAGCCTGCCTTCCTCTACGCGGCGAGTCGGGGCAGCTAGACGTCGATGTCCGCCCGCGCGACCTGCTCGGATCCCTCGATGATGAACTCCTTGCGGGGCGCCACATCGCTGCCCATGAGCAGGTCGAAGACTCGCTCCGCATTGTGGGCGTCAGCGTTCGTGACTCGTCTCAGGAGCCGCGCGCTCGGGTCCATCGTCGTGTTCCAGAGCTGGTCCTCGTCCATCTCCCCGAGACCCTTGTAGCGCTGGATGGGGTCCTGGTAGCGCTTCCCCTGCTTCTCCAGCTTGGAGAGGAGCGTGTGCAGCTCCTTCTCGGAGTACGTGTAGACCGTCTCGTTCGGCTTCCGTCCGGCATGCATGATCACGACCCGGTGAAGCGGCGGCACGGCAGCGAAGACCCGCCCTTCGTCGAGCATGGGGCGCATGTAGCGGAAGAACAGCGTGAGGAGCAGGGTGCGGATGTGCGCGCCATCGACGTCGGCGTCGCTCATCAGGATCACCTTGCCGTACCGCGCCTGGCCGATGTCGAAGCTCCGACCGGAACCCGCGCCGACGACCTGGATGATCGACGCGCACTCGGAGTTCGAGAGCATGTCCGAGATCGAGGCCTTCTGCACGTTCAGGATCTTGCCGCGAATCGGCAGCAGGGCCTGGAACTCCGAGTTGCGCGCCGGCTTCGCCGTCCCGAGCGCGGAGTCTCCCTCGACGATGAACAGCTCGCTCTGCGCGACGTCGTTCGACCGGCAGTCGACGAGCTTCGTCGGCAGCGAGGAGCTCTCGAGCGCGTTCTTGCGACGCTGTGTCTCCTTGTGGGCGCGCGCGGAGAGGCGCGACTTCATCTCCTGCACGACCTTGTCGAGCAGGAGGTTCGTCTCGGCCTTGTCCTGGCGCTTCGTGGAGGCGAACTTCTCGGTCAGGCCGGCCGTCACGGCCTTCTGCACGATGGCGCGCGCCGCCGGCGTGCCGAGCACCTCCTTGGTCTGCCCCTCGAACTGCGGCTCGGGAATGCGGACCGTCACGACGGCGGTGAGCCCGGCGAGGACGTCGTCCTTGTCGAGCTTGTCGTTGCCGACTTTCAGACGCCTGGCGTTCTTCTCGACCTCTGCGCGGAAGAAGCGGAGCATGCCCTGCTCGAAGCCCGCGAGGTGAGATCCGCCCTTCGGGGTCGAGATGATGTTGACGAAGCTCTTCACGTTCGTCTCGTACCCGGTTCCCCAGCGCAGAGCGAGGTCGACGTGCATGGTCCTCGCCACCTCTTTCGTCACGAGCTGGAGGCCCTCGTCGTCGAGCACTGGGATGGTCTCGGTGAACTCTCCGCTGCCTTCGATGCGCCACGTGTCGGTCGTGGGGGCGTCCGGAGCGAGGAAGTCGGCGAACTCGGTGATGCCGCCGTCGAACCGGAACTGCTGCGTCGTCGGAGCTGTCGACTCGTCGCGCGCGTCCTCGATCACCATCTCGAGGCCGGGCACCAGGAACGCCGTCTGCCTCGCGCGCTCGGCGAGGTCGTTCGTCTGGAAGCTCGCCTCGCGGATGAAGACCTGCGGGTCCGCCCAGTACCGCACCCGCGTTCCTGTGACCCCGCGCTTGGCCTTCCCGACGACTCGCAGCTCGCTGGTGCTGGTGAACGGGACGAAGTTCGAGGTCGGGCTCGGCCCGTCAGCGCCGTCCTCGAAGATTCCGGGCTCGCCGCGGCGGAAGCTCATGGCGTAGGTCTTGCCGCCACGGTCCACCTCGACGTCGAGGCGAGCGGAGAGCGCGTTCACGACGGATGCGCCGACGCCGTGGAGGCCACCTGCGGAACCGTAGTTGCTCGCGCCGAACTTGCCACCGGCGTGCAGCTTCGTGAACACCACCTCGACACCGCTGAGACCGGTCTTCGGCTCGATGTCGACGGGCACCCCACGTCCGTCGTCGTCGACGCTGACGGACCCGTCGCTGTGCAGCTGGACGCGGATGCGGGAGCCGTGACCCGCGAGGGCCTCGTCGACCGAGTTGTCGATGATCTCCCACAGGCAGTGCATGAGTCCCCGGGAGTCGGTCGACCCGATGTACATGCCCGGCCTCTTCCGAACCGCATCGAGCCCATCGAGCACCGAGAGGTGTCTGGCTGAGTATGCGTCTCCGGAATTCGCCACCGAGGTCCACGTCCTTCTTCTGCGTCGTCGTGCGTTCGATCTCGACCCGGCCGCAGGGCAGCGGCGGGCCACCTTCGAGCGTAGACCGGATGCGGGATTTCGCGCGCCTCCCACACCAGCGCGGCCCACGCGCGCCTCAGCGGAGGCCAGAACGGCCGGTGCTAGCCTGACCACGCCCAGCGACGACCAGAGAGGGCACAACGTGCAGACTCCCGAGCCGGTGCGCAGACGCATCCACATCGACCTTCGCGCGATCCGCGAGAACTCGACCCGCCTCCTCGGGTCGGAGACCGCCAGCTATGCAGACCTCCGCGCGGACGCGTATGGACACGGCGCGGTCCGCGTCGCCGAAGCGCTCGACGCCGAGGGGTACGAGGGCTTCATCGTCTCCCCCGAGATGGATCGCGCGTCCCTCCTGCACCTCAGCACGCCCCTCCTGCACGCCGATGCCGTGAACTCGGACAGGACCACCGGCGGCTCGCTGTTCGGCCTCACGGACCGCGCCTACCGCCCAGCCATGCGCGTCAGCGCTGAGATCCTGGCGGTCAAGGATGTCGAAGCCGGCGAGGGCGTCTCCTACGGCTACAGCTACGTGACCCCGCAGCGAACACAACTTGCGCTGGTGGGCATCGGCTACGCGCACGGCGTCGTCCGGCGCGCATCCAACACGGCACCCGTGCTCATCGGAGAGGCGACCCGGACCATCGTCGGCGCCATCTCCATGGACCAGTTCTCCGTCGATCTGCTCGGCGCTCCAGCCCAGCCAGGCGACCTGACGATCCTCTTCGGCGACCCCGCGGCCGGCGAGCCCAGCATTCTCGACTGGCAGCACGCCACGGGAATCCGGGCCGCCGCGATCGCAAGCAGGATGAGCCCGCGATTCGAACGGAGTTACACATGAGCGCTGCAGTCGCGCACGTCGACCTCGAGGCGATCGGCAGCAACATCCGCGCGCTCGCCGCCCTTGCGCCGCAGTCCAAGTTCATGCTCGCGGTGAAGTCGAACGCCTACGGGCACGGACTCCACGAGGTGGTCCGCACTGGACTGGACTCCGGCGTCGACTCGTTCGGCGTGCTGGAGGCCAACGCCGGCATCGAGCTGCGCGAATCCGGGGTCGAGGTCCCGCTCTTCGCCTGGATGCACGGCCAGGGCACCGACTTCGCGGCGGCGGCGGAAGCCAGGGTCGACCTGGGCGTGCAGACGTTCTGGCAGCTCGAGGCGATCGCCGCCAGCGATGCGCGCGTCCGACCTCGCGTGCACCTGAAGATCGACACGGGCCTGCACCGTGGTGGCGCGGACCGGCCGCGCTGGGCCGAGTTCGTGACCGAGGCGCTGCGCCTGCAGGCGCTCGGGAAGCTCGACGTCGTCGCGGCCTGGAGCCACCTCTCGGACACCTCGCACAGCGCCGACCTCGAGTCGACCGAGGTGTTCATCGCGGCGGTCGAGGAGGCCCGCGCGCTCGGCGCCGACTTCGAGCTGCTGCACCTCGGGGCAAGCGCCGCCGTCATCGACCTCCCCCAGGCTCACTTCGATCTCGTGCGCGTCGGCATCGCCGCGTACGGCATCTCCCCCTTCGGCGACCGCAGCGCCGCGGACCTCGGCCTGAGGCCGGCGATGCAGCTGCGCGCCCCAGTGCTGGATGCGCGCCACGGTCTGGCGAGCATCGCCGTCGGGTACGGTGACGGCATCCAGTCCGACCCGGAGGGCGGCGCCTACGTCATCGTCGACGGGCACATCGCCCCCGTCGTGGAGGTCGGCGTCGACGAGACGGTCGTGGCGCTCCCACAGGATGCGGCGGCAGTGGCTGCCGGCGGAGAGTGCATCGTCTTCGGCGATGGCTCGAACGGCGAGGCGACGGCCGAGCAGTGGGCGATCTGGGGAGAGACGGTCGGCGATGAGATCGTGACCGGCCTCACCCGACGAGTGGCCCGGAGCTTCGGGGTCTCCTGACGCGCCCAGATCGTCAGGCCCAAGCGGCCCTGACGGATCCACGCGAGCAGGCCGTTCGGGCGCGCCTTGGTGCGGCCCTGCCGTCGGTCAGGACGCCGGGGCCGCCACGCCGATCCGTCGCATGAGGGCCAGACGCGCGTTCTGCGACCAGAGGTCGAGGCCGGCGAGTTCCTCGCCACCGTCCCCGAGACTGCGGTCGGCATCGTGACGGTGAACGGCCCGCTCGAGCAGCTGGTCCGCGAGAGAGGGGTTCAGGGCGAGGACCGGTCCGTGGAGGTGCGTTCCCATCGCGGCGAGGTGGCGGATGCCCTCTGCGCCGGTGTTCTCGGCCGCCGAGCCACCGTTGCCGAAGCCCCGCACGATCTCCCCGAGCGGTTCCTCGCCAGCGCCGAGGGTCGTGATCGCGTTGTGGTTGGCGAACCCGGCGAGCAGCCCGCCGTGGCCCCGCACCACCGTCTCGGCAACGCTCTGCGACGATTCGCGAACGGCCCTGGAGGCGAACACGCCGAGGCCCTCGAGTTCGCCGTCATCGTGCGTGATGCTGGTCCCGAGCAGCTCCCAGCCTCCGCCGACCGCGAGCAGGGGCAGCCCGGCTCCGACGAGGTCGCGCAGTTCGGCCGCGTGCCGCAGGGCGTCTGCCTGGACCGTCTGCACTGCGGCGAGTGGGCCGGATCCGACGTGGAGGACGTCGATGCGCTCCGGGAGCGAGGCGGTGCCACGACCGACGTTGACGACCTCGACCTCGAGACCGCGCGCTCGTGCGCGCTTCGCGAGTACCGTCACGTTGCCGACATCCCCGTTGATCCCGAGCTCGACCGGGTAGAGGTGCGCGATCCGCAGCTTCATGAGTTGACCTTCCCCTCGATGCCGGACTGCCCGAGGCGGCGCCGGATCGACATCATCTGCTCGTAGTTCACGATCATCGTCTTCATGCCCCTGCTCGGCTTCGGCAGCGCGAGGAACCTGTCGAGGGCTTCACCCAGGTTCGGCTCGACGTGTCCCACAGGGATGTCCCCGTAGCCGAGGCGCGTCGCGATCTGCCAGGCCTTGGTGCCCGAGACCACGTCGACGTGGTCGAGCCTGCTCAGGTCGGCGCCGAAGATCCAAGAAGGATCTGGCGTTCCCTCGTCGACGGAGATGAAGACCTGCTCAGGTGCCTCTTCGAGCGCATCCAGGTTCATCTGGAGGCTCGGCGGGTTCTTCATCATGATGATCTCGATGTCCTCACCGCGAACGCTCATGACCTCACCGCGCCCGTAGACGGTCTGCGATTCGCCGAGTGCCTCTGCGACGAGGGCAGGCACGAAGGAGTCTCCGAGGATGCGCTGAGCGGTCGCGGCCGCGCCGGCCGCGTCGAGCGCGTAGTGGAGGCCTCGTGCGGGCAGCTTGATGGCGAGTTCGTCGTCGCCGATGCGAAGCATCGCGTCCCGCCCCTTGAGCGCGACGACCTGCACAGCGCGCTCGCCGGCGGCGACCTCGACGCTCGCTGCGGAGATGTCATCGAAGTTGGAGAGCCCGTTCGGGGACTGCTCGATCAGTTCCGGGGCGACGCCGAACCAGGTCACGGGCGCGTCCAACGATGGCGGCAGGCTCCGCAGCGAGGCGTCATCGGCGTTGAGCACGCTGAAGTCACCGCACGCCGCGGCGATGGTGCGGAGGAACTCCGTCACCCGCGATGGGTCGTAGAAGCGGTTCAGCTGGTCGACCTGCACGTTGAGCAGCAGGACGCCACGTGGGTGGAGGTGACCGAGCAGCCGCGGCCCGTACGCCTCATCGACCTCAAGGACCGCGATGTCAGCGCGCAGGTTCCCGTTGACGTCGACGTCGGGGAGCATCGACGACGCGATGCCCTGCGGCAGGTTTCCCCCCGAGGAGTTCGTGAACACACGGAGCCCGTGGCGGCGCAGCATCCTGGTCAGGAAGTGCGTCGTCGTGGACTTGCCGTTCGAGCCGGAGACGAAGATGACGCCGAGCGGAAGCTTCGCGACTGCGGTCTCGAGGAAATCCGGGGAGATGGCGAGCGCCACCCTGCCGGGCACCGCGGAGCCTCCCCCGCGAAGACGCATCGCGCCGCGCGCGCTCCGTCCGAGACCGACGGCGATCATCCGCCGCAGCTTGCCACCCATGCACACTCCCGTTTCCGCGCAGTGCCTGCGCTGTCGTCGAAGCGACGAGAATCCCCCGTCTCGCCGACCGCCGCCAGTATCTCACGGGCCCGCGACCAGGCGCCCGACGTCACCCCGGCCGAAGACGGCTACGCGCAGGGCGAACCTGACCCCTCAAACCACGCGGGACTCCGACTCGCGTGCTCTAATTGTCGTGATCGCAAGATCACCGAAGCTTTGGAGGCATCATGACGGAGAGCACAACGGCCCTGCGCACCGACTCGGCGCCCATCGCCGCAACAGACCGTTGCGACGCGTGCGGAGCTCAGGCGTACGTCCGAGTCCAGCTGAGCGCCGGAGAGCTCCTCTTCTGCGCACACCACGCGACGCGCCACGAAGAGAAGCTCCGCCAGCAGGCAGTCGCCTGGCACGACGAGACCGCTCGCCTGCACGGCGAGAAGGCCGCTGCGGGACAGACCGCGGAGTAGTCGCCCACACACACGACGCGCTGGCTCGCCCAGCGCAGCACACGCAGGAGGCCCGGATGCAGATGCATCCGGGCCTCCTGCGTTGCTGGCATGACGCCAGCCTGGCAGTGCTCGCTACTCGAGATAGTCGCGCAGCGACTGCGACCGCGATGGATGACGCAGCTTGGCCATGGTCTTCGACTCGATCTGGCGGATGCGCTCTCGCGTCACGCCGAACGTGTCACCGATCTGGTCGAGCGTCTTCGGCATGCCGTCGCCGAGGCCGAAGCGCATGCGGATGACGCCGGCCTCACGCTCAGCGAGAGAGTCGAGGAGCGACTCGAGCTGACGCTGCAGCATCGTGAAGCTCACCGCGTCGGCGGGCACGACAGCCTCGGTGTCCTCGATGAGGTCACCGAACTCGCTGTCGCCGTCCTCACCGAGCGGCGTGTGCAGCGAGATGGGCTCGCGGCCGTACTTCTGCACCTCGACGACCTTCTCGGGCGTCATGTCGAGCTCCTTGGCGAGCTCTTCCGGCGTGGGCTCGCGGCCCAGGTCCTGCAGCATCTGGCGCTGCACGCGGGCGAGCTTGTTGATGACCTCGACCATGTGCACCGGGATGCGGATCGTGCGCGCCTGGTCTGCCATGGCTCGCGTGATCGCCTGACGGATCCACCAGGTGGCGTAGGTCGAGAATTTGAAGCCCTTCGTGTAGTCGAACTTCTCGACGGCACGGATGAGGCCCATGTTCCCCTCCTGGATGAGATCCAGGAACTGCATTCCGCGGCCCGTGTAGCGCTTCGCGAGGCTGACGACGAGGCGGAGGTTGGCTCCGAGGAGGTGGCTCTTCGCGCGGTCGCCGTCGCGGGCAACCCACTTCAGCTCACGCACGAGCTGCTTGTCGAGCTCGCCCTCCTGCTCCTTGAGCTTCTCGGCAGCGAACAGTCCCGCCTCGATGCGCATGGCGAGGTCGACCTCTTCGGCTGCGTTCAGCAGCGCGACCTTTCCGATCTGCTTGAGGTAGTCCTTGACCGGGTCGGCGGTCGCGCCGGTGATGGCCGCGGAGTAGACCGGGGTCTCTTCCTCGTCGTCGCTCGGCGTGAGGACGATCGCGCCCTGGACGCGTGCCTGCTCGGCGTCGGCCTTGGCGTCCTTCGGGTCAGCGGGCTTGACCGAGTCGTCGTCGGACTCAGGGCTGTCAGCGACATCCGCCTCCGCATCGGCCTCTTCGATCTCAGCCTCGTCGACGCCGTCTTCCGGCTCGTCGCCGTCGACCTTCTTCTTGGCAGCCGCGCGCTTGCGAGGCGCCGCCTTCGCGGGCGCGCCATCGGCCGCAGCGGCGGCCTTGCGCTTTGCGGGTGCGCGCTTGGCGGCGGGCTTCTTCGCCGTCGCGGCGTCGTCAGTGGTGCTCTCGGTCGTGGCTGCGGCGCTTGCGTCGGCGCTCGCCTCCTTGACCGGCGTCGCGCGCTTCCGCGCTGGCGCCTTCTTGCTGACTTCCTCGGTTGCTTCTGCAGTAGCCGTGGTAGCTCCCGTGCGTGTCGCCATGTTCAGACCCCTCTCGTCACGGTGCGGGCATAAGGAAGGCCCTTGTCAAGTCTGCTCGAAGGCAGACCCGCAGGGTCCATCCGTTGATTATGGCACGGTTTCGGACGAAACCCTGGATTGGGGCCGTGCATTCACAATCCCCGTCGTCCTGAACCGAACCATTTCCTGCCTATAGCAACCCAGATGGGGTCGATGATTATTCCCTCGTCGCGCGCCATGCGGCCGCGGGTTCGGCGTCGACTGAGCAGAAGGCCGCAGAGGCCGACGAGCATGATGCCTGGAATCACCCAGAACGCGAGCTTGTACTGCTGCCAGTCGACGGCGCCGGTGACGCCGATCCCGAGCGCATCGAGGGAGATGCCGATGAGGAACATCGTCGTGAAGCTCGCGACGAACCCACCGACGTTCACGATGCCGGAGGCAGAGCCGAGGCTCGACGCTGGGTTGAACGTCCGCGCATAGTCGAAGCCGATCGCCGATCCGGAGCCGCCGATGCCCATGACGACGAGCAGCACGATCAGGAGCCAGAGCGGTGGCAGGCCAGGCCAGAGGAGCATCGCAACCCAGACGACGAGGATGAGGAGCGCGCAGATGAGCACGAGATTGGAGCGTCTCAGCGGGTAGCGCCCCGTCAGCACGCCGAGGAAGGGACCGAGGACCATGCCGGCGAGCACGATGACCGGCAGGAGCGACGACGCCACAGCAGGTTCGAGGCCGAGCCCCTGGGTCATGAGCGGGTACCCCCAGAGCAGGCCGAAGACCGTGCCGGGGAACTGGGTCGTGAAATGCGCCCAGAACCCGAGCCTCGTTCCAGGACGCTTGGCGGCCTGGCCGACCTTGCCGAGGACACCGCGGACGCTGATCGCCTCGCCGGCTCGACGCAGTTCCGGGCTGTCGCGGAGGAAGATGGCCACGGCAGCTGCCGTGATGACCGCGAGGCTCGCGACCGAGAGGAAGGCAGGCGTCCAGGACGTGGCGCGCAGCAGGAACCCGAACGGCACCGCGGAGAGCACCTGCCCGAGCTGACCCAGGTTGCCGTACCACTGCACGAAGATCGGCACCCGGCGGGGCGGGAACCATGCGGCGATGATGCGGAGCCCGGAGACGAAGGTCGTCGCATCCCCCGCGCCGACGAGCATCCGGCCGAGGACGGCGACACCGAGCTCCGGCGCCAGCGCCACGATCAGTTGACCACCCGACATGAGCAGGGCGCCTACCAGGATCAACCGCGAGGGCCCGAACCTGTCGAGCAGCATGCCGACGGGGATCTGCAGTGCCGCGTACACCGCCAGCTGCGCGACCGCCAACGTGGAGAGCGCGGTCGCTCCGACATCGAAGCGCTCGCTCGCAAGCACGCCGGCGACCCCGAGCGACGAGCGCTGCGTCACCGCGACCATGTAGGCAGTCGCCGTGATGGCGAACATCGCGGGAGCAAGACGAGGGTTCATCTCGTCTATTCTCTCGCGTCGGCGAACCGGTCGATCACACAGAGCGAATCGACCGGTTCTTCAGCCGATCAGACGCAGCGAACGCCCGGCGTTCGGCTCAGGCGTCGTCGTCCCGACCCAGCGCCAGGTAGCGCTCGATCTCGGCGGCGAGCTGGTCAGCGGAGGGCAGCTCCCCCGCCGCATCCTCGAAGTCGTTGCTGACGGCGAGATTCTGCAGGTAGGCGTCGTGCTGCGTCTCGAGGGCGTTGATGAGCTTCTGCCCATCGGGATTCGACTCGAGCTCGGCATCCACCCCGGCACGGAAGGTGCGGTCGCGCTCACGCAGGGCCTCGGTCGCGATCATCCGTCCTGTCGCGCTGCCGAGCGCAGAGAGCGCAGCGACGGCGCCCGCCGGTACCGACGAGTCGGCAACGTAGTGCGGGATGAGCATCGCGAGGCTGAGCACGGGATGCCCCAGCTCCTCCGCGCGAACCTGGAAGTACTGCATCACGTGCGCCGGGGCCTCCGTGGTCGGGTTCCAGACGGACAGCGAATCGACGAGCTCTTCTCGGTTGCCCGTCGCCGCGATGCGGATCGGCCGCGTATGCGGCACCGGCATCGGCACGGCATGGACCCACGTCGTCGACGAGACCTCGAGCGCGTCGACTGCGCTCACGAGCGCCTCGCTGAAGAGCCGCCAGCGGTAGTCGGGTTCGAAGCCGGAGAGGAACAGGAACTCCTGACCGAGCTCGTCCGTGACGAGACGCAGATCGAGCCTCGGCTCCGTCACAGACTTCACGCGACCATTCGACACGGACACGATCGGACGACGTGCCCGGTAGTCGTACAGCTCGTCGACATCGAACTCCGCGACGATCCGCGCGTCCTCATCCAGCCCCACGATCTCGTCGGAGACCTGCGCTGCCACGGCACCTGCGTCGTGGCCGCCACGCAACGCCACGATGAGGGGCAGACCGGCAGGCACGTCGTGCCATGCGGCAGCCACTCGGAAGATGCGCTCAGTCTCGCTCATAGGCACAATGCTAGGTCGGAACGCTGACCCCTGCGCGGGCGTTCGCGCTTGGCGCACGAGCCCGCCCGCCTGGTCCCTCGGGCCCGCAATAGGCTTGCGTGCATGACGCACGCCATCCTGGAACTCGCCGAATCCGCCCCCGATGCACACCTCCTGGTGCTTCCCGTACTCCGACTCGATGACGCTCTGACGATCTCGGCTCCCCCCGGGCTCCCGGACCTGGAGCCGTCTCTCGAGGCGACCGGGTTCCGCGGGAAGAGCGGCGAGACGCAGAAGATCGCGATTCAGCACGAGGGCGGGGTGCGTGCCGCCATCGCGCTCGGGCTCGGCGACGGCAGCGACGAGGAGCAGGCGCGACGCGCGGGAGGGGCTCTCGCTCGTGCCGTGGGGACATCCGCGATCGCGATCGACGCGGATGCGCTCGAGCCGGCGATCCGACAGGCGGTCCTGCTCGGAGCGCTGCTCGCGAGCTATCGCTTCACCACCTATAAGTCGGAGCTCGACGACGACGCGCTCACGACGATCACGGTCGTCACGGGTGACCGTGACCGCGCTGCTGCAGAGAACACGCGTGCCGCCACGCTCGCGAACGCCGTCGCTCTCGTCCAGGACGCCGTCAACACGCCGCCGAACGACCTCCCGCCCGCCGCGCTGGCCGACCTCGCGCTCCGAGTCGCCGACGAGAACGGCCTCGAGTCCCGTGTCTGGGACGAGCAGCAGCTCCGTGACGGTGGGTTCGGCGGCCTCACGGCCGTCGGCCAGGGGTCTTCGCGCGGCCCCCGCCTCGTCCGCCTCGCCTACCGCCCCGAAGGAGCGGAACTGCACATCGCGCTCGTGGGCAAGGGAATCACCTTCGACACCGGCGGCCTGTCGCTCAAGCCCGCCGCCTCCATGGTCGGGATGAAGTTCGACATGGCCGGCGCCGCGACCATCGTCGGAGTCCTCCAGGCGGCCGCCGAGCTCGGCATCAAGGTCGCCGTCACCGGGTGGCTGTGCATCGCGGAGAACATGCCGTCGAGCACGGCCACACGTCCAGATGACGTCGTGACGATCTACGGGGGCAAGACCGTCGAGATCACCAACACCGATGCCGAAGGACGCATCGTGATGGCCGATGGCATCGCAGCTGCGAGCGAGGAGCACCCCGACCTCATCATCGACATCGCGACGCTCACGGGCGCCCAGGTCGTCGCACTCGGCGACCGCACCACCGCGGTCATGGGCAACGACGACGCGTGGATCCGCAGCGTCGTCGACGCGTCGCGCTCCGTCGGCGAGCCCTCGTGGGCGATGCCGATCCCCGAGGAGGTCGGCGACACCCTGAAGTCGCCCGTCGCGGATCTCGCGAACATGCGCTCCGGCAACCGCTCGGCAGGGATGCTCGTGGCCGCGGCGTTCCTCGAGCGATTCGTCGGCGACCGGGCTGACGGAAACGGGGCCCTCCCCTGGGTGCACCTCGACATCGCAGGCCCGTCCAACAACGAGTCGGCGGCGTACGGCTACGTGCCCAAGGGCGCAACCGGGGTGATGGTGCGCACGCTCATCGCGTTGCTCGAGTCACGCGCCTGAGCTGGTTATTCCTGCCAGTTCGACGCGTGTAGGCTTCCCTGAGGGGTAATTTCGCCGCGTGGCGACCACAGACCGGCCGCCGCTTCTCTATGAATTCCATTGAGGGAGTTTTCCGGGTGTCAGAACACAATTTCGACCTCGTCGTCCTTGGCGGAGGAAGTGCGGGATACGCCGCAGCTATCCGCGCCGTTCAGCTGGGCTCAACCGTCGCTCTCGTTGAGAAGGACAAGCTCGGAGGCACGTGCCTCCACCGTGGCTGCGTGCCTACGAAGGCCATGCTCCACGCTGCAGAGCTTGCAGACAACGCACACGAAGCCGCATCCGTCGGCGTGCTGACCGAATTCCAGGGCGTCGACATCGAGAAGGTCAACGCCTTCCGCGAGGGCATCGTCGCCAGCAAGTTCAAGGGCCTGCAGGGCCTCCTGAAGGCCAAGGGCGTCACCGTCTTCCAGGGCGAGGGGAAGCTCGTCTCGCCCACGAGCGTCCAGGTCGGCGACGACACCCTCACGGGCAAGAACGTCGTCCTCGCGACCGGCTCCTTCTCGCGATCGCTTCCGGGCCTCGAGATCTCGGGCAACGTCATCACGAGCGAGCAGGCGCTCGAGCTCAACTGGCTCCCGAACCGCGTCGTCATCCTCGGTGGCGGCGTCATCGGCCTCGAGTTCGCCAGCGTCTGGCGCTCCTTCGGTGTCGAGGTGACGATCGTTGAGGGCCTCAAGCACCTCGCGCCCGCCGAGGAGGAATCGGTCTCCAAGCAGCTCGAGCGGGCGTACAAGAAGCGCGGCATCGACTTCAAGCTCGGTGTCCGCTTCAAGGGCGTCACGCAGGACGACTACGGCGTGCACGTCGAGCTCGAGTCCGGTGACGTGCTCGACGCAGATCTGCTCCTCGTGGCGGTCGGCCGCGGCCCCGTCACGGCCGGTATCGGCCTTGAGGAGGTCGGCGTCACGACCGACCGCGGATTCGTCCCGGTGGATGAGACGCTCCAGACCAACGTGCCCGGCGTCTACGCGATCGGTGACATCGTTCCCGGCCTCCAGCTCGCGCACCGCAGCTACCAGCACGGCATCTTCGTCGCCGAGCAGATCGCGGGTCTCAACCCCGTTCAGGTCGAGGACATCAACATCCCCAAGATCACGTACTCCGACCCGGAGATCGCCTCCGTCGGCTACTCCGAGGTCAAGGCCAAGGAGAAGTTCGGCGACGACGCGATCTCCACCGCCGAGTACAACCTCGCGGGCAACGCGAAGAGCTCGATCCTCGGCACGAGCGGAACGGTCAAGCTCGTCCGCGTCAACGACGGCCCGATCGTCGGCGTCCACATGATCGGTGGCCGCGTCGGCGAGCTCGTCAGCGAAGCTCAGCTCATCGTCAACTGGGAGGCCTACCCAGAGGACGTCGCACACCTCATCCACGCCCACCCGACGCAGGGTGAGACGATCGGCGAAGCAGCCCGTCTGCTCGCCGGTGTCCCGCTGCACGCCCTCTGACCCGCCAGAACCACTCAAGGAGAACCAACATCATGAGCGAAGACGTAACGCTCCCGGCACTCGGCGAGAGTGTCACAGAAGGAACCGTCACCCGTTGGCTGAAGAGCGTCGGCGACACCGTCGAGGTCGACGAGCCGCTGCTCGAGGTCTCGACTGACAAGGTCGACACCGAGATCCCGTCGCCGATCGCCGGCGTCCTCGAGGAGATCCTCGTCGGAGAAGACGAGACCGTCGAGGTCGGCGCTGTCCTCGCTCGCCTCGGTGATGGCTCGGGCGCAGCCTCGTCCGACGACAGCGCCCCGGCTGAGGAAGAAGCAACGGCGGAGCCAGAGGTTGAGGAGGCGGCGGAAGCCACCTCGCAGCCCGCCGCGGCTCCTGAGACCGAAGAGGCACCCGCAGAGAAGGAAGACGAAGGCTACGCGGAGCCGGCTCCCGAGAAGGAGACGACGTCCGAGGCTCCCGCCAAGGAGGCGGCGACGCCCGCAGCGCAGACCGCGCAGCAGTCGGCATCCGCTCCGAAGCCGCCGGCGCAGCCCAAGCAGCCGGCGCAGCCCAAGCAGGGCGGCGAGTCGGCATCGGCCGCCTCGAGTTCCGACCCGCGCTACGTGACGCCGCTCGTGCGCAAGCTCGCGGCTGACGCAGGCGTCGACCTCACGAAGGTCCAGGGCACGGGCGTCGGCGGACGTATCCGCAAGGAAGACGTCGTCGCCTTCGCCGAGTCGAGCAAGAGCGCAGCCCCCGCGCCGGCAGCTTCGGCTGGCACGCCGGGCGAGCCGACTCCGTTCGAGGTCTCCGAGCTGCGTGGCACGACCGCGAAGATGTCGCGTCTCCGCAAGGTCGTCGCCGAGCGCGCGGTCGCATCGATGAACTCGACGGCTCAGCTCACGACGGTCGTCGAGGTCGACGTGACTCGCATCGCGCAGCTGCGCGATCGCGTCAAGGGCGACTTCCACTCGAAGACGGGCAACAAGCTCTCGTTCCTGCCGTTCTTCACGCTGGCAGCGGCCGAGGCTCTGCAGAGCTTCCCGATCATCAACTCCACGGTCGACGGTGACTCCATCGTCTACCCGGAGTCCGAGAACATCGCCATGGCGGTCGACACGGAGCGCGGACTGCTCACGCCGGTCATCAAGAAGGCGTCGGAGCTCGACATCGCGGGTCTCGCAGGTCAGATCGCTGACCTCGCGGAGCGCACGCGTGACAACAAGCTGCTCCCCGATGAGCTTGCCGGTGGCACGTTCACCGTCACGAACACGGGCTCGCGTGGCGCGCTGTTCGACACGCCCGTCGTGTTCCTCCCGCAGAGCGCGATCCTCGGTACCGGGATCGTCGCGAAGCGTCCCGCGGTCGTCAAGACGGCCGATGGGCAGGAGTCGATCGCGATTCGCTCGCTCGTCTTCCTCGCGCTGAGCTACGACCACCGCATCATCGACGGTGCGGACGCGGCTCGTTTCCTCTCGCAGATCAAGAACCGCCTCGAAGAGGGCGCGTTCGAGGGCAACCTCGGGATCTAGCAGCGCTCCTCGAGGGGCTCACGCCACTCGAACATCGCGTAGAAGCCATCCGGCCTCCCCACGAGCGATCGTGAGGGAGGCCGGTGGCGTTTCCGCCGTCTGCACCGCGTTCTGGGGCCACAGTTCCACGACCGCGAAATCTCCAAAGCGATCGCGGAGCGTCGCCACTGGGAGGCCAACAAGCTCGTCCTCGGCCCCTGCGGGTCGGTTGAGGTCGGCAGGGAGTCCCGGCGCGTCGCTCTGATAAACCTCCTCGAGGCAGCCGGCGGCCGCCATGGCGAGGCATTCGGTCCGTCGTCCCACGAGCGCCGCCGCAGCCGCGGCAGGATCATCGCTCGCAGCCGCGGTTCGCCAGTCTGGCACTTCCTCCGTCGGTGCCGGCTGTTCGGGAGGCGCGGCCATCTGCGCTTCGGGGGAGGCTTCTCCGTGAGGCTGCTGCGTCTGCCAGCTCGCAGCCGGAGCGGCGCTGCCACCGCTCGCGCTCCCAGCGTCCGCTCCCCCGCTGCGACTGCCGACCACTCCCACGAACACCGCGCACAGGCACATGACCAGCGCGGCCACCGCTGCGACTCGGTAGGGCATCCGGATGGCCGACAGGAGTGGCACCCTCGAGCCGGAACGTCGTCGCGACCGCCGTTCATGTCTGCTGGCGGCCTCGCGCGACACCTGGGCGTCGCGCCCCCTGGCGGCGAACGGACGTCGGAGTCCATCGATGTCCCCCCGGTGAACGACATCCGCTGACCGGGCTTGGCTCGGGTCCTCCCCATCGAGAAGCGTCGGACCAGCGACTCGGCCCACGGTGCCATCCGCGGACGGGGCCATGACGGGACTGCCCGCGGCAGGCCCCGGCGCCTGCTCGGCCAGCACCGCACGCCAGGGCCCCGGCTCACCTGCCGCCGGGTCCTGGATGTCCGTGGCGTCCTGCCACGTGAACAGGGCGTCGAGGAGTCGCGCACCGAGCCCCTCATCCACCTCCCCCGACAGGCAGCGATCGAATTCCCGCTCCAGCGCGGCGGGCAGCTCCGTCTCCGTCGGCAGCTGCGCCAGCACGAGATCCGCGAGGGACTCGAAGGATCGCCAGTCTCGGAGAGCACAGGCGTGCGGACGGCCCTTCTGCTCGAGACGAGTCAGCAGCTGCCAGTTCTTGAGCACCGGTCGCCCGGCCAGGGTCAGGCGGACGTCGTCGCACCCGAACGTGCCCATCGCCACGCCGTGCTCGTGGAGCTCGACGAGGGTCTCCGCGATGGGAGCGAGGATCGTCACGATCTCGCCGGCTGTGAGGGGGTGAGGCCGGTCGAGCAGTTCCTCCACACTCGACCCAGGGGTGGCCTCGAGGACGGCCACCGCCTGCCGCTGCTCGGTCTGACCGATATCCCGGAGCGCAGGAGCACTCGGCGCATCAATCTCCTCGAGCAGCACGCACACCTCAGAGAGCGTGAGTCCCTGGCCGGCTGATGCCTCTACGACAAGCTCGACGGCCTCCGTGGGCACGGGAGCGGTCGCTTGCCGGCGCGATCGCGATGCGCTCGCCAGCCAGTCGTCCTCTTCCAACGCCGCCCGCTCCCGCGCCACAGCCAGGTAGCGGTGCCAGGGGCCGTCGCTGGACAGCACGTCGACGACCCGCCAACCCGCGATATCGAGGTAGGTGGGAGCCGGGCTGCGGTCGGTTCTGCGCTGATCTCTGGCTTGCACACGAAGATCCTGACGCCCCGTTCGCGCCCGGAGCGGACGAGCTTCATCGTCTGTGGAGAAGTCGTCACGAGTCCGAATGTGAATACGGGGTGAAGTGCCGGTATTCTGGATGCACTATGGCGAACTCTCCACAAGCCAGCGCAGCAGCGGAAAAAGAGCCGGGTCGCTTCAAGCAGATCTGGCAAGTCCTCAAGATGACGGTCAAGTACGACAAGACCGCACCTTGGATCATGGCCGCTGCCGTGCTCGTCCCCCTGATCATCGCAGCGCTCGTAAGCATCTTCCTCCCCGGGTCGAACGCGCTCATCTGGATCCTCACGATGATCCTCGGCCTCATGGTCGGTGTGCTCCTCTTCATGTTCACGCTGAACTGGCGGGCCGAACGCGTTGCGTTCGGGCAGCTCGAAGGCCGTGCGGGTGCCGCCGGCCAGGTGCTCACAAGCGCCCTGCGCGGAACGTGGCAGACGAGCGAGATGCCCGTCGCGTTCAACGCGAAGACGCAGGACGCGGTCTACCGCGCCATCGGCAAGCCCGGCGTCGTGATTCTCACCGAGGGCAGCAAGGCCGGCACGAAGCGGCTGCTCGACGACGAGCGCCGCAAGACGGCTCGCATCCTGCCGAACGTGCCGATCCACCACTTCCACGTGGGCACCGGCGCCGACGACGTGAAGCTCGTGAAGATCCGGAAGACGCTCAACAAGCTCCCGAAGAAGCTCACCAAGCCAGAGATCGTCGCCGTGACGAGCCGCTTGAAGGCCCTCGGCAGCAACGCGCTCCCTATCCCCAAGGGCATCGACCCGATGCGGATGCGCTCCTCGCGTTCGCAGATGCGCTGATCTACAGCATCCCCGCCACAGACTCGCCCTGCTGCTCTACACGAGCCGCAGGGCGAGTCTCGTCATGATGTCGTGGCCGCCGCGCTGGTCGCTGTCCCACACGAGCATGGGGAGCACGAGCGTCACCAGCAGCTGGCGGAGCAGGGGTCGAAGGTAGCCGGGCGCTGAGCCGTCGAGGCGCGTGACGCGCATCCGGAACACCAGGTGCCCGAGGGAGCCGCCGAACAGCATGATGCCGACGGTCGTCATCGCGAAGAAGAGCAGCAGGATCGCGATCGAGTCGTACTCGAAGAACACGAATGCAAGACCCGCGGCGGCCGCGTAGTCGATGATGAGCGCTGGCACGCGGCGGCGCATCGGCGCCATGCTGCCACGCCCTTCTTCCGGATACCCGAGGCGGTAGCCCGGGTAGCGGTTGTTCTCCGGACGTGCGAACTCCGGGCTGCTTGACTGTGCGGGCATCCGAAAAGCTTACCGTCGGAGCGAGGCAGAGAGCGGGCCGCTGACGGCGCACTATCACGCTCTGCGTAACGTGCGCGAAACATAACAGTGACCACGGGGCAACAGCGAGTGGTTAGCTTATGACAGGACCCCGTCCGCCAACACCTTCGACACGACCCGGAGAAGCCATGTTCAAAGAACCGTCTGAAGTCCTCGCCTATATCACCGACAACGATGTCAAGTTCCTCGACATCCGCTTCACCGACCTCCCCGGTGTGCAGCAGCACTTCAACATCCCCGCGTCGACCGTCGATGAGGAGTTCTTCTCCGTCGGCCAGCTCTTCGATGGCTCCTCGATCCGCGGTTTCGCGTCGATCCACGAGTCGGACATGCAGCTCATCCCCGACGTCACGACGGCGTACCTCGACCCGTTCCGCGAGGCGAAGACCCTGATCATGGTCTTCGACATCTACAACCCCCGCACGGGTGAGATCTACCACCGCGACCCCCGCCAGGTCGCGAAGAAGGCTGTCGACTACCTGTCCTCGACGGGAATCGCCGACACCGCGTTCTTCGCTCCCGAGGCAGAGTTCTACATCTTTGACGACGTGCGCTACTCCGTGACGTCGAACCAGAGCTTCTACTCGGTCGACTCCGAAGAGGGCGCCTGGAACTCGGGCCGCGAAGAAGAGGGCGGCAACCTCGGCAACAAGACGCCGTTCAAGGGCGGATACTTCCCCGTCTCCCCCGTCGACAAGACGGCTGACCTGCGTGACGACATCACGCTCAAGCTCATCGAAGCCGGCTTCATCCTCGAGCGCTCGCACCACGAGGTGGGCACGGGTGGCCAGCAGGAGATCAACTACCGCTTCGACACGATGGTCAGCGCCGCTGACGACATCCTGAAGTTTAAGTACATCGTCAAGAACACGGCCGAGCAGTGGGGCAAGTCGGCCACGTTCATGCCGAAGCCGCTCTACAACGACAACGGCTCGGGAATGCACACGCACCAGTCGCTGTGGAAGGACGGCGAGCCGCTCTTCTACGACGAGGCCGGCTACGGCTCGCTCTCCGACACGGCTCGTTGGTACATCGGCGGACTGCTCGCGCACGCCAACTCGCTCGCCGCGTTCACGAACCCGACCACGAACTCTTACCACCGCCTGGTGAAGGGCTTCGAAGCCCCCATCAACCTCGTCTACTCGGCGGGTAACCGCTCGGCTGCGATCCGCATCCCGATCACGGGCTCCAACCCGAAGGCGAAGCGCATCGAGTTCCGCGCACCGGATGCTTCAGCCAACCCGTACCTCGCGTTCGCCGCCCAGCTCATGGCTGGCCTCGACGGCATCCAGAACCGCATCGAGCCGCACGAGCCCGTCGACAAGGACCTCTACGAGCTTCCCCCGGAGGAGGCGAAGAGCATCCCCCAGCTCGCGACCTCGCTGCCCGAGGCGCTCGCAGCGCTCGAGGCTGACCACGAGTACCTGACGAAGGGCAACGTCTTCACGCCAGAGCTCATCGAGAACTGGATCAACTACAAGACGGTCAACGAGGTGCAGCCGCTCGCGCAGCGCCCGCACCCGTACGAGTTCGAGCTCTACTACGGCGTCTAGCCTGTAGCGCAGTTCCGCACCCGGCCCGTCTCGCTCCTGCGAGGCGGGCCGGTTCCGTTCGCGTCCGAAGCGGGTGGCGGTGTCTCTGTCTCCGCTCAGGCTGGCGCCCGACGACGTGGCAAGCTGGACGGATGGATGACGAAGAGCTTCGCGCGCAAGCCCTGGCCGCCATCGACCACCACAAGCGCCTCGCGGCGAGCATCCACGCGGCGGCCGTCCGCCGCCTGTCGTCCGAGCCGCAGAGCGAGGACTGGCAGCGGCACAATGCCGACGTGGATCGCTGCATCGACGAGCTCCTCGCCCACGAGTTCACAACCGCGAAGTCTGCGTTGCAGGCGCTCGCCGCCCACGAGGCGCAGCACGCCGTCGGCATCGGCCGTCAATCCGGGCTCGATGCCGTCCTGATCGCGGACAGCCTCGAGCGGGCGATTCTCGACCAGCAGGCCGCAGGGTCCTAGACCCATTCCACGGAGTCCCGGCCGGTCCGCGCGTGACGGTCTCGCGTCGGCGCTACTCCCCGTAGAAGCGTCGCTCGAACACGCGCCGTGCGCGGCGCGTCTCACCCAGGTAGTCGTCCTCCAGCAGCGGACCCGAACCAGGGGCGTAGCCGAGCGCCCGCGCGACGGCGTCGAGCGTCGGACCGTCCTGCGGGAGGAGGTCCGACTGCTTGTTCGTGGCCAGGTACAGCGCCGAACGCACGCGAGACGCCAAGAGCCATGCGTCCTTGAGCTGATTGGCCTCAGCGAGGGTCAGCAGCTCCGCCCCCTGGGCGGCGTCGAGGGTCTCGAGGGTCGACGTCGTGCGAAGCGGCGCGGTGTGCATCGCGTGCTGCAGCTGCAGGGTCTGCGCGAGCCACTCGACGTCGCTCAGGGATCCGCGGCCCAGCTTCAGGTGGCGTTTCGGGTCAGCTCCCTGCGGAAGCCGCTCGTTCTCCACGCGCGCCTTGATCCGGCGCACCTCACGCAGTCCGTCCTCGGAGAGCTCCTTGCCGTAGCGCACATCGTCGACCAGGTCCATGAAGCGGTCGCGCACGTTCGCGTCGCCGACCACATCGTGGGCGCGGAGCAGCGCCTGCGTCTCCCACCCGAGCGACCACCGCGCGTAGTAGCTGCGGTAGGCCGACAGGGAACGCACGAGCGGGCCCGACTTGCCCTCGGGCCGGAGACCCGCATCAAGGTCGATCGGCATCCGCGGGTCCGCCGTGAACTCGACGATGCGGTGCACGAGCGCGAGGGCTCGTCGGCTCGCGAGGTCCGGGTTGGAGAAGTCACCGGGCTCGAACACGTAGAGCACGTCGAGGTCCGAGCCGAAACCGAGCTCGCGGCCGCCGTAGCGGCCCATGGCGATGATCGCGAATGGCGGATACTCGACCTTGTCGATGCGACGGACCGCGTCGTACGCGCCCTGCAGGGTCGCCGTCGCGATGTCCGAGAGGCCGGCCCCCGTCTGCTTGATGTCGATGAGGCTCAGCAGCCCGCCGATCGCCAGACGGAGCACCTCGCGGCGGCGGAACGTGCGCAGAGCACGCCTGAGGGCCACCTCGTCGTCGTGACGACGGATCGTCGTCGCGACCTCGTCGAGCAACGCGTTGAGCGAGCGCGGCTTCAGCTGCGCGTCGTCGTCGAGCCACTTGACGGCCTCCGGGTAGAGCTCGAAGAACTCCGCGGCGAACTTGGAACCCGAGAGCAGCTGGGTCAGCCGCTTCGCAGCGGCCGAGCTGTCGCGGAGCAGCCGCAGATACCAGGCGGTGTCGCCGAGACGCTCGGAGAGCTTCCGGAAGGCGAGGAACCCGCTGTCCGGGTCGCTCCCCTGCGAGAACCAGTCGATGAGCACCGGGAGCAGCGTGCGCTGCATGATGGCCCGCCGGGAGACGCCCTTCACGAGGGCGGTGATGTGCGCGAGCGCACCCTTGGGGTCGAGGAAGCCGATCGCGCGCAGTCGGGCCTCGGCCTGGTCGGAGCTGAGCGCGAAGCCAGCCGTCGGCAGGGCGGCGACCGCAGAGAGCAGCGGCCGGTAGAAGACCTTCTCGTGCAGGCCCCTGACCCGCAGCTTCACCCGCTGCCACTCGTCCGTGAGCTCTCGGGAGTTCGCGAAGCTGGCGGAGCGCGCGAGCACGGCACGCTCGATGTCGCTGGTCGGCATGAGGTGGGTGCGTCGGAGCGCTCGCAGCTGGATACGGTGCTCGAGCAGCCTCAGGAACTCGTAGTCCGAGGAGAACTGGTTCGCGTCATCCCGCCCGATGTACCCGCCCTCGCTGAGCGCTTCGAGGGCCGCGAGCGTCGAGCGCTCTCGGACGCTCTCATCGTGCTGCCCGTGCACGAGCTGGAGCAGCTGCACCGTGAACTCGATGTCTCGCAGACCGCCCGGGCCGAGCTTGAGCTGCAGGTCGACCTCCTCGGCGGGGATGTGGTCGGTCACACGCTCACGCATGGCGCGCACCTGCTTGACGAAGTCGGCCCGGCTCGCACTCGCCCAGATCAGCGGTTCGACTCTGCGCTCGAAGTCCGAGCCGAGGCGCAGGTCACCCGCCATGGCCCGTGACTTGATGAGGGCCTGGAACTCCCAGTTCTTCGCCCAGCGCTCGTAGTACTTGGCGTACGAGTCGATGGTCCGGACCAACGCGCCGTCCTTGCCCTCCGGGCGGAGATTCGCGTCCACTTCCCACAGGGCCGGCTCGACGTCGGTGGAATCGATGACGCGCATCGTGAGGCTCGCGAGCCGAGTACCGATCTCGACGGCCTTCGGCACGGCGACCTGTTCGGGGTCTGACGACTCGGCGACGAACATGATGTCCACGTCGCTGATGTAGTTGAGCTCTTCCGCGCCCGCCTTGCCCATGCCGATGACTGCGAGGCGGACGCACTCGACCTGCTCGGCGGGGAAGCGACCGAAACCGCTCGGCGGCGACTGCGCCTCAGCTCGCGCGACCATGATGGCTGCATCCAGCGTCTCTCCGGCGAGGTCGGCGAGGGCGCGGCTCACCTCTCGAACGCACCCGCGTTGATCGTCCTGGGCGAGGTCGAACGCGGTGATGCGCGCCAATTCGGTGCGGTAGCGGACGCGGAGCGAGCGAATCGCATCGGAACCGGTCAGCTGCGCCACCGCCATGCCGAAGCCGCCGTCGGCGTCTGCACGTTCGGCGTCCACGCCCACGCTCGCCGCCATGCGACGCTGCAGCTCCTCACGAGTCGGCAGCTCCGCCTCGCCCGACTGGACGACCTCCATCGTGCGCGGATGCCGGAGGAAGAACTCGGCGAGCCCAGTCGATGCGCCGAGAAGGCGCACCACCGTCTTCGCGTTGGGCCGCTCGGCGAACAGCGAGTCCACCGCGCTCGGGTGCTGCCTGGCGAGGTACACGAGCCACTGCAGGGCCTGGTCCGGGTCTGCGACGCGCTCGTCGACGACCGAGAACAGGTCGTCCGCGCGCACGCCCGTGAGCTCGGTCAGTTCCGCGAGGTGCGGCTCGGCCTCGCTCGGCGCGGCGAAACCAGCCCTCGCGAGGCGCGTGCGCAGTCCGTCGGAGCGCACGGCTTACAAGGCGTGCAGGTTCGAGGCCAGCTCGAACGGGGTGACCTGAGCGCGGTACTGCTTCCACTCGGCGCGCTTGTTCGCGAGGAAGTACGCGAACACCTGCTCGCCGAGCGTCTCGGCCACGAGTTCCGAGTTCTCCATGATGGAGATGGCCTCGTTGAGGCTCGAGGGCAGCGGGTCGAAGCCGAGCACACTGCGCTCGCGAGGCGACATCTCCCAGATGTCGCCTTCGATCTCGGCGGGAAGCTCGTACTCCTCCGAGACGCCCTTGAGCCCGGCGGAGAGCAGGACCGCGTACGCGAGGTACGGGTTCGCCGCCGAGTCGATGCCGCGGTACTCGACACGCGCCGAGCCGCCCTTGTTGGGCTTGTAGGTCGGGATGCGCACGAGCGCCGAGCTGTTGTTGTGGCCCCAGCAGGCGTAACTGGGGGCTTCGTCTCCACCCCAGATGCGCTTGTAGGAGTTCACGAACTGGTTCGTCACGGCCGTGATCTCCGGTGCGTGCTTGAGGAGACCCGCGACGAAGTGCCTGCCGATCTTCGAGAGCTGGTACTCGGCGCCCGGCTCGTGGAAGACGTTGGTGTCGCCCTCGAACAGCGAGACGTGCGTGTGCATGCCGCTGCCCGGGTGCTGCCACATGGGCTTCGGCATGAACGTCGCGTACACGCCCTGTTCGATGGCCACCTCCTTGACGACCGTGCGGAACGTCATGACGTTGTCGGCCGTGTTGAGCGCGTCGGAGAAGCGGAGGTCGATCTCGTTCTGCCCGGGGCCAGCCTCATGGTGGCTGTACTCCACCGAGATGCCGAGGTCTTCCAGGATGCGGACGGCGCGGCGACGGAAGTCGTGCGCGGTGCCACCGGGGACGTTGTCGAAGTAGCCGGCGTTGTCGGCGGGCACGGGCTCGCCGTTGAGCGCCTCATCCGACTTCAGCAGGTAGAACTCGATCTCGGGGTGCACATAGAACGTGAAGCCCTGCGCCGAGGCCACGTCGAGCGCACGGCGGAGGACCCGACGGGGATCGGTCACGGAGGGCTGGCCATCCGGCGTCGAGATGTCGCAGAACATGCGCGCCGTCGGGTCGATGTCCCCACGCCACGGCAGCATCTGGAAGGTCGATGGGTCCGGGTGGAGGAGCATGTCCGCCTCGGAGCGCCTCGTGAAGCCCTCGACGGCGGAGCCGTCGAGCCCGATGCCCTCATTGAAGGCACCCTCGACCTCCGCCGGTGCGATAGCCACGGACTTCAATGTTCCGAGAACATCCGTGAACCACAGGCGGATGAACTTGATCCCGCGCTCCTCGATCTGGCGGAGTACGAAGTCCTGCTGCTTGTCCACTCGGGCTCCAATTCTTGTTGTGCGCCTCCCCATAGGCTACTGGGCCTGAGCCCGCCCCGCCGTATGATGGCCTGCATGTCTCAGGCCAGTGCACCGAAGCGAGTCCGAATTCGACACTTCCAGGCGGCCAAGGCCGCTGGTGAGCGCATCACCGCGCTCACCAGCTACGACGCCATGACCGCTGCGGTGTTTGACGAAGCCGGCATCGATGTCCTTCTTGTCGGCGATTCTGCGGCGACGACCGTGCTCGGCGAGACGTCCACGCTTCCCGTCACGGTCGACGAGCTGATTCCCATGGCGCGCTCCGTCGCGCGCGGCGTGTCGCGAGCCCTCGTCGTAGCAGATCTCCCGTTCGGCAGCTACGAGCGCGGACCGGAGCAGGCGCTGGACACGGCGGTCCGCTTCATGAAGGAAGCAGGCGTGCAGGCGGTGAAGCTGGAGGGCGGCGTGCGATCGCACGCGACCATCAAGCGCATCGTGGAGGCGGGCATCCCGGTCATGGCGCACATCGGCTACACGCCCCAGAGCGAGCATGGTCTCGGCGGGCACGTCGTGCAGGGCCGGGGCGACACCGCTGAGCGCGTGCGCGCGGACGCACGAGCCGTGCAGGATGCTGGCGCCTTCAGCGTCGTGCTCGAGATGGTGCCGGCCGTGCTCGCCGCCGAGATCACGCGAGAACTCGAGATCCCCACCATCGGCATCGGCGCCGGTGCCGAGTGCGACGGGCAGATCCTCGTCTGGACTGACGCGATGGGCCTCGGCACCGGGCGCGTTCCGCGATTCGTCCGCAAGTACGCGGACCTTCGCACGACGCTGCTCGATGCGGCTTCCGCGTACCGCGACGAGGTCAAGTCCGGCGCGTTCCCCTCTGCCGCCGAGAGCTTCGAAGACCAGACCAGCTAGCCCCGTCGACCAACCGACGGAGGTGCGAGTCAGCGGTCCTCGTCGGCTTCCTCCTCAGCCCAGGCCTTGGCGCGCTCCTGAAGCTTTTCGGGGGCGCGCTTGGCCTCCGCCTCGGAGGTGAACGGGCCGACGAGCTCGGAGCCGAGGGACTGCTTTCCGACCTCCACCTCTCCCGTGCGCGAGTTGTACCAGAATTCCTGTGCATGCGTATCGGTCATAGGCTCAAGCGTATGCCGAAAGACCCGAGAACCGGACTCCTCACACCCGGCCCAAGCGCACCAGTCCGATCCGTTCCCTCCTCGATCGCACGCCCGCCGTACGTCGGCAAGCAGGCACCGGACGCGTGGACCGGTGGTGACGTGTACACACCGGACGAGGTTGCACGCATCGCTCGCGCATCCGCCATCGCCGCCGACGCGCTCCAGCACCTGGAGCAGCACGTCGTGCCTGGCATCACGACGGACGAGCTCGACAGCATCGCCCACGACTTCGTGACGGCCCGCGGCGCCTACCCATCGACGCTGGGCTACCGCGGGTTCCCGAAGGCGAGCTGCACCTCGCTCAACGAAGTCATCTGCCACGGGATCCCCGACGGCACACGGCTCGAATCGGGCGACATCCTCAACGTCGACATCACCGCCTACTTCGAGGGGATGCACGGCGACACGAACCGCATGTACCTCGTCGGTGAGGTGGATGAAGAGTCGCGGCTGCTCGTCGAGCGAACCCACGAGGCCATGATGCGCGGTATCGCCGCCGCGAAGCCGGGTCGCCAGGTCAACATCATCGGCCGAGTCATCGAGAAGTACGCGGGCCGGTTCGGCTACGGGGTCGTCCGGGACTACACGGGTCACGGGGTCGGCGGGGCCTTCCATTCCGGCCTCATCATCCCGCACTACGACGCTCCCCAGTACACGACCGTGATCGAAGAGGGCATGGTCTTCACGGTCGAGCCGATGCTCACGCTCGGAACGTCGGACTGGCGTCTCTGGGATGACGGATGGACGGTCGTGACCGCCGACGGGTCCCGCTGCGCGCAGTGGGAGCACACCGTCGTGGTGACCGCCGACGGTGCGCGCCTGCTCACGGTTCCCACCGCCTGACGCCCACGGCACAGAAGGGCTATGGCTTCCGCGCCCGATATGCTCGCAGGCATGGGGAAGAGCAGAGCCACGAAGGCCATCGGCATCGACATCGGCGGGACCGGCATCAAGGGAGCGCTTGTCGACCTGCGAACGGGAGAGCTGCTCTCCAAGCGGCGGAAGGTCCCGACGCCGGTCGGTGGGGACCCCCGCGAGGTCATCGACGCGACCATGGAGATCGTCCGGAAGATCTGGGCGAAGGACCTCGACGGCGACACCGACGTGCCGGTCGGCATCAGCGTTCCTGCGATCGTTAAGCACGGCGTGACCCGATCCGCCGCCAACATCTCACCGCTGTGGATCAACTTCGCGGCACGCGCGGCGTTCTCGGAAGCTGTGGGCCGCGAGGTCGCACTCGCCAACGACGCGGATGCGGCCGGCATCGCCGAGGTTCGATTCGGTGTCGCGCACGGCAGGCTCGACAGCGTCATCATGACCACGCTCGGCACCGGCATCGGCACGGCGATGTTCTACGGCGGCCACCTGTTCCCGAACTCGGAGCTCGGCCACATCAGCATCGGCGAGCACAGCGACTACGAGAAGTACGCCTCGTCGAAGGTTCGGGAGCGCGAGGAGCTTTCGTTCGCGGAGTGGGGCGCCCGCCTCACCCCCTACTACCGCCAGCTCGAAGCGCTGTTCTCCCCCGACGTGTTCATCGTCTCCGGGGGCATCTCGAAGCAGGCCGATGAGTTCCTCCACTACATCGATGTGGAGACGCCGATCGTCGTCGCAGAGTTCATGAACAACGCCGGGATCGTCGGATCCGCGTGCCTTGCGGCAGAGCACTGGGTGTAGGGCTGCTCTCCACGACAGGAGGCCGGGGGCGACGCGTCGCCCCCGGCCTCCTGTCTCCAAGCTGAGGTGAGCAGGCCGACCGATACGCCGGGTTCTGTCCCGACTTGCGTCGGGGGCGGCCATCTCTCTCGCTCGCACGTTGCCGTGCGAATCCAGCGGCCTACCCGGGGACTCGGCGAGCAGCGTCGTCATCCCCTGTATGGCCTTGCTCCGGACGAGGTTTACCGTGCGGCACCTGTCACCAGGCACCCGGTGGGCTCTTACCCCACCCTTTCACCCTTACCCCTGCGTCCCGGAGGACGTCCCGCTCCTCGAAGGAAGCGGCGGCGGGGCGGTCTGCTTTCTGTGGCACTGTCTCGCGGGTTTCCCCGGGTGGGCGTTACCCACCGTCCTGCTCTGTGGAGCCCGGACGTTCCTCGGCATGGTCTCCCATGACGCGACCGCCTGGTCGACCTACTCACGTGCCATGCTACCGCCCTGGACGTGGCTACGAACCGTCGCGACGCCGCGGCACTCGCGAGCGAGCTGGCATCGTCGTGTCAGACAACAAATTCGGCGCACGCCGAGGCACTTCCTACCGCGCGGGACGTCGCTTGATAACGACTTAGTGAACGGCGTGGATGAACTCATATGTTCGTGTACGCTCCAAAAGCGCACGGCATTTCCACACGCAGATCTCAGGAATGCTGTGCACGACCCGCCGCGTTCTCGCAGCGAATCCGGGCAATGACTGCCCGTAACGGCGGTTCACTCGCAGTCAAGGACTTAAGGAGGAGTTCAATGACAACATCCACGAAGCGGCGAGCCGCAACAGCGGTTGCCGCACTCGCAGTTGCCGGTCTGGGTCTGACCGCCTGTTCAGGCGGACCCGGCGTGCAGGACAACTCAGGTGCCCCCAGTGACAACAAGGTCACGATCTACGGCACCATCGTCGACGCCGAAGCAGAGCTCCTCGAGGAGTCCTGGTCCGGCTGGGCGGAGGAGAACGGCATCGAGATCGTCTACGAGGGCTCCAAGGAGTTCGAGACGCAGATCTCCGTGCGCGCACAGGGTGGCACGCCGCCCGACATCGCGATCTTCCCGCAGCCTGGCCTCATGGGCGACCTCGCCAGCACGGGACTGCTCACCGAAGCCCCCGAGGGCGTCGTGAGCAACCTCGAAGAGTACTGGTCCGAGGACTGGAAGACGTACTCGTCCTACGACGGCACCGTCTACGGCGCACCGCTCATGGCGAACCTCAAGGGCTTCGTCTGGTACTCCCCCAAGTTCTTCAAGGACAACGGCTACGAGGTCCCGAAGACGTGGGAAGAGCTCGTCACGCTGACGGGTGAGATCCAGGGCAAGACGGGAACCGCGCCCTGGTGCGCGGGCTTCGGCTCCGACGCGGCAACCGGCTGGCCCGGAACCGACTGGATCGAAGACCTCGTCATCCGCATGCACGGACCGGAGGTGTACGACCAGTGGGTCGCCAACGAGATCCCCTTCACCGACGAGCGCATCCAGGCGTCGTTCGAAGAGGCAGGCAAGATCCTCACGAACCCCGACTACGTCAACGCAGGTTTCGGTGACGTTCGCTCCATCAACTCGACGGCATTCGGCGACGTCGCCCCCAAGCTCGTCGACGGCACGTGCGCACTGCACCACCAGGCTTCCTTCTACGACGGCTTCATCACTGAGGCCGGCGGCACCGTGGGTGAGGACGGCGACGTCTGGGCCTTCATGACGCCCCCCGCAGAGGGCAAGGAGCAGGCTGTCACCGGTGGCGGCGAGATCGTCGGATCGTTCAACTCGGACGAGGACACGGTCAAGGTGCTCGAGTACCTCTCCAGCCCGGAGTGGGCGAACAGCCGCGTCGCACTCGGCGGCGTGATCAGCGCGAACACGGGTCTCGACCCTGCCAACGCGAAGAGCCCGATCCTGCAGGAGTCCATCCAGATCCTTCAGGACCCCGAGACGACCTTCCGCTTCGACGGCTCTGACCTCATGCCGTCGGCAGTGGGCGCAGGTACGTTCTGGAAGGGCATCATCGACTGGATCAACGGCACGGACGTCAACACCGTGACGACCCAGATCGAATCCGGCTGGCCCTCCAGCTAAGCACTCGTGTGGAGCACCCGGCGTCCGCCGGGTGCTCCACACGCATTCCACCGCACGGACGACGTCGTCCCCCGCGAACGAACGTGCTTGTCTGCCACCCTGGAAGGTCACCATGGCAAGTTTCTTCACGTGGTTGGCTCAATTGCCACCATTTCTGCAAGTCCCGATCGTCATCATCGCGTTCCTCGCGGTGGTCGCGCTCATCGTCTACTTCGTCGAGCTCGCTCCTCGTCCCGGCACCAAGTACACGGTGCTCCGTCTCGTGGTCTGCATCGCAGTCCCGGTTGCGCTCGTCTTCATCCTCGGCACCTACACGTGGGCGGCCATCATCGCCATCGTGCTCGGCGCGCTCCTCTTCTGGCTCGACAGCCGGTCGCGTGAAGGCGCCGGCTACCTGATCGGTCTCATCGGCTTCTTCGGCCCAGCCCTGATCCTCGTCGTCGTCGGCCTCATCGTGCCGAGCATCCAGACGACCGGGCAGGCGTTCACGAACAAGGCCGGTGACTTCGTCGGCCTCGAGAACTTCATCTGGATCTTCACGCAGCCGAGCGGCCTCCGGACGGTCTTCAACACGATCATCTGGGTCGTCGTGACGCCGATCCTGTCGACGGTCGCGGGCCTCGCCTACGCGGTCTTCATCGACAAGTCGCGCGGCGAGAAGTTCCTGAAGGCGCTCGTCTTCATGCCGATGGCCATCTCGTTCGTCGGCGCGTCGATCATCTTCCGGTTCATGTACACGGCACGGCCCGCAGACCAGGACCAGATCGGCCTCCTCAACCAGATCCTCGTCTGGTTCGGCGGACAGCCGTACGACTTCCTGGCCGAGTCGCCGCTCAACACGTTCTTCCTCATCATCGTCCTGATCTGGGTGCAGACCGGTTTCGCCATGGTCGTGCTGTCAGCGGCCATCAAGGGCGTGCCGATGGACCAGATCGAGGCCGCCTCGCTCGACGGCGCCAACCCGTGGCAGCGTTTCATCAACGTCACGGTTCCCGGCATCCGCTCGTCGCTCGTCGTCGTCGTGACGACGATCTCCATCGCGTCGCTGAAGGTCTTCGACATCGTTCGCACGATGACCGCAGGCGCCAACGACACGAGCGTCATCGCCAACGAGATGTACACGCAGTTCAAGACCTTCGAGACCGGACGATCGGCCGCCTTCGCGGTCGTGCTGTTCATCCTCGTGCTGCCGATCATCATCTACAACGCGAACCAGATGAAGAAGCAGAGGGAGATCCGATGAGCGCCATCGTTCCAGTCGAACTTCCCGTCGACACCAAGACGGCGGAGCAGCTCGCGCGAGGCGAGCAGAGCACAAGCGGCAAGGTCAAGAAGAATCTCACCAGTCGATGGGCGACCGTCGCGGCGATTGCTATCGCCGTCATCTGGACCATCCCGACGTTCGGGCTCTTCGTCTCCTCGTTCCGCCCCAAGGCGGAGGTTGTCAGCACCGGTTGGTGGACGATCTTCGAGAACTGGGGCTTCACCTTCGACAACTACGTCGAAGTGCTCGCATCGGGCAACACGCAGCTGACGATGGCGCAGGCCTTCCTCAACTCGATCGTGATCGCCCTCCCCGCGACGGTCATCCCGCTCGCGATCGCGCTGCTCGCCGCCTACGGGTTCGCCTGGATGGACTTCAAGGGCAAGAACTGGCTGTTCATCCTGGTCTTCGCACTGCAGGTCGTGCCCATCCAGATGGCGCTCGTCCCGCTCCTGCAGCTCTTCGCTCGCGGCGAGATCTTCGGCGTCCCCGTCATCGCGGCGTTCGGCGCCGACGCCGGATTCGCGCAGGTATGGATCGCCCACTCGATCTTCGCCATGCCGCTCGCGATCTTCCTGCTGCACAACTTCATCGCAGAGATTCCGCGTGAGGTCATCGAAGCGGCCCGGGTCGACGGCGCGAGCCACGGCCAGATCTTCTTCCGCATCATCGTCCCGCTGACGCTGCCCGCAGTGGCCTCGTTCGGCATCTTCCAGTTCCTCTGGGTCTGGAACGACCTGCTCGTCGCGCTCGTGTTCGCCGACGGTGCGGTCGCCCCGATGACAAAGCTGCTCGCCGAGATCACGGGCTCCCGCGGTCAGGAATGGCCGCTGCTCACAGCCGGCGCGTTCCTGTCCATCCTGGTTCCGCTCATCGTGTTCTTCTCGCTGCAGCGATACTTCGTCCGCGGCCTCCTGGCTGGATCCACAAAGGGGTAGAACCCCGCCGGCACCATCACGTGCCAGCAACACCGAGGAGGGGGAGCCGCGAGGCTCCCCCTCCTTCGTGTGCGGCGCGCGTCTCCGCGCTGCATCCGAACCGCGGGGAGGACCGCGGCGCAGGGAGGCGGCGGCGCGCAGGTGGATACGGACAGCAGAACGCCCTCCGCAGATCGCGAGATCTGCGGAGGGCGTTCCGTGCTTTCGAAGGAGTGCTAGCTGGTAGCCGCGCCGCTCGCGAGAGCGTCGTTCGCCTCCTGGAGGCGGATGGCCTCCGTGAGCGCACCGCTGATGCGCTGCTCCGTCTCCGGGTCGAAGATGTGGATGTGGTCGTTGTCGGTCGTGACGTAGATCGTCTCGCCGACCTCGGGGTGGCTGCGACCGTCGACGCGAGCGACGATGTCCGTGCGCTTCCCGTCGATCATCGAGTGGCCGTAGAGGTAGCCCTCGGCGCCGAGCTCCTCGACCAGGTCGACCTCGACCTTGAGGCCGGGCTTCTCTTCACGCGAGATGATGATGTCGTCCGGGCGAACGCCGACGGTCGCGGTGCCCGACTTGAGCTTCGCCAGCGTCGCGCGCTCGAGCGGGATGACGTCGGTGCCGAAGCGGACGCCCTCGGAGGTCAGGTCGGCACCGAAGATGTTCATCGACGGGCTGCCGATGAAGCCGGCGACGAAGACGTTCTTCGGCTTCGCGTAGAGTTCACGCGGTGTCCCGACCTGCTGCAGCACGCCGTCCTTGAGCACGGCGATGCGGTCGCCCATCGTGAGCGCCTCGGTCTGGTCGTGCGTGACGTAGACCGTCGTGACGCCGAGACGGCGGGTGAGGCTCGCGATCTGCGTGCGCGTCTGCACGCGCAGCTTCGCGTCGAGGTTCGAGAGCGGCTCATCCATGAGGAAGACCTGGGGGCTGCGGACGATGGCGCGGCCCATGGCGACGCGCTGACGCTGGCCACCCGAGAGCGCCTTCGGCTTGCGGTCGAGGTAGGGCTCGAGGTCGAGGATCTTGGCGGCCTCGAGGACGCGCTTCGCACGCTCTTCCTTGTTGATGCCGGCGATCTTGAGCGCGAAGCCCATGTTCTCGCCGACGGTCATGTGCGGGTAGAGCGCGTAGCTCTGGAACACCATGGCGATGTCGCGGTCCTTGGGAGGGAGGTGCGTGACGTCGCGGTCGCCGATGAGAATGCGTCCGCGGTTCACCTCTTCGAGGCCTGCGAGCATGCGGAGCGATGTCGACTTGCCGCAGCCGGACGGGCCGACGAGGACGAGGAACTCTCCGTCGTCGATCTCGAGGTCCAAGCTGTCGACCGCTGGGCGAGCGCCCTCGGTGTAGATGCGCGAGGCGCTTTCAAAGGTCACAGTTGCCATAGGAGTACTCCCTCATTACCGGCAGGTACGTGCCGGACGATCCGTAGTAATAGGTGAGGAGCAACGATGCGTTTCACTTCAAGCGACGCCGTCGGCGCTCCACCACTGAGTATGTCAGAACTCAGCGGCGGGCGCGCGACTTGTTCGAGTCAGAGCGAGGATTTCTCCGTGCGCACGAGGATCGCACCGGAATCCGGGCAGATCACGACGTCATCCGGCGCGGCGCGGCGGATCTTCTCGAGCTCCGGCCGATCGAGCGCGACGTTCGTGCCGGTCGTGATGATGCCGATGAGCTCGGCCGCGCCGACCCCGTACCGCTCCCGCTGCTTCTCGTAGAGCGCCACGAGATCGCTCGGGAGCGTGGCAAGCACGCTCTCCCGCTGTTCGGCGAGCACTCGATACTCGCCTTTCAAGTTGTCGCGGGCGGCATCCCGCAGCACGGTGAGCTCGGTCGCGCGTTCCTCGACCCCGCGCTGCGACTCGAGCGCTGCCTGGTGAGCCGCGGTCTGCTCTTCGACGCGCTGCATGACCTCGAGTTCGCCGTCCTCGAGGATCGAGCGACGACGCTGGAGCACCTCGATCTCGCGCTGCAGCGCCTCGATGTCCTTGCGGCTCGATGCGCCCTGCAGGCGCTCGTCGTCTCGTTTGAGACGCGCCTCCACGGTCGCCACATCCGACTCGATCTTGCTGAGCTCACTCCGGGAATCCTCGAGCTGGCCCAGCAACCGCACGACCTCCGCGCGATGCTGCGTCCGTTCCTCATCGAGGGCGTTCAGGTGATGCTGCTCCGGCAGATTCTTCGCGACGTGCTGCACCCGTCGACGCTTCGTGTCGACGTCGGCGAGTTCGAGCAGACGCCGCTGGTCCGCCTCGCTGGCCTTCATGCCTGGCCCGTGTTCATGTCTTGGATGACGTTCATAGTGCTCTCATTCTGTCGTGAAGTCGCGCGCTGCCCGCACAGGGCGCGCTCTCGTGCGCTGAGTCGACTACTGCGGGATGGCGAAGTCCCATGGGTCCGTCCGCAGCTCCGAGACCTCGACCTCCACCTCGGGGAACGCCTCCCGCAGCTCGCGCGCGGCGTGATCCAGCCACAGCCACTCACTCGCCCAGTGCGAGGTGTCGATGAGCGCCGGGCCGCTCCCCCTCGCGAGGGTCTCTTCGAGAGCCTCGGACGCGGGATGATGCCGGAGGTCGCTCGTGATGTAGACATCGGCGCTCACGACTGCTGGCTCGCTGAGCAGCGAGTCGCCCGCACCTCCGCAGAGTGCGACCGTCTCGACGACCCGGTCGAACGCGCCCGCGGCCCGGATGCCCGTGGCGGTTGCCGGCAGGATGCTGGCGACCCTCCGGGCGAGCGCACCGAGCGTCATCGGTTCCGGCAGGAGACCGACGCGGCCGAGTCCGCGACTCGGGTGGTCGCTCGATACGACGATGGGGACAGCACCCTCGAGGCCAAGCGCTGCGGCGAGCGCGGCGGAGGTCCCGGTCTCCACGACGTCCGCGTTGGTGTGGGCCGCGATCAACGCGCACCGGGCTCGGATGAGGGTCGCGAGGAGTGCCCCCTTCGCGGTCGTCTCCGCGACGGTCGTGACACCGCGCAGGAGCAGCGGGTGATGCACGAGCAGGAGGTCAGACGAGGTATCGACCGCCTCGCCGACGGTGATCTGCGTCGCATCCACCGCCAGCAGGATTCGGGTGATGGCCGCCTCGGGCGAACCGGACACCAGTCCGACCGAATCCCAGGCCTCCGCCCCCGCGGTTGGCCAGCTTCTCTCGGCAAATTCCAGCACGTCGCGCAGTCGGGTCACCATAGGGCGATCCTAGCCGCGGTGATGCGGCCAACCACTGGACTTTCCGCGTAGAGTGAGCAGTTCATTGCTCCTTCCCCCGGGAGTCCTTCTATCAGAGTTTCCCCCAGGAGACGTCTTGTCAGAACAAGAGCGCGGCCCTGTCGCGAATCCCGCGAAGCGTCCGACCATCCGCGATGTGGCTGCGGTCGCTGGCGTCTCCAAGTCTCTGGTGTCACTCGTCTACAGCGACCCGGAGAAGGTCAGTGAAGCTCGCAAGGGGCGCGTTCTCGCGGCCGCCGAGGAGCTCGGCTTCCGCCCCAACCTGCTCGCCCGTTCCCTCGCGACGAACATGAGCGACTTCATCGGCATCCTCGTCGCCGACCCCGTGAATCCGGTCTTCGCCGAGATCATCGACGCCGCGAGCCTGGAGTTCGACCGGGCAGGGCGCCGCGGTTTGATGACAACCGCCGTGCTGCCGAAATCCGGGACTGTTCGTCGGCTGAACGAGGGAACGATCGCGACGCTCAGCGACCTGCGTCCCCGAAGCGTCCTCATCGCGGGTTCCCTCCCGGATGTGACGTCACTCGGATCGCTCGCCGAGGACCGACCGGTCGTCGTGGCCTCGGGACTGGCGGAGGGCCTTCCGAACGCGGGCAGCGTGCGAACCGATGACAGGAAGGGCCTCGCCCTCCTCGTCGAGCACCTCACCGGCCTCGGGCACAGCGACATCGCGCACCTCGGCGGTGTGACGGCCGTCGGTCGCAGCCGAGCGGAGGCGTACGAGGAAGCCATGACCACGCACGGGCTCGCGCGTCACGTGCATGTGCAGGACAGCGACTTCACCGAACTCGGCGGCTACGTGGCCGCGACCAGCCTGCTGTCTCGCGGGACCCCGCCGACAGCCATCATCGCGGCGAACGACCTCGCAGCCCTTGGCGTGCAGCGTGCTCTCGATGAGCGGGGGCTGACCCCCGAGGACGTGGCGCTCACCGGGTACGACAACTCGTTCCTCGCGTCGATAGCCGGGGTCTCCCTCACGTCAGTCGACCCGCACAACGGCGTCATCGGACGCGAGGCGGCGCGTTGGCTCATCGAAGCCGAGGCCGGTAACGACTCGCTGCCGCATGAGCTGCTCATCGAGCCGCGCCTCGTCGTACGACGGTCTTCAGGCTCCGGCATCTGACGGCAACGGCAGCGGCAGCCGTGCAGGCAGGCTTCCGCTATCTCGTGAACGTGACTCCCCACGAGGCTGTCCAGACCCCGCCCGGTTCGATCCCGATGAGGTCGGTGCCGGAATTCAGAGCGTCCGGTGGTGCCGTCATGGGCTCCGCAGCGAATGCGAGGCCCGTACCGCCATGGTGCCCCTCGGGACGAGGGAAGTCGCTCGGCGTGTAGAGCTGGACGTACCGGAAGTCGTCGTCGCCCCACAACTCGAGTCGGGCGCCCGACCGGGACGAGAGAGTGACCAGCGTCTTCTCGCCGCTCGGGCGGACCTTGAACGCGTAGTTCAGGTCGAGCTCCCGAAGCTCGCGTCCCGACGTCAAGTCGAACTCGCCTCCGGTGACGACAGGCTCCGTGCCGACAGGGAGCAGGCGGTCGTCGAGGAGAACCCGCTCGGTCAGGTCGGACGTGACCACAAGGTCCCCGATGGGCTCCTCGCCCAGCCGGAAGTACGGATGCGCGCCAACCGCGAACACCGCGTCCTGCGCCCCGAGATTGGAGACGGTGTGCGTGACCTCGAGTCCGTCCTGCCTCGCCCGATACCGAACGCAGTGTCGGAGGGTGAACGGCCATCCGTGCTGGGGGTAGACCGTCGCCCCCAGCTCGATGCTCGAGGAATCGGTGCCGAGGACCGCGTACTCGGTGTTTCGGAGCAGGCCGTGCGACGCGTTGCCCTTGCTCGGCTCCGTGATGTCGAGCTGCTGAGTCTTGCCGCCGAAGCTCCATCTGCCATCGCGGACCCGGTTCGGCCACGGGAAGAGGGTGATGCCGGCCCCGAACGGCGGGAGGACGTCGTCGCCGAAGTCCTCGACCAGCTGCACGCCGTCGACGTCGAGAGATCGAAGCACCGCCGCGACGGTGCCGACCGCGACGCGGACACGCCCATTCTCGAGATGGTGCTGAACGCCGGTGACGGGTGGGTGCATGCATCCACCGTAGCGCTCGGAGCCCGCGGTCAGCGGCTGCGTGACCAATCGCGCAGCACGGCTCGCGCGGCGTGCATCCCCGGCATCCCGTGCACTCCTCCCCCGGGCGGGGTGGACGAGGAGCAGACGTAGAGTCCACGGCGGCCAGCTCGGTACGGGTGCAACGACGGAGCAGGTCTGAAGATCTGCTGCGTGCCGGCGAGCGTTCCTCCGCCGATGTCGCCGCCAACGAGGTTCGGGTTCCAGGCCTCGAGGGCACTGGGCTTCCACTCGCGGCGGTCACGGATGACCTCCGAGAAGCCAGGGGCGAAGCGCTCGATCTGCGCCTCGAGCGCGGGACGCACGTCGAGGTCCGCTCCGTTGGGGACGTGCGCGTAGGTCCACAGCACCTGCTTGCCGTCGTGGGTGCGGCTCGGGTCCGCGTTGGACTGCTGCGTCACCATCACGAACGGACGGTCGGGCATGCGGCCACGGTTCACGGCCCGCTCCGCGGCGACGATCTCCTGCATGCGACCACCGACGTGCACGGTGCCGGCACCGGTCACGCGCTGATCCGCCCACGGCACCGGACCGTCGAGCAGGTAGTCGATCTTGTGGACGCCGACCCCGTACTTCCACCCGGCGAGGTGGGCGGCGTACCGAGACCCCAGCTGCTCGTGCGCGACGCGCAGGATCTGCTTCGGGGTGAGGTCGAGCAGCACCGCGTCGGCGTCCGGCAGGTCCCGGAGGTCGGTCACCTCGGCGTTCGTCTCGATGCGGCCACCGTGCGCGAGCACGACCCGGGCGAGCGCGTCGGTGATGCTGCTCGAACCGCCCTCGGCGACCGGCCATCCGGTGCTGTGGCCGAGCGCGCCGAAGGTGATGCCGAACGCCGCGGTCAGCGCGTGGGTCAGCGGGAGCGTCGCGTGCGCGGATGAGCCAGCGAACAGCGCCTTGGCGGCTCCGCTGCGGAAGAGCAGGCCGGCGATCGTCGCGGCGGGGAGCGCACCGAGCGCTCCGAGGCGCACCATGTCGAACGGGTGCGGCGGGATCCGCAGGAGCGGCCCCATGGTGTTCTCCACCGTCTCGAAGGGGTGGTGCGAGAAGTGCTCGTGCAACCACCTCCAGGCCGGCCCGTCGACGCCGAGCTCGTGGGCGGTCCGCTCGATGTCCCGGTGCAGCATCGCGGCGCGACCGCCTGGCAGCGGATGGGCCATCGGGATGTCAGGGTGCACCCACGTGAGACCGTTGGCCTCGAGTTCCAGCTCTCGGAAGGCGGGGCTCGCGATGCCGATCGGATGCGCCGCGGCACCGAGATCGCTCACATACCCGTCGCCGAAGAGTTCCGCCGACCTGGACGCTCCCCCGATCTTCGCGGCGCGCTCGTAGACGACGACTTCGACGCCGCGCTTGGCGAGCAGCGCCGCTGCCGTGAGGCCGTTCGGCCCCGCGCCGACGACGATAGCGCGGCGATTCATGACCTGACGTCCCTCGAGGCCTGCTCGAGGAAGCGCTCCTCCACGGAGTCTTGGCTGATGCCCTGGAGGAGATCGATCTGCGCTTGCGAACGCGCCAGGAGCTCTTCGAGCCCGGAGAGCACGAGGCGCGGATCGCGCGGCTGCACCGCGATGAGCGCCTCCCACATGGACAGCTTGGCGCGGACCATTCCAGTGAGCATGTCCAGTTCGAGCTGGGTGCTCGGTCGACGGCGCAGGCGAAGGATGTTCACGGGGTTGAAGGTGCCCGCGAGACGAGCGCCGTTGGTGAGCCACAGCTTGAGGAAGGACTCCTGGTAGCCGAGCCCTTCGATCAGCGTCTTGAGGTCGCGCCGGTCTGCGGCGATGTGTGCCACGAGTACACGCATGGTCTCCTCGTGGGGCGTGCCCGCCCAGGTGGCAGTGGCGGATTTGAAGGCCCTCAGTCCAGCCTCCGAGGCAAGGAGGTGCGCGTTGAGGTAGCCCGCGTAGACCTCGTGGTCGAATCCTCGTGTCGTTGTCATCGGATGCTCCTGAAGATCGTCGTTTCTTGATTCTCTCGTGGTGTCTGCTCCTCACCGCAAAGACGGCTGAGGAACATCGCGAACCCTCCGGGGGTGCGTCCGGTCGTACGTGCGGAGGTCACGACCGGATGTCTGGCGCTCGAGCGCACGACGCCACCGAGCCGTATGACCGCCGAGGTGAGCTCGACGTCCTCGTGCTCGCGCAGTGGAGGGTACTCGCCGGCCTGCAGGTACGTGGAGGCTCGAATACCGAGGTTCGCGGCGTGGATGTGGGGATGACCCTCCTCGAAGACGTAGTCCTCGAGCCATCTGGTCTCGAGTTCCGTGTCTCGGGGGTCGCCGCTGCGCGCGAGGAGCACCGTGCCGAGCAGCAGGTCGGCTCCGTCGTCGGCGAACTCGAGCTGCCCGACCAGCCAGTCCCTCGGCACAGCCGAGTCCGCGTCCGTCGAGGCGATCCAGGCGGTGTGCAGTTCGAATGGGGTGTCACCCGAGTGGGCTGTCGACAGGGTGAGTGCGGTACGGACACCGTCGCGCCTCGCGCGGCCCACGGATCCGTGCGCACGTTCGATCAGGTGGATGCGGGGATCGCGGTGCGCGGCGCGCTTTGCGATCTCGAGGCTCGAGTCGCGGCATGAGTCGAGAACGAGCACGACCTGAACCCGCACGTGGCGGCCTCGCCGAGCCCTGCCGAGGGCATCCATGGCGACGGTCAGCGCAGCGAGGCAGGTCTCGAGGGTGCGCTCTTCGTCGCGTGCCGGGACGACGATGCGCACGTCGCGGATGCGGGCATCCTCGTCGACTCCTCGTGGCCGCGACGCCCAGCTCATGCCGTCTCTTCCGGGAATCGGCCCCTGTCGAGATCCGAGGCCGCGGGGACAGTGACGTGCGAGCTGGCGAAGCAGGAGTTCCCGGCGACGCTCCCGTTCTCGTAGATGTCGATCAGTGTCTCGTCCTGCGTGTACGAGGCCAGGCGGCGCATGCCGAGGCGGGCGGTCAGCGAGTGAACGCGATCCCCGTCGAGCGGCCAGCCGACGATGGGACCACGCCAGTGGCAGAGCACCAGCACTCCAGCGGGGGGCAGCGCCCGACGCGATCTCGCGATGAGCTCGCAGAGCTCGTCCTCGGCCAGGTAGTAGCCCGTCTCGGAGAGCACCACGAGGTCCAGCTGGCCATCGTTCACGTCGAGCGCGGCCCAGTCACGTGGAAGGGTCGCGAGGACCAACTCGACGTCTGCGTTGCCGGTCAGTTTTCCCTCGGCCAGCTTCAGCGCCTCGGGGCTCGCATCCGCGGCCAGGAGTCGGGAGCACCTGCCAGCGAGCTTCGACGTGCTCTCACCGATCGAGCAGCCGATCTCGAGGCCCCGCTCGTAGCGCTCGGCCGGCAGCATCGCGAGCAGTACGTCGAGCTTGCGCCGCTCGTACCAGCTCGAGCGGAGCTCCCACGGGTCGACGGCATCTGCGTGCACTTCGTCGAAAGCCAGGCGCGCGGAGGCAGAGTCCCGCGTGGCGGGAGCCGTCACCCGGAAGACCTCGACGTCGCGCCGGAAATGCTGCAGGTGCGCCTGACTCAGCACCGGCTCGTCCCCAGCAGCGTCGGAGAGGGGACGCACCTGAGACGCGTGGGCGGAGATGGCGCGGTCTTTCGCCCGGGCAGCTTCCGGGGCGAGCGTGAGGCTCCGCCAGTGTCGCCACTCCGTATCCGTCACCGGGTCGGCCCAGTGCCAGAACCAGATGGGGAACTCCAGCAGCACCGCATCGGCGTCGAGAGCAGCTCGGGCCAGCGCCTCGCCGACGGCGTCATGGTCGGCGTGCCCGTCCCGCCGGTACGGGGCAGCAACGATCAACCGCCGGTCGGGGGCGTCGCGCAGCCTCGCTCCTGCGGCCGCTGCGATCTCGTCGACGGCGGCCGAGAGCTGCCCATCGGGCAATCCGAGTTCGGAGAGATCAAGGCGGCCGACTGGACGTCCCGCCAGGCGGGCGATCATCGCCGCGCCCTCATGCAGCTCGCGGAGAGCGACATCGAATTCAGCGCGGCGGAGTTCGCCGAGCCTCTGCTCGGAGAGGCTCCGCGATTCCGGATGGGAGGCCTCGCCCCGGGTGCACAGCAGCACGCTCACGTCGACGCCCGCGGCGAGCGCGGAGACGACGAGCCCTGCGGCGCCGAGGGACTCGTCGTCGGGATGCGCCGCCCCGACCAACAGCATCGTCTGCGCTCCGCCCTTCGGCGAGAACAGCTCACCGTCGAGGTGCGGCAAGCCGGTGACGCCGGCCTCCAGCCAGGCAGCTTCGGGAGTTCCCCCCTGCAGATGCGTGAACGCAGGCTGCGCTGCGCCGATCACGAGGCCTCGCCCCCGGGCGCCGCGTCGCGCTCCGCCCGGCCCGCGTCGGAGAGCGACCGGCCGCGGGCAGCGTCGTCGCGCGCGCCGTGGTGCTGCCGGAGGTACATGGTTAGATCCGCGACGCGCCTGGCGTGGACGGGGTCGAAGGCGAGGGGCGCCGGTCCCAGCGACTCCCCGCAGATCGCGAGGAGTCGCGTGCATGCGCTGGCCGTGTTGCCGCGCACCCGCTGCGCGAGGCCCCAGTCCGCGGTCCCCGCGTCGATGCGGTCGGCGGCGTCCTCCAGCTGCACGCGGATGCCGTGGAGCAGGCGGTCGGCTTCCCCTAGACAGGCGTACCCCAGCTGGTCCGGCTCGCGAGACCGCGCCGAGCTCTCGAGCGCCCGACCGAGCGCCACCGCGGCGCCGAACCAGACAGCCGCGACGCCGATGCCGCCCCAGGCGAACCCAGGACGCGAGGTGTACCACTCAGCGCCGTCGCCGATGGTCCACGCGGACGCAGCACCGAGATCCACCGGCCCGCTCGGCACCCCGGTGAGGCCAGTGAGGGGCGCGCCCCCCTCCCGGGGAACGACGGCGTCCTGGCTGAGGTCGAGCACGAACATCCACTCGCCATCCGCGTCCGACGCCGTCACGAGCGCGCGGTCGAGGCTCGACGCGAGTGAGCACCACCGCTTCGTTCCCGAGAGGGTCGCGCGACGCGGTGAGCTGTCATCGCCCGCCGCGGGATCCGGTTCCCACCGGACCTCGACGGGCGAGGCGGAAGCGAAGACACCCCAGCTCGTCCCGGGGTCGATCGAAGATCCGGACTGGGCCAAGATGGCGGCCGCGTCGAAGTGCGGCTCGATGACTCGGGCCGCGGTCAGATCAAGCGCGCCGAAGCCGGACAGCAGCCCGAACAGCGACCGTGTCCCGCCGTCGCCGGGAACGGGCGGCGGGGGCGAAGCACGCAAGGCGTCGATGACCAACGCCGCGTCTCCATCGCACGAGCCGGCCGCCGCCAGGAGTGCGGACGAACCATCCCAGAAGTCGGGGTCGACATCGATGCCCTGGAAGCTCTCAGACACGGCCTCTCCTTCCGGAAGTCCATCGAACGGAGCCGACACATGGCCCGAACGTGGCACGCTACGCACCCCGACCGTGAGTCCCCGGGAGGGTTGACACCGGCCATGCAACCGACTAACTACGCGCGCTCACGAGTACCGACAGACACCCAGGCACGCGGAGGAAATTCCCACGGAGTCGGCCAGGACGTCCCGTAGCGTCATCACCCTCATGACGAAGACTCCCCCCGGACTCCCCCTTCGCGACTACGCCGCCCTCGGCGATGGCCGCACCGTCGCCCTCGTCGCCCCGAACGGGCGAGTCGACTGGCTGCCCCTCCCGAACCTCGACTCCGTGCCCGTCTTCGCGCGCATCCTCGACGAGGAGACAGGCGGATGCGTCGAGCTCGTCCCCCGAGAAGCCCACGAATCCACACGCCGCTACATCGAGAAGACGAACGTGCTGGAGACGACCTTCACGACCGCCAGCGGCGTCGCCCGTGTCACCGACGCCATGGTCACGGGCGTCGCCGGACGACTCCCCTGGGCCGAACTCGCGCGTCGCGTCGAGGGGATCGACGGATCCGTCGAGTTCACCTGGCGGATCTCGCCCGGAACCATGCTCGGGACCAAGTCCCCGTGGCTCGACCGAGTCGGCGAGCACACCATCATCCGCTGCGGTCAGCTGTCGATGGCAATCGTCGGCTCGGACCATGGCCCTGCCCCCTCCGACCCGACCAGCGCTGACCCCGCCGATCTCCACGGCCGCTTCACCACCACCGCGGGCTCACGGCACCTCCTCGTCCTGACCGCAACGGAAGGCGAACCGCTTCGTGTGCCCGGCCCGGCGAAGGTCGACCAGGGTATCGATCGGACCATCGACAGCTGGCTGACCTGGTCTGAAGAGTTCTCCTACGAGGGTCCGTGGTCCGAGCAGGTTCAGCGAAGCGCTCTCGCCCTCAAGCTCCTCATCCACAGCCCGACAGGCGCTATCGCCGCCGCCGCGACGAGCTCTCTGCCGGAGAACCCGGCTGGCGGCAAGAACTGGGACTACCGCTTCGCCTGGATCCGAGACCTCGCCTACACGGCTCACTCCCTGACCTGGTTCGGGCTTCGGGAAGAGACGCACGCGGCGATCTCCTGGCTGCTCCGGACCATCCGCGAGCAGGGGCCGGACGTCCTTGTCATGTACTCGCTCGGCGGTTCGACCTGCGCCGGTGTCGTCGAGTACGACGTGCCGGGCTGGCGCAGCATCGGCCCGGTCGTCACCGGCAACCCTGCGCAGGGGCAGCTCCAGCTGGGCATCTACGGCGACCTCATCGCCATCAGCCGCACCTACGTCGACGACGGCAATCTGCTGGATGTCGAGACGGCGCGCCTGCTCGCCAAGGTCGCCGACAAGGTGTGCGACGAGTGGCGCAGCCGCGATGCCGGGATGTGGGAGCTCGGCGACGAGCAGCACTACACCTCCTCGAAGATGGGGTGCTGGCAGGCGCTGACCGACGCGATCGCGCTCGCCGAGGGTTCGCACATCAACGGCGACGTCGCACGCTGGAAGGCGGAACGCGACCGGATTCACGATTGGACCGACGAGCACTGCTGGTCCGAGGACCTCGCAAGCTACGTCATGCACCCCGGGACGGACCGCCTCGACGCCTCGGTGCTGCTGCATGCGCCGAGCGGCTTCGATCGAGGTGAGCGGATGTCGTCCACGATCGACGCCCTGACTCGGGAGCTCGGCCAGGGGTCGCTGCTCTACCGGTACTCGGGCGTCTCAGCGGAGGAGCACACGTTCGTGGCCTGCGCCTTCTGGCGGGTGTCCGCGCTCGCGTGCGTGGGCAGGCACGAAGAAGCAGTCTCGGCCATGGACGACCTCGTGACGCAGACCAACGACGTCGGTCTGCTCGCCGAGATGATCGCTGCCGGGGACGGAGCGTTCTGGGGCAACCTGCCGCAGGGACTCAGCCACCTGGCCCTCATCAACGCAGCCCTCATGATCAAGGACCTGGTGCCGAAGGAGGCCCACGATGACCGGTGAACCGAGCGTCTTCCGCGAACTGCGCTCCGTGCTCGTGGAGAGCATCTGGTGGGACGCCCGAACGGAGGAGCTGGCCTGGGTGGACATCACCGAGGGCACGTTCCACCTGGGGAGCCTCGGCGGAGCGCGGGACGGCAGCGACGACCGCATCTCCGAGCTCCCAGCTCCGGTGAGCGCCATCCAGCCGGCCGCGGGCGGCGGTTTCGTCGCCTCGCTCCAAGACCGCATCGTCGAGCTCGACGCCGGCGGACGCCTCACGAAGACCCTCGCCTCGGTCGAGCACTCGCACGGTGGCATCCGCTTCAACGAAGGCAAGGTCGACCCGTTCGGCCGCTTCGTCGTCGGCTCCATGAACATCACCTCGACGGCCCCCGACGGCGCTCTCTACACGTTCGACGCCGAAGGAACGGTGCGGATGCTGCTCGGCGGGTTCCACACGACCAACGGCCTCGAGTGGAGCGAGTCGGGCGACACCATGTACGTCACGGACACCTCGACGCAGACCATCTACCGCGCAGCGTACGGCCCCGGCCCCGACGATCTCGGCGAACTCGAGCCGTTCATCCGCGGTCGGAACTCGGATGGTCTGGCACACGCTGTCGACGGCTCGTTCTGGAACGGCATCTACGGTGACGGGAGCGTCGCGCACTGGAGCTCGGACGGGGACCCGCTCGGGGATCTGAGCGTCCCCGCCCCGAACGTGACGTCCGTCGCCTTCGGGGGTGACGCACTGTCGACCCTCTTCGTCGGCACGGCGCGCGAGAACCTCACGGAGAGCGACCTGGTCGACGCCCCGTTGAGCGGCTCGATCTTCGCCGTCGAAGGCGTGGGTCGGGGGCGCCCCGCTTCTGTGTTCGGGCAGACCATCGGCACACCCTGACGTATCCGTCCCCCAACTCGACCGAACCGCACACCACACGAACGACGTAGACGGGAAGCAGACATGGATCTAGGTATCACCGGCAAGAAGGCGCTCATCACCGGCGGCGACTCAGGTATCGGCTGGGAGACAGCCAAGCAGCTCCTCGACGAGGGTGCGACCGTCGTCCTGAGCGACCGAGACGACGACTCGCTCGCGGAGGCCGCGGCGAAGCTTGACGCGCCCGAGGGGCGGCTCTTCTCGCACGCCGCCGACATCACGAAGCTCGACGATCTCGCGGAACTCCACGGCTTCGTGCAGGAGCACGTCGGAGACATCGACATCCTCGTCCAGTCGGCCGGCATCACCGGCGCGCAGGGGCTCTTCCACGAGATCGACGACGAGGGCTGGACCAAGACGGTCGAGATCGACCTGCTCGGGCCGGTCCGCCTCGTCCGGCAGTTCCTCCCCTCGCTCCGCAAGGGCGGCTGGGGACGCATCGTCTTCCTGGCCTCCGAGGACGCCGTCCAGCCGTACGACGACGAACTGCCCTACTGCGCGGCGAAAGCCGGCATCCTCGCCCTCTCGAAGGGCCTCTCGCGCAGCTACGCCTCTGAGGGACTGCTGGTGAATGCGGTGTCTCCCGCCTTCATCTCGACGCCCATGACCGACGCGATGATGGAGAAGCGCGCCGACGAGCTCGGCACGAGCTTCGACGAGGCCATCGAGTCGTTCCTCGACGAGGAGCGCCCGTACATGGAACTCGGCCGCCGCGGGGAGGCCCACGAGGTCGCCTCCGTCATCACCTTCCTCTGCTCAGACCGAGCCTCCTTCGTGAACGGCTCGAACTACCGAGTCGACGCGGGCTCGGTAGCGACCATCTGAGCGTCATCCGCTTCGCGCGGACTCGCTTTCCCCTCACCCACGAACGATCAACCGAACGAACAGGAGTCGAACATGGCCAATCAGTACACCTTCACCGACCCGACTAAGCTCTACAGCGAGATCGAGCCGAACTCCGACGACCAGACGGAGCCGGGACTCGACGCGAAGCTCCGCGACACCGCCGACCTCGGCGAGAGCACCTACGAGGGTTCCGGCCGACTCAAGGGCCGCCGCGCCCTCGTCACGGGCGGCGACTCCGGCATCGGGGCTGCAACCGTCATCGCCTTCGCCCGCGAGGGTGCAGACGTCGCTCTCGCCTACCTGCCCGAAGAGCAGGAGGATGCAGACCGCATCACCGCGATCGCACAGGACGCTGGTGTCAACGTCGTGCAGCTGCCCGGCGACCTGACCGACGAGAAGTACGTGAAGGGCCTTGCGGATGCTGCCGTCGCGAAGCTCGGCGGTCTCGACATCCTCGTCAACAATGCCGGGAAGCAGATCTACAACGAGGACCTGACGACGCTCACGAGCGAGCAGTTCGACGAGACGTTCAAGGTCAACGTGTACGCGATGTTCGAGATCTCGAAGGCCGCGATCCCGCACCTCCCCCCGGGGTCGACGATCATCAACACCACGTCGATCCAGGCCTACTCGCCGGCTCCGATCCTCGTCGACTACGCATCGACGAAGGCGACCATCAACGCCTTCACCAAGGGCCTCGCGCAGCAGCTCGCGCCGAAGGGCATCCGCGTCAACGCGGTCGCTCCCGGCCCGATCTGGACGCCCCTCCAGGTCACGGACGGCCAGCCGCCGGAGAAGGTCGAGCAGTTCGGCGAGGACACACCGCTCGGGCGCATGGGGCAGCCAGCAGAGCTCGCGCCCGCGTATGTCTTCCTGGCTTCACCCGAGTCGAGCTACGTGCTCGGCGAGACGCTCAACGTGAACGGCGGCATGCCCACGCCGTAGCACTCGGCTCATTCGTCGACGTCGGACGCCCGCGCCTCAGGCGCGGGCGTCCTCGTCTGCATCCGTCGGGCACGTGAGCGTCACGGTCGTGCCCGTCTCGTTCGTCTCGAAGCGGATGCGTGCGTGGACAAGCGCCGCCCGCTGCCGCATGGATGCAATGCCGTGGGTTCGCGCCCCGAGCTCCTCGAGCCGCGCGGCGGCACCGTGTCCGTCGTCCGTGACCGTGAGCACCAGCGTCGATGGCCGCCAGAGCAGCACGACGTCGATCCGACTCGCCCCGGCGTGACGCCTCGCGTTCCTGATCGCCTCGACCGCGATGGCGTGCAGTTCCTCAGCTGCGGGCGCGGAGACTCGGCCCCTGGTGCCGATCTCGGTCACCTCCACAGGCGTCAGGATCGGCAGCTCGTGGCTCGCGTACTCGAACAGGGCATCCGGGAAGTCCTGCGGTGCGGGGTGCTCGAGGTCCCAGCTGAGCGCGTCGACGATCGCCGCTGCTCGAGCGGGACGGTCACCGCCGAGCTCGGGCAGGATCGACTCCCGCAGCTGACGCGCGAGGCGGAGCTCCGCGACGCGCTGAACTCCGGAGAGCTGGCCGCGGAGCGTCTCGGCGTAGGCGAGGGCCCCCGGGACGAACCTGCCGAAGACGCTCGAGTGCAGCACCTGGGCGACCGTCACCGTCGGCACCGGCATCCGGGAAGCGAACGCGGGAAGGGCGACCTCGAAGAGGACGTTCGCCGATACGAGAGGCTGGGCCGGGTGCAGGCCCTGGGCGAGCAGCACGTCGGCCGTCGCCTGCATGAGGCCGAGGTCCAGCGAGGCGGGGGCTTGCAGGTACCCGAAATCGCGGAGTCCCGCGAGCCTCGTCCAGGCCTCGGTGAGGATCTCCACGACGTGGGCGCGGAAGACGGGATCGAGGTCGCCATCTTCGACCGCCGCATCGCCGCGTTCCGAGAGCAACGCCATCGCGGCATCGAGGACCTCGTCGATGGCGTCGGTGAGATCGGACTCCGCCACGTGGGCGGTGGTGGCAGCGGGGTCGCGAAGGGGGAAGTCGTCGGTCACGCTCCAGATCCTACGAGCGCGGGTCGCAGTCCTGTGCCAGCCTTGCGGCCCTAGGCTGACGCAGATGACGAGCACGACAGAGCACCAGGCGTCCAAGTCGGCACGCCGAGTTGTCGGCGTGGTGCGGATCGGCGTCGGTCTCGCCGTCATCGCGATGCTCGTCTCCACCTACGTCGGCCGCATCGGTGTCGGCGACAGCAACCCGTTCGACTTCTTCGGCTACTTCACGAATCAGACGAGCCTCATCACGAGCGGACTCCTCATCGCGGCGGGAGTGCTCGCCATGCTCGGGCGCGATGCTCCCGCATGGCTCGCGGTTCTCCGTGGTGTCGCTACGAGCTGCATGATCATCGTGGGTGTCATCTACAACACGCTCGTGCCTGGGACCGGTTCTGCGCCTCCGTGGGTGAGCGCCATCCTGCACGTCGTCTTCCCCGCCTACGTGGCCCTCGACTGGCTGCTCGTCGGTGATCGCCCGCGACTGGCCTGGCAGCGGCTGTGGGTCGTGCTGCCCTACCCGCTGCTCTGGATGCTCGTCGTGCTGCTCCGAGGTGCGACTGACGGCTGGGTGCCCTACGGGTTCCTGCTGCCGGAGCACGGGCCCGTTTCTCTGTTCCTGCACGTCGTGGGCCTGCTCGGTGCTCTTCTCGTGGCGGCCACGTTCGTCTGGTGGGCGAGCCGCTTCCGGGGGTATGTGCGCGGCTGAAGGTGGAGGATGCGAGACCGGGTGAGGGAGACCGTGACAGGTGGCCTGTACGTTCGAGGCGCTAGAGCACCGACCCGAGCCACGAGACGGCGGACTGCACGACCTGGGCGAGTCCGAGGGCCAGCAGGAGAGCCTGCTCGACCGTACGCGCAGCGACTTCCGGCACGAAGAGCCAGAGAATGCCGAGTGTCGCAGCGAGTGTCACGAGCGTGACCGCCAGCAGGAATGCGAGCGCGGCGAGCCGCGGATAGCGCAGCGTGGAGGTGACCGGCTTCGCCTGCATCCACCACACGGGCGCTCGCCTCGCGGCGGCTGGCCGCGCCGATCTGCTCGCGCTCGTGCGGGCGCCCCTGGCAGGCGGCGTGCTCGCGCGGCGAGGCGTGCGCGGCCTCGACGTCGCGGACGCTGAGCGCGGCGCGACCCGCTTCCGGCCTGGACCAGCTGTCGTCGGCGCGCGCTTGGCAGAGGCTCTTCCGGCGCGGGAGCGCTTCTTGGGCGACGGGCGAGTCACGGGCGATCCTCCGGGTTGGGAAAACTTTAATCTATCCGGCTGCAGGACCCCGAACGGCTACGTTCCGGTCACGGTGTCCGGGAGCCCCGCAGGGCCGGTTGTTCCCACCGCCGCCGCTGGTCTCTTTGACTGCGTCAACTGACAATAGATCTGGTTGTGCACCATTGAGTTGTGTGCAATGCTTTTGTCATGCCCGTGACCGACGACATGATCTGCTTCTCGCTCTATGCAGCGAGCCGTGCCACGACGCAGGCCTACCGGAAGCTCCTGGAGCCGTTCGGTCTCACGTACCCGCAGTACCTCGTGCTCGTCGTGCTCTGGAACGACGGCGAGCAGTCGGTGAAGACGCTCGGCGAGCTGCTGCAGCTCGACTCCGGAACCCTGTCGCCGCTGCTCAAGCGCATGGCAGAAGCAGACCTGATCTCGCGTCAGCGTCGCCCGGGTGACGAACGGGTCGTCGACGTCAGGCTCACCGACCGAGCCGTCGCGCTCCGCACCGAGCTCTCGCACATCCCATCCCGCATCGCCGCGGGGACCGGTCTCGAGGGCGAGGAATCGGGTGCAGCACTGCTGCGCACCCTCCAGCACCTGACGGAGACCATGCAAGCCACCGCCGCCCAGGCGGACGCACAAGGAAAGAAGGACTAGCTGTGGACGTGCTCTACACCGCGGAAGCTCTCTCGACCGGCCAAGGCCGAGACGGACGCGTCGTCTCGAGCGACGGCACCGTCGACCTCACGATGGCCGTGCCCAAGGAGATGGGCGGGTCGGGCGCCGGCTCGAACCCCGAGCAGCTGTTCGCCGCCGGCTACGCCGCCTGCTTCCACTCCGCGCTGAACGCCGTCGCGCGAGGCAAGAAGCTCGACCTCGGCGACTCCAGCGTCGGCGGACGCGTGCAGATCGGACCGAACGGCCAGGGCGGGTTCCAGCTCGCCGTGCTGCTCGAGGTCGTCATCCCCAACCTGGGACACGACGAGGCCCAGGCGCTCGCGGACGCGGCGCACCAGGTCTGCCCATACTCCAACGCCACTCGCGGCAACATCGACGTCACCATCACGGTCTCGGAGGACTGAACATGCGCACTATCACCCACCCCATCTTCGGCGAGCCGCAGGACGTCCTGACCGTCGAGGAGCAGGAACTCCCCCAGCCCGGCCCCGGCGAGGTGCGCCTGCGCATCCTGCTCTCACCTATCCACAACCATGACCTCTGGACCGTGCGCGGCACCTACGGCTTCAAGCCCGAGCTGCCCGCACGAGCTGGGACCGAAGCTGTCGGGGTCGTGGACGCGATCGGCTCCGACGTCGAGGGGCTGAGTGTCGGCCAGCGGGTAGCGACCGGCGGATCGTTCGGCGCGTGGGCCGAGTACGTGACCACCCCCGCCGCTGGCCTCATCCCCGTCCCGGACAGCGTGCCGGACGAATCGGCCGCGCAGCTCGTCGCGATGCCGTTCAGCGCCATCAGCCTGCTCGAGTCGCTCGGCCTCGAGTCCGGCGACTGGCTTGTGCAGAACGCGGCGAACGGCGCCGTCGGCCGCATGGTCGCCCAGATCGCGGCGGCACGCGGCGTCAACGTGGTCGGCCTCGTGCGTCGGTCCGAGGGTGTTGACGAGCTTCGCGAGCAGGGCATCGAGCGCATCGTCGCGACGAACGTGGACGGCTGGCGGGACGAGGTCGAGGCGATCACCGGTGGTGCGCCCATCAAGGTCGGCATCGAATCCGTGGGTGGCAACTCGGCTGGCGAGGTGCTCTCGCTCCTTGCGGAGAACGGCGAGCTCGTCGTCTTCGGCGCGATGGCGTCACCCACGCTCGAGCTGTCCTCCGGCGACGTCATCTTCAAGCAGGCGACAGTCCGCGGGTTCTGGGGCAGCAAGGTCAGCCAGTCCATCGACGCTGGCCTGAAGCAGCGTCTCTTCGGCGAGCTGCTTCAGCACCTCAGCTCGGGTCAGCTGACGCTTCCCGTGGCCGACGTGTTCCCGTTCGAGCAGATCACCGACGCGGTCGAGGCGAGCCTCACCTCGGGCCGGGTCGGCAAGGTCCTGCTTCGCCCCTAGCGCCGCAGGCATCGGCTTCTCGAACGCCCCGCCCGTCACAGGGCGGGGCGTTCTGCACGGCGCTCCCTGGATCTGCTCAAGCTCGGCGGCCATCCTGAACGCATGTCACATCTCGCAGACCTCCTGGCGCCGAAGCTCCCCGACGGTATGACCATCCCCGAGCCGCTCGAGCGGGCGTGGACGTGGATGGAAGGACAGGGCTGGGGCTTCGAGAACCGGAACGGCTACTTTCTCACCCCATACGCGGGGACCGCGGAGCTCGGCATCGTCTTCTCCCCCACCGAGTCGCTGACCGGCTGGTTCGAGCCGGACGAAGTGGGGCACGACCGCCTCTTCCCGCTCGGGCAGACCGACGGCACCGGAAGCTTCGCCGCGCTCTGGCGCGACCCCTCGGACGCCATCCGTGTGGTGGTGCTCGGGTCGGAGGGCGAGCGCCTTTCCCTCGCTGATGACGCGGTGGACTTCCTGCGACTGCTCGCCATCGGCTATCTCGAGCTGAACGGCTACGTGCTCGCCGAGGAACCGTCTGACGAGGACGAGGAATCGGTGGCGGCACTGGCTCAGTTCAGGGCGTGGGTCGAGACGGAATTCGGCGTCGAGGTGCCCGCCCACTGGGAGGTTCGCGAACCAGACCCGTTCGACGCCTGGGTGGCTGAAGTCAAGAACGAGGAACCTGAGCCTGTCCGCGCCGCCACTCCCTTCGTCGCCCCAGAGGTGAACACCAGCGAGGTGATCGCTGCCTGCCTCGAGCTGTTCGAGGAGCCGCGTATCGAGGGAATCCAGTTCGGGCGACTCCGGAACCTGCCACGCACCACGGCAGCGTGGGGGCATGAGCTTGCCGTCATCGACACCCACGACCCAGGGAGCCCCACTGATGTGGCAGCGCTCGCTCGGGTCATGAGCGATGTGCGAGCCGCCTTCATCGCACAGTGGGGAACCCCTCGGGCTGAGGCGCCAGCGCCAGGCTCGTGGGCAGCCAACAAGCTCGAGGTGACGTGGATCCAGCACGTCGACCTCTGGCCGGTCACCGACGACATCGTCGTGGCCCTCTTCACCAGCGCGGAGGAGGGCACGCAGATCGCCGCCGTCGTGTCTCCCGCAGCCATCGACGAGAAGGAGAGGTTCTAGGTTCATGCCGACCGCCTCCGCCTCGGCGTATCTCGCCTCACCGTCGACCTCGCACGCCTGGGCCTCGGCGACGCCTGGTATCGCTGGTGCGACGCCAAGCGCGACTGGTCGGCCGAGTCGACGCGGCCTTCCGAGGGCGACGACCTCACGACCCCGAGAGGGGGCTACGCCGCGCTGTCGCTCGCGGAGTTCATGGACGCGTTCAGGGATGCCGGGGCCACGGTCGCCAAGGGATCCTGGTTCACGAGCGGGCGAAACCGGTCCTTCACGGTGAAGGTCGGTGCAGGGAATGAGGAGTGCGCCATGGCCGTCCAGCTCGGACGCGGACTGAACTCGATGGAGTGCAGTCTCCGGCTCTTCAGTTCCGGTGAGCCCGTGAACGACGCCGAGCTGCTGCACTCCGTCGCACGGAGCATCCTGCAGCTGAACGGCCGGGCTGACCCCGACCCGCGACTGCCCTACCCGCGGCCCATCATCGGCAGCCGAAGTCAGCTCGACGTTGTGTCGCGCGAGCTCGTCGACATGATGCGCGCGCTGGCAACGGCCCGCGATGATGACCGTGCCGTAGCGTTGGCCCGATGACACCTGAGCAGTCGACCCTCTCTGCCATCTGGCTCAGCATCGCGCTTCTCGCGGCGGGGTACGCGCGGTCTCGCGGCCGCTCCGCCTGGACCTGGTTCTTGCTGACGCTCTTGACCGGCCCGATCGCGGTGTTCCTCCTGGTCGTGTGGCCGGCACGGACACCGAAGAGGGCAGATGACGACGCGTCGGCGGCACAGGGGTGACGCGCGACTCCGCCCCGCCCACGCCCGGCTCTGGCTCCCGTGGTGAGCTGCCCGAGCTCACGTACACCGAGGTCGGAGCCACCGCAGGCCAATTGCCGACTGGCTACCACCACGTGCGCGAATCGCTGGTCATCGGGCACGGGCGCGACACCTTCGAGCGGGCGGCCCACGACCTGCTCGCTGGCCGCGCGCAGAGCAGAGCCGGCGCCTCGGTCGAGCTCTCGGAGGTCCCCCTGCGGGAGGGATCGCGCGTCGTCATGCGACTGCAGATGGGTCCGCTGAAGTTCACGATCCCCTGCCTCGTCGTCTGGGCCGAGCGCACCTCGACCTCCTGCGGCTTCGCCTACGGCACGCTCCCCGGCCACCCCGAGCGAGGTGAGGAGCGCTTCGTGCTGGACCTGGCGGATTCCGGGACTGTGACCTTCAGCATCGTCGCCTTCTCCGCACCCGCGCGCTGGTTCACCATCCTCGGCGGCCCAATAGCTCGAACGGTGCAGACTCGGATGACCCGCCGGTACCTTCGGGCATTGGCCGCAAGCGAGACCTGAAGCTGAGCGCGCCGGATGCCCCGTCGAGGCTAGAGACGCTCCGGGGAGACCGCCCGAGGCTGGCGAGGCTATCGCCTCGGTCAAGGCTGGTGGGAGATCCCGAGACGCTCCCTCACCTCGGGAATGTGCCATTCCGATGTCGCGATCTCCTCGCGAAGTGTCTTCCGAGGTCTTCCTCTGCGGTTGACGAGGACCTCGAGGTCGATCATCGTCGACTCGGTGATCGCGTCGATGACGACGCCGATGCCGGTCAGCGAGGCCATACCTGAGTCGATCATGGTGAGCAGCGGCGGTCCCTGCCGCTTCGAGATCGCGTTCACGAGGGCCCCGCCCGCGATGAGCCGAGCGACAAGCGCCGCCTCGCGGTCTAGGTCGTGCTCGCGGTTCGAGAACAGCAGGTGCAGGGCGTTGAGACCGGACGAGAGAGTGACGGATGCATCCGCGCCGTCGTCGAGCAGCCGCTCAGCGATGCCCAGGCGGGCCATCAGATCTGGATTCAGCATCGCCCTGAGCAGTGGTGTGTCACCGGTCGAGAGGGAGAACGTCGCTTCCCCGGGTGTGTAATCGGCAAGGAAGTCTACGAGCGACTCTTCCTCCGCGCGATGTGCTCGGTTCGGCATGATCCCCTCCAAGGCGGTTGCTGCCCCTGCGGTGTCACTGCGAGCCTAGCGAAAGCGGGATGATCGTCGTCACGGCTCCCGCACACGGTGGATTCCTCCCCGACCAGCCGACCGTCTGGACCCACGGAGTCGGGGCGGCGGTCGGCGAGCCGGGGAGGCTGTGCTGGCTTCGGGAAGACGCATACGCCACCTTCCCCGCCAAGCGAGCGTTAGCTGCGTCGGCGACGCAGCAGCAGGACAAGCCCGCCGAGTGCGGCGATCGCAGCCGCAGTGATCGTCAGGAACGGTACTCCGGCGCTTCCTGTCGTGGCGAGTGATGCACTCGAGTCACCGTCGACGGGAGCCGCTGGCGCGGACGTCGTGGTCTCGACGGGGCTCGGAGCCGTCGATGTTTCAGGCGCAACGGTGGGTTCCGGTTCCTGCGTGGGCTCGGGCGCGACGGTCGGAGTGGTTGACGGGGTTGCCGTGGGCGTGGGCTCCGGGCTTGCGGGTGTCGGAAGCGCGGCGGCCGCCGCCAAGATGAGCTGCTGCGTCTGCTCGACGTTCGTCGCCCGGTTGGCGGCGAGGTTGGCGTAGTCGAGCACTGGGACGTGCAGGTGGCCGCCGGCCACATCCTGACGGTCCAGGCCGACGCGGAGACGGTTCGCGCGGTACATGCTCTCGTTCGAGAGGTAGTCGCCGCCTCCACCACTCACTGCGAAGGATCCCTCGGGCGGCGCCGTTGGGTCGTTCGTGCCGACACACTGCGCCTCGTCATCCCGAGCTTCGCTGAAGGAGTAGCAGAAGGCGTTGTTGAGCTGCACCGGGAACGGGCCCGTCTCTGCGGCAACCATCTCTTCGAACGGCAGCGTCGTCTCGATGAACTGCGCACCGTCGACGGTCTGCGGCCACGCCGCCGCATCCGGTGCCTCTTCGAGAGCGCGCTCGTCGAGGTTGTCGACGCCGCCGCCGCGCCAACTGCTCGCCCAGCGCTCGATGTCGTAGCCGGTGCGACCCTGGCTGATGGTCATCGCCATCTGCGGGGATGCGGCACCCGCGAGGAACTGGGGGCCGTAGGCGTCCTCGACGATTCCGCCGTCGAAGCGCGACCACGTCACGGGCAGCACGACAGCCTGGATCTGCACTGGACCGGAGGCCGTCTCGATGACACGGCCGGAGAGGGAGAGGGCAACGGCACCGGAGGGGTTCGAGCGCTCAAGCAGGGCGGGAAGCTGGAACGGGTCGAATCCGCTGATCATCACCTTGGTGACGCCAGGGTCCTCGTCGAAGCCGAGCTCGAGCAGGCCGCGAGTCGCCTCCTCCAGGTTGTGCAGCAGGTCGGTGAGCTGCTCAGCCGAAACGGCGGAGGAGGCGGCCCAGTCCTTGACCTCGGCGCGCATCGCGAGCCGCGCCCAGTAGAGACCGCGGTCCTCGTAACGGGTGGCTGCTTCGACGTCTTGAGCGTTCTGGACGGCGATGTCCCAGATCTCACGTCCCGTCTCCACGATGAGCGTGTCGGCGTTCTCGGGTGCGGTCCCGGCGAGCGTGGCCGAGAAGTTGTCGAGCGCGGCCTCAAGCCCGGTGGATGCGATCATCTGGGTGGAGAAGGGAACGGTCTCGCCGGGGAGCGTGGCGCTGAGGCGGAGCTCCTCGACGTCGAGCTCGGTGCTCTCGAGGCGGGGGTCGGGTGCCGCCTGCGCCGGCGGGGCGAGCGCGGTGGCGAGGATGGCCCCGGCGCCGAGTGCGGCGAGGAGTCGTCTGGTGACGCGTGTCATGGTCTCTTGTCCTAGGTGTGGGGGCGTCGGACTCATGGTGCTCCGGCGCCGTCGGCAGAGGGGTGGGTACACCGCGGGTCGCGCTCAGGGATCAAGATCGCCGGTGCGAACACCCGGGTATCAATCGACCCTATGTTGTTCAACACGACTCTGGGGATTGTTCACGTTTAAGGCGCGTGAACAATTCCTGAGCGGACGCGGGTCCACGTTTGCGATCCATGAGGGCGCGGAATGCGACGAGCACGGTCTTCCTGTGGCCGGCTGGCGGGGTGGGGTGTGCTCCTTGCTGTGTCCGTGGTTGTGGATGGGCATCGCCGAGCGCCGCCGGTCAACTCGGGTTCGGCAGTTGGACCTGCATAGGGGAGATGTCGACTTCGACATCGCCGAAGATGAATCCGTCAGGACGAGCGAGGCCACCGTCATAGAGCTCGATCGGGAACGTGAAGAGGGAGTAGAGCGACGCTCCGGTCCAGAGCACGATCACGATGGTGAACAGGATCGCTGAACGAGTGAACTGGCGTCGAGCGTCTGCGAGGATCGTTCCCCGGCGGATGAGCACGGTGAGGATGCTCACGAATCCGAGCGCCAACGCAAGGTATGCGAGCGGACTGGGCTGCAGCGTCATCGCGAGACAATTCGGGACCTGGGCCGTGATCTCCCCATTCGCGTCGAGATAGTCTCCAGCCCCGGTCACACCACCCGGACAGTAGCTACGCGAACCGCTGCTCGCGATGGTGTGGAACACGGCAATCGCGAGGATCCAGAGGGTGTACCGGCGTACTTCCACGAGCCACCCGCGCCCGATCACGGCGTCCAATTCGGGAGGCGCTGCCAGCTCTGAGTTGGGGTTTGCGGTCATCTCTACCTCGCTTCGTTCGCCTGTTCTCCGTGCACGGGTGACGCGACCACGCTCCCAATCGATCCTGGACGCCTCCCGGGTACACGTGTGGCCGTATGGAGGGCGATCGCGGTGAACGATCCGCCATCGTGACTATCGGGTTCGGAAGAGACAGCAGGCTTCGCCGGGGTCACATCAGCGGGTCGCGAGGATGCGGAACCCCGCACTCGCACCTCACGCGTCTGAAGGCTGTTCGGCGGGGGTTTCCGTCTGCGGGGGTCGTGGTGAACGGCAGCGCGCCGGTGCGGATAGGCCGTGGATTGCGCGATGCCGGCAAGCACTTCCCTGCCGTCGGCCCGACGCATTCTGACGGTCATCGTGACAACTGCGTGCGTAGGAGACAGCTGGCGTCAACGCCCTGTCATGGTGTGGCGTCCTGGTTCGTCTCCTGGTCGGCGGTCTCGGCAGCGATGGCGCGCCTCATGGTGACGGGGCTTGCGAAACCGCTGCGCAGTGCGACTTCGCTCAAGGGCAGACCAGGCATCTCGCGCTTCAACTCCAGTGCCTTCTGCACGCGGCGGGTACGAAGCATTCGGCCAGGAGTCGCCCCGGAACCGCGCAGTCGGCGTTCGAGGGCCCTGCGAGAGAGACCGGCTTCACGTGCGATTCCGTCGACGGAGAAGCTCGGGTCATGGAACCGGTTCTCGACGATCAGGTGAACGAGAGCGAATGTGTCTGTGTCTTCCTGGTTGGAAAAGTCTCTCGACTCGACGACCAAGGCAGTGGCTGCGGTCCTGAGGAGGGCGCGTAGAGAACTCGATGACTGCGGATTCGATGGTTGTGGTCTCTTCGCGGCAGCTTCCAGAAGGCCGAGAACACTCTGCCGCACGATGCCGCCAGCGGAGTGGTGCCAGCTCAAGCGCGTGGAGTCCACTTCGCTCACGTCGAACGAGAAGAGCGTGACTTCGAATCCCCGATCCGCGTGCATGACGACGCGTTCGGTGCCGGGCGGCACGATCGCCAGGTGCTTCGCCTCAAGCTCAATGCTGCGGTCTCCGGAGGTGATCAGCAGCGATCCACGCTCGAGGAAGACGGCCAACCCACGCCCGTGGGACCAGGAACGCTCACGCTTCCAAATGAAGTCGACAGGCGAGCACCTCCAATGCGCGACAACGTACTGGTCGAAGCGGAGGATGGTCACCTCCGTTGTGACGGATCCGGTCGGAGCGAACAGGTCAACGCCCGCTCTGAGCACCGTGTCGATGGAGGGAGGCAGTGGTCCTTTGTGCCGGAAGGAGTGTGCCTGATAGCCCGGGAACGAGCCCCAACCTCGGTCTTCGTCGTACTTGACGTTCGCGTTCTGCTCCATTGACCCTCCTCGCACAATCGAATCCCGCGCACGGGGACACCTCAACACCTGAGCAGGCTCACGCCCCCGCTTGGCGGGCAATGTTCGCGGCTCCTCAATCGAAGAGTTGCACAGTTATCGGCCGGGCGTGGACCTGGTTCCAAGCGCGCGCGCCGAGTCGTCATCGACAGCGCCTAACGCCCCCGAAGGCTTGCGCTCATCCTCCCTGGTCAGGCGCATCATCGCGTCCAGACCGCTTCTCACTAGCTGGTTCACTCGAGCTGCGCTTCCTTCTCGCCAGTTCTTCTCAAGAGCTCATTCGCTCGTTCCTGGCTCTCTACGATTCAATGCGGACCTGAATCTTTACGTGCAGCGCCCAATGCTGACACGGGCATCACCGCATCACCCCTCCCCCACCCCACGCGAGTGCCCCCCGGCGCGGAGCTCGTTCTCGTCCTCGAAAGGACATCGGATGTCAGACCCCACGCAGGACCCGACACCACGCACCGCTCCGGCCATCGTCGGCAGGCGCACACTCGTCGCGGGAGCCGCCTGGTCAATCCCCGTGATGGCCGTGGCCACCGCCGTGCCGCTCGCAGCTGCCTCAGCCTGCCCGACGGCCGAGTTCGACGCTGCGTTCGTGACGAACTCGGACTCGGGGTCGGTGAAGGTGCTGAACGCGACGAGCCCCGACACAGCTGACACGTACACCGTGCGGATCACGTCAACACTGGCCCCCGGGACGACGACCACGCAAAATGGCCAGTCCTACAACTTCAGTCAGAACGGCTCCGGCTGGAACGGCGACTTCGCGGACGATGGCAGCGGCGACTACACCTACTCTGGGTTCGGTCCGGCCGGCGCGATCGTGCTGAACCAGCGCAAGGAAGGCACCACCGCGCCCATCGGTCCGGGCACCGATAGCCAGACGCTGACCTTCGAGTTCTTCGACGCATCAGGCGCTGCGATCTCTGCCACGAACGTCGCGATCGACATCTTCGACATCACCTCCGTCGAGGTGCCCGCCTGGCGTGCCTCCTACTGGGACGCAGTTGGTTTCAGCGTCACGCCTGCGTCGATCGTTTCGGAGCCGACGCTCGATCAGGGAGCAGGAACCGGTACGCTCGCCGACCCGTTCCGTAGAAGCGGTGGACTCTTCCCCACCAACCCAATGGAGCAGGCGCAGTACCAGGACGAGTTCCGCTTCGACTCGTTCCCAAACGGCAGCACCATGGACTACACGTCGTTCAACGGGAACCAGGGATGGCATTTCATCGCCGTCAGCTCGATCAGGTTCACCGCGCAGATCGCCTGCTAAACCTGGGCTCGAGCACTGAGGACCTCCCCCGGGTATCCCGTGCCGTAATGCAAGAGCCGCCCCGACGCATCGTCGGGGCGGCTCTTGGTACGTGTGGGGCTTCTGGCACGACATCTGAGAACAACTGTCCCCGCATCCTGCCGGGACGGCGAGCAACGGTTAGGACTCGAGGCTGGTGCGCTGCGAAGCGAGCGCTCGCCGCAGGGTGACGGGTGAGGAGAATCCGCTTTGCATCGCGACCTCTCGAGCGGGCAGTCCCGGTTGTTCTTGCAGGAGGGCTTCGGCATTCTGGATGCGGCGTTCACGCAGGATCTTTGCGGCACTGGCGTCGACCGCCTGGAGTCGACGCTCGAGGACTCTCCGGCTGAGGCCAGCTTCGCGGGCGATGCCGTCGACGGAGAAGCCCGGGACCTGGAATCGGTTCTCGACGATGAGCCTGACCAGAGCGAGCGTGTCGGTGTCGCGCAAGTTGCTGACATGCGTGGATTCGACCAGCAATGAGTGAGCGGCAGCGCGCAGCAACGACCGCAGTGAGGTCGCGGCTTGCGGGTCCGGCATCGGCGACGCTGTCGCGGCTGCAGTCAGGAGCGCGAGCACGCTCTCGCGGACCACGCCTCCGTCGGAGTGGTACCACCGGGTCTGGAGCGGTGCGAGCTCGCTGGCTGCGAAGGAAAAGATGACGCCGGCGATCTTCTCGTGGGCGTGGAGGACGACCGGGCCGGCCCCCGGTGGCACGATCGCGATCTGCGACGCCTCCAGTCGAAGCCGTCGCTGGTCAGATCCGACGTCGAGCGAACCTCGCTCCAAGAACAACACCAGTGTCCGCCCCTGAGCTGAAGCGCGCTCGCGCTTCCAGACAAGGTCGATCGGCGAGCTCTCGCCCCTCACGACCAGGTACCGGTCGAAGCGCAGCAACGAGGCCTCGATCGTCGCGGTACGCGTGGGCGCACGCAGGTCCACACCGGCCTTGAGCACCTTGTCGATGCCAGGGGGCAGCGGGCCTCGGATTCTGAACTGCTGCGTCCGGTAGCCAGGGAAGGGGCTCCAGCCGCTGTCTTCCTTGTAATGGGCACGAGCGACGCGCTCCATGGGTCCTCCAAGTCGATTAGAACGATGTGCCTCGGCGGCGGTCGGTGGTGGGACCGTGGGTGGTGACGTGAAGCGTCCGCGGCGACGCGCGCCAACATCAGCTCCCGACCCACACGCGGCTCATCTGCGTCGGAACCGGAGGCCTGTGGCGCGCACAAGAGAGACTCCTGCGGGCGGCAGTGGGGGCCGTCGACCCGCAGGAGTCCGGCACGGATGGGCGGTGCGCGGATCTCCCCGAGATCCCCGCGAAGACGCGGCTCCCCAGAACACACCACCGTCCGGCGGTTGCCAGCATGCCGCATGAAATGTCGAGAACATTTCAATCGGCGCCAAGAGACGTAAATTGGATGACTTGTGTCGCAAAGTGTTCGCATGATCGTTCTCGTCATCCATAGGTATCCAGGAACCCGGGGAAATGAAATTGAGCCGCCACGGATGCTCACGTGCCATTTCTTCCGCCGTTCTTTCTCTGAGCGCACGTGGAGCGCGTGAAGAAGTTACCGTTCGGATTGGCGTCTGATTCTCAGCGTGCAATTCATAGAGCCACCTCGCGTGCATCGTGATCGATATCCGCAGGACGTTCCCGTGGGAATGCAGGGGCTCACCAACGAAAGGAAACTCATGTCGGATCCTCTCGACAGCTCGAACCAGGCCGACGCGCCAGGATCGATGAAGCGACGCACGATCGTGGCCGGCGCTGCCTGGTCCATCCCCGTGATCGCCGTCGCGGCCGCAGCCCCGATGGCAGCGGCGTCCCCACCGTGCCCGCAGTTTGCGTCGGCGGCGAGCTGGACGGCGAGCACAACCGGTCAGTTGCGAGTGCACCCCGATCCGACCTACAACAACCGAGTCGGCGGGACATACCTCGCGCTGCCCGAGAACAACGCGAACTCGTTCCTGTCCGTGCAGGACAGGAACCTGCAGGGCGGCACCACGACCGTGCAGTGGTCGACGGTGTTCGTCCCGGTCAGCGGGACGGCCTACACCTTCACGTTCGTCACCAACACGAACACCACGCTGACTGACTCGCAGACCCTGAACATGCGCATCAACGGGACCACCCACTGGGCGGGCATCACGAAGCCGACCGCCGGCGGCCCGACGAACAACCTCAGCGGCGGGCAGACCCACTCATTCACCTGGACGGCCCCCAGCAACGCCGCCGTGACGTTCGCGATCGTCTTCCTCGTGCCAGGGGTGACCAACAACCCCAACCGCACGAACGACGACATCCGGATCGGACTCCCCCGCATCTCCGCGGCCGGCTGCCGCTCGTAGCCTCGCAACGGGCATCTCGGGAACCGAGAACGGGGGCCAAGACTGTTGCAGTCTTGGCCCCCGTGTTATTCGCTGTTTCCGTCCCGTGACGCAGGCGTCAGAGCTTACGGAGTGGGGTAGGTCGTGACGTTTCTGTTCACGATCTCAGCCGGGTTCCTGACGAGCTGAACGGGAGTGCTGTTGACCGTCACGTAACGGCGCGTGATCGCAGTCTGGCCGGCGTAGTACGGGCCAGAGGAACGGAAGAAGAAGTCGGTCGTGACGTTGGTCGTCGCCCCGGTTGCAGTCACGGTGCCGCTGTAGTTCGAGCGGTAAACGCGGTAGGTGACGCCACCAACGACCGTCGTCGTGCCCGTGTTCGCGAGTGTCGACCATGCCGTGTTCGAGCCGGGAATCGGCGTGAACGTGACAGCCGGCCATCCCGTGGAGATGAGCACCTCGTAGTAGATGTTCGAGAGGACGTCACCGGGCTGCGTGCCCGTGATGCGAAGATACTGGCCAGGCTCTTTTGCGTCGTACTGCAGCGCACCGTTCGCGGTCTGGCCCTGAGCCGTCGGGTACCACCCGATGCCGAAGCTGGACTGGATCTCGAACGTTCGCGGCGGCGATGCCGCGAATGCTGGAGCTGCGGTGGTCATCGCGATCACCGGCACCGTCCATGCCGCTGTCTGCAGGACCCGCCGACGCGTGGTGTCCCCGGCCGCGCCGTGGTTCTCAGAAGTGTTCTTTGTCAATGTGTGCTCTTTCTCTGTCGCTGAAACGAGGTCGCGAATAGACCACGGCAGTCCGGTTAGATAAGGACGTGGGCGCTTACCGGCAAACTGTCACCAGCCGCAGATCCCAGGTCATTACGGCATTGCATCTCGGCACGAACGTGAGTTCGCTACCACCAAGCGCGAGGTCTGCTTTGATGAAACCGCAACCCTTCCTGCAAGCTATCCGACCAGTCATCGAGCTTCAATCTGGGAGAAGAATCAGCACTCAGTTTGAGAAACACTGGCAGTAATAGCGAGAGTCGACCCGAGAACGACCGACTTTCCGGTCGGTCTTTCTCAGCGAGTGGGAATGTGAGCGTCAGCGCTCAGATCCGAGCGATGCCAGACTCGCCTGCAGAGATGTCCGACTGAGCTTCACTCTCGCTGTCCGATAGCCCATCGAGGGCGCGACGCATGGCCCGCACCGAGCCGAAACCGGCAGCCGCAGCAATGCGCTTCAGGTCTTGGGTGTCAACGTCGCCGAATTCTCCCGGTGCCTCCAACAGGTCTCGCGCGAGCCGAGCTCGAACTCGTCGAAGCTGAGAGGCCGGCGTCAGGTTTGTGTCTTCGTACGCCCGATACAGACTCGCTGTGGAGATGCCGAGATCCCGCGCGAGCTTGCCAGCGTCGAAGGTGACGTCGCTGGCGGAGGCTTCGATCCGCTGCGACGCGCGCCGAAGCAGCGAGGGCGTGACTCGGAGGCCATCTCTCCCTTCTTGCGAGGTTCCGACCCCGCGCGCTCGCCTGGGTCGTGCCGGCGCGTCATCGGCGAGTACGCCGGCGAAGAGCTGGTCGAGCCCGGTTCTGACGCGGTCGAATCCAGCACCTTCCACCGTCGTCACGGAGTTCAGTGCGGCGTGTGCTGCGCTGGTGAAGATTTCCCGGTACGCGTTGGACGCGCCGAACAGCCCTGTGTGCGGTTCAGGGACGTTTCCTTCGAAGTCTCGCAAGCGGGCCCAGCTGGAGACGAAGAACAGGCGTGCGACTGGCTCGTGGGAGGTGATCGTGAGTGGTTCCCCGAAGGATTGCACGTGCATCTGTCCGGGGTGCAGATCGACTCGTTCGGTGTCGGACGTCAGTATCTGGGTGCCTTCGATGCCGTACACCGAGTGGAACAGGTCCGGCGGGGTCTCGTCGTCGACGACGAACGAGAGGTGAGCTGGCGTGTGCCAGATGCGGCCGATCGCGAAGCTGTCGGTTCGGATCAGATCGGCGATGACCTGGAAGCGCGAGTTGATGGGTTCAGCCACCCAGCCGAGTGCGGCGACCCATTCGATCGCGGCGTCGCCGTCGAGGACGACTTCACGCGTGACAGCACCTGCTGCCGCTCCATGAGCGCTCGCTTCATGCACATTCCACCTCCAGTGAGAAGTTTCGGCAAGCGTATGCGCGTGAAAAGACATGCATCCGGCCCGGATGCGAGCGCTGACACGTCTTCCGACGTGCAAGCGTTCATTTTGCGTCACGTACACGTCGGCACTGTCGCGAAATGGCTGATCCCGGGGTATCCGACCAGTTCTTCCCAAATTTCGACCAGTTTTTCTCAGCGGGTCGATACACACGACACCAGTTGCAACTAGACCCTTGACGAACTGACAGCTAATCCGGTCACTTCTGCGGATGGGCGCGCTCCGGAAGCCCGCGCACGCTCCTCACCCGCGACGGTGGCTCAGCGTGGCGCGTCCGTCTCCGAAGCCACGGGGGGGGTGAACGTTCCGCCGTCGCGGGGGTCGAACTCGAGCCCGTGACTGGCGGCCAGGACGTTGGTGCGCTGCTGTGCTGCGATCGCGGTCGTGGAGGCCCCGGCCCGGATCCCCCAGGTCTGCTCGGGGTTATTCGGAGCTATTGCAACCTGCCACAGGGCTTCCAGACCGTTCATCTCGCCTCGGTCATCCCGCGGGAGTTCGTCGAGGATCCAGCCGCGGTCCTTGTCCACGTGCCGGTGCGCACGCCGTTCGGACCGCGACAGGTCCTCGAAGCCGACGTCGCGGTGGATCGCGGCGGTCGTCACCGCCATGTTCCTCACGGACGTCGCCTGCGGGTTGAACACCTGGATGCGGGTTGCCTCGAGCTCGTTCGAGTCGACTGGGGAGCGGCCGCTGGCAGTCTGTGGTCCTGGAAGCCAACTGGCCTCCCGTGGTGCCGTTGCCGCGGGCGGCTTCACGTCCTGAACTTGCTGCAGTCGTCATAGCGAGCCAATCCTTTTGTATGCGTGAAACTTCGGTCGGCGGGTTCAGCGGGTTCGGGCGGCGCAGTTGTCGGGGCGCCAGCGGTGCGCTCGCCACGCCTTCCGATGCGCGGGCATCCGCGCCAGCACCTGGTTGTGCCAGAGCTTCGTGAACAACACCTGCAGTTCCGTCTTCTCCTTCATCTCGCACACGGGCGCCCGATCGCAGACCATGCATCCGCCGAGCCCGAAGCGCCGGTTGGTGGCGAGGACGTAGACGCATATGGCGGCGAACCAGGTCGCGAAGATCAGAGCCGGCACGAGCACGGCGGCCGCGACACCGATCCAGAACGATGCCTAGTCCAGACTGGCGATCAGCTCAGGCATCGAAGAGAAAGACGCTGGTCGGGTCGGAACTCGGGTCCCACAGCGGCAGCTTCCCGGACGTCCCGGTCGATGCCGGCAGTCCCTTGGAAGGGTACTGCGGGTCGATGCCAAAGGTGGCGGCGTCGCGGGCGAGCTTCGACATCTGAAGCAGGTTCGCATCGTTCGTCTTCGCGTTCGGGTAGTAGATGCCCTGCTCGGCGAACTCCGCGAGCTCGTACACGTCGTCGCTCTCCTGCCGGTCGCGTAGTAGTAGACGCCCTCGCCGTCGCGGTCGAAGATCCGGTTGATGTATCTGTTCTCGTGCTCTTCCTCAAACGCGTCCGCGGCGCGAGTGTGGACCTCGACGTGGTCGACCTTGTCGAGCCGGTAGTCCTCGGCGTAGGCGGCGAGGTCCTGTCGGCACAGGTCGATGGTGGCGTGGGCTGCGGCGCGGGCTCGGTCCATCGCCTCGAGGTGGATGTCCTTCGCTTCGCCGACGGAGAGGTCCACCTTCGAGATGCTGAGCTGGTACTCGCGGTTGAAGTCGGCCGACATGGCCTGGTGCTCCATCGCGGAGAGCGCGATTTCCGCGTGCTCCCGCAACGTGGCGCGTTCGGCCTCGAGGGTGGTGAGCTTGTTCTGCTCCGCCTTCGTGAGCTTGCGATGTTTCTCGGCCGCGGTGTCCTTGATCTGCTCGATGTCCTCGTCGAGTTTCTCCACCAGGTCAACGTGGTCCGTGTCGGAGATCGCGAAATCCTGGACTCGCACGACGTCCGGGTCTTCCACGGGCCCGTCGAAGCGACCGATGCGATCGGTGAACGTCACATCCGCGCGAACGGCGGTCGGGAACAGGGCGAGGAGCGCATGAGCTCGCGGACCGCGCTATCCAGGTCTCAGTCCGCGCGGTCGATGTGGGCTTCGATCACCTGGCGCATGTCCACGCGGTCGCCTTGCCTGAGCGAATCGATGGGGACAGCGGTGCCCGCGTCGGCGACTCCGTTGCCGCGGGCGGACTCGCGGCAAGCGTCAGAAGTGTGGGTCAAGGGCAAGTCTCCGCGTGGGTCACGGGGACTGTGCGCGGCGGTCGGTCCCACCGGTTGCCAAGAAGGGAGATTCGCGCGCTGAACGCGTGACCTTGCAGGGGTGGAGCGGCGGCTACCAGGTCGGGTTGGTGCCGGAGTGCGCGAGTGTCGTGGACGACTGGGGCGAAGTCAGCGTGACGGAGAACGGGACGGCCTGGGAGGTTGAGACGCCGGGGACGGCAGTGGCGACCCAACTCATGTCTGACGATGACGCAGCGTTCGCAATCGTCTCCGTGAGCCGCAATCTGAAGGTGATCGTCTCGCCGCTCACGGCCCGGCCAACCTCGACGAGTCCGTTGCTGAGATTGGTGAGGGGTAGGTCCGCTATGTACGCGGATGGGTAGGAAATCACGAGGTCGGTGGTGAGGATCGTGACGGCGTGGGGCTGGTAGATGTTCTCGAACTTGGTCTCGAACCGGTAGCTAAGGACGACGCTGCCGTTCAGTGCCGGGCTCCACGCGGAGCCCTGGATGAACATCTGCGGCGTCGTGTTGAAGCGTGTCGTCGCTTGCCCTGCTGACGCCGCAGCTTGGGGTGTCGCGACGGTGAGAGCAACGACGGGTGCCGCCCAGGCGCCGCGTTTCAGCAGCGCTCGGCGGCTGGGTGTGCCAGTGTCTCCTGCAGGATTGTGAACATGGCCTGGTGGTGTCATCGGGACCCTCTGGTGAACGCGGGCGCACTGCTCGCGCCCTGCGACCCAGCTCGGTGAAGCCCCTGGGACACAGAAGCAGCGTTCACCGTAGGCATAGCTGGATCCCGTGCTACGCCGTTGCCCCTGTTCAGACGCAAGAAGGCAGAAGATTGTCGCAAACTGTCGCGCGGACTGAGCATTCACTACATGAAGATGGGTGATGTCAGCGGGACTCTGCAGTGACCGGTGCGGCCACGGCCGGAGGGGCTTCAGGTCAGTCACCGGCACACCCGCCGAATGAAGACCGCCTGGTGTCACGACGGCCAGTGCCGGCACACACGTCCCGGGCGTGAAGGAGGACCATGTCACCTCTAGTCCGCCGAGCACGAGTGCGGCTAGGCCTCGCCGGAGTACTCAATGAGGCGCTTGTAGTCCTGCTCCTGCTGCTCGCTGAACTTCGACCAGTCGATCATCGCTCACGTGCCCCGGAGCCGTCATCGACGCGGGACACGGCATCCAGGACGTCCGCGATGCCAGTGTGCATGTTCGCCAGCTCGCGCGAGTAGACGGTGCCTCGTTCCTCGTCACGTTCGCGCTTCGGAGTCGACGACGATCCACCTGTCGTCGCCGGCGCGGAAGAGGTGCACCATGACCAGCAACCAGGCGCCGGTGGGCACGTCCTGCCAAGCGCTCACGCGGGCGCTACTCGGCGGGAGTCGCGGCGACGATGCCGGGGACTAGCCCGAGGAACTCGATTCGGTCGCCGCGAGTGTCGAACGTGTATGTCTGCCCGGTCTCGATCGAACGGTAGAGGTCAGCGCGGGTCCCAACGTCGATGAGGATCGGGTCGGCGACTCGGAAGCTGCCGCAGTCCACGGTGTCGATGCGCAGATGCTTGATCTGTTCTGCGCCGTCTTCGGCTCCCTTAGCGGTGACGGTGCACGTGACGGCGTCGCTGACGGGCAGCTGCTGGCGGGCGTTGACGGTGAGCGCGGCCGCCGCGAGGAGCGTGACGGTGATCGCTGCGGCTGAGGTGATGGCGGTGGTTCGTTTCATGAGCAGGCCTCAACGTAGGGATGGCTTGGACCGGTGCGGACGAGCGACACGATCGCTGGGATGGATTGACGTGAGATGGAGGGATTTCGGCGCAAACGGTCCTTCATGTCTCGGGCCCCGTCTCCGTGACGCTGGGCCGCTGGGGAACCGGAGCACAAGGATTCCCGCGGTGAGGGATGCGGCAGCGACGAGAACGCCGGAGATGATTCGAGTTGCCTGAGCCCCGAGCTCGTCGCCTGCGGTGTCGTGGATGCGCCCGTTGCCGATGGTCTTCGTCCCCGTGTTCGTCGCCGTGATGGTGAACATGACGGTGTCGCTGGTGGGCGGGTTGAGGGCGGAATCGGCCGCGAAGGCGAGCAGGAGAGCCCCGAGCGAGATGAAGACCGCATCGAACGTGCGCCGCAACAGGACGATGCCGCCGGAGTGCGCGGCGAAAGCGACGGGACTGGATGGGTTCATGCCCATCTATGCAGGGCCGAAGCGACGAGACTGCTCAGCGCTACTTGATGACGAAGTCCTTGCAGCCGAGGTTGGTCATGTTGGTGTCGGACTCGATCGCGACGGCGCACATGGAATGCTTACCGGGAGCGAAGGCAGCCGCTGTCCAGAAGGCGTGCTTACCGGGGACGCCTTTGAGGTAGGGCGAGTCCCGGTTGGCTGTGATGGCGTGGTGCCATTTCCCGTCGACGAGGATCGCTACGGGGATCGAGCGGGCCGGGTTGCCCGGCGTGTACGTCCACCCGGCGAACTGGTGCATTCGGTTCGACGCGGGTGCATCCATCACCTGCCCGATGGGCGCAGCAGCCTTCTGGACGGTGATCGTCTGGCACGCCGGGAAATAGTCGTTTCCGGCACCGAAGTTGACGCCCACCGAGCAGATGAAGTGCTTGCCCGGGTTCAGGTTGAACGTCATCGAGTATGAGTGGCGACCGGGGATGCCGTACGCGAACAGGTTGGTCGATGCGCCGGAGGCCATCGTCGCGTTCCACGCGCCGTTGACGGTGATCCCGACCGGTATCGACTGGAACAGGTCCGAGTAGTCGAAGGCGTGGCCGGAGACGGTCACCTGTCCCCCATTGACGCTGACGTTCATAGTCGACTGCGCGTTGAAGCGGGAGTACGCCTTGCTGTAAGTCGCGTCGTCACGGACGAACCTGGCGAAGTAACGGGCCGCGAGATTTTACCAGTGCTGTTCATGTGCGTGAGGTCGGTGGCCGACATCCAGAACGAGCGAGGATTGACGCCTCGAGCGATGGCATCGAGGTCAGCCTGGGTGCGTGTGATTCCAGCGTCGTAGAGGGCCCCGTTCGAAAGGTAGTCGGCGAGAGGAATGACGCGCTCTCCGTAGTTCTGCTTGATCCAAGCGTTGAGGCTCTTCCGGTTGGCGGTCACAGGGTGCTCGTTACCGCCCCAGGCCGGCGGCAGCTCGACGACGTAGAACGGCGCGTTGGAAGTCGCCTGGTGCAGCTCAATCATGCGGGCGGTGTCGTCCTTGACGCGGGCCATGTCGTCGAGGTTGTTCGAACCGAGCCAGAAGATCGATGTCGCGCCCGGGCGGGGCTTGTCGAGCGACACGATGGGGGCGTTCTGGGCGACAGTCTTGGCCGCGCCGGCCGCGTCCCGGGTGAAGACCCAGAGCTGACGTGGGTCGGTCAGGTCGGGGCGCTGGGTGAGCTTGCCGTCAATGCCGCCGATCTGCGCGTCCATGACGAGGCGGCCGAGCTTTGCGTCCGGGTAGGGCTTACCTACGGGAGAGGCGAGCTGCACCGATCCGGATGCGGGGATCGTGACGCTACGGCTCAGGTACAGCTGGTGCACGCCGCCCGCGGTCGCGATGCCGGCTGAGGTCATGCCTCCTTCGGCGTTGTTGATGATGTTCCAGCCGGGGACGGCGTTCTGGAAAGGTCCGCTGCAGATCCAGTTCAGGCTGGACGATCCGTAGCACTGGGCGCTCTCTGGGCTCGCTGCGCGCAGCTGCTCCAGCACTGAGGGGTCACCTTCTTGGGCGCTGTCCGGCGGGAGCGATTCAACCGGATCGGGAGTCGTCTTTGGAGGATCGTTCAGCGTCATGGTGGGTGATGGCAGGGGCTTCGGCGTCGCGGATGGCGTGGGCACATCGGGAGGCGTCTGGACAGGGCTCGACGTTGTTGGCGTCGCGGTTGCCGTGGTCACGTCCAGTGGAGTCGGAACGGGGTTCGCGGTCGTTGTCCCGGTGGTGGTTACTGCAGCTTGCCGTGCCGTCGCGTTCGTCGGCGCCGTATGTGATGAACAACCGTTCCCGGTCGGAGTCGCCGCTGCGCGGGGCGTCGGCGCACCTGTGCTCGCTGGCGTGCAAGTTACTACCTTGGGTATCGTTGCCGAGTCCAGCGTGGCAGCGACAGCGGGTGTCAACGTCGTGCCGATGAGGGCTGCGCTCAGCACCAGGGCAGAGAGCAAGCGTGTGGCGGGGTTTCCCATCAGTTTCCGTTCGTTTCGTCACCGCCGCCGCGTCGGCATGGTGCGCCTGACCTGCATCGGCGGAACGGGGCGCCCACCGGGTCACCGGATTCTCACCGCGGCTGGTCGAGACGACCGTCCGGAGTTCGACTGCGCGAGCCTAGCTACGAGCTTGGAACCCGACGAGGCGGAGACGCTCTTTGGCGCGATACAGACGGAAAAGGGTCGCTATGCGCTATCAGTCGCGCGAATTGGCCTGGACCTTGGCGCGCATTCCCCGGCAACGGCATGCCGGCGGCCCGGCGTCGGTTTGCGCACGAACGGAGCCTGGCAAACTCGCACCCGAGCCGCCATGGGCCTGCCGGTGCAAGTGCCTACCGCGGTCTCGGCTACTTGATCACGAAGTCCTTGCTGTCAAGGTTGGTCACGTTCGACGTGAACGTTCTCGGTGATGTCTTCCGCGGCCCCGCACATGCCGGCGAGCGACTCCCCACCCGTCCGCGCACCCGGATTCGATTTCGGCGGCGGGACACACGCAGCACCACCGCAAGGCGCACCGCGTCACCCGGCCGCCTCGCCGCTGGTCGGTCGAGAGCCTGGGAGCGACAACCTCGGTGCCAACGCGCTCTGACCAGGAATACAGAGTGGTGGGCCCTGCCGGGATCGAACCGACGACATCCACGGTGTAAACGTGGCGCTCTACCAGCTGAGCTAAAGGCCCTCGGCGAGCAAGTGTAGCGCGGCGGCGTGGTCCGCTCGAACACGCGCCTCCCCCGGGTGAGCGGACGCGACGAGACGGTAGCTGCCATCCGCTCGCAGCAGGAAGGTGCGGCGCGTGGCTGCGCCAGAACCCTCGTCGAATGCGCCGTAGGCGCGCGCGGCCCGCCCGTGCGGCCAGAAGTCGCTGCACCCGGTGAGCACTCCGTCAGCGCCGAGGTCGTGTAGCCAGGCTCTCAGCGTCGCCGCACTGTCGGTAGCGACGACGAAGACCTCGAAGCCTGGAGCGAGGGCGCTGGATCTCCCCGTATTCCGAGCCGAGTCGACCAGCTCGACGAGCTCTCGAACCTCATCGGCGCACACGGGTGTGAACGCCCCTGGCACGAACACGAGCAGCCGAGCCGACGCTGCCGGGCCCGCGACGACGCGCATCCCGCCGCGATGATCGACCAGGGAGATGGATTCGAGTGGCGGCGCGAATTCGCTCACGATCAGGCCCTCTCCACTCACGATGTTCGGTTGTGCGCGCTTCGACAAGGATTCCCCTCAACCTGCGTGTGCATCGCACAAACCATAGATAGGCTAGCGGGTGGACTGCGCGTCGTAACCTGGCGTGCGCCATTGACGTGACGAACCCGGAACGAAATGAGGTCGACGGTGGCTGTTAACAACCAGGATCCGTACTCAGAGCATTACGTTGACAGCGACCCCGAGGAGACCGCCGAATGGCGAGAATCGCTCGATGCGGTCGTAGACGCGCAGGGACACCAGCGCGGACGAGACATCATGCTCAGCCTTCTTGAGCGGTCTCGGGAGCGCCACCTCGGCGTTCCCATGGTTCCAACCACCGACTACGTGAACTCGATTGCGCCCGAGGATGAGCCAGAGTTCCCCGGTGACGAGTCGCTGGAGCGCACGTACCGTTCGTGGATCCGCTGGAACGCGGCCATGACGGTGCAGCGCGCGCAGCGCGAAGGGGTCGCAGTCGGCGGCCACATCTCCTCCTACGCGTCGCAGGCGACGCTCTACGAAGTGGGTCTGAACCACTTCTTCAAGGGCTACGACCACGCGGACGGGCCCGACCAGGTCTTCTTCCAGGGCCACGCCTCCCCCGGCAACTACTCGCGTGCCTTCCTTCAGGGTCAGATCTCTTCGGAGCAGCTCGACGGCTTCCGCCAGGAGCAGTCCGCTGCCCCGTTCGGCATGCCGTCGTACCCGCACCCGCGCCTCATGAAGGACTTCTGGCAGTTCCCGACCGTCTCGATGGGTATCGGGCCGCTCAACGCGATCTGGCAGGCGCAGTTCAACAAGTACCTCACCAATCGCGGCATCAAGGACGCCTCCGGTTCGCACGTGTGGGCGTACCTGGGTGACGGCGAGATGGATGAGGTCGAGTCGCGTGGTCAGCTGCAGGTCGCAGCCAACCAGAACCTCGACAACCTCACCTTCGTCGTCAACTGCAACCTGCAGCGCCTCGACGGCCCCGTCCGCGGAAACGGCAAGATCATCCAGGAGCTCGAGAGCTTCTTCCGCGGCGCCGGCTGGCACGTCATCAAGGTCGTCTGGGGTCGCGAGTGGGACTCGCTGCTCGAGCGCGACGACAAGGGCGCGCTCCGCACGCTCATGAACGAGACGCCAGACGGCGACTTCCAGACGTACAAGACGGAGTCGGGTGGATTCGTCCGCGACAACTTCTTCGGACGCGACCCAGAAGCGCTCAAGCTCGTCGAGAACTACAGCGACGACGAGATCTGGGGCCTCAAGCGAGGCGGCCACGACTACCGCAAGGTCTACGCGGCCTACAAGGCAGCGACTGAGCACAAGGGCCAGCCGACCGTCATCCTCGCCCACACGATCAAGGGCTACGGCCTCGGACCGCACTTCGAGGGCCGCAACGCGACGCACCAGATGAAGAAGCTCACGCTTCCCGACCTGAAGGCGTTCCGCGACCAGCTGCACATCCCCATCTCGGACGCAGCGCTCGAAGCCGACGTCTACCAGCCGCCGTATTACCACCCCGGCGCGGACAACGAGGCCATCCAGTACATGCAGGAGCGTCGCCGCGAGCTCGGCGGCTTCGTGCCGGAGCGTCGCTCGAAGTTCACGCAGATCGCGGTCCCGGAAGACAAGACGTACGCGTCCGTCAAGAAGGGATCCGGAACGCAGGAGATCGCCTCGACGATGGCGTTCGTCCGCCTCCTCAAGGACCTCATGCGCGTCAAGGACTTCGGCGCACGCATCGTCCCGATCATCCCGGACGAGGCCCGCACCTTCGGTGTCGACGCGTTCTTCCCGACCGCGAAGATCTACAACCCCAACGGCCAGCACTACATGTCGGTCGACCGTGAGCTGCTCCTCGCCTACCGCGAGAGCGAACAGGGTCAGATCAACCACGTCGGCATCAACGAGGCCGGCGCCATGGGCGCATTCACGGCAGCCGGTTCGTCGTACTCGACGCACGGCGAAGCCATGATCCCGATCTACATGTACTACTCGATGTTCGGGTTCCAGCGCACGGCGGACGCCATGTGGGCGGCAGCCGACCAGCTCTCGCGGGGCTTCCTCATCGGAGCCACCGCCGGACGCACCACACTCGCCGGCGAAGGCCTGCAGCACATGGACGGCCACTCGCCGATCATCGCCGCAACCAACCCGGCAGTCATCACCTACGACCCTGCTTACGCCTACGAGCTCGCACACATCATGCAGGCAGGCATCGAGCGGATGTACGGCCCGGACTCCCAGTCGGAGAACCCGAAGCAGGACCCGAACGTCATGTACTACCTCACGGTGTACAACGAGCCGATGGCGCAGCCAGCTGAGCCGGAGAACGTCGACGTCGAGGGCATCCTCAAGGGCATCTACTACCTCAAGGGAACCGAGGCCTCCGGGCCGCGCGTGCAGCTGCTCGCGTCTGGCGTGGGTGTGCCGTGGGTTCTCGAGGCGCAGGAGATTCTCGAGAAGGACTGGGGCGTTGCCGCCGAGGTCTGGTCGGTCACGTCCTGGAACGAGCTCCGTCGCGACGGCCTCCGTGCCGAGGAGTACAACTGGACGCACCCGAACGAGGAGCCGAAGGTTCCCTTCGTCACGGACAAGCTCCAGGCGTCAGAGGGCCCGGTCATCGCGGTGAGCGACTTCTCGCACGCCGTGCAGGACCAGATCCGTCCGTTCGTGAAGAACGACTTCACGACGCTCGGCGCCGATGACTTCGGCATCTCCGACACTCGTCCGGCAGCTCGTCGCTACTACCTCATCGACAGCCACTCCGTCGTCGTCCGCGCCCTCGAGCGCCTCGCGACGCAGGGCAAGCTCGACCGCTCGGTCGTGCAGGAGGCCATCGACAAGTACGACCTGCACAACCCGAAGGCCGGCACGAGCGGCAGCGCGGGCGGAGACGCCTAACGGCCCTCCTCCCCTGCTCGCCACCTCACAGTTCGGAATCATGCCCGCTCCACGCACAAAGGACCAGACACTCAACTGGCTTCGGTCGATCTCGGGAGAGCTCTCGACCGCGACAGTGAAGCGCTTGGAAGACACCCTTCCCTGGTTCGGGGACATGCCCCCTGGGCGACGAAGCGCCGTCGGCCTCGTCGCCCAGTCGGGCATCTCCTCCTTCATCGCCTGGTTCGAGGACCCGACCGCCACCCCCTGGGTGGCGGCGGACGTCTTCGACTCCGCTCCGCGCGAGCTCCTCCGCTCGGTGAGCCTGCAGCAGACGCTGCAGCTCATCCGAGTGGTCGTGGAGGTCGTCGAGGAACGGACGAAGTCCACGGACGGCGACGTGCGTGAAGCGGTGCTGAAGTACTCGCGTGACATCGCCTTCGCGGCTGCGGACGTCTACGCGCGCGCCGCGGAGGCTCGCGGGTTGTGGGATGCGCGCCTCGAGGCGCTGGTCGTCGACTCGATCCTCACGGGCGAGCACGATGATGAGCTCCCGAGCCGCATCGCGGCACTCGGCTGGCACGGCCACGGCGAGGTGAGCGTCCTCGTCGGGACCACCCCGAGGATCCTCGAGGTCGACCAGATCCGCCGAACCGCCAGACACAACAAGGTCGACCTGCTCGTCGGCGTCCAAGGCGGGCGCCTCGTGCTCGTCATCGGGCGCGCGCACCCCAACGGGGAGGGTGACGAGACCGAGCAGGTTCCGTTCATGGAGATCGCCGAGCGCCTCGAACCGAGCTTCGGTGACGGACGTCTGGTGCTCGGCCCACCCGTGCCGAGCGTCGTCGAGGCCTCCAGAAGCGCGCGCGCCGCACTCGCCGGCTTCGCGGTCGCCGGCGCCTGGCGCAAGGCGCAGCGGCCCATGCTCGCCGACGAACTGCTGCCGGAGCGAGCACTCGCAGGCGACCCGCTCGCGAGACAGACGCTCGTCGCCCGCGTGTTCAGGCCGCTCGCCGATCATCAGAGCGACCTCCTCACAACGCTCTGGTGCTACCTCGACAACGGCCGCTCACTCGAAGCGACCGCACGCGAGCTCTTCGTGCACCCCAACACCGTTCGCTACCGCCTCAAGCGGGTCAGCGAAGTCATCGGCTGGGACGCGACCGGACCACGCGAGGCCCTCATCCTGCAGTGCGCGCTCATCCTCGGCAACATCGCCGAGCCCAAGCAGCCCGAACCGCGACGCCAAACGGGCACGACCGGAGCAGCCAACGTGCCGCGACGCGGTCGGCGCACCTCCCACTAGAGATCCTCTAATGAATTCTCGACTTCTTGGGACTGTTGCTACAGGGCTGAGGGCTCAGGTGCTGTCATGATGGAATCCATGATTGTCGTCACCTGCCCAGGCCAGGGTTCTCAGACTCCAGGCTTCCTGCTCCCCTGGATCGAAGACGCGAGGAACCGAGACACGCTCGAGCAGCTGTCCGCCTCCTCCGGCATCGACCTCGTCAAGCACGGCACCGAGTCAGACGCCGACACGATCCGTGACACGGCGATCGCCCAGCCCCTCATCGTCGCCGCCGGCATCCTCGCGTGGAACTCGCTCATGGAACTCCCTGGAGCAGCGTCCGCCGTCCGCGGTGTCGCCGGACACTCGGTCGGCGAGATCACAGCCGCCTACGCTGCCGGCATCTTCGACGCCGACACCGCGATGCGCTTCGTCGCCCGCCGCTCCCAGCTCATGGCACAGGATGCGGCCGCGACGCCGACCAGCATGAGCGCAGTGCTGGGCGGAGACGAAGAAGCCGTTCTCGCGCGCCTCGCAGAGCTCGACCTCACCCCGGCCAACTTCAACGGCGGCGGCCAGATCGTCGCCGCAGGCGCCCCGGAGGCCCTCGACGCGCTCCGCAGCGAACCGGCCGCCGGGACGCGCGTCATCCCCCTCAAAGTCGCCGGCGCGTTCCACACGCGGTACATGGAGCAGGCCCGCACCGCACTCGGCGCGGACGCCGAGCTCTTCGAGGTTCGCGATCCAGTGCGCACCATCTGGTCCAACGAGACCGGCGAGACCGTGACGGACGGCGTCGAGTTTCGCGCAGCCCTCATCCGCCAGCTCGCGCAGCCCGTGCGCTGGGACGCCTGCATGCGCTCCTTCGCGGCCGCCGGCGTCACCTCGCTCATCGAGCTCGCGCCCGCCGGCACCCTCAGCGGGCTCGCCAAGCGCGCCCTCAAGGGAACGCCGACGCTCGCGCTCTCCACTCCCGCAGACCTCGACGTGGCGCGCGAGCGCATCGCCGCCGACGCCTGACCCGCCAAGAGCATCCTCGAGAGGACTCGCATGACCACAGCAACACCCACCCTCGTGCAGTCGACGGGCGCGCAGTTCACGCGCATCCTCGCAATGGGCGCCGCCCGCGGTGAGCGCGTCGTGCCGAACTCGGAGATCATCGAGCCGATCAACTCTTCAGACGAGTGGATCCGCCAGCGCACCGGCGTCATCACTCGAGTCCGCGCTAACGAGGACACGAGCGCACTCGACCTCGCCGTCGACGCCTCCCGCGAGGCCATCGAGCGTTCCGGCATCGACCCGAGCAGGATCGGTGCCGTGATCGTCGCGACGATCAGCAACGGGATGCAGACGCCCTCGCTCGCCGCCCGCCTGGCCGACCTCGTCGGCACGACGCCCGCGGCAGCCTACGACCTCAACGCCGCATGTGCCGGCTACTGCTACGCCGTCGCCCAGGCCGACGCGCTCGTGCGCACCGGCGTCGCCGAGCACGTCCTCGTCGTCGGCACGGAGAAGCTCTCCGACCTCATCGACCCAACCGACCGCACCATCTCGTTCCTCCTCGGTGACGGTGCGGGAGCGGCGATCATCGGGCCGAGCGACACTCCTGGCATCTCCAAGTCGATCCTCGGATCCGACGGCTCGCGCTGGGAGGCAGTCTCCATGAACGCGAGCCTGCAGGAGTACCGCCAAGGCGGCTCCGAATGGCCCACGCTGCGCCAGGACGGGCCGAGCGTCTTCCGCTGGGCGGTCTGGGACATGGCGAAGGTCGCGCGACGCGCACTCGAAGAGGCGGGCGTCACCCCCGACCAGCTCGCCGCCTTCATCCCTCACCAGGCGAACATGCGCATCGTCGACGAGTTCGCGAAGCAGCTCGCCCTGCCAGACCACGTCGTCATCGCCCGCGACATCGCGACGACCGGCAACACCTCGGCCGCCTCGGTGCCGCTCGCAACGCACCGGCTGCTCGAAGAGAACCCCGAGCTCTCGGGCGGCCTCGCACTGCAGATCGGCTTCGGCGCCGGCCTCGTGTACGGCGCCCAGGTCGTCGTGCTCCCCTAACGCGGCCAAGAACTCCCCGCACGCCTCCACCACGCACCGCCGCCGACCAATACACTTGGCTCGGTCATTGACAATCAAGGAGAAACACCATGGCACTTACCAACGACGAAGTTCTCGCGGGACTCGCTGAGCTCGTAAACGACGAGACCGGAATCGCGGCTGACACGGTCACCGTTGAGAAGTCTTTCACCGACGACCTCGACATCGACTCGATCTCCATGATGACGATCGTCGTCAACGCCGAAGAGAAGTTCGACGTCAAGATCCCGGACGACGAGGTCGCAAACCTCAAGACCGTGGGCGACGCCGTCAACTTCATCGTCGCAGCGTCCTAAGGACGGTCCTCCACTTCGAGTGGGCGGCATCTGCCGCCCACTCTTGGTGACTGTTTCACCTTCGCCCCAGTTCATTCAGGAGCAATTGTCATGACCAAGAAAATCGTCGTCACCGGAATCGGAGCGACTTCCCCGCTCGGCGGAGACGCCCGCAGCACCTGGGAAGCACTCCTCGCCGGTGAGTCCGGAGCCCGGACGCTCGAGGCCGAATGGGTCGCGAAGTACGAGATCCCCATCGAATTCGCCGCGACCGCCAAGGTCCCGGCAAGCGAGGTGCTCCCCCGCCACGAGGCGAAGCGCCTCGACCCCTCAAGCCAGTTCGCGCTTATCGCTGGCCGCGAGGCCTTCGCCGACGCCGGGCTCACGGTTGGCGACATCCCCGCCGAGCGACTCCTCGTCGACTGGGCCACCGGCATCGGCGGCGTATGGACCCTGCTCGACGCCTGGGACACGCTCCGCGAGAAGGGGCCGCGCCGCGTCATGCCGCTGACGGTTCCCATGCTCATGCCGAACGGCCCCGGAGCCGCGATCGGCATGGACATCCAGGCCCGCGCCGGCGTCCGCACCGTCGTCTCCGCGTGCGCTTCGAGCACAGAAGCAATCGCCGACGCCTACGAGCACCTCCAGCAGGGCCTCGCAGACGTCGTGGTCGCCGGCGGATCGGAAGCGGCCATCCACCCCCTGCCCGTCGCCTCCTTCGCGGCCATGCAGGCGCTCTCCAAGCGCAACGACGACCCGTCGCACGCGTCACGCCCCTACGACGTGAGCCGCGACGGCTTCGTGCTCGGCGAAGGTGCCGCGGCGCTCGTGCTTGAGACGGAAGAGCACGCGCTCGCCCGTGGCGCACGCATCTACGCCGAGCTGATCGGTGGCGGAGTGACCGCAGACGCGCACCACATCACCGCGCCGGACCCAGAAGGTACGGGGGCTGCCCGCGCCATCAGGGCTGCACTCGAGCAAGCCGGGGTCTCGGTCGAGGACGTCACCCACATCAACGCGCACGCGACCTCGACACCCGTCGGGGACATCGCCGAGTTCACGGCCCTTATGTCCGTCTTCGGGGACCACCTCGCGTCGATCCCCGTCTCGGCGACGAAGGCATCCACTGGCCATCTCCTCGGTGGGGCCGGCGCCATCGAGGCGATGTTCACGGTGCTCGCGCTCTCCGAGGGCACGCTGCCCCCGACGATCAACCTCAACGAGCAGGACCCTGCCATCCACCTCGACGTGGTGACCGAACCGCGCCCGTTCGAGGCGTCCGGCAAGGTCGCGATCTCGACGTCGTTCGGCTTCGGCGGGCACAACGCCGTCGTCGCGTTCCGCGGCATCTAGGCAAGACCTGCACGCGGTTCGCCGCGCGCAGACAGAACTGTGGCCCCTCAGGTGGAAACCTGAGGGGCCACAGTCCTTGGAGTATCGAGAACAGCTGCAGACTCACCTCACGGCGGGCCTACGGCGTGGCTGACCTAGCCGACGCGGTGGTGCATCCAAACGACGGGACTCTCGTCTCCGGCGATGCGGAAAGGCTCCAACTCGTCGTCCCAAGCCTGCCCAAGCGCGAGGCGCAGCTCACGGTGGAGCTCAGAGGCGTTGCCGCCCGCGATCTCCATCGCGTACCGGACGCGTTCTTCCGGAACCACGACGCCGCCAGAGGCATCCGTCTGGGCATAGTAGATACCAAGCTCAGGCGTGTGCATCCAACGACCGCCATCGACGCCAGGACGCGCGTCCTCGGTGACTTCGAAGCGAAGGTGAGCCCACCCGCGCAGATGCGACGCAATCGCCGCCCCCGCGCCGGGCTCGCCTTCCCAGGTGAACTCCGCACGCAACTGCCCCGGAATGACCGGCTGGTCGATCCAAGGAAGGTTGACGGCGTACCCGAGGGCGCGACCGACACCCCATTCGACGTGCTGGCAAAGCGCCTTAGGAGAGGAGTGCACGTAGAGCACCCCTCCTGCGTTTGGTGCAACCATGAGTTCTCCTCCATTCGTTTGGTGATTCGTCTTCCCCAACGATCACGTGATGAATGGATGCGAACTGCATCGTTTACCAGACGTCGACATTTCTGTCGTCTCTTGAATTATGCCCGACGGCGACGCCGAATGACAAGCCTGTCATTACATTCGACGCCGCCGCCCGAAAGTTCGCCGCTAGGCCGGGTAGCGAACCAGGCCTAGCTCCGCCGGCGCCTGCAGGTAGGCATGCTTGGGCTGCACTCGAACCGTGTAGCCGAGGTGACCCGGAGCGTCCAGCGGCACATCGGCCAGGAACTCCGACGGCCACTCGCTGGCGGGGCGCATCTCCACGATGCGAGCCCCCTGCAGCTCCCCCTGCTCGCCAGGCGTCCCGACGATCGCCTCGACCAGCACGTCGTCCGTGGTGAGCTGCCCGAGCTCCACACGAGCGGACAGGCGGAGGCTCTCCCCGGTCCTCGGAGCCGGGTCCGCTGCTCCCACGGACTCGACCCGAACACTGGGCCAGGCAGCGCGCACCTCGCCCAGCCAGCTGGCGAATGCACGGGTTTCGACCCGATCAGCGGCGATCCGCGCCGAACGCCCCGCTGGGAGGTACAAGTCGTTCACGTAGTCGCGGACCATGCGTTCGGCGGCGACTTTCGGCCCGACGATCGCGATCGAGCGGCGCACCTTCTCGACCCATTCGACGGGCAGGCCGCGCTCGTCACGATCGTAGAAGAGCGGGGCGATCTCATGCTCGAGGATGTCGTAGAGGGCCCCGGCCTCGAGCGCGTCCCGGGTGTGCTCGTCGACACCGCTCGTGTCCGGGATGGTCCAGCCGACGCTGTCATCCGCCATCTCGTCCCACCAGCCGTCGGAAATCGAGAAGGTCAGGCAGCCGTTCATGACGGCTTTCATCCCCGAGGTCCCCGAGGCTTCCTGTGGACGCACGGGATTGTTGAGCCAGACGTCGCTCCCGGCTACGAGGTGCCTGGCGATCGTGACGTTGTAGTCGGGCAGGAACACGATGCGATCCCGCACACCCGCCTCGTCCGCGAACGCGACGAGCTGCTGCAGGAGCTGCTTGCCGCCCATATCGGCTGGATGCGCTTTGCCGGCGATCACGAACTGCACGGGCCGCTCGGGATTGTTCAGGATTCGCGCCAGCCGTTCCCGGTCCTGGAGCATCAGCGTCAGGCGCTTGTAGGTCGAGACCCGGCGCGCGAAGCCGACGGTGAGCCGGCTGGGATCGAGGACGTCCCTGACCCAGCCGAGCTCCGCATCCTGCGCACCGCGTGCCTTCCACGACGCGCGCACGGAGTCGCGCGCGCGACCCACCAGCTCGGCACGCAGTTCGCCGCGGATGCGCCACAGCTCTTCAGCGCTGACCGCGCCGGGGTTGTCCCAGGTGTTGGAGGTGGCCAGGTCCGGCCCGCCGTTCATCGCCTCGATGACTGGCATCATCGCCGGTCGGGTCCAGCTCGGGATGTGCACGCCGTTGGTGATGGAGCCGATCGGCACCTCCTCGGGTTCCACACCCGGGTAGAGCTTCGCGAACATGCCACGTGAGACGACGCCGTGGAGCTTGGCGACGCCGTTGGCGTACTGGGCGAGCCGGAGGCCGAGGTGCGCCATGTTGAAGCGACCTGGATCGTCTTCCGCTCCCAGGTCCATGATGCGGGCAGCGGGGACCTCGGGCACAAGGGTGTGGCCGCCCGACGAGCCCAGGTAGCGCTGGACGAGGTGCGCATCGAATCGGTCGATGCCTGCGGGAACCGGCGTGTGCGTCGTGAAGACAGTGCTCGAGCGGACGATCGCCAGGGCCGTGTCGAACGTCTCGCCGTCAGCCATGAGCTGCCCGATCCGCTCGATCCCCGAGAAGCCGGCGTGGCCCTCGTTGAGGTGGAAGACCGTCGGCTGCCGACGTCCGCGAAGTTCCGCGTAGGCCTGAACTGCGCGAACACCACCGACGCCCAGCACGATCTCCTGGCGGATGCGGTGCTCCGCGTCACCACCGTAGAGACGGTCGGTGATCGCGCGGAAGTCCTCGGGGTTCGTCGGCAGGTTCGTGTCGAGCAGCAGCAGAGGCACGCTCCCGACCTGCGCCTCCCAGAGGGCGATGTCGAGGGATCTCCCGTCGGGGAAGCCGAGCGCTACATGTACCTGCTGCCCCTCGGCGTCAAGCACGGGGTCGACCGCGAGATCCGTCGGAGGATGCTCCGTGTACGCCTCCTGCTGCCAGCCTTCCCGGGAGAGCGTCTGCGAGAAGTACCCGTAGGTGTAGAGGAGTCCGATGCCGATGACGGGCGCACCGAGATCGCTCGCACTCTTGAGATGGTCGCCGGCGAGCACGCCGAGGCCCCCGGAGTAGACGGGCAGCGATTCGGTGATGCCGAACTCCATGGAGAAGTAGGCGACGCTCGTGCCCTCGTCTTCGCTCGCGCGGGTGCGCTCGTGGAACCAGCGGTCGCTCTGGAGGTAGGCGGCCAGGTTCTCGGCCTCCTGTCCGAGACGGGCGAGGAACGCGTCGTCAGCGGCGAGCTCGGCGGCCCGCGACGCTGAAAGTGAGCGCAGCATCACGACCGGATTGCGGCCGCACACGCGCCACAACCGCTCGTCGATGCCCGCGAAGAGTCGCTCGGCGCTCGGGCGCCAAGACCAGCGGAGGTTCTTCGCAAGTAGCCTCAGAGCGGCGAGCTCATCGGGGAGGACAGTGGATACGGGCAGCGAGTCGTAGGCCTTCACGCGGTACAGCGTAGCCCCACAACGCGCGCTTGCAGCGTCGCGCGAGTGAACGTCAGTGAACGGAAGAAGTGACCGACGCGATGATCTCTCGTGCGGCGGCTGCGCGCCCCTGGAGGTCCTGCCAGATCCATGCGGCAGACCTCGCATCGACCGGCACGAAGCTCGTCAGCGTGCCGGTGGGATTCGAGATGCGCACCTCGTAGCCGCCGACGACCCTGTCCTCTTTGACGAGCAGGAAGAGCAGGCTGAAGATCGTCAGGACGAAGAAGCCCGCGATGGCGACGATGATCGCCCACGTGGGGATCGCCCGCTCGACTCGCGACATGTTCGTGACGAAGACCGTTGAGCCCGCGGTCGGCAGCGAGCCGTAGGGACCGGCGATGCGATCGCGAGACACCTCGAGTTCGCCGAGGAACACTCGGTCGAGATTCTGCTGCTGGTTCTCGATGGGCAGTGGGGTGCTGGTCATGATCGTCCCTTCCTCGACTTCCAGAAGGCTACGTGGCGCACCTGACCGAGCGCGTCATCACCTGGTCTGATCTTCTGGGCGCCCGCACCCGGCGGTTGTCAGGAGCGGATCTGACCGTCGCCCGTGACGACCCACTTCGTCGTCGTGAGCTCCTCGAGCCCCATGGGCCCACGTGCGTGCAGCTTCTGCGTCGAGATGCCCAGTTCTGCGCCGAGACCGAACTGGCCGCCATCGGTGAAGCGAGTCGACGCGTTGACGATCACAGCGGCCGCATCCACCTCGGCGGTGAACCGCTCTGCCGCCTGCAGCGAGCTCGTGACGATCGCCTCCGTGTGACCCGTGCTGAACTCGCGGATGTGCTCGAGGGCCTGGTCGAAGTCGTCGACGACTCGCACTGCGATCTCGTAGTCGAGGTACTCAGTCGCCCAGTCCTCGTGCGTCGCCTCGTGGACTTCGATGCCGCCCGGGGCGGCCGACCGCGTGCGCTCGTCGCCGTGCAGACGAACCCCGCGCTGGTTCAGCTCGGAGAGCGCGCCAGGAAGGAATGCGGCGGCGGCATCTGCGTGCACGAGCAATGTCTCGGCCGCGTTGCAGACCCCGACCCGATGCGTCTTGGAGTTGATGATGATGTCGAGGGCCATGTCGAGCTCGGCCGAGCTGTCGACGAAGACGTGGCAGTTGCCGACCCCTGTCTCGATGACGGGGACACGGGACTCGCGGACCACGGTCTGGATGAGCCCAGCCCCGCCGCGCGGGACGACGAGGTCGACATGGCCGCGGGCGCGCATGAGCGCGCGCGCTCCGGCTCGCCCGTACTCGTCGATGGACTGCACCAGGTCGGCGGGCAGCCCGTAGGCCTCGAGTGCCGCGCGCATCGTGCCGATGATGGCTTCGTTCGAGGACTCGGCCGCAGATCCGCCACGCAGCATCACCGCGTTGCCGCTCTTCAAGGCGAGGCCCGCGACATCGACGGTCACGTTCGGACGTGCCTCGTAGATGACGCCGATGACGCCCATGGGCACGCGCAGCTGACGCAGCCGGAGGCCGTTCGCGAGTGTCGACCCACGGACGACTGCCCCAACCGGGTCCGGAAGCGCCGCGACCTCGCGGAGCGAGTCTGCGATCGCGCGGATGCGTGCGTCGTCGAGCGCGAGCCGGTCGAGAAGTCCCGCGGACATACCGGAGGCACGCCCTCGCTCGAGGTCGAGGGCATTGCCGGCGAGGATCTCCGGACTGGCGGCCACGAGCGCGTCGGCGAGCGCGAGGAGCGCACCGTCCTTCTGCGCGCGCGTCGCCCGCGCCAGGACCCGGGACGATGCTCGTGCGCGTCCGGCGAGCTCGACGATCGCGGCTGTCGCCGCCTCGTCCGCATCACCCTGGTCGGCCGTTTCCGCGCGCTCACCCTGCAAGATCGTCATGACAGTGCATTCTATGCGGCGCGGGAGCCCGTCAGCCCGCTGCACCCGACTCAGCTGACGCGGAGCCCCTTCGGGCGCACCAGCACGAGGTCGTCACGGTGGATGACCTCGCGGTCGTACCCTGAGCCCAGCGATGCGCGGAGCGCGCTCGAGGACTGCCCGAGCATGTCCGGGATCTCGACGGCATCGAAGCCGGTGAGGCCGCGCGCGATCACGGAACCGCTCCTGGAGACGAGCTCGACGGGGTCACCCGCGACGAACTCGCCTTCGACGCCGACGATGCCTGCCGCGAGGAGGGAGGCGCGGCCGCCGAGGACGGCATCCACGGCACCGTCGTCGAGGACGATCTTCCCCTGCACACGTGCCGCGTGCGCGATCCACAGGCGTTTCCGCGACGCTCGCTTCCCAGTGGGCGCGAACCATGTCCCGACGCGCTCCCCCGCGATCGCCGGTCGTGCGTTGTCCGCCTTCGTCAGGACGACGGGGATGCCCGACCCCGTGGCGATCGACACCGACTCGAGCTTCGTGAGCATGCCGCCCGTTCCGACGTCGCTTCCCCTCCCGGACACCTCGATGCCCTCGAGGTCGCTCGGGCCGAGCACCTCCGAGATGCGCCGTGTGCCCTCCCTCGTGGGCGGTCCGTCGTAGAGGCCGTCGACGTCGGTGAGCAGCACGAGCGCGTCGGCACCGACGAGCTGCGCGACCAGCGCCGCGAGACGGTCGTTGTCACCGAAGCGCAGCTCATCGGTCACGACGGCATCGTTCTCGTTCACGATAGGGACGACGCCGAGTCGGAAGAGCCGCTCGAGCGACCGCTGCGCGTTCTTGTAGCGCGTTCGGCGCACCGTGTCCTCCGCGGTGAGCAGGATCTGCCCAACCGTGATCGCCCGGTCGGCGAAGGCCTCCGCGTACCTGGCCACGAGCATCCCCTGTCCAACGGATGCGGCCGCCTGAGCCGTCGCGACGTCACGCGGTCTCGAGGGCAGCCCGAGTGGGCCGATACCCGCGGCAACTGCGCCAGAGGTCACGAGCAGGGTCTGCAGGCCGCTCTCGTGACGGTCGGCGATCACCTGCACCAGCTTGCGGAGCGCATCGAGGTTGAGGTGTCCGTCGGCGCCGGTCAGCGATGAGGACCCGATCTTGACCACGATGCGGTGGGCGGTCGAGAGCTGAGCACGGGCGGCGATCGGATGCATCCGCCTATTCTCCCCTGATCCTCGGCGCGTGCCGAATTGCGTCGCGAAACGTCGCGGGCACGATGGGATGACGGCGCCGCGCTCTCGCGCAGCGCCGCCTCACTCAGCTGGCCGCGGGGGCGGCGCCCAGCTCCTTCTTCCGCGCCGCGGCCTCGGCCTTCCGGTCCGCTCGCGCCGCCCGCTTCGCGGCTCGGCGATCGGCGCGCCGCTCCACGCTCGAGTAGAGCACGGGGACGAGCACCAGCGTCAGCAGCGTGGAGCTGATCAGACCGCCGATGACGACGATGGCGAGCGGCTTCGAGATGAAGACCCCGCCACCGGTGAGCCCCAGCGACATCGGGATGAGCGCGAAGATCGTCGCGGCGGCCGTCATGAGGATCGGCCTGAGGCGAAGCCTGGTGCCGTGCACGATCGCGTCATGCACGCTCGCTCCGCGCTCCCTGATGTGGTTGATGAGGTCGATCAGCACGATCGCGTTGGTCACCACGATGCCGATCAGCATCAGCAGGCCGATGAGCGACGGGAGCCCGAGCGGCGTGTCCGTGAGCAGCAGGAGCGCGACAGCTCCCGTGGCCGCGAACGGCACCGAGACGAGCAGGATCAGCGGCTGCATGAGGCTGCGGAACGTCGCCACCATGATGAGAAACACGAGGACGATCGCAAGCAGCATCGCCATGCCGAGCTGCTCGAACGACTCGCTCTGGTCGGCCGATGCGCCACCGACCGCGAACGTGACGCCTGCCGGCAATGCGAGGCCGTCGGTCGCCGCGTACACGGACTGCGTGACGGTTCCCAGCTGACCCTCCGCTGGCGTGATCGAGACCGTCACCTGACGCGCACCGTCGTTGCGGGTGATCGCACTCGGCGTCGCCTCCTCGCGCACCGCGGCGATGTCGCCGAGGCGGATGGGCGTTGCCTTCGTGTCGGCGAGCCCCTCCTGCCTGGCCTGCGTCTCCTCCGCCTCGAGCGTCTGCGCCGCCATGTCCTCCTGCGCCTTGACGGCCGCGTCGACACCGGCGTTCGCCTGCTCGATACCCGACTCCGCTTGCGCGATCGCCTCGGTGAGCGCCGCGATCTGCGCATCGCGCTCGGCCTGCGCTGCCTGCTCCGGCGTCATCGCAGAACCGACTTCGGGGGTCATCGGCGTCAGCGGGGCTGTCTGCAGGGTCGCAAGCTGCGTCTGCAGCTCTGCGAGCTGAGACGAGACCGTGTCTCGCGCCTCGACGGCGTCGTCGACCGTCTGCTGCATCTGCTCGACCGCCTCAGCCTGCTGCTCTTCGGCCTTCGCCTCCTGCTCGTCCGCGAAGGCATCCGTCGCATCCTGGATGGCGCGCTGCTGCTGGACCGCGGTCACCGGAAGCTGCATGAGCGCAAGCTGGTCAAGCGCGACGGCGCCCTGGGTCGGAGCGATCACGATGTCCCGGTCGACGCCTTCGAGGCGGACGGATCCGAGCGGGGTTCCGTTGAGGGCGGCGGAGACCGCCTGGCCGACCGTGGCCTGCGTGTAGCCGAAGCCCGCGGCCTTGCTGCGGTCGACGTCGACGACGACGACGTTCCCTCCAGTGCTGAGGTCGTTCGTGACCGCGGTCACGCCAGGCAGATCCTTGACCGCGTCTCCGAGCTGCGTCGCGGCTTGGCTGAGGGCGTCCGCGTCGTTGCCCTGGATCGCGAGCTGCACGTCACTCGCCAGCGCAGACGAAGCGGCGGTCGTCACGGTCACTTCACCGACGTCGCTCAGTCCGCCGAAGTCAGTTCTGAGGCTGTTCGCGACGGTTTCCGCATCCTGCCCCTCGACAGGGATCACGGTGATCGAGGTGTCTCCCCCGCCACCACCGAAAGCGCTCGCCCCGCCGGCCCCGATCGAGCTGACGAACGTCTCGACGCTGTCCTTCGTGGCGATGACAGCCTCGAGCTTCTCCGCGCCCGCCAGGCTCTGCTCGATGGTCGTGCCCTGTGCGAGCTTCTGCTCGACCACGATGGTCTCGTCGCCCATGCTGCCGAGGAAATCACTGCGAAGGGCGGTCGCCCCGACACCGGTGAGGAGCAGGAGCGCGAGCGCGGCCGCGACCGTGCGGCGGGGGTGGCGCAGCGTCGCATCGAGAATCGGGACGAAGGCGCGCTGCAGGCCGTCATACGGCGACCCCTCCTCGCCATCGCCTCGCGCCTGGACCACACCGGTGACGGTGGTGGGGACCGTCAGGAGCGTCTTCCCGCGCGCTTCGCGGTTCGCGTTCTTCGCGTCGAGCTTCGCCGCCTGGCGTGCCCGGCGGCGCTCGGCAGACTCCTCCTGCCGTTCGGTCCACGCTGCGTGCGTCGCTCGAGCCCGGATGAACCGCTCCCGCTTCATGGGCTTCGACGGGCGACGGAGCATCCAGTAGGCGAAGACGGGCACGATGGTGAGCGCGACGACCAGGGAGGCCACGAGGGCGATCGAGACCGTCAGAGCGAACGGCTGGAACAGCTGGCCGACGATATCCCCGACGAACGCGATGGGCAGGAACACGGCGACCGTCGCGAGCGTCGACGCCGTGATGGCGCCTGCCACCTGGCCGACGGAGCCGACGATGCCCTCGATCGTGAGGGGGCCGGTCCCCTGCCTTCGCTTGATGTTCTCGATCACGACGATCGAGTCGTCGACCACGCGACCCACGGCGATCGTGAGCGCTCCGAGCGTCAGGATGTTCAGCGAGTACTCACCCACGTTGAGGCCGACCATCGTGATGAGCAGCGACATCGGGATGGAGATCGCGGCGACGATGGTCGAACGGAACGAGGCGAGGAACAGGAAGATGACGAGGACGGCGAAGATCAGGCCCAACCCGCCCTCCACCGAGAGATCGTGGATCGACTGCTCGATGTACGGCGCCTGGTTCTCGATCTCCGTGAAGACGACGTTGGACGTAAGTGTCGGCGTGAGCTCGGCGAGCTTCTCGGTCACTCCGTGAGCCACGGAGACGGTGCTCGCGTCGGCGGCCTTGGTGACGCTGAGCGTCAGGGTCTCCGCACCGTTGACGCGGGAGATCGACGTCGCGGGGATCTCCTTGACGTCGACATCCGCGAACTGCGAGAGCAGGACCGTCGAGTCCTCTGTGGTGAACGGCAGGGCGCGGATGGCATCGAGCGTGTCGAGCTGCGAGCCGACCTGCACGGAGATCTCGCCGCTGCCGCCCGTCACGTCGCCCGCCGGGAGCACAAGACCCGCCGCCGTCAACGTCGGCTCGATCGTCGCCGTGTCGATCTCGAGAGCATCCACGTCGGCTTGGCGGAGATTGATCTCGACGCGCTCTTCGCGCGCCCCGGAGACCTCGACGTTCTGGACCCCGTCGACCTGCGAGAGGGCAGGCACCACGGTGTCGGTCATCGTCTTCGACAGGGTGGCCGTATCAGCATCCGACGACACACCGAGCGTGAGCACCGGCAGGGCATCGAGCGAGAACGTCATGAGCTCAGCCGTCGATGACTCAGGACGCTGGGACTCCGTCGACTCGACGGCGGAGCGCAGCTCGGCCTCGACCTGCGTCTTGTCCGCGTCGAAGCTCCACGCGACGACGATCTGGGCAAAGCCCTCCGAGGTCGTCGAGGTGACCGACTGCACCTCCGAGACCGCGCGCAAGGCGTTCTCGATCGGCTCGGTGACCTCCGACACCATCACATCGGGAGAAGCGCCGTCGAGTGTCGCCGTCACGAAGCCCTGGGGGATCTCCATCGACGGCATGAGCTCCTGCTTGAGCTGGGCCGTCGAGATGATCCCCGCGGCTGCGATCGCCGCCGTGAGCAGTCCGATCAGAATTCGATACTTGAGACTCAGACGGGTGAGCACAGACACAGAGGGCCCTTTCGACGCGATACGACGCCGAGCGGTGACCTGGCGCTCCTCAATCCTGTCGCCGGGGTGATTCCTCTGAATCGCCCGAAAGGACGGGTTCCGTCTGCCCTATGCCCTACTTGAGGCTGATCTTTGACCGAAAGGCCACCCCGGCGCGGCGGGAAGAGCGCGGCTCTGGTAGTGGGCCGACCGGCGGATCAGGCGTGCGTGGCACCACGTCCCGGGTTCGCGAGCGTCACCCGGTGGACCGCCCACATCTCGCGGACGCGGTCGACGATGCTCCTGCCGTCGTTCAGATCGTCGATCAGCAGCTGGATGCCGACCAAGTTCGCGAGGATCTGCCACGCGGCCGCATCTACGTCGATGTCATCCCGGAGCGCACCGGACTCACGCGACGCCTGGAGGGCCTCCTTCGTCACTTCGAGCCACCGGTCGAACGGGCGGGGCAGCTCTTCCTCGATGAGCTCCCGCTCACGGACGAGCCTGATCGTCGCGCGGATGAGCGCATCGGACTGGAAGCGCTCTGCGATGCGGATCATCAGGGACTCGAGCTCGTCGAGCGACAGGCCGCGAGCACGAGACGCCGCGATCTCCTCATCCCACATGACCGTCCAGCTCACCGTGACTGCCTGCGCGAGCAGCGCCTTCGTCGGGAAGTGGAAGTACACAGTTCCCTTGGTCATGCCGAGTCGATCAGAGATGTCGCTGAGCACTGTCGCGGCGTATCCGTTTGCCTCGAACTCGAGCGAGGCGGCCTCGAGAAGCGCCTGCCTCGTCTGCGCTCGCTGTTCAGCTCGCTTCATCATCCCCTGCTTTTCGTGCATGCAGGATCGACGTCGACCCCGCTTGTGGGGCACCAGTCTAGACCTGCGCACACCCCGACCATCGGCCTGCCGCACGCGGGAGCGAATTCTGGCTAGAATCGACAGCGCTTGGGGCGGTAGCCAAGCTGGTTAAGGCATCCGGCTCATAACTGGACGATGCGTGGGTTCGAGTCCCACCCGCCCTACTCTCCTCTGTTCGGCACTCCCTGTCGGAGCGCCCGCGTGGCACGATGGTGGCATGATCGTTGCCTTCTCTGTCGCCCCCAGCGGAACTCCGAGCCCCAACGCCCCTTCACCGGGTGAGGGCGACGCCTCGCTGCACAACGCGGTGGCAGCAGCCGTCGCGGTCGTGCGCGAGTCCGGGCTCCCCAACCGCACCGACTCGATGTTCACGACGATCGAGGGCGAGTGGGACGAGGTCTTCGCCGTCGTCAAAGCGGCCACCGAGGCCGTCGGCCAGTTCGGCAGCCGGGTCTCCCTGGTGCTGAAGGCGGACATCCGGCCCGGGCACACGGGCGAGCTCGATGGAAAGGTCGAGCGCCTGGAAGCGGCCCTCGAGGCGCGCGAGGCCCAGTCGAGGTAGCCGGCGTCAGCTGACCGCGCGGATGCCGGGACCCGTCGCGGACTCCGCCCGGTCGTCTGGCGTGCTGATCTGCGCCCAGATCTCGTCAAGCGAAACGGACAGCACCCCCGCGATAGCGGCGATCGTCGTGAACGCCGGCGTCGCGACTCGGCCAGATTCGATCTTGCGAAGCGTCTCGGGCGAGACGCCGGCGTCGAGTGCCACGCGCAGCATCGATCTGTTCCCCCGAGTTCGTCGTAGGAACTCGCCGAGACGCTCCCCGCGCTCGATCTCATCGGGGCTGAGCGGCAGTCTGACCATGACCCGATACTAATCCGGTATATCTTTACCGGGATACTTATTGGGGCGCTTTCGCGTCGGACTACGGAAGGCACCGCATGATCGAGATCCTCAACGACGAAGAGCTGGCGCGGGCGGCAGTCACCGGGCAGCTGGTCGGGTCGATCCTGCAGGGGCTCAGATCGAGGGTCAGAACTGGGACCAACCTGCTCGAGATCGACCGGTGGGCCAGGTCGATGATCCTCGAAGCGGGGGCGAGCTCCTGCTACGTCGACTACGAGCCATCCTTCGGGCGCGGGCCGTTCGGCCACTACATCTGCACAGGGGTGAACGACGCCGTGCTGCACGCCAAGCCTCGCGACTACCGTCTCGCTGACGGGGACCTTCTCACACTCGACCTGGCCATCGTCAAGGACGGGGTAGCGGCTGACGCCGCGATCAGCTTCATCGTCGGCTCGACGCGGGACGCCGGTGACGAAGCGCTCATCGCCGTCACGGAGCGAGCCCTCGCGGCTGCCATCGACGTCGCACGCCCCGGTGCTCGAATCGGCGACCTCTCACACGCGATCGGCACGGTGCTCGCGTCGGCGGGCTACAACATCAACATGGAGTTCGGTGGACACGGCATCGGCTCCACCATGCATCAGGATCCGCACGTCGCGAACAACGGCCGACCGGGCCGCGGAGTGCGTCTCCGCCGTGGCATGCTGCTCGCCATCGAACCGTGGGTCATGGCCGACACCGGCGAGCTCGTCACGGACGACGACGGCTGGACGCTCCGCAGCGTGACGGGATGCCGAACCGCCCACTCCGAGCACACGATCGCGATCCTCGAAGACGGGCCACGCATCCTGACCCTCCCCGCCGGGCCGGTCGACTGACGAACGCCCGAGCGGTCAGTCGAGCGAGTGGTCCTGCTCGTTCACCGAGTCACGGGCGACGTCCTTGACGGAGGCGCCCCGGTAGAGGCGCTCGAAGAGCTCGAGCGTGCGGTCGATGTCGTGCATACGAACGAGGTCGAGACCCGTCCTCCCCATCTCCTCACGCTCGGCGTCCGAGAGCGACAGCACCTTCGCGAGCTTGTCCGCGAGGTCACGCTCGTTGTTCGGCTCGAAGAGGAAGCCGTTCTCGCCGTCGTGCACGAGGTGCGGAAGCGCCATGGCGTCGGCTGCGACAACCGGCAGGCCGGAGGCCATCGCCTCCATGGTCGCGATCGACTGCAGTTCGGCGATCGACGGCATCGCGAACACCGAGGCGCGCGTGTACATGCGACGAAGCTCCTGGTCGCTCAGATAGCCGTGGAACGTGACCCGATCGGCGAGACCAAGCTGCTTGGCGAGCGACTGAAGATTCTTCTTCTGGTCTCCACCACCGACGATGTCGAGCTGCACGTCAGGGGGCAGCAGAGTGAGCGCGCGCAAGAGCACGTCGATCTTCTTCTCGCCCGTCACACGGCCGACGAAGAGGATGCGTTTGGCTTCTCGCGCCGAGAAGTCGAAGGCGTAGTCGGAGGTCCGGATGCCGCACGAGATCGCGAGCACGTCGGAGATCCCCCCGTTTGCCTCCAGGAAGTCGGCGGCACGCCGCGTCGGGGTCGTGATCGCCGTCGCGCGCCCGAGCGTCGAGCGAGCGTCGTTCCACCAGATCCTGGCCGCGAGGCCACGCAGAGCCTGCGGCAGCAGGGAGTGGTCGACGAGGTTCTCGATCATCAGGTGGTTCGTGCCGATGATGCGGATGCCGCGTTTCTCCGCCTCGATCGCCACCCCGCGGCCGATGATGACCGCCGACTGGAAGTGGACGACGTCGGGACGCACCTCGTCGACGACCCGCTGCGACTCGGAGCGGATGCGCCACGGGGGTGCGTAGCGCAGCCAGTCGTGGGCCCACCACCGGTGCGAGCGGAGGCGGTGAGCGGTGATGTTCTGCCCGTCGTACTGCTCGGTCCAGGTTCCGTGGCGGCGGCTGGCGGCGGGCACCATGACGTGCACGTCGTGCCCCCTGGCCGCCATGCCGGAAGCGAGGTGCTCGGTGAACTTCGCGGCGCCGTTGACGTTGGGCGTGAAGGTGTCCCCTGCGATCAGGATCTTGAGCGGCCGCTCGCCGTCAGCTGCGACGGCGGGGGTGCTGCTTGAGTGACCTTCATTCGGCACGGGGTGGTGACCTCGATCTCGTCTGGGGGCTCGCGACAGGGTGTGGTCGTCGCTCGCGGAATCTCACGTCATGCTACTGGCCGCGCTCCGCGAGGGGGCTTCAGCACACGCTGGGGCGCTGCTATTGCTCGATGACTCGGGCCTCCGAGTCGTGGTGGTGCCCTTGGGGGTCCTGCGTGCCACGACCTTCGACGGCATTTCGACGCACGGCCTCGACCTCCGCATCCGTCTGCCCACGTTCGAGCACGAACACGCCCGTGACGGCGATGGCGCCCGAGACGACGAACATGAGGAAGGCGTACCAGGGCGCCGCGTTCGCCTCGCCGAGCACGGCGATGGCGATGCCGACGGCGATGATCGGGTCGATGACGGTGAGGCCGGCGATGACCATGTCCGGCGGTCCCGAGGCGTAGGCGTTTTGGACGAAGTAGCCGCCCACCCCCGTGGCGACGAGCAGCGCGACGAGGCAGATGAGCGTGAGCCATTCGAAGTTGTCGTGCTGGATGCGGTTGATGGTGATCTTCGCGAGCGTCGCGACGAAGCCGTAGATCACTCCGGCGCCAAGAACGTAGATGAGCGCCTTGAACCGCTTGCGCAGGAAGAAGAAGGCGGTGCCGAAGACCACGACGACCACGGCGAGCAGCACGAGGACGGTGGCGACCTGCTCGTCTGAGATCGCGCGCTCCTTCGCGAAGAGCGCCGCGACCGTGACGAAGGCGCCGACGCCGATGATGCAGAGCGCCACCGCGAAGATCTTCACGTTCGGCAGTCGTTGCCTGATGGCGCGAGCTGTGAGCAGTGTCGTCAGGAGCAGCGAGACGACGCCGAGCGGCTGCACCACGATGATCGGCGAGAACACGAACGAGGACAGCTGCATCACGACTGCCAGCCCGAGCATGACCGTGCCGATCACCCAGGAGGGGCGGCTCAGGAGGGCGAGCAGGTGCTTCAGGTTCAGCCCCGCAGCACCGCTCGTGCCGCTCGCTGCCTCGACCTTGCTCACTCCGCGGTGCTGGTACATGGCGCCGAGCGACAGGAACACCGCGCCTATGAGAGCGAGCGGGATGCCGATCATCTGGACCGGACTGAGCCCCGGGAGCACTGCCAGATCACTGAGGGGTGCGATGGTCATGATGGGCAATCCTATTGGGCGGCGCGAGTCAGAGAGGGAGGTTGGCGCGAAGATACGCTGATGGGATGACAACTCTCCCAATTCGCATCTACGGCGAGCCCGTCCTCCACGAGCCCGCAGCCCCGGTGGGCGACATCACCGACGAGATCCGTGAACTCGTCTCGGACATGTTCGAGACGATGGATGCAGCGCCGGGTGTCGGCCTCGCAGGCCCGCAGGTCGGCGTCGGCAAGCGCCTCTTCGTGTACTCGTACGAGGACGCCGACGGGACCATGCATCGCGGTGTCGCCATCAACCCGGAGCTGTACGTGACTCCCGCCGCACCTGAGTCGCTGCTGGAGCTGGACGACGAGCTCGAATCCGAGGGGTGCCTCTCGTTCCCCGGCGAGCGCTACCCATTGCGACGATCGGAGCGTGCGCTCCTGCGTGCGTCCGATCTCGAGGGCGAGCAGTACGAGATCGAGGCAGAAGGCTGGTTCGCGCGCATCCTGCAGCACGAGTTCGACCACCTCAACGGCGTCATCTACGCGGATCGTCTGGAGCACCCCTGGTACAAGGACGCGTTCAAGGTCATGCGCAAGCGAAGCTGGGGCGGGCCCGGCAAGAGCTGGCTGCCTGGGGTCGACGACCTCGAGGGCTGACCCCGCCGGTCAATGTCGGTGGCTCCTGCGAGGGTTCCGACATGACCACAGCGCTGAACGACCCCATCGAGGTCGAACTCGTCGACGAGCTCCCGTCCGTCTTCTGGTGGGAGCGTTTCGCCTACGTCGTGCACGGTCTGCCGCAGGCGTTCTACCGACGCGTGCAGCAACGGTGGTGGACGGGCGAGGGTGACCCGTCTCGCCTCGACACCGAGTTCTGGCGCGTCAGCGCGAAACGTGATGGCTCCGACGGCGAGGCTTCCCTCTTCGACCTGCGAAGGGACCCGGACGGCTGGCGGCTGGTGCTGCGGTGGGAGTGATCCACCCGCGACGTCGTCGAGGCGCCGCGATCTCACACGATGCGCTGCCCGGCCTGCCAGACAGAGTGGGTGAGCTGCATGCCCGGGCGGTAGGCGAGGTGCGTGACCGAGGGCGCGTCCAGCACCTGGAGATCCGCACGAGAGCCTGGCACCAGCGCGCCGACGGGCAGTTCACCCTCGTGTCTCCGGAGCGCGATCGCCCCGCCCATCGTGGCGGACCAGACCGCCTCCTCCACGGTCATCCGCATCTGCAGCACGGCGGTGGTGACACAGAACGCCATCGAGGTCGTGTACGAGGTGCCCGGGTTGCAGTTGCTCGCCAGGGCTACCGTCGAGCCCGCGTCGAGCAGGGCCCTTGCCGGTGGGAACGGCTGCCGTGTCGACAGGTCGCACGCCGGCAGCAGCGTGGCGACGGTGGCCGATGCCCCGAGCAGGTCGATGTCTTCGTCGTCGAGGAAGTTGCAGTGGTCGACGCTCGCGGCCCCCAGCTCAACGGCGAGCTTCACCCCGGGGCCCGGACCGAGCTGGTTGCCGTGGACACGCAGACCCAGCCCTGCATCACGGCCCGCCTGCAGCACAGCACGCGATTGCTCCTCATCGAACGCGCCGCGCTCGCAGAACACGTCCATCCATTTCACGTACGGGCGGACGGCGTCGAGCATCGGGCCCGTGACGAGCCCCACGTAGTCGTCGGCATGCCACCCCGCCGGGACGACGTGGGCGCCGAGGTAGGTGACGTCGTCGGAGATCTCGGCCGCAAGGCGGGCGGAGCGCTCCTCGGTCTCGACGTCGAGCCCATACCCGGTCTTCGTCTCAAGCCAGGTCGTGCCTCCGACATTGGCTGCGCGGACGCGCTCGGCCATGAGCGCCCGCAGCTCCTCACTGCTGGCGGCACGAGTTCGCTCGACTGACACCCTGATGCCGCCGGCCGCGTACGCCTCCCCCGCCATGCGTGCCGCGAACTCGGTCGAACGGTCTCCGGCGAACGCGAGGTGCGTGTGCGAGTCGACCCAGCCCGGAAGCACGGCACGGCCGCCGACGTCGACACGGCGGTCTGCCGCGGGCGCCCGCATGGTCGGACCGATCCACGCAACCCGGTCACCGTCGATGACGAGGGCGGCATCGCTCAGCACGCCATCGTCGCCGTTGGTCGTGAGTTCGCCGATGTTCGTGAACACGGTCGAGGTCATGAGGCTCCTTCGGATCGTGACGCCGGATCGGCGGCGAAGCGCGCGAGCTCGGCGACTGCGTGTGCAAGCCGCGGCCCGTCCCTGCCGCGGTCGTAGACGACGCGCCCGCCCACGATCGTTCGGACCACGTCGCTCCCTGTCCCGGCGAGCAGCAGCTGAGGCGGCATCGAGCCTGCCGTGCGGACCGAGGACGAGTCCACCTCGACGAAGTCGAATGGACCGCCGACCGCGCCGGGCGCTGGGACGCCGAGCGAGGAGTACCCGCCTTGCGTGCCGATCGTCAGCAGCTCCTGCGGTGAGAACCTGCCTCGGGTCTGGGAGCGAAGTCGCTCCCCTGCTTCGAGGCCGCGCAGCTCGAGCAGCGGGTCGACCACCGCGTTCTGGTCGGACCCGACGGCCAGACGTGCGCCGGCTGCGACCAGTTCGGTGGCCGGGCCGATGCCGTCGCCGAGGTCTGCTTCCGTGGTCGGGCAGAACACGGCGTGCACCCCGGTCTCCCCGAGCACCGTGATGTCGTCGTCGGTCAGATGCGTCGCGTGCACAACGCTCAGGCGGCTTGAGAGGGCACCGGCATCCGCGAGCACGTTCGCCGGCGTCCGACCGTAGGCCGTCAGGCTCTGCTCGTTCTCCGCGGCCTGCTCTGAGAGGTGGATGTGGAGTGGCACGTCGGTCGGGAGCCCTCGGACGATGCTGGCGATCGCGTCGGCTGGGACAGCCCGAACCGAGTGGATCGCCGCTCCCAGGAGGACTTCGGGGTGTGTGGATGCGAGGCGGCTTCGCAGACGGAACCACCGCTCGAGCCAGCGCTCTGCGTCCGCGTCTCCGAACCTCCGCTGCTCGGGCGAGAGGTCCGCTCCGATGGACCCCGTCAGGTAGCAGGTGTCGAGCAGTGTCAGGCGGATGCCCGCTGTCCGTGCGGCGTTGGCGAGCGCCAACTCCATGTCGTGGTCAGGGTATGACTCGCCATCCGCGCGGTGGTGCACGTAGTGGAATTCCCCGACAGCCCCCCATCCGTTGGCGACCATCTCGGTGAAACCTGCGGCGGCGATGCGCTCGAAGGCGTGTGGCTCGAGCGCACCCGCCACGGCGTACATCTTGTCTCGCCACGACCAGAAGGTGCCACCGTCTGCGTGTGTGCGCCCCCGCAGCAGGCGGTGGAAGACGTGCGAGTGGGCGTTGCCGAACGCGGGGAAGGCGGTGCCGAGCACGAGGTCGTCGTCCTGCGCGCGCACGCCCACCTGCTCGTCGACCAGCACGCCCGCTTCGTTCTTGAGTCGCACGGACCGCACCGTGTCCGCACCCCGCACGAGTGTGTCGGCCCAGATCCAGCCTTCGTCGAGCAGCCGGAGCGCGGTCCGACGATCGGTCACTCGCCCTCCCACATCGGGACGCGCAGTCCGCGCTCCCTCGCGATGTCGGCGGCGTGCTCGTAGCCGGCATCCACGTGGCGCATGACTCCCGTGCCTGGGTCGTTGGTGAGGACGCGTTCGATCTTCTGCGCCGCGAGATCCGTGCCGTCGGCGACGATGACCTGGCCCGAGTGGATCGATCTGCCGATCCCGACGCCGCCGCCGTGGTGCAGCGACACCCAGGTTGCGCCGGAGGCGGTGTTCAGCAGGGCGTTCAGCAGGGGCCAGTCGGCGATGGCATCCGAACCGTCGTTCATCGACTCGGTCTCGCGGTAGGGCGAGGCGACCGAGCCGGAGTCAAGGTGGTCCCGGCCGATCACGACGGGCGCGGAGAGCTCGCCGGACGCGACCATCTCGTTGAACCTGAGTCCGGCCAGATGACGCTCCTTGTAGCCGAGCCAGCAGATGCGCGCAGGCAGACCCTCGAAGCGCACCTTCTCCCCCGCGGCCTTCACCCAGCGGTGCAGGCGCTCGTCATCCGGGAACAGCTCGAGGATCGCGCGGTCCGTCACGGCGATGTCGGCGGGGTCGCCGGAGAGCGCCGCCCACCGGAACGGGCCGCGCCCCTCCTCGAACTGGGGGCGGATGTGGGCTGGCACGAATCCAGGAAAATCGAACGCCCGCTCGTAGCCGCCGAGTCTCGCCTCCGCGCGAATCGAATTGCCGTAGTCGAAGACCTCGGCCCCGGCATCCTGGAACTCGACCATCGCCTTGACCTGCTTGGCCATGGACGCACGGGCTCGCTCGGTGAAGCCGACCGGGTCTCGCCCGGCCTCGGCCTTCCACTCCTCAACGCCCACCCCCTCGGGGAGGTAGGCGAGTGGGTCGTGCGCGCTCGTCTGGTCGGTGACCATGTCGATCGCGACGCCGCGCTCGAGGAGCAGCGGAAAGATCGTCGCCGCGTTGCCGACGACGCCCACGGAGCGAGGCTGGCGGGCTTCCTTCGCGGCGAGCACACGCTCGATGGCGTCGTCGAGGTCGTGTGTCATCTCGTCGAGGTAGCCGTGCTGGACTCGCCGCTCGAGGCGGCTGGCGTCGACATCCACGATGAGGACGACGCCCTCGTTCATCGTGACGGCAAGGGGTTGCGCGCCTCCCATGCCTCCAGCGCCGCCCGTGAGCGTGAGGGTCCCCGCGAGCGTCCCGCCGAAGCGTTTCTCGGCGGCGGCGGCGAACGTCTCGTAGGTCCCCTGGAGGATCCCTTGCGTGCCGATGTAGATCCAGGATCCCGCCGTCATCTGCCCGTACATCGTGAGGCCAGCTGCCTCGAGGCGCCGGAACTCAGGCCAGTTGGCCCAGTCTCCGACGAGGTTCGAGTTCGCGATCAGCACGCGAGGAGCCCACTCGTGTGTGCGGAAGACGCCGACCGGCTTTCCAGACTGGACGAGGAGCGTCTCGTCGTCTTCGAGTGTCGTGAGCGTGCGAACGATGGCGTCGTACGCCTCCCAGCTGCGTGCGGCTCTGCCCGTGCCGCCGTAGACGACGAGGCTCTCTGGATGCTCGGCCACTTCGGGGTCGAGGTTGTTCATGAGCATGCGAAGCGGTGCCTCGGTCTGCCAGCTCTTCGCGGTCAGCTTCGTGCCGCGTGCTGCCCTGATGTTCTTGTGCGTGTTCATGTTCAGATCCCTTCCTGCGGTGGTGTGCCGAGGCTTCGCTCGATGCTCGCCGCGGCGTCGGTGAGCAGCTCGCCGAAGCGGGCCGCTCTGCTCGGCGTGACTCGGTAGCTCGGCACCAGCAGACTCACCGAACCGAGCACGCGATCATGGAGCTCCACCGGAGCTGCGATCGCGGTGACGTCCGGCTCGATGCCGCGCTCGACCGTCACGTAGCCGAGCGGCGGGGTCTCGCCGCGAAGGACCTGGCCGGACGCGGACCCGTCGAGGGGGATGGTGCGTCCGACCCAGTTCATATGGCGCACCGAGTGCGTGCCCTCGTGGATGGCGATGTACAGCGCCTGCTCCGCATGGCCCTCGACGCACAGGTAGACCGACTCGCCGGTCTTCTCCGCGAGGAGCCTCATTGCGGGCGCAGAGAGCTGCGCGAGGTTGTCGTTCGAGAGGGCTCGCGCTCCGAGCTGGACCATGCGACTCCCCGCGCGGAAGTCTCCTTGGTCGTCGCGGCTCACGAATCCGGCCGATTCCAACGTTCGAAGGAGCCGAAGGGAGGTGCTCGGCGAGAGGTCGGCGAGGCGCGCGCTTTCCGCCAGGCTCAGGCCGTCCCGCTCGCAGACGGACGCGAGGAGGTTCAGTGCTCGTTCGACGGTCCGCGTCGATGATTCGGCCAACGTGACTCCCTCGTCGCAGGCGGGCGCGGTTGCCGACGTCGTGATGCCCGTCGGCCTTGTTGCACTCAGTAAAACGGAGATGTCAATGCATGGCAAGAGGCGTGTTGGATTCGGGCGACCCGGGTTGGTGTTCTGCCCCAACCGCGCTCAGCTGCGCGGGAGAACGACCGCGAACACCCCCCGACCAGCGAAGTCGCGCGAATGATCTGGCGACCCCGAGAAGAGGACCGAGTCGAGGGGGCCCAACGTCTCGTCTCCCGTTTCGAGCGACCCGGCCAGAACGACCACTGCCTCGGCCGCTCGGGGAATCTGCGGCACGGTCCGTGCGACGACGAGCCGGAGTTCCGGCGCGCCATCGGCATACATGAGGTTCAGCACCCGCGAAGACACGGCGGCGGATGCTCCGGTCACGCGCTGCTCACCGGTGAAGCGCACCTGCTCTCCGCTGTTCAACCGCACCTCGTCGCCATCGATCTCGAGACGCACCGCATCGATGGCGAGCTGCACCCGCTGTGTGCTCGGGATGACGGAGAACGCAGCCGGGCCCTCGATCGTTGCGATGCTCAGCGCCCATCCCCCGCCATCCGACATGGCCCGCAGCGTCCGCGTCACGCCTTGTCCGTTGCGCCAGGGCATCGGCTCGAGGTCGTCGTAACGAAGTACACGCGCAGCGGTCATGCATCCATTCTGCTGCGCCCGGCCGGGACGGGCCTTGGGTCAGCCCCCGGTCGAGCTGCCTCCCCCGGCCTTGCCTTTGACCGTCGAACCGAAACCCGACTTCCCGGTCGAGCCGAACCCGTTCTTCAACGGGGCCCGCGACCCGACGGTCGCCCCCGCCGGAGCACGCTGCGCCACATCCGAGTGGGCGGCCGAGCCGGGCGCCGCGAAGCCTCCGGAGGTGACCGGCGCCCAGGAGCTCACGCGCGTGCTGTTCCAGCGCGATGAGGCGAACAGCACCGGTCCGAGCCACAGCGCGGAGCTGTAGTGCGTTCCGTAGCTGCTCGACGACTCGCAGAGCGACTCGGCGTCGCCTTCCACCTGCTCACCTTCCTGCTCGAGGAGCTGGATCTGCTCGTTCACGTCGGCGAGGCAGTCCTCTTTCGACGTGTACGTGGGACGCTCAGCTCCCTCGGGCAGCACATAGTTCTCCCCGTCAGCACCCTCGACGACGATGCCCTCGTCGGGCACCGTGCTGCAACCCGCGAGGAACATCATCGCGGTGGCGACCCCCATAGCTCCCACCGTCTTGGTGGTCGAGGGACGCGTGATCCCCGAGAGGGTGACGCCGGTGCTGCGCCGCAGCTTCGGTTCGTAGGTCATGGCCGCTCCTCGCGATCGCTGATGTAGTGGGGTACGAACTCGGCAAGGTCGCCCGTGATCGGGCCGCTCGTCTCGCGCACGTCGATGCCGGCTGGTGTCTCGCCCACGACCCACGAACCGATGATGACGGTCTTCCCGTCGATGTTCGCCAGCCGAGCACGCTCCTGGTAGACGAAGCCCTCTTCCCCGTAGTCGCCGCCGTTCTCGGCGGTCTTGCGCCCGACGAGATCGTAGATCGTGACGTTGGCGCCTTCGCGCCCCAGCTTCGGCTTCTCGACATACGAGCGCCCGCGGAGCCGCTCGGGTGTCGCGTAGGCGGCCAGCAGCAGCGGGTGGTCGGGGAAGAGCTCCCACAGCACGACCAGCAGCTGCTTGTTGGAGAGCAGCATCTTCCAGATCGGCTCGACCCAGGCCGTCGTCGCGCGTGTCGTCGGGAAGTACGTCGCGAACTCCTCGCGCACCATCCACTCCCAGGGGTAGAGCTTGAAGATGCGGTCGATCCGCTCCCCGTCGCCGTCGACGAATCCGTGCGAGGCCTCGTCGAACTGGACGTCCTCCATGTAGATCTGCTTGACGTCGAAGCCGGCGAGACGCGCCGTCTCGGCCATGTAGCTCACCGTATCCGCGTCTTCGACGATCAGCTGCCCGTCGCCGTCATCGTGCAGGGAGGCCAGGTGCAGTCGGGCTCCCTGCGGCAGGAACCACCGCTGCATGCGGATGTGCACCCATTGCTCGACGAGCAGCTCGTGGAGGAGGTTGAACTGGTCGGCGCGCTCACCTCTGGTCTCCACGAGCCACTGCCACTGCGCAGCTGCGGATTCCACGAGCGACGTGGGGGTATCCGCGTTGAACTCGAGCAGCTTGATCGTGCCGGCTCCGTCGTAGGCGAGATCGAAGCGTCCGTAGACCGTCGGGTCGTCCTCGTCCCAGGACTTCTCGACCAGGTCCCACAGCTCAACCGGGATGCCGAACTCCTCGAAGCGACGGTCACGGACGATGCGCTCGCAAGCCTCCATGCAGAGGCGGAAGAGCTCGGCGGTCGCCTGCTCGAAGTCGTCGATCTCGGCGCCGGAGAAGCCGTAGGCGGCTTCCTCCTGCCAGTACGGTCGACCACCCTCCGACTCCATGTCGTAGAACGTGAAGCCGATGGAGTCGAAGCGCGCTCGCCAATCGGCTCGCGGAGCACTGTACGTGCGGATCAAAGTCGGCCCATCCTCGCTGCTCTCGGCTCACGCCGGGGACCGCTCGAGCGGTCCACCACAGCTACATTAGGGCTGCGCATCGAGAATCCTCGGAGAACACCGCGCGAGGGCGGTCAGGCTGCTGCCCGGGGTGAGCGCTGGCTCAGGACTTCGGTGTGCTCGTTGTCTCGGAGGTTGACTCGGTCTTCGTCTCCGTCGAGGAGCTCGGCGGTGTCGGGTTCGCAGACTGCGAGGGTTCGGGGCTCGCCGTCTCGGGCTCTCCGCTCGGTGTCGTCGAAGGCGGCGGAGGTGTCGGAGAGCTGCTCTGCGTCGGCGGTGCCGTCGGTGTGCTGGTGCCCTTCGGCGGCGTCGACGCCGGAGGGGTGGCCGCAGGCAGGGTCGTGTCAGGCACGGCGTCCGGCGGTGGCACGCGTGTGTCCTCGTTCTGCTCCCAGTAGTCCTTCTCGTCTGGGTCACCAGTCGGCGGATTCCACGTCGGGACCTCGCCGAAGATGTCGACTGCGACACCGTCCGCGTACTTGTTGAGGAACTTCTGGGGGTCGACGTGGGCCCCGTCGACGATAGTCTCCAGGTGGAGGTGCGGCCCGGTGGATGCGCCGGTGTTGCCGAGGAGACCGACCAGCTGCCCCGTCTTGACCTGGTCGCCGACCTTCACCGCTGGGGACCCGGCCACGAAGTGGGCGTACACGGACCGCACCTGCAAGCCGTCGATCCGGTGCTCGACGACCACGTGGGCGCCGAGTCCGGCGCTGTCTGTCGGGACGGACTCGATGACGATCCCGTTCGCGATGCTGCCGACCCGCGTCCCCTGCGGCCCAGCGAGATCGAGGCCGCGGTGATTCGAGGAGCATCCGGAGCACGGGGAATTGCGTGGGCCGAACCCGTCGGAGATGCTCACGACGCTCATGTCCACCGGCCACTGGACGCCGGGCGATGCCGTGCCGTCGGGAGCGACGGCAGCCGCGTTCTGCACCACGGGCAGATCGCGCGTTCCGATGAGCTGTCCTGGAACGCTCCCCGAGACCGTGTACGTGACCCCGTCCGTCTTCTCGGAGCTCACGACCGGAACGGTCGACTGTCCGTCGTCCACGGCACCCGTCACGGCGGCGGCGCCGATGGAGGCGGCCGCGATCAGCCCGAGCGTCGCCGCGACAACCGGCACGGCGAGGAGCCTGGCACGTCGGCGCTCCCGCGCGCGACGGGCGCGGCGGCCAGGAACGTTGAGGTGAGGTTCTGACGGAGCGATGGACGACTTCGGCAAAGGAGTCTCCTGCGATTGGTGCTTCGGGGCAACGTGTCCGAGTCTAAGGAGCCTTCTTCGAATAGGGAAGGGCTGATTTCCGGTTCTCCCGCTTGAAAGGGCATTCAGACCGCATTCGGCGAATCCGAGAAAGCCTTTCCACGAGCCATTCAGATATCGAGCACTCGCGTGCCGAAGGACGAGGAGAACTTGCGGTTCGGGTCGATACCGGATGCCAGCTCGCGGAACTCCGGGAGCAACGGGTAGAGCGCCGCGATCTCAGTGCTATCGAGCAGACTGAGCTTGCCCCAGTGCGGCCGCGCATCGAACGGCAGGAGCTTCCTCTCGAGTTCGGCGAGCAGGGCCGAGACGGGCTCAGCGAGCTTCTTCCAGGTGAAGGCGATGCAGAGGACGACCTCGCCCTGGCTCGGACTGAGCCAGAGGTTGTCGCCTGCCATGGTCCGCAGCTCGCACACGTGCAGGAGCGGCTGGAGGCGCGGCGCAGCTGCCCGGACGGCCTCGAGAGCCGAGGCCGCGTGTCGGAGCGGCACGAAGTGCTCGCTCTGGAGCTCGGATCCGACGCTGGGTGCGGCGTGGACCGGGAAGTGCGGAAGCCGATCCCACCATGGACCCGCCGTTCCGTCGCGAGCCGTGTGAGACGCCCCACCCGGATCTGCGGCGAGCAGCGGAGCGCCATAAAGGGTGCCAGCAACCTCCGTATTCTCCGCCCCATCCGGAATTCGTGTCTTCACGAGCACCTCGCTCACGGTTCCGTCGAATGTCGTTAACGCGCTGACCGAGTACGCGGAGTCATGAATCTGAGGGAGCCATTCGAGGTAGGTGTCCCAGCGCATCGGCCCGTAGGCGTCCTGGCGCATTCGGTAGCTCGGCTCGAGGTCGAGCGTCACCCTGGTGATGACCCCGAGCAGGCCGAGGTGCAGTACGGAGCCGTCGAAGGCAGGCGAGTCTCGCGTCAGCCTTCGCAGCGAGCCGTCAGGGCCCAGGATCTCCAACGACCGCACGGCTGTGCTGAGGGAACCGAGTGCCGTGCCCGAACCGTGAGTGCCCGTCGCAGTCGCCCCGCCGACGGAGATGTGCGGCAGCGAACCCTCGTTGTGCAGCGCGAAGCCTGCCCGATCGATCTCCGGGGCGACGAGACCGTACGACACCGCCGCACTCATCGACGCGGTTCCTGCCTGCTCATCGATGACGAGGTCCAGTGGAAGGCGGCTGAGGTCGATGAGCACGCCCGCGGCATCAGCGACATCGCTGAAGGAGTGTCGTGTGCCGAGCGCATGCACCTGGTCCGCTTCCGCCACGACGCTCGCTGCCTCTGCGATCGATCTCGGCGCCACGATCTCGCGAGCCGTGTAGGTCAGCGACCCGGCCCAGTTCGTCCAATGCTGACCAGCACTGGGTGTCGTCATCGACTGCGCGTCCTCGTGGCTTCCATGGTGGATAGTCTCATGGGGACCCGTGCGACTGCGGATCCCCATTCGCGAAGTAATGCCGCTCGACCGGCTCGCCGTCGCAGACGGCGAGCGCCGCAGCCCGGATCTCGCGATCGCGACCCGTGAGGCGCTGCGTCTCCTGCCGTCGGTGCTCGCCCCAGGACGGGACGACGAACGACTCGAGCTGCACATCCTCGTCCTCACCGCTGCGGTACAGGCCCCAGCGAGAACCGCCCGTGCGGCGGCGCGAGCCCTCGACGAGGCGCATGGCAGCGCGGAACTCTCGAAGCGCCCCCGGACGGACCGTGTAGGAGATCTGCACCAGGACGGGCCCGTCTGCAGGGTCGGGCTCGAACACGAGCATGGGGGTCGCCCAAGTCAGGGAGATGGTGCGGTCGACTGTGCCCGTACCTGGCAGCAGCGGAAGCAGTCGGACACTGGCCGCCACGAGCAGCAGCAGCACGGCCGAAGCGCCAAGTGCGGCTGCCGTCCCGATGAGCTGCGCCACGATGCCCCAGACGAACGACCCGATCGCCATCGTTCCCATGAAGACGAGGATGTAGACCGACGCGCCACGCGAGCGCACCCACTGCGGGAGTGTGAGCTGCAGGGCGGCGTTCAGCACCGTCAAGGTGCCGATCCAGGCAAGGCCGGCCAGGACGAGCAGCACCAGCATCACGCCGAACGGCAGCACCGCGGCGGCGACTGCACCGGCCGCGAACAGGACGGCGCTGGCTGCGATGACGACATTGTCCGACAGGTGCGCTCGGGCGAACGGGAGGACGAAGATCCCGAGGACCGCTCCGAGGCCCAGGGCTCCGAGCAGGAATCCGTACCCGCTGGAGTCGAGCCCGAGGCGTGTGGCGGTGACTGGCAGGAGCGCCCACAATGCGCTGGCGGGAAGCGCGAACAGTGCTGACCGCAGAAGGATGCGCCGCACGAGGCCAGCGGATGCGACGTAGCGCACGCCGGCGCGCAGGGCCGGTCCGAACGCTTCACGGTCCTCAAGCCCCTCCTGGGGCGGCCTCTTCCACCACCAGAGGGCGACGATGGCGGCGACGAAACTCAGTGCGTTGATGCCGAACACCACCGGTGCTCCCGCGATGGAGAGCACTACGCCCGCGAGAGCAGGCCCAACGGCGCGGGCCCCGTTGACCGTGACACCGCCGAGCGCTGAGGACGCGCCGATCAGCTCCCGCGGCACGAGTTCGGGCTGAATCGCCTGCCATGCGGGAGACGTCAGGGTCGACGTGATGCCGAGGAGGAAGGTGAACCCCAGTATCGTCCACGGCGTGAGCCCGTCGAAGAGGGCGATCACCGTCAGTCCTGTGGCGATCAGCGCGCTGGCGGCTGAGCCCCAGATGAGCAGCTTGCGGCGGTCGAGAGAATCGGCGAGCACACCCGCCGGAAGCGAGAAAAGCATCGCCGGGGCGAGGCTCGCGGTCTGCACGAGCGCGATGACCGTTGCACCTGCGGCAGCCTCGACGAGGTACCACTGCGCCCCGACCGTCTGCATCCAGGTGCCGATGTTGCTGCCGAGCTGCGCGAACCACAGCACGCGAAACGCCGTGATCGCCATCGGTGCCCACGCGGACGCCGACGCCGACGCGGATACCGATCTGACCGACATCAAGCCCTCCAGAAGACAGCGAAGTCCAGCGAAACGAGCAGGTCTCACACTAGGCGCAGAGCGACCCCAAGGACAGCGGCGAAAAGGCGCGGAGGAGCAGCACGGAGCAGCGCGGACTCACGCCGGCGTCAGCCATGTCGATACACCCAGTGTCGCTCAGCCGTCGTCACTGCCAGTCAAATGGCCCCTTTGGGGAGTTTAGAAGGGCCATTCGGCTGGCAGCGATGCGGAAGCGCCGGGGCGGATGCACCGGGCCTGATGAACGGAGGGCCCGGGGCGCCAGCGACGGCTCCCCTCGGCGCCCTGGCAGCCTGCCAGCGAAGCGAAAAGCCGCAGGCCTTCTCTGAAGGAAGGTCCCGCGGCTTTTCCGTTTGCTCCCTGAGATGGACTCGAACCATCAACCTGCCGGTTAACAGCCGGCTGCTCTGCCAATTGAGCTATCAGGGATTGGCAACTCGAAGAGAATAGCAACACCTTCGACCGAATGCGAAATCGAGCGGCTGGCGTGTCGCGGGAGTCTCTCCGACCCCGCGTCGGGGCGGGACTCAGTAACCTCGCACGGGGTCAGCGACGCCCACAAAACGCCCCGTCGACACGAAGGCATCGACGTTCTGACGCACGCGCTCCTGCAGCAGCGGCCGCACCATCTCGGGGGTATCCGCCGAGTGCGGCGTGATGATGAGGCGCGGCGTGGTCCACAGCGGATGCCCGTCCGGCAGCGGCTCCGGCGACGTCACGTCGATCCCGGCCCCCGCGATCCACGACTCCTCCAAAGCCGCCTGGAGAGCCCCCAGGTCGACGAGCGGCCCCCGCGCGATGTTGACGAGCACCGCCGACTCCTTCATGGCTCGGAGGCGCGCCTCGTTGATGAGCCCCCGCGTCCCGTCCGTGGCCGCCGCGGCAAGGATGACAGCGTCGGCCTCTGGCAGGACCTCGTCGAAGCGATCCGCCGTGACCGTCCGCGTCGCGCCATCGACCGGCAGGTCCCGCGCTCGGACGATCGTCGTCGTCACGCGGAAGGGCTTCAGCAGGTCGAGGAGCTCGAGCGCGATGCCGCCCGCCCCGACGATCACCACGTGCTTGCCGTACAGCGAGGTTCCCGTCTTCTTCTCCCACGTGCGCGCAGCGAGCCGCCGCGGGAACTCGCGCAGCAGCGCCAGCGTCAGCGCCAGCGCGTGCTCGGCGACGGGCTCCGCGTACGCGCCCTTCGCGGAGGTGAAGAGCACACCACGCTCCGCATGCGGCTTCAGCTTGGCAGCGAAGTTGTCGATGCCAGCGAAGGGCAACTGCACCCAGGTCACCTGCGGGTTGGCCTCGAGCGCGTCGATGAGCCCCTGGACCTTGGATGCCGACAGGTAGACGATCCCCCGCGTCTCGGGCCCGAGGTCGACAAGCCGCCCGTCGCCGGCGACGACGGCCTCCCTGAACGGCTCGGCGTGGCTCACAGGAAGCAGGGTGATGGCGCCGGACTCCGGTCTCGCATCGCCCTCCAACAGCGTCGATTCCTCCGCCAGCCGCGCTTGGTGCTGAACCTGCCCGCTGCCTGCGCTCATCCGCTGCTACTCCTTCTCGTCGGCGTCATCGGTGTGGAAACGCGCGAACTCAGCGCGCTGGGAGACGAGCTGCTCGCGGGCGGAACGCTCAGCATCCGCGCCCAGCTGCTCGGGGTCAGGGTCGCCGAACAGGCCGTCCGCGACCAGATCCATGGCGGCGAGCGTCTCACGCTCGACGAGGCCAGGCAGCGGCGTGAGCGCGTACTCCCGCGCCTCGCGCATCCGCTTCAGGTACGCGTGATGCGGGTCGGTGAGGACCTCGTCGATCGTACCGCGAGCCAGCACGAAGCCGCGGTCGAGGACAAGCACGTTCTTCGTGAGCCGCTCGATTGCGCGAAGGTCATGGCTCAGGAGGATCATCGTGCAGTTGCGCGCCACGTTGATGCGCTCCAGCAGACTGAAGAGCGCCGGCCTCGCGATGATGTCGACCCCCTGCGCCGGCTCGTCGACCACCAGCACACTCGGTTCCACGATGAGCGCCTGCGCGAACGCCACACGCTGCCGCTGGCCCCGTGACAGCTCGAACGGGAACTTCCCCAGCATGCCCAGCTCGAGGTCGACCGCGTCGATCAGCATCGCCGCCGCGCGCCCGAGACGCTTCCGATCGAACGTCCGGTCGCGTGACAGGATCGGCTCGGCGATGTTCTCGGCGACCGTCAGGTCGTTGCGGAGCTGGTCGCCGGAGTCCTGAGCCAGGTAGCCGATGTCGAGGTCGATGCGACGACGGTCGAGCCGCGACGGGTGGCGCAGGTCCATGCCGACCACCTCCAGCGTGCCGCCCGTGATGAACGGCCACTCCCCCTTGCCAGGCCTGCGGCGGCCGGAGAGGATGCGACCCAACGCCGACTTACCTGACCCCGCGGTACCGACGACGCCGAGGATCTCGCCGGGCTCGAGCTCGAACGAGATGCCGCTGACCGCCTCGTGCTTCCGATTCGACCCGTGCTCGATGTAGGAGATCGACAGGTCGTCGGCGACGACGGCCCGCTGATGATCTGCACTGGTTGCCATGCCTGGTCTCCCCTTTTGTTCTCCGAGCCCACCGGAACGCTGGCGAAGCGCGTCCTCCGCCGCTCCGGGCTCACCGTGCGAGCCTAGCCCTCGCGCAGCTCGCGCTTCTGATTCTCGATGGACACGAGCTGTTCGTTGAGGGAGCGGAACCGGTCCGGCTCCGTCCTGCCATCTGTTCGCTGCAGCGCTCCGAGCAGCTCGGCCTTCCTGCGCAGCAGGTCGCGCTCGACCAGAGAGGCGCTCAGCGAGCGAACGTAGAGGTCGATCTGCTCATCCTTGTTCCCCGCCGGAATCGAGGCCATCGCCAACTCGGTGACGAGGGTCGTGAAGGCCTGCGGAACCTCCTCGCCGATGCGGGTGATCCACTCCATCGACCCAAGAGAGTCGCGCGTCGCGACGATCCCGTCGCGCACCGTCGAGAGCGACGCGTTGGTGAAACCAGCCGCCATGACCTGCTGGAACCGCTCGTCCGACAGACGCCTGGGGTGCTGCAGCACCGCCATGAGCGTGTCCCTCTCCAGGCGCGTCACCGGGTCATTCGGCAGATCGCTCATCCGAACCGCGCGCACCGCACCGCCGCCGAAGTCGCTGGCGTCCGGCGGAAAGTCATAGCCCTCCCCATCCGGGAACGGCGGCTCCTCCTCGAACTGACCGGGGGCTGGCCCACGCTGCGCCGGGACCCGGGACCGCTGGTCGGCCGCTCGAACCGGCGCACGGGTCTCCGCCAGTCGCCGGGGCGCGTTCTTGCTCGTCCCCCGCGCCGCCCGCACGGCCTGCTCCACCTGCACCAGATCGATGCCGAGCATCTTCGCAAGTCGTCGCGAGTACCCGGGGCGCATCGCAGGGTCCCGGATGCCCGCCACAACCGGCGCGGCCTGACGCAACGCCGCGACTCGCCCCTCAACCGTGTCGAGGTCGTGGCCGAGCAGCTGCTGGGCGATGACGAACTCGTACATCGGCGTTGGATGGTCGACGAGATCCCGCACAGCGGCGTCACCACGCGCGAGACGCAGGTCGCAGGGGTCGAGACCGTCGCGCGCCACCGCGACGAACGTCTGAGCCACGAAGCGCTGCTCCTCAGCGAACGCACGCATCGCAGCCTTCTTGCCCGCCTCATCCGGGTCGAACGTGAAGATCACCTGTCCACCGGCCGACTCATCATCCATGATCCGGCGCAGCACCTTGATGTGATCGACGCCGAAGGACGTCCCGCAGGTCGCGACCGCAGTCGGCACTCCCGCGAGGTGCGCGGCCATGACGTCCGTGTATCCCTCGACGACGACGACCTTGTGCTGCTTCGCGATCTCGCGCTTCGCGACGTCGAGCCCGTACAGCACCTGGGCCTTGTGGTAGATCGGCGACTCCGGCGTATTGAGGTACTTCGGCCCCTTGTCGTCGTCGTAGAGCTTGCGCGCGCCAAACCCGACGGTCTGCCCCGAAGTGTCCCGGATGGGCCACATCACGCGCCCGCGGAAGCGGTCATAGCTGGACCCGCGCTCGTTGGTCGAGAGCAGGCCCGACTCCTTGAGCTCCGGCAGCGTGAAACCGAGCCCCGTCAGGTGCTTCGACAGCGAGTCCCAGCCTTGCGGGGCGTACCCGACGCCGAACATCGCCGCCGCGTTCGGGTCGAACCCGCGACCCCCGAGGAACTCCCGGGCCGCCTCGGCACCCGGAGCCTGCAGCTGCTCGCGGTAGTAGGTCTCGGCCGCAGTGTGCGCCTGGAGAAGGCGCAGACGCTTCGAATGGTCTGGGGCGTGCCCGCCGTCCTCGTAGGTCAGCGCGTAGCCGAGCCGGCCGGCCAGGCGTTCCACGGCCTCCGAGAACGAGACGTGGTCGATCTTCTGCAGGAACGTGAAGACGTCGCCCGATTCGCCGCAGCCGAAGCAGTGGTAGTAGCCCAGCTGCGGACGCACATGGAAGCTCGGCGTGCGCTCGTCGTGGAACGGGCAGAGCCCCTTCTTGGAACCGATACCCGCGTTCTTGAGCGTGACGTGGTCACCCACGATCTCGGAGATGTCCGTGCGAGAGCGAACCTCCTCGATATCGCTCTTGCGGATCAGTGCCATGAAGCCACCCTAGACGGCACCTCCGACGCCGCAGCGAGCCGGTCGTGCCAGACGAGAGCGCCCTTGTCGGTCAGGTTGGCGACCTGGTCGACAACGACCCGCTTGCGCGCCGTGTCGTCGTCCGCGGCCCGAAAATCGGCCGCGAAGGCCGCATCGAGGTGCTGGTCCCCGGTCTGCCAGAACATCTCGGCGAGCTCCACCAGGATCTTCCGCTGATGCTCGTAGATGGGGCGACGCGCATCCAGCGACATGACGAAGCCCGCGACGATGCCCTTCAGCAGCGCGATCTCAGCGCGGATCTCGCGCGGCACGACCAGCGAGGCGCGGTACCGGATGAGCGACTCCCCCGGTTGCGCCGCCCACGTCGCCGCCGTCGCAGCCTTCGCGAACCGTCCGATGAGCTGCGATGTCAGGTTCTTGAGACCCGCCTGGGCCTGCCTCGAGGCGTCGCACTCGCGCATCCAGTACGGCTGCAGCTGCAGTCGCACGAACGCCTCGTCGAGCTCCTCTTCCGTGAACTTCGATCCGGACCAGTCGGAGGCGGCGAAGAGGATCGCCGGCCTGTTCGCGGGGTCATCGAGCTCCGGGAGCGACACGAACGACTCGACGATCGCATCCTCGAGGTCGTGGACCGAGTACGCGATGTCGTCGCTCAGGTCCATGACCTGCGCCTCGATGCTCGTCTGCGACTCCGGAGCGCCTTGCCGCACCCAGTCGAAGACCGCACGGTCATCCGCGTACACGCCGAACTTGCCGGTACCGCGTTCCGCGCCGACCTCGCGCGTCCACGGGTACTTGCAGCTGGCGTCGAGGCTCGCGCGCGTCAGGTTCAACCCGTAGTGCTGCCCGTCTGGGCCGAACACCTTGGGCTCGAGCCGTGCGACGATGCGCAGCGTCTGCGCATTGCCCTCGAAGCCGCCGATGTCCCGCGCCCACTCGTTGAGCGCCTTCTCCCCGTTGTGACCGAACGGCGGATGCCCCAGGTCGTGGGCGAGACAGGCGGTGTCGACGATGTCCGGGTCGAGCTCGAGCGTGCCGGCGATCTCCCGCCCCACCTGCGCGACCTCGAGCGAGTGGGTCAGCCGGTTCCGGGCGGCATCGATGCCAGCGGTCGGCGACAGCACCTGGGTCTTCGCGGCCAGCCGACGCAGCGCGCTCGAGTGGACGAGGCGCGCCCGGTCGCGGGCGAACGTCGACCGCCGACGGTTCTCGTGATGCTCGGGCAGGAACCGCTCCCGGTCGTGGTCGCCGTACGGGCTGCGGTCGATCGGCTCTGGAGGAAGCGACACCCTCAGCCTCCCGAGTGCGAGAGCTCGGCCGCGGAGATGTTCGCCTTCTGGTCGTCGTTCAGCTCTCGTGACTCGAGCCAGCGGTCTGGCAGCGACGGGCGCTTCGGCGTTCCCGCTCGCCCCCGCGGTCCTTCCGCGTCCCGACCCGGGTACGGCTGGTCGCGGTCCAGCTGGGCGAGAAGCCCGTCGAGCTCCTCGAGCGTCGACATGAGAGCCAACCCGGAGCGGATGTCGGAACCCACCGGGTAGCCCTTCAGGTACCACGCCATGTGCTTGCGCATCTCCCGGCACGCCCTTGCTTCCTCCTGGTGGAACTCCGCGAGCAGCTCGGTGTGCCGACGGATGGCGTCCCCGACGCCCCCGAGGGTCGGCTGGATGCGAGTCGTCTCACCCCGGAAGGCAGCCGCGAGGTCGCCGAACAGCCACGGCCTGCCGAGGCAGCCGCGGCCGACCACGACCCCGTCGCATCCGGTCTGCTCCATCATGCGCAGCGCATCCTCGCCCGCCCAGATGTCGCCGTTCCCGAGGACCGGGACGCTCGTGACGGTCTCCTTGAGCTTCCCGATGGCGTCCCAGTCCGCCTGACCGGAGTAGAACTGCGAGGCGGTGCGCCCGTGAAGCGCGACGGCGGCGACGCCGGCGCCCTCGGCGATGCGACCGGCCTCGAGGTACGTGAGGTGCTCATCGTCGATGCCCTTGCGCATCTTGATGGTCAGGGGGATGTCGCCCGCCGCCTCGGCGGCGCCCTCCACGATGGAGCGGAACAGGGACGTCTTCCAGGGAAGCGCAGCCCCGCCGCCACGCTTGGTGACCTTCGGCACCGGGCACCCGAAGTTGAGGTCGATGTGGTCCGCGCGGTCCTCCGCGACGAGCATCGTGACGGCCTCGCGCACCGTCTTGGGGTCGACGCCGTAGAGCTGGATGCTCCTGGTGTCTTCCGACTCGTGATGCTCGATGAGCCGCATGGTCACGGGCGTGCGCTCGACGAGCGCACGGGACGTGATCATCTCGGAGACGTAGAGGCCGGCGCCGTACTCACGGCACAGGCGTCGGAAGGCGGAGTTCGTGATGCCAGCCATAGGCGCCAGTACCACCGGAACGTCGAGAACCAGGGGTCCGATGCGCAGCGGCTTCGAGTCGAGTGCAGTCAAGGTCATAACCGATCGATTCTCGCAGGTCGCGTCGACTTTCGCACGCGCGCTGCCTCAACGCGACGACGTGCGACCCCCGGCCAGGTCAGACGGTGATCGACAGCTGCTCGGAGGGCGTGAAGCGCAGCCCCATCGGTCCGGAGGCATCGGCGGGAACGTCGAACACCAGATGGATGCGCGTACCTGCCCCGAGCGGGAGCTCACGAGCACCTGGCGGACCCGGCGGGAGGTCGGTGCCGTATGCGGTGACGCGCTCGTCGGCGACAGCCCGCGATCCCTCCCCGTCGATGATCTCGAAGACACCGGGGGCGATCACCAGCGCCGCGTCACCGTCGTTGCGGAGCTCGATGTCGACGACGCAGAACTGACCGGATGCCCGCGCGCTGCCGCCCTGCCAGTCGTGCCTCGGCAGACCGCACTGGATCTCACTGGCCGTCAACCGCACGCCATCGACCTCGACCGAACCGCGGCTCGTGAGCTCGGACCCTTCGCCGCGCCAGGCAGGCGTCGCCTCGCCCGCCGTCAGCGCTGCCTCGCCACGGTCGGTCGCTCGACTCGACACGTGGACGTAGCCGACCACAGCGAGGACGACGAGCAGCGAGGCGAGCGCCAGCAGGGTGACGCGCCACGAGCGACCCGCCCGCGAAGTCGCAGGCGGGCGCTCGGCACCGTCGGTCTTGCTCGGGCTCACGCCGACTGGGTCAGGCCCCGAGGAGGCGAGCCGCGAGATAGGCCTCGAGCTGGTCGAGGGCGACGCGCTCCTGGGCCATCGAGTCGCGCTCGCGAACTGTCACGGCGTTGTCCTCGAGGGTGTCGAAGTCGACGGTGACGCAGAACGGCGTGCCGATCTCGTCCTGGCGGCGGTAGCGGCGACCGATCTGGCCCGCGTCATCCACATCGATGCTCCAGTGCTTGCGGAGCTTGTCGCCGAGCTCACGGGCCACCGGGCTGAGGCGCTCGTCGCGGCTCAGCGGCAGCACAGCGACCTTGATGGGCGCGAGGCGCGGGTCGAGGCGCAGCACGGTACGGATGTCGACGCCGCCCTTGGCGTTCGGCGCCTCCTCCTCGACGTAGGAGTCGACGAGGAACGCCATCATCGACCGCGTCAGGCCGAAGCTCGGCTCGATCACGAACGGCGTGTAGCGCTCGCCGGTTGCCTGGTCGAAGTAGTTGAGGCCCGTGCCGGACGCCGTCGAGTGCGACGTGAGGTCGTAGTCGGTGCGGTTCGCGACGCCCATCAGCTCGCCCCATCCGGTGCCCTTGAACCCGAACTGGTACTCGAAGTCGATCGTGCCGGCGGAGTAGTGCGCGCGCTCCTCCTTGGGAACGTCGAAACGGCGCATGTTGTCCGGGTTCAGACCGAGGTCCGTGAACCAGTTCCAGCAGGCCTCCACCCAGTCCTCGAACCACTTCTGCGCCTCGTCGGGGTGCACGAAGAACTCGATCTCCATCTGCTCGAACTCGCGCGTGCGGAAGATGAAGTTGCCTGGCGTGATCTCGTTGCGGAACGCCTTGCCGACCTGGCCGATGCCGAACGGCGGCTTCTTGCGCGACGTCGTGAGCACGTTGTTGAAGTTCACGAAGATCCCCTGCGCGGTCTCAGGGCGCATGTAGTGGAGGCCAGCCTCGTTGTCGACCGGACCGAGGTAGGTCTTGACGAGTCCGGAGAACAGCTGCGGCTCCGTCCACTGGCCCTTGGTGCCGCAGTCAGGGCAGACGATCTCCGACATGCCTTCTGGAGCGCGCTTCTTCTTCGCCTCGAACGCCTCGACGAGGTGGTCCTGGCGGTGGCGCTTGTGGCAGCTGAGGCACTCGACCAGCGGGTCCGTGAACGTGGCGACGTGGCCGGAGGCCTCCCAGACGGCCTTGGGGAGGATGATCGAGGAGTCGAGACCCACCATGTCGGCGCGCCCGCGGACGAACGTCTGCCACCACTGCTTCTTGATGTTCTCCTTGAGCTCGACGCCGAGGGGGCCGTAGTCCCACGAGGCGCGCGTGCCTCCGTAGATCTCGCCGGCCTGGAAGACGAAGCCGCGTCGCTTCGCGAGGGCGATGACCTTATCGAGCGTGGATTGCGCCATTGAGAAAAACTCCTGCTGAGGGTGTCGAAGGCGAGCCCAGGGTCGTGCTCGCCGCAAGTCGCCAGTCTAGTCAGCCGCCGAACTCGCGGCGGGCCCAGTCGACGCGATGGCGTGGAAGTTATCCACAGATGCCAGCGTGAACCACCGGTGCGCTCCTCTCTCCTGCAACCATGTCGCGGACCACCTGAACACTCGAATGACGCGGTCTCCCAGGGCGTCTGTCATCCGAAGGACACCAGTGACCCTCCAATCAGCGCGCAGAATCGCCGGCGACAAGCAATTCCTCACCTCAGCGGCCGCGCACGCCGGCATCACCGCAGGCGCCGCGGCCTTCGCCGGCGCCGCACTCTGCGGTGCGACGGCCCTCTTCCTGAGCGAGGCCCTGAACGCGGGGTCCGGCACATCCGGCCCCGGCAGCTCCGGCATGCAGTTCGCCGATCAGCTCTGGCGAATGTTCCTCCTGCTGACCTCGCTGCCGTTCAGCGGGCGTCTCGAGGCGGGGTTCGAGACCATCGGCGGTTTCGTCAGCACGGGCGACGAGGGGTTCACCCTGGGCGTGTGGCCGCTCGCCTCGCTGGCCTGTGTGGTCCTCGCAAGCCTTCTCGGCGCGTATCTGCTCGAACGTCGTCACCCGCAGCGCAGCGGCGGAATGCGCGCGGGAGCCGCCGCTGCCGCTGGGGTCGCTTTCGCCGTGCTCATGCTTCTCGTCGCCGTGCCGGGCGTCCGCTTCGATGCGCCAGGCGCGGTCGCCACCGTCTCGGCTCTCGGACCCGCGCTCGCGCCGTTCTCGTTCGCGACCGTGTTCGCGAGCGGCTGGCTCGGCAGGTCCCTCGCAACCCGCAAGCGACTCGAAGTCGGGCCGACCAGGAGACCACGAGGGCCGCTGGCGCACGAGCTCGCGAGCCTCGCCACCGACCTCGGCATCTACGCAGGAGCGCTCTCACTCACCGGCGCGGTGCTGGGCACCGTCACCCTCGTGGTCGTCTTCGTGCAGACCGGCGCTCAGAGCGCACTGCTTCCCATGCTGCTCGCCGGTGCCCCGCACGCCGGCTTCTGGGCGCTCATCCTCGCGCACCTCGGAGCCGTCACGGTGACGGCACCGTACACCGCCCTCCAGGGCATCTCCGTCCTGTCACCGGACCTCCCGTTCGCCTGGATCTCGGTCCTTCCCGTCGTCCTGGCCTCGCTCGGTTCGGCGCTCGTCATCGGTGTCGGACACTCCCGGACGCGCACCCCAGACTTGGCGAAGATCTGGCGCCTCCCCGCCGCGGTCTTCGTCCTGTGGATGGTGGGCTCGCTGGTCTTCCTCCCCGTGACGCTCTCCGGTTCGGCGACGGTGCTCGGCTTCACGCTCGGGGAACTCGAGCTCGCCGCTCGGCCCGCATTCTGGACCCCTGCGCTCTTCGCCGTCTGGGCCCTGGCCGTCGAGCTCGGCGCATGGGCGCTCCCAGACCGCGCCAGGGCCCTCACACCGAGGGCCCACGCCGTCGCGATCCGGATCCGCACGCAACTCGGGGGCTCGGGATCGCCAGCCAACGTGGAATGGGCAGGCACCGCGCCCGTCGCGCTGCCGTCGGTGTCGGCGTCGGCGTCGCCCCACCAGGCGTCCTCGCTCCCAGAGCCTCGGCACGAATCCGCAGGACCCCAGCCTCAGCCCATGACCGCGAGGACCAAGCGCCGACTTCGCATCGTCGGCGTCTGCACCACGGTCGCAGTGCTGGTCGTCACGGCTTCCGCGATCGCGATCACGTCGGTCAACACGCAGCGCGGTGCGGTCGCGAAGGTCCGCGAATACGTGGAAGCGATCGCCGCGGGCGACGCGACGCACGCCGGCGAGCTGGTCGACCCCAACGTAGAGACGTCGCAACGCGACTACGTGAGCGATGCGATGCTCGCATCCGCCACCGAGCGGATCACCGTCCTGGACGTGGTCGAGACGGAGCTGAGCCCGGCGGCCCCGACCACGAGCTGGTTCGAGGAACCCGCCCAGGAGCCGCACGGATCCGGCCGAGAGACGCGGAACGTGCAGGTCACCTACCGGCTCGGCGGCACGACGGAGAGCACCGTGCTCGCCGTAGAGCGGATCGAGAACGAGTTCCTCGTCCTCGAGACCTGGCGGGTCGTCACCCCACTCGTCTTCGAGTCCGTCGCCGGCACCAGCCACGCCATGGACTTCACCATCGGCGCTGTGGCGGCAGCACCCGGACCAGTGGAGACGCTGACCTGGGAGGGCAGCCAGCCGGTGAGCTGGGTTCCGTTCAGCGCGTACCCGGCCATCTACCCGGTGAGCGGGACCGAGTCGACGTTCTACTCGGTTGCCAGCGAGCCCGTCCGGGTCGGCCCAGTCGAAGCCGAGCACGTGCCTGATCGCAACCTGGTCTACACCCCCACCGACGCCCTCACCGAAGCGGTGGACGCCGCCGTCACAGCCATGATCGACGAGTGCGTGCTGTCAACCGACGCGGCGCCCGACGGCTGCCCGTTCGACACCTACGTCTACGGCGCGGACACGCCCCTGAGCTGGCAGGTCACCAGCTACCCGGACGTGTCAGTGAGCACGACGTCAGACCGATTCGAGGTCGAGGATGGCCTCGCGAGCTTCTCGTACACCGGAAGCAGCGGTCGGACGAGCACGGGCTCCAGTCCCATCCGGACGACGGGGACCTTCACAGTCGTCGGAGGCACTGTCACGATCGAGTTCAGCTGAGGGCGCTCGGGGGCGAGCCTGTCGGCGCGGTCGGCGCGTCGACCGCTCCCCCGAAACGCCGATCCCGACCGGCATATCGCTCGATGGCTTCCCAGAGGTCCGTCCTCGAGAAGTCCGGCCACAGCGTGTCCAGGAAGCACATCTCCGCGTAGGCCGCCTGCCAGAGAAGGAAGTTGCTGGTGCGCTGCTCGCCACTCGAGCGGACGAACAGGTCGACATCAGGCATCTCCGGGTCGTAGAGGTGCTTGGCGATCGTCTGCTCGGTGACGCGCTCCGGGCGCAGCCGGCCCACGCGAACCTCCTCCGCGATGCTCCTGACAGCGTCCGCGATCTCGAGGCGACCGCCGTAGTTGACGCACATCGTGAGCGTCATCCGCGTGTTGTCCTTCGTCAAGCGCTCAGCAAGCTGGAGGTCCTTGATGACCGACTTCCACAGCCGCGGCTCACGACCCGCCCAACGGATGCGCACACCCCACTCGTTGAGCTGATCGCGCTGGCGGTGCAGGACGTCGCGGTTGAACCCCATGAGGAAGCGCACCTCCTCCGGCGAGCGCTTCCAGTTCTCCGTCGAGAAGGCATAGGCGCTCAGGTGCTTCACACCGACCTGCAGGGCCCCGGCCACGACGTCGAGCAGCGCGGCCTCGCCGGCTCGATGTCCCTCGATCCGCGGCAGACCACGCTGGTTCGCCCATCTCCCGTTGCCGTCCATGACGACGGCGACGTGAGAAGGCACCTCGGACGCATCGAACTGCGGCGGATACACGCCGGTCCAGTCGACGGGCTTGAACTCCCGCGGTTGCTTGCTGCGGCTCATGCCTTCTCCTCAATGCTGGGCTCGACGGCCTCTTCGCGAACGGATGCTGCTGCGCTGGGCGGCTCCAGCCTGCCGAGCAGTCGATCGTGCTCGAGTACCTGCATGGATCGGAGCTTCTTCTCGAGGTACTGCTGCGAGTACGCCGAGACGATACCGCTTGCGCGGGCCCTCGGCGGCGCATCGAGCGTATCCAGCGTCGCCCAGTCGCCAGACAGCAGGGCTCGGAGCGCGTCGATGGTCGCAGCATCCACACGCATGACGCCGGCCGGCGTGCACCGCGCGCACACCACACCGCCGAGCTGCACGCTGAAGCGTTCATGCGGCCCGGGGGCCCCACATCGCGCGCAGTCATCCAGCGCCGGGGCCCAGCCCGCCAGCGAGAGTGCACGCAGCAGGTACGAGTCGAGAATGTCCTGGGACGCCCTCGCGCCCATGGTCAGGGCACGCAGAGCCCCGATGACCAGCGTGTACTGCTGCGGCGAAGGCTCAGCCTCGGCGATCCGCTCGGCAGCCTCGACGATCACCGACGCCGCCGAGTAGCGCGAGTAGTCGTCGACCAGGTCGCGGCCGTACGCGGCCAACGTCACCGCCTGCGTGACCGTGTCGAGATTGCGGCCCGCGTAGCACTGCACATCCACGACCATGAACGGCTCGAGTCGTGCCCCGAACTTCGAGGAGGTGCGTCTCACGCCGCGCGCGACGGCGCGCACCTTCCCCCGCTCCTTGCCGAGCAGCGTCACGATGCGGTCGGCTTCGCCGAGGCGCTGGGTGCGAAGGACGACCGCCTCGTCGCGATAGGTGGGCATCCATCCAGTATGAACCTCCTCTCACCGAGAGGCCGGAACCACGCGTGACCGAGCCGATGACGGTGCTGTGCGAGCATTGAGTCCATGGACTCGCCCGCCACGACGCTCCCCCTCTGGCTGGACCTCACCGCCATCGCTATCGGCGCCATCACGGCGGCCATGGTCGCGGAGCAGTTCCGCGACAAGAAGCTCGACTGGCTCGGGGTCGTGATCATCGGCATCACGGTCGGTCTCGGCGGGGGCATCATCCGCGACCTCCTGCTCGGCATCCGCCCGGTGAGCATGGAGACCGAGTGGTTCCTGTTCACGGCCGGAGCGGCGGCGCTCGGAGGGATGCTGCTGCAGCGCGTGCTGCGACGAATGGACGGACTCGTGTCGGTGCTCGATGCCGCCGCGCTCGGGTTCTTCTGCGCGGTCGGCACCCTGAAGGCGATGAACTTCGAGCTCCCCATCCTGCCGACGCTGCTCGTGGGCACCGTCACCGCAGCTGGCGGCGGCGTGGTTCGGGACATGCTGCTCGGAATGCCCGTCGGCATCCTCTTCGTCGGCTCGCTGTACGCGATCGCGGCAACGGCGGGAAGCGCCGCGTTCGTGCTCGCCGACTACCTCGGCGTCTCCCAGATCATCGGCATCGTGATCTGCGTCGCGGTGACGTTCGCGGTGCGCATGGCGAGCGTCTGGTTCGGACTCAGCCTTCCTGAGCAGATAGCGCTGCGGATGCCCCGGTTCCGACGATCTGCGCGCACGGGGAAGACCGAGCGGGAGCGGCCGTTCACCGACCGGGAGATCCTCGAGGCGTCGGGCTTCCACGCCCTGGACACGCGCCCCATCGCAGTCCTCGAGGAGAAGCGGGCCAACCAGGAGCAGAAGAGGGCGAGCGACCCGGACTCGGAGTGAGCTCCGGTCGGGCGTCCGCCCTCCTTGGTGGTCGCGCCTACGCGACGGTCGTCAGCTGCGCGTCCAGCTCGGCCTCGGTCTGCCCGCGCAGCGCACGGTTGACGCCCGACACGATGGCCTTGAGCGAGGCGGTCGAGATGTCGCTGTCGATGCCGACACCCCACAGGCGCACGCCGGCGACGTCGAGCTCGATGTAGGCAGCGGCACGGGCGTCGCCGCCGACCGAGAGCGCATGCTCGACGTAGTCGAGCAGCTCGACCTGCAGACCCTGCTCACCGAGCAGCTTCATGAAGGCGTCGAGCGGACCGTTCCCCTTGGACGCGTGGTCCTCGACCGCGGTCCCGTCTCGCAGCGAGACGCTGAGGTCGACCGCGCCGTCGAGCGCGGAGCTCGTCGCGGTGCGGAACAGCTCGAAGCGGCCCCACTTGTGCTGCTCGCTCTCCGCTGGCAGGTACTCGTCGTTGAAGATGCGCCAGATGGCGTCGGTCGAGACCTCTCCACCTTCGGAGTCGGTCTTGTTCTGCACGACGCCGGAGAACTCGATCTGCAGGCGACGCGGCAGGTCCAGGTTGTGGTGCTCCTTGAGCAGGTACGCGACACCGCCCTTGCCCGACTGCGAGTTGACGCGGATGACCGCCTCGTAGCTGCGGCCGAGGTCGCGCGGGTCGACGGGCAGGTACGGGACCTCCCAGGTCAGCTCTTCGACGGAGACCCCGAGGGCTTCGGCCTTCGCGGCCATCGCCTCGAACCCCTTCTTGATGGCGTCCTGATGCGAGCCGGAGAAGGCCGTGTAGACCAGGTCCCCGCCCCACGGCGCACGCTCGCCCACCGGGAGCTGCGTGCAGTACTCGACCGTGCGTCGGATGCCGTCGATGTCGGAGAAGTCGATCTGCGGGTCGACACCCTGCGTGAACATGTTGACGCCGAGCGTCACCAGGTCCACGTTGCCCGTGCGCTCGCCGTTGCCGAAGAGGCAGCCTTCGATGCGGTCGGCCCCGGCGAGGTAGCCGAGCTCGGCTGCCGCGACGCCGGTGCCCCGGTCGTTGTGCGGGTGGAGGGAGAGCACGACGCTCTCGCGCCGGGCCAGGTTGCGGTGCATCCACTCGATCGAGTCCGCGTACACGTTCGGGGTCGACATCTCGACGGTCGCCGGCAGGTTGATGATGACCGGACGCTCGGGGCTCGCGTCGAAGCCCTCGATGACCTGGTTGCAGATGTCGACGGCGAAGTCGAGCTCGGTGCCCGTGTAGCTCTCCGGGGAGTACTCGTAGTAGATCTTCGTGTCTGGCACGATCGCCTCGGCCTCGCGGCAGAGGCGCACACCCTCGAGCGCGATGTCGATGATGCCCTGGCGATCCTTGCGGAAGACGACCTCACGCTGCAGCACGCTGGTGGAGTTGTAGAGGTGGACGATTGCCTGCTTGGCGCCCTTGAGGGACTCGAAGGTGCGCGTGATGAGGTGGCCGCGGGCCTGCGTCAGCACCTGGATCGTCACGTCGTCGGGAATGACGTTCTCTTCGATGAGCGAACGCACGAAGTCGAAGTCGGTCTGGCTGGCCGACGGGAAGCCTACCTCGATCTCCTTGTAGCCCATGCGGACCAGGAGGTCGAAGAGCGCACGCTTGCGCTCGGGCGACATCGGGTCGATGAGGGCCTGGTTTCCATCGCGCAGGTCGACGGCGCACCAGCGGGGTGCGCGCTCGATGCGCTTCGACGGCCAGGTGCGGTCGGGCAGCTCGACGGTGATCTGCTCGTGGTGCGGGACATAGCGATGCGCTGGCATCGACGACGGCTGCTGCATGTTCTTCATTTTTGGCTCCGAGATTGGCTTCGAGACGTGCTAAGCCGACAGCAGACTCCGCGGCGAGGGGGGCTTAGAGCGAAGCCTCGCCGCGGCAGCGAAGAAGGAGCGTGCCGAACAGCATGGTCACAGCGTAACACCGAGGCACTCGTTCACTTGCTCGATCAGTTGAGTCCGTGCTCGTAGGCGAAGACGACGAGCTGCACGCGATCCCGCAGCCCGAGTTTCGCGAGCACCCGCGAGATGTGCGTCTTCACCGTCGCCTCGCTGAGGAACTCCTGCCGCGCGATCTCCCCGTTCGAGAGGCCCCGCGAGGCGAGCGCGAACATCTCCCGCTCACGTTCCGTGAGGGTCAGGTAGCGCTCTGGGACAGCCACCGCCTCGGGGACCGCTGCGGAGTACCGACGGATGAGGTCAGCCGTGGCCTGAGCCGCGAAGACCTCCGCGCCGGTGTTGACCGTGCGAACCGCGGCGAGGAGGAACTCGGGGTCGGCGTCCTTCAGCAGGAAGCCGCTGGCGCCCGCGCCGACGGCCTTCGCGACGGCTTCGTCGAGGTCGAACGTCGTGAGGACGAGGATGCGCGTCGCCGAGCCGCTCGCGACGATCTGCTTCGTGGACTCGAGCCCGTCTTGACCCGGCATGCGCACATCCATGAGCATCACGTCCGGCTTCAGCGCCTTCGCAAGAGCTACCCCGGCGGCCCCGTCGCTGGCCTCCCCGATGAAGCGCATGTCGTCCTGGCTCTCGATGAGCATCCTGATGCCGCTGCGGAACAGAGGCTGGTCGTCGACGAGCGCGACGGTGATCTGACTGCTGGTCACAGGTCCTGCCTCTCGGTTGTCGTGCGGGCACGGTCGCCCTCGAGCTCTCCCGTGCCGGTCGGCTGTGCTGAAGCGAGCGGCAGCCAGGCATGGACGCGGAACTGCCCACCCAGTCGCTCTGCCTGCACGTTACCGCCTGCTATGCCGATGCGCTCGGCCATGCCGATGAGACCGTGTCCCGTGTCGGTCCGCGGGCGGGGCGGGTCGGCGATGGCGTTCACGATGGTGACCTCGAAGACCTGCCCCCAGCTCAACCGGACGACGACCTGCTGCGTCGCATCGCCATGCTTGAGGACGTTCGTGAGCGACTCCTGCAGCAGGCGGAAGACCGCGCCCTGCGCCTGCGTCGAGAGCGTCCCAGGCTGCCCGCGGGTCTCGAGCTGCAGGTCGAGGCCCGCAGCGCGCATTCGGGAGTAGAGAGCTGGAAGCTCATCGAGCCCCGGCTCGGGGCCCGCCTCCTGGCTGTGACGCAGCTGCCCGAGGAGTCCTCGGACGTCGACGAGGGCGCTCCTCGCCGTCGACGAGATCGTCACGAGGGCGGCTTCCGCAGCTTCCGGGCTGCTCTTCATCGCGTATCTGGCGCCATCGGCCTGCGCGACGACGACGGCGAGCGAATGCGCGACCACGTCGTGCATGTCGCGAGCGATCTGCGAGCGCTCCTGCTCCGCCGTCAGCTGCTCCTTCGCGCGCAGGCGCTCCAGCTCGGTGATGGCCGCGCGGTTCTTGACCTCTTGCGCCCTCAGGTGCATGCGGCGCAGCAGCCCGGCCAGCCAGGCGACGACACCAGCCCCCACGAACAGAAGCCAGATGAGGGCCGCCGAGAGGAGGAACTCGTCTCTGCTTCCGTCGAGATTCGACGCGATCGATGCCCAGGTGAAGGTGCCGGGGTCCCAATGCGGCATTAAGGCGACGATGAGGGTGGGCGCGATGATCCCGTAGGCGCCGGAGGTGACAAGCAGCGCTCGGCTTCCGTACGCGACGGCAGCGTAGATGCTGAGGTAGATCGCCACGTCCTGCGGATGGGGCCCGAACGCGAAGATCGACTTCAGCAGGGCCGCCAGCACGACGATGAGGAAGCTCGGCCACGGAGCGTAGCGGCGGAGGATGATGGCGACCGTGAAGAGCACCCAGGAGGGCAGCAGCAGCCAGGTCAGGGTGGTGCCGTTCGACGCGTCGTAATCGAACGGCAGCCCCAGGCTGATGGCGAAGAGCACACCGAGGATGATGTCGGTCACCCACTGGAGCCAGGTCAGGCGGTGGGTGTGCTGCGTCCAGAGGCGTGTCACCGTGGCGAGCAGCGATTCCCGCTTCTTCGACTCCACCGCCCGGGCAGCCGGGCTGGCCGTCTCAGAAACCGAGGCGTCCGAGCTGCTTCGGGTCACGCTGCCACTCCTTCGCCACCTTCACGCGGATCGAGACGATGACACGTCCCTCGGTGATCTGCGAGATCTCCCGTTGCGCCTGCTCGCGGATGCGCTTGAGCCGTTCCCCGCCGCGCCCGATGATGATGCCCTTCTGGCTGTCGCGCTCGACGACGATGTTGACGTAGAGCTCGCGGGTCACGCCGTCGTCGCGGGTGACGATCTCCTCGACGGTGACGGCGATCGAGTGCGGGAGCTCGTCGTGCACACCCTCGAGGGCGGCCTCGCGGACGAGCTCGGCTGCGCGCTGCTCGAACGACTCCTCGGTCTTCATATCGCTCGGATAGAGCGGTTCCGATTCCGGGAGGAGCGCGAGGATGATGCCGGTCAGCGTGTCGAGCTGGATGTCCTCCGCCGCCGAGACCGGCACGATGTCGTCCCATTCGCGGAGGCCCTGCACGTCGACGAGGCGCGCCGCGAGGACGTCGCGGCTCACCGTCTCTGCCTTCGTGACGATGGCGATCTTGCGCGCCTTGGGAGCCTCCTCGAGCTGCTCGTTGATGAAGCGGTCCCCCGGGCCGACCGGCTCGTTCGCCGGGACGCAGAATCCGATGACGTCAACCTCGGCGAGCGTTGCGTGCACGACGTCGTTGAGACGCTCGCCGAGCAGCGTGCGCGGGCGATGCATTCCAGGCGTGTCGACGATGATGACCTGGCCGTCCTCACGGTGGACGATACCTCGAACGGCCCGGCGGGTCGTCTGGGGCTTGTCCGAGATGATGGCGATCTTCTCGCCGACCAGGGCGTTCGTCAGGGTCGACTTCCCGACGTTCGGGCGACCCACGAAGGTCACGAATCCTGCTCGGTAGTTCGTCATGCTTCGATTCCTGACTCTTGAAGTGGTTCCAGGCGACGCGCCAGGACGGTGAGGATGCGCTTGCGCGGGCCGACGCGCTCGGCGACGAGCTCGATGCCGTCGACGACCGCCCTGTCCCCGCGCTCGGGGATCTTCGACAGCGACTTCGCGAGCAGGCCGCCTACGGAGTCGACGTCATCGAACTCGAGGTCGATGTCGAAGAGGTCTCCGAGCTCGCCGGTAGCGAGCCGGGAGGAGACCCGGTAGCCGCCGTCCAGCAGCTTTCGTGGTTCGTCGCCCGGTCGATCGTACTCGTCGCTGATCTCGCCGACGAGCTCCTCGATGAGATCCTCCAGGGTGACGAGGCCCGCGATGCCGCCGTACTCGTCGACGACCATGGAGAGGTGGGTCGCGGAGGCCTGCATGCGCCGCAGCAGCAGATCGGCGCGGAGTGACTCAGGAACAAAGTCTGCCTGGCGCGCCAGCTCCACGGCGGGCTTCGACCGGTTCTCCTCCTGCAGCGACTGCCGCACGAGGTCCTTCAGATAGAGCACTCCGAGAATGTCGTCGCTGTCGCGCCCCACGACGGGGGCGCGGGAGATGCCGGTCTCGAGGAACTGCTCGAGTGCGTCTCTGACGCCCTCGTCGCCGTCGATCGTCACCATGTCCGTGCGGGCGACCATGACCTCGCGGACGAGCCGGTCGGAGAACTCGAAGACGGAGTGGATGAGCTCGCGGTCGCCGTGCTCGAGCACCTTGAGGTCGGCGGCCTCGTCGACCATGTTGAGCAGCTCCTCTTCGCTGGAGACCGAGCCGATGCGCTGTGGTCGTCCAGGAGTCACCCGGTCGCCGAGCACGACAAGAAGGTCTGCGACCGGCCCGATGACCACCCGGACGGCGCGTGCGATCGGCGCGGCGAAGCTCATGACCTGCTGCGGATGCGCGCGGGCGACGCTTCTCGGGCTGGTCCCCGCGATGATGAACGACACCAGGATCATGATGGCCACGGAGACGAGGAACGCCTGCCACCTGACGTCGAAGAGGTCGGTCAGGATGAGCGTCACGAGCACCGCGGACATGCTCTCGAACAGGACGCGCGCGAAGGTCAGCGCGTTGCTGTGCGCGCCTGGATCGGCGGCGATGGCCTCGATGGAGCGCCGTGCGCGGCTCCCAGCCGCCACCTGCTCGAGCTCGGGCCGGGAGAGGCGAGCGATGACCGCTTCAGTTGCGGCGAGCAGTCCGCTCAGCGCCACCATCAGGACGATGGCGGCGACGAGCAGAACCGCGGTCATCTGGCGCGCTTCCTCTCCTGGAGGTGGAAGCCGACGAGGATGTCGCGCTGGAGCCCGAACATTTGCTTCTCTTCCTCGGGCTCGGCGTGATCGAAGCCCAGGAGGTGGAGGACGCCGTGCGTCGTCAGCAGCAGCAGCTCGTCCATCATGGAGTGTCCCGCGGCCTTGGCCTGATCCGTGGCGACCTGCGGGCACAGCACGATGTCGCCCAGGAGTCCCGGAGGAGTCTGCCTGTCGACGTTGCCTGGCCGGAGCTCGTCCATGGGGAAGCTCAGCACGTCGGTCGGACCGGGCTCGCCCATCCACTGCACGTGCAGCTCCTCCATGGGACCGACCTCGACGAGAACAATGGCGAGCTCGGACTCGGCGTGGACATGCAGCTGGTCGAGCGCGTACGCCGCGACACGCTGCAGGGCACCCTCGTCGACCTCGTAGCTGGCCTCGTTGTTGACCTCGATGCTCATCGGCCCTCGTTCCTGTCCCGGCGACGGTGATCGTCGGCCTGTTTCTTCTGGTCGTACTCGGTGTAGGCGTCGACGATGCGCGCAACGAGGGTGTGCCTGACGACGTCGTCGCTCGTCAGGTGCGAGAAGTGCACCTCGTCGATACCGCCGAGCACGTGCGTGACGAGCTTCAGGCCGGAGGCCCCCATCGGCAGGTCGAGCTGTGTGATGTCGCCCGTGACGACCATCTTCGAGCCGAACCCGAGCCTCGTGAGGAACATCTTCATCTGCTCTGGCGTCGTGTTCTGCGCCTCGTCGAGCACGACGAACGCGTCGTTGAGTGTGCGTCCGCGCATGTACGCGAGGGGAGCGACCTCGATCGTGCCGCTCGCCATGAGCTTGACGACCACTTCGGGGTCGAGCATCTCGTTGAGCGCGTCGAAGAGCGGTCGCAGGTACGGGTCGATCTTGTCGTTGAGTGTGCCGGGCAGGTATCCGAGCCGCTCGCCGGCCTCGACGGCAGGGCGAGTCAGGATGATCCGGGTGACCTCCTTGCGCTGCAGGGCCTGTACAGCCTTCGCCATCGCCAGGTAGGTCTTGCCGGTTCCCGCCGGTCCGATGCCGAAGACGATCGTGTTGTCGTCGATCGCATCCACATACTGCTTCTGGCCGAGCGTCTTCGGGCGGATGATCTTGCCGCGGGACTGGACGATCGCCTGTCCGAGGACGTCGGTCGGGGTCTCCTCGCCGCGATCGATGAGACGCTGCGAGCGCTCGACCTGGGCGGGCTCGAGGTCGACGCCGCTCCTGGCCATCTCGGTGATCTCGCGCAGGAGCGCCTCAGCGGCCGCGACGTCGCCGCGCTGCCCGCTGAAGGTGATCTCATTGCCGCGGGCGAGCACCCGCACGCGTGGATGCTCGCGCTCCACTGACTTGAGCAGCCGGTCCCCCGGTCCGAGGAGACGCACCATGGCGACCCCCTCCACCGTCGTGGTCTGCTCGACGAAGTCGTCCTCGACGCCCGATTGCTCGGCGCCGCGGGTCGATGAACTGTCTTGACTAGGCAAGGGATCCTTCCGAGAGTCCTCCGCCGAGGACGTGGGCGTGTACGTGGAAGACGGTCTGGCCCGCGGCCGCTCCCGAGTTGAAGACGAGGCGGAACTCGCTGTCCGTGTGCTGGTCGGCGAGCCCCTGGGCGACGGCGACGACCTCGGCGAGCAGCTCGGGGTCGCCGGCGGCCAGCTGGGAGACGTTCGCGTACTCCTGAGTCTTCGGGACGACCAGGAGGTGCACGGGTGCCTTCGGGCTGATGTCCTTGAACGCGATGACCCGCTCCGACTCGAAGACGATGTCGGCTGGGATCTCGCGGTTGATGATGCGCGTGAAGATGGACGGCTCTGAACTCGACATGCAGCCAGCCTACGACTCGGCGCCCGAGCGGAGCCGCGAGTCCCACGAGCCGCTCAGGGCGAGGATCGCGGCGATGGCGGCTGGAGCCGCACTCGAGGTCCGCAGGACGGAGGCGCCGAGATGCACGCGGCGACCGCCGGCGGCCTCGAACGTCTCGAACTCGCTGCCGTCGATCCCGCCTTCCGGGCCGACGACGAGCGTCAGCCGCCCCAGACCCGCGGTTGGACGCTCCTCGAGCGCGTCTCTCAGCGAGATGTCGCCGAGAGGGTCGAGCACCAGCAGCGGACCTTCCGCGGCGAGCCCAGCGACCTGTGCCGTCGAGTGCAGAGCAGCGACGTCGGGAACCCACGGCGACAGGCTCTGCTTGCTGGCCTCCCTGGCGACGGCGGCCCAGCGCTCTCGGCCCTTCTCCGCCTTCTGGTCCCAGCGACTCACGCTGCGCTTCGCCTGCCAGGGGACGAAGGCCGCGGCGCCGAGCTCTGTGGCCACCTGGACCGCGAGATCGTCCCGTCCGCCTTTCGCCAGCGCCTGCACGACGACGACTCGGGGCTCGAGCTCTGGAACCCGGCTGGCCCGGAGGACGTTCACGACCGCCAGGTCACGTTCGAGTGCGGCGAGCTCGCCGTCGACGACGAAGCCGCGCCCGTTGCCGAGCTGCAGGTGCTCGCCCACGCGCATGCGCGCGACGCCCATGTGCTTGGCCTCCGCCCCGCGGACCTGCGTGACGTCGCCCGCACGAAGCGCCTCGTCGAGGTCCTCAACGAGGTAGAGCCAGGCCACGTCAGCGGCCGAATCGGTCGCGGAGCTTCGAGAACATCCCCTGCTTTTCGCGCGCGAGGCGCGGTGCCTCGTGACGATGACGGGTCGCGAACTCCTCGATCAGCTTGCGCGACTTCCCGTCGAGCTTCGCGGGCGTCACGACCTGCACCGCGATGTCGAGGTCGCCTCGGTGCGTCGAGCGCAGACGCGTGATCCCACGACCGCGAACGGTGAGGACCTCGCCCGACTGAACGCCGGCCGGGATCTGCAGGTCGACATCGCCGTCAAGGGCGCCGACCGTGGTCGAGGTGCCCAGGATCGCGTCAGCCATCGACACCTCGATGACGCACTGCAGGTCGTCGCCGTCACGAGAGAAGACCTCGTGCGGTCGGACCCGGATCTCCAGGTAGAGGTCGCCGTTCGCTCCACCAGCCGGACCGGCTTCGCCTCGGCCGGGAAGGTGGATGCGCAGGCCGGAGTCGACGCCGGAGGGGATGTCGACGGGAATGCTCACGTTGGCGCGCACACGTCCCTGACCGTGGCACGTCTCGCACGGATGCTCGATGACGGTTCCGTAGCCGCGGCACTGCGCGCACGGCTGGTTCGTGACGACCATGCCCAGGATGGAGCGCACCTGACGCTGGACCGAACCGGCTCCCCCGCATGCCGAGCACGTCGTCGGCGAGGTGCCCGGAGCGCAGCACGTTCCCTGGCAGTTCTCGCAGGCGACCGCAGTGGTGACCTCGAGGTCGCGGTGCGTGCCGAACATGACCTCGTCGAGGTCCAGCTCGACGCGAACCAGCGCATCCTGACCGCGCTCTGCCCGCGACCGTGGGCCCCGGGAACCCTGCTGCCCGAAGAAGGTCTCGAAGATGTCCCCGAAGCCGCCGAAGGACTGCCCGTCCGGTCCGCCCTGGTCGTACTGTCGGCGTCGCTCGGTGTCGCTGAGCGTGTCGTAGGCGTGCGTGACGGACTTGAAGCGCTCCGCGGCGTCCGCGGACGGGTTGACGTCCGGGTGCAGCTGGCGGGCCAGCTTGCGGTAGGCCTTCTTGATCTCGTCCTGGGACGCCTCGCGGCTCACGCCGAGCACGTCGTAGTGGTCTGCCAAGAGTGGCGACTCCTTCTTTGCATCTGTGAATGTGTGCCTGTGTTGTCAGGCACCGGGTGCAACCGCCGGCGAGCCGGTCGGTGTCGGTCAGGCGTCCAGGTGTCTTTCGTCGAGCACCCGTGACAGGTAACTCGCAACGACCCGCACGGCCTGGATATTCCGCGGGTAGTCCATTCTCGTCGGTCCCACCACCCCGAGGCGCGCATCGCTGCCAGAGCTGCGATATCCGCTGGTCAGGATGGCCGTCTCGCCGAGGCCGAGGTCGACGTTCTCCTGGCCGATGCTGACCGAGTAGGCCTCGGTGCTGGAGTGGAGCTCGTCGAGCAGGCGCAGCAGCACGACCTGCTCCTCGATCGCCTCGAGCACCGGGAGGATGCTCGAGGGGAAGTCGCGTTCCGTTCGGGCCAGGTTGGCGGTCCCTGCCATGACGAGGCGCTCCTGGCGGTGCGCGAGCACAAGCTCGAGCAGGTTGGCCACGACGGGCGCGAAGAGCTCCGCGTCCTGCTCCCCCATGATGCCGCTCACGTCCCTCAGCTCAGTGGATGCGTGCGCGACGGTCCGGCCGACGAGGCGACCCGCGAGGCGATCGCGGAGCACGTGAAGCTGCTCGACACTCACCTCAGCCCCGAGATGCCCGATGCGCTGCTCGACGCGGCCAGAGTCGGTGATGAGGACGGTGAGCACCCGCCTGCTCGAGAGCAGCACGAACTCGACGTGCTGGATCGACGCGTTCGCGAGCGACGGGTACTGCGCGATCGCCACGGAGTTCGTCAGCTGGGCGAGCAGGCGCACCGAACGCCCGAGCACCTCGTCGACGTCCTCGCTGCCCTCGATGAAGGTCTCGATCGCGCGTCGCTGCGCACCCGAGAGCGGTCGGAACTCGGCAAGCCGGTCGACGAAGAGCCGGTAGCCCTTGTCCGTCGGGATGCGCCCGGAGGACGTGTGCGGGGCGACGATGAGCTCCGCGTCCTCGAGCTGCGCCATGTCGTTGCGGATGGTCGCGGCTGAGACGCCGAAGTCGTGACGGTCGGCGATCGACTTCGAGCCGACGGGCTCTCGGCTCGTCACGTAGTCGGTGACGATGACTCGGAGCACCTGCATGCTTCTATCCGAAACCACGATGCCCCTTCCGCTTCCGACCGCTGGCCCTCGACGGGGCGCCCATCTGGCACTCCCAGTCAGAGACTGCCAATCCTACCGCGTTCGGTCGACGGCAGGGGCAGAATGCCCAGGCCGTCACCGAGCAACCGAAATAGCCTGGGTGAAAACCGTCGAGAGGAATCCCATGTCCGATCACAACGCACCGACCCCGCAGCCTGGGAATGAGGATCCTGCTCAGCACCAGCCGTACAGCCAGCCCGGCCCGTACGGGCAGCAGCCCCCATACGGGCAGCAGCCCCCATTCGGACAGCAGGCGCCATACGGACAGCAGCCCCAGTACAGTCAGCCGCAGTACGGCCAGCAGCAGGCCGGGCCGCACTCGAGCGGTGCCACGAGCTCGGAACCGCCGCTGACGGCGGACGGGGACCGCCTCGTCGCGACGTTCGATCACCTGCTCAACATCGTCGCGCCCGCTGTCGGCCCACTGATCCTCTGGCTCGTGACGAGGCGGCGCGGCCCACTCGCCAACAGCGAGGGCCGTGAAGCCCTCAACTTCGGCATCACCGTCGCGATCATCTACGTCGGCATCGGGGTCATCTCGCTGCTGTCCCTGTTCGGCGGACCGTTGGCCCTGCTCGTGCCACTGCTGTACCCGCTGCTCTGGGTCGCCGTCGTCGTGTACGCGATCCTCGGTGCAGTGCAGGCCAATCAAGGCCGACCGTACCGCTACCCGGTGACCTTCCGGTTCGTCAGCTGACGAGGGCACGTCTCAGACGGCGATGCGCCTGACGATCGCATCCGCCATGAGGCGGCCCCGCAGCGTGGGCACGAGCCTCCCCTGCAGCGCCGCCCTGCCGTCGACGAGCGACTCGGCGATGAGCTCGGCGACCACACTGAAATCGTCGAGCTCAGAGATCGCGAGTCCTTCGCGGAGTCGTGACCCGAGCATGATGCGCTCGAACCGCTTCGTGTCCTCGTCGAGCACCTCCCGCCCCATGGCCGGGGTGATGCCGTCGGCGAGCCTCGACGCGTACGCGCTCGGGTGCTTCGCGTTCCACCAGCGCACTCCGCCGACATGGCTGTGCGCTCCCGGTCCGAAGCCCCACCAGTCGGCGTCGCGCCAGTAGGACAGGTTGTGGCGCGACGGATGCTCGCCTCGCAGCGACCAGTTGCTGACCTCGTACCACTCGAAGCCGGCCGAAGCCAAGCGCTCCTCCGCGAGCTCGTACATGTCCGCTTGCAGGTCGTCGTCGACGGCGGGCACCTCACCGCGGCGAATCTGCCTGGCGAGCTTCGTGCCGTCCTCGATGATGAGGGCGTACGCGCTCACGTGGAGCGGCTCCTGCTCGAGGGCCATGTCGAGCGAACGGCGCCAGTCCTCGAGCGACTCCCCTGGCGCGCCGTAGATGAGATCGAGACTCGGCTCGAGCCCAACCCTCTTGGCGGCAGCGACCACGATCGGGATGCGGGCGGGGTCGTGCGTGCGCTCGAGCACGGCCAGCACATGCGGGACCGCCGACTGCATCCCGAAGCTCACGCGGGTCACGCCGGCCTCGCGCAGCTGCGCGAGTTCACGTTCGCCGACGGAGTCCGGGTTCGCCTCGACCGTCACCTCGGCGTCAGGGGCGAGGCCCCAGCGGCTCCGAACGCCATCGAGCATCGCCGCGAGGTCGCTGACCGGCAGGAGGGTCGGCGTCCCACCGCCGAAGAAGACGGTCGAGACCTGGCGGGGCGATCCCGCGAGAACGCGCTCCGCGATCGCCATCTCCTTCTCGACCTCACCCGCGTAGCTCGAGCGAGACACCCCGCCGAGCTCCTCGGCCGTGTACGTGTTGAAGTCGCAGTACCCGCACCTGACACGGCAGAAGGGAACGTGGATGTACACGCCGAAGTCGCGTGCTTCGGCGCCGATGAGAGCCTGAGCCGGGAGCTCGCCGCTCGGCGGGACAGGCTCGCCAAGAGGCAGGGCGCTAGGCGCCAAGATAGCCGTTCAGCTTGGCCCAGCTCGGGGCGCGAGTCTCGTGATGCACCCGGACAGCCTAGGCGGTTTCTGTCGCTACATCACCCGAGCCCCACCGTGCGTTGCGCTCCCGCCCAACTGAGGGGACTACCGTCTGAGTCATGAGCAGCCAGGCGACCTCCCATAAGCACGTTCTCGTCTCCGGGGCATCCGGCATGATCGGCCACAGCCTGATCGAGGAACTCCACGCGCACGGCCACCGTGTCACGCGGCTCGTCAGGCGCGAACCGAAGGACAGCACCGAGTTCCGGTGGAACCCCGCGCAGCGCACCCTCGACGCGAGGGTGCTCGACGGGGTGGACGCGGTGGTGAATCTCTCGGGGTCACCGCTCAGCAAGCTCCCGTGGACCTACAACGTGAAGAAGGAGATCCTCAGGTCGCGCGTGAATGCGACGCTCACGATCACTGCTGCGATGGCCGCGTCAGCGAACCCGCCGACCCTGCTCATCAATGGCTCGGCTTCCGGCGCGTACGGCGACCGGCCAGGTCAGGTCCTCGACGAGGACTCCCTGCTTCCGGAGACCGACGAGTTCCTGCCCCGCGTCGTCGACCGGTGGGAGCGCGCGGCGCAGACGGCGCCGGAGGGCACCAGGGTGGTGCTCGCGCGCACGGGGCTCGTACTGGGCCGCGGCGGAGTCCTCACGGTCCTCAAGACGCTGGCGAGCGTCGGGCTCCTCTCCCAGCTGGGTGACGGCACGCAGCACTGGCCGTGGGTCAGCCTGCGCGACGAGGTGCGCGCCCTCAGGTTCCTGCTCGAATCCGACGAGGCGCAAGGCGCCTACAACCTGGTCGGTCCCACCCCCGCGACGGCCGACGAGATCCAGCAGCAGCTTGCGACCGAGCTCGGTCGCCCCTACAAGCTGAAGGCGCCGTCGACCCTCATCGACCTCACCCTGCAGAAAGCCGGCCGCGAGCTGTTCCTCGCCGACCAGCAGATCCGTCCGAAGCGCCTCCTCGACGCGGGATTCGCGTTCAAGGACCGCACCGCCACGCAAGCCGTGGAGCTCGCGCTGAAGTCTCCTGAGTTCGAGCCGGAGCCGGGGGCCGGTGTCTGACCTGAGCCTGACCGCGGTTCACGCCCCCTCGGGGCGCACCTTCTCCAGGCGGATACCCTCGCGAAGCGCTGACCTCGCTCGCTTCCGGTCTCCGGACGCCGAGTAGGCCAGCCCGAGGCGCATCCAGGCTCGCCAGTCGTCGGGGGCGGCTTCGACCTCGGCCTTCCACTTCGGGAAGTCCTCGTCGGCGGCCTCCCGCACGACTCGGCCGCTCGGGCGCTTCGCCAGGTCGTCCTCCGGCAGCTCCCCTGCGTCAGCGAGGCGCCGGAGCAGCCGCTCCGTCTGCATCCCGAACAGCAGCTCGCGTGCGATGAAGACGACCGCGAGGACCGGGAAGACGATGAGCGCCGCGCCCATGATCTTCGCGACGATGTCGCCAGCGAACAGGGAGACCGCCATACCGGTGACGAAGACGACGTAGAGCAGCAGGAGCAGTGTGACAGCCGCGACGCCCAGCTTGGTGGCGAGGTTGCGCTTCACGCTCTGCCCAGCAGTTCGCCGAGGCCGAGCACATCGTCAAGGCCGACCGTCGTGCCCTGTGAGGACCGCGCGTGCCCGATCGCAAGCCTGATGCCCTGCACATACGCCTCTTGTGAGATCGTCTCGTGTCGAATCGTGAGCACCTCCCCAGCTCCCCCGAGAACGACCTGCTGGTCGGCGACAACACCGCGCAGACGCATGCTGTGGATCGGCACGCCTGCGACCTGCTGTCCTCGCGCCTCCTGGCCGGCGTTCGGTGGGCGCAGCGGGTGCTCTCGCGCTGCCGCGATGCGCTCCGCGGTGCGGACCGCCGTTCCGGACGGGGAGTCCACCTTCTTGTCGTGGTGGGCCTCGAGGATCTCGATCGAGTCGAAGAACCGGCCGGCCACGCTCGCCAGCGCCGTGCCGAGCACGGAGCCGAGCGAGAAGTTGGGGACGAACACGGCTGCTCGTCCGGCCGGCACGACCGCCGCGACGCTCGCGATGCGCTGCTCATCCCACCCGCTCGTGCCGACGACCACATCGAGCCCGTGCTCGAGCGCGAACGGCACCGCGATCTCCGAGGCGTCGAGGTGCGACACGTCCACGAGCACGTCGGCGCCGAGCATCTCCTCAAGCGGAGTGGCACTCGTCAGCCCCGCGTGGAGTGCAAGCCCCTCCGTCGAGTCGATGATGCGCTCCACGAGGCTTCCCATGCGACCGGATGCGCCGAGCACGGCGACCTGAGTTTCCATGTCTCCAAGGGTACGGGCAACCGCCGTCGGTCCAGGTCGCTGTGGAGGGAGAGTCTGGCTGCGCGGCGGCGCCGAACGCCGCGAGTGGTCAGACCGCGATCGAGGCGCTGACGCCCGTGCGAAGTTCCGGAGTCAGGTGCGCCTGGTCGTTGAACAGCAGCAGCTCCGCGGGCTTGCGCGTGCGGACGCGCACGACGGTCAGCCCCGTGTTCACCGAGTTGAGCCCGAGCCAGCGCCAGTCTGGAGCGTCGACGACCCGACGCACGAACTCGCCGATCACGAAGTTGTGGGTCACGAGGAGCGTGTGCCGATCGTCTCGGCTCTTGCTGAAGAACGTGTCGTAGGCGTCGCTCATCTGCGCGACACCCGCCTCGATGACCTCATCGCCGATGCCGCCGAAGAAGCCGTCGTAGATGGAGGGTGCGCCGTCTTGTCCAGTGGGGATGCAGTCGAACAGCAGCGTCGACTCGAGGGCCGCCGGGCCGCTCGTGTACTGGTCGATGATCGCGCTCGTCTGCACGGCACGATCGAGCGGGGAGGTGTAGGTCTCGCTGAGCGGGACGGCGGCGAGACGACGGCCGATCAGGTGGGCCTGCGCACGGCCTCGCTCGGAGAGCGGGCCGTCGTTGATACCGTGCTCTGCGTTCTCCTGCTCGCCGTGTCTGACGAGGTAGAGGTAGTGCGACATCAGCGGCGCTCCAGTTCGGTCCTTGCTTCGGACGACAGTTTACCGACAGCGGATGCGACGAGCTCGCCGCTGAACATGTCGGCGGCGACCGACTGCACCTCATCGAGTGTCACGGCCTCGACTCGCGAGAGTGCCGCCTCGAGGTCGTAGAACCGACCCGTGTGAATCTCCGCGCGGCCGAGGCGCGACATGCGAGTGTCCGCGTCCTCGATCGCCAGCGCGGAGCCGCCAGCGCTCGCGCTCTTCGCATCCGCCAGCTCCGTGGCCGTCACACCGTCCTGCACGAGCTTCTCGGCTTCCTGGCGCAGCACTCGGACGGTCTCGAGCACGTTGTCTGGCGCGCATCCGGCGTACATGCCCGTGACGCCGAGGTCTGAGTGACTTCCGCCGAAGGAGTACACCGAGTACGCGAGCCCGCGCTTCTCCCTGATCTCCTGGAACAGGCGCGATGACATGCCACCGCCGAAGATCCGGTGCATGAGGCCGAACGCCTCCCGACGCGGGTCGAGCTGGGTGATGCCTTGCCCGCCGATGACGAGCGCCAGCTGCTCGAGCGGGCGGTCGATGGCGGACAGCGGGCCGGTGGGCACTGCGGACCCGGGCTGCAGGGCCGTCTCCCGACGGGCCACGGGGGCGGACGGCACGTCGAGGTCCCACCCTCCGGCCTTCAGGTTCCTCTCGAGCTGCGCACGGACCTCCTCGTGCTTGACCGCGCCCGCGATCGTCACGACGAGCTCCTCGGGACGGTAGTGCTGGCGGTAGGAGCTCCAGACGGCGTCGCGTTCGGCCGCCCTGATCGAGGCCGGGGTCCCGCCGATAGGTCGCGCGAGCGGATGCGTGCCGAGCAGCGTCTCGTAGAAGCGCTCCCAGACGACGTCGTTCGGGTCGTCGTCGGCCATCGCCAGTTCTTCGATGATGACACCGCGCTCGATCTCGAATTCCGCCGCGTCGATCACGCTCGAGGTGATCATGTCGCTGAGCACGTCGACGGCCATCGGCAGGTCCGCATCACGAACCTTGGCGTGGTAGAGCGTGTGCTCCTTCGCCGTCTGCGCGTTGACTTCGCCGCCCACCCGCTCGAACGCGGCCGAGACCTCGAAGGCGGTACGCGAGGGCGTCCCCTTGAAGAGCAGGTGCTCCAGGAAGTGTGTGGATCCGTACTCGTGAGGCTGCTCGTCGCGCGAGCCGACCGGCACCCACAGCCCGATGCTGGAGCTGGCGGCCCCGACGACCTCTTCGGTCAGGAGGCGCACGCCGCTGGGGAGGACGGATCGGCGGAAGAGGCCGCCGTTCGACACACGTGCTTCGATCTCGGGAAGGTCAAGTGGCAGTTCAATGGCATCGCGCATAACCAGTCAAGCCTAGAGCGTCCCAGCGGTGCGAGCGTCAGCGACGTGGGAACTCCCAGCAGCGAGGCGGAAGCGCAGCCGCAGGACAGCAAGACGGCCCCGCGCAGGGATGCGCGGGGCCGTCTCGGTGATACGGGGCCGGAGTTACTCGGCGCCTGCCTCGAGGGCGACGCCCTCTTCAGCTGCTGCTTCCTCGACCACTGGGGCGAGCGACAGCTTTCCACGGTCGTCGACCTTGGTGATCTCGACGAGGATCTTCTGGCCGACTCCGAGCACGTCCTCGACGTTCTCGACGCGCTTGCCACCGGCGAGCTTGCGCACCTCGGAGATGTGCAGGAGGCCGTCCTTGCCCGGGAGGAGCGAGACGAAGGCACCGAACGACGCGATCTTGACGACCGTGCCCAGGTACTGCTCGCCAACCTCGGGGTTGGTCGGGTTCGCGATCGCGTTCACCGCTGCCCGAGCGGCTTCGGCGGACGGACCATCGACAGCGCCGATGTACACGGTGCCGTCGTCCTCGATCGAGATGTCGGCGCCGGTGTCGTCCTGGATCTGGTTGATGACCTTGCCCTTTGGCCCGATCACCTCGCCGATCTTGTCGATCGGCACGCGGACCGAGATTATGCGCGGAGCCGTGGCTGCCAGCTCATCCGGCGTGTCGATGACTGCGTTGATCGCCTTGTCGAGGATCTGGATGCGAGCATCCCGAGCCTGCGTCAGCGCGCCGTCGAGGACCGACGTCGGGATGCCGTCGAGCTTCGTGTCGAGCTGGATGGCCGTCACGAACTCGGCCGTGCCGGCGACCTTGAAGTCCATGTCGCCGAGTGCGTCTTCAGCGCCGAGGATGTCGGTGAGGGCGGCGTAGCGCGTCTCTCCGTCGACCTCGTCGGAGACGAGGCCCATGGCGATGCCGGCAACGGGCGCGCGCAGCGGCACGCCGGCGTTGAGGAGCGACAGCGTGGAGGCGCAGACCGAGCCCATCGACGTCGAGCCGTTCGAGCTGAGCGCCTCCGAGACCTGGCGGATCGCGTAGGGGAACTCCTCGCGGCTGGGGAGCACCGGCACGATAGCGCGCTCGGCGAGGAAGCCGTGCCCGATCTCGCGACGCTTCGGCGAGCCGACGCGTCCGGTCTCACCCGTCGAGTACGGCGGGAAGTTGTAGTGGTGCAGGTAGCGCTTCGACGTGATCGGCGAGAGCGAGTCGATCTGCTGCTCGAGCTTGAGCATGTTCAGCGTGGTGACGCCGAGGATCTGCGTCTCGCCGCGCTGGAAGATAGCCGAGCCGTGCACGCGAGGCACGACGTCGACCTCTGCGTCGAGCTGGCGGATGTCGGCGACGCCGCGTCCGTCCATGCGCTTGCCCTCACGGAGGATGCGTCCGCGGACGACGTCCTTCGTGACGGTCTTGTACGCGGCGGACACCTGACCGGCGACGGAAGCGTCGAGCTCTCCGCTTTCGATCTTCGCGGCGATCTGCTCCTTGACGCTCGCCTTGAGGGCGTCGTCCGCGTCCTGTCGCTCGACCTTGCCGGCGATCTGGTACACGTCGACGAGGCCGTCGTGCGAGAGCGCGGTGACGGCGTCGAGCGCCTCCTGCGTGTAGGGCAGGAAGACGGGGTACTCGACGACGGGCTTCGCGGCCTGGTCTGCGAGCTCCTGCTGTGCCTTCACGAGCTGCGTGAGGAACGGCTTCGCAGCCTCGAGGCCCTGTGCGACGACCGCTTCGTCCGGCTTCTGCGCGCCGGCCTGGATGAGGCCCCACGCGTGCTCGGTGGCCTCGGCCTCGACCATCATGATGGCGATGTCTTCGGTGCCGTCAGCCTTGGTGACGAGGCGGCCGGCGACGGTGAGGTCGAAGACCGCGTCAGCGAGCTGCTCGAACTTCGGGAATGCGACCCACTGGCCGTCGATGAGCGCGAGACGCACACCGGCGATCGGGCCAGAGAACGGCACGCCGCTCAGCTGCGACGAGAGCGACGCGGCGTTGATGGCGAGGGCGTCGTAGAACTCGCCCGGTGCGATGGAGAGCACGGTGACGACGACCTGGACCTCGTTGCGCAGGCCCTTGACGAAGGACGGGCGCAGAGGGCGGTCGATCAAGCGGCAGACCAGGATGGCCTCGGTCGAGGGGCGACCCTCACGGCGGAAGAACGATCCGGGGATCTTTCCGGCGGCGTAGCTGCGTTCCTCGACGTCGATCGTGAGCGGGAAGAAGTCGAAGTTCTCCTTCGGATTCTTCGAGATGCTCGTGGCCGAGAGCAGCATGGTCTCGTCGTCGAGGTAGGCGACGGCGGAGCCCTGCGCCTGCTGGGCGAGGCGCCCTGCTTCGAAGCGGATCTTGCGCTGGCCGTGCTTGCCGTTGTCGAGAACGACTTCAGAGAACTTGATTTCGGGACCTTCCAAGAGGTCTCCTCCTTTTGCGTGTGCACGCGAAGGGAAAGCGCGACCGGGTCATCCCGGGCTGATCGTCAGTAGAAGACCTCTGTCTTGTTCGCGCTTCGACGCGAAGCCACGACAGGAACCCACCACCGAGGACCAGCTACTCGCCGCCCCGCGTATCTTGAGTGTTTGCGACATCGACTCTACCAGCGGAGGGCGCCGAGCAGCTGGAACCCGTGCGGCGATTGCCGACGAGCCGCGCAACACTGCAGACCTGGCCCTATTTCTTGCGCGACGCTCGAGGCAGCTCCGTCACGAGCGGGAACTCACCGGTCGGCTTCTCCCCCTCGTCGTAGAGCTTGCTCGGGGATCCGACGATCTTCTTGTCGGCCGCGTGCGCGACGCCCTCGTCCTTCGACGGGTAGTCGAACTGCGAGAGGACGTAGCGCATGGCCTCGAGCCTCGCCCGCTTCTTGTCGTTCGATTTGACGACCGTCCACGGCGACTCCGCGGTGTCCGTGTAGAAGAACATCGCCTCCTTGGCCTCGCTGTACTCGTCCCACTTGTCCAACGAGGCGAGGTCGGTCGGGCTCAGCTTCCACTGGCGCACCGGGTCGTCCCGACGGGCGGCGAAGCGAGCGAGCTGCTCGGCCCGACCGACGGAGAACCAGAACTTGATGATCGTGGTGCCGGAGTTCACGAGCATCCGCTCGAACTCAGGAGCCGACCGGGTGAACTCGAGGTACTCCGTCGGCGTGCAGTAGCCCATGACGCGCTCGACGCCAGCACGGTTGTACCAGGAGCGGTCGAGGAGCACGATCTCGCCACCGGAAGGCAGGTGCTCGACGTAGCGCTGGAAGTACCACTGCGATTGCTCCTTCTCCGTGGGCTTCTCGAGCGCGACGGTGCGTGCACCGCGGGGGTTCAGGTGCTCCATGAAGCGCTTGATCGCCCCGCCCTTGCCTGCCGCGTCACGCCCCTCGAAGATGATGACGACCTTCTGGCCGGTCTCCTTGACCCAGGTCTGGAGCTTCAGCAGCTCGATCTGCAGTGCGCGCTTCTGCTTCTCATACTCCTTGCGCGGGAGCTTCGTGTCGTACGGGTAGCCGTGCCGCCAGGCCTCGCCGAGCGGGTCCTCGTCTCGCAGCTCTGCGAGCTCGTCGATCTCGGGAGTCGTGTCCGGGATACCTGCCCGGTTCAGGCGGTAGGCGGTCTGAGCTCCTTGGGCGGATCTGCGGGAGCGACCGTTCGAGCCATCGGCAGCCTTGCTTCCATCGACGAGGGCTCCATCGCCGTCGGATGCGGCCTTTGCCTGGCCCTTTGAACCTGCCTGGTGCTGAGCTGGGGTGCGAGAGGCTGCCATGACGACAGCCTAGTCGCGCCTCGGCGAGCGGGCACCGCCGAGACGGTTCGACTTCTCGCACGCGGTCAGACCGTCGAACGCGAAAAGAGCCCCTGCCGATGGCAGGGGCTCTTCGCAGCAAGTGCTTAGCGGCGGAGGCCGAGTCGTCCGATGAGCGAACGGTAACGCGCGATGTCGACGTCGGCGAGGTAGCCGAGCAGACGACGACGCTGACCCACAAGCAGCAGGAGACCACGACGCGAGTGGTGGTCGTGCTTGTGCTCCTTGAGGTGCTCGGTGAGCTCCTTGATTCGCGTGGAGAGGATGGCAACCTGAACTTCAGGGGAGCCAGTATCACCCGGGTGCGTTGCGTACTCTTCGATGATGGCCTTCTTGCCCTCAGCGCTTAGTGCCATTGACAGACCCCCTTCTCTTTCGTTGCGCGGCGCTCAGCACACAGTGTGCGAGCTCTCTTGATCCGCGGCCGTTTCACGGCAACCGAAAGAGCATATCAGGTTCGAAGGCTCAGCTCACACCCAGCAGGTCGATGATGAAGACGAGCGTCTTGCCGGAAAGCGGGTGTCCTCCGCCTGCCGCGCCGTAGGCGAGGTGGGGTGGGAGCACGAGCTTGCGCCGTCCACCGACCTGCATGCCGGGAATGCCTTCCTGCCAGCCGCGCACGAGCGCCTTGAGCGGGAAGTTGACCGACTCGCCACGGTTCCACGAGGAGTCGAACTCCTCCCCCGACTCGAATTCGACGCCGAGGTAGTGCACGTCGACCGTCGAGGACGGCTCCGCGACTGCCCCGTCGCCCACGATGATGTCTTCGATGACCAGCTCTGCTGGCGCCTCTCCACCTGGGAAGTCGACTTCTGGCTTGGTGCGATCAGTGTTTGTCATGTCCTACATCCAAGCGCCGGAGCCTGGACGAGTCCCGGATGACGCGCCGTGCGGCTGCGCCTGCGCCATGATGAGCTCGCCTCGAAGCTCGCCGAGACGGCGCAGCAGGAGCCGCTCGTCAAGCAGCTTGCTGGTCCGATTGGGGTCGAGGACGACCTGGTGACGCACACTGGCAAGACGCGTGGACTCCGTGATGAAGTCACGCATGGCCTTGTCAGCGCGCTTCCCTGAGCGTCGCGCCCAGGCGCGTGCGCTCGACCTGCCCCGCATGGTCGAGAGCATTCTGATCTCCGCGGGCGAGTACCAGCCGACGGCCGCGTACTCGGAGAGTCGGTCGACGATGATGCGCGCGTCTCTTCTCCGAAGCAGGAAGATCGTGACGACCCAGGCGATGAAGATGGGCACCATCACGACGGCGAAGAACAGGATGAGGCCGAGGATGCCCGCGGACTGCTGCACGAGACCGGAGCCCACGTTCCAGAGCGCGTGCAGTCCCATGGCGGGAATCAGGCCGAGCGCGAAGCCGCCGAGCGCGGATCCCCAGCCACCGCGGCGTGCGCCGATGCCCATGCCGATCCCCGTCAGGGAGACGCACATCGGGTGCAGAAGCGGAAGGGCTATACCGCGGATGAAGTACTGGGCGACGAACCCGCCGACGCCTGCCTCCTGCCACATCGAGGAGAAGTAGAGGATGTTCTCGGTGAAGGCGAACCCGGCGCCGAGCAGCGCACCGTAGACAAGGCCGTCGGTCGGGCCGTTGAAGTGGCGCCGAGCCACCGCATAGATGACGATGAGGCCGAGGCCCTTCCAGATCTCCTCGCCGACGGGAGCCTCGACGGATGGCCCCCACCAGGCCGGGAGCGCGCCGGGCAGGAGCGCTTCGCGCACCAGGCCGGTGAGCAGCGCACCGCCGACCGCGATGCCGCCGCCCCAGAACACCGCCCCGATGAGCAGGATGCGCGGCTCCGGCTCCCAGCGGTCGATGAGCCAGACGACCATCCACACGACGAAGAGCGGGATGAGGGCGGCCAGGACGCTGCCGAGGAGCACCACGTCGCTGCTGCCGAGGTAGGCGAGGAAGAGGACGACGGCGATGATGAGCGCCGCGAGGCTCATCACGACGATCGTGGTGATGCGCATCGCGAGCTCGCCCCTGGTCGGGGGCTGCGGGACCGCGAACTGCGGGTCGAGCTGACGCTGCGCGCCGGCTGCCGCCCAGGCACCCTGCTGTGGCTGAGGCGCGGTCACGACGCGGCCGACCTGGTGCCGGCGACGCCGAACGCGGCAAGCTGCGAGCGGTGCTCCTTGACGCGGTCGAGCATCCGCTTCTCCACGACGCGTCGGTTCGGATCGCGCTTGTTGACACGCGCGTGCTCGCGGGCGAAGGCCAAGCGGGACGAGTCCTGCACGAAGCCACGCATCGCGCGGTCGGCTTCGGGGCTCACCGACTTGGCCCACGCGAAGGCCTGCTCCCGTGCGCTCCAGTCACCGATCATGGCGACCTCTGAGGTCGTGAACCAGCCGGCGTCTGCGTACTCGCCGAGCCGGTCGACGATGATGAGACGGTCGCGGTCGTGCAGCTTCACGAGAAGCCAGGCGAGCAGCAGGAAGATGGGCAGCTGGACGACGAGGTAGAAGATGAGCCATCCGAACTGGTTGGTGGGGTCGACGCCGAGGAGCGGCAGGATGAGAAGGCTGCCTCCGTTCCAGAAGGCGTGCGCGAGAATCGCGATGACCAGGCCGCCGAGCCCCATGAGGACGGGGCGCATCCATCCGCCGCGCCGGGCTCCCCAGCCGATCGCCATGCCGGTGATGCCCGTGAAGAGGGCGTGCGCGAACGGCGAGAGGATGCCACGCACGATGAACGTGGACGCGAAACCCGCGGCTGAGTCGGCTGCCTGCGAGAAGTAGATGATGTTCTCGGTGAAGGCGAAGCCGGCCCCGATGACGGCGGCGTAGCTGAACCCGTCGAGCGGGCTGTCGAAGTGTCGCCTCGCGAACACCAGGATGAGGAACAGCCCGACGGCCTTGATGGCCTCCTCCGAGATGGGCGCCTGGATCAGCACGGAGAACTTGCTGACGTCGCCTTCGGTGGACAGGTAGGACCGCGCGACGTCGAGCATCATCCCGCCCGTCACGAGGGTGCCGACGACGGATGCGCCTGCTCCCCAGAACAGCCCGAAGGCGAGCAGGATGCGGGGCTCCGGCTCCCATCTGTCGAGCCACCAGACTGCGGCGAGCACGAGGCCGAGCGGGACGAGGGCTGGGATGGCCATGGTGAGGGCGGCGAAGCGCAGCTCGCTGAAGAGCCACGCGACGACGCCGACGGAGAGCAGGACGGCGAAGCCGAGCAGCAGCAGCCAGGTGAGCCTGCCGCGCGTCAGCCTCCGACGCTTCTTCGGCACGACGGACGTGGCACTGCTCATCGATGGTCCTCCGTGCGTTGGGTGGGTGTCCGGATCAGGGGCTGCCGGGTTCGCGGCGCGCGCGGGTTGCCCCGTCTCGTCGACACGCTGCGGTCAGCTTAGCCAAGCCGGGGCGCGTCGAGCGAACGGCCAGTCGGCGGCAGCAGTCGCACGGTAGATTGGGACCCATGATGCGTCTCGGATTCCTTCTCGGTGCCACTGTCGGCTTCATCGCTGGTATCAGCACGAGTCGCGTGCATGCAGAAGAGGTCGCGAAGGACATCGGCGGCAAGTCGAAGGCGTTCGCCGAGCGCATGACGGTCTCGGCGGAGGATCTGCGGCGACGCAGCGACACCCAGCTCGAGGACATGCGCCGGCGCGTGGACGAGCAGCTCGAGGACATGCGCAAGCGAGTCGACGATGGGTTCGACGACGTCAAGCGTCGGGTCGAGGAGGAAGTCGAGAAGAGCATCGAGTCCCAGGTGCAGACGCTCGTCCGTGCTGGCCAGGCCCGCGAGGACGTGCTCGAGACCTTCGAGGACGATGACGCGGACGCCATGGTCTCCCCCACTGAGACGACGTCGCCCCGCCACGCGGCTCGCGCCGACGATGCCCCTGCGGCATCGGACGAGAAGCCGTCCAACTGACCTCTCGAGGCCTGACCGGTTCGGCCCCGCCGGTGCACATGCACCGGCGGGGCCTAACTGCTTGCAAGACGCTCGCCTCGCGAACGACGGGCTGACGCTACGAGAAGTCGCGCAGGTCAGCTCGGTCGAGGCTGTCCTCGAGCGCCATGGCCTGCGCCTGCGTGATGATGGGGATCGCGCTGGTCACCGCCTGGATGCCGGAGAGGCGCTCAGGCGAGAGGATGCTCGTGACCTCTTCTCGGCTGAGGAGCCCCCGCTCGACGACGAGGTCCGCGATGGTGGCCTTCGTGTTGAGGGCCTCCTTCGCGAGCTTCGAGGCCTCCGAGTAGCCGATGTACGGCGTCAGGGCCGTCACGACGCCGACGGAGCTCGAGACCCTGGACTCGAGAAGCTCCTCGTTGGCGGTGATGCCGTCGATGCAGTTCACCCGCAGGGTGCGGGCTGCCCTGCGGAGCCAGGCCGAGTTCTGCATGAGCGTGTGGAGCATGACGGGCTCGAACGCGTTGAGCTGCAGCTGACCGGCTTCGGAGGCCATGGAGATCGTCACGTCGGCACCCGCGATGACGAACGCGACCTGATTGACCGCCTCAGGAATGACCGGGTTGACCTTGCCCGGCATGATCGACGAACCTGCCTGGCGTGCCGGCAGGTTGATCTCGCCGAGACCCGCCTGCGGGCCGGATGACAGCAGTCGCAGGTCGTTGCAGATCTTCGACAGCTTCATCGCCGTGCGCTTGATGACGCTCGAGAGCGACATGAAGACGCCCGTGTCGCTCGTGGCCTCGATGAGGTCGTGCGCCGTCTGCAGGTCGTTGTAGCCCGTGATCTTGCGAAGCTGTCGCATGACCGCGGATGCGTAGCTCGCTTCCGCCGTGATGCCGGTACCGATCGCCGTCGCGCCGAGGTTGAGCTCGAGGAGCAGCGGCAGCACGTCGCGCAGGCGCTCGATGTCCTCGCCGATCGTCGTCGAGAAGCCGCTGAACTCCTGGCCGAGGGTCATCGGCACCGCGTCCTGCAGCTGCGTGCGACCGATCTTCAGGATGTGCTTGAACTCGCTCCCCTTGACGCGGAACGCGTTCTGCAGAAGCGTGAACTCGTCGATGAGCCGCTCGGTGGCGTGCACGAGCGCCACCTTGACGGCGCTCGGGTACGTGTCATTGGTCGACTGGGAGCGGTTGACGTGGTCGTTCGGCGAGAGGAACTCGTAGTCGCCGAACGGCCGGCCGGCGAGCTCGAGCGCTCGGTTGGCGATGACCTCGTTCACGTTCATGTTCGTGCTCGTGCCCGCGCCGCCCTGGATGACACCGACGACGAACTCCTCGTGGAGCTTGCCGTCGATGATGTCCTGGCAGGCGCGATCGATGAGCCACGAGCGTTCCTGATCGAGCACGCCGATCTCGAGGTTCGCACGTGCCGCCGCCTGCTTGACCTGCGCGTAGGCCACGATGAAGTCCGGGTACACGCTGATCTGTCGTCGGCTGATCGAGAAGTTCTCGAGGGCACGCGCGGTGTTCACGCCCCAGTAGGCACCTGCGGGGATCCGCATCTCGCCGAGCGAGTCGCGTTCGACACGGAATTCCTGCGTTTCTGACATGACCTGATGGTCCTCCAACTTCGTCGTCTGAGTTTCCGCGCTGACCTCAGCCTACTGCCGACGCGCTCCTCGGATCGCCGCTTCGAGGAGACTCGCGAGCGCATCCACCTGGATGCTGTCGGCGGACTGCTCACCCGTGTCGATGCCCTCGAGCGCCCGCAGCGCGAGGCCCTGCTTGGCGTCGATCAGCTCCGCGATGCGGGCATCGATGGTCTGGGCCGCGACGATGCGCCACGCCGTGACCGGCTCTTCCTGACCGATGCGGTGCACGCGGTCGATGGCCTGGGTCTGCTCGGCTGCGGTCCAGCTGAGCTCGGCGAGCACCACGTCAGACGCGGCCTGCAGGTTGAGGCCGACGCCGGCGGCGAGGAGCGAGCAGACGACCACCTGCACGCTCGGGTCGTTCTGGAAGGCATCGATCGCGGCCTGGCGCGCCGCTGGCGACTGGTCGCCACGGATGGAGACGGATGAGATCTCGTTCTCGGCGAAGGTGCGCTCGGCCGCGTCCATGACTTCGATGTGCTTCGCGAAGAACACGACCTTGCCGGCCGAACGCGCGATCTGCCCCGCGTACTCCGCGGCGAGGCGCGCCTTGGCGGCACCGATCGTGCGGAGCATGGTGAAGATGCTCGCTCCAGTCGAGGAGGCCTTCGACTCCTCGACTTCCTGTCGTGCGATCATCCGTACCCGATCGAGGTCGACGACGCCGGGTTCGAGACCCGCGGCAGACGCCATCCGGCGGTAGCGCTCCAGGAGGCGCGCGACGAGCGCCGCCTCCGCCGCTCGGATGCTCCGGCCTTCGTCGGAGTCGAGCTCGACAGGCATGTCGACGACACGCTTCGCGGGGAGGTCCGCCGCGACGTCGATCTTGCGCCTGCGCACGATGCCGAGATCGATGACCGTCTGTCGCGCGGCGGCGAGGAAGCCGGGGTCGCTCGGCACGAGTCCCGTCTCGTCCAGGCGATCGAGCAGCAGCTGGGAGGGCCGATCGCCCTCGAGCCAGCCGAGGAACTGCCAGATGGCCTTGAAGTCGTCGACGTCGTTGATCAGCGGCGTTCCCGTCAGCGCCATGAGCAGCGGGTCTGCGCCTGGAACGCGTGCGCGGATGCTGTTCGCGAGCTGCATGACCAACCGCGACCGCTGCGACTGCAGGTTCTTGATGAAGTGCGCCTCGTCGAGCACCATGCCCTTGAACCCGAGAGAGGTGAGCCACCCCAGGTGGCGGTCGAGGATTTCGTAGTTGACGACGAACACGTCCGCGAAGGCGTCGATGCCCTGACCGTCACCGGAGATGACGGTGACGCGGCGGTTCGGGGTCCATCGCTGGACCTCGCGTGCCCAGTTCGTCTTCACGACGTTCGGGACGACGCACAGCAGCGGATACGCGTCGGCGACCGACGCTGCGAGCAGTGCCTGCGCGGTCTTGCCGAGTCCGGGCTCGTCGGCGAGCAGGTACGCCCTGTGCCCCTCGGCGACGCTCGCGAGGAGCCTCGCCTGGTGATCCATGAGCTCCTGCCCTGGCGGGGAGATTCGGTCCCACCGAGGGGCGGGAGGCAGCTCCATCGAAGCCGCGTTGCCGCCCGCACCGGTCTCGAAGGCACGGAGCAGCGGCCCGAGCAGCTCCCAGTTGGAGAGGCGCGAATAGTGCGGCGTCGTCGTGTTCACGCTGGTGAGCACGGGAGCGAGGAACGGGTTGGAACGCGTCCGCGCCTTGACGGACCCGGGAAGGACCTGACGCTGCGCGATCTCCGGCGGCAGCTTCTCCGCCTGGGCCTCGGGTTCCGGCTGCTCGTCGACGACCATCTCGATGCCGCCAGCGAAGAGCATCTGCTTGCGCAGGGCCTTCGCCGCCTCGCTGACGGGAGCGCCCGGTTCGAGCAGGCTGATGAGCGACGTGTCACGGGCAGCGGTCTTCGCGAGGATCGAGGCGAGACCGTCGAGACGCTTGAGCGCCTCGGCCCTGTCGTGCTCGCCGAGCTCCGTCGACTCCTTCGCCTTCGCGCGCTCTTCGCGCATCAGCAGGGCGATGACCTGGAACTTCGTGCGGTTCGACGGCGAGACCTTGCCTCGCTGAGCGGAGGCCTCGACTTCCCGCGCCGCCTTGGCGAGCTGAGGGATGACGCCGGTGTTGTCGACGGGCTTACGGTGGCGTGGCGCCGTGTGAACGCCGGCGCGACCGCCGGCTTGGGCGCGTGTCCTACGAGACATGCCCCTCCTTATGCAACGTGGCAGGGATCGGGAAGTTGAGCCGGGCGGAGGTCGCAGCATCGGCGCCGAACGCGGCGACCGGCAGTGAGGCGGGCGTCGGCCCACTCGAGTGACGAGCTCCCGGATGTCATGCAGGTCTCGAGGAGAGTTCAGATTCCCTCAGACACCAGCGTTGACAGTGTACGCCAGGCGACCCGCAGGTTTCGACTCGGGAACGACGTGTCGTTGCCCCGCACAGACTCCGCGCGGGTGCGATAATCGTCAGGTGCCACAACGCCCTTTCCCAGATCCCGACCGGCCGTACTTCACGCCGTCGAAGCGGGTCGCCGGCGACTGGAGCGCTCACATCGCGACGACGCTCGACCGCACCGCCACGCTGCTCGCAGGGTTGACGCCCGAACAATGGGAGACTCCCAGCAAGTGCGACGGCTGGAGCGTTCGTGACGTAGCCGGGCACCTCGCCTGGAGACTCGGCTCCCCCACATCCTCCCTCGTGCGTGAGGCGTCCAAGGGCGTATTCCGCAAGGGACTGCGGGTCGACGCCTACCTGGACGACATCGCGAAGCGCGAGGGAGCAGCCCCGACCGAGGAACTCGTCGCGCGCATCCGCTCCATCGCGGCCACGAAGGTCGTCTCCCCGACGCGAGCCGGTATCTCCGAGCTCACCGAGGCGGTCGTGCACACCTACGACATGACCGAGGCGCTCGGTCTGCGGATCCGTCTCAGCCCACGGTCGACGAGCGCGGTTGCCCTCGTGCGCACGCGGGTGCCGCTCAGCTCGGCGGCGTCCCTCGCGAAGCGCAATCGGCTCCGCGCGACAGATGCGCGGTGGCAGATCGGCGACAAGGGACCTGTGGTCGAGGGGACCGCGGCGCAGCTCGTGCTCAAGCTCTTCGGGCGCAGCGTGCAGCTCGACGACTAGGCACGTCCCACGGTGCCCACGCTGAGACGGTCGGTCCGGCCTCCGGCGGGCGCCGACGATCTGTCGAATCTCCCCGGAAGTGCGACTCAGACGGCGTAGCTGCCGCCGAGCGTCTCCGCAGCCTCGACGACATCGAGCGCCATGCGGTCCTTGAGCGCGTCGATGCTGTCGAACTTCTCCATGCCGCGTATCCGCTCGACGAACTCCACGTGGGCCATGAGCCCGTAGAGGTCGACCGTCTCGCCGATGAGGTGCGCCTCGACCTGCTTGCGGGGCACCCCGTCGAAGGTGGGGTTGTTGCCGATCGAGATCGCCGCCGGAGCGCTCAGATCCCCGCCCCTGAACCAGCCCGCGTAGACCCCGTCGGCTGGAATGAGGCCCTCGAGCTCCGGCGACAGGTTCGCCGTCGGGAACCCGAGCTCCCGACCGCGCTTCGCGCCGTGGACGACCTCCCCCGTCACGGTGTGGTTGTGCCCGAGCACTTCGGCGGCGGCACGGACCTCACCGGCTCCGAGGAGCTCGCGAACCCAGGTCGAGGATGCGCGGCGTTCGGCGTGCGAGCGCGAGTCCTCCGCCATCTCGTCATCGGCGATGACGATCTCGAATCCGCAGCTGGCGGCGAGCTCGCGCAGCAGAGCGACGTCGCCGGCCCCCTTGGCGCCGAAGCGGAAGTCCTGTCCCACGACGATGAGCCGCATCCGGAGCGTGCCCACGAGCAGATCCCGGACGAACGCCTCCGGACTCATGCCAGCGAGGGTGTCGTCGAACGGCAGGACGATCGTCGAGCCCAAGCCGGTCTCGGCGAGCAGGTCGATCTTCTGGCTCAGCGACGTGATCGGCTCTGGCTCGACGCCAGGCGTGATGAGCGAGAGCGGATGGCGGTCGAAGGTGACCGCGACCGGCTCCAGCCCGCGCGAGGAGGCCTCGTCGACGAGACGCGAGAGAAGCCACCGGTGGCCGCGGTGCACGCCGTCGAACTTGCCGACGGTGATGGCACTCGGCGCGAGCTCGACAGGCAGCTCAGCCAGGTCAGTGAACAGCCGCACGTTCCCTCTTTCGTCTCGATCGTCCCGTCTCAAGCCACGCGATGCCGAGGATCGGGAGCACAAGAGGAATATACGCGTAGCCCACCCCGAAGTCCGACCATACGGTGTCGGAGGGGAACAGTTCCGGGTGGAACTCCGTCAGCGACCCGACCACGAGGACGCCGACGAGCTCGAAGACGATCGTGAACCAGGCGATTCGATTCCAGACGCGCCCGCGCCGGACGAGCGCGATCGTGGCGAGCAGGTACACAAGCGCCGCGGCCGCGGAGAGCGAGTACGCGAGAGGCGCCTCGCCGAGCTTGGAGAGCAGCTGGTACGAGCTCCTGCCGATCGACGCCAGCGCGAGCACCGCGTAGATGACGACCAGCACTCGCCCTGAGCCCCGCGCACCCTGGTACCCGCCGTCGCTGCCGGGCTCGCGCTCGGCTCGGCTCACGCCTGTGCCCCGATGAACGGGCTGGCGCCGATCCAGATCTGGTGCATCCTGAAGACCATCACGCCGACGGTGAGGGCGGCGATGCCGAGGATCACGGTCGACCACCGTGTGCGCTCGACGAGACCCCAGAAGACCGCCGCGGGCGGGATGATGACCGCCACCACCCAGTACATCCAGAACTCGAGGGCGTCCCCGACCGGCGCATTCCCCGTCGCGGGCGCGATGAGCGCGATCACGAGCTGCGCCACGAGCAGCAGCTCGACGAGGGCGACGGCGCCCACCGTCACATCGCCGGGCTTGCGGCCGGCGGCGCCCGCGATGACGCAGAAGACACCGGCTGCGGCGCTCACGAGGCAGAGCGTCCAGGTGAACCAGTCGATCACGCCTTGGCCTCCGTCGGCATGTTGAACTCCGACTTGAGCACGCCGGCCTTGGCTCTGGCGATGCCGATGAGGTCGCCGTCCGGGTCGATCGCGGCGAGCACCCCGTCGTCGGCGCCCGCATCGAGGCGCAGCTTCTTGCCGTTTCTGAGGTCGGCAGCCTGCTCGGCGGTCGCCTCGAAGGCGCGGAACCGTCGGAGCGCAGCTTGCGCCGGCGCCAGGAGGCGCGCTCCGAGATCGTCCGCGTCCGGTGCGACCGCATCCTCGATGCCGAAGTCGCCGACGCGCGTGCGCCTGAGCGCCGTCAGGTGCGCACCCGTGGAGAGCGCAGCGCCGAGGTCTCGTGCCAGGGCCCTGATGTAGGTGCCGGACGAGCAGGAGACACGGATGTCGAGGTCGAGGACGGGCTGCTCTTCTGCGGTCGTCGACCGCGTATCGAGGAGCTCGAGCTCGGAGATCGTCACGTCGCGGGCTGCGAGCTGCACGGCCTCGCCGTCGCGAACGCGCTTGTAGGCACGAACCCCGTCGACCTTGATCGCACTCACCGCGGAGGGGATCTGGCTGATCGGCCCACGAAGCGCGGACATCGCCGCCTCTACACGCTCTGGGGTGACCGCCGCGACAGCTGACGCGGGGGCCGTGGCTGTGACCTCCCCCTCCGCGTCCTCGGTGTTCGTCGAGACCCCCAGACGCACCGTCGCGAAGTACTCCTTGTCGTCGCCGACGAAGTAGGTGAGCAGACGCGTGGCGCCGCCCACGCCCAAGATCATGAGTCCGGTCGCCATCGGGTCGAGCGTGCCGGCGTGGCCGACCTTCCGCGTCCCGAGCGCCCGCCTCGTCATCGCGACGAGCGTGTGACTCGTCGGCCCCTGGGGCTTGTCAAGGAGGAGGACACCGCTTGGGCCGGAAGATGGAGTCGTCATGTCCCCAATATCCTACGGTGCCCGTAGGCTCGTTCCCGGCCACCGGACGGCGCCGGGACATCCCGGCGACCGCCCTTCCACACGCGCGGAGGAGATCAGATGCGGGTTGCGGTCATCGGCGCGGGCGCGGTCGGGGGTACGCTGGCGCTCCTCCTGGATCGAGCAGGGCACGAGGTCGTGCTCGTCGAGCGAGATGACGCGCGGGTGTCCCCCGCCGACCGACGGCACATCGTGCTCACCGGCGCGTTCGGCACGCACGACGCAGAGCTCGCGACGCGCCGAGAGCTGTCCGGAGCGTTCGACCTCATCCTGGTCGCGGTAAAGGCGCAGGACACCGTGCGCGCGGTCGAGCCGCACCTCGAAGCGGTGGCGCGCACCGTGACGGTCGTCGTGCAGAACGGCCTCGAGGGTGCGTCGACCGTCGAACGGATGCTCACATCGATCCCGGAGGCGCTGAGGAGTGGATTCGTCGCAGGAGGGCTTGCCACGTTCGCCGTCAACCGGCCCTCGTCCGATGAGGTCCGGGCAACGGCGGCTGGATCGCTGACGCTCGGAACGGCATCCAGCGCCGACGCTCCGCGCCTCGCGCAGCTCGCAGCGGATCTGTCACCCGCGATCGAGGCCCGGGCCACCGATGACCTGGCCTCAGCGCTGTGGAGCAAGCTCCTCATCAATCAGGTCAACGCGCTGCCGGCCATCACCGGGCTCAGCGTGCAGGAAGTGGGTGAGCACCCAACCCTCCTGGGCGTCCTCGCTGCGAGCATGGGCGAGCTGCTCACCGTCGCGGCGGCCAGTGGCGCACACCACGTCGAGGTCGGCCCGTTCAACGCGGCGCTCGCATCTCTCGCGAACAGCCAACCTCGCGAGCCGGGCGACGCCAACGCTCGGAACGAGCGACTGGCGCGCGAGCTGTCCGCCGCCTTCGGTCCGACGCCGAACTACGCATCGACGCTGCAGAGCATCCGCCGCGGCGAGGCGACAGAGATCGACGCACTCAATGGAGCCGTGGTCGCCCACGGTCGCGCGCTCGGTCTGCCCGCTCCGGTGAACGCGACCCTCGCGGAGCTCGTCCACGACATCGAGCGCGGGCAACCCCACTTCTCCCCGTCCGCGGTCCACAGCTCCACGGTGACGGCCGCCATCAACGCCTGGTTCGACCGCGGCCATCGGGCGCTCGCGTGGCGCCTGCCCACGACCACGCCGTGGGGTGTGCTCGTGAGCGAGACGATGCTACAGCAGATCCAGGCCGCCAGAGTGGAACCGAAATGGCTCGACTTCATCGACCGCTGGCCCACGCCAGCTGCGATGGCCTCCGCATCGGAGGCCGAAGTGCTCCGGTTCTGGGATCGGCTCGGCTACCCGCGGCGAGCTCTCTGGCTCCTCGCGTGCGCCCGCTCGATCGTGACTGACCACGCTGGCGCCGTCCCGCGCACACGCGAGGAGCTGCTCGCGCTGCCAGGCGTCGGTCCCTACACGGCATCAGCCGTGATGTCGTTCGCCTACGGCGTGCCTGAACCGGTTGTCGACACGAATGTTCGTCGAGTGCTCGCGCGCGCCTTCGGGGGCGTGGAGACTCCGTGGGGGCCGTCTGCCGTGCGCGACGCCACGGAGATGCGGGCAGTCTCCCCCGCGGATCCCGACGCCGCGAACGCCTGGAACGCCGCAGCAATGGAGCTGGGTGCCGTTGTCTGCACGGCAAAGCGGCCGAAGTGCGAGGAGTGCCCCGTCATGGGCCTGTGCGCGTGGTTCCGAGCTGGCCGGCCAGCCTCCAGCGGCGCCGCCAGGAAGCGCCAGGCGACGTTCGCCGGCTCCGACCGTGAGATGCGAGGCCTGGTGCTCCGCGAGCTCCGGTCGATCCCGGGCGGCGTGGAGATCACGTTCCTGCAGCAGCACCTCGACCCATCCGGTGCGGATGCAGACCGCTTCACGCGGGCGATCGCCTCGCTGAAGAGCGACGGACTCATCGTGGAACGCGAAGCGGCGGAGATAGCGCTCGCCGGCGACTGAGCAGTCACCGGCGAGCGCTGGAGCAGTGAGCAGAGGAGCGTCAGGCGTCCTCGGGCTCGTCCTTCTTCTCGTACGGATCGGCGTCACCCGCGTAGCTTGCCCCCTTGGCCTGCTCCGCGGATGCGCTATCACGCTCGTGCGCTTCCCGCAGCAGCGCCGCGATGGCGTCGGCGTTCTCGGGGATCGCATCCGGCACGAATTCGAGGCTCGGGGTGAGGCGCGACGTGATGTTCTTGCCCACCTCCGTGCGAAGCATCCCGGTCGCGCTCCTGAGCGCCGCAGCGGTGTCCCGACGCTCCTTCTGGTCGCCGTAGACGGTGTAGAAGATCGTGGCATGCTGCAGGTCACCCGTGACGCGCACGTCCGTGATCGTGACGAACCCGAGCCGCGGGTCCTTGACGCCTCGCTCGAGGGTCTTCGCGACGATGACCTTGATGCGGTCTGCGAGTCGCAGGGCCCGTGAATGATCGACCATGATGGCTACTTTCTCGTGTGCTGATGCAGACAGTCAAATGCGTCTGCAGTGTCTCAAACTGCGCAGAACCTGAAGGCGGGGCCCCGGCCGGTTGGCCAGGACCCCGCCCCGAGTACGCGCCGCGCTTCAGGCAGCGCGGCAGCTCGGTCGACAGCTAGACGCGCGGCTTCTCGACGAGCTCAGTCGTCTCGATCTCGTCGCCGATCTGGATGTCGTTGTACTTGCCGAGGCCGATACCGCACTCGAAGTCTGTGCGGACCTCGGTGACGTCGTCCTTGAACCGGCGGAGCGAGTCGATCGCGAGGTTGTCCGCAATGACGATGCCGTCGCGGATGACGCGAGCAGTCGCGTTCCTCGTGATCGTTCCGCTGCGCACGATACATCCGGCGATGTTCCCGAACTTGGAGGAACGGAACACCTCGCGGATCTCGGCGACACCCGACTGGACCTCTTCGAACTCGGGCTTGAGCATGCCCTTGAGCGAGTTCTCGATGTCCTCGAGCGCTCCGTAGATGACCGAGTAGAACCGGACATCCACGCCTTCACGAGCGGCGCGCTCGCGCGCCTTCGTGTCGGGGCGCACGTTGAAGCCGATGATGATGGCGTTGTCGACCGTGGCGAGGTTGACATCGGACTCCGTGATGGCGCCGACACCGCGGTGGATGATGCGCAGCTGCACCGAGTCATCCACATCGATCTTGAGCAGCGACTCCTCGAGTGCCTCGACGGCACCGGAGACGTCACCCTTGATGATGAGGTTGAGTGACTCGACCTTGCCCTCTTCGAGTGCACGGGTGAAGTCCTCGAGGCTGATGCGCTTGCGGGACTTCGCGAGGCTCGCGTTGCGTTCGACGGCTTCACGCTTCTCGGCGATCTGACGCGCGGTGCGGTCCTCTTCCGTGACGATGAAGGTGTCGCCTGCACGAGGAACGCTCGAGAGGCCCTGCACCTGGACTGGGCGCGAAGGCTCAGCCTCGGTGACGACCTGACCGTTCTCGTCGAGCATGGCCCTGACGCGGCCGTACGCCGTTCCGGCGACGATCGGGTCGCCGACCCGCAGCGTTCCCGACTGGATGAGGACGGTCGCAACCGCACCGCGTCCCTTGTCGAGCTTCGCCTCGATGGCGATACCGCGCGCCTCCTTGTTCGGGTTGGCGCGAAGGTCGAGACCTGCGTCAGCCGTCAGGAGGACCGCCTCGATGAGGCTGTCGATGTTGAGGTTGTTGCGAGCGGAGACGTCGACGAACATCGTGTCGCCACCGAACTCCTCGGCGACGAGCCCGTACTCGGTCAGCTGCGCGCGGACCTTCGACGGGTTCGCGTCTTCCTTGTCCACCTTGTTGACCGCGACGACGATCGGCACGTTGGCAGCCTGGGCGTGGTTGAGCGCCTCGACCGTCTGCGGCATGATGCCGTCATCCGCCGCGACCACGAGGATCGCGATGTCGGTGACCTGCGCACCACGGGCACGCATGGCCGTGAAGGCCTCGTGACCTGGCGTGTCGATGAACGTGATGGCGCGCTCGATGCCCTCGTGCTCGTGCCAGACCTGGTACGCACCGATGTGCTGCGTGATGCCACCGGCTTCGCCTTCGACGACGTTCGCGTTGCGAATCGCGTCGAGGAGGCGCGTCTTTCCGTGGTCGACGTGACCCATGACCGTGACGACGGGCGGGCGGATCTCGAGGACGTCGTCTCCTTCGTCCTCTGCTTCCTGGTCGAGGTCGATCGAGAAGCCCTCGAGGAGCTCGCGGTCTTCGTCTTCGGGGCTGACGATCTGGATGCGGTAGCCGAGCTCCTCGCCGAGGACCTCGAACGTGGCCTCGTCGAGCGACTCCGTTGCGGTCGCCATCTCACCGAGGTGGAACAGCACCGTCACGAGGTCGCCTGGGCTGGCGTCGATCTTCTCAGCGAAGTCCGAGATGGAGGCACCGCGGCGCAGGCGGATCGGCGTCGAGCCGTCTCCGCGACGAACCTTGACGCCGCCGACGCTCGGGGCTTCCCGCATCTCGAATTCTGCCCGCTTCGTCCGCTTGGACTTGCGCGCCTTCGACTTGCCGCCGCCACGACCGAACGCTCCGGCCGTCGAGCCGCGACCGCGACCGCCGCCACCAGGGCGACCTCCGCCGCCACCTGGACGCGGCGCGAAACCGCCACCGGCGCCTGGAGCGCCACCTGGGCGTCCGCCACCAGCGCCACCTGCACCCGGACGACCGCCTGGCCGGCCCGCACCCGCGGGGCGGGCACCTGGGAGGACGCGGGGCTGACCGGGACGCGGAGCTGCCGGACGGGGTCCGCCTGCACCTGCAGGACGGGGTCCGCCTGCGCCGCCCGGACGGGGGCCGCCACCGGGGCGCATGCCCTGGTTCGAGGCGAATGGGTTGTTGCCGGGTCGCGAACGCCCCATGCCCTGGCTGGACGCGAAGGGGTTGTTTCCCGGACGGGGTCCGGGACGCGGGCCGCGGGGGCGCGGGATCGAGGGGCTTGCGCCGCCCTCGGCCTGGGCAGGCTTGGCGTCGCCGGGAGCAGCGGGACGCTGCGCGTTCGGCTTCGGTGCGCCAGCCTCGGCTGCGGGAGCGGCAGGAGCCGCGGGCGCGGCAGCTGCGGGAGCCGGAGTCGGAGCTTCTGTTGCGACCGGAGCCGGTGCTGGCTCAGGCTTGCGCTTCGGTCCGGGAGTCGGAGCCGAGGAACCGGCAGCCTTCTGCGTCGCGGCGGGCGCAGCGGGTGCGGCCGGTGCCGAGGGGGCGGAAGGTCCGGGCTTCGTGCCCGGGCGCACGCTCGACGGCGTCGCGCCACCGGGACGCGGGGAGCCGGGTTTCGATGCCGCGGGAGCCGCGGCCTGCGGCTGTGCGCCACCGGCTGCGTTGGTCTTCAGCGCCTCGCGAAGGCGACGGGCCACGGGGGGCTCGACGCTCGACGATGCGCTCTTAACGAACTCGCCCATGTCCTGCAGAGTCTTGAGGGCGGTCTTCGAGTCGACGCCCATCTCGCTGGCGATTTCGTGTACGCGTGGTTTTGCCACTTTTCTCCTGTCTGGGGCCCGCCCAAACAGGAGCGGACCATTAAAGTCGGATGTGCCTCATCGTGAGTCACTCATGATTAGTCCATGGTCCGATCAGCCTTTTCTCGTGGTAGGAGCAGTGCGTTCGCCCTGCTCCAGTGTGCTCGCGTGCCTGCTGAGCGCCTCGGTGTCCACCGTGCCGGTCTTGAAGGCCCGCAAGAATGCGCGCCGCTCGATCGCTAGCCTGGTGCACTCCGCGGTCGGATGGATCCAGGCTCCGCGCCCTGGAAGACTCGCCGAGATATCGACTTCGAGGCTTCCCTGACGGAGCACAACCCTGAGGAGCTGACTCCGTGCGGAGCGCGAACGGCATCCAACGCACGTTCGTACAGACGACATACTACCCCTCTGCGCGCGCTTCGTCTCCGTCTTCGAGGATCGAGTCGGGCTGGATGTCGATTCTCGCCCCCGTGAGCTTGGCCGCGAGACGCGCATTCTGGCCTTCCTTGCCGATCGCGAGCGACAGCTGGAAGTCCGGAACAAGTGCCCGGACGGCCTTGGTCGCCCGGTCGATGACAAACGCGCTCGAGACCTTCGCAGGGCTCAGTGCGCTGGCCACGAACGTCGGCAGATCATCCGAGTAGTCGACGATGTCGATCTTCTCGTCGCCGAGCTCGTTGGTGACGGCACGCACGCGTGCCCCGAGCTCACCGATGCACGCGCCCTTCGGGTTGATGCCCTCCTGCGTCGCGCGCACCGCGATCTTCGAGCGGTGGCCGGCCTCACGGGCCAGCGACACGATCTCGACGACGCCGCTCGCGATCTCAGGAACCTCGAGTGCGAAGAGCTTGCGCACGAGAGACGGGTGGGTGCGGGAGACGGTGATCTGGGGGCCCTTGCTGCCCCGCTCGACCTTCGTCACGAAGACCCGCAGCCGGCGGCCGTGCGAGTAGTCCTCACCCGGCACCTGCTCTTCAGGGGGCAGGATCGCCTCGACGGTTCCGAGGTCGACGTGGATCATGCGGGGGTTCGGCCCCTGCTGGATGACGCCGGCGATGATGTCGCCTTCGCGTCCGCGGAACTCGCCGAGCACCTTGTCGTCGCCGATGTCGCGGATGCGCTGGTTGATGACCTGCTTGGCTGCGAACGCGGCAACTCGGCCGAAGTCGTCGGCGGGGAGCTGGGCTTCGCCGACGATCTCGCCGTCGTCGTCGAGCTCGGGAACGAAGACGTTGACCTCGCCGCTCTTGCGGTCGAGGTGCACGCGGGTCGAGGCCGGCGGCACGTCCTGGCCCAGTTCCTGCGAGACGTGCTTCTCGTACGCGGTCAGGATCGCCTGCTCGAGAATGCTGGCAAGTTCCTCAAACGGAATCTCACGCTCTCGCTCGAGAATCCTCAGGACAGCAAGGTCGATCTTCATGGCGCTCCCTCTATTCAGATGAAAGGACGAGTTTACCCCATGCGGGGCAGACTCGTCCTCAGGCCAGGCACGCGGGACGAGGCGACGCGGTGCCTCGTCCCGGGCCGCCCTCAGCTGGCGCGCTTGGACTGCAGGAGCGCCAGCACCTCGTCCTTGGCGACCGCGTCGCGCTCGTTCGTCCGGCGGTTCCACAGCTCGACCTGGCCGTCGGCGGCGCCCTTGCCCGCGATGACGATCCACGGAACGCCCAGGAGCTCCGCATCTCCGAACTTGACGCCGGGTGAGACCTTCTTCCGGTCGTCGTATAGCACGTCGAGGCCGGCGGCGTCGAACGCGGCGGAGAGCTCCTCCGCAACCGCGAACGGCTCCTCGTTGCGCCCGGTTGCGATGATCTGCACGTCGAAAGGCGCCACCTGCTCAGGCCAGATGAGACCACGGTCGTCGTGGTTGGCCTCGGCGATGAGCGCGAGGTTCCGGGTCACGCCGATGCCGTACGACCCCATCGTCACGGTTGTGAGCTTGCCCTGCTCATTGAGGACCTTCAACCCGAGGGCCTCCGCGTACTTGCGACCGAGCTGGAAGACATGCCCGATCTCCGTGCCGCGAGCCGTCGTGATGGCTCCGCTGCCGTCGGGGGCAGGGTCGCCGTCACGGACCTCGGCGGCGCCGATGCGCGCATCCGCCGTGAAGTCCCGTCCGACGACCAGCGAGTGGACGTGCTTGCCAGCGATGTTGGCGCCGGTGATCCAGCTGGAGCCGTCCGCGACCGTCTCGTCGAGGAAGTACGCCACACCGGTGGTCGACTCCTCACCGAGCACCTGGCCCGCGGCCGACCATGGTCCGATGTACCCGCGAACGAGACCGGGGTGCTTCGCGAAGTCCTCCGCAGTCGCAGCCTCGACCTCGGCAGGCTGAAGGGCCGTCTCGAGGCGCTTCATGTCGACCTCACGGTCGCCGGGGATGCCGACGACGACCAGGTCGCGGGTGCCGTCTGTGTGGAGACGTGCCACGACCACGTTCTTGAGTGTGTCCGCCGCGGTCCAGTCGCGGTCCCCGGTCTTCGGGACGACCGCATTCGCGTGTGCGACGAGCGTCGCGATGGTCGGCGTGTCCGGCGAATCGAAGACGGTCGCGGCCCCGGTCGAGCTGGGGTCCACTGCGACGGGAGCCGGCGCGGCGTAGGCCTCGACGTTCGCCGCGTAGCCACCGGGCGAGCGCACGAAGGTGTCCTCGCCGACGGGTGTGGGGTGCAGGAACTCCTCGCTCCGCGAGCCGCCCATCGCGCCGGCGTTCGCCGCGACGATGACGTACTCGAGTCCGAGGCGGTCGAAGATGCGCTCGTAGGCGTCTCGCTGAGCCTGGTAGCTGATGTCGAGACCGGCGTCGTCGATGTCGAACGAGTAGGCGTCCTTCATCGTGAACTCACGGCCGCGCAGCAGCCCAGCGCGGGGACGAGCCTCGTCGCGGTACTTGTCCTGGATCTGGTAGATCGCGAGCGGCAGGTCCTTGTACGAGGAGTACAGATCCTTGACGGCGAGCGTGAAGGCCTCCTCGTGTGTCGGCGCGAGCACCAGCGGCGCCCCCTTGCGGTCCTCCAAGCGGAAGATCCCGTCGCCGAAATCGTCGAGGCGCCCCGTGGCCTCGTAGAAGTCGGCAGGCAGGATGCCTGGGAAATGAACCTCCTGGGCACCCGCGGCTTCCATCTCCTCGCGCACGATCTGCTCGATGCGGCGCTTCACCTTGAGACCGAGCGGCAGCCATGCAAAGACGCCTGGCGCCTGGCGGCGAATGTAGCCGGCGCGCACGAGGAGCCTGTGGCTTGCCACCTCTGCGTCGACGGGGTCTTCGCGGAGCGTGCGGACAAAGAGCTTGGAGAGGCGAGTAGTCACCCGGCCAATGCTAGTCGTGCCAGGGCCCACGCGCTGGCCGCGCTGGACCCTGGCAGAGGACGGCTCGACCGCGGGCACCGATCTGCGTCACCAGGGCTTGTCGTACAGCGAATCACCCTCTGTCTCGCCGCGCTCCTGGTCGAGCTCGTCCTGTCGGTCCTGCTGATTCTCCTGCAGCTGCTCTTCGAGCTCGGTCATCTCCGGTGACTGCGTCGATTCCGGGGGCTCCTCCCCCTCGTTCGGCTCCTGCGCCTCCGACTGCTGCTGCAGCTTCTGCTGGATGCGTTCGCTCGATTCGACCGTCGGGGGCTCGAATTCGGTGGACGCGCAACTCGGGTCGCGGGCATCCAGGACTGCGAGCGCCTCCTGCCAGAGCGCCACCGCCCCTGCGGTGTCGTCCGCGGCCAGTCGCGCATCGCCCTGGCGCTCGATCGTGATGGCGAGATTCGCGCGGATCGGGCACTGCTGCGGAGGCTCGGCCATGGGCAGGGCCGCTTCGAGCTCGGTGCGCGCCTCGTCGAGCAGCCCCAGCTGGAGCATCGACGTGCCCGTGTTGTACGGGGCTTTCCAGCTCTCGAGGATGTTCACGAACTTCTGCTGCTGCGCGGAGTTCATGCTCCCCTCGTACTCGGAGTCGGCGTAGAGCGACACCGTGCGGTCGGCGATGATCGACATGCTGATCAGCTTCGTCGCGAACGCGGCCGCCAGGAGCGCGAACGGGATGCTGAAGAGGATGAACCTGCGCCTGCGCTTCGCGGCGACGGCGGCCACCGGCAGGGTACCGCCCGACTTCTTCCGGCGAGGACTCATGCCGTTCCTCCCCTTGCTCTGCTGAGCTCGATCGAGTGCTTCACGGACTCCCAGACGTCTCGGAGCAGCAGGAGGAACGCGGCCGCCGCGAGGATCCAGTACACCTCGAACGCCGTCTCCGCGCTGCCGCCGGTCTGCGTCACCCTCGTGCCGTCGACCTCCGCGGGCACCACTTCGGTGCCAGGCTCGCGCACCTCGAGCGGCAGCGCGAGGTCGTCCGCGATGGTCTGCAGAGCCGCCGTGTCGATGACGGAGCGAGCCTGCTGGCCCTGTCCGTCGAGGATGTAGCTCGGCTCGTCCGCCGCGAGCGTGCCAGCAGTCGCCTTCATGGGCCCGCCCTCCTCAGTGCCATAGCCGAGCACGGCGCCCCCGGCCAGATAGCCCGCGACAGCGCTGAACGACTCCGGCTCCGTCTCGGCTGTCTGCTCACCGTCGCCCAGGTAGTACACGAGCCTCGCGCGCTCCGGCTCGGCCTCGGCTGCCGCTTCCAGCACATCCCGGACCAGCGGCTCTGCGATGGAGATGGAGCTGCCACGGGAGTACTGGGTGACCTCCGGACGCAGCGTCTGCAGCAGAGCGTCGAGCGCGGTCGTGTCGGCGGTGAACGGCAGCCGCTGGACGGCGGCGGCGTCGAAGGTCACGAGTCCGAACCTGGCACCCTCGTGCGCGGCCGTCAGCGCTGAGATGTCCGCTTTCACGCCGTCGAGCCGCGGTGCACCGTCCCAGTCCTCTGCGACCATGCTCGCCGTCGTGTCGACCACGAAGAGCACGTCAACCTCGCTCTGGAGGTTCGGTGCCGGAGCGCTGCCGATGCCGGGGCGGAACGCGGCGACCACGATCAGCGCACAGGCGGCGAGGCGCAGGACCCAGTTGACGCGCCGTCGGCGATCGGATGCCCTGACAAGCGCGAAGACGCAGAAGCCGAGCAGGACCATGCCGACGAGCGCAAGGAGCGCCGGGGGAAGTATGGGATTCCAGGTCATAGTCGGAGCCTCCAGGCCAGCACGACGTAGATGGATGCGAAGACGAGCATCAGCACGAGCCACACGTTCGGCCGGTCGGTGACGAGCAGCTGGGGCTGGCCGACCATGAGCGAGGTCTGCTCGCTCGTGATCTGATCGACGATGCCGGACACGCTGGCCGGGTCGGTGAGCTTGAAGTAGCTGCCATCCGCCTGCAGGATCGTCGTCCGGAACTGGTCCGCGAACGCATCCTCGAACTGGTTGGCATCAAGCGCGTAGATGGTGATCCCCCGCTCCTCCGTGTACTCGGCGGCCTCCGGGAACGAGACGAGCGGGTCGCCGTTCACCGCGTTGTCCGTCGCGAAGATGATGGACCGGGACCTTCCGTCGTCGGCGGCCGGATCGTACTCGCCGAAGGTCATCGCGCAGGAGGCAAGGCCATCGCCGACGAGGGACGCACCTGCAGCGCCCTGCGTGCCCTGGGCGAACGAGTACTCGCTGTTGGACCCGCCCGAGGCTGACTCCATCTCATCCCGCACCTGCTGCAGCTGGGTCTCGACGAACGCGTAGTCGTCCGTCAGCGGGAACAGCTGCACCGCCGTCGCATCCCACAGCATGAGCGACATGCGCTCCCCGTCGAACCCGGGGAGCATCTCGAGGTACCTGTCGAGCACCTCGACGTCGTAGTCGACCATGGAGCCCGAGATATCGAGGCAGAGCACGATGTCGCGGTTGAACTTCTCCGGCGACTCGACACGCTGGTACACCCAGCGGCCGGCCGCGACGCTCGTCACGGCGAGGAGGATCGTGAGCACGACCCCGACCGCGGTCATGAGACTCGAGTATCGGAGCAACGCTCGCCGATACGCCGGGAGCCTCGTGAGGCGCCTGGAGTTGGCGACGGGAATCGCGCCGGACTGCCCACGCTTGCGGGCGCGCCACCAGGCGATGGCCGCGACGGCCGCCGCCACTGCGATCAGCGACAGACTGACCCACCACATCGCTATCGCCATGTCGCGATCACCTCCCGCGCAGCCGCGATCCCGGCCGCTGTGCCGCTCGGATCGTGCGCCCCGAAGACCATGGGGTAGTACTGGCCGACCGTGTGCGAGACCCCCCGGAGCTCGGTGCGCCTCAAGTCGGTGAGCGTCATCTTGTCCGCCGGAACAGTCGAGACGGCAGCGACGAAACCACGCACGAGCACGCTCAGCTCAGCGTGAGCACGTCGTGGCGTCAGCTCGCCGGCCGCCGCACGACGGGCAACCTCGTCCACGCGCTCGAGATACTCCTGCTGCAGCGCGTGGACTGGCGGTCTCGCGGCCGGGAGCACCGGGGCGGCCTTCGGCGGGCGCGGTCGCGTCAGGAAGACCACGAGGAAGTAGTACGCGACGATGGACGCCAAGATCAGGAACCCGAGAACCAGCCAGAACTGCGCGTAGTCGATGACGGGAACGACGGTTCCCTCCGGCGGTTGGACATCAGCGACGAACATTCATCCTCGCCTTCAAGAGCGCCAGGAGCGTCGGCGCGACCTGCTGCTCGCTCGCGATCTCCGCGTACGAGACCGCGTTCGCCTCGAACGTCCGCTCCATGTCGAGCGCTCGCTTCTGCTCCGCGTACTCGAACTCGCGCTCGAGGAGCCTGTCCCCGCCGAAGAGGCTCGGCATCGCCCAGTTCCCTTCCACGTCGAAGGCCAGCTCGCCGCGGGCGCCCCGCTGATGGGGTTCGGCATCCGTGATCTGGAGCCAGACGATCTCGTGCTGAGCCGCGAGCCGACGCACGAGAGCAGCACGTTCCTCGTCCCAGTCGAACTCGTCCGCGATGACGACGAGCAGCGCACGGTGCCTCACCGTGAGCCGGACTCGGTCGAGGACCGCGTTCATGTCACTGGTCGCCGTCTCGAGTCCAACCGAGTCGTAGACCGCGTGGAGCATCCGCTCGAGCGCGGACGACGTGCTGCGGAACGGGAGCTGCCTGATGCCCTCGGAGCTGCCCGTCACGAGGCCGACTTCATCACCATGCCGAATGGCGAGATACCCGAGAACACCCAGGGCCGTGACGAGCACCTCTCGCTTCGGCTCGCCGCTCGCCGAGATCGCCGCCATGTTGCGGCCACCATCGACGGCGAAGAGCACACGGTGGCGCCGCTCGGCGACGTAGCGCTTCACGAGCGGCTGCCCAGTTCGCGCGCTCGCCTTCCAGTCGATGTCCTTGATCTCGTCTCCCGCCACGTACTCGCGGAGGTCATCGAAATCCATGCTCCGACCACGCAGATGCGAGGCGTACTGGCCGTCGAGCAGGTGCAGCACGCGCCTTCGCGCGTGCAGGAACATCTTCGACTTGACCTTCGCCAGAAGGGGGCGTTCGCTCGACATGGTCACGGAGTACGAACAGCCCCGAGCACCGCGTCGATGATCTGCTCGACGCGGACACCCGTCGCATCCGCCTCGAAGCCGAGGATGATGCGGTGGCGCAGGATGCGGTGCGCCAGCCGGCGAACGTCCTCCGGCACGACATGGTCGCGGCCCTGCAGAAGCGCGACTGCCCTGGCGCCCTTGGCGAAGTTGATCGAGGCGCGCGGCGACGCGCCGACCTCGACGAGCCGTGCCAGCTCCGGGCCGATGTACTCCCCGGCGTGACGCGTCACGTAGACGAGCCCGACGATGTACTCCGTGATCGCCTTGTCGACGTACACCCGCGACGTCAGCTCCTGCAGCCTCGTCACATCCTGCAGCCCCACCGCGGCTGGTTCCCCGTGCTCGAAGACGCCCTCGTCGATGCGCCGCAGGATCTCGGCCTCCTCCGCGGGGTTCGGGTACTCGAGCACGTCCTTGAGCATGAAGCGGTCGAGCTGCGCCTCAGGCAGCACGTACGTGCCTTCCTGCTCGATTGGGTTCTGCGTGGCGATCACGAGGAACGGATCCGGCAGCGGGTACAGCGTGCCGCCGATCGTGGTCTGGCGCTCCTGCATCGCCTCGAGCATCGCGGACTGCGTCTTCGCGCTCGAGCGGTTGATCTCGTCGAGCAGGACGAAGTTCGCATGCACGGGCCCGAGCTGAGTCGAGAAACGGTGCTCCGCCGCATCGTAGATCTGTGTGCCGACGATGTCTGACGGCAGGAGGTCCGGCGTGCACTGGATGCGGCTGAACGACCCACGGACCGACTGGGCGAGCGTCTGGGCGGCCGTCGTCTTCGCGAGGCCGGGAACGGACTCGAGGAGGACATGCCCGCCCGACATGAGCCCGACGAGCAGTGTCTCGCGCAGCTGCGTCTGGCCGACGACCTTGTGTGCGAAGGCTTGCGAGACGGCCCCGATGGCACGCCCCGCCTCCTGGAGCTCCTGCTGGCTGAGCTTGAGCTGCTGACCGCCGACAATCGTCACGGATCCTTCTTCCTGCGGCTGGACACACCTGCCGACTCTTCTGATCTCGTCTGGGGCATTTCAGTGATTCGCAAGGGAAAGCGTAGTGACACCGTGCGGCACTCGCGTTCAGCCTCCCGCGAGTCTCGCGCGAGCGACTATGGAAAGAGCCGAATCGGATTGACGATGTCGACATAGATGAAGAGTGCGCTCATCGCCATGATGCATCCGGCGATGACGAGGGTGACGGGGAGGAGCTTCGCCGTGTCGAACGGACCGGGATCGGGGCGACCGAACAGCTTGGCCAGCCGGCGGCGGACACCATCGATGAGCGCGGCGAGCACATGCCCGCCGTCGAGCGGCGGCAGCGGGACGAGGTTGATGACGCCGAGGGCGATGTTGACGGATGCGACCAGCTGCACGATGGTCGCGACCCGATCGACGACGGGGATGCTGCTCTCAGCCGCCACCTCGCCCGTGATCCGTCCGACCCCGACAACGCTCATCGGACCGTTCGGGTCGCGCTCGGCGCCCCCGAAGCCGGCGTTCCACATCTCGACGATGCGCTCGGGGATCGTGATCAGGAAGTTGCCGACGGCGCGCACATTGGCCTCGGCCATCGTGAACGCGTAGAGCGGCGACTGCCTGACGCGCTCCTGCGTGGGCGTGATGCCGACGAACCCGACCTCTTGCGTCACGAACGAGCCGTCCGCAGCCTCGACGCGCGCTCCCGTCAGCTCGTCGAGCTCGTAGACGGTGTTGACGCGTGGGGTGAGCTCCACCTCCAGCTGCTGCCCCGCGCGATCGACCCCCACGGAGATCGGCTCCCCCGGGCTCACGCGGATCGTCTCCTGGAGGAGGTCCCAGCTGTCGGTGGCGGTGCCGTCAACGCTGGTGATCCTGTCGCCGGGGAGGAGGCCGGCCTCGAAGGCCGGTGCCGGCGTCTCGCACGTTTCCCCTGGTTCTGGCGCCACCGAGCCGGCGGGGACCACGCACTCGTAGACCGTGCCGACCGTCGTCGACGGCTGGTACAGGCCGAATCCGGAGCAGACGATCATGAACCCGAGGATCGCGATGACGAAGTTCATGGCTGGTCCCCCGACCATGATGACGATGCGCTTCCACACGGGGAGCGCAGAATACGTGCGCGACTCCTCCCCTGGAGCCACTCCTTCCGCGGACGCCAGCCTGGCATCGTCGATCATGCTCGACATGAACCCGGTCCCACCTGTGCGTGCGGCCTGGCCAGCCTTGGCAGGCGGGTACATGCCGATCATGGCGACGTAGCCGCCGAGCGGGATGGCCTTCACGCCGTACTCCGTCTCACCCCGCTTGCGCGAGAAGAGCGTCGGCCCGAACCCCACCATGTACTGCGTGACACGCACTCCGAAGCGCTTGGCCGGGACGAGGTGGCCGACTTCGTGGAGCGCGACAGACGCGGCGAGGCCGATGACTGCGGCCAGGACGCCGACGATGAAGAGCAAGACTGATTCCACGGGGGTCAAGCGTAGACCTGCCTTGTCGCTCGCATGCTGTCGATCTGCCTTGCCCGCCGGGCCGCCCGCGTACCGGCGGTGCGAGTCCCCCACCGCGTAGGCTTGCCCGATCATGAGCGAAGCATCAACGCTGCACGCTGCAGCCGCCGTCGAACTCGCCGTTGTCGTCCGCTCAGGGTTCATCGAATCCCGGCACGTCGGCGCTGCGGTCCTGACCAACCCGGACGCTACGATCCGAGCCGAGCTGGGAGACGGGCATCAGCCCGTGTTCCCACGCTCGACCCTCAAGCTCTTCCAAGCGCAGACCGCGCTGACGCTCGGCGCGCAGCTGACCGACGAGCAGACGGCGATCGCCTGCGGCAGCCACTCCGGATCTCCAGACCACGTCGCACACGTGCGGGAGATCCTGCACGCCAGCGGGCTCGACGACCGGGCGCTCGCCTGCCCCGCCTCCTGGCCCCGAGATCGTGCATCCAGAGACGCGCTCGTACGCGCCGGCGAGGCATCCTCCCCCGTGTACATGGAGTGCAGCGGCAAGCACGCTGCGATGCTGGCGGCCTGCGTCGCCCAGGGGTGGCCGACGGAGGGGTACCTGGCGGCAGATCATCCGCTCCAGGTGGCTATCAAGGACACGGTCGAGCGCATGACCAGGGAGCGCCCGAGCGCGGTCGGTGTCGACGGATGCGGCGCGCCGGTCTTCGCCGTGAGCCTCGTCGGTCTCGCGGCGGCGGCGAGCCGGCTCGCCACGGCGAGTCCGTCTTCCCCGTTTCCGCTCTTCAAAGCTGCCGCCGCGGTGTGGCGCTCCGTGCTCTCCAACGGCTGGCTTCTCGAGGGCCACGGGCGCCCGAACTCCCTCGTCATCTCCGAGCTCGGTGTCCTCGCGAAGTCCGGCGCTGAAGGTGTCCTCATCCTCGCCTCGCCGGACGGCACCGCTGTCGCGATGAAGATGCTCGACGGCTCCAGTCGTGGAACGACGCTCGTGGGACTGCAGCTGCTCGTTGCCGCCGGTGCCGTCGATGTGGGCCGAGTGCAGCAGCTGCTGCCGCGGCTTGGGCTCGAGGTCATGGGCGGTGGCGTCCTCGTCGGCGAGATCATGGTCGGCAGCGGAGTTCCGACGAGCCTCTAGGCACTGCTGAGGGACCTCTCCTCGTTCGACCAGCGGATGCGTTCCATCGTGCCTCGACCGTGGCGGAGCACAGCGCTGCGCGACGCGTCGACGACCAGCGGTGGCAGAGGATCGCCTCTGAGGAGCGACCGGTGCTCTCCGGGGGTCACACCGGACAGCAGCACGCGGTGCTCGGCGGAGAGCCTCGCCAGGACCCCGAAGCGACCTTGCCACGTCTCGACGTCGCCGATGACGGCTCGCTGAACGCTCCGCGGCTCCGAGCCGCCCCGCTCGGGGTGGCCACGAGTCACGGTTGTCGCCGCGCACCAGTCCGCGAGATCCGTGCACACGAACCCCCTTGCCTCGAGGAGGCGCCGCATCGTGGCGGGCTGCCGCGCCACCACGAGCAGCTCTCGGTCGGTCTCTCCGTGCACCGGAGCGAGCCGATCCGTCGCAGCCTCGGCGTCGCGATCGCGGTTGCTGATCGGCCGGGACGCCTGTGCGACCTGACAGGCTCTCCCCCGCCAGACCGCCCGGCCGGCTGGGGCATCCGCGTCGTGCTCCGAAGCCTGCCCGCCCGCCATGACGTACGCGCTGCGGTCACCGCCGACCAGGCGGAGCGTCTGGGCGGCGGAGGCGACAAGCGCGGCTGTCCCGCCCGTCACCCGACTCAGCGAGAACGCAACAGCCGGTGAGCAGGATGCGGAGGCCTTGATGAGGCGCACGAGGTGCTCGGTCATGGCGGTGCGGTGCGGCTCCTCCACCCCGGCGAGGAGCGCATCGATGTCATCGACGACCAGCAAGCCCGGGCTCGACGCGAGGTCTGCGGCGCACAGCTGGTCCCAGGCGGACTCAGGGTCCGACGACAGGACGGTGATCCGCCCGACGGCAGAGTCGGACCGCTCGCCGGACGCCTCGACGAGCACCGTGAGGCAGCCGGTCTTGCCGGTTCGAGGCCCGCCGATGACGGCCATCGCGCCGAGACCTGCATCAAAGCGAGCCGGTCGCTGCTCGCGAGCGTCCGTGTCGTCGCTCAGCCCGAATGCGAGGCCCGGACCGTCCTCCGCGATCGCGGCAAGCGCGATCCGCGAGGGAAGGGCAGGGAGCCACGGCCGCTGCGGCGGCAGATGACCGAGGTGAGCTTCACGTTCGACGGCCGCCAGGACGAGGCCCGCCACGGCCAGTCGCTCACGCTGCCGCACCTGGACTTCGACGATCCGGCTGTCGCGCACGACCAGGGCGAGCCCGGGTGAGTCGGCCGGCAGGCGCGCGGCGGACGCGGTGCCGATCAGCGCGGTGCTGTCCGCGTCCGCGACCACGCGGAGGCAGATGCGAATGCTGCAGTTGGCCAGCGTCGTCCCACGGACCGCGATCGCAGGCTGCTGGGAGCACAGGACGAGGTGCATCCCGAGGCTCCTCCCCCTCGATGAGATGTCCGCGAACACGGAATGCAGCGCGGCACCGGCGTCCACAAGCGCCTGGTACTCGTCGACGATGACGACCAACCGTGCGAGGCCGGGCAGCTGGCCGATGTGGGTCGCACCGGCAGCTCGGAGCGCACGTTCACGCTCGCGGAGCTCGGCGCGCAGGCTGATCGCCGCCCGTTGCGCCTCGGCAGCATCCAAGTCGGTCACGATCCCCACACAGTGCGGGAGCTCGGCCAGTGGGTCGAACGTCGCGCCGCCCTTGAAGTCGAAGCACAGCACCTGTACCTCGCGAGTGGACCTCGATTCTGTCAGCGCCAGCACCCAGGTCACGAGCAGCTCGCTCTTCCCCGAACCGGTCGTGCCCCCGATGACCGCGTGCGGGCCGTCGGTGACGAGGTCGATGCCGAACAGCGCGGTGCCGTGCGTGCCGAGCTCGGCGAACAGGCCGGCGCCTTCCAACCTCACTGGCTGGGCCCCGCCTCGGCTCGTGATCGAAGCGGCACGTCGCAGTTCTCCGGCGTCCTTGCCGTCGACGCCCGCCTGACCAGCCTCGTCGGAACGGCTCGGACCGGACGCGCGCAGCTGCTCCGCCGTCATGAACCTGGGCCGCAGCGTGACGCGACTGCCGTTCTCGAGCACGACGCTCGCGGCCGACGCGCTCTGCACATGGACGCGAACCGGCGCCGCGTTCGACGATTCGATATCTCGGCCTTCTGAGAGAACGAGGAGCAACCCGCCCTCGGCGACCTGCGCGTCGCCCCACCTCCACGGGCGGCCAAGCGTGGACAGTTCCTGAGCCAAGAGTGCCCCCGGAACGCCAGCACAGATGCGGACCTCGCCCGCGCACGCCGCATGCTGGACGAGCAGCGCGCGCCCTGCCGCGAGCACCAGGCTGGGACTCCCGGTTATCTCGAACGTCGCACCGCCTCCGAAGACGGGAGCGTCGTCGAGCGTGAGGACGTGATCGAGACGTGAACGCACGTCTTCGGGGAGGTGGCGCAGCTCTCCGGACATGGGGACGCGCAGGCGCACCGAGCCGGATCCGAGGCAGAAGCGCTCCTGGGCTTGCAGGCGAGGTGCCGCCCGAGCGGTGCAGGTCTCCGCAGCGAGGGCCTCCAGCCTCCGCAGCTCGTCCGCGGCGAGCGACCGAGCCTGCTGGATGCACGCGTCGAGTTCGCGGTCGAACATGGCCTGCGCGCGCGTCTGCTGGGCGCTCGCCTGACGTCTCGACTCCGCGTAGCTGGCCACCGCCATGACGGGACCGAGCAGGGCGAACGCAAGCATCGCGGGTGACCCCAGAAGCAGCCAGAGCAGGATCGCAACGACGACCGGAGCCGAGGCCATGATGATGGGAAACGCCACCACTCTCGCATCGGCGACGGGCGACGGCAGGCACAGGACGGGCTCGATCAGCCGGGGCCGCGCCTGCTCGTCCGGCGGCCCGTCACTCCGCTCAGTCGTCACGTCCTGCAGCGGCGGCTTCCGGCTCATCCGACCACTGTTCGACAACGGCGAGCCAGGGTGGAACCACGCACCGTTCGACGAGCCAGGCGACACTCGAGGCAAGCGGATCGTCCGCGCTGACGCCGAGGGCTCTCTTCGCGAAGGCCGCCGCGGCGCTCGAACGCCCCGAGGCCCATTCGAGCCAGCTCATGCTGGCAAGGAGCACGGGTTCATCGTCGAGGTCGACGAGCTCGGCGAGACGTCGGAGGATCGCGGCGGCTTGGCGAACACGTCTGCGGGAGAACTCGGGCAAGGGTCGGTGCACGTCCTCCTCGCCCATCACCGTGCTCCAGACCGGCGCCAGCGAGAGCAGGTCGCTGTGGGCGCCGAACCCGATCGTCACGAGGAGGAGTTCCGAGGTGTGGCGACCTCGGAGCGTACAGAGCAGATGTGCGAGTTCCGCGTCTGCCGGAGCAGCGCGGAACGTGTCAGGCGCGAAGGCCGCAAGCCACCGCTGCCGCATCGATGGCAGGTCATCCTCGCCGTCGTGGTGCTGCCAGTGTCGCTCATCCTCCTCCGCAAATCGAAGCCTCCTGGTCACGGACGCGGGCGTGATCAGCGACTCGTCCCCCGGCTTTGCCGTAGCCTGCACCCACTCCTCCTGCGAGCCCAGCGCGCGCGGGCCGATGTCACAGCAGTCGACGTCGTCGCATCCGTAGACACCCCAGGCGTCAGCAGCTCGGCAGATGCAGGCAGCCACCTCGATTCCCGCGCGGTCTGCCGCTGCGACGAGCTCCTCGGCAACCACGGAGAAGGGGGGCCGCGGCCCGGACCCGAAGGGCAGGTCCGGGCACAGGACGAAGACGACTCGCTCGATGCTTCTCAGGTGCGAGAGGTGACCGATCACCGCGTTCGCGTACGGGGCCGCACCCGCCGAAGATGGCTCCGGCACCTCCGGCAAGTCGAAGCGAAGGACCACGCCTCCCCGTTTCCCGCTGAGCGGTATGGCGACAAGGGAGCCGACGGGTGAGTAGCCGAGGAGACGAGGCACGGCGTCGAGGATCTGCTTCGGCGTGCTGAGGCGAATCTGTTGCATGCCCAGACGCTAGGCCTCACGTCAACGGCGCGGTTCCGTGGCGGCCTCGCCTGTGGACAGCGCGAAACTCACGCGTCTGTGACGACGAAGTGAACGCAGCAGACGACGACGTGAAAGAAGCACGGCACGCGGAAGAATATCCGCGTGCCGTGCTTCGGGGCTGGACGACGCCGCGTCCAGTGCGCTGTCAGTGCTGAGCCGGGGGCTGCTGACCGTAGGGCTGCTGGTTCTCGGGGGCCCGGCCAAGCGGCGGCTGCTGAACGGGAGGCTGCCCGTACGGCTGCTGCGTCGGTGCCTGGCCGTACGGCGGCTGCCCATACGGCTGCTGCGCCGGGGCCTGACTATAGGGCTGCTGGCCGTTGGGCTGGGCCGGGGCCTGACCATAGGGCTGCTGGCCGTTGGGCTGGGCCGGGGCCTGACCATACGGCTGGGCGGGAGTCTGTCCGTAGCCCGACTGCACCGGTGCCTGTCCGTATGCCTGCCCCTGGGCCCCAGGCGCGTAGCCGACTGCGCCCTGCTGCTGGCCGTACTGGCCCCCGAGGTTCATGAGTGCCGGGTTCCAACGCGAGCTGTCGAAGCCGATGATGGCGAGCCACACGATAGGGAGGAAGATGTAGAGCAGCACCCAGACGCCGCTCTTGCCGAAGCCAAGACCGATGCGGTAGGCGGCGATCGCCATGAGGACGACGAGCGCGATGTTGACGCCGGGGATGAAGCCGACGAGGACCCACCAACCGGGGAAGCCCGCGGCCTCGACGAATGTCCACGAGTTGTAGACCGGAACCCAGGCCTTCCAGGCCTCGATGCCCATCTTCGTGAACACCTTGGACATGATCCACGCGGTGAGCGCGTACGCGCCGAGCACGATGACGAGCCACAGGAGGATCCCGAGGGCGCCGATACCGGCAGCAGCCTGATCGCCGTAAGCGATGATTTCCATTGAGGAGTCACTTTCTGATATTCAGTCGACGTCTGCGTCGAGCGCGGGGAGTGCGCATGAGCCAGAAATCGCAGACATGGTACAAAGTAGCGGCGTTTCAACGACTTTGTCGATGGGGAGCGCTCCCCTGCGCGCCTGGCGTCGGAAGCGCTGCTGCCTGTGGCGGTGGGCTCAGAGGCCTTCCGGCACGATCAGCCGCGCGGCGCCCGGTCCTGTTGGTTCGAGTTCCCAACCGGCCTCGCGGCAGAAGTCCGCCAGCTCTTCCGCATCCTGCAGCGCCGCCGCCCGGTCGGGCTGCGACGAGGCGCGCGTGATGAGACCGCGGGTGAAGAGGCCCTTGCCTCGCTTGTTGAAGTGGTTGAGTGAGCGCACGGCGCCGTCGGCGGACCTCGAGACGACGTCGATGGACACATGCTGCTGAGCGGCTTCGACGGGCCCGAGCGCTGAATACGCCTTTGATCGAAGGTCCACCACAAGACCTCTATGCGCCGACAGCGCCTGGCTCGCCGCTGGAGCCCACCGGCGTGCGGCCGCGACACCGCCGAGCCGTGACGCCGCAGAGAGCCGGTAGGCGGGGATGCCTTCTCCCCCGCCGACGAGCCCGAACAGGGCGGAGTGAACCGCCACGTGGTGCGCCGCCCAGCTCAGCTGGGACGCCGTCAGGGTCGGGGCGTCGAGGGCGTCGTAGAGCACACCTGTATACCGGAGCAGCGCTGGCATGCGAGGGGCTGAGCGGAGCGTGCGGTTCCTGTTGAGTTCGATCTCCGCTTGCTTCTCGGAGATCTTGAGCACCTTGCGGGCTGTCTCGCGGTCGTGGGAGAGGCTGTGCAGCTCGCTGACGACGAGCTCACGCGTCGCCGCGAATGTCTCCGACCAGCTGAGCCCGCCTGCTTCCGGGCTCTCGACCAATTCGCCCGTGAACGCAGCGTTGCCGCCGTCCCGTTTGGTTTCGGACGGCGGCAACAGCAGCAGGAGACCTTCGGTCACTCCCCGGAGACGAGTTCAGCCTCGCCGGCGACGACCGTGACGACGTCGCTGTTCACCGAGAGGAAGCCGCCCTCGGCGTTGGCGACGATCTTCGATCCGTCGGAAGCCGTGATGCGAACCTGTCCGGCACCCAGGGCAGCGAGCACAGGCTCGTGGCCGGAGAGGATTCCGATCTCGCCCTCGGAGGTGCGAGCGACGACCATGGTCGCGCTGCCTTCCCAGACGAGCTTGGTTGCTTCGACGACCTTGACGGTCAGTTCGCCTTTGCCTGCCATGACTATGCGTTGTCCTTCTGCATCTGCGCCCACTTCTCTTCGACGTCGTTGATTCCACCGACGTTGAAGAAGGCCTGCTCGGCGACGTGGTCGAAGTCACCCTTGGCGATGGCGTCGAACGACTCGATGGTCTCCTTGAGCGGAACCGTCGAACCCTCGACACCCGTGAACTTCTTCGCCATGTAGGTGTTCTGCGAGAGGAACTGCTGGATGCGGCGAGCGCGGGAGACGGTGATCTTGTCTTCCTCGGAGAGCTCGTCGACACCGAGGATCGCGATGATCTCCTGCAGTTCCTTGTTCTTCTGGAGGATCTGCTTGACCTCGGTCGCGACCCGGTAGTGGTCGGCGCCCAGGTAACGGGGGTCGAGGATGCGGCTCGTCGACGTGAGCGGGTCGATGGCCGGGTAGAGGCCCTTCGAGGCGATCTCTCGCGAGAGCTCCGTCGTGGCGTCGAGGTGGGCGAACGTCGTCGCGGGGGCCGGGTCGGTGTAGTCGTCAGCAGGCACGTAGATGGCCTGGAGCGACGTGATCGAGTGGCCACGCGTCGACGTGATGCGCTCCTGGAGCACACCCATCTCGTCGGCGAGGTTGGGCTGGTATCCAACGGCGGACGGCATGCGGCCGAGCAGCGTGGAGACCTCGGAACCGGCCTGCGTGAAGCGGAAGATGTTGTCGATGAAAAGCAGCACGTCCTGCTTCTGCACGTCGCGGAAATACTCAGCCATGGTGAGGGCCGAGAGCGCGACGCGGAGTCGAGTTCCCGGCGGCTCGTCCATCTGGCCGAACACAAGCGCGGTCTTGTCGAAGACGCCTGCTTCTTCCATCTCGTAGATGAGGTCGTTGCCCTCACGCGTGCGCTCCCCGACACCGGCGAACACCGAGACGCCGCCGTGGTCCTGTGCGACGCGCTGGATCATCTCCTGGATGAGGACGGTCTTGCCGACACCGGCTCCACCGAAGAGGCCGATCTTTCCACCCTGGACGTACGGGGTGAGCAGGTCAATGCTCTTGATGCCGGTCTCGAAGAGCTCGGTCTTCGACTCGAGCTGGTCGAAGGCCGGGGGCTCGCGGTGGATGGGCCAGCGCTCGGTGATCTCGTAGGGCTCGGAGATCATCGTCTCGTTGAGCACTTCACCGGTGACGCTGAAGACCTTGCCCTTGGTGACGTCGCCGACGGGCACCGAGATGGGGGCTCCCGTGTCGCGGACTTCCTGGCCGCGGACGAGTCCGTCGGTCGGCTTGAGCGCGATGGCGCGGACGAGGTCGTCGCCGAGGTGCTGTGCGACCTCGAGCGTGAGCTTGAGCGACTGGTCGCCGAGGCTGACCTCGGTCTCGAGCGCGTGGTAGATGCCTGGGATGGCGTCATGCGGGAACTCGATGTCGACAACGGGACCCGTGACACGGGCGATCCGGCCGACACCGGCCGGAGCCTTCGTGTCTTCCCTGTCGGAGACGATGTGCGTCGTCATGTCTTGTCCTTTTCTTGCGTGTTCGCGCGGTTATGCGGTTGCGAGCGCGTCCGCGCCGCCCACGATCTCGGAAATCTGCTGCGTGATCTCTGCCTGGCGCGCGTTGTTCGCGAGCCTGGTGTAGTCGCGCACCAGGGTGTCTGCGTTGTCGGAAGCCGCGCTCATCGCGCGCTGACGGGCAGCGTGCTCGGATGCGGCGGAGTGCAGCATGGCGTTGAAGAGGCGCGCCTGGATGTAGTCGGGAAGCAGTGCGTGGAGCACCGTCTCCGCATCCGGCTCGAACTCGTACAGCGGGAGCAGCGGGGCCTCTTCCGCGACGTCGTCGCTTTCGACGACCTCGAGCGGCAGGAGCCGTACGACGGTCGGCGTCTGCGTGACCATCGACTGGAACCGGTTGTAGACGTAGTGGATCTCCTCCACGCCGCCTTCTTCGAACGGAATCGTGAACCGTTCGACCAGTGCCTCGCCGAGCTCCTTCGCGGTCTGGAAGACCGGGAGGTCCGTCGAGCCCGTCCACTGCTTCTCGCTTGCGCGCTTGCGGAAGGCGAAGTAGCCGACCGCCTTGCGCCCGATGAGGTAGTGGACGACTTCCTTGCCCTCTGATTCGAGGAGGTTCGTGAGGCCTTCGGCCTCGCGAAGCACGCTCGAGGAGAAGGCTCCGTTGAGGCCTCGGTCGCTCGTGAAGACGACGACCGCGACACGGCGGACCTCTTCACGCTCGGTGACGAGGATGTGATCGATGTCCGTGTAGCTGGCCACTGCCGAGACTGCCTCGGTGATGGCCTGCGCGTACGGGTTCGACTCGGCCATGCGTTTCCGCGCCTTGGTGATGCGCGAAGTGGCGATCAGCTCCATGGCGCGGGTGACCTTCTTCATCGTCTGGGCAGACTTGATCTTCTGCCGGTAGACCCGAAGTTGTGCTCCCATGCTTCTCCTGTGCTCGTCGTCGAAGTCGTCGAGGGCGCCTAGCGGCGCTTCTTGACGATCTTCTCCTGCTCGATCTCGTCAGCGGCGACCTGTTCGGCGCTTGCGACGAGCGGAGTTCCGTCGTTCTTGAGGTACGTCTTCACGAAGGCGTCGACACCGTCGGCCATGGCCTTCAGCGTTTCGTCTTCGAGCTTCCCGCTGTCGCGGAGGAGGCTGAGGACGTCGGTGTTGCGCTCGAGGTACTCGAGGAGCTCGCGCTCGAAGCGGAGCACCTCGTCGACCGGGACGAGGTCGAGCTTGCCGTTGGTTCCGGCCCAGATCGCGACGACCTGCTGCTCGACGGGGTACGGCGAGTACTGCGGCTGCTTGAGGAGCTCGGTGAGGCGTGCGCCACGCTCGAGCTGCTTGCGCGTCGTCGCGTCGAGGTCGGACGCGAACATCGCGAAGGCCTGCTGCGAACGGTACTGGGCGAGCTCAAGCTTGAGCGTTCCCGAGACCTTCTTGATGTGCTTCTGCTGTGCGTCGCCACCGACTCGCGAGACGGAGATTCCGACGTCGACCGCAGGACGCTGGTTGGCGTTGAAGAGGTCGGACTGGAGGAAGATCTGGCCGTCGGTGATCGAGATCACGTTGGTCGGGATGTACGCGGAGACGTCGTTGGCCTTCGTCTCGATGATCGGAAGACCGGTCATCGAGCCTGCACCCATCGCGTCGGAGAGCTTCGCGCAACGCTCGAGCAGACGGGAGTGCAGGTAGAACACGTCACCCGGGTAGGCCTCGCGGCCCGGCGGGCGGCGCAGGAGGAGCGAGACGGCGCGGTAAGCCTCAGCCTGCTTCGACAGGTCGTCGAAGACGATGAGGACGTGCTTGCCCTCGTACATCCACTGCTGGCCGATGGCCGAGCCGGTGTACGGAGCGAGGTACTTGAAGCCTGCAGGGTCGGATGCGGGAGACGCGACGATCGTCGTGTACTCCATTGCTCCGGCGTCTTCCAGCGCGCCCTTGACGGAGGCGATGGTCGAGCCCTTCTGGCCGACGGCGACGTAGATGCAGCGAACCTGCTTGTTGACGTCGCCCGACTCCCAGTTGGCCTTCTGGTTGATGATGGCGTCGATCGCGATGGCCGTCTTGCCGGTCTGGCGGTCGCCGATGATCAGCTGTCGCTGGCCACGGCCGACGGGGATCATCGCGTCGATGGCCTTGATGCCGGTCTCGAGTGGCTCGTGCACCGACTTGCGGTCCATGACGCCTGGAGCCTGGAGCTCGAGGGCGCGGCGACCGGACGTCGCGATCTCGCCGAGTCCGTCGATCGCGTTCCCGAGCGGGTCGACGACGCGGCCGAGGTAGCCGTCGCCGACTGGGACGGAGAGGACCTCGCCGGTGCGGCGGACTTCCATGCCCTCGACGATGCCCTGGAACTCGCCGAGGACGATGACGCCGATGCTGCTCTCGTCGAGGTTCTGGGCCAGACCGAGCGTCCCGTCGGCGAAGGTGATGAGCTCGTTGGCCATGACGCCAGGGAGACCCTCGACGTGCGCGATGCCGTCCGAGGCGTCAACCACGGTGCCGACCTCGGTCGCCGTGGCGCCTTCCGGACGGTATGAGGAAGCGAACTGCTGAAGCGCGTCGCGGATCTCATCCGGATTGATTGTGAGTTCTGACATGTTCTTCCCTTGTCGTCCGGGGCCTCGCCCCGAGAGTTTCAGTGCGTGAGGCTCAGGCGAGCTGCAGGCGGAGGTTGTTGAGTCGAGCGGCGACGCTGTCGTCGATCACGTCATCGCCAAGCTGCACGCGCAGGCCGCCGATGATCTTCGGGTCGATGACCGTCGTGACGGAGACGCGTCGGTTGAAGCGACGCGTCAGTCCCGCCTCGAGCTTCGCAAGCTGCTCGGGGGCGAGCGGACTCGCCACCGTGACCGTTGCGACCGAGCGGCCTGCCTGGTCGGCAACCACTTCGCCAGCCCACGTGAGGAGGCGGCGCGTGCGGCGACCGAGCGGGTTGCCCACGAGCTCACGGAGGATCAGCAGGCTTGGCGCGCTGATCTTGCCCGCGAAGAGGCGTTCGATGAGCTGCGACTTGACAGCCGAGTCTCCGAGGCGCGACCCGAGCGTGAGCTCGAGCTCCGGGTTGGCGCTGATCGTGTCAGCGACCGTGGTGAGCTCGCCGGCGATCGCCGACTGCTCTCCTGCGGTCTGGGCCGTGGCACGGACTGCGAGTTCCTGCAGGCCGAGCGCGAACTCATGGTTGCTCGACCAGGTCTGGCTGACAGCGTCCTGGAGGAGCTGCAGCGCACGCGGGCCGAGGTGCGATCCGAAGACCTTCCCTGCGAGCTCGCGCCTGGCGCTGACGTCGGCGGCGGGGTTGGACAGTGCTGCGAGGAGGTGCTGGTTGGCGCCCGCCGCGTTGACCGCCGCGAACACCTGCTCAGCATCTCCAAGCTCTGCCTGGCCCCAGCCGTCGACGCTGTTCTTGAGGGCTGCCAGTGCGTGTCTGGTCGCGCTTCCCATCAGCTGTGCGTTCCTGCCTTCTGGTCGTTGTCGAGGTCGCTCAGGAACCGGTCGACGTAGGCCGTCGAACGGCTGTCCTCGCGCAGGCTCTCACCGACGACGCCGGAGGCGAGGTCGAGTGCGAGCGTGCCCACCTCGGCGCGGAGCGAGACGATCGCCGTCTGGCGCTCCGCCTCGATCTGCGCCTTTGCGGAAGCGGTCATCCGGTCGAGCTCAGCCTGCGTCTCGGCCTTCTTCTGGACCTTGATCTGGTCTGCGTCGACGCGAGCCTGCTCGCGGATCTCCGCGGCTTCGGTTCGCGCGGCGGCGAGAAGCTTCTCGTTCTCGTCGCGCTTGGCAGCGGCCTCGGCCTGAGCGATCTCCGCCTTGCGGATGCCGCCCTCGATCTGCGCTTCGCGCTCGTCGAGAACCTTGCGGAGTGCCGGGATGGCGAACTTCCAGAAGAAGAATCCGAGCACAACGAAGACGACCAACGACCAGACAATGTCATACGTAGCGGGAAGGAGGACGTTGCCGCCCTCTTCCGCTGCGAGCGTCGACGTTGCCGCCGACAGTACGAAGGTGCTCATGTGCGGACCCGCTTACTGGAAGATGAAGAACGTTGCGACGCCGATGAAGGCGAGCAGCTCGGTGAAGGCGATACCGAGGAACATGGTGACCTGGAGGCGGCCAGCCATCTCGGGCTGACGTGCCATGGCCTCGACGGTCTTGCCGGCGACGATACCGATGCCGATGCCGGGGCCGATTGCAGAGAGGCCGTAGCCGACGGTAGCGATGTTGCCGGAGATCTCGGCGAGCGTGGTGGTTTCCACAGGGGTTTCCTTCCGTATGGGTGGTGAAGCAGGTTGCTTCGCGTGAGTCAGGTGGGTCTTAGTGGCTCTTGGCGGCGGCCTGCTGGATGAAGACCGCGGTCAGGAGGGTGAATACGAAGGCCTGGAGGACCGACGCGAGGATCTCGACGAGCGTCATGACGAAGCCGCCAAGGAGCGTGGGGATGCCGAACAGCATGTCGAGGGGGCCGCCTGGGCCGTTCATCGAGTACTGGATGACGAAGAAGTTCGTCGCGCTGAACGTCAGGACGAGCAGGAGGTGGCCGACCATCATGTTGAGGAAGAGTCGCAGGGCGAGCGACACGGGGCGCACGATGAAGATGTTGATGAACTCGATCGGCGTCAGGAGGATGTACATCGGCCACGGCACACCGCTCGGGAAGAGCGCGTTCTTGAAGAACGTTCCGGGCCCGGCCTCGCGGAAGCCCGCGTAGATGAAGGCGATGTACGAGACGACGGCCAGCACGAGCGGCATGCCGATGAGCGCGGTTCCGGCGATGTTCAGGCCGGGGATGATGCCGGTGATGTTCATCGCGAAGATGCCGAAGAACATGGCGGAGAGCAGCGGCAGGTACTTATGGCCGAGCTTCTCTCCGAGGATGCCGTCCGCGATCTGCGACTTCACGAAGCCGATGGCGATCTCAGCGAGCGACTGTCCCTTGCCCGGGATGACCTTCGGGCTGCGCAGTGCGAGCCAGAAGAGGAGCAGGAGGATCGCGATCGCGAAGAGCCGCACGAGGATGATGCGGTTCAGCTCGAAGGGGGTGCCGGCGAACGCCACTGCCTCGAGGAAGAACTCGTGGTCAAGCGACGGCGGGTGGAAGATGCTGTTGTCCTCCGCGGCAGCGATGAAAACTGGCAGATTCAGGGCTGAGGCGAACAGAGCACTCTCCTGTCTCGGGGCGCAGCTGTCTTTGCTGCGCTTCGATGAGTTCGGGCGGGTGAGCACACGAGAAGGACCCCTTCTCGGCGCACCTGGATCAGCCTATCAAGAAATCCCCAGGCAGGAGTGCAGTTCGGGCCTCCAGAGCCAACTTTTCTACTATTTGTCGTCGCCGGGCAGGCGCACGTCGCTGACGTTGCCCATCCGCCCGCGCACGACGCAGACGACGTCCACGATGACCGTCGCGATGACAGCCACGACGAGACACAGCCAGAGGGTGAAGAGGTGGACGATCGGCAGGTCCCTGATGAGGAAGAGCGCGCCGAGGAACACGATGAACTTGAGGATCCAGGCGCCGAGGATGGTCGCCATGAAGAAGATCTGATCGAGGTGCGAAGCCAGGATGACGGAGACGACCGTGATACCCGTGAAGAGCAGCGTGATGGCCGCGGCGAAGAGCGCGCTCCACAGGCCGTTGATCCCGACCGCGAAGAAGCCAGCGGCGCCGCCGATGACGGCGACCGCGATGGCGACCACGACGGACCACTTCAGGATGCTCTTGAAGATGGGCACGGAGGTGGGGGTCGTAGAGGAGTTCATGCGTCCATTCCGGATTCTGGTGCTGCCTTGAGCAGCGAGGCGTGTGCATCGGCGAGCTCGTCGTGGGCGTTCTCGCCCGGAGCCTTCTGCGCGTGGCGCTCCCTCGACTTGCGCCGGCTGAGCGGCGCGATCGTCACGAGCGTGCAGAGCACGAAGCCGACGACGACGAAGCCGATGACGAGGCCGATGGGGATCGAGATCAGATCGGCGGCGAACGCCATGAGCGCCCCCACCGAGACGACAGCCGTCCAGGAGTAGAAGACCACGACCGCCCAGCGCTGGGAGTGACCCATGTCGAGCAGGCGGTGGTGGAGGTGCTTCCTGTCGGCGGTGAAAGGCGATTTGCCCGCGCGCATCCGTCGGAACACTGCGAGGGAGAAGTCGAGCAGCGGCACGATCAGCACCGCGAACGGGATGATCATGGGCAGAAAGGCGGGCCAGAGCTCCGTGCGGCTGATCGTCTGCGGGTCGACTTCGCCCGTGACCGCGACAGCGCTGGCGGCCATGAGGAGCCCTACGAGCAGCGCTCCCCCATCCCCCATGAACATCTTCGACGGGTACCAGTTGAGGACCAGGAAGCCGAGGCAGATGCCGATCACGATCGCCGAGAGCAGCGCACCCATCGTGAAGCGCCCCGTCTGCCCCGCGAACTCGCTGAGCACGTAGCTGTAGACGAGGAACACGCCGTTCGCGATGATCGCGACTCCGGCCACGAGCCCGTCGAGCCCGTCGATGAAGTTGACGGCGTTCATCACCAGGACGACGGCGAGCACCGTGATGGCGATCGACATCCACTGGGAGCCGACCGTGATGCCCCCGATCGGGAGCGAGGTGATCGCGACGCCCTGCCAGGCGAGAAGGATGGCGGCGAGGATCTGGCCTGCGAGCTTCGTCATCCAATCGAGGTCGATGAAGTCGTCGATGACGCCGATCAGCACGATGAGGGACGCGGCGCCGACGAGGGCCCATACCCGTCCCGGCTGTTCGAAGACGAGTGAGAAGAACGGGATCTGCGAGGCCGCGGCGAGCGCGAGCAGCATGCCGACGAACATCGCGACGCCGCCGAGTCTCGGCTTGGGTGTCGTGTGGACGTCCCTGTCGCGGACAGGCGGGTACCACTTGTAGCGCATCGCGAGTCGCCAGACCACGTAGACGAGCACAAGCGTGACGAGCGCCGTGCCGACCACGAGGGCGAGGTAGATCCGCACGCTAGGACTCGTGCCCCGTCGACGGCTTCGGCTGCGCCGCGGGTGCGCTGGCCACCTGCTCCGGGTTCGCAGCGACGACTGCCGGCTGTGTTTCTCCTGCCGGCTCCGGCACGGTTGCCGGTTCCGCTTCGACTGCCGGTTCCGCCGCCGGGGCATCGACCGGCGCGAGCTTGTCTCCGAGCACCTCTTCGATGAGCTCGCGTGAAAGCGCTCCCTGTCGGACGATGCGCGCGGGTTCACCGCGCGTCAGCGGGGTCGCATCGACGATCGTGGAGGGCTCGCCTCCTGCCGGGCCACCGTCGAGGAACACACCGACGACCTCGCCGAGGGCATCAAGCGCCTCCTGCGCCGTCGTCGCCGCGGGCTCGCCGTGCTTGTTGGCGCTCGAGACGGCGAGCGGTCCGGTCTCCTTGAGCAGCTCGCGTGCGAGGCGGCTGTCGGGGATGCGCAGGGCGACCGTTCCGTTCGTCTCGCCGAGGTCCCACTGCAGCGAGCCCCTGGCCTGCAGGATGACGGTGAGGGGGCCCGGCGCGAAGCGCTCGAAGAGCTGCCGCGCGAGCGCGGGGACGTTCTCGGCGAGCGCGTCGAGCGTCTCGTGGTTCGCCACGAGCACCGGCGGCGGGGTCGCGCGTGTGCGCCCCTTGGCGTCCAGCAGACGCTGGACGGCAGATGCCGAGAAGGCATCGGCCGCGATGCCGTAGACCGTGTCGGTCGGCATGACGATGACCTCGCCGCTCGCGATGGCCGTGCGTGCCGCGCGGACCGCTGCCAGGAGGTCGAGTGAGTCTGTGGTGGCGTAGATCTGTCCCATACTTCGTCACATGATAGTCGGCTGGCCGCTTCCACCCTGGCCCGACGCGGAGAGCACGGCGGATGTGATGCGGTCCCTGCCGGTGAGGTCCTGACCGGTGGTGGCGTCGATGAAGCCGGCGTCGGCGAAGATCTGTCTGATCTCCGCCCCCTGGGAGTCCTCGTGCTCGACGATGAGCACGCCGCCCCGAGCGAGCGAAGCGGACGACCAGGTCGCGAGCTCCCGGATGAAGTCGAGGCCGTCGGCTCCGGAGTAGAGCGCATCCTCGGGGTCGTGTCGCCAGACCTCGCGGCTCTCCGGCCGATTCGCGGCGGGCACGTACGGCGGGTTGGAGACGACGAGATCAAGCGATCCGGGCGGCACCGCCGAGAAGGCGCGCGCGGCATCTCCGAAGAACGCGTTCACCTGCCCGCCGCCGAACGCCTCGACGTTCGCGCGCAGCCAGGGCCAGGCGGCACTCGAACGCTCGATCGCCGTCATGCGGATGCGACCGTGCGTCCGGGCGACGCCGAGCGCCACCGCCCCGCTCCCGGAGCCGACATCGATGCCCGCCAGGTCGGTGCCGTTCGAATCCTGGCCGAGCAGGGACACCGCGGCGGTCACGAGCGATTCGGTCTCGGGCCGCGGGATGAAGACCCCCGGGCCGACGGCGAGCTCCATGTCGAGGAAGGGCGCCACGCCGAGCACATGCTGGAGGGGCTCGCGACGGGCTCGCCTCGCCGCCGCAGCACTCACCTCCAGTGCTTCCTGCTCCGACAGCTCTCGGCCGAGCAGCGAGCGCATCTGCACCTCGCCACGTGAGATGCCGAGCACACCCGCGAGCAGCAGGTCCGCTTCGACGCTGCTCTCGGCGATGCCGGCCGCCTTCAGCTGTTCGCGAACCAGCTTTCTCTGCGCGTCTACGTGCAAGATCATGAAGAGAGTCTCCCGCACATTGACTCGCAGCGTCATGCACAGCACTCGCGCGCGAGATGATTGGGACGATTGACGCGGGCGAACGCTGCCAGCGACACCCACGAAGTTCACACAGCATCCCAGAAGGGCACGAAGTGACTGGAAAGATCTACAACGACATCACCGAGGTCGTCGGCCGCACCCCGCTCGTCAAGCTCGGTCGCATCAACGAGACCGGCGCGAACATCTTCGCCAAGCTCGAGTTCTTCGGGCCCGGGTCGTCGGTGAAGGACCGCCTCGGCCTCGGCATCATCCGCGCAGCTGAGCAGAGTGGCGAGCTGCAGCCGGGTGGCACCATCGTCGAGGGCACCTCGGGCAACACCGGCATCGCGCTCGCGATGCTCGGCGCGTCTCGCGGCTACCGCGTCATCCTCGCCATGCCCGAGACCATGTCGATCGAACGCCGACAGCTGCTCAAGGCGTTCGGCGCCGAGCTCGTCCTCACGCCCGGCCCCGAGGGCATGCGTGGCGCCGTCGCCCGCGCCAAGCAGATCGTCGACGAGACGCCGGGCGCGATCCTCGCTCGCCAGTTCGAGAACGAGGCGAACGTCCAGATCCACCGCGAGACCACTGCCGAGGAGATCTGGGCAGACACCGACGGCGAAATCGACATCTTCGTCGCGGGCGTCGGCACGGGCGGAACGATCTCCGGCGTCGGACAGGTGCTCAAGGAGCGCAAGCCCGAGGTCAAGATCGTCGCCGTCGAGCCGAAGGACTCGCCGCTCCTCACCGAGGGCAAGGCCGGCCCCCACAAGATCCAGGGCCTCGGCGCCAACTTCGTGCCAGACGTGCTCGACCGCGATGTCATCGACGAGGTCCTCGACGCGACGCTCGAGGACAGCATCCGCGTCTCCCGCGCCCTGACCTCGACCGAGGGCATCTTCAGCGGCATCTCGAGCGGAGCGAACCTCTGGGCGGCTCTCGAGATCGCGAAGCGTCCCGAGAATGCCGGGAAGAACATCGTGGTGATCATCTGCGACACCGGCGAGCGCTACCTCTCGACGGTGCTCTTCGACGACCTCCGCGACTAGCGAGTGGCACTGGCAACACCACGTCGAACGCCGGCACCCCAAGGTGTCGGCGTTTGGCGTCGCGTCAGGGAGGACATCGCGGCGACCCGGAAGAACGATCCGGCGGCCCGTTCCAAGGCCGAGATCGTGATCAACTACTCGGGCATGCACGCGCTCTGGCTGCACCGGATCGCCCACCGACTGTGGATGCGCGCTGACACGAAGCTGCTCGCACGCACGCTCTCGCAGTTCAATCGCTTCGCGACGGGCGTCGAGATCCACCCGGGCGCGCAGATCGGTCGCCGGGTCGTCATCGACCACGGCATGGGCATCGTCATCGGCGAGACCGCGGTCGTCGGAGACGACGTGCTCATCTACCACGGGGTCACCCTGGGCGGCACCTCCGGCCACCGCGTGAAGCGGCACCCCACCGTCGGCAGCCGGGTGCTCATCGGCGCCGGGGCGAAGCTGCTCGGCAACATCACGATCGGCGACGACTCGCGGATCGGCGCGAACGCCGTGGTCACGCGGGACGCACCCGCGAACTCGGTGCTCACGGGTGTGCCAGCTCGCGTCCGTCAGCGTACTCCCGCCGAGCAGGACCTCGTCGGGTACTACGAGATCTAAAAGATCTCAAGGGTCCCAGCCCCGAGACAGCGAAACGGCGGCCAGCAGTGCTGGCCGCCGTTTCGGTGCGATGTGAGCGTCGACCTCAGTCGTCGCTGCCGGAGAGGGCCGCGAGACGTGCCTCCTCGTCGGCGGCGATCGCCGACTGGATGACGGGCCCGAGGGCTCCGTTCATGACGTGGTCGAGGTTGTACGCCTTGTACCCGGTGCGGTGGTCCGCGATGCGGTTCTCCGGGAAGTTGTACGTGCGGATGCGCTCCGAACGGTCCATCGTGCGGATCTGCCCGGATCGCGCCTCCGACTCCGCTGCCGCGATCTGCTCCTGCTGGTGGGCGAGGAGCCTCGCGAGCAGCACGCGCATGCCGGCTGCGCGGTTCTGGATCTGGCTCTTCTCGTTCTGCATCGACACCACGATTCCCGTGGGGATGTGCGTGATGCGCACGGCAGAGTCGGTCGTGTTGACCGACTGGCCGCCGGGGCCGGACGAGCGGAAGACGTCGATCTTGAGGTCGTTGGGGCTGACCTCGATCTCCTCCGGCTCGTCGACCTCAGGGAACACGAGGACGCCAGTGGTCGACGTGTGGATGCGTCCCTGCGACTCGGTCGCGGGGACCCGCTGCACGCGATGCACGCCACCCTCGTATTTGAGGCTCGCCCAGACGCCGAGCGCCGGGTCGTTGGCATTGCCCTTGATCGCGACCTGCACGTCCTTGAAGCCGCCGAGGTCGCTCTCCGTCGAGGAGATCATCTCGGTCTTCCAGCCGCGCTGCTCCGCGTAGTGCGAGTACATGCGGAGGAGGTCGGCTGCGAAGAGCGCCGATTCCTCGCCGCCTTCACCGCCCTTGATCTCCATGATGACGTCACGGCCGTCGTCGGGGTCGCGCGGGATGAGGAGTCGCCGCAGCTTCTCCTGCGCGACACGCAGGTTCTCCTCCAGCACGGGGACTTCCTCGGCGAACGACTGGTCCTCTTTGGCGAGTTCCCTGGCGGCCTCGAGGTCGTCCTCGAGCTCGGCCCGGGAGGCGTCCGCCGCGAGGATCTGCGCGAGCTGGGCATACCGGCGGTTGACCTTCTTCGCGCGCGCCGGGTTGGCGTGCAGCTCAGGGTCGGCCAGCTGCTCTTGCAGGTCCTCGTGCTCGGCTCGAAGCTGCCGAACGGAGTCGGCCATCTCGTGTCTGGCCATGACTATGCCTTGGCGGCGCGGATGGGCTGCTTCGCGACAGAGGCGAGGAACTCCGCGTTAGTGCTTGTGCCTGCAACGCGGGCGAGCACGGCCTCGAGCAGCAGGAGCGGGTCGCCGCCTGTGAGGGCTCGGCGGATGCTCCAGGTCGCCTCGACCTCCTGCTGCGTGAGCAGCTGCTCCTCGCGGAGCGTCTGGGAGTGCGAGATGTCGATGGCGGGGAAGACGCGCTTGTCGGCGATGTCGCGGGACAGGCGCAGCTCCATGTTGCCCGTGCCGGCGAACGACTCGAGGATCGTGTCTTCCGTCTTGGAGCCGGTGCCGATCATGGCCGTGGCGAGGATCGTGAGCGAGCCGCCGTTCTCGACGTTCTTGGCTGAGCCGAAGAAGCGGCGAACCGGGGTCAGCGCGGAGGCGTCCACGCCACCAGGCAGGATGCGACCGGATGCGGGAGCCGCGAGGTTGTAGGCGCGGCACAGCTGGGTCACGCCGTCGAGCAGCACGACCACGTCGTGGCCGAGCTCGACGAGGCGCTTCGCCCGCTCGATGGCGAGCTCCGCGACGGTGGTCTGGTCGTCGGCGGGGAGGTCGAACGTGGCCGCGACGACCTCGCCCTGGATGGTGCGCTGCATGTGCGTCACCTCTTCCGGACGCTCGTCGATGAGGACGACCATGAGGTGCACGTCGGGGCTGTTCTTCGCAACTGCGGCGGCGACCTGCTCGAGCACGATGGACTTGCCCGACTTCGGCGGTGCGACGATGAGGCCGCGGGTCCCCTTGCCGATGGGGGCGAAGAGGTCCATGAGGCGAGTGGCGACGCGGTCCTCGCTCGTCTCGAGGCGCAGTCGCTCCTGCGGGTACAGGGCGGTCAGCGAGTCGAAGTCGGGGCGCTGGCGCGGCTCTTCCGGCGACTGGCCGTTGATCGCGTCGAAGCGCACGATGGCGTTGAACTTCTGGCGGCCGTGCTGGTTCTCGCCCTCGCGCGGCTGGCGGATGGCGCCGACGACGGCGTCGCCCTTGCGCAGCTGGTACTTCTTGACCTGCGCGAGCGACACGTAGACGTCGTTCGGGCCTGGCAGGTAGCCGCTCGTGCGCACGAAGGCGTAGTTGTCGAGCACGTCGAGGATGCCCGCGATGGGGAGGAGCACGTCGTCCGCTGCGATCTCGGGCTCGGTGTCCTCCGCTCCCCCGCGTCCGCGCTTGCGGTCGCGGTAGCGACCGCCGCGGCCACGACGCTGCTCGTCCGTCTCGTCGTCAGCGGGCGTGTCCTGTGCCTGCTGGCCTTCTGCGCGCCCCTGCGCCTGGTCTCCGCCGCGTCCGCGCGAGCGTCCGCGCTGACGGCGCCCGCCCTGCTGCTCGTCATCCTGCGCGTCGCCGTTGGACTCCGTGGCCGGCTCGTCCTGCTTGGCGGCGGGTTCCGCGTTGTCGGTGGTGCTCTGCTCGGTGTCGTTGGTGCGACCACGACGGCCGCGGCCGCGGCCACGCTTCCGCTGGCCTGCGCGTCCCTGGTCCTCGTCGCGTGCGTCGTCCTGCTCCGAGGCCTCGCCGCGTGCGGGAGGGAGGACGAGGTCGTCGAGCGACAGCTCCGGAGCCGCGGGCGCGGCCGGTGCGGTCGCTTCCTGCGCTGCGGAGTCATCGATGACGACGGGCGCTTCCTCATCGGTGAGAGGCGCCGACTCGGCCTGGGTTTCCGCCTCGGGCGCCGCAGCGGCCTCGACCGGTGCGGCATCCGTCTCGACGACGTCAGCCTCGAGCGGTGCGACGTCGGCTTCGACGGCCGGCGCCTCGGGCGCGGCGCTTGCGCGTGCCGCCTCGATGGCGTCGATGAGCGCGCCCTTGCGCAAGCTCCGAGCGCCACGGATCTGCAGACCGGCGGCAAGCGCCTGGAGGTCCGCGACCTTCATGGAAGTGAGCGGAGCTTCCTGCTCCGCAGTGGGTGTCGTGTCAGTCATCTGCTGTGAGTCCTTACCTCTACCGCGTTCTGCGGTGTTCAGATCGAGCGAGCGGGACTTCTCACGCACTCTGAACCACATCGACAGAAATCGAGGGGGGTGCGTACTCCGCTGCTCGGAGAGTTGAAGCTGTCGCGCTGTGCCTACACCGAGAGTGTGGCCGCGTCGCCCGACAGCACCTCCACTGTAGCACCGAGGAAATCAACGGCAGGCATGATGGCGTTCCACTCGGTCTGCGTGTTGGCCTCCGCGACCGCCGCGGCGCGGAGCCGCTGCTCGGGGCTCTCGCACAGCACGAGCACGCTCGGGCCCGCGCCGGAGACGACTGCGGGCAATCCTGCGGCCCGCAGCTCGGCGACGAGGCCGCTCGTGAAGGGCATGGCGGATGCGCGGTAGCTCTGGTGGAGGCGGTCTTCCGTCGCCTCGAAGAGCAGCTCCGGGCTCTGGACGAGTGCGGCGACGAGCAGGGCGGAGCGTGAGAGGTTGAAGATCGCGTCGGCGTGCGGGACGCTCTCGGGCTGGAGGCTGCGGGCGAGCTTGGTGGACATCGTCTCGGTCGGGATCAGGACGATCGGCGAGACGCCGCGATGCACGAGCAGCTGCTTCGAGCGGGGCCCGTTCTCTCCGACCCAGGCGATCGTCAGACCACCGAAGAGGCACGGCGCGACGTTGTCCGGGTGACCTTCGAGCTCGGTCGCGAATCGCAGGAGCGTGTCCGCGTCGAGCTCCACGTCGTTGGAGACGAGCGCGGCTGCTGCCATGACGCCGGAGACGATCGCGGCGCCAGAGGACCCCATGCCGCGCCCGTGCGGGATCGTGTTGACGGCGTGGATGCGCAGCCCGGGCAGCTCGTAGCCGAGGCCGGTGAGCGTGTGCTCGATCGACTGGACGACGAGGTGCGAGGCGTCGCGTGGCACGCTCTCGGAACCGACGCCTTCCACGTCGATCTCGAGGACGCCAGCCGGCGCGCTCTCGACGACGAGCGTGTCGTAGACGGCAAGCGCGAGACCGAGCGTGTCGAAGCCCGGTCCGAGGTTGGCGCTCGTCGCGGGGACCTTGACTTCGACGCGACGCGCCTGTTCGACCTGCTTCATGCTGCGACTCCTAGGCAGAGGACTGTTGCGATGTGAGTGAATTCGACGGACACCACGGGCGGTGCGTCGTGGTCGGTGGCGCCGGTGGGCCGTGCGCTAGAGCGCGCCCTCGACACGGAGAACCCCCGTGACGCGACGCGATGCCTCGTGAGCGGCCAGGGCCTCGGCGAGGGCCGAGAGGGCTCGTTCGGTTGCGGCGTGCGTGCCGATGACGAGGGTCGCCCCGCCCTCGGCTGAGTCTGCGGAGTGGCCCGCGGGCGAGCCATCCTGACCACCGGCGCTGCGCTGCTCGAGCGTCGAGACCGAGACGCCGAAGTCGCTGAAGACCTTCGCGATCTCCGCGAGCACACCGGGACGGTCGTGCACTTCGAGAATGATCTGGTAGCGGGTCGTGATCTCGCCGACCTCGAGTACCGGCAGGTCCGCGTGCGTCGACTCACCCAGGCCGGGTCCGCCGTTGACGCGGCGCCTGGCGGAGGAGACGAGGTCACCGAGGACGGCCGAGGCGGTCTCCACTCCCCCGGCTCCAGCACCGTAGAACATGAGGTCGCCGGCGGCCTGCGCCTGCACGAAGACGGCGTTGTTCCCACCGTGCACCGAGGCGAGCGGGTGCTGTTCGTCGACGAGCGCCGGGTAGACGCGCGCCGAGATGCCCTCGACGCCGTCGGAGCCCGTCACGCGCTCGCAGATCGCGAGGAGCTTGACCACGAAGCCAGCCGCCTTCGCTCGCTCGATCTGCTCGATGGTGATCTCCGTGATGCCCTCACGGTGCACGAGCTCGACGGGGACCTCAGTGTGGAAGGCGATGGACGCCAGGATGGCCGCCTTCTGCTGCGCGTCGTAGCCGCCGATATCGGCCGTCGGGTCTGCTTCGGCGTAGCCGAGTTCCGTCGCGATGCGCAGGGCCTCCTCCAGGGAGTCGCCCCTGGTGTGCATCCGGTCGAGGATGAAGTTGGTCGTGCCGTTCACGATGCCCAGGATGCGCTCGACCCTGTCGCCGGCGAGGCTGTCGCGCAGCGGGCGGATGATCGGGATGGCGCCCGCCACGGCGGCCTCGTACGTGAGCTGCGCGCCGACCCGGCGCGCCTGGTCGAACAGCTCGGGCCCATGCGCCGCGACGAGCGCCTTGTTCGCGGTGACGACGTCGGCGCCCGTGGACAGCGCCAGGGAGATGAGGTGCTTCGCCGGGTCGATGCCGCCCATGAGCTCGATGACGATGTCCGAGCCCAGGATGAGGCGTTCGGCGTCGTCGGTGAACAGCTCCTTGGGCAGGTCGACGTCGCGCTTCGCGTCGACGTTGCGCACCGCGATGCCGGTGAGCAGCAGCGGGGCCCCCACCCTGGCAGCGAGTTCCTCGGCGTTCTCGAGCAGGATGCGGGCGACCTGCGAGCCGACGGATCCCGCGCCAAGCAGGGCGACACGGATGGGTCGGTTCTGGTTCATCGGTTCTCCTCGGTTACGGGCGCTCATCGGTCATGGCAGCTGCGAGTCCCGCGTCTCTGGCAAGCAGATCGGTCACGGACTCGGCACGGATCAGCGTGCGCGTCTCGCCGTCGCGAACCGCGACGACGGCCGGTCGGCCGATCATGTTGTAGTTGCTCGAGAGCGACCAGCAGTACGCGCCGGTCGCTGGCACGGCGACGAGGTCGCCGGGGGCGACATCGCTCGGGAGATAGTCTGCCAGAACGACGATGTCGCCGGATTCGCAGTGTTTTCCAACGACACGAACGAGCGCTGGCCCGGCAGCGGACGCCCGCGACGCGAGGCGGACGCTGTATTCGGCCTCGTAGAGCGCGGCCCTGACGTTGTCGCTCATGCCACCGTCCACGGAGACGTAGAGGCGGTCGGCGCTGCCCCCGGCGTCGAGTGGGACGCGGACGTTCTTCGTCGTGCCCACCTCGTAGAGCGCCGTGCCGGCCGGCCCGATGATGGTGCGGCCCGGCTCGAACGCCATGTTCGGGACGGCGATGCCCAGCCGCGAGCAGGCGTCCGCCACGTGGGAGGCGATGTGGGCGGCCATCGTGCGGATGTCGGTCGGCGTCTCGCGCGGCAGGTAGGCGATGCCGTACCCGCCGCCGAGGTTCAGCTCGGGCACCGGCCCTCCGGCGAGCAGGCGCGCGTGCACGGCGACGAGGCGGTCCGCCGCCTCGCCGAACCCGTCCGCGTCGAAGATCTGCGAACCGATGTGCGAGTGCAACCCGAGGAACTCGAGCGAGTCGTGCTCCCGGATACGGGCGACGAACGCCTCCACCTCATCGAGCGGGATGCCGAACTTCTGGTCTTCGCGACTCGTGGCGAGGAACTCGTGCGTGGAGGCGTGCACCCCGGAGTTGACGCGGACACGCACGGGCTGCCTGACCCCCGCGGCGGCGGCGGCCGCGGCGACGCGATCGAGCTCCTGGGTGCTGTCCAGCACGATCCCACCGATCCCGGCGGCGACGGCGAGGCCGATCTCTCGGTTCGACTTGTTGTTCCCGTGGAAGCCGATCAGCGCGGGCGGCGCGCCGGCCGCCAGCGCCAGCGCCAGCTCCCCCTCGCTGCACACGTCGATCGCGCAGCCAGCCTCGAGCATCCACCTCACGACGTCGGCGCTCAGAAACGCCTTGCCCGCGTAGTAGACCTTGGCCGAGACCCCGAGTGGCGCGAAGGCGTCGGTGAAGGCCGCGACGGTCTCGCTTGCCCTCGCTCGCGCATCCGACTCGTCGACGATGTAGAGCGGGGTGCCGAACTGCTCTGCGAGCGCGCGGACATCCGCACCCGCAATCCAGACCGCGCCGTCTTCGGCGCGGTTCGCATTCCTCGACCAGACGTGGGCGTCGAGCTCGTTCAGGTCACTCGGCACCTCGAGGGCAGCAGGGGCGAGTGGGTTCGCTCCGGTCAGGTGGACGGCTTGTGGTTCGCGGAGAGCTTCAGGCACCAGAGCATGCTATCGGCTGGCCTCTCGGCGGAACAGGCCGCCGGCGCCGACACGCAGGGCTACAGGCAGTCGGCCACCGCGGGGAGCTCGTCGAGTCGTGCACCGTCGACCTGCCAGGAGAACGTGATCGCCTCGCTGGAGACACCCGCGTCGGTGACCGTCGCCTCGAGCCCCGAGTCCGCGCACGTCGGCACCTCGACCTTCTCGTCGGACCCGAAGGGAATGCTCGTCCCGAACAGCGTCATGCTGCTGTCGTTCGTCACGAAGAGCTTCCCGTCGGCGGTCTCGTACCCGAGCTCAGACTCGACCTTGACCTGGAACTCACCAGTTCCGCTCACGGCCTCGATGTTGATGACATCGTCGCCGTAGCTGATCGTCGTCTCGTAGGACTCGGTGTCGATCTCGCTCTCCTCGCCCTGCAGAGCGGTCGGAACGCCATCGAGGACGTCGGTCGCCACCGAGAGATCGACGGTCGTGGCGTCCACCTGACCCTCCAGCGATGCGTCGATGCCCCTGAGGTCGATGCCGACCGTGATCCCTTCATCGCCCACCGAGGTCAGGGTCGCGTGCTCGATCTTGCCGGTGAGCACCTGCGCGAGCACGCTGAAGCCGTCCACGGCGACGGTGTACTCCGTCGGAGCCGAAGCCTCCCCGTAGTTGTCGATGACGATCTTGCTCGCTTGCTCCTCGAGCGCGCTCGTCACGTTCGCCCGAGCCGCGAACTCGCCGATGACCAGGCCACCCGCGACCACCACGACCCCGACGGCGGTCCACAGCCACCACTGCGCGTACCAGGGCCGCGGCCTCTTGCCCTGCGGGGGCTGACCGCCTTGCCACGGGCCCGGCTGCTGACCGTTCGGGGGCGGACCGCCCGCGACCGCGACCTGCTGACCGAAACCGCTCCCCTGCGGCTGGCCGAACGGACGCTGCTGAGGCTGGCCGTAGGCGGGACCATGGGGTTGCTGACCGTAGCCAGGCTGCTGCTGCGGCTGCTGCTGGCCGTACCCTGGGCGCTGACCGAAGCCAGGCTGCTGAGGCTGCTGCCCGTATCCCTGCTGCTGGCCCTGGCCCGGCTGCGGTTGACCGAAGCCGGGCTGCTGGGGCTGCTGACCGTACCCCGGCTGCTGCTGACCCTGACCTGGCTGCTGCCCGAAGCCCTGTCCGTTCGGCGGGATGCTCATCTCAGTTCTCCAGTTCCTCAGCGGCTGAGTCGGCGACGCGCTGAGGGCGAGCCGTCGAGCCCAGGGTGGCCTCGTCGGCACGGACCCCATCGTCTCAGCTCGAAACTAGTCGCGACAGGTGGAGAACTCCCCGGAATCCGGGATCTCGGCCGTGAGCGCGATGTTCCTCGCTTCGACACCGACCGTCAGCATCCCCTCGCCGATGCGCAACTCCGAAACGTGCAGACCCGCGGGCAGGTAGTCGGCGGTGCAGATGGGCACCGCGAACTCGTCGATGTCGGGAAGGGCCTGCGTGAGCGCCTGCCCGAACGCGCTGCCGGAGACCTCGACGTTCGTCGGGTCGATGACCACCTCGCCGTCAACGAGCCGCAGCTGCGCATCCACGGTGAGCACACCGGTGATGCCGAGGAAGGAGACCGTGGATGCGTACGACAGCTCATCTTCACCGAGCGTTAGCGATGCATCCGTTCCCGGCAGGGCCGCGACCCCTTCGAGCGTCGCCTCGGGAACGTCGAGGGTGCCCGTGAGCATCTCCGTCCGCATGCCGTCGAAGATGTGCACGCCGTAGGCGTCGACGCTCGCCGCCAGGTTCAGTCCGAACGCCGTCAGCTCATCCGCCGACACCGTGACGTGACTCGCCCGACCGGATGCGAGCTGCCAGAGCGTCGAGAAGCCGTGCACGCGGGCTTCGACATCACCCTCGACCCCGGGCGGGAGCGAGTCCTGCACGTGCTGCGCGATCCGGTCCTGCGCGACGAGGCGCACGCCGACATCCAGTCCGACGAGGAGCAGCAGGGCGCCGAGCGCCCAGAGCGCGGCCTTCACCCAGCGGCGCATCCTCCGCCTCCGCTGCGGCCTCGGGACCAGTCCGGGGCCGAGCGGCGGCTCGGCGGAGATGACCGGCGTCACGCGGAACTCACATCCGCTCTGGCGCGGAGACCCCGAGCATCGTGAGCGCAGAGCGCAGGACCGTGCTCGTGGCGTCGTTCAGCCAGAGGCGCGTGCGGTGCAGGTCGGTGATCTCGTCGTCCCCCCGCGGAATGACGCGGCAGCTGTCGTACCACCGGTGGTAGAGCCCTGCGAGCTCCTCCGCGAAGCGCGCGACGCGGTGCGGCTCGCGCAGCTCGGCGGCCGCCGCCACGACGCGCGGGAAGTCCTGGAGCGCGCCGAGCAGCGCGGACTCGGACTCGTGGTCGAGGAGGGACGGCTCGAAGGCCGAGCGGTCGACGCCGGACTCAGCCGCGTTTCGCCCCACGGCGCACGTGCGAGCGTGCGCGTACTGCACGTAGTAGACGGGGTTGTCGTTCGTGCGCTGCGCGAGGACATCGAGGTCGATGTCGAGTGTCGAGTTGGCGGATGAGCGCACAAGCGCGTACCGGCCCGCGTCGACCCCCACTGCGTCGACGAGGTCGTCGAGCGTGACGATCGTGCCAGCGCGCTTCGACATGCGAACCGGCTCGCCGTCCTTCACGAGGTTCACCATCTGGCCGATGAGGATCTGCAGGTTCACGCCGGGCTGGTCGCCGAAGGCCGCGACCATGGCCATCATGCGTGCGACGTACCCGTGGTGGTCGGCGCCGAGCATGATGATGCACTGGTCGAAGCCCCGCTCGCGCTTGTCGAGGTAGTAGCCGATGTCGCCGGCCATGTAGGTCGGGCTGCCGTTCGAGCGCACGACGACACGATCTTTGTCGTCGCCGTATTCCGTCGTGCGCAGCCACTGCGCGCCGTCCTGCTCGAAGATCTGACCCTGCTCGCGCAGACGCTCGATGGCGCGTCCCACGGCGCCGGACTCGTGCACCGAATCCTCATGGAAGAAGACGTCGAAGTCGACACCGAAGTCGTGGAGCTTCTGCTTGATCTCGCCGAACATCTGCTCGACGCCCTTCGAGCGGAAGACTTCCTGCTGCGCCTCCCGATCGAGCTCGGCGAGCCCGTCGCCGTAGGCCGCAGCCACCTGCCCCGCGATGTCGGAGATGTACGCGCCGCCGTAGCCGTCCTCCGGCGTGCCCTCGCCGAGGTAGGCGGCGAGCAGCGAGCGGGCGAAGCGGTCGATCTGCGCGCCGTGGTCGTTGAAGTAGTACTCGCGTGTCACGTCAGCGCCGGCAGCGATGAGCACGCGTGCCAGCGAGTCGCCGACCGCGGCCCAGCGGACGCCGCCCATGTGGATGGGGCCCGTCGGGTTGGCCGACACGAACTCCAGGTTGATCTTGACGTCCGCGAGCGAGTCGCCATTGCCGTAGGCCGCACCGGCGTCGACGATGACCTTCGCGAGCGAGCCAGCCGTGGCCGTGTCGAGCGTGATGTTGATGAAGCCGGGGCCGGCGACCTCGGCGCTCGCCACCTGCGCGTCGAGCACCAGCTGCTCGACGATGCTCGCGGCCAGCTCACGCGGGTTCGTGCCGACACGCTTCGCGAGCCGCATCGCGACGTTCGAGGCCCAGTCGCCGTGGTCGCGGTTCCGCGGACGCTCGAGCACGATGTCCGCTTCGGGGACCGTGATGCCTGCCGCGCCCTCGAGGGGTGCGAGCGCGGCGTTGACAGCGGTGGTGAGAGCCGTGACGAGAGCTGGAGAAGTCATAGACCACCCATCCTAGAGCCGAGACGGGCGCTCCGGCGGCGCGAAGGAGCGCCGGGGTCAGCCCAGCTGGACCCGCTCGGTCCAGTCCTCGAGGATGACCTCGCTCGACGTCGCGTTCACGTGGAGTTTCGAGAGGCGGAGGTTCGCAATGGTGTTGCTGAGGAAGGCGGTGTCGGCGGCATCCCGACCGCTCGCGATGCGCTGCATGAGGCGGCGCGGCGCCAGGTGGGTGGCGTCCACGACATACCAGGCTCCGTCGACGAGCACCTCGACCACGGCGTGGAAGTCCATTGGCACCAGGCCGGGAGCGTAGACGGACACGAGCCGTGCCGGCAGGTCGTTGGCGCGCAGGAACGCGATGGTCAGGTGCGCGAAGTCTCGGCAGACTCCCTGGCGCTTCAGGAACGTGTCTCGCGCGCCGTCGGTCGGCGCGCTGGAACCCGGCACGTAGCTGATGTTCCTCGAGACCCAGTCGACGACCGCATCCACGAGCTCGAAACCCTGCTTGCCGCGGAACATCGAGCGGGCCGTGGGCCCGAGCAGGTCGGACTCCGCGTAGCGAGAGGGGCGGCGGAACTGGATGAGATCGAGCTCCTCCGGCTCGTTCGCCTGCGCGCGTCCGAGAACCGTCGCGCTGTAGCGCATCTCGATGTGCCTGGCTGAGGTCGTCACGCGGTGCAGCCGGCACTCGGAGCGGTCGATCGACTCGATGACCTCGAGCGGCTGTCCGTCACCCGTGATCGTGAACGTCTCGCTCTCGAGGCTCGCCAGCGTGTGGGCGGCTATCGAGAACACGAGGTCGGCTTCCCCGTCGAGTTCGAGGTCAATGGCAGATTCGATCTTTCGCATCACCAGCGGATTGTGTCACGCCGTCATGGCGTTCCAGCACAAGTGTGTGCGGCCTCGCAGGGTGGCGTCGGGATGCCCTCTGGCCCTGTTAGTATTGGCCCCGCGTTGCTGAATGCTCAGCTCCGCGCCCGCCTCCGTAGCTCAGTGGATAGAGCACCGGTTTCCGGTACCGAAGGTCGCAGGTTCGACTCCTGTCGGGGGCACATCTCGATGTCGCGAGGCATCACGCACGGCCCGGTTCTGCAGCGCAGAGCCGGGCCGTCTGCGCGTGGGCCGGGACCCATCGACCGTCGACATGGCACCGTTGACAGCCGTCGCGACGCAGGGCTACGGTCAGCAGTACCTCGACGAGGGGAGGCAAGGATGCCCACCTACACATACCGATGCGCTGACTCGCACGGCTTCGACGAGGTGCACCCGATGACCTCAGTCCCGGATGCTTCCACCTGCCCTGAGTGCGGTGGCGACGCGCGGCGCCGGCCCGCCGCCCCACACCTCTCCGCCGCTGCCTCCTCCGCCTACGGCCTCCTCGACGCCGCGGCGAGGTCCGCGCACGAGCCGCAGGTCGTGAGCTCGCCTCCGGGGACACCCCGTCGACCCGGTACCGGCGTCACCCGCAACCCGCTCCACGCGAAGCTGCCACGACACTGACGTCGTGGGGCTCGCACCAACGAAAGGACCGCCCCATGCCAGACGTGCTGTTTCCCCTCGATTCCTCGAAGAAGTTCGAGGACCAGGAGAAGATCGGCCACAACCGGTGGCACCCGGAGATCCCACCGGTGGCCACCGTGAAACCAGGCGACGAGTTCCGAGTCGACTGCCGCGAGTGGTTCGACGGCGCGATCGTCAACGACGACTCGGCCGAAGACATCCTCAACGCACCGCTGCTCACGGTGCACAAGCTCAGCGGCCCGTTCCGCATCGAGGGGGCGAAGCCCGGCGACCTGCTCATCGTCGACATCCTCGACGTCGGTCCTATCCCGCAGGAGAAGGGCCCACTCGCGGGCCAGGGCTGGGGGTACACCGGGATCTTCGCGAAGCAGAACGGCGGCGGCTTCCTCACCGATCAGTTCCCGGACGCGTACAAGGCGATCTGGGATTTCAGCGGACAGACCGCAACTTCTCGCCACGTGCCTGGGGTGTCCTTCACCGGGCTCATCCACCCAGGGCTGATGGGCACGGCTCCGTCGGCGGAGCTGCTCGCGACCTGGAACGCCCGGGAAGGGAAGCTCATCGCGACCGACCCGAACCGTGTGCCGCCGCTCGCACTGCCTCCCGAGCCGCAGTTCGCGGTGCTCGGCTCGCTCCCCGACTCGGAGTTCGACCGCGTCGCGGGTGAGGCCGCCAGGACCGCGCCCCCGCGGGAGAACGGCGGCAACCAGGACATCAAGAACCTCTCGAAGGGCACCCGCATCTTCTACCCCGTCTTCGTGGACGGAGCGAACCTCTCGATGGGCGACCTGCACTTCTCCCAGGGCGACGGCGAGATCACCTTCTGCGGCGCCATCGAGATGGGCGGGTTCATGGATGTGCGGGTCGACGTCATCAAGGGCGGCATGGACACGTACGGGGTCTCGGAGAACGCGATCTTCATGCCAGGGAACGTGGAGCCGAACTACAGCGAGTGGATCGCGTTCAGCGGCACCTCCGTGACGCTCGACGGGGAGCAGCGCTACCTCGACTCCCACCTCTCCTACCAGCGAGCATGCCTGCACGCCATCGACTACCTCACGAAGTTCGGCTACGCCCCCGAGCAGGCCTACCTGCTGCTCGGATCGGCGCCGATCGAGGGCCGTCTGTCTGGCGTCGTGGACATCCCCAACTCCTGTTCCACGGTGTACCTGCCGACGGCGATCTTCGACTTCGACGTTCGGCCCTCCGCACGCGGGCCGCATCAGATCGACCCGGGCATGGGGGCGCCGAGGGCCGTCGCCTCCTGAGAGGACCCGCCCTCATCTGGGGCCGCGGGTGGGCGCATGTGGCGCGCCTGCCCGCTGGCCTCTACAATCTCGTGTGCCTTCAGAGACCCCAGACGAGACGCCCACGGCGGCGCCCGACGATGCGACCATCGCGAGCAGCGCTCCGGAGCGCATCGGCGAAGCCGACCTCGCGACGACCCTGCGGGTGCTCGAGCAGCTGTCCGCGTACGACCGCGAGGACCCGGACTTCATCGCCGTGCGACGCGCGACGGCCCAGTTCTTCAAGGACGTGAAGCGGGTGGGACGCGCCGCGAAGCGGCAGCGCATCGCGGACGCCGACAAGGCGGTCGTCGCGGCGACCGCGACCGGCGCGCCCGATCGCATCGACGACGAGACCCGCGGCATCCCGATCTCCACCTCCACGACGACCCCGAGCGCGGGCGAGCTCCTCAAGCCACGCGCCTGCTACATCTGCAAGCAGCCCTACACGGTCGTCGATGCGTTCTACCACCAGCTCTGCCCCGACTGCGCGGCGTTCAGCCACTCGAAGCGGGATGCACGAGCCGACCTCACGGGGAAGCGCGCGCTGCTCACGGGCGGTCGCGCGAAGATCGGCATGTACATCGCGCTGCGTCTCCTGCGCGATGGTGCCCACACGACGATCACGACGCGCTTCCCGCGCGACGCCGTGCGCCGCTTCTCGGCGCTGCCGGACTCCGCCGAATGGATCGACCGGCTGAAGATCGTCGGCATCGATCTCCGCGACCCGGCTCAGGTCATGGGCCTCGCAGATTCGGTCACCGCTGCCGGGCCGCTCGACATCCTCATCAACAACGCGGCGCAGACCGTGCGTCGCTCCCCCGGTGCCTACGCGCCGCTCGTGGAGGCTGAGCTGGCGCCGCTGCCGGACGGCCCGCTCCCGGAGCTCGTGACGTTCGGGCACACCAACGACGCGCATCCGCTCGCCCTCGCGGAGTCGGTTGCGGCGCACCCGATTCTCTCGTCTGCTGCCGGTCGAACCGCGGAGGAGCTCAGCGCCGACGCGATGGCCGCGGGCTCTTCGTCGCTCGAACGCCTCGCCGCCGGCACCGCGATCGACGCCGGCGGACTCGTGCCGGACGAGCTGCACATCAACTCCTGGACCCAGCACGTCGACCAGGTCGAGCCCATCGAGATGCTCGAAGTGCAGCTCGCCAACATGACCGCCCCGTTCCTGCTGGTCAGCAAGCTGCGTGGCGCGCTCAAGGCATCGTCGGCTCGACGCACCTACATCGTCAACGTCTCCGCGATGGAGGGCGTGTTCGGTCGTGGCTACAAGGGCCCAGGTCACCCCCACACGAACATGGCGAAAGCCGCACTGAACATGCTCACGCGCACAAGCGCGAGGGAGATGTTCGAGAGCGATCGCATCCTCATGACCGCCGTCGACACCGGCTGGATCACCGACGAGCGGCCGCACTTCACCAAGATCCGGCTCGCCGAGGAGGGCTTCCACGCTCCGCTCGATCTCGTCGACGGAGCCGCACGCGTCTACGACCCGATCGTTCGAGGCGAGACCGGCGAGGACCTCTTCGGCGTCTTCCTGAAGGACTACAAGCCGGGCTCCTGGTAGCAGGCGGGGCTGGCGTCCACCCCGCCAGCACGGCCGACCACCGGAACTGCCCGCCGAGCCAGACGGACGGTGTCTGGACTAGAAGATCTGGCCAACCGGCTCGCGCTTCTCGCTCTGGAAGGCGTCCTCGGTCCGGCCCGCCGCCCAGTAGCCGGACAGGGAGAGCTGCGATAGGTCGATGCCGCGCGCGGAGAAGTTCTTCCGCAGCCGCTTCATCTGCTCGCGCTCGCCGTGTGCGAACACCTGAACTCTTCCGTCCGGGAGTTCGAGTTCTTCGACCGCGGCTGCGAGCAGTTGACGGTCGAAACCGCCGTGCTCGCCCCGGTGGATCCAGGTGACGGTGACTCCCGTCGGCGCTTCGAGCTGGATGTGGTCCTCGTCCCCGCCAACCTCGACGAGCACTGCGCCCTTGGCGTCGTCCGGCATCGCCTCGAGCGTGCGGGCGATGGCCGGGAGGGCGGATTCGTCACCGCAGATGAGGTGCCAGTCGCTCTCGGGCAGCGGGGAGTAGGCCCCGTGCGGGGTACTTGCGACGATGACGTCGCCCGGATTGGCGTCTCGGGCCCAGGGTCCGGCCACCCCAGCGTCGCCGTGCACAACGAAGTCGACCGAGACGGTTCCGCTCGCACGGTCGATGCCGCGGACCGTGTAGGTGCGACGGACCGGCACCTGGTCGATCGGGAGCGTGGCCCGGAGCTCCTGCAGGTCGAAGGGGAGCTCGAGCTCGCCGATGCCTGCCCCGAAGTGCAGCTTCAGGTAGGTGTCGGCGTGCTCGAGATCGAAGTCGTCGAGGTCCGCGCCGGAGAAATGGACGCGGACGAGCGAACGGCTGAGGCGCTCGGTCCGCACCACCGTCAGACGGACGGTGGGTCCGCGCTTGCGTGGCTTCTGGACGACGGCTTCGGTCACGTGGGGGCTCCTGACGATGGGGGTATGAGTTAGGACAGCCTAACAACCCTCGCCGGGAACGGGTGATGGAACCGGGTTCACGACCCCTTGGCGTCGGTGGCGTCCTCCGAGCGCTTGTAGCGCGCGATCGCATCGGCGAGCTCCTCCAGGAACACGTCGACCTCTTGCGCCGAGTATCCGCGCTCATAGACGCGCGAGGTGAACTTCACCGCCTCGACTTCATGGGCTCCCGCGATCTGGGCTTCCTCCGGGTGGCCGCTCTCGAACGCCTCCAACGTCGCCGCTGCCTGGTCGAGAAACTGGTCGACCTCCTGCACGTCGTAGCAGCCGTCGAACTTCAGCGCGTTGAACCGCTTGGTGCGTACGTCTTCACTTCGCACGTTGGACCTCCTGTGTCTTATGTGAAAACCGGACAAGGTGCGCTTGTCCGGTGCACGACAATTCTACGGAACTCCATGCGGAATCACACATCGACGCCCGATCGTCACCAAGTGCTCACGTTGGCCACCACCACGATGCCAGACGTTCCCCACGTGTTCACCGGCACGGCGACGACGCGCACAACAATCACGTTCTTCACGGCTTGGTCCCGCTAGCGTTACGAGCGAGGCCGCTGACCGGCCAGAAAGGGGTCTCCGTGCGTCGTGCGCTCTCTCTGCTCGGCATCGCTGCCGTTGCACTCCTCGGGACGAGTGCACCAGCATCCGCCGAGGTCTCTCCGATCACTTCCGCTGCCATCGCGCCAGCGACGAGCCCAGGGGCCCCCGACGGGCACATCTTCGACCCCGACGGGCTCGTCACGGGTGAGACCGCCGACATCGAGCAGGCGATCTCGGCGCTCGAGGCGGACTCCGACTTCACCATGTACTTCGCGATCGTCGATCGATTCTCGAACCCGAGTGAGGGGTTCGACTGGGCGAGCGAGTTCGCGTCCGTCAACGACCTCGGCTCTGAGGCGGTCATCCTCTATGTCGGCGTCGATCAGCTCGACTTCGGGCTCAACACCGACAGCACCTTCCCTCTCGGAGACGGGGCGCTCCGCGACATCGAGACGCAGTCCATCGCACCCAACCTCGATGCTGGCGACTACGGCCAAGCCGCCGTCTCTGCCGCCGACTCCCTCCGCCAGGAGCTGACAGGGGCAGGAGGCGGGTCGGCCGGAACCGCCCCGAGCATCGATGCGGGGCCGATCTTCCTCTTCGTGGGCGGATTCATCGTCGTCGTGGCCCTCATCATCCTGGTCGTCGTCCTGATGGCCCGGCGCAAGAAGAAGCAGGGACAGCGGGCAACCCAGGCTCAGCGCACGGCGCAGCTCGAGCAGCTGGCGCAGCGCGCAGCAGGCGAGCTCGTCAGGGTCGACAACCTCGTGACCGCCGCCGACCAGGAAGTGAGCTTCGCCGAGGCGCAGTTCGGTCAGGAGCCGGTCGCCGAGTACCGGGCGGCCGTGGCGGATGCGCGCGAGCAGCTGCGACGAGCGTTCGACGTTCAGGGGCAGTACCTCGACGCGACCCCGGAGCCGGAGCCCGCCAAGATCCAGATGAACGAGGCCATCTTGGGTTTCGCGAACCAGGCCGAGCAGCGCGTCGCCGAGCAGGCCGCGCGCTTCGAGAAGCTGCGGGACATGGAACGCAACGCGCCGGAACTGCTCAGGCAGGTGCGCGGCGAGCTCGACCGGCTGGAAGGCCAGATGCAGGGTGCCGAGTCGCAGCTGACAGCCTTGCGTGCCCGGTATAGCGCACAGGCGCTCTCGACCGTCGACGATTCCACGCAGCACGCGAGGGAGCTGCTCGCGCTGGCGCGCACGGAGACGGAGAACGCGGACGGCGGTCTTCGTGAGGGCCGGACCGGGCCCGCGGCCGTCGACATCAGTGACGCGCAGCTCGCGCTCGCACGGGTGAGCTCGGTGCTCGGCTCGATCGGCGCCGCAGCGAGCGACCTGGAGAACGCGGAGCAGCTCATCCGCCAGGAGATCGGGGAGCTGGAGTCCGGGCTCGCGCGCAGCTCCCAGCTCGTCCAGCAGGCGTCGCTGCAGCCCGACGTCGCCGCTGCGGCGGCGGCAGCTCAGACTGCGGCCCACGAGGCCATCGGCCGGGCCCGCTCCGGCGGGACGGCAGCGGCCGATCCCCTCCGGACCCTCGGCGCTCTCCGCGAGGCCGACGAGGCGCTCGACACCGCCATCGCATCGCTGCTGCAGGAGCATGAGCGCCTCGCCGGTCTGCGTCGCCAGCTCGACGTCGCGCTGGCACAAGCCCGCTCCGCGGTCACGGGCGGGCTCCAGTTCATCGACGGACGACGAGGGGCCGTCGAGAGCGAACCCCGCGCGCGCATCCAGCAGGCCGAGACCGAGCTCCGAACGGCGGAGCAGCTCGCCGCGACGCAGCCCGAAGAGGCGATGCAGCGGGCTAAGAGCGCGATCAGCCTCGCAGAACGGGCGACCGAGCAGGCCAGGAGCCAGGTGCAGATGCAGCGCAGCGGCTACGAGCAGAGCTGGGGCATGTCGTCTGGCGTCAACTCGAACAGCAACTTCAACTCGGGGCTCCTGGGCGGAATCCTCGGCGGCCTCATCAGCAACAGCGGCTCCTCGAGTCGCAGCTCCTGGGGAGGCGGAAGCTCCTGGGGAGGCGGCTCGAGCCGCCGCTCAGGCGGCTCCTCCGGGTTCAGGTCGTCCGGGGGCTTCCGCTCCTCAGGCGGCGGCTTCCGCTCCTCGGGCGGCGGCCGACGGCGCTGACGCCGCTCCCGGGAGCACACAGCCTGCAACACACCACTTCACAGCACTGCCATCCACCAGGAACCGACCAGCAAGAAGGAAGCACTCGATGTCCAACAAGCAGTCCATCTTCGGACGAATCAGCCAGCTCGTCCGCGCGAACATCAACTCGCTCATCGACAACGCGGAAGACCCGCAGCTCATGATCGACCAGCTCATCCGCGACTTCACCGCGAACATCAAGGAAGCCGAGTCGGCCATCGCGCAGACCATCGGCCAGCTGCGCATGCTGGAGGATGACTACCGCGAGGACGTGCAGGCTGCGTCGGAGTGGGGCAACAAGGCGCTCGCCGCGAGCCGAAAGGCCGACGAGCTCCGAGCCGCGAACGATGAGGTCGACGCGCAGAAGTTCGACAACCTCGCCAAGGTCGCGCTCTCGCGCCAGATCGAGTCCGAGACCGAGGCGCGCACTGCCGAACCGCAGATCCGCGCCCAGACGCAGGTCGTCGACCAGCTGAAGGGCGGCCTCGAGGGGATGCGCGAGAAGCTGCGTCAGCTCGGCGCCAAGCGCGATCAGCTCGCCGCTCGCGCCAAGACGGCCGAGGCGCAGCAGAAGGTCAACGAAGCCCTCGGCAGCATCAACGTCATGGACCCGACCAGCGACCTCGGCCGCTTCGAGGAGAAGGTGCGCCGCCAGGAGGCGCTCGTCCGCGGCCAGCAGGAGCTGCAGACCTCCAGCCTCGACTCGCAGTTCAACCAGCTCGAGGACCTCGGCAAGCTGACCGAGGTCGAGGCTCGCCTCGCCGCGCTCAAGCAGGGGCAGCGCTCCCCCGCCGCCATCGACGCCCCGGAGCAGAGCTTCTAGACCTCGAAACCGGCAGTGTTCGCCGCTGAGACCCGTCGCACACGGTCGGGTCTCAGCGGCGTCCTTCTCCCCCAGCCTTTCCGCGGCACCACAATCAGCGTACGAAGGTCGTCACCATGAACCCCCTCAAGAGCCTGTTCCTCGACTCGCCGATCTCGCGACTCGGCTACCACGCAGCGACCGCCGTCGGTCTCGTCGTCGGAGTCCCGCTCTCGACGGGCCGCGTGGAAGTGCACGACGGGCTCATCGTCTGTCGCGGCCTCCCGAAGTGGGCCTTCCGCCGAGGAGGGACCTGTGTCGGCCGTGTCTATCTGACGCGCGACGTCGTCGGCGAGCGGGTGTTCCGTCACGAACGCGTGCACGTCGAGCAGTGGAAGCGCTACGGCTTCCTGTTCCCGCCCCTCTACTGGCTAGCGGGTTTCGACCCGCTCAAGAACCGCTTCGAGATCGAAGCCGGCCTGGAAGACGGCAACTACCTGCCGCCACGCCGGCGTCCAGCCCCGCGCGGCTGACCGGACGCGAGCACGTCGCCGCTCACCACGTAGGCGGGTGCCGCCTCGGCCAGTCCAGCTCCCGCTCGAGCTCGGTCGAGAGTCGAAGCAGCGTCACGTCGTCCCCGGGGCGCCCGATGGCCTGCACGCCGACCGGTAGACCGCGCGCTGACCCCGTCGGCATCGTGATCGCCGGCAGCCCGGTCACGTTCACGTACGAGGTGTACGGGGTGAACTGGCACTGCTGCTCGAAGTTCCGCTCGCCGTCCTCCGCATCGAACCATCCCAGCGGCCTCGGGGTCATCGCCAGGGTCGGGGTCAGCACGACGTCGAACTCCGAGTACTGGGCGATCATGCTGCGCTCGAACGCACCGAGGGACGCGAGCGAGGCGGCCAGGTCCGCCGCCGACTTCGTCCTCCCGACGCCGACCAGCCAGCGTGTCAACGGCTCAAGCGCAGCAAGCGCTTCCCCCTCGAGCGGGATGGTGGATGCTCCCGCTTGCCAGACCGTGCGGAACGCCTCGAAGTACTCGGGCGCATCCACCGGGGTCGCCGGCACGAGCTGGTGCCCGAGCCGGACGAGGTGCTCCTTGGTCGCCTCGAAGACCTCGGCGACGCCATCGTCGAGGTCGATGGCGTAGGTGGTCGACCACGGCGACCACGTGGTGAAGCCGATGCGGAGTCTCCGGACGGGCGCCTCCAGCGCGTCGACGTAGGACCGCTCTCCCGCCGGGGCCGTCAGCGCGCTCCGGTCAGCCTGGCCCCCGTCGGCGCGGCGGGCGATCATGCCGTCGAGCAGCAGCGCTGCATCCGCTGTTGTCCTCGCGAGCGGCCCGGCGACGGGCAGTCCGGCCAGCGATCCGACGCCGGACCCGTCTGGCACACGACCCCGACTCGGCTTGAGGCCGACGAGACCGCAGGCCGCGGCGGGGATGCGGATGGAGCCGCCACCGTCGGAGCCCGGCGCGAAGGGCAGCAGCCCCGCCGCGACCGCCGCGGCGGCTCCACCCGAGGAGCCGCCGGCACCGAGCCCGGACCCCCATGGGGTGACGGCCGGGGCGGCGACCGCATTCTCGGTGTACGCGGGAAGCCCGAACTCTGGAGTGTTCGTCTTGCCCAGACTGATGCCGCCCCCCGCATCCATCGTCTCGACCAGTGCCGAGCTCGCCTCAGGCACGTGGCCCGCGAAGGCTCGAGAGCCGAACGTCGTCGGCACGCCAGCACGTGCCTCGAGGTCCTTGTCCGCGAACGGCATGCCCCAGAGCGGGGCTGAGCGCCTGTCGGCGCGCTGCGAGCGAGCCTCGGGATCCTGCTCGAGCTGACGCGCCCGTTCGAGTGCGCGTTCGCGCGTCACGGTGATGAACGCGCCCGACCTGCCAGCATCGGCGTCGATCCTCGCGAGGTAGGCGCTCACGAGGTCGACGGGCGAGAGGTCGCCAGCGGCGATCAGCTCGCGTTGCCGCATGGCACCGAGTTCGTGCAGCGGTTCGCTCATGGTGCGCCTTTCGAGGAACGGGCACGTCGCGCCCTGGCGGGACGAGTCAGAAGAGAGAGGGCTGCGAGACGACGCTGTCCGTCGTCTCGACACGCCAGTCGACGGGAGCCGCTCCCTGGTCACGGAGGAGCTCGTTGGCCCTGGAGAATGGCCGCGAGCCGAAGAACCCCCTGGATGCGGACAGCGGGCTAGGGTGCGGGCTCTCGATGCGTGGAGTATCGCCCAGCATCGGGCCGAGGGCCTGTGCGTCCTTGCCCCACAGGATCGCGACGAGCGGCGACTGCCTGGCGACGAGCGCCGTGATCGCGGCGTCGGTGACCGCCTGCCAGCCGAGGCTGCGATGCGACCCCGCTGCCCCTGGGGAGACCGTGAGCACCCGGTTCAGCAGGAGGACACCCTGCTCGCTCCAGCGGGAGAGGTCGCCGCTCGCGGCCGGCTCGATGCCGAGGTCGTCGTGCAGCTCCCGGTAGATGTTGGCGAGGCTGCGCGGGAGCGGCCGCACGTGCGAGTCGGTGGCGAACGAGAGGCCGATGGGGTGTCCGGGCGTCGGGTACGGATCCTGACCGACGATCAGCACTCGCACCTGATCCAAGGGCTGGGTAAAGGCTCGTAAGACGTGCTCTGCGGCGGGAAGGAATCCGCGGCCGGCCTCGACCTCCGCCTCGAGGCATCGCTCGATCCGGGCAAGTGCGCCCGCCTCCGGTTCGAGCGCCCTGGCCCAGCCCTGCTCGAGTCGCCCCAGGTCAGCGAGGCCCGCTGGCACGGTCATCCGGAAGCGCGACTGGACGAGACCGTGACGCCGCCCTCTGCCGCAGTGAGCTGCCAGACGCTGCCCGAGCCGAGGATCTCGAGTGCGCCCTCCCCCACCTTTAGAACCGTGTCCTCGTCGATGGCGAGGATGCGCTCAGCCAGCCCCGCCTCGATGCTCGCTGCGCATAGCGCGACGAGACCCCACTGCGCTGCGTGCGCCTCGATGGTCAGGTCGACCAACCCGAGTCCCGCCTCGAGCGTCACCTCGTCGAGCCGCTCACCGGACTCCTCGGGAGCCACGGGCACGCCACCGATGCGCCAACCCCCGATGATGGCCTCATCGGCCGCGATCGCCGCCCCGGCGGAGTAGCCGAGGTACGACACGCCCTCGCTGACGAGGCGACGCACGTCCGTCGCGAGCGGGGCCAACGCGGCCAGATAGGCGGGCGTGTGCCCACCGGCGACGAGGATGGCGTGCGCCGTCGAGAAGCTCGCGAGGTCGATCTCGTCGAGCGGTTCGCCGGCCTCGGTGCTGCGCGCGAGCACCGGCGTGGCGAGGACGCCGGGGTCGAGCGAGCGCAGACGATCGGCGAACCAGTCCGCGATGGGTCGGGGTGCCTCCCCGACCGCGATGATCGCGATGACGGGAGTCTCGCCGCCAGCCCGCAGCCGTGCGTCGCTTGCGAGCTGGGAGAGCGCGAGCTCCACCCCCGGTCCGTCGCCGCCGCCAACCAGGAAGATGCTCATTCGCTCGACTCCTTCGCCGTGTCCTTCATCTCGAGACGCCCACGATGCAACTGGAACTGCTCTCGCTGGGCCACCGGCCGCACGATGAGCTCGTCGACGTTGACGTGCCCGGGCAGCTGCAGTGCAAGCTGGATGGTCGCAGCGATGTCGTCGGCTGTGAGCGGATGGTCGACACCCTCGTAGAGCTTCGCGGCCGACTCCTCGTCACCGCGCATCCGCTTGAGCGTGAACTCATCGGTGTGCACCATGCCGGGCGCGATGTCGATGACGCGGATGGGCTCGCCGCCGAGCTCGAGTCGGAGCACGCCGATCATCGCCGCCTCCGCCGCCTTGACCGCGACGTACCCTCCGCCACCCTGGTAGATGACTCGCCCTGCCGTCGACGTGACGGTGACGATGTCGGCGTGCGGGAACTCGTCCTGGCTGCTCGCGGCGGAGGCGCGCAGGAGCGGCAGCAACGCCGTGATGACGCGCTTGGTGCCGAGAACGTTCAGGTCGAACATCCGCTGCCAGTCATCGATGCGGCTCTCCTCGACGCTCTCGGTGCCGAACGCCCCGCCCGCGACGTTCACCAGCGCCTCGACCACGCCGAGCTGGGCCGCGCGATCCCGCAGCTCGGCGACGAACGCATCGCTCGTGATGTCGCCAGCGAGCACCTCTGCCCCGGTCTCGGCGGCGAGCTCGTCGAGCCGATCCGCACGACGAGCCGTCGCGAGCACCGTCCGCCCTGCGGCGCGCAGGGATCTGACCGTCGAACGGCCGATCCCGCTGCTCGCTCCCGTGACCACGACCACACGCGTTCTCTGTTGTTCAGGCATGCCTCCATCGTGGCATGCGCGCATGTCGCGAACGCTCAACGCGTGACGATTTGTGTCCCGTTCCGTTGCCCCCCAGTGCTCCCACTGCCACACTCGGTGCCACCCGACAGTCCAGTCGGGTCGCAGCCGACCCGGAGGCTACCTATGACCCAGAGCTTCGAGACCAGGCAGATCCATGCCGGTTCCGCCCCAGACCCGACGACCAACGCGGTGGTCACCCCCATCTATCAGACGACCTCGTACGTGTTCGACGACGCACAGCACGCGGCCGACCTGTTCTCCCTCTCCCGCGCGGGCAACATCTACACGCGCATCACCAACCCGACAACGGCCGTGCTCGAGGCCCGGATCGCCGACCTCGAGGGCGGCAGCGGCGCCCTCGCCCTCGCCTCTGGCCAGGCCGCTGAGACCTTCGCGATCCTGAACATCGCCGGAGCCGGCGACCACATCGTGTCCTCCACCTCCATCTACGGGGGCACGTTCAACCTCTTCAAGTACACGTTCGCCAAGCTCGGCATCGACGTCACGTTCGTCGAGGACCAGAACAACCCGGACGCCTGGCGGGCCGCCGCCAAGGAGAACACGAAGCTCTTCTTCGGCGAGACGATCGGCAACCCCGCCGTGAACATCCTCGACATCGAGACCGTCGCGAACGTCGCACACGAGGTCGGCGTGCCCCTCATCGTCGACAACACCATCGCGACGCCCTACCTCATCCGCCCCTTCGAGCACGGGGCCGACATCGTCGTCCACTCCGCCACGAAGTTCCTCGGCGGCCACGGCGCCGTCATCGGCGGCATCATCGTCGACGGTGGCAGCTTCCCGTGGGATGAGCACAAGGCCCGCTTCCCCGGCCTCTCCGAGCCAGACCCGAGCTACGACGGACTGAGCTACACGGGCGCCCTGGGCAACGCGAACGCCTTCCACACGAAGGCCCGCGTGCAGCTCCTGCGCGACATCGGCGCATCCATCGCCCCCGCGTCCTCCTGGCAGATCCTCCAGGGCGTGGAGACGCTCAGCCTCCGCATGGAACGCCACGTGTCCAACGCGACCGCCATCGCGAGCTGGCTGCAGGGCAACGCGGAAGTGCAGAACGTGAACTACGCGGGACTCGAGTCCAGCCCGTGGAACGCGTTCGCGAAGCGCTACGCCCCCAACGGCGCAGGCGCGATCCTCTCGTTCGAGCTCCGCGGAGGCGTCGAAGCCGGCCGCAAGCTCGTCGAGCGCGTCCAGCTCTTCAGCCACCTGGCGAACATCGGCGACGTGCGCAGCCTCATCGTGCACCCGCCGTCGACGACGCACTCGCAGCTGACGCCAGAGCAGCTGCTCGCCTCGGGCATCAACCCTGGACTCGTGCGCCTGTCGGTCGGTCTCGAGAACGTCGACGACCTCATCGCGGACCTCGCGCAGGCACTCGACTCCCTCCGCGCGTAGGCGCGGAATTGCCCGTAGCCTGGCGCTGATGGACTGGACAGATCACGGAATCTCGCCGCCGAGCGGCAGAATCCCGAACGACGAACTGCGGGCGGCCTCGTTGAGGCCGCCCGCCTCCGGCGCGTGGCGCGACGGCGACGATGTCGGCGACCGCCAATTCGCGTGGCTCGGGGCCTTCAGCCCAGAGCACGGAGGCGAGCTGCCGCTCATCAGACTCGCCTACGAGACCTGGGGCACGCTGAACGCCGACAGGTCGAACGCGATCCTCGTCCTCCACGCGCTCACCGGCGACTCCCACGTCGAAGGGCAGCTCGGCCCAGGGCACCCCACCGCCGGCTGGTGGCCCGGCATCATCGGCCCGGGGGCGCCCCTCGACACGGACCGCTACTTCGTCATCGCTCCCAACATGCTCGGGGGCTGCCAGGGCTCGACGGGTCCAGCCAGCCTCGACGCACGCGGCAATGCGTACGGTGCTTCGTTCCCCGTCCTGACAATCCGCGACCAGGTGCGCGCTCAGGCCCTGCTCGCCGACCAGCTCGGCATCTCGACGTTCGCGGCCGTCATCGGCGGCTCCATGGGCGGCATGCACGCGCTCGAATGGGGCATCATGCACCCCGACCGCACGCAGCGGCTCATCGTGATGAGCGCGCCAGCCGCGTCGGACGCGCAGACCATCGCGCAGAACACGCTGCAGATCGATGCCATCAGGCTCGACCCGAACTTCAACGACGGCGACTACGCGGACGAGCCCGCCGGCTTCGGGCCGCACCGGGGACTCGCCCTGGCGCGGCGGCTCGCCATGCTCAACTACCGCTCGGGCACTGAGCTCGACGACCGTTTCGGCCGCAGCTGGCAGTCGAACCTCAGCCCTGAGCAGGACGAGGGCCGCTACGCCGTCGAGTCCTACCTCGACTTCCACGGCAATCGGTTCACGCGTCGATTCGACGCCAACAGCTACATCACGCTGCTCACGGCGATGAGCTCGCACAACGTCGGCCGTGACCGTGGCGGGGTGGATGCGGCCCTCGGGCGCGTCACGGCATCAACCATGGTCATCGGCATCTCCACCGATGTGCTGTTCCCGCCGGAGACGCAGCACCGCATCGCGGCCGGCGTGCCGAACAGCTACTCAGGTGACCGGGCCGTCACGATTCGATCGAACTTCGGCCACGACGGGTTCCTGCTGGAGATCCATCACGTCGGCGACGCGATCCGCTCGATGCTCGCCAACGGCTGACCTCGCCGCCGTGGGCGCGGCACGCCTGCTGCGCGGCCACATGGCCCACAGCGCCCAGACGAGCAGCACCACCAGGAGGCCGTTTCGCCCGGCGAGGAGGGCCACGCCCGCGGCGTGGGCGTCGGTCACGAAGTTGTAGTTGCCGGGGTAGATGACCTGCGTCAGCCAGGCGATGCACAGCGCGATCCCCGCAGGCAGCGCGAACCGCCTGACATCCACGATGAGGCCGAACACGATGACCGGCGCCAGCCAGGTGATGAACTGCGGTGACCCGACCTTGTTGAAGACGATGAACGAGAGCACAAGCGCGAGCGAGAGCGCCGGGAACAACCGGGTGAACGGCATCCCCCGGCGCTTGGAGACGAGCGCGAGCAGGACCACGCCGAGCACGGCCACGGCCAGCACCGGAGTGAGCAGTGCGCTGACGAACTCGGTGCCGGGCCCGTAGACCTGGAAGGTCAGGATCTCCATGGAGTAGGAAGCGCTGTAGCCGGGCACCTGCATCGAGGCCAGCCACATGGGCACGGTCGCCGCGACCGCCTCGACCTGGAGCCCACGGCCGGTCTGCTCGGTCACGAAGGAGAGCACGTTCGATCCCCCACCGAGAGCGAACGCCGGAATGAGCACGGCGGCGCAGACGACGAGAGCGCCCGCCACGAGCCAGAGGCGGTACCGCAGCACGATGAAGGCGGCCGCGAACACGGCGGCCGGCCAGATCTTGAGCCAGGCCCCGAAGGTGAGGAGCGCACCCGCGATCTCCGGCCTTCGTCGGAGCGACAGGAGCGCGAGGAGCGCGATGGGGACGCTGATTGCGTCGATCCGCCCGAGGGCGACGGGACCGAGCAGCGCCATCAGGATGAGCCACCACCAGGCAGCCACCTGCCGGAGGCGAGCGTCGCGCGACGACGGCCGCCAGAGCGTCAGGGCCGCGAACGCCACCGCATTGCCCGCCGTGACCACGAGCAGCCAGCCGAGACCGTAGTTCGCCTGCCCGCCCACCACGTCGGCGAGCAGCATCGGGAGCAGCGACGGCAGCGGATACACGAACGTCGCGTCGATGCCGGGCACCTGCCCCTGCTGCGCCTGATCCACCCACCCGCGGTACACCTGGAAGACGTCGCCCATCGGGTTCGAGAGCGAGTAGAGGTTCACGAGGATCAGCACGTAGTGCACGCCGGCGAAGGCCAGCCAGAGCGTCACGATCGAGAGAGGGCCTCGCCAGTGACGGGCGATCCACGACGTAGTCATGCGGGACAAGCTACCCCAGCTCAGGCGTGGATCTTGGACGCCACGAGTGCGCCGACCAGCCGAGGCAGGACTGCGGTCGCGTCGCTCGCCCTGATGGGAGAGCCGGGCCCGTGCCGCTGGAGCTGGTCGATGGGCGCAAGGAGGTCGGCCGCGGCGGCCGAGTTGCCCGCGTTGATCTGCGAGGCGAACCAGCCGGCGCGCGCGTGCAGCCAGACGGCGGCGGCGGCGAGCTGCTGGGGCTCTGGCTGCTCGCTGACCTCGCGCTTGGAGGCGACGGCGCTCAGCGCCCCCATGGCGCCCGCGAGCACGTCTCCGGTGCCTGCAGTCGCGAGCCAGGCGCCGGGCGCATCCACGATGATCGTGGGGCCGTCACCTGCGATGTGGGTGCGGTGCCCTTTGAGCACAAGCGTGCATCCGAGGCGGTCGGTGACGAGGCGGACGGCCTGCTCCGGCTCCTTGATGACGTCGCTCGCATGCACCTCGGTGTTCTCGAGCTTCGTGATGAGCGCTGCGAGCTCAGCCGCGTGCGGTGTGAGGATGCACCGGCGCACATGGTGCCCGCCGAGGACGCGCTTGGCGATCTGCCCGAGGGCCCCCGAGTCGGCGATGACCGTCGCGTCGAGCTCACGCGCACGGTCAAGGGCCTCGCGTGCCTCGCTGGTGCGTCGCACGTCCTTCGGGTCCACACCGGAGCCCACGATGAGCGCGTCGAACGACGCGAGGTCGGCCACGACCTCAGGACTCTGCCATAGCACGGCCTTCGTCTCGGCCTCGCCGCCCGAGTACCGCACCATGCCGATGCCGGTCGCGAGGGCGGCTCTCGTGCCGAGCACGGCGGCGCCGGGGTAGTGCGTCGAGCCCGTGACGAACGCGGCGACGCCCCTTCGGTACTTGTGGTCGTCCTCGCGCGGCGCGAACACGCTGGCCGCGGCGTCCTGAGCTTCGAATTCCCTCACCCGGCCATCCTGGTCGCTCTTCGGCGACACGCCAAGTCGATGGAGAGGGCTCAGGGGGTCCGGACCTCAGTGTCGGGCGGTCGCATCCCGGATCTCGCCGACAAGCTCCTCGATGATGTCCTCGAGGAACAGCACGCCGCGCGTGCTGCCTTCTCGGTCGAGCACCCGCGCCAGGTGGTTGCCTGTGCGGCGCATCATCGCGAGGGCGTCCTCGAGGTCGGCCTCGTCATGGACCCCGTCGAGCGAGCGGATGCGCTTGGCCGGGATCGGCTGGTCGAACTCGCCCGGCTCGTCGAGGTCGAGCACGTCCTTCAGGTGCACGTAGCCCGCGTACCCGCCCTCGCTGTCGAGGATGATGTAGCGCGAGTAGCCGTGCTCGGAGACGGCGCGCTGCAGCATCTCCGGCGTCGCGTCCGGCGGGAGCACGACGAGCTGGTCTCCGGCGATCGCGACGGAGGCGACCTTCTTGGCCGTGAACTCGAAGGTGTTCGACAGGGTGCCCGCGCGGTCCATGAGCACCCCCTCTCGCTTCGACTGCTCGACGATCCCGGCGACCTCGTCGAAGGTGAAGGCACTGGTCGTCTCGGCCTTCGGCTCGACGCCGAAGAGGCGCAGGGTCGTGTTCGCGATGCCGTTCAGCGCCCAGATGACCGGCGCGAACAGGCGCGAGAAGAACACGAGCGGCGGCGCGAGCAGCAGGGCCGCGCGGTCGGGAACCGAGAACGAGATGTTCTTCGGCACCATCTCGCCGAGGACGACGTGCAGGTAGGAGACGACGACGAGCGCGATGACGAACGCAATGGTCGAGATCATCTCCTCGCTGAGACCCGTGGCCGACAGCGGGATCTCGAGGAGGTGGTGGAGCGCGGGCTCGGACACGTTGAGGATGAGGAGCGAGCAGACCGTGATGCCGAGCTGGCTCGTCGCGAGCATGCCGGTCGCGTGCTCCATCGCGTAGAGCGTCTGCTGGGCTGCTTTGCTGCCCCGCTCCGCCCTGGGTTCGATCTGCGAGCGCTTCGCGGAGATGACGGCGAACTCCGCCCCGACGAAGAAGGCGTTCGCCGCGAGGAGGACGACAAGCCAGGCGAGTCCAGACCAGTACTCAGCCACGGTTCTCCTTCTCGGCGTGCTGGTCGGCGAGGCGCTGCATGAGCGCCTCCCTCGACTCGTAGGACTCGTTGGGGGTGAACGCGACGCGGTCGACGCGGCGGCCCTCCATCCGCTCGACCCGGAACGTGCCGACGGGGACCTGGACCTCGTCACCCACGGCGGGGATGCGCTCGAGGGCGTTCATGATGAAGCCTGCGACCGTCTCGTACGGTCCGTCGTCGTCGAGCTCGATGTTGAGCCGGTCACGCACCTCGTCTGGTCGGAGCATGCCGTCGAACGTGGTCCGTCCCTTGGCGCGGACCACATCGAGATGTGCGCGGTCGTGCTCGTCGACGAGCTCGCCGACGATCTCCTCGACGAGGTCCTCGAGCGTCACGACGCCATTCGTGCCGCCGTACTCGTCGAGCACAACCGCCAGCTGGAAGCCGCCGGATCGCAGCTCGGCGAGCAGCGCGTCCAAGCCGAGCGTCTCGGGGACGAGCAGCGCGTCGGTCTTGATCGCCCCGACCGGCACGGAGCGCCTCCGGTCGAGCGGAAGCGAGACGGCGTTCTTGAGGTGCGCCACGCCCACGATCTCGTCGATGTCCTCACCGGTCACCGGGAAGCGCGAGTGCCCCGTCGACTTCGCGAGATCGATGAGGTCCTGCACCGGCGCGTCGACGGCGATGGACTGCACTCGAGGCCTCGGCGTCATCACATCCGCTGCGATGTGGTCGGCGAAGCGCAGCGTGCGACTCAGCAGCACGGCCCGCTCACCTTCGAGGATGCCGACGAGCGCTGAGCGCCGCACGAGGCTCGACAGCTCCTCCGCGGTGCGCGCGCCGGAGAGCTCTTCCTTCGGCTCGATGCCGACGGAGCGGATGAGTCCGTTCGCGCTGCCGTTCAGCACCGCGACCGCCGGCCTGAACACCGTCGTGAAGGCGACCTGCAGCGGGATGAGGAACTTCGCCGTCGTCCGTGGCACGGCGAGCGCGAAGTTCTTCGGGATGAGCTCGCCGACGACCATCGACAGGGCCGTCGCGATGACGATGGCCAGCACGGCTCCGACGGGGCGCACGGCGTCCTCCGGCAGTCCGACCGCGCCGAGCGGCGTCGCGAGCAGCGACGAGATCGCCGGCTCCATCGTGTAGCCGGTGAGGAGCGTGGTGAGCGTGATGCCGAGCTGCGCGCTCGAGAGGTGCGTGGACGTGTGCTTGAGCGCGTTGATCGTCGGGGTGAGGCGCTTCTCTCCTCGTTCCCGCCGCTTCTCGAGATCGTTGCGGTCGAGGTTGACGAGCGAGAACTCCGAGCCGACGAAGACGCCGGTTCCCAGGGTGAGGAGGACGCCGACCCCGAGCATGAGCCACTCGTTCACGCCACGTCACCACCCTGTCGAGCACACATATCCGAGACCCCCGTCAGCCGGCCGCGTCTACCAGGACACCGGGAGGGCCTTGCCCTCTTCGTAGCCGGCCGCCGACTGGATGCCGACCTTGGCCCGCTGGCGGAATTCGGGGAGTGAGTCAGCACCCGCGTAGGTGAACGATGAGCGGACGCCGGTCGTGATCATGTCGATCAGGTCGTCGAGCCCAGGTCGCTTGGGGTCGAGCATGATCTTTGACGACGAGATGCCCTCCGCGAAGAGGAGCTTTCGCGCGCGCTCGTAGGGCTCGAGGTCCCCGAAACGCGCTTCGACCGCCTTCGTGGATGCCATGCCGAACGACTCCTTGAACCAGTTGCCAGCATCGTCGGTCCGCACCGTTCCCGGCGCCTCGACCGTGCCGGCGAACCATGAGCCGATCATGACGGCGGACCCACCGGCGGCGAGCGCGAGGGCGACGTCACGCGGATAGCGCACTCCCCCGTCCGCCCAGACCCGCGCGCCGAGCGCGTGCGCGGTCTCCGATGTCTCCAGCACCGCGGAGAACTGCGGACGACCGACCGCGGTCATCATGCGCGTGGTGCACATGGCGCCGGGGCCGACGCCGACCTTGATGATGCTCGCCCCCGCCGAGACGAGGTCGTGGACGCCGCTTCCGGAGACGACGTTGCCCGCGACGATCGGAACGCCGAGCTCCGCCCCACGCACCGCCTCGATCGCTCGCAGCATGCTGCCCTGATGTCCGTGCGCGGTATCCAGGACCAGCACATCGGCGCCGGCCTCGACAAGCGCGCGTGCACGCTCGAGCGCGTTGCGCGACACGCCGACGGCGACCGCGACACGAAGGCGCCCCTGAGCATCCAGCGCCGGCTGGTAGATCGTGCTGCGCAGCGCGCCGCTTGCCGTGACCGTCGCGATCTCACCACGCTCGGTCCGCACGGGCGCGAAGCTCTCGCCAGCCTCGGCGAAGGAGTTGAAGACCGCGCGGGAGTCGCGGGCGAGGGCCAGCGGCACCTCGTCGACGAAGTGGTGGCTCAGATCGGCCAGCACGGCGTCGCTCGGGACACGCGCCAGCGTCGACGCCTGCAGTACACCGAGCACCTCCCCATCGGGAGCCAGCACGGAGACCCCGAACCCGGCGACGGGCGGGACGATTTCGAGCACCGCGCCCACCGTCACGTCGCCCGACGCGGTGAAGGGCGTGTCGAGGACCGGGTCCTGCGATTTAACCCAGGCGATCGCGGTCTGCAGAGCCTCGAGGGACATGTCCTGCGGCAGCACGCCGAGACCGCCTCGCCGTGCGATGGCCGCCGCCATGCGGGGACCGGTCACCGCGTTCATGTTCGAGGCGACCAGCGGGATCGTCATGCCGGTGCCGTCATCCGGGGCGAGCGAGACATTCAGCCTCGATCCCACATCCGACCTGCTCGGAATCAGGAAGACGTCCGAGTACGTGAGCTCGTGGTGTGGGGCGGGACCAGAGAAGTGCATGGCCTCCAGAATACGTTGCCCAGACGCCGAACCGGCCACTTTCGCGCAGAGCGCTCGCCAAGGGCGTTAGGCTGGTCACTCGATGGGGCCGCCGCCCAGATTCGGCGTGTCCCGCATCAACAGACGAACGCGAGACAAACTCAGGTGGCGAGTCATTTGACCAGTGCGGGTACAGACGAAGCAAAGTCCGATTTCGGAGCCAACGATTGGCTCGTCGAAGAGATGTACGAGAAGTACGTCAAGGACCCGAAGAGTGTCGACGAGGCCTGGTGGCCGACACTCGAGCAGTACGCCAAGCAGCAGACCGCTGCCCCGGCGAAGACGGCACCGGCAGCCCAGCCCGCGAAGGCGCAGGCAGCTCCAGCCGCTGAGGCAGAGGCGAAGAAGCCGGCCGCCGACGGCGAAGCGCGAAAGCAGGCGAAGACCACTGCCGCGGCCCCGCAGGAGAAGCTCATCCCCGCGGATGCGCCGGCAGCTGACAAGGAGAAGGCGCCGTCACGCGAGAACATCGTGTCGCCGCTGAAGGGCATGGCGAAGGCCATCGCCAAGAACATGGACATCTCGCTGCAGGTGCCGACCGCGACGAGCTACCGCGAGATCCCTGCGAAGCTCATGATCGACAACCGCATCGTCATCAACAACCACCTTCGCCGCACCCGCGGCGGCAAGGTCTCGTTCACGCACCTCATCGGCTGGGCCCTCGTGAAGGCGCTCATCAAGTTCCCGAGCATGAACGTCTACTACGACGAGGTCGACGGCAAGCCATCCGCCATCGAACCCGCCCACGTCAACCTCGGCATCGCGATCGACGTGCCGAAGCCCGACGGAACCCGCGCCCTCGTGGTCCCGAGCATCAAGCAGGCCGAGACGCTCAACTTCCGCGAGTTCCTCGGCGCGTACGAGGAGCTCATCAAGCGCGGTCGCCAGAACAAGCTCAGCGGCGACGACTACGCGGGCACGACGATCTCGCTCACGAACCCGGGCGGAATGGGCACCCTGCAGTCCGTCCCGAGGCTCATGAAGGGCCAGGGAGCGATCATCGGCGCCGGCGCCCTCGACTACCCGGCCCCCTACCAGGGAATGGCGCAGCACGTCCTCGACGATCTCGCCATCTCCAAGCGCCTCACGATCTCGAGCACGTACGACCACCGCGTCATCCAGGGCGCTGGCTCCGGCGAGTTCCTGAAGATCGTGCACGAGCACCTCACGGGCCAGCACAACTTCTACGAAGAGATCTTCGCGTCGCTGCGCATCCCGTACAAGCCCGTCGTGTGGTCGCAGGACGTCCACGTCGACCTCGCCGCCGCCATCAACAAGACGGCTCGCGTGCAGCAGCTCATCAACATGTACCGCGTGCGCGGCCACATGATGGCTGACATCGACCCGCTGCAGTACGTGCAGCGCACGCACCCGGACCTCGAGATCGAGAACCACGGGCTCACGTTCTGGGACCTCGAGCGCGAGTTCGTCGCGGACGGGTTCGGCGGAAGCCAGCGGATGCTCAAGCTCCGCGACATCCTCGGCATCCTCCGCGACTCCTACTGCCGCACCATCGGCATCGAGTACATGCACATCCAGGACCCGGAGCAGCGCGCCTGGTTCCAGGACGAGCTGGAGCACCCGTACACGAAGCCCACGCACGAAGAGCAGATGCGCATCCTCAACAAGCTCAACGAGGCTGAGGCGTTCGAGACGTTCCTGCAGACGAAGTACGTCGGCCAGAAGCGCTTCTCGCTCGAGGGTTCCGAGTCGGTCATCTCCCTGCTCGACACGATCATCCAGGGTGCCGCCGAGGAAGACCTCGACGAGGTCGCGATCGGCATGGCCCACCGCGGCCGCCTCAACGTGCTCACCAACATCGCCGGCAAGACGTACGGCCAGATCTTCCGCGAGTTCGAGGGTGTGCAGTCCAGCTCGGGCCGCGGCAACTCGGGCGATGTGAAGTACCACCTCGGCATCGAGGGAACGTTCACGGCCGCCTCCGGCGCGACGATCCCGGTCTACCTCGCCGCCAACCCCTCGCACCTCGAGGCCGTCAATGGCGTGCTCGAGGGCATCGTGCGCGGCAAGCTCGACCGCAAGGCCGACGGCCGGGATGCGGTTCTGCCGATCCTCATCCACGGTGACGCCGCCATGGCGGGTCAGGGCGTCGTCTACGAGACGATGCAGATGTCGCAGCTCCGCGCCTACCGCACGGGCGGCACGATCCACGTGAACATCAACAACCAGGTCGGCTTCACGACGACGCCTCGCGACGCCCGTTCGTCGATGTACTCGACCGATGTGGCCAAGGCCATCTCGGCTCCCGTGTTCCACGTGAACGGCGACGACCCCGAGTCCGTGGCGCGCGTCGCCGAGCTCGCGTTCGCCTACCGCCAGCGCTTCAAGCGCGACGTGGTCATCGACCTCATCTCCTACCGCCGCCGCGGCCACAACGAGGGCGACGACCCCTCGATGACGCAGCCCCTCATGTACAACCTCATCGAGGCGAAGCGCTCCGTGCGCAAGCTGTACGCCGAGGCGCTCGTCGGACGTGGCGACATCACACAGGACGAGTTCGACGCGGCGCAGAAGGACTTCCACGACCGCCTCGAGCGCGCCTTCGCGGAGACGCACCAGGCCCAGACGCAGTCGACCCCGATCTCGGCCGCCGAGCTCTCAGCAGTGGGCTCCCGCGAGGAGAACCACCGTTCCGAGCCGGAGTCGACGGCTGTCGCCCGCGAGGTCATCGAGACCATCGGCGACGCGCACGGGAACCCGCCAGAGGGCTTCTCGGTGCACACGAAGCTCAAGGCCGTGCTGTCGAAGCGCGAGCAGATGAGCCGCGAAGGCGGCATCGACTGGGCCTTCGGCGAGCTCCTCGCCCTCGGCTCGCTGCTCATGGAGGGCACGCCCGTGCGCATGTCCGGCCAGGACTCGCGCCGCGGGACGTTCGTGCAGCGTCACGCGCTCTTCCACGATCGCCTCAACGGCCAGAACTGGCTGCCGCTCTCCAACCTGAGCGACAACCAGGCACCCATCTCGATCTACGACTCGTTCCTGAGCGAGTACGCGGTGCTCGGCTTCGAGTACGGCTACTCGGTTGAGCGTCCCGACGCGCTTGTCCTCTGGGAGGCACAGTTCGGTGACTTCGTGAACGGCGCACAGACCATCATCGACGAGTTCATCTCGGCGTCCGAGCAGAAGTGGAACCAGCGCTCGAGCGTCGTGCTGCTGCTCCCCCACGGCTACGAGGGTCAGGGTCCCGACCACTCCTCGGCGCGCATCGAGCGCTTCCTCACGCTCGCGGCAGAGGAGAACATGACGGTCGCGATGCCATCGACGCCCGCGTCGCACTTCCACCTGCTACGCCGTCAGGCCTACGCGCGTCCGCGCAAGCCGCTCGTGATCTTCACGCCGAAGTCGATGCTGCGCCTGCGCAGCGCCGTCTCGCCGGTCGAGGACTTCACGAACGGCGCGTTCCGGCCCGTCCTGGACGACGAGCGCATCACCGACAAGGCCGCGGTTCGGCGCGTCGTGCTGCACGCCGGCAAGCTGCACTACGACCTCCGTGCGGAGCTCGACAAGCGCGAGGACTCGACGGTCGCCCTGGTGCGGCTCGAGCAGTTCTACCCGATGCCGGGCGAGGAGATCAACCGCATCCTCGCCGAGTACCCGAACGCGGAGATCATCTACGCGCAGGACGAGCCGGAGAACCAGGGTGCTTGGCCCTTCATCCGCACGCACCTCGCGCCGATGCTCGAAGGACGCACGATCCGCGCGGTCACCCGCCCGGAGTCGTCGGCACCTTCGGTCGGCACGATGAAGGCGCACCAGCGTCAGCAGGCCGAGCTCATCGAGGGAGTGCTGGCCGACTAGGCAGGTCCTCCGCGAACGCAGAAGGCGCCCGTCCCGAGCAATCGGGGCGGGCGCCTTCGTGTGCTGTCTGAACGGCCTGCTAGCGCCCGGTCAGGAGAGCGACGGCGTCGTCGAGGTACGCGGCGAGTGGCGTCGAGCTGCTTGCGCCGAGACCGGCCTGCGCGCCAGGGACAGCTCCCCAGTGCAGGACCACCTCGCCGCCCACCACCTCGAGGCCGGGATGCGCGTCGGCACCCCCGCTGTCGGAGAGCTGGATACGCGCCGCGCCGTAGTTGACGACCTCGCCAAGGGCGAACCCGGACTTCAGCGCGGCCAGCTGCACGCGACGTCGCTCGGCCGCAAGCGCCGACTGCTCGCTGTAGTGGTCTGGCTGCTTCGCGACCCGGATGACGGAGCCGACGCGGAACAGCCCGCCGCTCTCGTCGAGCAGCAGCTCACGCAACCGCCACACGTTAGAGACGCGCCGCAGGACGGGGCCCCGACGGACGCCGAGGACGGGGCGACGCTCGACCAGCTCGGCGAGCGTCTCCCGCCTGGCATCCCGTTCCCGCAGCTCGGAGATGGCCTCGTCGACGCGGGCAGAGAGCAGGCGCCAGGCGTCCTCCTCGGGATCCGGAGTCATGGGCAGGACACGAGTTCGCGGGCGCCCCGTGTCAGTTCGCGACCGGCGTGCCGTGCGAACGCTGGATGTTGCGCAGCTGGTCGAGGACGTGCAGGCGCAGCTCTTCGGGGGCGCGCTCCTTGCAAGCGCGCTGGACGACTTCCATGAGCGAGCGGTTCACGTGCAGCTCGCTCTCGCAGTCCTTGCAGTGCTCGAGGTGCTCGCGAATATCGCTCGCGTCCGTACTGGCGAGTTCGTTGCGCAGGTACTCCTCGAGGGCGTCCTTGGCTTTCTCGCAGCCGCAATCGGTCATTTCTTGCTCCCTGTTTCCTGCTCGTCCCCGTCCAGGGCCGGAATGATGCCGTTCTCTCGCGCGTAGCCGGTGAGGCGCTCGCGAAGCAGTCGCCTGCCGCGGTGAAGCCGCGACATGACGGTGCCGACGGGGGTCTTCATGATGTCTGCGATCTCCTTGTAGGAGAATCCCTCCACGTCGGCGAGGAACACCGCCAGGCGGAAGTCCTCCGGGATCGCCTGGAGGGCGTCCTTCACCGTCGAGTCGGGGAGGTGGTCGATGGCCTCGGCCTCGGCCGAGCGCGACGAGGTCTGGGCCGTCGCCGACTCGGCGCCGCCGAGCTGCCAGTCCTCGAGGTCCTCGAGCGCGTTCGCGTACGGCTCCCGCTGCTTCTTGCGGTACGAGTTGATGAAGAGGTTCGTGAGGATGCGATACAGCCACGCTTTGAGGTTCGTGCCCTGCTCGAAGCGCGCGAAGGCCACGAAGGCCTTCACGAAGGTCTCCTGCACGAGGTCCTGCGCGTCTGCGGGGTTTCGAGTCATGCGCATGGCTGCCGCGTACAACTGGTCGATGTACTGCAGCGCCTGCTCCTCGAACAGCTGCCGGAGTTCGTCCTGATCTGGGGTCGCCTGAGGCGACTTCTGCTCACTCATTACGCGTGAGTGTACTGCCGTGCGCCTCTCGGCGGCTTGACGCCTCGGCGGCGCGAGGGTTGTCTGCAAGGGCTGCCCTCCCCTTCGTTGTCTGCCGGAATCGTCTTTCCGGGTGATGCGAGCGCCACTGGCGGTATCGTTGTCAACCAATGGAGATCTTTGGCTATTCCGGACCACGCTTCGACCTGTACCGAGACGACGAGGGCAGCGAGCCCCTGACCCTCGGCGACGGCCCGTGGGAGGCCCCGACGGCGACTGCGCCGATCGACGCGCGCCTCCAGATCCCTGGGTCGAAGAGCCTCACGAACCGCGAACTGGTGCTGTCCGCACTGGCCGACGCACCGTCGCTGCTTCGGCACCCGCTGTGGGCTCGCGACACCGAGCTCATGATCGAGGCGCTCAGGCAGCTCGGCACGAAGATCGTCGAAGTCCCCGGCGACGGTCGGTTCGGGAACGATCTCGAGATCACGCCAGGCGAGCTCGAATGCGGCGTCTCCATCGACTGCGGCCTCGCGGGCACCGTCATGCGCTTCGTCCCGCCCCTCGCATCCCTCGCCCTCGGCCCCGTCGCCTTCGACGGCGACGAGGCGGCCCGCCGTCGCCCGATGAAGGGCACGGTGGATGCGCTCAAGGCGCTCGGCGTCGAGGTCCGCGACGACGGGAGGGGCGGGCTGCCCTTCTCGCTCTACGGCACCGGTGAGGTGACAGGTGGCGAGGTCACGATCGACGCTGGAGCCTCCAGCCAGTTCGTCTCAGGGCTGCTCATGGCCGGCGCACGCTTCGAGGACGGGCTCACGCTCATCCACTCGGGCGATCGGGTCCCGAGCCAACCGCATATCGACATGACGCTCGCCGCCCTGCGTGACCGCGGGGTCGAGATCGACGACTCGGAGGCGGGCACGTGGCGTGTCTCGCCCGGCGTCATCGACGGGCGGGAGCTCACGATCGAGCCGGACCTCTCCAATGCCGAGCCTTTCCTCATCGCGGCGATCGTCGCGGGCGGCAGCGTCTCCATCGAGGACTGGCCGGAGACCACGACCCAGGTCGGATCTCACCTCGAGCACCTCCTCCCGCTCTTCGGCGCGCAGATCTCGGTCGCGGACGGCGTGCTCACGTGCACGGTCGAACGCGGCATCGCCGAGGGCGCCGAACTGCCGGGCGTCGACCTCGATCTCTCAGAGGCGGGAGAGCTCGCCCCCAACCTCGCGGCGCTCTGCGGACTCTGCACCACCACGAGCCGCATCACGGGCATCGCGCACCTCCGGGGCCACGAGACCGACCGCGTGGCGGCCATCGCCGCCGAGCTGCGCGGCATCGGCTGCGAGGTCACCGAGCTCGACGACGGGCTCGAGATCGTTCCCGGACCGCGCACGGCCCACGAGTGGCGCAGCTACGAGGACCACCGCATGGCGACATCCGGCGCCATCGTCGGCCTCGGGATCGAGGGCGTCACCGTCGACGACATCCACGCCACGAGCAAGACGCTCCCCCAGTTCACCCAGCTCTGGCAGGACATGCTGGACCAGGGCGCGGTCGGCGACCCGGACGAGGGCGAGGACGACGGCAGCGTCGACCTCACCGCCTTCAGCATCTGACCGTGGCTCGCTCACTCGGCGACGCGTTCGACGCCTACGGCGACTGGGACGAGGACGACTTCCGGGGGCGCCCGAACCCCAAGGCGAACAGGCCCCGCTCGAAGCAGCGGCCGAAGCACTCCGATGCCGTGACCGGGCGCGTCGTGACCGTCGATCGCGGACGCTACACGGTGCTCCTCGACGAGGGGACACCAGAGGAACGGACCGTCACCGCTGCCAAGGCGCGAGAGATCGGCCGAACGGCCATCGTCACGGGAGACCTCGTCGACATCGTCGGCGACACCACCGGCGACGCGGGCAGCCTCTCCCGCATCGTGCGCATCGTCGAACGCAAGACGCTCCTCCGCCGCAGCGCGGACGACACCGACCAGGTCGAGCGCGTCATCGTCGCAAACGCCGACCAGATGCTCATCGTCGCGGCGACAGCGCAGCCGGAGCCGCGACCACGGCTCATCGACCGCTATCTCGTGGCGGCCCTCGACGCGGGCATCCAGCCCCTCCTCGTGCTCACCAAGACGGACGTGGCGCCCGCTGACGAGCTGCGCGCGCTCGTCGAGCCCCTCGGCGTGAAGGTCTTCGAGTCTCGCCCGGGAGGCGAGCCCATCGACGAGCTCCGAGCGGCGCTCACCGGGCACACGACCGTCGCCGTCGGACATTCCGGCGTCGGGAAGTCGACGCTCGTGAACGCGCTCGTACCCGGCACGCTCCGCGAGACGGGAGTCGTCAACGCCGTCACCGGTCGCGGCAGGCACACCTCCTCATCCACCCTCGCCGTTCGGATCGAGGACGCCGAGGGCCGCACCGGCTGGATCATCGACACACCCGGAGTCCGGTCATTCGGACTCGGGCACGTCGATCGCGACAACGTGCTGCGCGGCTTCACCGAACTCGCCGACATAGCCGAGGACTGCCCGCGCGGATGCACGCACCGGGCCGACGCTCCGGACTGCGCGCTCGACGACGCTGCGCGTGACGGCGAGCTCGACGAGGCTGGCATCGCCAGGCTCGACTCGCTGCGACGCCTGTTCATGTCGCTCGACCAGGCGGCCGACGCGAGCTACTAGCTGGCCCCTGGCCTAGGCTGACCGTGTGGCCACCGAACTCCTGCACCCGCTCTCCTCCGACCTCCGCCTTGCACGGGAGCTCGCCGACATCGCCGATGCGGTCTCGATGCAGCACTTCAACTCGCGCTCGCTCGGGGTGTACGAGAAAGAGGACCGGACGCCGGTGACCGACGCGGACCGGGCCGTCGAGCAGGCCCTGCGCGCGCGCCTCGCGGAGACCCGCCCGAGCGACTCCATCCTCGGCGAGGAGTACGGCTCGCAGGGCACCTCCCGCCGGCAGTGGATCATCGACCCGATCGACGGCACCGCCAACTTCATGCGCGGCATCCCGATCTGGGCGACCCTGATCTCGCTGGTCATCGACGGCGTTCCCGAGGTGGGTGTCGTCTCGGCACCCGGCCTCAACAGGCGCTGGTGGGGCGCGACCGGCCAGGGTGCGTACCTCGACGACGACCTCAGCGACCGCGATGTCGCCACCGACCGGCGCATTCAGGTGAGCGCCGTCGACGAGCTCGAACGGGCATCCCTCAGCTACAACAGCCTCAAGGGCTGGGATGACGCGGGCCGCTCAGCGCAGCTGCTCGAGTTCAGCCGAGCCATCTGGCGCACGCGCGCCGTCGGCGAGGTCTGGTCCTACATGCTCGTCGCGGAGGGCGCGCTCGAGATCGCGGGAGAGTTCGATCTGCAGCCGTACGACATGGCCGCGATCGTGCCGATCGTCGTGGAGGCAGGCGGCACGTTCACCAGCATGGACGGGGAAGAAGGACCGTGGCACGGCAGTGCGCTCGCCACGAATGGCCTTCTGCACGATCAGGCGCTCAAGGCCCTCGCAGCCCGCTGATCCGGTTCGCGACTCGGCCGGAGATCAGACGTCACTCCCCCACTTGCTGCTCGCGCTGGCGTCGCCGATGCCCGACAAGGTCCACGACGGCGACCACAAGCGTGAGACAGGCCAGGCAGATGACCACGAGCAGGCCGCCGGCGACGGACGTCTTGTAGGCCTCCTGCACGACAGGCGAACTCGTGTCCTGCACGGCTCCCGTGACCTGCAGGGCGGCGACCCCCGCGAAGAAGACGGAGCTGCCGATCGCCAAGCCCATGGCGTTGCCGAGGCGCTGCCCGACCTGCGCGAACGAGCCCGCGATGCCCGCCTGCTCGACGGGGACGTGCAGGAGCATCCGCATCTGGTTCGCCCCCATCACCAGCCCCGCGCCCGCACCCGAGATGACCAGCGACGCGCTGACCAGGTAGGGCGACAGCGCCGGCTCAGCCAGCTGGGTCACGACGAGCACCACGCTGTAGCCCACAACGAAGAGCGCGACACCGACGGCGACGAGCGTGGCCCCGTGCTGGAACGTCCACTTGCCCGACACGGCTGCCACGACCGCCGAGGTGAGCGCGTACGGGACCGAGACGGCGCCGACCAGCACGGCCGGGTGTCCGAGCCCCTGCTGCAGGAACAGCGTCACGAGCAGGAAGCCGACGGGCATCGCGGCGAAGAACAGCGTCGTGATGAGCACCCCGTAGCGATACGAGGGCGTGCGGAAGAGCGCGAAGTCGACGACGGGCGTCTTCCCGATCCGGAGGTAGCGCCGTTCCCAGAGGATGAACGCGACGAAGAAGCCGAGCGCTGGGGCGAGCAGCCACCACCGGGCCGGGTCGTCAGTGTCCCGCCCCGACGTCAGCACGAATGGGAGCATCGTCGTCAGCACGGCCAGCCCGAGGAGGGCGACGCCGAAGAGGTCGAGCGTCTGCCCCTTCGCCACTTCCTGCCTCGATGGGAGGAGCCGCCAGGCGAACGGCAGCACGACAAGGGCGAGGGGCACGTTCATCGCGAAGGTCCAGCGCCAGCCGGCCTCCTCCCCCAGCAGGCCGATGAGCAAGCCGCCGATCGTCGGACCGAACGCCGTGCCGAGCCCGACGATGGCGCCGAAGATCCCGAAGGCCCGCCCACGCTCCTGGCCCGTAAAGAGCTGCTGGATGAGGCCGAGCACCTGCGGCATCAGGATGCCGGCGGCGAAGCCCTGCAGGATGCGGCCGCCGATCAACATCTCGGTGCTCACGCTCAGCGCGCACACGAGCGACGCGAGCCCGAAGGCGACGAGACCGATCAGGAACAGGCGCTTGCGATTCCACAGGTCGCCGAGTCGCCCCGAGGGAACCAGCAGGATTCCGAACGCCAGCACGTAGCCGGCGACGATGAGCTGCACGTCGGAGGAGGCCGCGCCGAGCGTGTGCTCGATCGGGCCGAGCGTGACGTTGACCTTGGCCAGATCGAGGATCGTGAGCACGGCGACCGCCGCGCACACCGCGAAGGCGGGCCAGCGGGAGGCCTCCTGTGGTGCTGTGGCGGAGGAAGAGGGTCCACCCTGCCGGACGGTCGACTGCTGGGTGGGGGAACTCGCGTCTGCAGACATAGGGAGCCAATGCTACGCCCGCGGGACGACACGCCAGGGTGAAAGCAACTGCGAACGCCTCAGTGGTGATCCTCGGGAACACGGCAATACACTGGTCGCGTCGCGTCTGCAGGAGCGGCAACAGGAGCTCTGAACCGATGTTCACCCCCAAGAGGAGCAACGATGCGAACCGCCGCCGTACGAAGCGCCGCTGGCGCGTCCCTGGGGCTCGCCGCCCTCCTGCTCCTCAGTGGATGCACCCTCGTGACGACACTGGCCAGTGGGGGCTCCGACCCCGTGGTGACGACGACGTCGACGTCCACTGCCGAGGAGACCGAGTCGGCCACGCCCACCGCATCCGAGACCGCAACACCAACACCAACCGCGGTGGCCGGCACGATGACCGGCATCGAGGACCTCGCGGTCGGCGACTGCTTCGACCTCGAATCGGATTCCGACGACGCTGAGCTCTTCCCGAACTGCGACTCGCTGCACACGTACGAGGCGTATCACTCCGAGAACATGTCGGGCGGTGACACCTTCCCCGGCGACTCGGCGATCGATACTGCCCTCGAGGACATCTGCTCCGCGGCGTTCACGGGCTTCATCGGGGCGGAGCCGTTCCTGACCGAATGGAACTACACGGGCATCGTGCCGAGCGCCGAGTCATGGGCCAGCGGCGACCGAGAAGTGCTGTGCATTGTGACGCCCCTCGACGGCCAGGCCACTGCGGGGACGGCTGCGGGTTCCGCCAGCTAGCCTGGTGGGGTGTCCTCCCGAATCCCCGCAACGCTCTTGGCCGTGCTCGTCGTCAGCGGAACGCTGACGGCCTGTGCGAGCTCCCCGGAGACGCCCCGCGTGGTTCCGATCACGGAAGTGAGCGCTGGCGATTGCTTCTCGTCGGACGCGGACCTCACCGTTGCGACGCTTGCGGCCTCGTGCGCGGACCCACACCTCTACGAGGTGCTCTCGGTGGCACCGAGCGAACTCGGTGAGGCGTTCCCGGGCGATGACGCTCTGGCCTCCGAAGCGGATGCACGTTGCTCAGCTCAGTTCGCCGAGCTCGGGCGAGACGCGGTCGCGGGCCTCACCGCGCTGCATCTTGTTCCGAGCGAACGGAGCTGGAGCGAGGGCGACCGCAACCTGGTGTGCCTCGTTGCAAGCAGCGAGGGTGACGAGCTGAGCGGCTCACGCCTGGCGGCCAACGGCTAGGTTCCGTTTCCTGCCGGGGCTGCCGCCTGTGGACAGCGGCGGCGCGTGTCGGAGGTGCCGGGTAGCGTTCTGCGCACAGCAGGTTCTCGATCAGCGCCGTCCGTGTCCCTTCCGGTTCGCGGAGATTGCAGGATTCCGCATCCGGAGAGGAAAGCCCTTGCCAGCTACCAGCATCACCCCTGACCTCGTCGTCGGCGAGGATGGCCTCGCCCGGCCGCTGTGGGCGAGCCGCGACGAGCTGCTCATGCAGTACTACGACACGGAATGGGGCATGCCCGTCACCGACGAGCGTGGCGTCTTCGAGCGGTTGTGCCTCGAGATCTTCCAGTCCGGGCTCTCTTGGCGCCTCATCCTGCAGCGGAGGCCGTTGCTGCGCGAGGCGTTCGCAGGTTTCGACGTCGACGCGGTGGCCGGGTTCGGCGATGACGACTTCGAGCGACTGATGAGCGACCCCGGAGTGATCCGGAACCGACTGAAGATCTCGTCGGTCATGAGGAACGCTCGCGCGACGGTCGCGCTGCGCGAGAGCGAGCCACTCAACGAACTGGTCTGGGGCGCCAAGCCGACGACAACGCCGAGACCCGCGTCAGCGGCAGACGTGCCCAGCTCCAGCGACGAGTCGCGACAGCTCACGAAGAGTCTCAAGGCGCGCGGCTTCAGCTTCGTCGGCCCAACCAACCTCTTCGCCCTCATGGAGGCCATCGGCATCGTCGACACGCACCTCGTCGGCAGCCATCGTCGCGGTACATCCGGCGTGTGGCCGGCGGACTGACCCAGGCACCGCACACTGCAGACAACAAAACCCCGACTCCCCAGTGTTCAACTGGGCAGTCGGGGCCTTCGCTCATGACGTGGGTTTCGTGGAGATGGGGGGAATCGAACCCCCGTCCACAACTACGAAACCGCGGCTTCTCCGGGTGCAGTCTGTCTACTGTTCTACTTGGCTCCGATCATGGGGACAGACACCTTGATCGACGAGCCCAGTTCCAGTGCAAGTCCCGTGGTGCCCTGAAACACAACACCACAGCAAGTTCCCTTAATGACGCCAGCTACCGGAGCGGGAACACCCCCGGGCTGACGGACTATCGGACTCGCTTAAGCAGCGAGGGCGAAGTCGGTGCGCTTAGCGTTAGCACCTATGTTTTGCGAGGGGCGTTTACGAGATAACCCCGCATCCTCGACCCGCTTCACGCCGATTCACCAGTCATGTCGAAACCGATCATCCCCGTGAGCCGAGTCTCCTCGGCGGCGTTCCACGTCATGAGCTCTGTTGAGTTGCAGCTGCCAGAAGAACTGGCAGCTCCTAAACATACGTCAAGACGGCCGGAAAATCCACGTCCTGGCGTGCTCAGGGCAAGCCTGGAGGCGATTCCCGGGAGGACCAGTAACCTGAACCCCATGAGCGGCAATGACTTTGAAGGATTCGGGCGCCCGAATTGGCAGAAGCCCGAGAACGGCGACGAGCACGCCCAGGAATCCGGGGACTCCGTTTCGGAAGACCAGACCTCTGGGCACGAAGGCTTCGGTGCGCACTTCGGCAGGCCGGCTGAGGAGCCGGACGCTCCCGCGCCCTCCGAGGATGGGCCCGGCCAGCCAGAGGTGAGCGACGGCGAGGTACCCGCGCCGGTCCAGTACGAGGCGCCCGCGGCGCCCACCTGGCCGCGTGATGCCGAGTCAGCACCAGCCGCCGATGCAGTCGGCGAAGGCGTGGAACCGGCCAGCGGCGACCAGTCTCACCCCGACGAGAACAGCACCGAGGTCCTCGGCTTCGGCGAGGGAAACGAGACCGCTGTGCTCGGTCGCGGAGACCACAACCAGACGGAGATCCTCGACTCCGGTGCGCCGGCCGCCCCGAGTTGGGAGCAGACTCCCCCGCAGAACTCGAGCACCTGGAACGACCAGGGCGTATCCACCCCGGCTCCAACTGGCTGGGACCAGACGGCCCAGCACGACCCCAACGCCTGGAACGACCAGAGCGCACCAGCCCAGGCTCCCGCATCCTGGGACCAGCAGCCCTCCGCTCCGGCGTGGGGCCAGTCGGCTCCGGACGCGCAGGACGCCCAGACGACGCAGACTCCGGCGTGGAACGCACCGGGTGCCGGCCAGGCTGACCCGAGTCAGGCGAGCGGCGGCCTCGAGGCGCCGGCGTACGGCGAGGTGAACAGCGCGCCGAGCTACGGCGGCCAGAACGAGTCGCCCGCGTTCGGCTCGACCGCCCCCGAGGCGGGTGCCGCTGCCTTCGGCGTCGGCTATGGCGCGCAGCAGCAGGCAGGCGCGTGGAACGGCGCTCCGGAGAACCAGACCCCAGCCCCCTACGCTCCCGGCCAGGCACCCGGCCAGGAGTTCGGGGCACCCGCGTTCGGTGGCAACGGTGGCGGTGGCTACCAGGGCGGCGGACCGTCCGGCCCCAACGACTTCGGCAACGGAGCCCCCGCCAAGAAGCCCTGGTTCCGGAAGCCCGCGATCCTCATCCCCGCGATCATCGGCGTCGTGGTCCTGGTGGGAGCCGCCGTAGCGATCCCCGTCACCATCCACAACAACAACGTGAACCGCGGCGACGAGCTCGCGGCTGCGTTCCAGACGGACCTCGACGCGCATTACGCGGACTGGACGACCGAGAACCTCGACCTTGCCGCCAACGTCACCATCTCGGCCTCACTGGGCGAGAACACCGACTTCTTCTCGCAGTCGGCGGCCCAGATGACCGACTTCTCGACTCGCTGCGGGAACGTCGCGACGGCGGAGACGACGATCAACGATCTCGCCGGGTCCACCGTGCCCTCGCTTGCGGTCGAGGACGGTGCCGACGCCTCCGAGGCATACAAGGCCGCTCAGACCGAGAGCGACGGCCTCAGCGAGCGACGCGACATCGTCGCGAACTTCGCTGACACGGCAAGCGCGGATGTCGCGGCGCTGCAGCAGTTCTGCGAGGCGTTCCCGAAGTACAACTCGATCTACAACACGTTCGGCACGCAGCTCGCGTCGTTCTCGTCGACGATCTTCACCATCCCGGACGGTCAGAACATCGACCTCGGCAACAACCTGTACTACCCGTGCAACGTGTCGACGGGATGCCCGGACTACAGCAACCCGAACATCGGCACGACGATCGCCGACGGCATCAAGTCGACCTACGTCGACTTCTACCGTGGCATCGCGGACCTGGCCGCATCGGAGTGCTTCCTCGACGAGCTCGCGGACGTCTGCACGAGCTACAGCACCGAGTTCGGGAAGGCCGCGGATGCTGCGCAGGCCGCCGCCGACTCGTACCGCTCTGAGACGCTGAGCCTCACCGTCGGGGCCGTTCCGTTCGCCAACTCGTCAACGCTGTTCACCGCGATGTTCGACACGTTCGACGCGGCCGACGCGGCCGTGCAGACGGCCTGGTGGAGCGCCGACCCGTCGTCAGACGGGCAGACGGACCGTGGCTGGCAGTCGCGAAGCCTGAAGACGCTGCTCTCCGCACACGAGAGCTCCATCGCGACGCTCGTCGAGAGCGTGCGCTAGCGGTTCCAAGCACACACAGCGATGCGGCCCCCGATCCACTGGATCGGGGGCCGCATCGCTATTCGGGGCGTGCAGCGCATCGGTGCTCGAGGCGCGATCTACTCCCCCATGTACTTGCGGGACGCGACGGCGCGGTCGGCCTCGCGCTTGTCCTGGCGCTCACGCAGTGCGTGGCGCTTGTCGAACTCGCGCTTGCCCTTCGCCACGGCCAGCTCGACCTTTGCACGGCCGTTGAGGAAGTAGAGCGTCAGCGGGACGAGCGTGTAGCCGCCCTCTTTGGTCTTCATGGCGAGCTTGCGGATCTGCTCCTTGTGCAGCAGCAGCTTCCGCTTGCGGCGTGGTGCGTGATTGTTCCACGTGCCCTCGAGGTACTCGGGGATGTGCACGGCGTCGAGCCACGCCTCACCGCGGTCGATGTACGCGTATCCGTCGACGAGGGAGGCGCGCCCCTGCCGGAGCGACTTCACCTCGGTTCCGTTCAGCACGATGCCCGCTTCGAGGGTGTCCTCGATCAGGTAGTCGTGCCTGGCTCGACGGTTCGTCGCGACAGGCTTCGTCCCTTGCTCCTTTGGCATGGCCTCTTCCTCTCTCGACGGCAGACGATGGGCAGCCCGCTATCTTACGACACGGGCTGTCCATCGGTCTACCTTGCTGTTGCGTGCGGGTCAGACCTTGAGGTACTTGTTGATCGCGATGCGCGCGGAGACCCAGGCGAGCAGCACGCTGACGATCAGGAGGACGGGGATCGCGAGGAACGCCTCCGGGACTCCGATGAGGGAGACGAACGGCAGCTGCCTGCCGAGGTAGCCCTGCACGAAGAAGTGCGCGATGGCGACGGTTGCTGCCGAGGCGAGCACGGCACCGATGAGGGCCGCGACGACGCCTTCGAGGATGAAGGGCGCCTGGATGTAGCGGTTGGATGCGCCGACGAGGCGCATGATGCCGATCTCGCGGCGCCTGCTGATCGCAGACAGGCGGATCGTGGTCGCGATGAGGAGCGCCGCCGCGACGAGCATGACCACCGCGACTCCGATCGCAGACAGACTGGCGACGTTGAGGAGCTCGAAGATGCTCTCGAGGTACTGGCGCTGGTCGGTGACCGCCTCCACACCGTCGTAGTTGGAGAGCTGCTCGATGATGATGTCGGCCTGGTCGGGGTCGGTGAGCGTGATGAGGAAGCTCTCCGAGAGGAACTCGGGCTCGACGAAGGACACGATGGGGTCGCCGGCGAACTGCTGCTGGAAGTTCTCGTAGGCCTGTTCTTGGTCTTCGAACTCGTACTCGCTGATGTACGGGGTGAGGACGGCGCCCTGCAGGGCCGCCTCGACGGCGTCGCGCTGGGTGTCGCTGGCCTGGCCGCCTGCGCAGTTCGGGGCGGTCGAGACGGACGAGCAGAGGTCGACGGACACCTGAGCGCGGTCGTACCAGAAGGCCTTCATGCTGCTGATCTGCTGCTGCATGAGGATTCCGGCGCCGACGAACGTCAGGGAGACGAAGGTCACGAGCACGACGGAGATGACCATGCTCGAGTTGCGGCGAAGTCCCTGCCACATCTCGGCGAATACGCGGCCGATCATTTGACGTCTCCAGAGTTCTTCGTGGTCTTCTCGCCGGCGACGCGCGAGGCGATCGAGTCGGCGATGGATGTGGGGGCTTGCGACGCGACCTGAGCTTCGGTGTCGTCGTTCTGCTCGAGCTGGTTGGCGGTCTCCGCTTCGGTGAGCGGCACGATGCCCGGCTGGTAGACGCCATCGGACTCGTCGCGCATGATGACGCCGCCGTCGAGCTCGATGACGCGCCTGCGCTCCTCGTCGACGATCGAGACGTCGTGCGTGGCCATGACGACGGTGGTGCCGTTCGCGTTGATGCGGGTGAGGAGGCGCATGATGCCTCGGCTCGTGACGGGGTCGAGGTTTCCGGTCGGCTCGTCCGCGAGGAGGATGTCCGGCTTGTTGACGACGGCGCGGGCGATCGCGACGCGCTGCTGCTCGCCGCCGGAGAGTTCGTGGGGGAAGCGGTTCGCCTTGTCGCCGAGGCCCACGGTCTCGAGGACATCGGGGACGGCTTTCGCGACGTGGCCGCGGGACTTGCCGAGCGCTTCGAGCGCGTAGGCGACGTTCTCGAACACGGTCTTGCCTGCGAGGAGGCGGAAGTCCTGGAACACCATGCCGATGCTGCGTCGGTAGTACGGCACCTTGCGGTTGGAGATGCGGCGCAGGTCCTGGCCGAGCACGTGCACCTGTCCGCGGCTCGGGGCGTCCTCGCGGAGGATGAGGCGGAGGACGCTGGATTTTCCGGACCCGGAGGGGCCGACGAGGAACACGAACTCACCGCGCAGCACCTCGAAGGTGATGTCGTCGAGTGCGGGGGCGGCGGTGCCAGGGTAGACCTTGGCGACGTTATCGAATCTGATCATGGCGCTAACAGGGTAGGCACCGGAGTGGCCGCAGCCCGGCGCGACATGCAGAACACGTCAGACGTGGGTGTCCCGGCTCGATGCTCCCTGGCGCCTTCTTCGTGTTCCTAGGCGGCGTCGGCTTCGCCGCGCTTGCGCCAGCGGATGCCGGCGGCGATGAACGCGTCGATGTCGCCGTCGAAGACCTTGTCGGTGTTGCCGGTCTCGTGCTGGCTGCGGAGGTCCTTGACCATCTTGTATGGCGCGAGGACGTAGGAGCGCATCTGGTCACCCCAGCTTGCGGTGATGTTGCCCGCGAGCTCCTTCTTCTGCGCGTTCTCCTCTTCGCGGCGGAGCAGGAGAAGGCGTGACTGGAGGACGCGGAGTGCGGCGGCGCGGTTCTGGATCTGGCTCTTCTCGTTCTGGCAGCTCACGACGATCCCGGTTGGGAGGTGCGTGATGCGGACGGCCGAGTCGGTCGTGTTGACGGACTGGCCGCCCGGGCCGGAGGAGCGGAAGACGTCCACGCGCATGTCGTTGTCTGGGATCTCGATCGACTCGGTCTGCTCGATGAGCGGGACGACCTCGACGGCGGCGAAGCTCGTCTCGCGGCTTCCGGCTGAGTTGAAGGGGCTCATGCGCACGAGGCGGTGGGTTCCGGCTTCGACGGAGAGGGTGCCGAAGGCGTATGGGCTGTCGATCTCGATGGTGGCCGACTTGATGCCGGCCTGCTCGGCGTAGCTGGTGTCGAGGACGGAGACCTTGTAGCTGTGCTGCTCGGCCCAGCGGAGGTACATGCGGAGGAGCATCTCGGCGAAGTCGGAGGCGTCGACGCCGCCGGCGCCGGCGCGGATCGTGATGACCGCGGGGCGCGGGTCGAATTCGCCGTCGAGCAGCGTCTGGACCTCGAGGTTGCCGATGACCTTGGTGATCGACTTGAGCTCGGCGCGGGCTTCCTCGGCCGTGTCCTCGTCTTCCATCTCGACGGCCATCTGCGCGAGCACTTCGAGGTCGTCGAGGCGTCGTTCGATCTCGTCGAGGCGCTTGAGATCTGCCTGCGCGTGGCTGAGTGCGGAGGTGACCTTCTGCGCGTTCTCGGTGTCGTTCCAGAGGTCGGGGACGGATGCTGCGGCTTCGAGCTCCACCACCTTCGCGCGGAGCTTGTCGGGGTTGAGCACGGCGCTGATGTCTCCGAAGGTGCTGCGCAGGGCGGCGATCTCCGAAGCGAGGTCAAGGTTGATCATGATCCCCCAAGACTAGCCGCCAGGGCTGGGCGGCGCTGTTGGGCGCGCGTGGCGTCAGGAGAGCACCACCCTGGCGTCACTGGAGACGGTGATCTCGAGCCCGGATGGGAGCAGCGCATGGGTGAGGGGCGGGGTCCAGTGGCCGGTGATGACGACGGCGGCCGTGACGCCGTCTGGCGTCGACGCGGAGACGAGCGCAACGCTGTCCGGGCTCGCCCCGGCGAGGTCCTCGAGCGTCGCGAGGGCGCGTTCGTGCACCTTCGTGGGGTCGAGGACCGGCTGCAGCTCAGCATCGACGAAGGTGACGTCCGCCGCCGCGAAGCTCTCCGAGGCGGAGAGCGCCACCGCGTCCGCGATCGTGAGGAGTCGCTTGCGCTCGATGGACAGCGACGTGGCGGCGACCAGCACGTAGGCGGCGGTGAGCCCGATCATGAGGAAGACCAGGATGAGCGGGAGCACGCTGCCGCGCTCGCCGTGCATCCGGCGCAGGCTGTCGCGCAGTCGTGCTCGAGCGCCCGTCACGAGGAGAGCCCGAACCTGGTGACGGCGAACGAGGCCGTGGCGCTGGTCGGGATGGACAGCGGAGCTGCTTCCCCGGTCAGGTTCGGCGCGAACGGCAGGGGCACGTCGATCGTGACGGTGACGGAGACGACGGCACCCGCTGCCTGGCAGGCACCGGCCGTGCTGCTGCATTCGACGTGCTGTGCGACGGTGCCGGCCTCGAAGCCGTGGTCGGCAGCGGCGAGGTCGATCGCCGCCGCGGCGAGCGCCTGCGTCTCGACCGACTCGGGGTCGGACGCCAGCAGACGTGCCGCGCTTCTCGCCGCCGACTCTCCGGCGATGCTCGCGCCCTGCAGCGCGGAGAGCGTGAGCATGAGGTAGGCGAGTGGCACGATCAGCAGTGTGCCGAGTGTCAGGAACTCGAGCGAGGCCGACCCGCGATCGTCACTCGGCATCCAGCGTCTCCTGCGGGGCATGTCCGGTCACCTCCAGCGCGTCCGGCAACCCGAGGAGGCCGATGAGCGGAAGCGGCGAGCGCACGGTGACGGCGACGACGGGGGCCCCGTCGAGCTCGGTCGTGCTCGCCACCACGGACTCGGCGTACCCGCCGCCGATGCTCATGGCGATGAGGTCTGCGGCTCGTTCCTCGCCCGCTTCGAGACCGGCACCGAAGAGTCCCGCATGCCTCGCGCCCTCTCCTGCCGCATCGAGGAGCGTTGTGCGCACGTGCAACGCGAAGCCGATCTGCAGGACGGTCACGGTGAGCAGCACGAGCATCGCCGAGACCATGACCCACTCGGCGACCGCCGACCCTCGGTCGTCTCGGATCATGGGTCGGCGTGAGCGGACCGGCTTGTCAGCTGAAGTCACTGACTCGGGTGATGGCGTTCTCGAACACGTTGACGAGGAGGTCGCCGGCGACGGTCCAGAGAAGGATGACGATTCCGGCGGACATGATCGTGATCAAGACCCAGCCGGGGACGTCTCCGCGTTCGGAGGCGGCTCTGGTTCGGAGTGCGTGCAGGAACTGCATGGTCGTGCCTTTCGGGTGGGGCTCTAGAAGCTCGTGCGGAGCACGAAGACTGCCGGGTAGAGCGCGAACAGGATGGTGGTGGGCAGGATGAGGAAGATCAGCGGGACGAGCATCTGCACTTCTTTGCGCCCCGCCGCTTCGAGGAGCTCGCGCTTCCCGAGCTCTCGGGCGTCGCTTGCCTGAGCGCGGAGCACTTCGACGAGGGGCGCGCCGCGTTCCAGTGCGGAGATCATGTGCTCGACGCAGCGGTCGAGTGGCAGGTACTTGACGCCCCTGGTCATCTCGTGGAGCGCGTCGGCGAGCGAGACGCCCGTGTTCACGTGGTGGACGACGCGTGCGAATTCCTTGGCCAGTTCGCCGGTGCTGACGCTCGCGACGCGCCTGAGGCTGTCGAAGACTCCCTCGCCGGCCGAGATGCTGAGGGAGAGGAACTCGATCACGGTCGGGAACTCGCTGGCCACTTGCCGATGCCGGCGGTGCGCTGCACGCCCGAGTGCCTGGTCACGGGCGAAGATTCCGACGCCGCCGAGGAGGAGGGGAAGCAGGATCTGGGCGATGACCGGCATCCCTCGGGTCACGCCGAGCATCAGGGCTGTGGCGAGTCCGATTCCTGCCGCGACCAGCCCCCAGGTGAGCTGTTCGGCTCGGAAGCGTTCGACGCTGGCGGAGGAGCCGCTTTGGCGAAGCTGGCCGATGATGCGGTCGTTGCCGCCGAGAACTTCGCCGAGTAGTGCGCGCCCCTTCGCCATGAGCGGGGCGGCGAGGGTGCCGAGGACGGGGAGCGGGTCGGTCGCGGTCTTCTGCACGTCGGCGCGAGCGGCTGCCGACACGTCGAGGAGGTGCGGTGCGAGGCGTTCGGCGAGATTCGGTCTGGAGAGTCGGGGCACGGCGGCGAGCATCGTCCAGAGGCCGATGCCCAGACCGAGTCCGCATAGGACGGCCCAGCCGAGGGTCTCGTTCATGCGAACCACCTGCGGTCGTCCTTCAGCTTCGCAATCCGGAGCATCACGAGGTAGGCGAGGACTGTCGTCCCGAGGCCGATGAGGATGACGACGGCGCCTTCGTAGCTGTTGAATGCGGCGGCGGCCTCCGGCCGCGTGCCCAGCATGAGCAGGACGATCCAGGGTGCGGCGGATCCGAGCTTGGCGGCGTTCATGACCCAGGACTGCTTCGCCTCGACTTCGTGGCGCACCGCTTGCTCCTCACGGAGGTAGCTGCCGAGGCTCTTGAGCACCGTGGGGAGTTCGGCACCGCCGACGTCCCTGGACATGCGGAGTGTTTCGAGGATGCGGTCGGCGGTTGGGTCTGCGAGCCGTTCCTTGAGGTCGTCCAGCGCGACCCGGAAGCTTCCCGTGAGGCGGTACTGCCTCGTGAAGGCGGCGAAGTCCTCCCGTAGCACGGTCGGGCCAGACTCCGCGAGGCTCGCGACTCCCTCCGGCAGGGCGACGCCGGACCGGACGGAAGCGACGAGATGGTCGATGACATCCGGCCAGACGAGACGGTTGCGGCTGCGCCGCTGCACGGAACGCATTCGGACGATCAGGAAAGGACCGGCGCAGCCCGCCAGGAAGGCCAGCACAGCAACAGCGAACACACCGGTGAGCGCAAGTCCGGCGGCGCCGAGCGTGAGGCCGAGGACAACGGCGGCGCCCGCGAACACGGCCACCGGAACACGTTCGAAGCCTGCGCGCCTCAAATCTGCGCGGAAGTCGTCGATGCGGGAGCCACGGACCTCGACGCGCTCGGCGCTCGGGGGCCAGAGCCACGCACTCACGATGCTGGAGACACCCGCTCCCATGACGAGCGCGAGCAGCACGTTCACAGCGACCTCCGCAGAATCCGAGCAGCATCGAGACCGTGCGCCTCGTACTTCGCGATGCGTGGCGGCGGTGACCCCGTGGATTCGAGCTGCCCGCGACCGCGGCGGAAGAGCGTCGCCGCCTCGATGACCTGGCCCGTGGCGACACCCGTGGGTGCGAGGATCTCGCCCACGTGTCGAGTCCCCGAGGCAGTCATCTCCAGGTGCACCACGAGGTCGATGCAGCTGGCGACCGTCGGCACGACGAACGCGCTGTCGATGTTGCGCCCAGCCAGGAGCGGCAGCGTCGACAGCTTGATGAGCGCGTCCCGAGCCGAGTTGGCGTGGATGCTGCAGATGCCCGGCATACCGCTGTTGAGGGCGATCAGCAGGTCGAGGCTCTCGGCTTCCCGCACCTCGCCGACCACAAGCCAGTCGGGTCGCATCCGAAGCGCCTCTTTGATGAGTCGGCGAAGGGTGATCTCCCCGGTGCCCTCGAGGTTCGCCTGCCTGCACTGCAGCGCGACCACGTCGCGCGCGACGAGATCGAGTTCGAATGTCTCCTCGACGGTGACGATGCGCTCTTCGCTGCGCACGGAGGAGAGGAGCGCATTGATCATGGTCGTCTTGCCCGTGTGCGTGGCGCCGGAGACGAGGATGTTGCATCCGGCCAGGACCGCGAGCTGCAGGAACTCCGCCGCCTGGGCGGTGAGCGCCTCTCGCTCGACGAGGTGAGAGAGATCGCGGATGCGGCGCGTGAACTTCCTGATGTTCACCGACGGGTACCGGCGCGTCACCTCCGGCACAGCCACGTGCAGGCGTTCGCCGTTGGGGAGGGAAGCGTCGACGAATGGGGAAGACAGGTCGACGCGCCGGCCGCTCGACTGGAGCATCCGCTCGATGAGGTCGCGCAGGTCGCCCTCGGGGACGACCGTCGGCGTGAGCTCGGGGACGCCGCCGCGCGCGACGAACACGCGTGACGGGGCGTTGATCCAGATCTCCTCGATCTCCGGATCGTCGAGGTACGGCTGGAGCACGCCGAAGCCGGTGACCCGCGCGAGGACCTCGCGCGTCGTCGACTCCTCGTCGTGCACGAGCGGCAACGAGGACCCGAGGGCCTCCTCGGCGTAGCCGCGCACCTCTTCCCGTGCGATGTCCGCGGCCCGTGCGCGGTCGCCGCCGAGGTCGATGCCCTCCAGCAGGACCCGACGACGGATTCGGTCGGTGATGGTGCTTACCGCGATGCTCACGCCGTCAGCATGCCGAAAACCAGAGAACCCCGCAGAAGTTATCCACAGGCCAGCAAATGCAGGGAAACGGCCGACCACGTGTCACGGGACACCGGCGCTCATCCAGCTCACAGAGCATGAGTCGCCGGCTCCTTCGCAGACCGCACCCCGACGGTCCACGCACGGCTACGCTGAGCCGGTGCCCACCACCGAACGATTCGCCGACCTCGTCGAAGCCGAACTCGCCGACAAGCCCTTGGCGGTCGTGCGCGTGCCAGGCGGATTCTACGTCGGGTTCGCGCTCGCAGATGCCCGATGGGTGAGCATCCTCGCCGTCAACGACGTTCGCGACAGCATCACCTACAACGTTCGGGTCAACGAGCGTGCTGGGAAGTTCAGCATCAACGACACCCTCCGCCGGATCAGCTGGAGCGCAGGGGTGTCCGGGATGGTCCCGCGAGTCGGCTTCTCGATGTCCTTCCAGTCGGGTCGGGTGAAGTACGGCCGGGTCATCCAGCTCGGCCTTGCACCGGGCGGGTTCGAGGTGGCGTTCAGCCCGGAGGAGGAACGCGCCCGCATCACGGCGATCGGGCAGGAGCTCGGTCTGAAGCCTGGCCTGAGCAGGTCCGTGCTGATCGGACTGTGGACTGCCGGCGGAGCCATCGGCCTGTGCATCCTCGGCGCAGCGATCGCACTCACGATCCAGGCGCTCCTGGGGTAGCCGCGCCCGCCGCCTGTCGGCCTCCGATGACGCGCCCCGAATTCGAGGGCTGTCACTCCCGCCCTAGACTGGTTCCCGCACACGGGTTCGCCCATGCCCGCGGGAGTGGTGAAATTGGCAGACACGCAGGATTTAGGTTCCTGTGCTTTCGAGCGTGCGGGTTCAAGTCCCGCCTTCCGCACTGGAGTGTCAGGCTCCTCCGACTCGACAGACTGTCTGGTCCGTCTCCCCCGACCAACGGGTACGGTTCCAGTACCAGCACTGCGAAGGAGCATCGACGATGACCGAGTTCAACGAAGCCGACCTGCAACAGAAGGCGAAAGACCACCTCTGGATGCACTTCTCGCGCCAGTCCGTGATGGAAGACGGCGCCGGCGTGCCGATCATCGTCAAGGGCGACGGGCACCACATCTGGGACTCGAAGGGCAAGAAGTACTTCGACGGCCTCTCCGGCCTCTTCGTCGTCAACGCGGGACACGGCCGCACGCGTCTCGCCGAGACCGCCGCCAAGCAGGCCGCCGAGCTCGCGTTCTTCCCCATCTGGTCGTACGCGCACCCGAACGCCATCGAGCTCGCCGATCGCCTCGCCGACTACGCACCTGGTGACCTCAACCGCGTCTTCTTCTCGACGGGCGGCGGCGAAGCCGTCGAGACCGCCTTCAAGCTGGCCAAGTACTACTGGAAGCTGCAGGGCAAGCCCACCAAGCACAAGGTCATCTCTCGCTCGGTGGCCTACCACGGCACGCCGCAGGGTGCACTGGCGATCACGGGCATCCCCGCCATGAAGGCGATGTTCGAGCCCCTCACCCCCGGCGGCTTCCGCGTGCCGAACACCAACTTCTACCGTGCACCGGAGCACGGCGACAACCTCGTCGAGTTCGGCCAGTGGGCCGCGAACCGCATCGAGGAGATGATCCTCTTCGAAGGCCCCGAGACGGTCGCCGCCGTGTTCCTCGAGCCCGTCCAGAACTCGGGCGGATGCTTCACGCCTCCCCCTGGCTACTTCCAGCGCGTGCGGGAGATCTGCACGAAGTACGACGTGCTGCTCGTCGCCGACGAGGTCATCACGGGCTTCGGCCGGATCGGCGACATGTTCGCATCGACGACCTACGACATCCAGCCCGACATGATCACGTGCGCCAAGGGCATGACAAGCGGCTACTCGCCAATCGGCGCCACCATCGTCAGCGACCGCATCTACGAGCCGTTCAAGCACGGCCAGACGTCGTTCTCGCACGGCTACACGTTCGGCGGCCACCCGGTGTCGGCGGCCGTGGCGCTCGAGAATCTCAGGATCTTCGAGGAGGAGCGGCTCACGCAGAACGTCAAGGAGAACTCGCCGCACTTCCGTGCTGCCCTCGAGAAGCTCCTCGACATCCCGATCGTCGGCGACGTGCGCGGCGACGGCTACTTCTTCGGCATCGAGCTCGTCAAGGACAAGGACACGCGCGAGACCTTCAACGACGAGGAGTCAGAGCGCCTGCTCCGCGGCTTCCTCTCGAAGGCGCTCTTCGACGCCGGCCTGTACTGCCGCGCCGACGACCGCGGCGACCCCGTCATCCAGCTCGCCCCGCCCCTCACGATCGGCCAGGCCGAGTTCGACGAGATCGAGCAGACGCTGCGCGGCGTGCTCACCGAGGCGAGCTCGCTCCTCTGACACGGGCTCGTCGTCGTCACCGACGGCAACCCGAAAAGCTCGGGATGGCGAACTCGCTTCGTGCTGGAACGTTCTCCAGCACGAAGCGAGTTTGCCATCCCGAGTCGCTATTCGAGACCGAGGGCGGTGCGCAGCTTGGGCGCGAGCGCGTCGAAGGCGCGACGGCGGTGGCTCGCGGCGTCCTTCTCCGCGTCGGTGAGGTCGGCCGCCGAACCTTCCGCCCCATCGGGCTGGAAGATCGGGTCGTAGCCGAAGCCGTGGTCCCCGCTCCGCTGCTCCAGGATGCGACCGGGCCACACACCCAGCACGGCCTCGCTCTGTTCCTCGCCCGTCGATGAAGCTGTGGCCGGCACGACAAGTGCAGCCGCGGCGACGAACTGGGCCGTGCGGTGCGGATGCGAGACGTCGCTCAGCTGCCAGAGCAGCAGCTCGAGGTTCTCGGTGGCGTCCTTCGCTGGCCCGGACCACCGGGCGGAGAAGATGCCGGGCGACCCGCCCAGCACATCCACCGAGATGCCGGAGTCGTCGGCGAGCGCCGGGAGCCCCGTGTGCTCGGCGGCGGCGCGGGCCTTCAGCAGCGCGTTGGCCTCGAAGCTCAGACCGGTCTCGCGTGGCTCTGGCCCGTCGTAGGAGACGAGCTCGATGCCGTCGAGCTGGTTGCCGAGGATGCGCCGCAGCTCGACCAGCTTGTGCGCGTTGTGGGAGGCGAGGACGACCCGGACGGGCTCGCTCATGCCGTGAGCGCCTCGTTCTGCAGCTCGGTGAGCGTCGCGGTGCCCGCGAGGGCGATGTCGAGGAGACGGTCGAGCTCCTCGCGGTCGAACGGCTGCCCCTCGGCGGTGCCCTGCACCTCGATGAGCTTGCCGTCGCCGGTCGCGACGACGTTCATGTCCGTGCCAGCCCGTACGTCCTCCACGTAGGCGAGGTCGAGCAGCGGAACGCCGTCGACGATGCCCACCGAGATCGCGGCGATGGAACGCGTGAGCACGTCGGCCTTCGCCGGAACGTGCTTGTTGGCCTTCGCCCATTCGATGGACTGCGCGAGCGCCACGTAGGCGCCCGTGATCGCTGCCGTGCGGGTGCCGCCATCGGCCTGCAGCACGTCGCAGTCGATGACGATCGTGTTCTCTCCAAGCGCGGACATGTCGACGGCTGCCCGCAGGGAGCGCCCAACGAGACGCGAGATCTCGTGCGTGCGCCCGCCGATCTTGCCCTTGACCGACTCGCGGCTGTTGCGGTCGTTCGTGGCTCGCGGGAGCATCGCGTACTCGGCCGTGACCCAGCCCTTGCCCTGGCCCTTCAGCCAGCGCGGCACGCCGGGCGTGAACGACGCCGTGCAGAGCACCTTCGTCTTCCCGAACGAGATGAGGGCGGAGCCCTCTGCCTGCTCGCTCCAGCCCTTCTCGATCGTCACGGGGCGGAGCTGGTCGTGGGTGCGGCCGTCTGCGCGTGCTTCGGTCATTGGTCCTCCAAGGAGTCTGATGGGTACGGGAAAGCGGTGGGAGCTGGCGGGCGGATGCGTCAGGCGCGGCGCATCGACGGCGGCAGGTTGATGGCCTCCGTCATGAGGCGCTCGACGTGGCGAACATCGGGCCCGAGGAAGCGGCCGGCGAGGTTCACGAACGCCTCCGTGTTCTCGCCAGTCGCGCGGTACGAGTACTGCGGGGCGCGCCCGCTCGAGTTGAGCAGCCCGTTGGAGGCGAGGACTCGGTACACGTCCTGGGCCGTCTCGACGTCGCTCGACACGAGGCGGACGCCCGGGCCGAGCACGTAGCCGAGCACACCCTTCAGGAACGGGTAGTGCGTGCATCCGAGCACCACCGTGTCGACGCCAGCGGCCTTGATGGGGGCGAGGTACTCCTCGGCGTAGCGGACGAGCTCGGGACTCGTCGTGTCGCCGCGTTCGACGTACTCGACGAACATCGGGCAGGCCTGCGAGAAGATCTCGAGGTGAGGGGCCGCCGCGAAGGCGTCGTCGTAGGCGCGAGATGACACGGTCGCCTCGGTGCCGAGCACGCCGATGCGGTTGTTGTGGGTGGCGCTGACGGCTGCGCGGACGGCGGGGGCGATGACCTCGACGACGGGCACGTCGTACCGCTCGCGGGCATCCCGCAGCACGGCGGCAGAGGCCGTGTTGCAGGCGATCACAAGCATCTTCACGTCCTGCTCGACAAGCTCGTCGAGGATCGCGAGCGACAGGCGCCGGACGTCGGCGATCGGCTTCGGTCCGTACGGCGTGTGCTCGGTGTCACCGACGTAGAGGAGCGACTCCCCCGGCAGCTGCGCCCGGATCTCCCTCGCCACCGTCAGCCCGCCGACACCAGAGTCAAATACGCCGATCGGTGCCTCGCTCATGGGTGCCGAGTCTACTCCCAGGCACCTTCGAGCGTGGATGCGCGCGCCGAGATCGCGTGCGCTCCCCACGGTGGGGCCTAGGCTGGGGCGGTGACTTCCGAACGCCCGTCCACCGGCTTCCTCACCGACCAGTACGAGTTCACGATGATCGATGCCGCGATCCACGCGGGCACCGCCGATCGTGACAGCGTCTTCGAGCTCTTCGGGAGGCGACTGCCGAGCGGACGCCGCTACGGGGTCGTGGCGGGGGTGGGCCGCGCGCTCGAGCTGCTGCGCGACTTCCGCTTCGGTGACGCGGAGCTCGAGCACCTGCGTGCGCACTCCATCGTCTCGCCCGAGACCCTCGACTGGCTCGCGAACTACCGGTTCTCCGGCACGATCCGCGGCTACCGCGAAGGCGAGATCTACTTCCCCGGCTCCCCCATCCTCGAGGTCCGGTCGAGCTTCGCCGAGGGTGTCATCCTCGAGACGCTGCTGCTCAGCATCTACAACTACGACTGCGCCGTCGCCTCCGCCGCAGCACGCATGGTCTCGGTCGCCCGCGGACGCCCGCTCGCCGAGATGGGATCACGCCGCACGGGCGAGCGCTCGGCGGTCGCCGCGTCGCGCGCCGCCTACATCGCGGGCTTCAAGGCGACGAGCAACCTCGAGGCGGGCCGCAGCTGGGGCGTCCCGACGATGGGAACCGCCGCGCACTCCTTCACGCTCCTGCACGACTCCGAGCGCGAGGCATTCGCCTCGCAGGTCGCGACGCTCGGCGCAGGCACGACCCTCCTCGTCGACACGTACGACGTCCGGGAAGGAGTCCGGCTCGCCGTGGAGGTCGCGGGGCGCGAGCTCGGCGGCGTCCGCCTCGACTCCGGCGACCTCCCCACACTCGTCGCGGAGGTGCGCGCGCAGCTCGACGAGCTCGGCAACACCGAGACGAGCATCACGGTCACCAACGACCTCGACGAGTTCGCCATCGCCGGCCTCGGCGCGAGCCCGGTCGACTCCTTCGGGGTCGGCACGAGCGTCGTCACCGGCTCCGGCGCCGTCGCCTCCGGCATGGTCTACAAGCTCGTCGCCCGCCGCGGTGAAGACGGCGACTGGGTTTCCGTCGCGAAGCGCTCCGCTGGCAAGGCGAGCGTCGGCGGCGAGAAGTTCCCCGTCCGCCGCCGCGACGAGCACGGCGTGGCGGAAGCCGAGGTCGTCGGCATCGGCGCACCACCCGTCTCCGACAAGAGCGACAGGTCCCTGCTCGTCGACCTCGTCGTCGACGGCGTCATCAACGATGAATTCACCGGCGAGGCCGGCGTGCAGCGCGCCCGCGAGCACCACCGAACGGCCATCGACGAGCTGCCGATCGGTGCCCTCCGCCTCCACGCCGGTGAAGCGGCGCTGCCCACCGTGTTCGTCGAGCAGGACGGCCGCGAGACCGTCTGGGTCTGATTCCAGCCACGCCACCACGCACAACGGCCGCGACCCGTCTCCGGGTTCGCGGCCGTTGTGCATCCGGCAGAAGCCGACGACACCGGTGAGGGTTCTCAGCCCTTCATCTTCTCGTACACGGCCTTGCAGTTCGGGCAGACCGGGAAGCGGTCGGGGTTGCTGTTCGGCAGCCATTTCTTCCCGCACAGCGCGCGCACGGGCTTGCCCGTCACTGCCGACTCGAGGATCTTCTCCTTGCGCACGTAGTGCGAGAACTTGTCGTGGTCGCCGGGGTCGTCGGTCTGCTCCTCGTTGAGGAGCTTCTCGAGCTCGCGATCGAGGATCGCCGTGCCGCCGCCGGTCTCGTCTGGCCCACCCGGGCCGGTTGGGGTGCTGGAGAACGTCATGCCGAACATCTTAGAGCGCAAAACAGAGGCGTCACCGGATGCACGACCCGGTGACGCCTCTCGAAGAACAGCCGAGGTCTACGCGCTCTGCGCGAAGGCCATGATCTCGCTCGAACGACGCTCGAACTGGCGAGCTCCGGCCAGCAGGCCGACGAGCAGCACGAGGAGCCCGACGACAAGACCCCAGCCGAGAGCCACGAAGTTCCACCACGACTCGCCGCCGTTGAGCGCCACGAGGCCCGCGTAGACGGCGGGGCCCATGAGCAGGATCGCGATGAAGCCGGTCGTCGGGTGCCAGAACACGCCGGACCCCCAGGAGCGGACCGGCTGGCTGAACGGCGAGTCGCCCGGGCGCGCCACCGGATACGGGTGCAGCACGCTGCCGATGCTCGAGAACCCGGTCGCCGAGAACAGCAGACCGAGCGAGAGCCCGACGAGCGCGAGGATCGTGCCCCAGTCGCCGACGATCAGCCACGTGATGACCGCACCGAGCAGAACGACGACTGAGCCGAACACCAGGGTCGGCAGGGCGCGACCGAAGCGGTCTGATAGCCCCGACATGCCGCTCGTCACGTGCATCCACACCGCCGAGCCGTCGAAGGCGAGGTCGTTGTGGAGCGTCCACCCGATGAAGAACGCCAGCAGCGGCAGCGGCAGGAGCGCGAGATGCCTCGGCTCGACGCCGACGACAGCGAGCGGGATGAGCGCGAGAAGCGGGATGAGGATGATCGAGACGTTCACGACGACGTACCGCGGGTCGCGCATCCAGTACGTGACCGTGCGGGCGGCGACGACGAGGGCCGGCGACCGACCGAACGCACCGAACACGCCGAGGTCGACCAGCTCGGTCTCGTCACCGCCGAGTGCCGCCGACGCGACCCGACCGGCTATGACCTGCCAGAGGACGAGCAGGACGAGGAGGGTCGCGGCGCCGATGCCGAGCTGCGCGAACGCGAGCTGCAGGTCTCCCCCGGCGGCGCTGGCCGCGGCGGCCCACGGTGCGGCGATCGGGGACAGCGAGAGCACCTCGAGCGCGGCGCTGATCGCCTCGTGCTGACCGAGCTGCCAGTCGACGGATACGGCCACGAAGACGAGCGGCGAGGCGAGCAGGAGCAGCACCAGGACGAGGGCGGCGCGAGCATCGCTGACCAGCCGCCTGGCCCGCAGATCCTCACCCACGAGCCCAGCCAGGCGGGAGAGCACGACCAGCGTCGCGAGCACCACTGCAGACCCGACCACGCCGACCAGGAGCGCCGTGCCAGCACTCGCCCACAGAAGCAGACCCGCGAGGAGGACGATGGTGATCGCGAACGACGGCACGCTCACGAAGGCGGTCCCGAGCGCGAGCCAGGCGGAACGGCGGGGCGAGAAGCCCATGACGGTCAGCGACCGAGGGTCGATGGCCGCGACAGGCGTCACGAAGACGCTCACGAGGCCGGTCGCGATCGTGACGAGCGAGCCGACGATGATCGCACTCTCGCGCTTCGCCTCGATATCCGAATCCAGCATCGAGACGACCGTGAGCACCGCGAAGACCGCAAGGGCGATCGAGAGCAGCAGCGTGCCGATCCACGCCCCCCGATGCTGCGAGTCGCGTCGCGCACCGTTGCGGATCGACTGCAGCTTCAGTTGAAGGAGATGTCCAGCCAATCCAGCCCCTCCATCTGTGGCGTGCCGCGGACCAGGTCGCGGAAGCGTTCTTCGAGCGTGATGTTGCCGCGCACGTCACTGACGGTGCCGGAAGCGAGCAGCTCCCCCCGCACGATCACCGCGACGTGGTCGCAGACGCGCTGGACGAGGTCCATGCTGTGGCTCGACAGCAGCACGGTGCCGCCGCGCTGCACGTACTCGAGGAGGATGTCGATGAGCTGTCCCGCCGACACCGGGTCAATCGTGTCGAACGGCTCATCGAGCACCAGAAGCTCCGGCGAGTGGATCAGTGCCGCGGCGAGCGAGATCTTCTTCGACATGCCGGCCGAGTAGTCCACGACCAGCCGGTTCGCCGCCGATTCGAGCTCGAACGCGTGCACCAGCGACTCCGTGCGCGCCCGCGAATCAGCAGGCGACAACCCCCGAAGGAGTCCGGAGTAGTAGAGAAGCTGCCCACCCGTGAGCTGATCGAAGAGGCGCAGACGGTCGGGCAGGATGCCGATGTGCGGATGCGCGGCCTTCGGGTTCTTCCACACGTCGAGGCCGAGGACCTCCACGTTGCCGCTCGTGGGCTTCAGCAACCCCGTCGCCATCGACAGGGTCGTCGTCTTCCCCGCACCGTTGGGTCCAACGATGCCCGTGAAGGAGCCGCGACGAACCTCGAACGTGACATCGTTCACCGCGACATCCGAACCGAAGCGCTTCGTGAGCCCGTTGACCGACAGGACGGTGTCGCCGAGTTCACGATCCGGAGCCTCCGTGACGCGGGTCACCGGCGTCATCGTCGAGAGCCCCTCGGCGGTCGCGGCACCCAGCACCGGGTTCCTGACGGCGGCCGGGAGGCCGGTCTCCTGCTCCGCAGTCGCCTCCTCTGCCAGCGAGGAGACGGTCACGGTGTCGTCGACGACGATCGCCTCGACCATGATCGGCTGAGGTCGACTCGCGTCGCCCTCCGGCACGTCGGGGCTGGCAGCACTCTCGTTCACATCGTCGGCGGTGCCATCGCCGACGTCCGAGCTCTTCGAAGACATCGCTCAACCGTACCAACGATCCGGCGTGGCGCGCCGCCGCCCCAGCTTCAAGCTCTCCCCAGGCGGCCCCTCATACACTGCTCGCGTCGCCCTCTGCAAGACCCGGGGCGGTGCCACCACGAGGAGGTCAAGTGTCCGATTCCAGCACGCAGCGCTTCGACGACGCCGCAGACGCGACCGCCTACGCGCCCCTGCCGCCTCGCGAGGAGCAGACCGGCGCGGCGCCCGGCGAACAGGACAAGATCTGGCTCGACCGCCTCATGGCCATCCAGCGACCCATCGTGGTCCGGCAGATCCGCATCCTCCGTGGCAAGTACCCTGACGCGACGCCGAGCGAGCTCATCAAGAAGATCGAGCAGCAGTACCTCAACGCGACCACCGTCAGCGGCGGTGCAGCCGGTGCCGCCGCCATGGTGCCCGGAGTCGGAACCGCCGCCTCGCTCGCCGTCACCGGTGTCGAGACCGCCGGATTCCTCGAGATGACCTCCCTCTTCGGGCAGGCGGTCGCCGAGATCCACGGCCTCCCCATCTCGGACCCCGTCCGCGCACGCACCCTCATCCAGTCGCTCATGCTCGGCAAAGCGAGCAAGAACCTCATCCAGCAGTTCGCGGGCCAGGTCTTCGGGAAAGGCCCGACCAAGCAGGTCTTCTGGGGCGAGATGGTGACGAAGAGCCTCCCCCGCGCCATGGTCGGCGAACTGTCCGGACGCATCCAGTCGATGTTCCTCAAGAGGTTCGTCGTGCGGCAGTCGGCGAGCACCGTCGGACGACTCGTCCCGTTCGGCATCGGCGCCGTCATCGGCGGAGCCGGCAACCGGATGCTCAGCAACGAGGTCGTCCGCACCGCACGCGAGGCGTTCGGCGTCGCACCTTCCAGCTTCCCCATCGAACTGCACCCCACCTACGCCGCACCCAAGGACGACACCGGAGACGACCACAAGGCGCTGACGCGCGGGCCGTTCTCCTTCTTCCGCGTCCCACTCGCCCTCACCCGCGGGAAAGACAAGAACCAGGACACCTCCGAGTAGGTCCCGTTCTTCCACGTCCCACTCGCCCTCACCCGCGGGAAAGACAAGAACCAAGACACCTCCGAGTAGGTCCCGTTCTTCCACGTCCCACTCGCCCTCACCCGCGGGAAAGACAAGAACCAAGACGCGGAAGCCTAGGCCGCAGCGTCGAGCGAGACCTCGACCTCGATGACCTCGCCCTGGCGGACCACCGTCAGGGTCGCATCCTCACCCGCCTCGTATACGCGCACGTGCGCGATCAGGTCGTTGGCGTTCGACACCGGGATCGTGCCGATGTACGTGACGATGTCTCCCCGACGCAGACCGGCGAGGGAGGCGGCACCGTTCTCGACGACGCTGTCCACGTAGGCGCCCACGATGCTCTGACCGCTCGTCGCGACCGTCGCCGCGTTGCGGACCGTCGCGCCCAGCGCACCATGCGATGGCGTCTGGCCATCTGCGAGCTGCGCCGCGATCTGGACCGCATAGTTCGCCGGCAGCGCGAACCCCAGTCCGATGCTGCCGCTGGAGGCCGCCTGCCCCTGGCCGCCGGGCTTCGTGCCGGCGATCGCGACGTTGATGCCGATCACCTCGCCCTTCGCGTTGAGCATCGCGCCACCCGAGTTTCCCGGATTGATGGCGGCATCAGTCTGGACGACAGGCAACTGGACGATGCTCTTGCCCGGATCGGTCGTCGAGCTGAGCGGAGAGTCGGTCGCGGCGTTCTCGTCGACCGTCGGCGGAACCGCCGCCGACGCGATCTCGATGCTGCGGTTGACCGCCGACACGACACCCGTCGTCGCCGTGCCATTGAGGCCAAGCGGCGCGCCGAGCACGATCGTCGACTGCCCGACGATCAGCTGGTCCGAGTCCGCGAACCTCGCCGGCTGAAGGCCGCTCGCACCGTCCAACCGCAGCACGGCCACGTCGGCGAGCACGTCGAGCCCGACGCGGCTCGTGCTGAAGACCCGACCGTCGCTCGTGGTCGCCGTGATCTGTGCGTCCGAGACCGTGCCGTCGAGCGTCACGACGTGCGCGTTGGTGATGACGAGCCCATCACCCGAGTACACGACCGCGGAACCCGTCTCGGTTCGAGTCGGGGTGGACACGGTGAGCGTGACGACGCTCGGCGCAGCGAACGCGATCGCGGAACTCGCCTCGCCAGGCAACGGGGCCGCCGGTTCGCTCGGGGACCCCAGGGGCTGCGTCAGCCGCTGCGCGTCCTGATTCGGCTGGCCGATGAGATTCGCCGTGATGAGCGCACCGCTCAGACCACCGACAACCGCGGCGACGACCGCGACACCCGCGATGAGGAGCAGCCCCGTTCGACGCGTGACCACCGGTGCGTCGTCATGGATGGAATGCAGGTGAGCGCCCGCACGGTGACGCCCATGTTCATCCTGCTGCGCAGCCTTCGTGGGCGCGTCGGCGCTCGTCGCGTCGGCGCCGGCAGGGGAAGGTGTGTCGAGCATGTGAATCCTGACGTTCGCTCCATGCGTCGGGGCGCATCGGTGGCGCCAGTCTAGGGAGCAGGCGGAGTGGACGCTCTGGTTTCCGCGGCACGTCGCAGTTCGAGATTCGATCGTGACTCAGGCGATGACAGACTGGATGCATGCGCAGAGACGGACCGTGGCTTCGAGCAGCCCAAGGTGCTGGCCTCCTCTCCCCGAGCGGCGAGCTGCAGGGCACCGTGTTCGGCGAGATGAGCGAGCTGGCGCGGACCACCGGGTCCGTGAATCTCGGCCAGGGGTTCCCCGATTACTCCGGCCCGCAGGAGCTGCTGGACGAGGCGATCGACGCGATCTCCCGGGGCGAGAACCAGTATCCGCCGCCCAGGGGCACCGCCGACCTGCGCGCTGCCATCGCCGAGCATCAGCTCCGCTTCCGGGGGGTCTCGCTCGACCCTGACCGCGAGGTGCTGGTCACCGTGGGCGCCACGGAAGCGCTGGCGGCCACAGTGCTCGGCCTCGTCGAGCCTGGCGAGGACATCGTCGTCCTCGAACCCCACTACGACGCGTACGGTGCCCTCGCGCACCTCGCCGACGCCCGCCTGGTGACCGTGCCCGTTCGGTGGCCCGAGTTCCAGCCAGACCACGACGAGCTCAGGCGAGCCGTCACCGACCGAACCAGACTGATCGTCGTCAACACCCCGCACAACCCCACGGGCGCGGTTCTCCGCCGCGAGACGCTGCAGCTCATCGTCGAGCTCGCGGCTCGCCACGACGCGATCATCGTCACCGACGAGGTGTACGAGCACCTCGTCTTCGATGGCGAGCACGTCGCCATCGCGAGCTTGCCCGGTGCCGCCTCGCGAACGCTCAGCATCGGTTCGGCGGGCAAGACCTTCAGCGTGACCGGATGGAAAGTCGGCTGGGTCACGGGGCCCGCTGTCCTGATCGACGCGGTCCTCGCCGTCAAGCAGTACCTGAGCTACGTCGGCAGTGGCCCCTTCCAACCCGCCGTCGCCGCAGGCCTGCGCCTGCCGGCGGCGCGCTTCGACCAGGAACGCGACCGCCTTCGCCACAAGCGCGATCTGCTGGTCTCCGCGCTTCGCAGTCGTGGTCTCGAGACGGCGACCCCGGCCGCCGGATACTTCGCGATCGCCGACGCCGCCAGCATCGGCTACACCGACGCCACCGAGCTCTGCCGCCGCCTGCCCCGGGAGATCGGAGTGGTCGGCATCCCGGTCGCTGCCCTCTGCACCCCGGAACGGCAGGGAGACTACCGCTCGCTGGTGCGCTTCGCGTTCTGCAAGAGCGACCAGATCCTCGAAGAGGGCATGCGCCGCCTCGACCGGCTCGGCGAACTCAGCCGGTAGAAGCTCAGTCGATCGGCAGCACTCGGTATCGCCGCAGCTCGAGCGCCGGGTTCTGCTCCCGCACCGCATCGATCACGTCGAGCGAGACCCAACCGATGGAGACGCCCGGGTCGACACCCGCACCGGCGAGGGTCGCTCCGCGCGGATCGACGACGGCACTGTGCCCCACGCCGATCGGCGCAGGGTGGTCGGCCGCCGCGAAGTACACGGTGTTCTCGATCGCCCGCGCCGCGAGCAGCGTCTTCCAGTGGTGCTCCTTCAGCGGGCCACGCACCCATTCGGCGGGGATGACGATGAGCTGCACGCCCGCATCCACGAGCGTCCTCGACACCTCGGGGAACCGCAGGTCGTAACAGGTCTGCAGGCCCACCCGCACGCCGCCGACGACAAACGTCTGCGGCACCGAGATCTCACCAGGGACAACCCAGTCGCTCTCCTTCGCGCCGAACGCGTCGTACAGGTGCACCTTGCGGTACTGGGCGACGACCTCGCCGCTCGAATCGACCGCGACGAGCGTGTTGGCGAACCGGCCCGGATCCTCGGACTCGGCCACGAGGCCGGCCACGATGGCAACGCCATGCTCCACGGCGAGCGATCGCATGAGCGAGACGAACGGCCCGTCCAGGCTCTGCGCCTGGCGCACGAGCTCTTCCCCGAGGTCCGGGAGGAAGAAGCTCGCGTACTCGGGCACGACGACGAGCTGCGCGCCCCGACCGGCCGCCGTGGCGACGTGCTCACGCAGCAGCCGCTCGTTCTCGACAAGGTCCGCACCTGGCGCGTACTGCGCGACCGCGACACCGAGGATCGGACGCTTCTGCCCACCGTCAGGGGATCCGAGGGGTGCTTGGAGGGGGGTGCGAGCGTCGGAAGGCATGACGCGAGCCTACGGTGAGGTGCGCTCGGTCGGGAAGTCTTCACCAACGCGTCACCCGCGACGCACCGACCCCAGCTTGTCTGCGCGCACCGTCACGAGTACCTTCATTCTGCGAGCGGTGTGCTCGCAGTCACGAGGAGTCGCCCCATGCCTACCTACGCCGTGCTCTTGAAATACGAAGTCGTCTCGGCGCTCGTCATCGAAGCCGAATCCGAAGACGAAGCCGCGAAGATCGCCAACGAGTACGAATCCGAGGCTCACGACGCCGTCGAGGACACCGACGACGTCCGCGTCTCCTCGCGCCTGTGGGGCGACGGCACCCTCGAGGTGCAGACCGCCGCAGACGACGAAGCCGCTGAAGACCTGCTCGACGAGTGGATCGACGAGATCGAGAGCGAACTCGAAGACGCCGACGACGAAGACGACGACCTCGACGACGTCGAGGCCGAGCTCGACCCGGAGGGTGACGACGAGGTCGACGACTTCGACATCACCTCGGACGACGAGGACTCCGCAGCGAAGAAGGCCTAGCCTCAGCTGCACGATCGAGGGGCCGGATGCATCGCATCCGGCCCCTCGTCTGTCCCCGCCAGAGGCCGCTGGCTTCCCGGCCGACGCACCTCTGACCAGCATCAGTGCGATATTCGGCCGATTGACCCGGAAGCGCGGCGTTCGCCGCAATATCGCACTGAAGTTGGACAGCGAGCCTCGCACCGATCCTGCGCTACACGCGAGCGATCGCCTGGATGTCCTCCTCGAACTCGCGCTCGACGTCGGAGGAGACCGTGGTGCGCGTGGACGCGACGGAGACGAGGAAGTCGTCCGTGGTCGGCCCGAGGGGCACGACGTCCCCCGAGTTCCGGGCCGCGACGGCGCGCTCGAGGGCGACCTGCGAGGCGCGGCGAGCGGCGAACTCGATGTCAGCCGGCGAGTACCCGCTGGTCTGCTCGACCAGCGCCGGCACGTCGACCGAGTCGCTGACCGATTCGGGCACGTATCGCTCCCAGATCGCCCGGCGGGCTGCGGCGTCCGGTAATCCGATGGGGATGACGTAGTCGAAGCGCCCGTGGCGCAGGAAGGCCTGGTCGAGGGCTCGGATGAAGTTCGTCGCGCAGATGAGAAGACGCCCCGGCTTCTCACGGAACGCCGGGATGATCTTGAGGAGCTCGTTCGTGACGCCCTGCGTGGGCGACGGCGGCTCTCCCCCTCGGTGCGAGGCGATCTCCTCGACCTCGTCGATGAACACGACGGCGTGCTCGAGCGACTCGACCTGCTCGAACGTCTCGCGCAGCTCGCCGGCGAGGCCCCTGGGCGACGCCGAGAGTCGGGACGGGAAGACCTCGACGAACGGCCACCCGAGGCGGGAGGCGATGCCCTTGGCGAACGTCGTCTTGCCCGTGCCGGGAGGGCCGAAGAGCACGATCGCGCGTGGTGGCACGACGCCGTACTCCTCCGCGAGGTCTGGGTCGCTGAGCGGCAGCACGAGGCGCCGCTCCAGCACGTCCTTCTCGTGCTGCATGCCGCCGATCGCGTCCCAGCGGTCGGGTGGCAGGATGCGACCGCCGAGCTCGCGCAGCGCGACCATCTCCTGCTGCTTGACCCGGATCTCCCGCTCGAAGTAGCGCAGGTGCCGCTTGTCGGCGAAACCGGCCTTCGTGAGCGCGCCGACCTGGGTCTGCTCGTCCGGCACGAGGATCGTGAGCTTCTGGAGGCCGTGCTGGGCCATCCGCTGCTCGAGGGAGGCGAGCAGCGCGCCGCCGATGCCGCGCCTGCGCCACTCGTCGTCAGTCGCGAAGAACACGATCCAGCCCTGGTCGTGGGCTGCCCGCGCCACGGCCACGCCGACGATCTTCTCCCCCGCGACCGCGACGACGGCGGTGTCCTTCCGGGTCGACGCGATGACCTCGCTCAGCCCGTACACCGGTTCGCTGCCCGAGCTGCGGTGCTGCTCCCAGAGCCGCAGCAGCGCATCCATGTCGGTCGGCTGGAAGTCGCGGATGCGCCAGGTGCTCATCCCCGTGCCCCCGCATGCACTCCCGCGAGCGCGGCGAGCGCGCGACTGTTGGCCTCTGGTGAGCCGATGGTGATGCGGATGCCTTCGCCGGGGAATGCCCTGGCGAGGACGCCGGCCTCGGTGAGGGCGGCGTCGATGCGTGCGGTGTCGTCGCCGAGCCTGAGCCAGACGAAGTTCGCCTGAGAGTCTCCGATGTTCCACCCCTGGGCTCGGAGCTCGGAGGTGACGCGGGCGCGTTCGGCGACGATATCGTCGATGCGGTTGGCGAGCTCGGCTTCGGCGTCGAGCGACGCGGCGGCGGCGGTCTGGGCGAGGGCGGAGACGGCGAAGGGGACGGCGACCTTGCGGAGGTTGGCTGCGACGTCGGCTTGGGCGACGGCGTAGCCGATGCGGAGTCCAGCGAGGCCGTAGGCCTTGGAGAAGGTGTGGAGCACGGCGACGTTTGGGTACTCGCGGTAGAGGTCGATGCCGATGGCGGTCTCGGCGTCCCTGTTGAAGTGCTCGTAGGCCTCGTCGATCACGACGAGCACGTCGCTCGGGACGCGGTCGAGGAAGGCCCGCACCTCGGCGTGGGTGAGGCTCGCCCCCGTCGGGTTGTTGGGGTTGCAGACGAAGATGATGGCGGTGCGCTCGGTGATGGCCGCTGCCATGGCGTCGAGGTCGTGGCGTTCGTCGTGCGTGAGCGGCACCTGCACGGGCGTCGCGCCTGCCCCGATCGCGATGATCGGGTAGGCCTCGAAGCTGCGCCAGGCGAACATCACCTCGTCGCCCTCTCCTGCGCTGGCCTGCACGAGCTGCGTCGCCACTTCGACGGACCCGGCTCCGAAGACGATGTTCTCCGGCTCGACGCCCTGCAGCTCAGCGATGCGTGCGGTCAGCTCGGGGGCGGCCATCGAGGGGTAGAGGTGGATGCGCTCGAGCTCGGCGGCCACCGCGTCGCGAACCGAGGCGAGGGGCGGGAAGGGGTTCTCGTTGGAGGAGAGCTTCACGACGTCGCTGGTGCTGGGCATGGCGCCCTGCTTGTACGCGGGGATGCGCTCGAGGGCGCTGCGCTGCTTGACCATGATCTGAGCGTACAGAGAATCCGAAGCTTGGAGAGCGCGTCGTGGGTCCCCGCGTCGTAGCGTTGAGTCATGTGCGGTCGTTACGTCACCCCAGCAGTCGAGCACGTCGAGGCGCTCTTCGACATCGAGGCGCTCGGCGCTGACCTGCCGGAGCCGTCGTACAACACTCCTCCGACGGATCCGGTGCCGGTTGTCGTCGAGCCGGAGCCGAAGGGCGGCGGGAATGCGGTGCGGCGCGTCGAGCGCGCCAGGTGGGGGCTGCTGCCTCCGTTCGCGAAGGATCCGAGCTTCTCGTCGAAGGCGTTCAACGCGCGTATCGAGACGGTGCTGGAGAAGCCGACGTTCCGCGGCCCGGTGAAGCAGCGGCGGGCGATCGTGCCAGCGGTCGGCTACTACGAGTGGCGCAAGACGGCGGATGGCACGAAGGCGGGTTCGAAGACGCCGTTCTTCATCCACCCGGGGCGGAGCGATGACCTGATCGCGTTTGCTGGCCTGTACTCGTGGTGGGCTGACCCGACGAAGCCCGGCGACGACCCGTCCCGCTGGGTGCTCTCCACGACGATCCTGACGCGAGGGTCCACGGGCGAGCTGGCGAGCATCCACGACCGCATGCCTCTCATGCTGCCGCGGGCGCTGTGGGATCAGTGGCTGGACCAGTCGGTGGTCGGCACGCAGGGGTTGCTCGACGAGGCGAGCCTGGCGGGCGTGGAGCTGGCCTCGACACTCGTGATGCGCGAGGTCGGCCCTGAGGTGGGTCGGGTCGCGAGCTCAGGGCCGCAGCTCATGGCCCCGGTGTCGTCCCAGGGCTAGTCGGACCCGCGGCTCCACAGGCCTGCGGGCCGGTGCGCTTGCGACGGAAGCGCCGTGTGGGTCACGCCCTCGACTCGCGCGCCGCTCGTCGGGCCGTCGATGCCGAGAGGTGCGTGCGCACCGCGGCCGCGGCGGCGACGGGGTCCTTGAGGCGGATCGCGTCGGCGATGGCTCGATGCTCGGCCAGCACGGCGGCCGAGTCCGCGGCGTTGCGCTCTCTGTCGGAGATGCGCGCCGGCGGCAGGATGATGGCGCGTGCGCCCATGCGGTCGAGGGCCGTGAGAAAGTAGCGGTTGCCGGATGCAGCGGCGATCGCGCGGTGGAAGGCGAAGTCCGCATCCACCGTCTCGCTGGGCAGGGTGGCCTTCGCGAGGGAGTCGAGGGCTGCGTCGATCTCGGCGGTCTCCTGGGGCGACGGGGAGCGCGCCGCGAGCGCGGCGGCCTCGACCTCGACGGCGATCCGGAACGCGTGCAGCTCCGCGCGCTCAGCCTCGGTGTGCGCCCCGAGCCAGTCGTCACCCGCCGTGGGCGCGGGAGGGGTGAGCGCGTAGCTTCCGGAGCCGACGCGCGTGCGAACGAGGCCGCGCGACTGCAGGCGGTGCAGCGCCTCACGCACGACCGTCCTGCTCGCCCCGAACTCCTCGACGAGGCCGCCCTCGCTCGGCAGGCGGTCACCGGGGGCGATGACTCCTTCGACGATGCGGTCGGCGAGGACCCTGGCGATCTCCTCGGCGCGCGTCATGCTCATGGAGACATCGTGCCATCCCTGAAGCGAGCCAAGAGCTGGCCCGCCGTGCCGGGCTCAGCCACTCGCTGGCTTCATGCTGGACGCCCCACCCCGCGCTCAGACCGAGAGCGTCACGCTGTCGGTCGTCCAGGCCCGCGCCTGCTCGCTGAACGTGAACCCGAGGCCCGGACGGTCGGGCACGATCATCCGTCCGTCTCGCGTCTCGAGTCGCTCCTCGAAGAGCGGGTCGAGCCAGTCGAAGTGCTCGACCCACGGCTCGCGCGGGTAGCAGGCGGCCAGGTGCAGGTGGATCTCCATCGCGAAGTGCGGGGCGAGGTCGAGGCCCGCCTCGTCGGCGAGGGTCATGAGACGGAGGAAGTTCGTGATTCCGCCGATGCGCGGCGCGTCCGGCTGGATGATGTCGCACGCGCGGGCGGTGATGAGCTGACGGTGCTCGGCCACCGAGGCGAGCATCTCGCCCGTCGCGATCGGGGTGTCGAGCGCACGCGCGAGATCCGCATGCCCCTCCGCGTCGTAGGCGTCGAGCGGCTCCTCGATCCACGTGAGGTCGAGGTCCTCGAGGCGGCGGCCCATGCGCAGAGCCGTCGCCCGGTCCCACTGCTGGTTCGCATCCACCATGAGCGGAACGCTCGCCCCGATGTGCTCGCGCACCGCGCGGACGCGGCGCAGGTCCTCGGCCGTATCCGGGAGGCCGACCTTGATCTTGATGCCGCCGATGCCTTCTGCGAGTGACTGCGTCGCGCGCTCGCGCACCTCGTCGAGCGACGCGTGGAGGAACCCGCCTGACGTGTTGTAGGTGCGCACCGAGTCGCGGTGCGCACCGAGCAGCTTCGAGAGCGGCAGGCCGGCGCGCTTGGCCTTCAGGTCGTAGAGCGCGATGTCCAACGCCGCGAGCGCCTGGGTGGCGACGCCCGAGCGCCCGACGGAGGCGCCGGCCCAGAGCAGCTTGGTGTACAGCTTCTGGATGTCGTTCGGGTCTTCGCCGAGGGCGACTTCGGCGACCTCCCGCGCATGGGCGTACTGGGCGGCACCGCCTGCACGCTTCGAGTAGCTGAACCCGTGGCCGGAGAGGCCCTGCTCGGTGCGGATCTCGGCGATGAGGAAGACGACCTCGGTCATGGGCTTCTGCCTGCCCGTGAAGACCTTCGCGTCGGAGATGGGGGTGGCGAGCGGGAGGCGGAGCGTCGAGAGCCGTATTGAGCGGATCGAGTCTGCCGAGCGGAGTGCGTCTGGGGTGTGAGTCATATGCCTTCGTCCTTGAGGGTGACGTTCTGCAGAAAGCTATCAGACAGCTTTAGAACCTGTCTAGCTGCAGCACACCCTCACCCTCTGACTGAGACTTGCGGTTGCCACTGTCGGTGGTGCGATTTACGCTTGATCCATATTCGAATACAGATTCGAATCAGCGAAGGAGGGAACCATGCCAACCGTCATCGACGACACCATCGACGTCGCCGTCAGCCCAGACGGGCAGCCGGTCTCCTTCGTGTGGCAGCGCTTCCTCTACACCGTCACGGGCCAACCCCAGGCCTACTTCCGCAGGCTCCCGCCGTGGTGGCACGGAGGCTCATCCCCCGAGCGCATCGACCAGGAGCTGTGGCGCGTCACCGCGGTCCGCGACAGCGCACACGGGCAGCACGACGGACACCTCTACGACCTCTGCCGCGCCTCCGGCGGCTGGCTCCTGGCGCTGAGCTGGGAGTGAGGACACGATGAGCTTCCCCCACCTGCACGTCTCGTCCGGCTTCAGCGCGCACTATGCGGTCTCCCCTCCCGAGGTGCTCGCGCAGGCCGCCGTCGAGCGGGGCCTCGACACGATCGCCCTCACCGACCGCGACGGCATCTCCGGCGCGGTCAAGCACCTCCTCGCCTGCAGAGACGCGAAGCTGCGGGCCGTGCTCGGCAGCGAGCTCGCCGTGCACGACGAACGGGGCGAGCCCCTCGGGCGGGTTGTCGTGCTCGCGACCGGTGGAGACGGCGGCTCCGGCTATGCGGCACTGTGCCGGGCCGTGTCCGCAGCGCACGAGACCACCGCGAGCGCCCCAACGGGGGTGCATGAGCCGAGCATCCCACTCGCCCGCCTGGCCCAGCTCGCCGAGGACGAAGAGGGGGCCACCCGCCTGACGGTGATGCTCGGCCCGAGCAGCGACGTCGGCACGGCGGCTTCCGTGGCGCAGCTGGGGCTGGCGCGGGAGCGACTGCGAGCGTGGGTGCACGCACTCCCCCACTCCTCGCTGGTCGTGGAGGTCGTGTGCCACCTCGCAGAGCCAGGCACTCCCGGTTCGGTCACGGCTGCGACGCGGATGCTCGGTCTCGCCACGGAGTCCAGGCTGCGGGCGGTGCTCACGAACGCGGTCCGCTACGCCTCCCCCGAGGAAGCGGCGACGGTCGACATCGCAGACGCCGTCCGTGCTCGGCGGGCGCTCGACGAGATCGAGCTCGCCCCCACCGCGCAGGCGTGGCTCAAGCCTGCGAGCCTCATGCGGCAGGTCGCGCGCATGGTCGCGGATGCGGGCGGGCACGACACCTCCGCCGCCGACGACCTCATCGCGCAGACGAGAGCGCTCGCCGAAGCCTGCATCATCGACCTCGAACGGGATGCGGGGATCGGCACCCCGCGCATGCCGGAAGTCACGCGCTTCGGCATCGACGGCGACCCGTTCGAGGTGCTGCGGGCGAAGGCCGAAGCCGCGATCCCCGCCCGCTACCCCGGTGCATCCAGTGCCCACGAGCGCGAGCTGCACGACCGCCTCGCCCATGAGCTGAAGACCGTGCGGAAGCTGGGCTTCGCCCCCTACTTCCTCACCGTCTCGCACGTCGTCGAACTCATCAAGGAGATGGGAGTCCGCGTACAGGCCAGGGGGTCAGGGGTCGGCTCGCTCCTCAACTACCTCCTGTACACGAGCCACGTCGAACCCGTCTCCCTCGGACTCATCTGGGAGCGCTTCCTCTCCGACGAGCGACGCACGCTGCCGGACATCGACCTCGACGTGGAGAGCGCCGAACGCCACCGCGTGTACCACCGCATCTTCGACGAGTTCGGTGGCGAGCGGGTCACACTCATGTCGATGGTGAACACCTACGGATCGAGAGGCGCCGTACGCGACGCCGGACTCGCGCTCGGGCTCGCCGACGGGGAAGTCGACCGCATCGCCAAGGAGCTGTGGCGCTTCTCCGCGAAGCGCTTCCGACAGGCCCTCGCCGAGAAGCCGGAGCTTCGGGAGTTCGCCGAAGAGGTGCGCCGCTCGCGCCAGCTCGACGTGCTCGTCGAGGCGACAGAGCGACTCGACTCCCTGCCGAGGCACATCTCCGTGCACCCCTGCGGCGTCATCCTCTCCGACATCTCCCTGCTCGACCGCACACCAGTGCAGATGTCCGGCATCGGCCTGCCCATGAGCCAGTTCGACAAGCACGACATGGACCCGATGGGCCTCATCAAGCTCGACATCCTCGGCGTGCGCATGCAGAGCGCCATGGCCCACGCCGTGAAGGAGCTGAAGCGCACCCGAGGCGAGGAGCTCGACCTCGACGCGCTGCCCCTCGACGACGAAGCGACCTACGAGACCATCCGCTCGACGAAGACCCTCGGCATCTTCCAGGTCGAGAGCCCAGGCCAGATGGAACTCGTCGGGAAGCTGCAGCCCGAGGTGTTCAACGACCTCGTCATCGACATCTCCCTGTTCCGCCCCGGCCCCATGCAGAACAACATGCCCCTCAACTTCCTCAGGGCACGCCACGGGGAGGTCATGCCCGACTACATCCACCCGAGACTCAAGCCCATCCTGCTCGAGACGAAGGGCGTCGTCATCTTCCACGAGCAGGTGATGCGCATCTTCGATGAACTCACCGGGTGCGGCCTCGAACTGGCCGACGTGTACCGACGCTGGCTCGCGAAGCCCGACCTCGTCCCGCGCATCGAGCAGCTGGTGCGCGGCAAAGCCGCCGAGCGCGGGTTCCCGCCCGAGATCATCGAACGGTCGTGGAAGGTGCTCGCCGGCTTCGGCAGCTTCGGCTTCGCGAAGGCCCACGGCGCCGCGTTCGCCCTGCCCACCTTCCAGAGCGCGTGGCTCAAGACCCACCGCGCCGCGCATTTCTGGGCGGGCCTCCTCACCCACGACCCCGGCATGTGGGGCAAGGACCTGATCATCGCCGAGGCAAGGCACCTCGGCATCCCGCTGCTGCCGATCGACGTGCAGCGATCCGGCCTCGAGTACACGGTCGAGCCGCTCCCTGACGGGCGTGACGGGGTGCGCATGTCGCTCGCGGATGTGCGCGGCATGTCATCGGCGGAACGCGACAGGGTCGCCGAGCACCAGCCGTTCGACTCGCTCGCCGACTTCCGGGCACGAGTGCGGCCCCGTCGCAGCACGTTGGACTCCCTGGCCAGGGTCGGAGCGCTCGACGCCTTCATCGACTACGAGCCTCGCAGGCGGCACGAGCTGCTCGCGTTCATCCGCTCGCTCACCAGCAGCCCGACACGCGTGCCGGAGCATCAGCAGGCGTTCGCGTTCGCGCTGCCCGTCCCCCAGCTACGGGGAGTGAGCGCCATGGACCTGCACGGCAAGACGCAGACCGATCTCGAATTGCAGGAGCTCGGCCTCGGCGTGAGCCGTCACCAGATGGAGCGCTTCTTCCCGCTGTTCCGACAGCTCGGCGTCGTGCCAGCGAGCACGCTCATCGACCTGCCCGGCGGCACTGAGGTGCTCATCGCCGGGGTTCGCCGTGCGACGAACACGCCACCGATGCGCGGGGGCCGCCGCACGGTGTTCGTCTCCCTCGACGACAGCACCGGCCTCTCGCAGACCGTGTTCTTCCACGACGCACAGGAGCGGGCTGGCAATCGCGTGTTCCGCACGCACTACATGCTCGTTCGAGGCACGACACGCAGATCAGGGGCCAGGGGAATCTCCGTCACCGGCGACATGGCGTGGGACCTCCTGGAGGTCGCGCAGCTCATGGCGGCGTCGCACCCCGCGAGCACAGGCGGTGCACAGCGGATGCGCGGCAGCGACCCCGCTCAGACCAGATCGAGCGCCGTGGTCCTCGAATCGTCGGAGCGGGACACCTCCGTGAGGCCGAGACGCCTCGCGAGCGCGTAGGACGCCTCGTTCTCGAGGTCCATGACCGCGATCACCCGCTTCACCCCGACATAGTCGCGCAGGTACTCGACGAGCGCATCCGCAGCCTCGGTGGCGAAGCCCTGCCCGGCGAATCCCGGATGCATGATCCACCCGAGCTCAGCCGACCGATGCTCAGGCTCGACCTCCCGCAGGTGCACGGACACGTCGCCGACGAGCTGACCGTCATGCTCGACCGCGAGGGCCATGAAGTCCCCCGACTGCCACAGCCGCGTCTGCGTGGTGCGACGGCTCAGATGCTCCGTCGCCTCCGCGAGATCGCGCCGCTTCCAATGCAGGTAACGCACCACGTCGGCGTTCGACACGATCTCGTGCCACGCCCCCGCGTCGCGGACGGTGTGGGGACGGAGCACAAGGCGCTCCGTGAACAACTGGGGCGCGTCGAACGGACGCTCAGTGCGGGGGCCGCGCAGGAACCGTGGACGGTGGAACAGCCCACCCTGCAGGTCCTTCTTGACCCCCGGCGCACGGCTCCCGAGGTCGGGCTGCTGAATTCGCTGGAGTGTCATGCGTCGCAGGTTACGAACTCCCTCCATGCCCTCGGTAAGAGAAGATTTGAGCTTCCTATGAGGACGGGCACACATACCACCCGCGGGGCCCGCTCGTGACACGATGATTCAATGCCCGATTCTGCTTCCGCTGACCCGATCATCGAGCCCGGGCGCCGTCGGGCGGTCCTCGCCCAGCTCCCCCGTCTCCACCGCCCGGACGGCACCCCCATCCGCGTGCTGCTTGTCGACGACGAAGAGACGCTCACGAACCTCGTCAGCCTGGCCCTCTCCTACGAGGGTTGGCAGGTCGACGTGGCCAGCAACGGTCGCGACGCGCTCGCGAAGTTCACGGCGGAACGGCCCGACGTCGTCGTCCTCGACATCATGCTTCCCGACATCGACGGCCTCAGCATTCTCAGGAACCTCCGAGGTCAAGGACACGCCACGCCCGTGCTCTTCCTCACCGCGAAGGACTCGATCGACGACCGCATCATCGGGCTCACCGCGGGCGGCGACGACTACATGACCAAGCCCTTCAGCCTGGAGGAGCTCGTCGCCAGGCTCCGCGGACTCATCCAACGAGCGGGCGAAGCCGTCGCGGATGACGCTTCGCAGCTCCGGGTCGGCGACCTCTTCCTCGACGAGAGCAGCTACGAGGTGCGCCGCGGCAGCGACCCGATCGCCCTCACGACAACCGAGTTCGAGCTGCTGCGCTACTTCATGCGCAACCCCAAGCGCGTGCTGAGTCGCGCTCAGATCCTCGACCGCGTCTGGAACTACGACTTCGCCGGCAAGGCCAGCATCGTCGACCTCTACGTCTCCTACCTGCGCAAGAAGATCGACGCCGGGCGCACGCCGATGATCCACACCGTCCGCGGCGTCGGCTACGTGATCAGGCCAGCCGAATGAGACCGTGGACGCTCCGGGCGCGCATCATCGTCGGCGTCACCCTCGTGGTCGCGTTCGTCATGAGCGTCATCGGCATCATGAACGTCGTCACCCTCAACTCGGCGATCACGAGCGTCGTGAACACACAGCTCGCCGCCTCCATGTCGGTGCTCGAGAACTCCGTCGACAAGTACCGGGACGACATCCCCGGCACCCACCCGCACCCGCCGAAGAACGGCGAGACAAGCGCCCCGAAGGTCAAGCCGCTCATCAACTTCGTCGGACACGCGCCAGGCACCATCATCGCCCTCGCGCACAATGGCGAGATCATCGACTCGGCGTCCTTCAGCGAGACCTCCGCGGTCGAGTGCGACCAGACCATCAAGAACGAGCTCGCCGCCCTCGCGCAGTCCGACGACTTCGCAGTCCAGCACTCCCTGCTCGAGACCATCAAGCTCGACGACGTCGCCGGCGACTTCCGCGTCATGATCCACGAATGGGAGGGCGACCCCAGCTACGCCCTCATCTCCGCGGTGTCGCTCGACACCGCCCGAGAGGCGACCCTCAACCAGACCGTGCTCACGCTCGTGCTCTCCTCGCTGGGCATCGGGCTCATCGTGCTCCTCGTCGCCCTGGTCATGCGCGTCGCGATGCGTCCCCTCTCCCGGGTCGTCAACGCCGCCGAGAACGTGGCGCAGATGCCCCTCGCATCGGGCGAGGTGGGACTCCGCCAGGCCGTGAAGCTCAACGACATCGACCCCCGAACCGAGGTCGGCAAGGTCAGCGAGGCGCTCGACAAGCTCCTCGCGCACGTCGACGAGGCCTTCGCGGTTCGCTCCGCAGCCGACCAGCGGATGCGCCGCTTCGTCACCGACGCCAGCCACGAGCTGCGCACCCCCCTGGCAGCGATCCAGGGCTACGCGGAACTCACCAGGCAGGACTCCGCATCCCTGCCGGACACCACCGAGCGCTCCCTGGCCCGCATCGAGTCTGAGGCGACCCGCATGAGCTCGCTGGTCAACGACCTCCTGCTGCTCGCCCGCCTCGACGAAGGCCAGGACCTCCAGCTCGACACCGTGGACCTGTCCGAGCTCGTCATCAATGCCGTCAGCGACGCGCAGGCCAGTGACGCCGACCGCCACTGGAGCGCCACCGTCCCCCCGAGCGAGGTCTCCGTGCTCGGCGACTGGGAGCGCCTGCACCAGATCGTCGTGAACCTCCTCTCGAACGCCAGCCAGCACACCCCGCAAGGCACCCACGTCAACGTGTCCGTCCGCTACGAACTCGCCACCGCGTCTGCGACCGGGCGCGAAGCCGTCCTGGTGGTTCGCGACGACGGCCCCGGCATCCCCGCCGCCCTGCGTCAGGACCTCTTCTCGCGGTTCGCACGCGGCGACTCGGCCAGGACACGGGCCTCAGGCAGCACCGGGCTCGGGCTCGCGATCGTGAAGTCCATCGTCGAGGCCCACGGCGGACAGATCGCCGTCGAGTCAGATGACGGCGCGGCCTTCATCGTGCGCATCCCCGCCGCCAAGGCCTGGGACTAGCGAGCCGCGCTCGCCTCCCGCCCCGATGCCGCCGCGCCGGCGAGCGGAGGTTTCGGCGGGTACGCGAGCGTCACCATGACCACCGAGATGATCATGAGCAGGAACCACGAGAGCAGCTTCGTGATCGACACGAGCTCCCAGCCGTGCTCCTGGTTCGGGTACACCCACGCCCCCGCGAGCGTGCCGATGTTCTCCGCGAACCAGATGAAGAGCGCGACGAGCAGGAACGCGACGAGCAGCGGCATGCGGAGCGTCCTGCGGAACACGCGGAAGTGCATCCACGTGCGACCCCACAGCACCGCCACGAAGAGCAGCAGCACGTAGCGGAAGTCGTAGGCGTAGTGGTGCGTGAAGAAGTTCACGTAGATCAAGACGGCAGCGATGACGGTCAGCCAGATGCGCGGGTACCTCGAGAAGCGCAGGTCGAAGAGGCGATGGACGCGGCACATGTACGAGCCCACGGCGGCGTACATGAACCCCGTGTAGAGCGGCACGGGGCCGATGTGCAGCACTCCCCCTGACGCGTAGCTCCACGAGCCGATGCTCGTCTTGAAGAGCTCCATACCGGTGCCGACGATGTGGAAGGCGAGGATCACGAGCAGCTCGCGCCCCGTCTCGAGCCGTGCGGCGATCATGACGACCTGGATGACGACCGCGCCGATGACGAGCGCATCGTTCCGAGCGAGCAGGGCGTCGTCCGGATACCAGAGCCTCGCCGCGAGGATCATGACGAGCATGAGCGCGCCGAAGATGCACGCCCACGCCTGCTTCAGGCCGAACACGAGGAACTCCACCAGGCCTGCCCTGAGGCCGTGCGACGGCGCGTTCTCGAGGAGCCGCCCGGCGGCGTCGTCGATGCGCCGTTCGAGGCTCGTGAATCTGGCCACCTGGCACCGCCGCTTTCCTACCGCGCCAACGATCGGCGCACGTCGAATGGCCGAGACTAGCGGCTCCAGACCGCGAACCCGCTGAGGCGGGCCACGACACCCTTCTCCCGCGTGGATGCAGCGCAGACGGACGAGCGGGGCGGCGGGGGCAGGCGGGAACGCGAAAGGCCCGCTTCCTCGAGAGGAAACGGGCCTTGTGCCGCAGTTCATACTTGCTCTTTCGAGCAACCCAACTTGTGCGGCTTTGGTTGCGGGGGCAGGATTTGAACCTACGACCTCCGGGTTATGAGCCCGGCGAGCTACCGAACTGCTCCACCCCGCGGCACAAGAGAAAACATTACACGCGGTCCTGACGTCGTGCAACTCGGGGTGCCACTCCCCCGGAAAACTCGGCGTGTCGGGGGCGTGACGGGGCCAGTGCCACGGGCCAGAACGGGCCAGGAAACCGCCCGAAGGACGCGAATTCGTCGAAAACGGCTTCGCCCGGCCGGGCAGGCACCGCATCCCGGGCGCGTCGCGCCTCCGTGGCAACCGCGTGTGCACCTCAGACTTGGGTCTTGTGCAGCCGCCGACCGCACAGCAGGTGCACACGGCCCACCTCTGCTGACGAATCGTGGGCCGGGGCAGGGCGTCGCGGCGCGCTGCGGGGAGGACACGCAGGCACACACGCCGACGGGCGCCGTCCTCAGTGAGGACGACGCCCGTCAGCGTGTGGAGCTCGGCCGCCTACGTGGTGGGCGTCGGCTCCGGGGACTCGCCCGAGGTGCCCGAGATCTGACCATCAGCCTCACGGGCGCGGTTCAAGGCGTCCGTGAGTCGCTTGTCAGCCTCAGCTGCGGCAACGAGGTCGTTGTTCGCGTACGCCGTCGTGCGGTCCTCAAGTGCCTGCTCAGCGTCGGCCAGGGCCGTCGAGAGCTGCTCCTGTGGAGTCCCCGTTCCCCCGCCAGCCGGCGGAGTCGTGGCAGTCGGAGCCGGCGTCCCAGCGGTGTCGTCCGGGATGGAGTCGACGGGCACATCGTCGTCGGAGACCTCGACGCCACCGTCACCCGCGTCCGCACCGGCGTCGCCACCGAAGAGCTCGTCGAGCGCCTCGTCGAGCGTCGGCTGGAACGCGATCTTGTCGCCGAACGCGACGAGCACGCGCCTGAGCAGCGGGTAGCTGGTCTCACCGGTGGACTCGACGTAGACCGGCTGCACGTACAGGAAGCCCTCGCCGACGGGCACGGTCAGCAGGTTGCCTCGCAGCACCTGCGTCTGGCCGCCTCGCTCGAGCAGGTTCAGCTGGTTGGCGACCGTCTCGTTCGAGTTGAAGATGTTCTGCACCTGACCCGGACCGTTGACGTTGTCGTTCTCGACCCGGAGGAGCGTGATGCGCCCGTAGGTGTCAGCGACCGTGCCGTCTGTGGAACCCGCGTTGGAGTTCGCCGCCAGGTACCCCCTCAGCACGTTCCTCGACTGCGCGTTCGCGTTCGTCAGCGGAATGTACGTGGAGTAGATCGAGAAGGCCGATTCCTGCCCGGGGAGCTGCATCGTCAGGTAGTACGGGGGCTGCGACGCTTCGCCACCAGTCGGGTTCTGCGGCAGCTGCCACGCGTTCGTCTGGTTGTAGAACGTGCTCGCGTCGGTCACGTGGTACCGCGCGAACATCTCGCGCTGCACCTTGAACATGTCCGTGGGGTAGCGGATGTGGCTGAGCAGGTCACCCGACATCTCCGACACGTTCTTCAGCGTCGACGGGAAGACCTTCTGCCACGTCTGCAGGATCGGGTCCGTCTCGTCGAAGGCGTAGAGCGTGACGCTGCCGTCGTACGCGTCGACGGTCGCCTTCACCGAGTTGCGCATGTAGTTGATGACCTCTGGAGGCAGCGAGGAGGCCGGCGTGTCCGCGTCCTCGAGCAGATTCTGCAGGCCGGCGAGCTCCGAGTACGGGTACTTGTTGCTCGTGGTGTAGCCGTCGACGATCCACGTGAGGCGTCCGTCCACGACCGAGGGGTACGGGTCGGAGTCGATCGTCAGGTACGGGGCAGCCGCCTGCACTCGCTCGGCCGGGTCGCGGTCGTAGAGGATCTGCGACTCGTCGTTGACGTACTCCGAGAGCAGGATCTGCTCCGACTGGAACTTGATCGCGTAGACGAGACGGTTGAAGAGGTTGCCGAGATCGGGGCCGCCGTCTCCCGTGAACGTGTTGTACGTCTGGGTTGCGCCATCCGCGCCCGACACGTGGTCGAACTCAGCTGGCTCGGACCCCTCGGGGGCACCGACGATGGAGTACTCGGGCGAGGTCTCGCCGAAGTAGACGCGGGGCTCGAACTCGCCGAGCGCGCCCTCGCTTGGCATGCCACCCTCGATGAAGAGGGGCTGGCCGTCTGGGCCGCGCTGGTTGCCGAAGGCCGTGACGAGCCCATAGCCGTGCGTGTAGACGATGGTGTTGTTGACCCATGACTGGGCGTCGGCGCCGAGGCCGGCGATGTTGATGTCTCGGACGGAGCCGACCGCATCCTGGACCTGGCCGTCGATCTCGTAGCGGTCGACGTCGAGCCTCTCCGGGAACTGGTAGTAGGCGCGCTCCTGCTCGAACTGCGCGAACGTCGGCGAGACGAGCGACGGGTCGAGGATGCGGATGTTCGCCGTGGTGTCGGCGTCGTCACGCAGCTGCCCCTGGCTGACCGTCGTCTCGGCCGCGTAGTTGACCTCTTCGATCTTGTCGAGGCCGTAGGCGGCGCGGGTCGCGTCGATGTTGTTCTGGATGTACGGGGTCTCGAGTGCCTGCTCGCTCGGTCCGACCTGGAACTGCTGCACGATCCACGGGTAGACCATGCCGACGACGAGTCCGACGATGACGAGCAGCGCGGTTCCGACGAGCGGAAGACGCCAGCGGCCGATGGCTGCCGCGATGAAGAAGAGCACAGCGACGACGATCGCGGCTCCGGCGAGGATGCCCTGGCCGGGGATCGTCGCGTTCGCCTCGGTGTAGAGCACACCGGTCCAGCGGCCGGAGAGCGTGTTCAGCGCCGCGTAGCGGTCGAGCCAGAAGCTCACTGCCTGGACGAGCATGTACAGGCCGGCGAGGATCGCGATGTGCGTGCGCGCGCTCTTCGAGATGACGACCTCGCGGCCGGTCACGCGGATGCCGCCGTACAGGTACAGCGTCGCGGCGGTCAGGATGAGGGAGAGCAGCACGACGGCGCTCACGAAGGCGACCACACCGCGGTACAGCGGAAGCTGGAAGACGTAGAACGAGACGTCGAGGTTGAAGACCGGGTCGGTCTCGCCGAACGGGGTCGAGTTCATCCACATGAGCACGGTCTGCCAGGAGGCGATGAGCGCCACACCGGCGAAGAGGCCGAAGATGGCGGGCACGAACACCATTGCCCCGCGACGGATGGGCTCGATGACCTGCTGATAGCGGTCGAGCTGCTCGTTGAGCTTCGCGTAGACGGGACGCGCGCGGTAGGCGATCTGCAGGTTCACATACAGGGGCACCGCCATGGCGACGAGTCCGATCGCGAACATGATCGCGCCAGCTCCCCACTCGGTGAGGAGGACCTGGAGGAAGCCGAGCTGGTCGTACCAGAGCACGTCCGCGTATCGGCCGGCGAACCAGAAGAAGACGACGAGAAGCGCCACGACGATCAGCAGTGTGATCGTGAGCGGTCCCATCCGACGTCGGCTGGCGGGTTTCGGACTCTGGGGCTGTTGAGCTGCAGTGCTTGTCACGTCGTACCTGTCATTGCCTGGAAGGGCCGTTTGTTTTCCGAGAAAGGGGAACTAGGAGAGTTTATCTGGCAAGTGCCTGGCAAAACTGAGACACCGCCGCCTCAGGAGCCGAGCACCGACTCGCAGGTGCGCAGCGAGGTCGTGTCGGCGCCTTCGCCGACGGTCTGGATGACCTGCTCAGCCTCGGTGAGCGACGAGACCGCGTACACGGGGATCCCACCCGGGATACCGCCGTCGATGACGTCCTGGCAGTTGTCGGCCGGGGCGAGGAAGAGGTCCGCCCCGACCTCGACGGCCGCGTACAGCTTCTGCGTGATGCCGCCGATGCTGCCGACGGTGCCGTCCGGGGACATCGTGCCGGTGCCGGCGACGTGAAGCCCTTGGGTGAGGTCGCCGTCGACGAGCTTGTCCGACACGGCCAGCGCGAAGATGAGACCCGCGCTCGGCCCCCCGACGTTGCCGAGCTCGATGCTCACATCGATGGGGAAGTCGTGCTGCGTGGAGACGGTGACGCCCAGCAGGGCTCGCTCCTCCCCCTCGACGACACCCGCGCGTGGCGTGATCGAGAAGGTCTTGGACTCGCCGCCCCGGTCGACGGCGACGTCCACCGGCTGCAGGTCGTCCAGATTGCCGCCTGAGGCCTCGGCGACCGCCGCTGGGAGGCCCTCGGTCGAGTCGACCGGGATGCCGCTCACCGAGGTGACGAGGTCACCCGGCTCGAGCATCCCTGCCGCTGCCCCGTCCTCGCCCACCGAGACGATCGCGAGTGCCGTTCCGACGTCGTACCCCTCGTTGAGGAGCGCGGCAGCGATCGCATCAGCTTCCGAACCCTGCATCAGCGCAGCGTTCTGCGCGTCGCGCTGCTCGCCGGTCTCGGCATCTGCGTAGTACGCCTCCACGGGAAGCACGTCGTTGGACGGCGTGACGAGGGCGAGGAACACCTCGAACCAGTTGGGCAGGTTCTCCGGCCTCCCGCCCACGTTGACGGTCATGACATCCAGCTGCCCGTCAGAAGGCTCGAACGTGTCCGCTCCGCCGATCGTGATGACCTCGACCTGCGTGGGGTCCTCCTGCGACGCCTGCACGGTGCCGAGCGCATCGAAGACGGGACCGGGCGAGCGCACGACGTACGGGGCCGGACTGAACCCGAGCGCGACGAGCAGCAGCATGCCGATCGACAGGAAGACGAGACCGATGCGCGCCCGGCGGGTCCCCTCTTCGCTTCGACGGCGGTTCGCCTCGTGCGCTCTGGCGAACGCCTCGGACTGCTCGCGCACACGCGCTTCACCCTCTGGTGAGGGCTCTGAGAAGAAGGTCACTGCGCTCGTTTCGATGTCCTGCGGCCATTGTTCGCCCGTGGCGCAAGGCACTCGGCGCATACGCAGTCACGGCGACCCTTCCTTCGAGGGGCCACGAGCTAGCGTAGATCCAAGCGCTGGGAGGTGCGGAATGAGTGATGCACAGGGACCGATTCCCGACGACGGATCCGAGGACGAGCTGCGCAAGCTGCTTCGTGAGCTGCTGAGCGGCCAGGGCGGCTTCGACCCTGCGAAGCTGGCTGGGGTCGCGGGGCTCCCGAACGACCCTGCCGCGGTGCAGGCACTGCTGTCGCAGCTGCAGGCGGCAGTGGCGAACCCGGGAAACGGGCTCGACTGGCAGGTCGCACGAGACCAGGCGCGCCGGGTCGCGCAACCGAAGAACCGCGAGATCAGCTCGGAAGAGGCCGCCCGCTTCGACCAGGCGTTCCGCGTCGCGCAGCTGTGGCTGAGCGAGGCGACCGAACTCGGCGAGCTCAACGAATCCCCCGCGACGCTGACCAGACTCGAGTGGATCACGGGCTCGATCCAGTTCTGGACGTCGCTGTCCGAGCCGGTCGCCACGAGCATCGCGGATGCGCTCATGAACGTGCTCACCGAGCAGACACCACCAGAGATGGCGCAGCTGCTCGGCCAGTCCTCCTCGATGATGCGCGGCATCGGCGGTGCCATGTTCGCGGTGCAGCTCGGCCAGGTCGTGGGGAACCTCGCAGAGGAGGTCGTCGCCGGAGGCGACATCGGCGTGCCGGTCCTCGACCACAGCAGGCCCTCGCTGCTGCCGCAGAACATCGACGACTTCGCCGAGGGCCTCGACGTCGACCGCGAGCAGGTCGAGCTGTACCTCGCGGTGCGCGAGACCGCCCACGCGCGTCTCTTCCAGCACGCCAAATGGCTCCGCCTGCATCTCATCTCGTCGATCACCGAGTTCGCCAGAGGGGTGAGCATCGACGTGTCCCGCATGGAGGAGCTCGCGCAGACCCTCGACCCGAGCGACCCGGACGGCATCAGGGCCGCGCTCTCCGAAGGCGCGTTCATCCCGCCTCGCACCGAGCAGCAGGAGGCGGCGCTGGCGCGACTCGAGACGATGCTCGCGCTCATCGAGGGCTGGGTCGACGTCGTGACGGAGGACGCGACCGCGCGGCTCCCGAAGTCCGTTGCGCTGGCCGAGACGGTCCGCCGTCGGCGAGCCGTCGGTGGACCGGCGGAGCGCGCGTTCGCCTCGCTCGTCGGGTTGGAGCTGCGTCCCCGTCGCCTCCGCGAAGCTGCAGCCATGTGGAGGGCCGTGTCCGAAGCCCACGGCGCTCAGGTTCGCGACGAGCTCTGGGCGCACTTCGACGCCCTTCCCACCAGTGAGGACATCGACCACCCGGAGGCGCTCGTGACGAGGCTCGGCTTCGGCGAGCTTCCGGCGGACGAGTACGACGAGGCGCTCGCGAAGTTCCTCGACGACCCGACGGCGTTCGGAGATGCGCCCGAGGGCGGCGACAAGCCCACCGGCTAGCGGGCGGCGGCCGGCGGGCTCGACCCTCCGGCCGCGCCCCCGCCTGCCTGTGGAGAACTCCTGCGCGGGACCGCGAGTTCCAGCATGATCTCCGCATGGACCTGCGACTGCCTCCCGGTGTGCCGATCGTGTGGCGCTCCCCCACGGTTCTCCAGCTCGGCGGGGTTGCGGCTCACGCGATCATCGACGTGCCGAGCACGGGAGCCGAGCGCTTCCTCGAATCGCTGCGTCAGCAGGGCACGCTCGAGCAGTTCCAGGAGCGTGGCTCCCGACTCGGGCTGACCAGCGCCGAAGTGCGCGACCTGCTGGACGCCGTCAGCCCGCTGCTCGAGGTGGCGCCGGTTTCGCCGCGCAGACGGGCGACGAGACCCGCGAGTGGCGTACCGCGGCGACCACCGGTCGTCCTGGTGCGCGGCACCGTCGCGGGCGACGACCTCTCCGAGCACATCGCGGCGCTCGGCTGCACCGTGAGGCGTGCCGGAGCCGACTATCGGCCTCCGAGACCCGCCGAGATCGGGGTGGTCGTCGACTGCGCCGACTACGTCCTGCCGCCGCGGCGATACGCGCCGCTGATGGCCGACGATGTCCCCCACCTCGTCGTCATCGCGGAGGACCTCGGGGCGACCGTAGGGCCGTTCGTCGTTCCCGGCCGCACGCCCTGCGTGCGCTGCGACGATCTGCACCGACTCGACGCCGACCGGGCCTGGGCGGCCATCGCCACGCAGCTCGCTGTCACCGACCGGGTCCCGCTGCCGCGATCCACTCGAGAGATCGTGCGCAGCCTCGTGACGAGATCGGTGGCCTCCTGGCTCGCCGAGGGACCCGCGTCAGCAGATTGCGGTTCCGAGTCCTGGAAGCTCGACGCCGTCAGCGGCGAGGTCCACCGAACGCACCGTTCGTTCCACGGCGAATGCGGGTGCCGAGCTCTGCCAGGAAGCGAGACGCGGGGCGCTCCGCGTCGCGTCTCCCCCCGAACTGCGCATGTGTCAGGCGGAGCCGCTTCCGTGCGCGCGTGACGGCCACGTACAGCAGGCGCCGTTCCTCGTCGAGCTCCGCCTGCGACTCGGCGTACCAGATGGGCAGCAGGCCCTCGCTCGCCCCGATGATGGTGACGCTGTCCCACTCGAGCCCCTTCGCCGCGTGGATGCTCGAGAGCGTCACGGCTCGCAGCTCCGGTTCGTACTGCATCTTGGCCCGCTGCTGCAGCTCCGCCGAGAACTCAGCGAGCTTCGTGCCGTGCGGCTGCGCATCGGCCAGCCGCAGAAGCGCGTCCCACGAGTTCCAACGGTCGCGGAGCGCGCCGGAGTCGGCGGGCGGCTCGTGTGTCCACCCGAGGTCGCGGAGTACGTCGCTGACCGCCTGGAACAGGGGCCCCTCGGTCTCCTGCATGACGGCGGCACGCAGTGCGCTGAGCGCCTGGCGCACCTCCGGCTGCTCGAAAAACCGGCGCTGCCCGATAGCCGAGTAGGCGATCCCCGCGTCCTGCAGGGCCCGTTCCACGGCGGCGGCCTGCACGTTCGTTCGGTAGAGCACAGCGATGCTCTCGATCGGGATGCCGCCGCGGAGATCCTCGCCGATGCGGTGCACGACCCCGCGCGCCTCATCATCGTCATCGTGGAACTGCAGCACCTCTGGCAGCGGCTCACGCCTCGGTGTCTCGGCGGCCGGCTCGAGCGTGAGCGCGTAGGGCACGTGACGGGCGACCTCGTTGGCGACGCCGATGATCGCGGATGTCGAGCGGTAGTTGTCCTCGAGACGCACGACCCGCGCGTCCGGATAGCGCTCGGGGAACCCCGTCAGGAAGGAGCTGGACGCCCCGGCGAACGAGTAGATCGTCTGCGCCGCATCGCCGACGACGCACAGCTCGCGTCGCTCCCCGAGCCATAGCTGCAGCAGTCGCTGCTGCAGCGGCGAGACGTCCTGGTATTCGTCCACGACGAAGAACCGGTACTGCTCGCGGACACGCTGGGTCACCCACGGTTCGAGCTCGAGCATGCCGACGGTGGCCAGGAGGACGTCCTCGAAGTCCATCTGACGACGCTCGTCCTTGATGTCCTCGTACGCCTGCAGCAGAGCGAGAGCCGCGTCGTCGCCGACGCCCTTCGGCAGCGATCGCGTCGTTCGCAGCTGGATCGCGTACTCCTCGAGCGAGAGCTCGCGCACCTTGCGCCATTCGATCTCCGTCGCCATGTCCCGCACCCCCGCCGGGTCGAGGCGCAGGCGGATGCGCTCGGCGGCCTCGGCGATGAGCCTCCCCTTGCCCTTCACGATCGCCGGCGCGGGCCCGCCGACGGTGTGCGGCCAGAAGAAGCCGAGCTGACTCAGCGCGGCGGCGTGGAACGTTCGAGCGGCAACACCGGAGGCTCCGAGATCGCGGAGGCGTCCGCGCAACTCGCCCGCCGCCTTCGAGGTGAAGGTCAGGGCGAGCACTCGGGACGGGTCGTACACGCCGGCGCGGATGCCGTAGGCGATGCGGTGCGTGATGGTGCGGGTCTTTCCCGTCCCGGCGCCGGCCAGAATGCAGACCGGTCCGACCAGGGCCAGCGCGGCCTCACGCTGCGCGTCGTTGAGGGAGGCGAGGAGGCTGACGTCTGCCGTCGAGGCCTGCGCCGGTGTCTCCGATTCAGTCGAGGTGACCACTGAGCCACGCATCGATGATCGCGCGGGCGATCGAGGTGGGGCCGGGGAGCCGATCCTCGATGGCGCGCACCTCGTCTCGAGTGAACCAGCCGAGCTCGACGATCTCGTCGTTGTCAGGTTCGACGCTCGCGGGGTCCTGGTCCGGGTGGAGCTTGGCGGTGAAGCCGACCATGATGCTCGCGGGGAATGGCCACGGCTGCGAACCCAGGTACCTCGGTTCGACGACGTGGGCCCTGGCCTCCTCGTAGATCTCGCGTGCGACGGCGGCCTCGAACGACTCTCCCGGCTCGACGAAGCCCGCCAGGAGCGAGAAGCGTCGCGGGTTCCACCGCACATTCGCGCCGAGGAGGATGCGATCATCCCGGTCGAGGACGGCCGCGATGATAGCCGCGTCCGTGCGAGGGAAGCTCACGTGCGACTCGCCCTCCGCCTGGCGCACCCAGCCGGCGAGGCCCGAGCTGGTCGCGGAGCCGGTGCGCGGCGAGAACCCGTGGGTGTCGTGCCAGTTCGTGATGGCGAGCGCCTCCGTGAACAGCCCGCAGTGCACAGCGCCCAGGTGCGCGGCGGTCTCCATGAGCCCCGCCCAGAGGCGCGCATCCGGCTCGAGGGCGGCCGCGAGATGCTCGCCGACGCTGACGGACACGACGGAGGTGCCCTTAGGCAGCCCGTCGTCGTCGGCGAGTGTGCGACCGAGGTAGATGGCCTCGCCGATGACGGGTGCCAGGATCGAGGCGCGTTCGCTCGTCGCGACCAGCAGCTCGAGCTTCGGCCCGTCGCCGTCGGAGCGCATGAGCGCCTTGCCTCCGCTCAGGACGAGCACGCGGGTGGCGTCATCGGCGAAGAGCGCCTGAACGAGACCGGGCTGGCTCCGACGCTCGTGGTCGCGATCGGTCTGCTGCTGGGCGAGGGGAAGACGAGACATGAAGTGATTCATAGGCGGACTCATCCTAGGTCGCCTCGACGCTGTGCGGGCGTGGCACTCGCTCAGCCTGGACCCTGCCTCCTAACCTGGACCCATGGCTGAGCTCTCGCTGGAACTCGCGGCACTTGCCGTGGCCGCTGTCCCCGACCTCGATGTGGCTGCGGCCCTCGAGCACACGTATGGGGCGCACGGCGACTTCGACGCCGCTCTGCTGACGCTCGCGGACGGCGAGACGATCATCGCTCGGCGCCCGACGTCGTCCGCCGCGGCTCAGGAGCAGCTGGCCGACGTGCGTGCGCTAGCCGTGTTGACACCCGGGATGCGCAGCCGACTCCCGTTCCAGGTGTCCGAGGTGCTCGGCAGCCTGGCCGGCCAGCGCGAGCGGGTCGCCGTGTACACGTATCTGCGCGGGATCCCCGCCGACCAGGAGACGCTCGAGCCCGGCACGCTCTTCCTCGTGAGCCTCGGTCGTGCCATCGCCGCCATCCACTCTCTTCCGAAGGGGCCCGTCGAGGCCGCGGGCATGCCGACGCTCACTGCGACTGAAGCGAGGCAGGCCGCCGCGCAGACGATCGCCCGAGCGAAGGAGACCGGCCGTCTTCCGGTGACGCTGGACCGCCGATGGTCGGCGGCCGTCGACGACGATTCGCTCTGGCAGTTCCAGCCGACGGTCATCCATGGGGCGCTCGGGCTCTCGTCGATCATCACCGACGGCAATCAGGTGCGCGGTGTTCTCGGTTGGAGCGACCTGCGCGTCGGCGATCCTGCTCGAGACCTCCACTGGATCTCGTCCCTCGATGGCGCTATCGCTCGCGGGATTCTCGATGAGTACACGGACGAGGCCCCCGGGACCGTGGATCGGCAGCTTCGACAGCGCGCACTGCTCTACGCAGAGCTCGAGCTCGCCCGCTGGCTGCTCCACGGCGTGGATGCCGGCGACGCGGACATCATCTCGGACGCGGAGGGGATGCTCGACTCTCTGGTCGACCGCATCCACCGTGCGCCCGCTCAGCCGCTGGTCCACGAGACGCTTCCTGTGCTCGATATCGCCGAGGTGCAGGAGCTCTTGAAGGAGGCCGCTGGTCGCCGCCCGGCGCACCAGCCTGCCACGCAGGACACGGGGAGCGCCGTGCTGACCGGACTGCTGCACGGCGCCGACTCCGGGGCCCCTGCCGGCGTGCATCCTGACGACAGCCCGGAGGTCGACGTCGATCACGCAGCCGAGGACGACCTCGACGACGACACTCCCCCGAACGACTTCATGCAGACGGACTCGCGGCGCTGAGCGCAGCTTCCGCCTCTGCGAGCAGCCGTTCGAGCTCTCGGCGCCCTGTGATCTCCGGGACTCGGATCTCCTCGCCTTCGCGGACGTAGACGAGCACGGCGTCGATGAGCTCGGGCGCGATACCGGTGTGCTCGGAGTAGGCGAGTGTGTAGAGCGCGAGCTGCAGCTGACGCTCCCATCGGGCGCTCTCGCCGCTCGGCACGCGACCGGTCTTCCAGTCGACGACCTCGATTCGGCCGTCGTGCTCGAAGACGGCGTCGATCTTGCAGACCACGGTGCGGTCTCCGAGGCGGAACTCGATGGTCTGCTCCACGAGAATCGGGGTCCTGTGCGGCCATGGCGTCTCGAGGAACGCGTCCTGCAGGCGTTCGAGTTCGGCGAAGTCGGCGCCTGACGCGTCCGCGAGGCTGCCAAGTGCCGCGTCTTCCGTGCCGAAGATCTCGGCCATGCCGAGGAGGTCTCCGCCGACGTTGGGCGCAGCGTAGTGAGCCTCCACCCAGGCGTGGAACATCGTCCCGATCCGGGTCTGTCTGAACGGCTTCTGCGGCATCGGGCGTCGCAACTGCGCCGCGATCTCGGCGGGATCGGTGACGAGGTCCTTGAACTTCGAGGCCGCGAAACGTGACGGGAGCTGGATGTGCGTCACCGTGCTGCGGTCGGCGCGTTCCCGGAGGAGGAGGTCGATGCGTCGATCGAGCGCTGCGTCCGGGATCGTCGCGCCGTGCTGAGCACTGGCGACGGCCCCTGCGAGCTCGCCCACCCGCCGACGGCGGGCCTCGGTGAATGGCTTATGCGGCCACGCCACGCTGTCCGCGGCGAGTGATTCCGGCGCATCCTCGAGCGTGTTCTCCGGCGGGGTCTCGATGATGCCCGCGTCGGCGAGCTCGCTGACGAAGGTCGAGACCTTCCGTGGCGCCTTGTGGATGGCGCTCCAGTAGGAACCCGTGATGAGCAGCTCGTGGCGCGCACGCGTGTAGGCGACGTAGGCGAGTCGCCGTTCCTCGTCGTCGTTGCGCTCCTTGATGCGCTCCTTGAGGTCGACCATGAGGTCGGCGAGCTCCTTCTGCGACTCCGCTTCCCGCCAGGGCAGCTCCGGCCGGTCGTGGGCGTCGAGCAGGAGCTCGTACGGGATGGCACCGCGCCGGATCCAGCCGAGGCCGTCGCGTGATGAGCTTGGCATCTCCCCCTCGACACTCCGGGGCACGGCGACGAAGTCCCACTCGAGTCCTTTGGAACCGTGGATGCTGAGCAGCTGCACGACCCCTGGCTCGGCCTGCTCCTGGACGGGGGCGAGCGTGTCGTCCCCCGCGGCGATCTCGACCCAGTCGAGGAACGCGCCCAGATCGGCATCCGGCTCGGCGGACGCGAATGACGCGGCCGCTTCGACGAACGCGTCGAGGTTGCCCACTCTGGCGATGTTGCTGGGGTTCGCGGTCACTTCGAGGTCGAGACCCATGATCGAGATGGTGGTGTCGACGAAGCTGGTGATCGGGAGTCCCGAGTTTCGTCGGAGCTCGGAGATCAGGTCGTTCACCTTCGGGATGCGGCGGAGCGCCTGGTCGCTGAGTTCGGTCAGCCAGGCGTCCGGCTCGTCACGCCTGGCCGCGCCCCGGATGCGGGTGGCGAGGAAGTCGAGCGCCTCCTGCAACGGCACCTCGTCGTCGCCGCTCGCGAGTTCTCGTCGGCTCGCACGGACGTCGTCCGCGAGGGCAGCCATGGTGACGTCCCGGTTGGCGAGGCGCCGCGAGATGTCGTGGATGACCTTCACGTCGGCGAGGCCGAACCGGTACTTCGCGCCGACGAGCAGCCGGATGAGCTCGTTGCCCGCGGTGGAATCGTGCGCGACGCGCATGGCACAGCGGAGGTCGACGACCTCCGGCGAGGAGAGGAGCCCGCCCAAGCCGATGACCCTGTTGGGCACACCGGCACGGGTCAGTGCCGCTGAGAAGAGCGGCAGGAGCTTGCGGGCGCGGAGCAGCACGGCTCCCGAGGGCGGCTTCGTCTCGCCACCGCCGATGCCGACGATGCGGTCGCGCATCCACGTGGCGACGGCATCCGCCTCATCATCGAGAGTCTCGGGGAACGCCAGCGAGACCGTGCCCGCCGCCGCACCCGGCCGCGTGCCGAGCTGGGTGACGCCGGGGTCATTGGCCTCAGGGAGCCTGGAGGCGACCTGGTTCGCTGCGTCGAGGATGCGCGCGTCGTTTCGCCAGGAGATCGACAGCTGGAAGGTGGGCTCTTCCCCTGGCGGTGCGATGCGCGTTCTGAAGTCGCGGTGGAATCGACGCATGTTGCCGGGGCTCGCGCCTCTCCACCCGTAGATGGACTGCTTCGGGTCGCCGACAGCGAGGACAGGGTGATCGCCGAAGATCGTTCCGAGGAGGCGAGTCTGGCCGACGCTCGTGTCCTGGTATTCGTCGAGGATCACGAACCGGTGCCTGCTTCGCAGCTCCGCGACGACGGCCGGTGTGCCCGCGCAGATCTCCGCCGCGAACGTCACCTGGTCGGAGAACTCGATGAGACCGCGCTTGCGCTTCTCGAGCTGGTAGCGCTCGGCGAGCGCGACGAAGATCGGCAGCTCTTCCAGGATGGCGACGGCGTCGGTCACCGGCTTGCTCGGCGTGTTCGCCTTGCCTCGGCCCGGCAGCTGACCGACCCGCCGGAACTCGGCGACGAACGCGTCGCACGCGTCGGCGGAGAGCTGGTTGTCTCTCATCGCCCTCGCGACGTTGAGCGCGAGGGCCGTGATGGCCGCGAGCTGCAGATCGAGCGAGCTGAGGCGTTCGTCGTCGCTCGCGAGCACGACGCTGCGCATGAGCGCGAATGCGGTCATCTCGTCGACGATTCGGGCGTCCGGCTCTTGTCCGATGAGGAGGGCGTTCTCCGAGAACACGCGGTTCGCGAACGAGTTGTAGGTCGACACCTCGGGGGAAGCGAACTCGTCACCCCCGACCAGCCCTTCGCTGCGAAGCCGGGCGAGGGCCAGCTGCACGCGTTCTCGGAGTTCCCCCGCTGCCTTCCTGGTGAAGGTCAGACCGAGGATCTCGGTGGGATGCACGCCCTGAGCGGCCACGAGCCAGACGATGCGCTGCACCATGGTCTGGGTCTTGCCGCTGCCAGCCCCGGCCATCACGAGACTCGGCGCGGGGGGCGCTTCGATGACGAGACGCTGCTCCGGGGTCGGTTCGAGCTTTCGCGACGGGTCGTTGTCGGCGAGTGCCAGCGCGATGTCGCCGTGCGTGACGGCTGCTGCGGGCCAGGTGTGCGTCATTCGGTGACCTCCGGTGCGGCGTGCAGTGCGCACGCTCGTCCGCCACCGAACGAGCCGAGGCAGTGCGACTCGAGGTGGGCAAGATAGTGGGCGTCGGCGACGTGGTCGCTGCCTCCCGTCTCACGGGAGGGCTCAGGGATTCCGACCATGCCGAGGGCGACGGTGCGGACGCGGTCGAAGAACTCCGCGGTTGCCGCTTCGTCGAACGGCTGCTGGGTGCGCTCGCTCCACTCGAGTTTCGAGGTCGGCTTCGCGAGGAAGACGAGCTTCGCCTCGTGCACCTCTGCGGCGAGGATCTCCCCTCCCTGGTCGCTTCGCGGGGGAAGCTCGACGGACTGGGGCGGACGATCGACGGGGTCGCTCACCGCTCCCGTCGAGAGGGCGAGCTGGTAGGCGGCAAGCTGCGCGTTCCTGGTCATGGAGTCGTTGGACGGCATCGACTTGCCGGTCTTGAAGTCGACGACGTCGACGGAACCGGCAGCGGTGCTCTCGATGCGGTCGATCTTGCCGCGCAGCACGACCTGGGCGCTGGCGTCGCCCTCGACGCGCACCTCGATGCTGAATCCACGCTCGGCCCCGAGCAGCGCGCCGCCGCTGAGACTGACGCGGTGCAGGTAGGCGGAGAGGTTGCGTACGAGCTCGTCGACCTTCGCTCGAACGGCTTTCTCCTGCCAGGGTGCGTCGAAGTCACTCGAGCGCAGGCGCGCCTGCGCGAAGGCCGTTCGAGCCTCCAAGCTGGGGAAGTCGAACTCGGCGGCCGCGTGCACGATGTTGCCGACGTTCATGCTCTCGCTCGTGCTCCCGCCTCCGTGCGAGCTCACGAACCAGTTCACGCCGCAGTCCTCGAAGCTCTCGATGCTGGACGGCGAGACCGGGATGCTCGCGTCGGGGTCGGACGGGTCGTGCAGTGGCCTGCCGGAGGTAGGCGGCAGGAGTCCGTACCAGTCGGCCGGGTCCGCGCCGGGCACGCCCTCCGCCGAGAGCTTCGCGAGACCTGCCGCGCCGGAGGTCTCGACCCCGTCGACGATCGCGGCACGACGCAGCTCGCCGACGAGGCCACGCAGGGTCAGGGACCCGAGCGCTGCCTGCCCCGGCCCCGCGACCGAGTCGTTCCACGAGGTCGAGGACAGCAGGAAGAACGGCGACGGCGCGCTGTCCTCGCTTTCCTCTGCAGTCAGCAGCAGCCACTCCGAGGACCTGGAGACGGCCTGGGCGAACATGCGTCGCTCGTCGTGCAGTACTTCGAGTCGTCGGTCCACGAGATCGCGAGTGGTGTCGATGCCTCGTTCGAGCTCAGCGAGCTGACCTGCCCCGAGCAGCGAATCGCGGAGACGCAGGTTCGGCCAGACGCCGTCTGAGAGACCGGCGACCACGACGACTCGGAACTCGCGACCGAGCACGGCGGCCGGAGTCGTGACGGTGACCGTGCCGCCGTGCGCGCGACTCGCCAGGGAGTCGGCGGTGACTTCGCTCCCGGTCCACTGCAGGATGAAGTCGTGGATGCCCGCGTCCGGCTGCCGCTCCACGAAGCGCTTGCCGACGTCGAAGAGCGTGACCAGGGCGTCGAGGTGGGCACCGATCTGCTCCGCTCGCGGCCCCGAACCCAGCGCTGCCTCGCGCCACGGTCTCGCGAGGCCGAGGCGCTCCCACACGGCGAACAGGACCTCGTCGGCCGCGATGCTCCGCTGCTGGCCACTCGCGGCTTCGATCTCGGCTGCGACGGCACGGATCACCGAACCCAGCTGCTGGAGGGCCCGCGTCGCGCTGCGTCCGCTTGCCGAGCCGCCTGTCGCCAGCAGGCGCTCGAATGTCGCCGAGACGGGCGCGTCCGGGTCGGTCAGGAGGCGGAGGCCGGCAACGCGGGAGACGGCCTCGACGAGCAGCTCGTCGGCGGCGCGGTTTCCCCCCGCCGCGATCTCGTCCAGCCGCAGGGCACGCCGGACTCGCCGCAGCTGCACGGGATCGATCGCGAAGACCGGTGAGGCGGCGAGCTCCGCGATGGCTTCCGGGGTGAGCTCATCAGCCCCGCTCGCGATGGCCGCAAGACGAACCACCGCCTGCACCGCCTTGTCTCTCGCCGCGGGAAGGGCCTGCGAGGAACTCGTCGGCACTTCCAGCTTCGCGAGCTGGCGGCGCAGCGACTCGATGCTGCCACCGCGGCGCGTGATGACCGCCATGTCATCCCAGGGCACGTCGTGAAGGAGGTGCAGTTCACGGAGGTAGTCGGCGATCCCACGGCACTCGGCCGCCGCCGACGTGGCGGAGAAGCGAGCCACCGTCGGTGGGGCGGCCGGCGTTCGGGCGGCCGCCGCTGAGGCACCGGCCCGAGCCGCATCCGCCCCTCGGTGTCCGGATTCTCGCTGCACGCCGATGCCCTCCGTGACGCGCCGCACGAACGCTCTGAGCTCCGCACCCCCTCGATGCACGGTGCCGAGGACGAGCCGAATCGGCGCCGCGAGCGCGCCGCGCGTCTCTCCGCGCCAGTCTGCCGCCAGTTCCGGTCTCGAACCGCGGAAGCCACCCGTCGTGATGTCGGGGTCGCCGAACGAGACGATGCGCACGCCTCGCAGGGCGAAGGCCGCGAGGAGCCTTCGCCCCGACTCGGTGAACTCCTGGACGTCGTCGACCAGGAGGAGCTTGAGCTCGGCGAAGGCGTCGAGGCTGGCCGCGGAGTGCACGAGACTGGCCGCTTCGAGCACGATGCCAGGCGTGTCGAACGCGTTCGGCTTCGCCTGCTCGATGCTCTCGCGGAACTGTCGTGCGACCGCCGCAGCACCCGACCACACGGGCCTGAGATGGGCGAGCTCTTCGAGTCGCTCCGGTGTCACGTCGTACTCCGACATGGCGGCCAGGAGGTCGCGCAGCTCGGCCCTGAAGCCACGCAGCCCGATCGTCTCCGGGGTCACGGGCGGTGCCCATTCGACGGGCGCCGCGTGCAGCCCCTCCGGGACGGCCGCCGCGCGCGCCTCGAGGTCGCTCTGGATGAGCTCGGCCAGGATCGTGTCCTCGTCGGCGCCCGTGAGCAGCTGCGGGGCCTGCATACCGCGCCTCGCGCGGTCGGCACGCACGATCTCGAAGGCGAGCGACTCCGGCGTGCGCGCCATGGCACCAGGGGTGCTGACCGCGAGTCGCTCGGCGATGCTCTCGCGGAGCCGTGCAGCGCTGCGTCGGTCCGGGGTCAGCGCAAGCACCTCGGTGGTGCGGAGCCCATCCACGAGGACGCGCCGCGCGAGCATCTCGATGAGCGTCGTCGTCTTCCCCGAGCCCGGGGCACCCACAACGCTGAGATGCGACGTCTCGTCAGCCTCGAGAACGGCCATCTGTGTGGCATCGAGGAGCACTGCATCGAGCACTGGTCCGGAAGTCATGCAGTCACGGTATCCCGGGGCACCGACATTCGACGCGCAGCCATGGCCGCAGTCCGACGTGGCCAGCACGCGTTGCGCCCACGGCGAAAGACGAGGCGAATGCGCGCGAGCCCGGCGGCCTGCCGGTAGCCTTGCCAGACACCCGTTCGCATCCGAAAGGCGCCAAGTGGAAGTTCGCATCGGCATCAAGCACGCCCCACGAGAGCTCTCGTTCGAGACCGATCTCACCAAGGACGACTTCGAGCGCATCATCGAAGAGGCAGTCGCGAAGGAAGCAGCCATCGTGAAGCTGCACGACTCGAAGTCGCGCTCCTACCTCGTCGCGACAGAGAACATCCTCTACGTGGAGCTCTCCGGCGACCAGGCTCGCCGCGTCGGCTTCATCGCCTAGCCCCACCACCATGGAACTCATGTTCGCGGGCCTTGCGGGAATCCTGCTCGGTGTGGCTGTGCAATTCGCGGCACCCCATCGGGCCACGCGGGGCACGGTGCTCCTTCCCGCGCTGGGCGGCATCGTCGCGCTCGTGGCCTGGCAGGCGCTCACCTGGCTCCAGGGCCCAGCGCCATGGCTCGCCTATGACGGAGGCTGGATCTGGGTCATCACCCTCGTTGTCGCCGCGGTCGTGACCATCGCCGTCGGCTGGTCGCTGAGCGCTCGCCGCCAGCACGATGACGACGACCTGCTGCACCGTCTCAGCCACCTCGGCCGCGCGCAGACGACCACGTCGTAGGCGAGTCGGTCTCCCGCTCGCCGCAGACGATCAGGCCCCCGTGTCCCGACACTCCGACTGGAGTGGCCGGGCCGGGGGCCTTCGCCGTGCCCCGATACAGGGGCAGGGTCGTGCAGGTCCGTCAGGCAGCGAGCCCGAGTGTGTTCATCCGCCGGGAATGACCGGCGTACAGCACCGACGCGAGCTTCTCGAGCTGCGCTTCCCCGTCGGGGATGAGGGCATCTCCACTCGCTCCCAGCGGCACGTCGAGGGCGAGCCTGATCGCGAGCACGGTGTCGCCGACGATGCGGCGTCCCCACATCGCGAGTCGGTCGCCGAGGCCGTCTTCGTAGTGGATGGCCGCCTCGATCACCGGCAGCAGCTGATCCCGCTCCTCGTCGGTGATGAAGACGGCCGCAAGCGCCGCCCGGTACTGCTCGCCGCCCTGCTCGGCAACCTCCCCGAAGAAGTCGCGGAAGAAGCCGGACGAGAGGTGGCAGCTCAGCAGACGCTGCGCCCAGTCGTGCCCGAGCACTCGTTCCGGGTAGCCGGAGAAGTGCTCGGCAGCCTCGCCGATGCGCGCGATGGACGTCTGCTCCGCCGCGGCCTCTGCACCGCCGAGCAGGGTCCTGTGCCGCTCGAGCGCGGCGTTGGCGGCCGCTCCGATGTGCTGCTTGTTGGCGAGCGCGGGCGCTTCGTTGACGATGGCCGACAGCTCCTGGAACAGCAGCAGCTCGAGGTACGCGGCGCGCGCGACAAGCACGTCGACGGGAACCAGCAGGTCTCCCAGCGACGTTGCTGGCTTCGGCGCGGATGCCGGGGCTGCGTCGTCCTGGGATCGGTCTCCGCTGCGCCTTCCGAATACTGGCTTCACACGCACATCCTATGCGCCAGACGAGTCCGTCCTGGTGCAGCTCCTGGCCGGTCCGCGTCAGGCGATCTAGGTACCCGCCGATGTCCGGAGGACCAGAAAGCAGCTATTCGCTAGACTGTGGCGATGCCGCGACCGCGGCCGTTCGGCGCCCTTCGACTTCCCGGGCGCATCCCACAACTGCAGACAGGGCGTTTCACTCGTGAAGTTCTCCGACCTTTCCATCGATGCCGACATCGTCTCGGCCCTCGAGGGACACGGCATCACCGAGCCGTTCCCCATCCAGGAGCAGACGATTCCTCTCGCGCTGAGCGGGCAGGACATCATCGGCCAGGCCAAGACCGGCACTGGCAAGACCTTCGGCTTCGGCCTCCCCCTCATCCAGCGCCTCGGCCTCGACCCCGCCCATGGCGTGCAGGCGCTGGTCGTCGTGCCCACCCGCGAGCTCGCGGTCCAGGTCTACGAAGACCTCGAGATCGCCGTCTCCGGTCGCACCACGACCGTCGTCCCGATCTACGGCGGCAAGGCGTACGAGGGCCAGATCGAGCAGCTCAAGGCCGGCGCCCAGATCGTCGTCGGCACCCCGGGCCGTCTCCTCGACCTCGCGCAGCAGCGCATGCTCAACCTCTCCAACGTGCGCGAGATGGTGCTCGACGAGGCCGACAAGATGCTCGACCTCGGCTTCCTCTCCGACATCGAGCGCCTCTTCGCGCAGACGCCGGCGACCCGCCACACCATGCTCTTCTCCGCGACGATGCCCGGGCCGATCGTCGCCCTCGCCCGCCGCTTCATGACGAAGCCGATCCACATCCGCGCGACCGACCCGGATGAGGGCATCACGCAGGCGAACATCGAGCACGTCATCTACCGCGCCCACCCGCTCGACAAGGACGAGATGATCGCCCGCATCCTGCAGGCAGAGGGCCGCGGGAAGACCGTCATCTTCACGCGCACCAAGCGCGCAGCGGCAAAGCTCATGGAGGAGCTCACCGACCGTGGCTTCAAAGCCGCCGCCGTCCACGGCGACCTCAACCAGGAGCAGCGCGAGCGTGCCATGGCGGCGTTCAAGGCCGGCAAGAAGGACGTGCTCATCGCGACCGACGTCGCGGCTCGCGGCATCGACGTCGACGACGTGTCGCACGTCATCAACCACACGATCCCGGAGGATGAGAAGGCCTACCTGCACCGTGTGGGCCGCACGGGTCGTGCCGGCAACACGGGCATCGCCGTGACCTTCATCGACTGGGACGACCTGCACAAGTGGGCGCTCATCTCGAAGGCGCTTGAGCTCGGAGCGGAGGAGCCCGTCGAGACGTACTCCTCCTCCCCGCACTTCTACGCCGACATGCGCATCCCGGAAGGCACGAAGGGGCGCATCGCCGCGCCGAAGCGCGAGGTGCAGTCGCCCGGCAGCCGCCACAGCTCGAGTGAGCGCAACGAACGCAGCGAACGCGGCGGCTCTTCGACGCGAGGCTCGTCGGAGCGGCCCGCACGTTCACGCTCGCGTCGCCGCAGCGACGACTCGAGCGCCGCTCCGGAAGGCCAGGCGCCGGCAGCGCAGGCCGCGTCCGGGGAGCAGCCTGCCGCCGAGGCCGGGGCAGAACGCCCCGCTCGGCGACGTCGTCGTCGTCGCGGCGGTGGAGCCGGCAGCGAGTCAGGCGCCTCTCGCCAGGAGTCGCAGCCCAGCGAGTAGTCGCAGGACAGCGAGCATCCGCGGCGCGCCGAGATGATCGCTGCACGAATGCAGACGGCGCCGGGCACCAGCTCGGCGCCGTTCGCCTCCCCGGCGACGCCGCCGCCCGTCGCCGAACTCAGGCTGGTCAGAGCGGGGTAGCTCCGCCGATCACTGGACCGCTGCCCGTCGCCTGCTCCAGGATCCGCTCCAGCTGCTCGGGCGCCGTCGTGTTCTCGCCGAGTCGGTTCGGCTTTCCCGCACCGTGGTAGTCGCTCGACCCCGTGACGATGAGGTCGTGCTCTGCAGCGATGTCCAGCAGGAGGCGCCGGCTCTCCGCATCGTTCTCCCTGTGCCCCACCTCGAGCCCGCCGAGGCCGGCCTGCACCAGCTGCTCGAGGACGTCGGCTGCCATTCCCCGCCTTCCCCTCGATCCCGGATGCGCGAGCACGGGCACCCCACCGGCCCTCCGGATGAGCCTGACGGCGTCGAACGGGCTGGGAGCGTAGTGCGCGACGTAATAGCCGCCTCTCCAGTGCAGGATGGTCTCGAACGCGGCGACACGGCTCTCGACGATGCCCTTGGACACCAGCGCATCGGCGATGTGCGGACGGCCGACCGTCGCGCCGGGCTCCGTGACGGCGAGCACGTCGTTCCAGTCCAGGTCGTGGTCGCCGCCGATCATCTGCACCATCCGCTCGGCACGCGAGACTCTGGACTCTCGCACCTGCTGCATCTCCGCCAGCATGACCTCGTTCGCGGGGTCGATGAGGTAGCCCAGCACGTGAATGCTCGCGTGGTTCAGCTGGGAGGAGAACTCGATACCTGGGATGAGCGTCATGCCCGTCTCCCGCGCCGCGACGCTGGCATCCGCCCAGCCTGCCGTCGTGTCGTGGTCGGTGAGGGCGATGACGTCGAGGCCCGCCCTCGCCGCCTGCCGCACGACGTCACCAGGCGACTCGGTCCCGTCTGAGACCACCGAGTGGGTGTGGAGATCGATGCCTGGCTTGTCGGAGGGGGTCATGCTTCGATCAAATCACAGGGGGTCCGGAAGTGAACGCCACGCGCCTCCCAGGCTCTCTTCGGCTCTGGGGCTACGCTGAGGCGGTCATGCCGCGCAGCTCTTCACACCCCAGACGTTCCTCTCTCGCCGGCCACCGTGCAGCGGGGATCCTCCTCGGGCTGGTCGCGCTCGCCGCGGCGATCGTCCTCGGCTGGCCGCAGCTGCTCGACCTGCAGCGCGCGCCGCTGGTGGCCCAGGCGATCTCGTTCCGGCTGCCCGTGGCCATCGGGGCGACGGCGATCCTCCTGCTCCTGCTCATTCCGGTCCTCGCCTCTCGGAAGGCGCGCGCGGTCCTCGGGATGACCGCTCTGGTCATCGCGCTGTTCGTCGCGTCGACGGTCGCTGTGCTCTTCGACCGGGGCCTCGGTGCTCCCCTCGCCGCGAGCGACGCGCCGGGGTCCATCAACATCCTGAGCTGGAACACGCGCGGCGACGCTCCCGGCTCCCCCTCGATCGCCGAGCTCGCCGTGGAAGTCGGTGCGGATGTCGTCGTGCTCCCGGAGACGACCGAGGAGCTGGGCGTGGAGATCGCCGCACAGATGTCCGAGGCCGGCTCACCCATGTGGGTGCACACCCAGACCATCGATGAGGACTACAAGGCCACGTCGACGACGCTCCTCATCTCTCCGGACCTCGGCGACTACGAGGTCGTCACCGACCGCGGTGATACGAGCACGCTTCCGACGGTCATCGCGGTCCCGGTCGACGGCAGCGGCCCCACGATCATCGCCGCGCACCCCGTCTCGCCGACGCCGGGCAACATGGAGGCGTGGAAGGCCGACCTGGAATGGCTCGCGGCGCAGTGCACGAGCAACACGATCGTCGCCGGCGACTTCAACTCGACGCTCGACCACCTCTCGGGTCTTGGAGAGAGTGGCGCCAGCCAGCTCGGCTCGTGCGCGGATGCGGCGCTGGCGACGGGCAACGGCGCCGTGGGCACCTGGACCGCGGGAGTGCCTCCGCTGCTCGGTGCGAACATCGACCGTGTCATGGCGACGCCGGAGTGGAGCGTCACGGGCTTCGAGGTGGTGGTCTCCCGCGACGACGCCGGCAGCGACCACCGGCCGGTGTTCGCGCAGCTTTCCCCGTCGTCGCTGAGCTGACGCGCCTTCTCATCGAGAGCGCCTCGACGGTGACCGCGTCGTCCAGTTTTCCGCGCGACAATGGTGGGGTGACTACCTCCGACCGCTCCCGCACCCTGTCCGCCACAGCACCTGCCACAGCATCCGCCACGGAGGCGGCATCGGCCGTGGACGAAGGCGCGCAGGCCGTCGAAGCGCCTGCCAACGAGAACCGCAGCACGACGCCGAAGAGCGACGTGTTCCGGTCGCAGATCATGCGCGGCTGGGCAGAGCGCGACGAGCCGCTGCCGGAGGCCCGAGTGTCGGTGCCGACAGCCGCCGCCCACCGCGACGCGATCTCCGCACGTCATCGGGGCGCGCGGCTGGTGATCCCAGCGGGGAGTCTGAAGCAGCGCTCGAACGACACCGACTACCGCTTCCGAGCGCACTCCGCCTTCTCGCAGCTGACGGGGTGGGGCTCGGACGCCGAGCCTGGCGCCGTCCTGGTGCTCGACCCCGTCGACGACGGCCACGACGCGACGCTGTACTTCCGCGAACGCGCCGGCCGTGACAGCGACGAGTTCTACGCGAACTCCGAGATCGGCGAATTCTGGATCGGCCCACGGCCGTCGCTCGCGCAGACCGCCGCCGACCTCGACGTCGCGGCTCGGGATCTCGCCGAGTTCTCCGAGCTCGGTCTGGTGACGGACGCGCGCACGCTCGTGCTTCGCGAGGCCGATGCTGCGCTCACGGACCGAGTCGACGAGGCTCGGCGCACCATGTCGCTCCCCGACGCCGAGTTCGATGAGCTCCTCGCCGACGACGCCCTCCTCGCCCAGGACCTCAGCGAGCTCAGGCTTGTGAAGGATGCCTACGAGATCGGCCAGATGCGCGAGGCCGTCGCAGCCACGGCCGCGGGCTTCGACGACATCGTCGCGGCCCTGGCGCAGGCGTCGGCCCATCCGCGCGGTGAGCGGATCGTGGAGGGCGTCTTCCAGCAGCGGGCGCGCCTCGAGGGCAACGACGTCGGCTACGACACCATCGCGGCCTCCGGGAGCCACGCCTGCATCCTCCACTGGACGAAGAACTCCGGCGCGGTGCGCCCAGGCGAGCTGATCCTCGTGGATGCGGGGGTCGAGGTCGACTCGCTGTTCACGGCGGACATCACGCGGACGATCCCGGTGACGGGACGGTTCAGCGACGAGCAGCGCCTCGTGTACGAGATCGTCCTCGAGGCCGCGGATGCCGCGTTCGCGATCGTTCGCCCGGGGATCACGTTCCGCACGATCCATGACACGGCGATGGAGGTCATCGCCAAGCGCACGCAGGAGCTCGGCATGCCGCTGGGGGTCGGCGAGACGGACCCCGCCGAGCAGCTGTACCGCCGCTACATGGTCCACGGCACGAGCCATCACCTCGGCATCGACGTGCACGACTGCGCGAAGGCGCGCCGCGAGCTCTACCTCGACGGCGTGCTCGAGGCGGGCATGGTGTTCACGATCGAGCCGGGGCTGTACCTGCAGCCGGACGACCTCACGGTGCCAGAGCAGCTCAGGGGCATCGGCGTGCGCATCGAGGACGACATCCTCGTCACGGCCGACGGCGCCGAGAACCTCTCGTCAGCCATTCCGCGGACGGTTGCGGATGTCGAGTCGTGGTTCGCGAGGCTTCACGGCGAATAGCGGCGGGGCCGCTGGCTCAGGACGTGCCGTTGGGCCCAGGCCGTCCCTGGTCTGCCTGCTGGGCGCGCTTCTCGCGCTCGAGCCGCCGCAGCTCGGCCTGCGCTTCTGAGTAGGTGCGGCGGGGCGCTGCGGGGGCAGCTTCGGCGTCCGTGCTCGCCGCGTCAGCTGCCGGCGCGTCGAGCCCGGGCTGCTGCGCGGGAGGTGCGGCGGGCGGCACGTGAACCGCCGCCTGCTGGGCCGGAACCGCAGCGGCAGGTGCCTGCTGCGTGCCGAGGAGACCGCGCGCCTTCCCGGCGTGCTCCCGCGGCACGACGACGTCGAAGTGCGTCGCGACGACCTGCATGACCGAGGTGAACTGCCGACGCTGCGGGTTCGCCGCGTATCCGATGACACTCCAGATCACGGAGAAGCCGATCGCGACGGGCAGGATCGCGATGAGGGTCTCGAAGCCGACCCCGGGCGTGACGATGAGCACGAGCAGCCCGACGAAGAGACCGAGCATGACGCCTGTGCCGACCGCACCGAGCGCCGCCTTGCCGAACGACATGCGGCCCGTGACCCGCTCGACGGTGCGCAGGTGACTGCCGAGGATCGAGACCGTCGAGACCGGGAAGTCCTGCTTCGCGAGACCGTCCACGACGGCGCGGGCTTCCTCGTAGCTCTCGAGGCTCGCGATCACGTCGCCCTCTGGGACCTTCGGGAACCGACTGCGCGCGCCACGTGTCGTCGTGCCTGGGGTTGTCATGCCGCCATTCTCTCAGCACGCCAGTAGGAAACGCGGCGGCCCGGTCACATGTTCGCTCTCGGCTGGCGAGCCCTCACGGGCGACTACCATTGGCCCGTGAGCGTCTCCAAGGTCTTTACAGCGCGACTTTCCGCGTGCCCCGTCTTCGACGAGGACGGCGACCGCATCGGCAAGGTGCGCGACGTCATCGTCGAGTACCGCGCAGCGCACTCCCCGCGCGTCAACGGGCTCGTCGTCGAGACGAAGAGCAAGCGACTCATCTTCATCCCGATCCGTCAGGTCGAGTCGATCGGCTCGGGGCAGATCGTCGTGAGCGGTGAGATCGACTCGCGCCCGTTCGTGCAGCACGGGCAGGAGGTGCGTGTGCTCGCGGACCTCGCTGACCGCTCCGTGACCTTCAACGACGGGACGGCGACTGGCACCATCGAGGACGTCCAGATCGAGGAGGACGCGCAGGGGTACTGGAACGTGGGCCAGCTGTTCGTCCGCCTGCCTCGCAAGAGCAAGCAGCTCTTCGGCACCGGCCCGACGCGCTTCGCGACGTGGGACGAGGTCACTCCAGAGGTGACGCTCGGTGAGCAGCAGGCGGCGACCCAGTTCCTCACGGCTCACTCCGACATGAAGCCGAGCGACTTCGCGACAGCGCTCCTCGATCTGCCGGATGCACGCCTCAAGGAGGTCGTGAGCATGCTGCCGGACGAGCGGCTCGCGGATGTGCTCGAGGAGATGCGGGAGTCCGACCAGGTGACGATCATCGAGTGGCTCGATGAGGAGCATGCGGCTGACGTGCTCGACAAGATGCAGCCTGATGACGCCGCCGATCTCGTGGCCAAGCTGGACGCGGTCAAGAGCGAGGCGCTCCTGCAGCGAATGGACCCGGAGGAGGCGGAAGAGGTCCGCATGCTCCTCGAGTTCGCACCGGACACCGCTGGTGGTCTCATGACCACCGATCCCGTCATCCTCCCCGGGGACGCCACGGTGGCAGAGGCGCTCGTGCTGATCCGCCGGAAGGACCTCCCGGCTGCTCTCGCGACCAGTGTCTTCGTGACCCTCTCCCCCTACGAGCCGCCGACCGGCCGGTACCTCGGCCTCGTGCACTTCCAACGGCTCCTCAGATATCCGCCGCACGAGCGCCTCGACACCATCCTCGACCGCGAGATGGAGCCAGCGCCGACGACGATGCGCGACGCCGAGGTTGCTCGTGTGCTCGCGAGCTACGACCTCGTCGCGCTGCCCGTCATCGACGAGGCGCACCGCCTCGTGGGCGTCGTGACGATCGACGACGTCCTCGATCACCTCCTGCCAGAGGACTGGCGACAGGTCGACGCGGAAGGCGAGGTCGTGCCCAGCCGCGTCTCGCAGCGTGTCGGCACGAAGCGCGCCGTCACCGCCCCCGCGAACTCTCCAGTGGTCCGGAGGACTCATGGCACGTCGTGAAGACGATCTCGAGCGCCCGAAGGTCAAGGGCCTCCACCTCCGTCGGCCGCGCCCGAAGCCGAGGCGTGACGCTCGTGGAGACGACTCGGAGAACCGCGACCACGAGCGCAGCGATGCGTTCGGCCGCGGCATGGAGGCGTTCGCCCGAGCCATGGGCACCCCCGCCTTCCTCGTCGGTCTGTCGCTGTTCGTCATCTTCTGGGTCGTGTGGAACTCGATGGCACCCATCGAGCTGCGCTTCGACTCCGCCGACCTCGGCTTCATCGCCCTCACGCTCATGCTCTCGCTCCAGGCGTCCTACGCGGCCCCCATGCTGCTGCTCGCCCAGAACCGGCAGGATGACCGCGACCGCGTGCAGATCGCGCAGGACCGGCAGCGCGCCGAGCGCAACTCGGCCGACCTCGAGTACCTCGCGCGCGAGATCGTGGCATTGCGCGTCCTGACCAAGGATCTGGCCTCCAAGGACTTCATCCGGGCCGAGCTGCGCGCTCTGCTCGAGGACATCGAGGACCTCGATGATCCCGATGAGGAGGGCTCTGAGACCATCTCGCGCGAGGAGCAGCGGGTCAGCGACTCAGCGAGGCGACGTGCGGAAGCCATCCGGGACAGGAAGCGCGCGGCCAAGTCGGCAGAAGAGCAGGTGTGAGTGGCGTGACCGTCGCTGCGGACATCTGGGGCGCGCTCGGCGAGGTCAGCGACCCTGAGCTGCGTCGACCGCTGACCGAGCTCGGCATGATCGAGCGCGTCGACGAGCGCGGGGACGGGGCGTTCGAGGTCGAGCTCCGCCTCACGATCGTGGGCTGTCCTGCTGCCCGCCAGATCGAGCGGGACGTGCGATCTGCGATCGAGTCGGTCATCGACGGCGCGCCCTACGAGCTCGTGGTGGGCGTCATGACGCGCGAGCAGCGGACCGCGCTCACTGAACGGCTCCGCGGCTCGCGAGCCGGACGCGTGCATCCGTTCGGCAAGGACTCGCTGACGCGTGTCATCGCCGTGACGAGTGGCAAGGGCGGTGTCGGGAAGTCGACGGTGACGGCGAACCTCGCCGCGGCGTTCGCTCGACGCGGGCTCAGCGTGGGCCTCATCGACGCGGATGTGCACGGATACTCGATTCCGGGTCTCTTCGGGTTGGGTGATGATGTCTCGCCCACTCGGGTCGGCGACATGATCGTGCCGCCTGAGGCGCACGGGGTGAGGCTCATCTCGATCGGCATGTTCCTCGGCGACGACGCGCAGGTGGTCGCGTGGCGCGGCCCGATGCTGCACCGCACGATCGAGCAGTTCCTCACCGACGTGTACTTCGGTGACCTCGACGTCCTGCTTCTCGACCTGCCGCCGGGAACCGGCGACATCGCCATCTCCCTCGGACAGCTGCTGCCGGGAGCCGAGGTCGTCGTCGTCACGACGCCCCAGGCCGCGGCGGCCGAAGTCGCGTGGCGCTCGGGTGCGCTCGCCAGGAAGACCGGCCAGCGCGTCATCGGCGTCATCGAGACGATGTCGCCGTTCGCTTCGGCCGACGGTGTGCGTGTCGCGCTCTTCGGAGAGGGCGGCGGAAGGGCGGTCGCTGATCGTCTGAGCGAAGACGGCTCCCCCGTCGAGCTGCTCGCCGAAGTGCCCGTCAGCCAGTCTCTGCGCGAGTCCGGCGATGCAGGCACGCCCCTGCTCCGGCAGGCACCGACCACTCCGGCGGGCATCGCCCTGCAGCAGGCGGCGGATGCACTGCTCGCTCAGCCCAGGGGGCTCAGCGGCCGCAGGCTGCCCGTGTCGCTCGTCTAGACGGGGCCGGCAGACATGCAGCGCGCCCGCCTGCGTGAGCGTGGTTGGGCGTCAGGATCAGGTCGCCTCACCGTCGAAGGGCACGGGCCCGACCACGGCGGGAGCTGGAGCGGCGCCTGCTGCCCAGCTCGGTCGCGAAGCACCGCCGATCGCGGCGGCGGCTCCTCCAGCGGCCAGCGCCGCGGTGCTCGCAGCCGCTCCTGTCGAGGTCGGCTTCGCGACAGCGGGTTCAGGGGCCACGGGCTCGTCTTCAGCGAGGAGCGCGTCGCGGATGATGCGGCGGGGATCGTACTGTCTGGGGTCGAGCTTGCGCCAGTCGACGTCCGCGAAGTCGTCGCCCATCTCCTCTTTCATGCGCGACTTGGCGTTCGTGGACGCACCACGAAGCCACTTGACCGCATCAGCGAGACGCTCGGCAGCTTTCGGGAGCTTGTCGGGACCGATGATGAAGGCCGCGATAATGCCGATCAACAGCAATTTCTCAAACGTCAGCCCAAACACCGTCCCATCATAGGCTCTGGTCTGCGCCAACACGGCACTCGGGCACGCCAGCTGGGACTCCGCATTCGGGCCCCGCGGGCCAGGCCGACGCTAGTCTTGGAGAATGTCTGAACTGGAGCTCAGCTCGCGCTACATCAACGAGCGAATCGTGGACGATGCCCTCGTCCGGGATGCTCGTCAGCTGACGCTCGAACTCGGACTCCCGCTCCCCTCGGCGGCAGCCGCCGCCCACCTGACGTTCCTCGCCGCCGCCACGGGCGCATCCACGATCATCGAGATCGGCACCGGGGCGGGAGTACTGACCCACGCGGTCTGGCGCGGCGCGCCCGGCGCGACGATCACCTGCATCGATGCTGAGCCCGAGTACCTCGGCCACGCTCGTCGCCTGCTCGTCTCGGCGGGTGCGCGAGGCGCGAGCCTCCGGTTCATCACGGGCCACCCGCAGGACGTGCTCCCCCGCATGACGGAGGGCGGGTACGACCTCGTCGTCATCGGCGGCGACGTGGCGCACATCGGCGCTCACCTGCAGCACGGACTCCGGCTCATCCGCCCGGGCGGCACGATCGTGGCACTCGGCGCGCTCAATGGCGGCAAGGTGGCATCGCCGGCCCGCCGCGATGCGCTGACGAGCGGCCTTCGCGCGCTCTACGCCGAGTTCGACCTGCAAGACGACCTGCGGCTCTCACTCCTGCCTCTTGACGGCGGGATCCTGCAGCTCACGAAGCTGCGCTAGGCAAGAAGGCCCCGAGCAGGCACAGCAGAAGGGCGCCGACCGAATGGTCGACGCCCTTCTGCTTCGTGCGGAACGGCTATTCGCCGACGACCGAGCTCAGCGCATCGCGAAGCTCGCGTGCTTCGTCGTCGTTGACGGACACCACGAGGCGCCCGCCACCCTCGAGGGGTACACGGACGATGATCAGCCGTGTTTCGCGGATGGCTTCCATAGGTCCGTCACCAGTACGCGGTTTCATCGCGGCCATAATTGCGCCTCCAAGATTTGTGCAGTGTCCTCCTAGTATCCCAAATTCGTGGACGGAGTGTGCATTCGGCCCTCCGGAATGTGAAAAGTCGTGTTCTGGATGCACGCAGACTTGCGGGGAATCGACGGGGGAACGACCAGAAGCGAGGTGTAGCGTCGAAAGGCGTTGGCGTCGACGACGCCTCCTGCTCTTGCCAGATGATCGAAAGGACTTTCCGTGGCTGAATACACGCTTCCCGACCTTCCATACGACTACGCGGCACTCGAGCCCCACATCTCAGCTCGCATCATGGAGCTGCACCACGACAAGCACCACGCGACGTACGTCAAGGGCGCGAACACGGCCCTCGAGCAGATCGCCGAGGCGCGAGACAGCGGCAACCTCGCGAACATCAACAAGCTCGAGAAGGACCTCGCCTTCAACCTCGGCGGGCACGTCAACCACAGCGTGTTCTGGACCAACCTCTCCCCCGAGGGCGGCGAGCCCGAGGGTGGCATCAAGGACGCCATCGACGAGCAGTTCGGCGGACTCGAGAAGTTCCAGGCGCAGTTCACCGCGGTGGCCCTCGGCGTCCAGGGTTCCGGCTGGGCGGTGCTCGGCTACGACCAGACCGGCGGCAACCTGACGACGTTCCAGCTGTTCGACCAGCAGGGCAACATCCCGTTCGGGGTCACGCCGCTCCTGCAGCTCGACGTGTGGGAGCACGCCTACTACCTCGACTACCAGAATGTCCGTGCCGACTACATCAAGGCGTTCTGGAACATCGTGAACTGGAAGAACGTCGGCGAGCGCCTCGACGCCGCACGCTCCTAGCTCAACCAGCGGGGCGACCCGCAGACGACGATCGCCGCATCCGTGCTGGATGCGGCGATCGCTGTCTCTGGGGCTGGGCCAGCAGGTCAGCCCTTCGCGACGGCGACGGCCCGCTCGAGGGCCGCGACGCACTGCCCATCGGTCTCACGCACGATGGTGACGACGGTCTGCCCTTCGACGTAGTGGCAGATGTCGGCGGGCACGGTCTCGCCGTGCGTCTTGTTCTCGAGGAGGTAGACGGTGCCGTCGCCGAGCTCCTGCGTGGTGTACGGGTTCGTGCCGACCGAGAACCCCTCGGTGAAGCTCTCGAACTCATCGAACATGGTCGCGGCGTCGAGCGTCTCGCTGCTCGGAACGGTCGCGATGTGCAGGAAGGTCGAGCGCCACTTCCCACCGGGCTGACCACCACCGGTCCCCTCGACATCTCCGACTCTCGACGGAACCCAGTTGCAGAGTTCGGGAGCTGCAGCTGCGAGCTGTGTCAGATCAGGGTGCTGCTCGATCGAGAACGCCTGCTCGAAGGGCACGAGGCGCGCCGGGTTGAGGTCCCCGAGCATGGCGTCGGTGAAGAGCGCGCACTGTTCCGCCGAGTCGATCGAGGAGATGCTCCAGGCAACCGCGGGCTGCTCCGTCTCCTCGGGCGTTGCGGTCGCGGTCTCCGTGACCTCAGGCGTCGCCGTGACTGCCGCGGTGGGTGACGACGTGGTCGTTGGGCCCGCCTCCCCCGGTGTCGCCTGACACCCCGAAAGTGCCAGCATCCCGACCGCCGCGATTACTGCGATCCGCCCCGCCCCGAGTCGTTCCATGTCCTGCTCCCCCGTGTTCTGTCGACGCTGCTGCGTCGGTGCTGTTGCCTGCCCTCAATGTAGGGGTTCACCAGGGCTTTCTGTGCCGGAAACGATAACGCTCCGGCCACGGAACGGTGACGTTTTGGACCGGGCTAAGCCGGGGTCCAGTCACCCTCCACGGTGTACCAGCAGATGTACAGCCAGACCAGCTGGCCGACGAGCATGACGACGACCACGCCGACCCGGTAGAGCGGTGACTTGGGGATGGCGACCGCGCCGAGGACGGGGAACATCGGCATGAGCAGACGGAAGGTGCTCGACTGCGGGAAGAACACGGCGAACAGGTATGTGAAGTAGCTGAGCAGCCAGATCCTGATCTCGATGCCGAGCCTTCGCATGACCGGCAGCGCGATGACGCCGAGCACGACGACGACGAACAGCACGACGATCACGGCACCGATCGGCTGCCCGAACCAGAACGTCGATCCGTGGAACCAGCCGGTGAACGGCACGAGCTCGATGGGGCCGGTGTAGTGGATGCGCCAGGCCAGCTCCGTGTCGATGTAGGCCGACGGGATGCCGGTGACGGCCCATGCGATGAGGAGCCAGCCGAAGCCGGCGAGCGCCGAGAGCAGACCGGCCGCCATGACCTTGATGACCTCCGGCTTCGGGAAGTCCTCTCTGCCCTTGGCGTGCATCCACCAGCGAGCGAGGAAGTACAGGCCCAGCGTCATAGCCCACGCGAGCCCGGTCGGGCGAGTGAAGGATGCGATGACGATGACCGGGAGCATGACGAGCCACTGGCGCTTGATGAGGAGGTACAGCAGCAGCGCGACGAAGAAGTTCTGCGCGCTCTCCGCGTAGCCGAGCTGCAGCAAGGGGCTCGTCGGCCCGATGCAGAAGAGCAGCGTCGCGAACGACGTCGTGCTCTTGTCGACGACCAGGGCAAGCGTTCGGTTGAAGACCCATGCAGCGGCGAACCCGAAGGCCGTCGCGACGAGCACGGACGCGATCTCCCAGGGGAGCGTCGTCACGAGCATCAGCGCGCGGACGAGCACCGGGTACACGGGCATGAACGCCCACGCGTTCTCGGTCACCTGCCCCTCGTCGTTCCTCGGCAGGTCACTGGAGTAGCCGTACGGCCCTGTCGCGATGCGCTCGTACCAGGCCGAGTCCCAGAGGTTCGAGAAGGTCCACAGGTCGGGCTTGGCCGGCGACTGCCAGGTCTCCTGCTGCTGCGAGGCGAACGCCAGCAGGAACGTGGTCGTCACGACGCGGGAGACGGCGAAGATGATGGCGACCTGCGCAAGTGGCGGCAGGCGATTCCAGTAGTAGGAGAAGTAGGTGGGTCGCGTGTCAGCGGCGACGGTGAAGTCGTCGCGCCCAGTCCTGGCTAGCGTGAGGTCAGCCACGTGCGCAGCCCCTCTTCGACGCGCGTGATCTCGGTCAGCAGCACCCGCTCGTCGTCCGCGTGCGCCTTCAACGGGTCGCCGGGGCCGTAGTTGACGGCCGGGATGCCCAGGGCCGAGAAGCGCGCCACGTCCGTCCACCCGTACTTCGGCTTGGCTTCCGCCCCAACCGCCTCCAGGAAGCCGCGGGCGAGCGGTGCGTCCAGCCCGGGACGCGCGGCGGGAGAACGGTCCACGAAGTCGAGCTCGAAGTCGCCGAACCACTCTCGGAGCTTCGCCTCGGCCTCGTCGAGCGACTTGTCCGGAGCGAAGCGGTAGTTGACGTGCACGACGCACTCGTCTGGGATGACATTGCCGGCCACTCCCCCTGAGATGCGGACGGCGTTGAGCCCCTCCCGGTAGTCGAGCCCCTCGACGGGAACGGTGGCCGGTTCGAACGCCGCGAGCCTCGCGAGGATCGGCGCCGCCCTGTGGATGGCGTTCTGGCCCACCCAGGCGCGGGCGGAGTGCGCGCGCTTGCCTCTCGTGCGGATGTCGACGCGGATCGTGCCGTTGCAGCCACCCTCGACCTCCCCCTTCGTGGGTTCGCCGAGGATCGCGAAGTCCGCCGCGAGCAGATCGGGTCGCGCATCGGCCAGCTGCCCGAGGCCGTTGAGGTCTGAGGCGACCTCCTCGTTGTCGTACCAGATCCAGGTGACGTCGACGGCGGGTTCCGTGAGCTCTGCCGCGAGCCGCAGCTGCACGGCAACACCGGCCTTCATGTCGACGGTGCCGCGCCCCCAGAGGTACTCACCGGCCGGCGTGCCCGGCACGTCCGCGGCCGCCTGCTCGGGCGTCAGCACCTCGCTGCGGGTCGGGAGGTTCTCGTTGATCGGAACCGTGTCGATGTGCCCGGCGATCGCGACCCGCTGGGTGCGACCAAGCGACGTGCGCGCGACGATCGTGTTGCCGAGCCGGAGCACTTCGAGATGCTCGAACGGCGAGAGCGCCGCCTCGATCGTGTCGGCAATCGCCGCCTCTTCGCCGGATACCGACGGGATGTCGCACAGCAGCCTCGTGAGTTCGGTCGAAGGTCGCGTCAGATCGATGGCGTCGGCGCTCGCGAGAGAAGACATGCGCTCAAGCCTAAGTCCTCCACCGGAACGGGCCCGCTCGTGCCCGCGCGAGCCCTTCGCTGGGTAGCCTGGAGCCATGACCAACGATGCACCAACCTCCAACGACCCGCGGACCGCGTGGGGCGACGGCCTCGCCACCATCACGAACGACGGACAGGTGCTCGACGCCTGGTTCCCGACACCCGCGCTCGGCGCCCTGCCAGAGGGCCGAGACCCGCACATCTCGCCCGCGAGCTTCGCCGCCCTCGCCTACGATGACGAGCGTCGCCAGGTCCAGGTCAGCCCCGTCACGGTGACCGTGGAGCTGGACGGTCCCGTCGAGAGCGTCGTCGATGCCTACCTGCGCCTCCACCTCCTGAGCCACCTCATCGTCGAGCCCAACAGCATCAACCTCGACGGCATCTTCGGCCACCTGCCCACCAACGCGTGGACCAACGTCGGGCCCATGCGCCCCGAGCTGGCGGCGAGCTCGCGCGCGGGCCTTCAGCGCGAGGGCATCCAGGTCTACGCCGTCGACAAGTTCCCGCGCCTCCTCGACTACGTCATGCCGGCGGATGTGCGCATCGCGGACGGCGGACGGGTGCGGCTCGGCGCGCACCTCGCCCCGGGGACGGTCGTCATGCACGAGGGCTTCGTCAACTTCAACGCGGGCACGCTCGGCCGTTCCATGGTCGAGGGCCGCGTCTCCCAGGGCGTCGTCCTCGGCGCCGGCAGCGACATCGGCGGCGGCGCATCGATCATGGGCACGCTCTCCGGCGGCGGCAAGGAGCGCATCCGAATCGGCGAGCGCGCACTGCTGGGCGCGAACTCCGGCATCGGCATCTCGCTTGGCGACGACTCGATCGTCGAGGCCGGCCTCTATGTCACGGCCGGCACGAAGGTCTCCCTCATCGGCGTGAGCGACCCCGACGGTCAGATCGGCGAGCCCCGCTCGGTGAAAGCCGCCGAGCTCTCCGGTGTGCCCAACCTGCTGTTCCGTCGCAACTCGCTCAACGGCGCCGTCGAGGCCCTAGCCCGCACGGGGGCTGGCATCCAGCTCAACGACGCGCTGCACGCCTAGCAACCCCCGCAACCCGGAGACGAAACAACACTCCCCGCTGGCCACCTGTCGTGCGGCTCGAGCGGGGAGTGTCTTGTTCGTTCAGCGTAGAGCGAGAGCCGCCGGATCGGAAGCCCTCTCAGGGATTTCCAGGTTCCGGCGGCTCTCTCTTGTCGTCGCGCGGCCAGCGTCAGAGAAGCTGGAAGCCGCGGTTCTCCGGGTAGTGCCGCTCCGGCTCCCCCGTGTACAGCTGCTGCGGGCGACCGATCTTCGTCTTGGCGTCGGCGTTGGCCTCACGCCAGTGCGCGAGCCAGCCGGGCAGCCGGCCGATGGCGAAGAGCACCGTGAACATGCGCGTGGGGAACCCCATGGCCTTGTAGATGAGGCCCGTGTAGAAGTCGACGTTCGGGTAGAGGCTGCGCTCTTTGAAGTAGTCGTCGTTGAGCGCGACCTGCTCGAGCTGCGTGGCGAGCTCCAGGAGCGGGTCGTTGACGCCGAGGGCGGCGAGCACCTCGTCGGCGGACTCCTTGACGAGCTTCGCGCGCGGGTCGTAGCTCTTGTAGACGCGGTGCCCGAAGCCCATGAGGCGGACGCCGTCTTCCTTGTTCTTCACGCGCTCGACGAAGCGGTCGACGCCCTCGCCCGATTCCTGGATCTGCGCGAGCATCTTCAGGACTGCCTCGTTCGCGCCACCGTGCAGCGGGCCGTTGAGCGCGCTGATGCCGGCTGAGATCGACGAGTACATGTTCGCCTCGGTCGAGCCGACGAGGCGGACCGTCGACGTCGATGCGTTCTGCTCGTGGTCGGCGTGCAGGATGAGGAGGCGCTCGAGCGCCTTCGAGAGCACTGGGTTGACCTCATACGGCTCGGCGAGGTTGCCGAAGTTGAGCTTGAGGAAGTTGTCGACGAAGTCGAGCGAGTTGTCCGGGTACAGGAAGGCCTGGCCGATGCTCTTCTTGTGCGCGTAGGCGGCGATGACCGGGATCTTCGCGAGGAGCCGGATGGTCGACTGCTCGACCATCTCGGGGTTGTGGACGTCGAGCGAGTCCTCGTAGTAGGTCGAGAGCGCGTTGACCGCACTGGAGAGCACCGACATGGGGTGAGCGTGCGGCGGCAGTGCCGTGAAGAAGCGCTTGAGGTCCTCGTGCAGGAGGGTGTGATGGCGGATGCGATCCGTGAAACTCTCGTACTCGGACTCGGTGGGGAGCTGACCGTAGAGGAGCAGGTAGGCGACTTCGAGGAAGCTCGACTTGGAGGCGAGCTCCTCGATCGGATAGCCGCGGTAACGCAGGATGCCGTTGGCACCATCGATGTACGTGATGGCGGACTTGGTCGACGACGTGTTGACGAACCCCTGGTCGAGCGTCGTGTATCCCGTCTGCTTCATGAACGTCGAGATGTCGACCGCGTCAGCGCCTTCGGTGGCGCGCAGGACTGGGAACTCCGCGGTCCTGTCGCCGATCCTGAAGGTGGCCGAGTCCGCCTCGTGCTGGTGGGCCTCAGCCTGCTTGTGCTGTTCAGTCACAAATCCTCCTCGAGCGAGTGGGGGATGCTCCCCGGCGAGCACGCAGAACGCGCAGTGTCCTCATAGCCTAATCGGTCGACAAGGTGACTATGCGAATCCACAATGAAACCCGCGATGTGCTGTCTGTTGTCTACTGCGCGTGCACCGATTGGTCAGCATTGGCCGCAATCAGGCGCCGGGCGGCCTCAGCGATCTGCGCATCGGTGGCCGTGAGTGAGATGCGGACGTACTGGGCTCCGGCGTCGCCGTAGAAGACGCCCGGCCCGCCGATGATGCCCAGATCGGCGAGCGCGCCGATCGTGGTCCACGAGTCATGTCCTGTCGTGCCCCAGAGGTAGAGCCCCGCCTCGCTGTGCTCGATGCGCAGCCCCCAGGACTGCAGGGCCGGCAGCAGCACCTCGCGGCGTCGGCGGTAGCGGTGGTACTGCTCCCTGGCGTGCTCGTCATCGCCGAGCGCCGTCGCGACCGCCGCCTGCACAGGAGCTGGCACGATGAGGCCGGCGTGCTTGCGCGCGACGAGGAGTCTCTCGATCAGCGAGGCATCACCAGCGATGTACGCCGCTCGGTATCCGGCGAGGTTCGAGCGCTTCGACAGCGAGGAGCAGGCGAGGATGTTCGTCAGGTCACCACCGGTGACCCGATCGTCGAGGATGCTCGGGATGCGCTCCCCCGACCATTCACCCCAGCCGAGTTCGGCGTAGCACTCGTCGTTCACGATGATGGCCCCCAGCTCCCGCGCACGTTCGACCGCGGCCCTGAGCTCGTCGACGCCGAGGACGCGTCCGTCCGGATTGCCGGGGCTGTTCAGCCAGATGAGCTTCGTCGACGCGGGCCAGGAAGCCGGGTCGTCACCTGAGAACCCCGCCGCCCCAGCGAAGACGGCGCCGATCTCGTACGTGGGGTAGGCGCGTGCCGGGTAGACGACGGTGTCGCCTGCACCGAGGCGCAGGAAGAACGCCGCCGTGGCGACGAACTCCTTCGAGCCCACCGTGAGCATCGTGTTCGCTCGCCCGAGCCCCGTGACACCCCGGCTCCTCGCGAACCACTCGACCACTGCATCCCGCGCCTCAGGGGTGCCGATTGTCGTCGGGTAGGAGTGCGCGTCGGCGTGCTCGCGCAGCGCCGTCCGCACGATCTCGGGAGTCGGGTCGACCGGCGAGCCGATCGACAGGTCCACGGCGCCGTCAGGATGCGACTTCGCTCGTTCGACGTACGGCGCGAGGTTGTCCCACGGATAGTCGGGAAGCTCACCCAGCGTCACGCGCCGTCCCCCTGGGGGTCGAGTGCCGCGATGAGGGGGTGGTCGTGATGGATGACGCCCACCTTGGCCGCGCCTCCCGGGGAGCCGATCTCGCTGAAGAAGTCGACGTTCGCGGTGTAGTACTCGCTCCACTCGTCGGGCAGGTCATCTTCGTAGTAGATGGCCTCGACGGGGCACACGGGCTCGCAGGCCCCGCAGTCGACGCATTCGTCCGGATGGATGTAGAGCATCCGGTCGCCCTCGTAGATGCAGTCGACGGGGCACTCGTCGATGCAGGCCCGGTCTTTCACGTCGACACAGGGAAGGGCGATGACGTAGGTCACTTGGGTGACTCCTCCAAGTTCGTGGGCGATCTCCCATCGTACTCGTCGCGGACGGGCGTCGTTCGCGCTCGACGGCTCGGGAGCTGCGGCCAGAATGCGCAGGCCGCCGCGATGAGCGATGCGAGCGCCAGCCACGCGAGGCCGAATGCGTCCCCGACGACGACGACGCTGGACCCGGGGTTCCAGAGTCCGAGGGCGCCGACCGCCGCGACGACGCCGGCCGCGAATCCCGTGGTCATCCACCGGTCGACGAGGTACATGCGGAGGCCGATGCCGAGGCACAGGATGCAGGCGAGTCCGAGCACGATACCGACCCACAGCGTGGTGTCGAAGAGCTCGACGCGACCGCGGTGCAGGAACGTCGTGACCGTGCCGACGATGAGGCCGAGAAGCGCGTAGAGCAGCGCCCCGAGGATTCGCTCCCCGGTGCGCTGCTCTCCGGCAGGCTGTTCGATGACTTCCGTCATACGACCTTAATCTTCACTGCGAACCGTGCGAGTTCGCACGTTCGACTACTGCTTCTTGGCGCGCGACGTGGCACGTGCACGTGCGTTGCCGTCGAGGAGCAGCTTGCGGATGCGGATCTTCTCGGGCGTGACCTCGACGCACTCGTCTTCGCGAGCGAACTCGAGGCATTCCTCGAGCGTGAGCTGGCGCGACGGGGTCATCGACTCGAACGTGTCCGCGTTGGCGGAACGCATGTTCGTGAGCTTCTTCTCCTTGGTCACGTTGACGTCCATGTCGTCGGCGCGCGAGTTCTCGCCGATGACCATGCCCTCGTAGACCTCTTCGGTCGGCTGCACGAAGAACGACATGCGCTCCTGCAGGGCGATCATCGCGAACGGCGTCGCCACTCCGGCGCGGTCGGCGACGATCGAGCCCGACGTGCGGGTCGTGATCGGGCCGGCCCATGGCTCGTAGCCGTGCGAGATGGCGTTGGCGATACCGGTGCCGCGTGTGCTGGTCATGAACTCGCTGCGGAAGCCGATGAGGCCACGCGACGGGATGACGAACTCCATGCGCACCCAGCCGGTGCCGTGGTTCGACATGGACTCCATGCGGCCCTTGCGCGCCGCGAGGAGCTGCGTGATGGCACCGAGGTGCTCCTCTGGCGAGTCGATAGTGAGGTGCTCGTACGGCTCGTGCGTCTTGCCGTCGACGATCTTCGTGACGACCTGCGGCTTGCCGGCGGTCAGCTCGAAGCCTTCGCGACGCATGTTCTCGATGAGGACGGAGAGCGCGAGCTCGCCACGGCCTTGGACTTCCCAGGCGTCCGGGCGGCCGATGTCGAGGACACGGATCGAGACGTTGCCGATGAGCTCGCGGTCGAGACGGTCCTTGACCATGCGCGAGGTGAGCTTGTGGCCCTTGACCTTGCCCATGATGGGCGAGGTGTTCGTGCCGATCGTCATCGAGATGGCCGGCTCGTCGACCGTGATGCCGGGGAGCGGGCGGATGTCCTCGGGGTCGGCGATCGTCTCGCCGATCATGATCTCGGGGATGCCGGCGACGGCGACGATGTCACCGGGGCCCGCGGAGTCGGTGGGGACGCGGTCGAGCGCCTTCGTCTCGAGCAGCTCCGTGATGCGCACGTTGTGCACCGAGCCGTCGTTCTTGACCCAGGCCACGTTCTGGCCCTTCTTGAGCGTGCCGTTGAAGACGCGCAGCAGAGCGAGACGCCCGAGGAACGGCGAGCTGTCCAGGTTCGTCACGTGCGCCTGCAGCGGCGCCTCTGGGTCGAAGGCGGGCGGCTGGATGTGCTTGAGGATCGTCTCGAAGAGGGGCTCGAGGTCGTCGTTGTCCGGCAGCTCGCCGTCAGCGGGCTGGTTGTGCGAAGCGGCACCGGCACGCCCGGAGGCGTAGAGGACGGGCAGGTCGAGCAGCGCGTCGATGTCAAGATCCGGTGCCTCGTCGGCCATGTCGGAGGCGAGGCCGAGAAGCAGGTCCTGGCTCTCGGCGACGACCTCGTCGATGCGGGCATCGGGACGGTCCGTCTTGTTGACGCAGAGGATGACGGGCAGGTTCGCGGCGAGCGCCTTGCGGAGCACGAAGCGAGTCTGCGGGAGGGGACCCTCGGACGCGTCGACGAGCAGGACGACGCCGTCGACCATCGACAGGCCGCGCTCGACCTCACCGCCGAAGTCGGCGTGGCCGGGGGTGTCGATCACGTTGATCGTGATCGGGCCATCCGTGGCGTGCTTCCCCTTGTACGAGATCGCCGTGTTCTTGGCGAGGATGGTGATGCCCTTTTCACGCTCGAGGTCGTTCGAGTCCATGACTCGGGCCTCGGTCGAGTTGCTGTCGTGCTCGCCAAACGAGCCCGTCTGCTTCAGCATGGCGTCGACGAGGGTCGTCTTGCCGTGGTCGACGTGCGCCACGATGGCGACGTTACGGAGTTCAGAACGGTGGGCGACAGGCACAGCAGTCATTCAGGGGTGCTTTCATTTGAGAAAAGGGCAGTTCATCCTACGTCACGGAGGGCACGCCTCCCGACCAGCGTGAGATGGGCCTCACGCTGGTCGAAGTTTCTACCGGGTCACTGCCCGGATTCGCGCTCCTCGGCTTCCGCCCGCAGCACGTTCTCCTGCTGCCCGCTCGGCGCGTCGGAGACCACGATGTCGTCGCCGAGCACCTCGTTCGTGACCGCAGCGGCCGTCGCCCGCTTGAGCGCGGCGCGCTCCTCGCGACGCATCGCCTGCTCGTCAGGGTCGGGAACCGGCACGGCAGCGACGAGGCGCTGCGTGTACGGATCCTGGGGTGCGCGCAGGATCTGGTCCGTCGGCCCCTGCTCCACGATCTTGCCGTGGTTCATTACGATCACGCGGTTGGCGAGCTGGTCCACGACGGCGAGGTCGTGGGTCACGAAGAGCACCGCGAACTGCAGGCGCTGCTGGATCTCGACGAGCAGCTCCAGCACGCGCTTCTGCACCGAGACGTCCAGTGCCGACGTCGGCTCGTCGGCGACGAGGAGCTTCGGCTCGAGCGCAAGGGCTCGAGCGATGCCGATTCGCTGACGCTGGCCGCCGGAGAGCTCGTTCGGGTAGCGGTTGCGGAAGGAACGGGGCAGCTCGACCTGGTCGAGCAGCTCGCCGACGCGGGCCTCGATCTCGGCCTTCGTGAGCTTCTTCTCGAGGATGAGCGGCTCGGCGATCGACTGCCCGACGGGCCAGCGGGGGTTGAGCGACGAGCCCGGGTCCTGGAAGACGATGCCGATGTCGCGGCGCACCTTCGCGAGGTCCTGCCGGGAGACGCCGTTGAGCTCGACGCCGTTGAGCTTCATGGAGCCTGCCGCGACCGGCAGCAGGCCGACGACCGCTCGCGCGACCGTGGTCTTGCCGGAGCCGGACTCGCCGACGACGCTGACGATCTCGCCAGGGTAGATCTCGAACGTCGCGTCCTCGACCGCTTTGAACGCTGGGACGCGCCCCTGCTTCGGGTACTCGATGTCGGCGTTCTGCACGACGAGAGCCGGCTCGCCCGTGAACTCGCGCGCGTCCAGCCCGCTCGCCTCCCCCGTGCCGAGGTGCGGCACGGCGTCGAGCAGCGTCTTCGTGTAGGCGTGCTGCGGGTTCTTGAAGATCTCGCGCACCGTGCCGCGCTCGACGATCTCTCCACCCTTCATGACGATCACGTTGTCGGCGATGTCGGCGACGACGCCCATGTCGTGCGTGATGATGACGATGGCCGAGTTCAGGCGCTCGTGGAGTGAGCGCATGAGCTCCAGGATCTCGGCCTGGATCGTCACGTCGAGCGCTGTCGTCGGCTCATCCGCGATGAGGAGGTCGGGGTCGCAGCTCAGGGACTGCGCGATCATGGCGCGCTGGCGCTGGCCGCCGGAGAGCTGATGCGGGTACGAGTCGAACGCCTTGGCCGGGTTCGGCATCTCCACGAGGCGAAGCAGCTCGAGCGCACGCTCGCGCGCATCGTTCGGCGTCATCGTCGGGTTGTGGATGCGCAGGGCCTCGGAGATCTGGAATCCGATCGTGAGCACGGGGTTGAGCGCGGTCATCGGCTCCTGGAAGATGACCGCGATGTCATTGCCACGCGCGCGACGAAGCGTCGACTGCGGGGCGCCGATGAGCTCGGTGCCGTTGAGCTTCGCGCTTCCGGACGTGCGCCCGTTCTTCGGGAGCAGGTCCAGCAGCGTCATCGACGACACCGACTTGCCGGAGCCGGACTCGCCCACGATGGCGAGCACCTCGCCCGGCCGGACCACGTAGTTGATGTCCTTCGCGGCGGGGACCCAGTCTCCGCCGACCCAGAACTCGACGCTCAGGTCCTGCACCTCGAGGATGGGCGTCGTGTCGTCTTTGCGTGAAGTCGTGCTCATGAGCGTGCCTCCCGGTGGGCTGCGGTCGAAGTGCGTGGAGTCTGAGGTGCGAGCGGACCGACTGCCGGTCCGCTCACCGCGGTGGGACGGGATTCGTCTGCGACACTTGGCTCGTGTCCGAGCGAACAGTTCTCCGCCCCCGCATGGGTCTTGTCGTCTACGGCGTCATCGCCGCCATGGCGCTGGTCGCCGTCATCTCCGTGGCGGTGACGCCCGGTGCCGGCCGCCACCTGCTCTCGGTGCTGCCGCTGCCCATCCTGGCGCTCGGCGTCGGCTGGATCACCCTCGTGAGCCCGAGCGTCGTCTTCACCGATGATGCGCTCGAGGTGAACAACCCCCTCAAGAAGACGGTGGTGCCATACGGCCACATCGAGCTCGTCGAGACGACGCGCGGCTTCACCGTCACCACGCCGGAGGGCAAGGTCAGCGCGTGGGCCGCTCCCCCGCCCGACCGGCTCAGCGCCGAGCGAATGGACCCGCGCGACCCGCTCCTGTGGAAGGACCCTCGCCGACTCACCGACGAGTCGCAGAGCATCCGCACGAGCGCCGCTCCCGGCACGTACTCGGGAGACGCGGCCGTGAACCTCACGCACCGCAGGGCCCAGCAGCAGCGTGAGGCCGGAGCCCCGCTCGCCCCGGTCGTGCGCACGCAGAACGTGGCGAACACGGTGGTGCTGATCACCACCCTGCTGGTCGTCGGCGCGCTCTTCGCGTTCTAGCCCCACAGGGGCCAGCGACCCGGCGCGCTCTGCCACGAGGACCGTCACGCATCCGCCTTGCTCGAGTCGCGGTCAGCCGCGTCGCCCTTGGTCGGACGGCCGTCGCGCGAGGTGAGCGTGCGCCACATGCGCGACCAGGTGCCGTTGCCCGGGATCTTGCGCTGACGCGGGTCGAAGGCGTCTCGCAGGCCGTCGCCGATGAAGTTGATGCACAGGGCGATCGCCACGATGAAGGCGCCGGGGAACCAGAACAGCCACGGACGGGTGGCGAACGCGCCCTGGTACTCCTGCACGATCTGGCCGAGCGACACGTCGGGCGGCTGGATGCCGAAGCCCAGGAACGAGAGGTTCGCCTCGAGGATGATGGCGGCGCTCATCAGCAGGGTCGTCGAGACGATCACCACGCCGAGAGCGTTCGGCAGGATGTGGCGGAAGATGATGCGCCGGCCGGAGGCGCCGGCGACGCGCGCAGCGTCCACGAACTCGCGCTCGCGAAGGGTGAGGAACTCGCCGCGAACCAGGCGGGCGAGCGACATCCAGCCGACGAGGCCGAGGACCACGGCGAGCGAGACGGCGCCGTAGGCCCGCAGCACCTCGTTCTGTCCAGCGAGCTGTCCGAGGACGGCCGCGAAGACGAGCGTCGGGATGACGAGGAAGAGGTCGGTGACGCGCATGAGCACGTTGTCGACCCAGCCGCGGTAGTAGCCCGCGATGCCGCCGACGATGATGCCGATGACCGCTGCGAGGATGCCGTAGATGAACATGACCGTCAGCGACTGCTGCGTGCCGCGCATGACGCGGGCGAAGATGTCACGGCCGATCTCGTCCTGACCGAACGGATGCGAGCCCCAGTCGAAGAGGCTCACGAAGGTCGGATTGCCGCCGTTCACGATCGGCGCGATGGAGTTCCAGTCGTAGGCCCACCAGCCCGAGACCTGGATCTGCGTGAACTTGCCCTCAGAGAAGTCCCACCACGGCACGACGATGCCGACGGACGTGAAGACGAGCAGCACGATGACCAGGAGGACGGCGGTGGACACCATGGCACCCGTGTGGCGCACGAAGCGCCGCCACACGATCTGGCCCTGGCTGAGGCCGATGGTCTCACGCTGCTCGATGGTCAGCTCGTCGCCGGGGCCGTGAGGCTGCGGGGCGGTGATCTCGGTGAAGTTCGGAGTCGTCATAGCTCAGCCCTCTCTCAGCTCAGGCGGATTCGCGGGTCGAGGACGGAGTACAGGATGTCGGCGATCAGGTTGAAGATCACGGTGAGCGCCGCGGTCACGAGGATGTAGCCCATGAGCGGGTTCAGGTCGACGTTGCGCAGCGACTCGGAGAAGATCGATCCCATCGCGCGCCAGCCGAAGATCTGCTCGGTGACGATCGCTCCCGAGATGATGGCGCCGACGTCGGCGGCCACGATCGTGGTGATCGGGATGAGCGAGTTGCGCAGCGCGTGGCGCATGACCACGGTGCGCTCGGGGAGGCCCTTCGCGCGTGCCGTGCGGACGTAGTCCTGGTTCATGATCTCGAGCAGGCTGGAGCGCGAGTAGCGACTGTAGCTCGCGATGGAGATGACCATGATGGCGATCGTCGGCAGCAGGAGGTGCGTGAAGCCGTCCAGCATCTGCAGCCAGATCGACGGGTCGGAGCCGAGCTGCGGGCTGGACGCTCCGACGGTCGCGATCGGACGGCCGCCGGTCTGGTCGTAGTAGCCGGACCAGGTCTGCATGACGCGGTCGATGACGAGCAGCAGCGACACGACGAAGCCGACGATGGCGGCGTTGCTCGCCACGTTGCGCTTGTCGAGGCCTCCGAAGTACTTGCCGACGAACCAGGCGATGACCGTGAAGACCACGATGAGGGCGATGGGGAACCAGGCGCCGATCTCGTTGGTCATCGCGAACTGCAGCGGGTACCAGAGCGCTCCCCCGACGACCGCGACGGCACCGGTGACGATGAGGTTGCGACGGTGCGAGAGGCCCACCGTGAGCGCGGCGGTCAGCAGCACCGTGGCGAGGCCGAGCACGATGATGAGCACCGTGCCGAGCCCGGGATTGCGGAACCAGTCGAGCAGCTCCATCCCGAACAGGATCGCGATCGTGCCGACGGCACCAGCACCGAACACGGTGGCGCGCGTCTTTGCGGGCCCTCCGATGATCGACATGAAGATGAAGCCCATGATCACGCCGATGAGCAGCAGCAGCGGTATCGGTATCTCGGGGTCCTGCAGGAAGTCGTTGAAGCCGATGGCCATGTACTGCTTGAGCAGCACGGCCACGAAGAAGATCGGCAGCGAGTACGTGAGGAACGACAGGAACGTGACCGTGTAGTCGTAGCCGGAGTACTGGCGGAGGGCGGTCGTCACACCGACGGCGACGCCGATGACGACGGCGATGAGCGTCGCGGCCGTGACGAGCTGCAGGGTCTGGCCGACCGCCGAGGCGATGAGCGGGCCGACGTCCTGGTTGGCGATATTGACGCCCATGGAGAAGTTGTTGCCGAGGAAGCCGAACAGGCCGTTCGGGTCATCGAAGGTCGGGATGAAGAACCCGAGGATGCCGCCGAGCCACAGGAAGAAGCGGGCGGGGGCTGGCACATCCAGTTGCAGGAGCTCCACGCGCGCGGCGATGAGCTGCTCCTTGTTGGGAGCCGTGGACTCCAAGATGTCCGCGAGCGGGTCCTTCGAGATCGCGACGAGGTTGTACACGATGAAGAGCGCGCCCAGCAGGATGAAGATCGACACGAAGAGGCGTCGGAGGGTGAATCTCAGCACAGATGGGTCCTGTTCTGGAAGGGGCATTCGGCCGGGGTGCGGCCGTGAACAGACGAGGCGGGAGTCCCGCAGTCGAGAAGACTACGGTACTCCCGCCGTCGCTAGATCTGACCGCGCGGCGGTCAGCGCGTCGAGAGCTCGACGCTGGTGTGACTACTCAGCGGCTTCCACGGGTGCCCACTCCCAGGCGTTCCAGAAGTACTGGGGCGAGAGGAACCCGGGCTTGACGTTCGCGACCTCGTCGCTCCAGGCGACGACACCGGGGAACTGGAAGATCGGCACGGACCACGAGTTGTCCATGATGATCTTCTCGGCCTCGACGAGCTTGCCCTGAGCCTCGGCGGGGTCGATCGTGACGTCGACGTCCTTGAGGATCTGGTCGAGCTCGGGGTCGCTCCAGCCGTAGTAGTTGTTGATGCCGCCCGTGATGTAGTTCGGGGACGGCTCGCCGACACCGAGACCCTCGGACTGCCATCCGAAGAGGGCCGCGTCGTAGGCGTCGGTCTGCGTCGTGAGCACGGTGGACCAGTCCTCGGCGCTCGCGTCGACGATCGTGAAGCCGGCCTTCTCGGCCGAGGCCTTGATGAGCTGCAGCTCCTGCTGACGACGCGGGTTCGTGGATGCCGTCATGAAGCGGACGGAGGGGTTGGCCACGCCAGCCTGCGCGAGGAGGCCCTTGGCCTCTTCGATGGCAGCGTCGTCACCCGAGTAGCGGGAGACGCCGCTGTCGGCGACCGACTCCTCGTAGCCGTCGGCACCGGGGAGGAACACGAGCGAGTCGCGCGTGGTCGCATCCGGGGCGATCGGCGTGATGAGCTTCTCGACGATCTCCTGACGCGGGATCGTGAGGAGGAAGGCCTCGCGGATCTGCTGGGCCTTGGCCTCGTCGCCGCCGTAGGTAGCGGGGTCGAAGACGCCGCCGTTGGCGACCTGGAGGTCGACGTGCTCGTAGGTGCCCTCGAGCGAGGACTCCCACTCGATGCCCTCGGTGGCCTCGAGCTGCTGCAGGAGGTCGGTCGTCGGCTGACCGGAGACGATCTGGACCTCACCGTTCTGGAGCGCCTGCACCTGTGCCTGCGGGTCCGGGATGAAGCGGATCGTGATGGTCTCGTAGTGCGGCAGCGGGCCCCACGTGTAGTCCTCGCGGGCCGTGAGCGTCACGTACTGGTTCTCGACCAGATCCGTGATCGTGTACGGGCCGTTGGAGAGGGTCTTCTGCGGCTCCTCCGGCATCGACGTGTAGTCGTAGCCGGTGCGGTAGGCGGAGGCGACCTTGCTCAGGAACTCGCTGTCGTTGTCGTTGACCGCGGTGATGAAGGCATCCTTCGCGGCCTGCGCGTCGTCGTACTCACCCGGGTAGGCGAGCTGGACGGTGCCGTGTGCCGAGATCGCCGTCGTGTCCGGCGCGAACATGGTCTTCCAGTCGGCGTACGGCTGGTCGTAGACGACCGTGAACGACTTGTTGTCGTCGGCGAGCGTCGGAGCCTGCGAGGCGAGGTCGAGCTGCAGACCGGGTGCCGGGTCGGTTCCCCAGTAGACACCGGCGTCCGCGGCCGCGTCGATCGCGTCCTGGTTCGTGACGTTGCCCTCGTCGTCGTACTCGGCCTCTGGCACCTCGCCCGCCTCGCGGTGCGTGGTGTTGGCGGCCCAGGTGAGCAGCAGGTCGGCGCCGTCGAACGGCGTGCCATCGCTCCAGGTGACCGCGTCGTTGACCGTGTACTTGATGGTCAGCGGGTCGGTCGAGACCTCTTCGACCGTGCCGAACTCGGTGTTCTCCACGAGCTCGGGGGTCGGGTCGTAGTCGATGAAGCCATCAGACGTGACGTGGACGATGTTGGCGTTCGCCGCGGCGTTGTTGGCCGAGGTGTTCACGTTGAACGCGAAGAACGGGTCGTTCCATGCAACCGTGATGGCGGAGCCACCGACGATCTCCGGATCGCGATTCGGGGCAGAGCAGCCGGCGAGAACCAACGCGCTTGTGGCGACGACGGCTCCCACGGCGATAACTCGTGATGTCCTCATAGGACCTCCTTGGGGAAACAGGGGCTGTGAACGTCGAACATCCACGAACTCTGTGAATTATCGACAAATACCCGTTGAACCTACGCCCCCTCGCGCGAGGGGTTTCACCAATTCAGGGGATCGTTACTCACACGAAACGGGTCTTGTTCAACTCTTACAAGCCGTTCGCCGTTCGTAGACTGCGGACATGTCACATTCGCGCATTGACGTTACGGTCAGCCAGGGTCCGGAGGAACTGGACCGCTCCGCGCGCGTGCGGCTGCGCTGGGAGATCTGGATCGTATTGGCACTCGCGATCATCCCGTCGAGCCTGTACGCGGTCATCTCCCTCGCGGATCGTGCGACGCGCGACACCGCACTCGCCGACCAGACGACGACGCTGAACGCTTCCCGCGACGCGCGGCCACTGTTCGACGCGCTCCTGCAGCTCTCGAGCATCCTCACCGACCTCGTACCCGTCGCTCTGGTGATCTGGCTGCTCTGGAGGCCCACCGTCTCCGGCTTCCGGAAGCTGGGCCTGGACACGAGGCAGCCCCTCGGCGACCTCGGGCAGGGCCTTCTGCTGGCCGCCTGCGTCGGCGTGCCCGGTATCGTCTTCTACCTCGCGACCAGGGCACTCGGGCTCACGCTCTCCGTCGAGGCGAGCGCGCAGGAGATCACGTGGTGGACCGTGATCCTGCTCCTGCTCGCGGCGCTGCGTGCCGCGCTTCTGGAGGAGATCGTCGTCGTCGGGTATCTCGCGACCCGCCTGCGCGAGCTGGGGTGGGCGACCTGGCAGATCATCGTCGCGTCCTCGCTCCTCCGCGGCTCCTACCACCTGTATCAGGGCCCCGGAATGGCGCTCGGCAACGTCGCCATGGGCGTGCTGCTCTCCTGGTGGTTCCTCCGCAAGGGGCGCGTGGGCGGCCTCGTCGTCGCGCACTTCATCCTCGACGCCGTCTCGTTCCTCGGCTATCCCCTCGCCGCGGCGCTCCTCCCGCAGCTCTTCACCTGAGACCGGTCGCGGCGCGGAGCCCTCAGACGGTGAGATTCACGAACCGGAACGACTGGTCGCCGTACTCCCAGACCACGTCGAAGCGCTCCTTCGGAACGTCGAACACGACGTACCCGGACTCTGCGCCGACCCCGTACTCGCGCTGCTGCACGGAGCTCCCGATGCAGTCGTCCGCGAGCGAGGCCCCCAGCTTCGAGTCGCCGTTCTTCTCGAACAGGCGAAGGCTGTCGAAGGCGAACACGGGCGCGAACGCGCCCTCCTCATCCTCGGCGCTGAGCGCCCCGTATCCCTCGACCTGCAGCTGGATCGCGACGTAGCTGCCGCCGGCCTTCGGAGCATCCTCTTCGAGACACCGAACGTCGAAGGCCACACCCGCGATGGTGAAGCGGCCGACGGGTTCGCCACTCGCGCCGAGCACCGTCGCCCACTGGCCCCTCGTGAACCTGAGCTCGCCGTCGACAGGCTTCGGGTTCTCGTTCTCCGCGACTCGTGGCGCGGCCACGACCTGCACGTTGATCGGGGTGACCGTCGGCGTCGGCGTCTGGGTGACGCCCGGGGTGGCGATGACGGCCACCGCATCAGCGGATTCGCGCGTCGCGGCCACCGGCGGAACGCACGCCGCGAGCAGCAGCGACGCACCGAGCGCCGACGCCAGGAGGAGGCCGCGGACACCCCGTGGCCGCCACCCGCCGGAGAGCCTCACCGCGCTACTCGGTTCTCCCCGACGCCGCCGCGATCCGGGCGGCGAGCGGCGAGCCCAGGAGCGCTTCGAGCGAGACCAGCCTGCCCTCGGCATCCGTCATGGGCACTCGCCAGTTCGGATACTCGTCGGCGGTGCCCGGCTGATTCACGCCGCGGCGGTCACCCGCGAGATCGGACACGCCCACACCGAACAGCTGGGCAGCCGAACCGGCAAGGTACTCGTGCAGCGCCACGACGATGTCCGCGTTGCTCGGCTCCTCCCCCACCAGGCCAGCTCGCCGGAGTCGGTCGACGACCTTCGAGATCGTCTCGGTCTCCTCGGCCCGCGCCTCCTCGACCGAACCTTCGAGCAGCCCGAGGCGCTCTCGAACGTCGAGGTGCTCCAGCGCGAGGAACCCAGCCGTCGGCGGGAGGTCGTGCGTCGTCACCGTCGCGAGACAGGCGCGCCGGTAGTCCTCAGGGGCCAGCGGGACCCCATCGTCCGACCATTCGAACCACAGGACGGAGGCACCGAGCATGCCGCGCTCGGCCAGCGCATCCCTGGCCTCCGGCGGAACCGTGCCGAGGTCCTCGCCGATCACCACGGCGCCCGCTCGCTGCGCCTCGAGCGCGAGGATGCCCAGCATGGCCTCTGCGTCGGTCCGCACGAAGCAGCCATCCTTCGCGGTGTTGCCCTCCGGGATCCACCACAGGCGGAAGAAGCCCAGAATGTGGTCGATGCGCACAGCGCCAGCGTTGCGGAAGACGGCGCGCAGCATGTCCCGGTACGGCGCGTAGCCGAGCTCGGCCAGCATGTCGGGGCGCCACGGCGGCTGCGACCAGTTCTGCCCGAACTGGTTGTACTGGTCGGCCGGCACGCCGACCGTCACGCCGCGGGCCATCGCCGCCCCGAACGACCACGCATCAGCTCCACCGGCGTGCACACCGACGGGCAGATCGTGCACGATGCCGATCGACATGCCGGCCGACCTCGCATCGGACTGCACCTGCTTCGCCTGCGCTTCCAGGAGACACTGCAGCCAGACGTAGAACTCGGCGTCCTCGGCGTGAGCAGCCGCGAACTCGAGCACGTCGGCACCGTTCGCGGTGGCCAGCTCGCTCGGCCAGTTGCGAGCATCTCGCCCATGCACGCGCGAGATGGCGCAGAAGACGCCGAACCGCTCGAGCGGCTCCCCCGCCTCCTTGCGGAACTCCGTGACGTCGTCGTCGATCACATTCGCCGACTGCCAGACGTCGAAGAGCGCGCGGAGCGCTGGTTCCTTCAGCGCCCAGGCGGCGTCACGATCGATGCTGTCGACGCCGTTGCCCAGGATCGCCTCGCCCGCAAGGCGCGAGAGCAGCTCCACCGTGTCGGCCGGCACCTCGGTGCGATGCGCGACGAAGGCGGCCGCCCAGTCGACGGTGAGGATCAGGGGGTCGCCGAACTGCCGTGAGGTCGGCAGGTACGGAGACGGCTCCATGGGAGACACCGGAGGGTTCGCGTTGAGGGGGTTGACGAGCACGAAGTCCGCGTCACGCTGCGCACCCCAGGCCGTCAACGTGGCGAGGTCCCGGAGATCGCCGATCCCCCAGGACGTGGTCGAGCGAAGCTGGTAGAGCTGGGTGAAGAGCCCCCACGAGCGCTCGGCTGGCCAGGGCGTCCTCGTCGGCACGACGATCAGCGTGCCAGCAGGCGCATGCTCCGAGAGGTCGTCCCCGACCTTCGCGACGACCTCGTGCCAGCCCGTCGGCAGGTCCGCGGGCAGCGCGAACGTCGCGCGACCGATCAGCGCACCGTCGAGGTCCTTCGGATCGACCCAGTTCTCGACCTGCTGCAGGCTGCGAGTCGACCCGTCTTCGAGGAGCACGTCGACCTGGACGGCGCTCCCGTGAGGAACGTGGACGAAGATCGTGGCGTCGCTGCCCTCCCGCACCGTCGTGCAGGACGGCACCACTCGACGCCACGGCCGGTTCTCGAACTCGCGGGCCGAGGCGGCGACGTCCTCGTCGGTGGATGCCGGGAGACCGAGGGCGCCGAGGACCGCCGCGAGCGTCTCGGGCGCGACCTGCTCCTTCTCGCCCCGCCAGCCCCAGTACTCGACCTCGAGACCCGCGTCCGTCGCGAGATCGCGGATCGCGGTCAGATTGGTGATGCTCACGAGTATTCGACCTCAGTTTCGGTGACGGTGATGGTGCGAGGGGTGAGCGGCCGGTCCGCCGGTCCGGCGACCGGCTCCCCGGTCCTCGTGTCGTAGTGGCTCGAATGGCAGGGGCAGATGATGTGCTCCGCGGTCACCGTGGCGACCGGGCACCCCTGGTGCGTGCAGATCGAGCTGAAGCCGAAGTACTCACCCGCGGCCGGCTGGGTGATGACCGTCTCGGTGTCCGCGATGACGACCCCGCCTCCGACCGGGACGTCGCCGACGGGCACGGCGCCGCTCACCGTCGACGTGGCATCCGCATCCTGTCCACCGGCGTCGTCGCCTCCGCACGCGGCAAGCAGCGCCGCCGTCGCGATTCCGCCGCCGACAGCCGCGCTTCCCCGTATGACCCCGCGTCGTGAAGGATCTCGTCGTTCGCTCACACGTCAAGGCTAGTCGGCGCGTGGCTGAGCGGGCCGCGGCGCGCGCGAGCCACTCCCCGCGTCGACTACTCCTCGAGTTCCCGCCCCATGAGCTCCGGCAGGGTGAATGCGGCACCGGCGGCGAGCAGGAACGCCGCGGCGAACACGCCGAAGACGAGCACGCTGCCACCACCCGCGAGCATGATGGGCACCAGCAGCGGCGCGATGATCGACGCGATGCGGCCGAAGCCCGCGGCCGCCCCGGTTCCCGACGCGCGCAGCCTCGTCGGATAGAGCTCGGGGCCGATCGCGTAGAGCGCTCCCCACGCGCCGAGGTTGAAGAAGGACAGGCACATGCCCGCGGCGAGGATCGCGCCCTCGGTCGTCGCGAAGCCGAACCAGAACGCGGCACACGCGGAACCGAGCAGGAAGATGGCGAGCGTCGCACGCCGGCCGATGCGCTCGATGAGGAAGGCCGCGACGAAGTAGCCGGGCAGCTGCGCCAGCGTGATGATGAGCGTGAACTCGAACGACTTCACAAGGGTGAAACCCTGGCCGACGAGGAGGCTCGGAATCCAGATGAACGCGCCGTAGTAGCTGAGGTTGATGCAGAACCACACGGCCCACAGGGCGGCCGTCCGTCGGCGCAGCGACGGCGCCCAGAGGTCGCGCCATCGTGCCCGCTGGGAATCCGGTGACACGGATGCTCGCGCTGCGGAGTGTCCGCGGTCAGACGCGTCGATACCCGCCGCCGGGGGCGCATCGACGCCAGCCGACTCCTCGAACTGCCGGACCGCTCGCTCGGCCTCCGCGTACCTGCCCTTGCTCTCCAGGAAGCGGACGGATTCGGGGAGCCCGAACCGCACGACCACCGCGTAGACGGCAGGCAGGAGGCCCGTCAGGAGAGCCCAGCGCCATCCATCCGCCGACAGCGGGATGATGAAGGCCCCGATGAGGGCGGCGCCGATCCAGCCGACAGCCCAGAACGCCTCCAGCAGCACGACGACCCGTCCGCGGATGCGCTTCGGCGCGTACTCGCTCACGAGCGTCGAGGCGACGGGAAGCTCGGCGCCGAGCCCCAGACCGACGATGAAGCGCAGCACCATGAGCGCGCCCACCGACGCCGCGAGCGCGGAGGCACCCGTGGCGAGACCGTAGATGAGGAGGGTCGCCGCGAACACCTGACGCCGCCCGAGCTTGTCGGCGAGCAGTCCGCCGACGCTCGCGCCGATCGCCATGCCGACGAAGCCGATCGAGGCGATGAACGACAGCGTCGTCGCGTCGAGGCTCCACTGCACCGCGAGCGCGGCCATGACGAACGAGATGAGGCTCACGTCCATGGCGTCGAGCGCCCAGCCGATGCCGGACCCGAACAGGAGCTTGCGGTGCCTGCCGGTGAACGGGAGGCGATCGAGGTGCTGATTGCGCGTGGGCGCCGCCTGCTCTGTCGCTGCGGCGTGGCGGTCAGCCGGGGTGCGCTCGGTCATGTGCGTATCCAAGGGTGCGGGGTGGAGGGGACGACTAACCGTGCCAGACCGGAAACGGCTCCACCAGCCCCGCTGCCGCATTGCGCAACGGAGGCCCGCGGAGCAGCGCTCTCTGCGAGTCAGGCCTCAGGGGACGCCATGTAGAAGACCTCCCACAGGTGGCCGTCGAGGTCGTCGAACGCTGAGCCGTACATCCCGAACTCGTTCGCCTCAGCCGGACGGTGGATTCTGCCCCCACCAGCCTCCGCCTTGGCCGTGATCTCGTCGACTTCCTCGGTGCTGCCGAGGAGGAGCGCGGTCGTGCTCTCGTGTCGGTTTCCGCCCACGATGGTCTCCGCGCCCTCCGGCAGGAAGCCCTGGAACCGTTCGGTCTGCAGCAGCATGATCGCGACCTGGTCGTTGACGACGACGCAGCTGGTGCTGTCGTCGGAGAACATCGGGTTGATGGTGAAGCCAAGTCCGACGTAGAAGTCGGTTGCCGCCTTGACGTCGGCGACGGGCAGGTTCGGGAAGACCATGGATACGCCCATGATGGGCTCCTTTGCACTCGAGACATGTGACGACGGATTACGCGTCGTAGTCCGATCATAGGAGTCCGAGCAGTCCACCGGAAGCGCGTCACGTGGCGTCGCGGGTCGTCCCGATCACGAGCGGGGTTTCGTCGGGGTCCTGCAGGAGTCCCTGCGCTCGAGCACGGTGTCGTGCGAGCGTCTCCGGCTCCATGTTCTGGAGGAGCGCGATCGTCATCTGGGTGCGCGGGTTGCGGGCGAAGACCGCCCGGTGGTGGGCGACGAAGTCCCAGTACAGGGCATCCCAGGCTTCAGTCCACGCCCCCGAAGGAAGGTCGGACATCTTCCGCAGGTAGTTGCTGCCGGAGACGTAGGGCTTGGTGGTCACCGTCTCGCCGGCCGCGAACTGGCTCATAGCGTAGACGTTCGGCACCATGACCCAGTCGTAGGCGTCCACGAACTGCTCCATGAACCACCGGTAGACGTCGTCCGGGTGGATGCGGAGCAGTGACATCGCGTTGCCGAGCACCATGAGGCGTTCGATGTGGTGGGCGTACCCGGTCGCGAGGACGCGACGAATGACGAGGTCGACGGGGTCCAGTCCGGTGCTGGCGGTCCACCATCCGCGCCCCAGGCGATTCGTGTGTCCGAGGACGTTCGATGTCCGGAGCTCCCGGCCACGGAGCCGATAGGTGGCCCGCATGTACTCCCTCCACCCGATCACCTGACGCACGAAGCCCTCGAGGGAGGCGAGGGGTGTGTCCGCGCGGGCGCTCGAGAGCGTCATCTGCAGCACCTCGCGCGGGTCGAGCAGACCGATGTTGAGTGCTGGCGTGAGCAGGCTGTGGTTGAGGAAGGGATGCTCCGCGGAGATCGCGTCCTCGTACGGGCCGAAGTCGTCGAGGCGCGTGCGGACGAATTCTCGGAGGTGCTCGCGCGCCTCGTCCGCGGTCGTCGGCCAGGCGAACGTCGTCGGGTCGCCCGGGGCTTGGGGGAACTCCTCGCGAACCCAGGCGACGGCGAGTTCGACCTGTTCCTTCCCTTCGTCGCGGCCATCTGATGGCGGGGTGGGAGACATGAGTGCGTCCAGGTCGAAGACGCCCTGGGGATGCACGCTCGGGTGTCCGCGGAAGCGCGAGACCGTCGGCGGCACGTATCCCCTCGGCACGCGCTTGCGGTTGTCCGCATCGAACGACCAGCGGCCGCCGCATGGGGCGTCGCCGTCGAGGAGGATGCCGAGTCTGCGACGCTGCCAGATGTAGAACTCGTGCATGCGTGATTCGTTGTGCGCGAACCAGGAGTCCAGCTGCGCCCGGTCGGTGAGGAAGTTCGGCGTCTCGAGTTCGTCTCCCGCCACCGCGGTGTAGCCCCCTGCGGCCAGTGCCCGGGTCAGGTCGCGTTCAAGCCAGTCGTCGACCACGTCGAACCACGTCACCCGGGTCGGCGAGTTTCGGCGGACGAGGGCGGCCACCTGCTGGCCGGAGGGAGCAGCCGCGTCGCTCTCCAGGTACTCGACGACGTGCCCTGCAACGCGGAGACGCTGCGCGAACCGGGACATGGATGCTCGGTGCAGGACCAGCTTGTGCGAGTGGAAGGCGTATTGGCGGAAGAGGAGGTCGTGTTCGATGAGCACGAACACGGTTCCGGTCGGCTCGGCGAAGTGCGCCTCGAACAGCTGGTGAGGCAGGACGAGCCGCAGCTCCCGCCCTGCCGCTCTCGGTTCAGCCAAGGAGCTCGACGGTGGCGTCTGCGGCCCGGTCTCCGGCGACCAGCGCACCTTGGATGGACCCTGTCTCGCGGTGGTCGCCCGTCACGATGAGCCGCTCCCCGACTCGCTCCGGCCCGCGGTCGACGAGGGGCGGTGGCTGGGCGGGGAGGGTGTGCGGGATGACGTGGTGCGCGAGCACCTCCCAGCCGTCGGTGGGCGTGCCGTACAGACGGGCGAGGTCGCGTCTGACGTCCGCTTCGCTCGCGAGTCCGTCCAGGTGGTCGAGGAGGGTGGTCGCCTGCACGAGGTGCTGTCCGGCCGGGGCATACGAAGGGGCCACCTCCGAGATGACGGCGGTGTTCCAGATCGGCCCGGCCGGCCCGCCGCCGATGTTCGAGGCATCCAGAAGGAGGAACGGCCCGGTTCGCGGCGTCCCCGTGGCCCGGAACCACCATGTTGTCAGGCCGTGCGTCTTCGGAGCCGCCTGGCCGGTCAGCGCAGGGAGGTCGTTCGGGGCGACCGCGACGATCGCGACTCGGGCGAGGATCGTCCCGCGGTCGGTGACGACCCGCACGCCACCCCCGGTCTCGGTCACCTCCCGCGCGGCGGTGCCGAGCCGGACGGGTTCGTGCAGCGAGGCGGCGATCTGGGCAGGCAGTGCGCGCATCCCGTCGGCGGGGAGCCCTGGCGCGCCGAGCGCGAAGTAGCGGACGAGCTGCTTGACGTGGTTCGCCGAGCTGCCTCCGCTGCTGTCGGCCAGGACTCCGGCGAGGAACGTGTCGAGCAGGTCGAGTCGGAGCCGCCCGGTGAGGCCCGCATCGTCGAATGAGGCGCTGAGCGTCGTATCCGGCCCAGCAGCCTGCGGGTCTGGCTGTGCAAGCGTCGGGCCGAGCCAGCGTGCGAGGGCCAGGACGTCGGAGACCGGCACGTGCCCGCTGAGCAGCGTCTGCAACGCGAACCGCGGATGGCGGAGCGGGTGCGCGAGCGTCGACGTCCGCTCCCGCGAACGGACGATGGCCCCGACCCCGAAGCGCTTGAGGTCGAGCGCAGCGAGGTCCACGGAGGCGCGCAACGCCGGGTAAGCGGGGTTGAGGACCTGGAAGCCGCGGTCGCAGAGGAAGCCGTCGATGGCGTCCGTGCCGACTCTGCCGCCGACCTCGTCCTCCGACTCGAGGACAACGACGCTGCGCCCGCGCTCCTCGAGGCTCCGCGCGGCCCTGAGGCCGGCGAGCCCTGCTCCGATGACGACGACGTCCGTGTCCATATGGCTCCGTTCGATGGGCTTCGCTCGACTGGTCCGTCAGTCTGCGGGAGCAACCCGGGCCGTCCCTGAGCGCGGGCTCGTGAACGCTGGTGGGCGCGGTCCTCGGCAGGCCGGGGTGCTGGTGGCGCAGAATGGCCCGCATGCACGGCATTCATGAGATGGAGGAGTCCGACTCCCCCGCCACGCACGCGAAGCGACTGGCCTCGCTCCGCGCGGACGCCGTCGACCGCGTCACCAGTACGTCCGCGGCACTGCGGGCGCTTGTCCAGGACCGCTCCTCGCTCAACGACGACGACGAGCACGACCCCGACGGCGCTCCGCTGTCGGCCGAGTGGTCCCGCCTTGCCGGGCAGGTGGACGCGGCGCAGTCGGAACTCAGGCAGATCGAGGCAGCGCTTCTGCGCCTCGAAGAGGGCCGCTACGGCGTCTGCTCGACGTGCGGCCAGCGCATCCCGAACATCAGGCTGCGGGTTCGTCCCTTCGCGGAGCACTGCGTCTCCTGCGCAGAGCAACGGCGAGGCCGCGGCCGTCAGTAGGCGGATCGCCGCTCTCTCCACCACAGCCTGCACGGCTGCGTGGAACCTCGCCGAACGCCGAGGCAAGGCGGCAGCGTCGCCGGCTCACCCCCGCACGCGTCGTACGCGTTGAGGAAGATCTCGCAGTCGCAGTACGCGCCCAGACGATCGAGGCGCTCGAGGAGTGCGGTCGCTCGCGGGGCCGTGCGTTCCTGGTACCACTGCGAGAAGCGGTGAGCGCCGTCGCAGCCGAACTCGTCGAGCTGCACGGCGACGTAGCACAGCAGGCATTCGCGCGGCCCGGGTTCGAGCAGGTCGTTCGCCATCGTCTGGACGAGGGTCTCGGCTTCTTGGTCGATTCGCTGATCTGTCATGACCTGATCTTGGACCGGACCACCGACAATCTCTGTCGCAGTGCGCACGTCCACAGCACGCCGCCGCGATTCAGCTCTCGCGAGACGAGAGCACGCAGAACTCGTTGCCCTCCGGGTCGAGCAGGACAACCCAGTTGACGTCGTCGCCCTGCCCGACGTCGGCGCGGGTGGCGCCCCTCGCGATCAAGGCGTCGACATGGGCGACCTGGCTCTCGTGCAGCGGAGCCGCGAGGTCGATGTGGAGCCTGTTCTTCACGGTCTTGTCGTCGCCGACCGGGACGAAGACCAGTCCGGGGCCGACCCGCTCGAAGGGCACACCAGGGTTGTCCTCATCGAGCCACTTCGGGATGATGACCGCCTCGTCGCCGTCCTCGAAGGAGACCTGCCAGTCGAGCGTCTCCGCCCACCAGGCCGCAAGAGCGCGGTGATCTCTCGAATCGATGACGGTCGAATACCAGCGAAGTCCCATGTGCGCCTCCTCAGACTCGCCCATCCTGGACGAGCGAGCTGGGGATTCGCGCCGCCCGGCCCGAGACGACCTCGAACTCGCGAGCTCGAGGAGACCGAGCAGGTTCGGAGAAGCATCCGCGCGCCAGGGGTCGTACCGTAGTCGTGATTCACCTGCTCACGACTGAACGAAGGAAGCTGCCATGGCGGAGAAGACGACCGGACTCTCGAAGGACGAGCGCGAGGCGGTCAAGCAGCGTGCCGCGGAGCTGCGCGCCGAGCAGAAGGCGGGCAAGAACCGGGCCGCGGGCGACGCGGCTATCCAGAAGGCGATCGCGGAGATGACCGACGAGGACAAGGCGCTCGCCGAGGGCGTCGACCGCATCGTGAAGGACGTCGCCCCGCAGCTCATGCCGAAGACCTGGTACGGCTTCCCCGCCTACACCGACGCAGACGGCAAGGTCGTCGTGTTCTTCAAGGCGGCATCGAAGTTCACGACTCGGTACGCAACGCTCGGCTTCGAGGAGGCCGCGAAGCTCGATGACGGCGACCTCTGGGTGACGTCGTTCGCGCTCATCAAGCTGACGCCGGAGACTGAGCAGACCATCGCCGATTGCGTGCGCAGGGCCGCGGGCGCGTAAGCGCGACGGAGTCGGACTCGGGCCAGGCAGGGGGTTTCCGCCTGGCCCGCTCTCTCAGCCGTGTGCGGCTCTGCGGTACCGGATGTGCGTGGCGAGCGGTGAGTGCAGCACCTCGACCGGTTCGTACCCGAACGTCTCGACGCCGTCGAACATCCGCTCGCCGCCACCGAGCAGCACGGGCGCGATGTCGAGGGCGAGCTCGTCGATGACGCCGGCTTGCAGTGCCTGTCGGACCGTGGAGGCGCCACCGGCGATGTCGACGCCGTTGCCGTCCGCGACGGACAGGGCCCGGGCGAAGGCGGCGTCGAACCCGTCGGTCACGAAGTGGAAAGTCGTGCCGCCTTCCATCTCGATTGGCTCGCGGGCGTGATGAGTGAGCACGAACACCGGCGCATGGTACGGGGGCTCATCGCCCCACCATCCTCGCCACTCTCCGTCCCATTCGCCGCGAATCGGGCCGAACATGTTCCGGCCCATGACGTAGGCGCCTCGGGGCCGCATGAGCCAGCTGGCCGCGACCTCGTCGGCGTCGGTCGCGCGCGGATCCCCCATGTGCCACGTGTGGAGGCCGTGCCCTCCCCGGCCGAGGGGATGCTCGCGGCTCTGCTCGGGGCCGGCGACGAAGCCGTCCAGGGAGATGGACATGTGGCACGTGGTGTCGGACATTCGGGGCCCTCCGTTGGACGCGAGATCGGATCGTGACCGCGACCCTACTCCCGATTCAGCCCGGGCATCACTCCCCGCCACCCGCCGCCGTGATCAGGGTGTGCAACGTGCTGCTGAGCAGTTCACCGTGCCGTTCGTCGAGCGTCTGGCCGGCCCGAAGGAGGCCGATGACATAGAGCCCGCTGATGGCTTCCGCCCGCACTCGCTCGTCGCGCACGCGCACGAGGGAGCGCACCGCGTCGCTCGTGACGTTCATGACGAGCCGCGGTCGCACAGGCGACGCCTCAGGCTCGCTGAGCAACCCCGCCCAAGGGTCCGCCTCAGCACCGTCGTCCGCCAGCTGACTCAAGTGGTCATCGCCGGTGGCGGCCACGAACAGCGAAGGCGTGGATGCAGGCGCGAACGCCCGCAGATCGAGGTCCACGCCGAGCCGTTCGAGGACTGCACGGGCGTGCACCTCGAACCCGCGGGCCTCCGCGCCACCCCCGCGCGGTTCCGGGAGGGAGTCGAGGAACGCGTGCGGGTCGAACGCTCGCACGCGCGCCGTATGCCCGCGGCGCTCACGCACCTTGCGGAGGATCTCGCTGCCGTAGACATAGGAGCCGTTGACGAGCAGCGATCGCTTCGCGCGCAGCAGCGGGGCGAACGCGGTGAAGTCGGTCATCGACGTTGTGTACCGCACATCGTCCGAGAGGCGCAGGATCTGCGCGAGCGTCATCGTGCCTTCGCTGGTCTCCCAGGGCACGTGGCCGATGACGAGGTCGAGCATGTCGTCATCGCCCGCCGCCATGGCGAGGATGCCCTTCGCGTGGACGTCCATGAATCGGTCGAAGCCGACCGGGTCGCTCAGCGCGAAGTGCTCGATCCCCTGCCTGAGCTGCGTCCCGATCTGCGCTTTCACGTCGCCGATCGCCGGCGAGTCCTGCAGGGATTCTCGGGAGGCGGTCAGGGCGAGGTCGCCGCCCTCGACGGCGAGTCGCACGAAGTAGGCCCAGTTCGGAGCCAGCTGCACGTTGTCGTCGGCGACGAACATGCCGTGAGAGTAGACGGTGTCGCCGTGTCGGTTCCCGACCCGCCCCGGGCTGTCCGAGATGAAGGCCACCCCGACCACACCGGCCGTGGGCACGTCGATGGGAAGCACGGCGAGGGGCGCGAATCCGAGCTCGCGATGACACCAGGCGGTCGCCTCGAGGCCGGAGCCTCTCCATGGCGGCGTCCGGGTGCTGACGATCTCGGACTGCTGGTGCGCACCGGTCTGCAGCTTGATGGGCAGCTCGAGCAAGCTCGCGAAACGCTCAGCGAGCAGTTGCACCCGCACCGGTTCGACCCACTCCCGGTCGTCGGCGCGCGCCTGCACTCGCACCTCGGTGCCGGCGTCCGGGAGAGGCGTCTGGGCGCTTGTGATCGTGAATGTGCCATCAGAGTTCCCGACCCAGCTCAGCGTCGGCGCGTCGGCCGAACGGGCGCTGCGCGACCGCACCTCGATGCGATCGGCGATGAGGAAGCACGACAGCAGCCCGATGCCGAACTGGCCCAGGTACTGACGACGCACTCGCGTGAAGTCGCTCCGCTTGCTCGAGGCGCCGATGGTCGCGAGCACCGACCGCATCTCCTCCTCGGTCAGCCCGATGCCGGAGTCGCGGACCAGCACGGCCCCGCCGTCTTCGATCTCGATCGCGATCTCCCGAGGGGCGGACGGATCGGATTCGCTTCTGGCCACCACCGCGTCCCTGGCGTTCTGGATCAGCTCGCGGAGGTACACGCGCGGGCTGGAGTACAGGTGGTGGGACAGGATGTCGACGATGCCGCGCAGGTCGACACGGAAGCTCTCCCCGCTCATGCGGACACCCCGAAGGAGGTGTCGCCCGGGAACCACCGGTCCCGCACCCAGGTGCTCCACCCGTCATCCCCGTTCCGGGCGTCCAGACCGCGGGTGAGGTCCGCGACCCGCGAACGGAGTCTCGGGCCCCGCGGGTCGTCAGGGGATGTGGCGAGCAGCGCGCTGCCGCAGGCGGCGAGGACCATGAGCTCGCTTGGCGACTCGTCGACCTCATCGAGCAGCGCATCGATGATCCGTCCGAAGTCCGCACCGGGTGCGGCTATCCCCTCGAGCAGCACCCATCCGGGTAACGGCCCGAACTCTGTGACATCCCCGTCGACGCTCTCCAGGAGCCGAACAAGCTCGGCTGAGGCCGCCCTGTCTCCGGAACGGGCATCCAGCCAGCACAGCCACGCAGTCGCGGCTCGAATCTGCTCGGCATCCCCGATCGCGAGGACGCGTTTGGCCGTCGCCGCCGCGAAGGCGGGCTCGACCAGGGCGGTCAGCCGAACGACTTCGAGGTCGACCGAGACCCGGTCGAGCAGCTTCTCCTCAGCCGCCAGCTCGTGCTGCACCTGCTCGACGGCCGCGCGCAGGGCCGAGCCATCGTCGCGGTGGGCGGCGATCTCCGCGCGCGCGAGCGAGAGATGCGCGAGCGGGCCACCGGTGACCTCCCGCAGGCGAGTCTCGGTCTGGATGAGCTCCTCGATCTCCGACCACGCGACGTCGGGCGATGCGACTGCCTGCTCGACGGTCACCGCGAAGAACCGCTCGCCAATAGCCTGGAAGGCGTCCTCGATGGCGTCGTGCGCGCGCAGGAGCTCCGTCTGCGAACTGCGGAAGTCGCGAACGAGCGTGGCGATCCTGCCCTGCTGACCCGCCCTGAGACCGTGGAGCAACGGCACGCAGTAGCGGGTCGACGCGCACTTGAGCTGCTCCGAGCGCGCGGTTAGGGAGGCCGCGAGGGCGTCGGCGTCTTCGGGGGTCTCCGCGGAGAGCAGCTCCATCGTGTCGCCGAGGTGCGCGACGTAGCGGTGCTTGATGGAGATGGGCGGGTCCTCGGAGCTCACCGAGGCCGTGCGAGGCAGCCAGCCCGCGGCGAGAATCGCCTCGGCTCGTTCTTCCACATCGCCCCAGACCTCCGGGTCATCGACGAGGGTGGGCCGCGGATGGGTGGGGAGCCCCGCCCACCAGAATGTCTCGAGTTCGCGAGAGTGCACGTCGGTGCCGCCACGCCGGTCCAAGGCGGCGGCGGACTGCCCGGCCAGCGCCCTCAGCAGCTTGCCCTCCTCCCCAGTCGGGTCGGCGAGGATGCGGCTGCGCGCGACGGCGGCTGTCGCCTCCCAGTCACTCCCATCGAGGTGCAGGTTGCGGAGGGTGTGGTCGACGGAAGCGAGCGCTGCATCCGGCCGTTCTTCCAGGACGGGGATGAGGAACTCGGCGACACCGTCTCGAGCGAGCCGGGCGGATCCGACTCCTTCGAGGAGCTGGTCGGCGATGAGGTTCGCGTCGGCTCGACGGCCCGCGCGAACGTAGAAGAAGGCGAGCATGACGAGCAGCGGCAAGGCGTTCACCGCCTCGGAACGCGCCTCGTCGAACGCGCGAGGGTCGATCTCGAGCATCCGCAACCGCTGCTCGAGCGTCACCGTCGCGCGCGGCAGATCGAAGCGGGCCACCAGAGGCAGCTCCATCTGGATGACGCCGGAGTCATCCGGACGCCATTCGATGCTGTTCTCGGATCGCCAGCGCTGAATCCAGTCGAGCGTCGCCTCGGCCTCGCCCCTGGCGGCAGAGACCGTGGCTCGCGCCACGTAGACGCCGACGATGTCGGCACCCCGCTGCCGGATCTGCTGCTCGACGAGATCGATGGCACGGGTGATCTGCTCGAGCGGCACTACCGGGTCGTCGACGAGCGTCATGCTCGCCGTCGCGATGGAATTGAGCATGCGGTTCACGTTCTCGGGTGCGATGAGGTCGCCGTGGCGGTGGATGACCTGCATGAGGCGCACGTAGGCGTCGAGCGCTCGGACTCCCAACCCCGCCTTGACGAGGGTCGTGTACTGGCCGAACCGCGCGCTCGCGATGAGGTGGGGGAACTCGGCGCGTTCGCAGTCCTCGATGAACTCATCCCAGACCTCGAGCTTGCCTTCGTCCTCTGGCAGGTCCCAGATAGTGGAGCTGCGCTCGAAGAGACTCTGGACGCGTTCCTGCTGCTCGTCTTCGAGCGTGCCTAGCTCTGAATACGCGATCATCGTGGGCCTCCTTTGGGGACGTGTCCTCGCGACGACCCTACCCAGGCCATGCTGAAGGTGCCCGTCGCCGTCGACCGAGTGCTCCTGGATGACGAGGCCCTCGCGTGCTGCTCACGGAAGGACGGCTCAGTCGGCACCGTCGACCTGCACGCCGCGCCGTGCGAGCGCCCTGCGTGCGCGGGGCCCGAGGAAACCGCCGATGTCGTCCACTCGCCGGAGGTTCGTGAACGGCGCGAGGTCGTGGTCGGTGACGGTTGCGATGTCGAAGCTGCTGTCCTCGCCATCCCACTGCGGAATAAGCTGCGCGTAGATTTCATTGCCGCCGTCGAGAACGAGCTTCTCGACCTTCCCTGCTACGCGCGCAGGGATCGGGTAGCTGCGCAGCCAGGCGCGCACGGAAGGGATCATGGTGTCGTAGTACTCGTCCGGATCGAAGTTCTTCGCCCCTCGATCCTGAGCGAAGTCGTACACGTTGAAGCGCGGACCGAGCACTCGCTGAACGAACATGAGCTCGTTGAGGATGGCGAGCCGGAACGGGAACGATTTCAGCGAGAGTGTCGGCTCCTCGAGCACCGGAAGCTTCCACTTGCCAGACGGCTCCTGTACCGGCAGCACGGGCCTGTACGAGGCGATGATCTCCGTGACCGGTGCCTGCGCCGACCGGACCATGTCCGCCAGCTCCTCGGTCTGCTGTCTGGCGAAGCGCTCCCGGGCCTCCATCGCGTGGAGCTCCCGCAGCTCGGTGGTGTTCAGGAGCAGGACGAACTCCCAATCTCCGACCCTGAACCGAAGCATGAGGTACGCCTTCCGGAGCTCCGCATCCGGGGCCGCGGCGATCGGCGACTGCCCCCCGATGGTGAACGCACCCGTGTAGAGCCCCAAAGGGCGGCAGAGGCGCGCCGATTCGTCGCGCTTCGCCTCTCTCTGCGCATCGGTCGCAACGGTCACGTAGACGCCCGTCGCAGCTTCGCCGTCCTTCGTGGACGCGCGCACGCCGACGTCGTCCCAGACGACCCAGGTGGTGCTCCCGTTCGGTGGAAGGGTGCGCGGCGAACCGAGCGCGTCCGTCAGGGCTCGGACGCTCTGCGCGTCGACCGGCACGCCGTCGATGCGCAGCCCGTCCCGTGAGACATCGATGCTCGGCATGTTCACGTCTCTGCTCATGTCCACCACTTCCTCGAGGCTCAACCGACGCCACCAGTATGCGAGGCGGCACGCGTGTCCGCGAGCAGCGTTCACTGCCGGTTCGGCGACCGTCACCGGTGGTGCTTGAGGGCGCCATCGACGAGCATCCGGGTACGGTTGCTGCTGTCAGTGCGCTGCCCCTGCCCTGGCAGACCGGATTGGCGGACCCCGAGTGTCGAAGCGCAGAAGCAGATCGAAGGCGCCGGAGCTGGACTCGCGGTGCTTCGTGCAGGTGAGGAGCCAGCCGAGCCTCGGCGTCGAGACGTCGACCGGAACCACCTGGGTCGGCGTCGACCAGCAGGTCGGGCACGGCTCCGCGGATGCGCTCTTCGAGCTCACCGCCGAGCAGTACGTCGGGGAGCTGGTCTGGGACTCGGTCAAGCCAGGGTTCGTCGGCGAGTGCTGGTCGGGGAAGCACGACGACCTCAGGCTCTTCGACCCTCGCGGCGGGTCCTGGTATCCGGAGCAGTGGGTTCCTGCGAGGACCCGGATGTTCCCTCCCCGCGTCGACGGGGAGATCTGGCACCACGTGGACGCCCTGGGTGAGGCGCCGGATTCGGAACGCGCGACGGTCTCGCGGGCGCTCGCGGGCGGGACGGAGGACGTGACCGTGGATGCCGGGCGCGTCGCAGGCATCCGCTTCACGCTGCGCGGGGACCCCGCCTATCCGCGACCGGCTGGCCTCATCGCCGGGCTCGGTGCCGGGGCGAGTCGAGCTCAGGTGTCGGCGGTGCTTGGCGCTTCCATCGAGGCGGACTCGGACGTGCACGGCCTCGAGGGTGATCGCGTGCGCCTCGGCTACGAGGCTGAGGGCCTTGCCGAGGTGATCCTCGAGCGCCCCGCCGCGCAGCCCGTGCCGGACGGGCCGATGAGGCTGCTCCTCGAGATGCTCGGCGAGCCGGAGGGCGGCTTCGCGTGGACGCGCGGGGTCGAGCTGCTCGGGGAGGTCCGCCGGCGCTGGGCCGTGTCGTCGGGGTTCCCCAGGCACCTTCTCGAGTTCGACTGTGGCGCGGAGGTGCAGGTCGAAGACGCCCGCGTACTGAGCGTCCGCCTCCGCCCCTCCCCTGAGGTGGACACCGAGCCCTGGGCGGCTGAGACGCCACCGGTGCGCAGTCCGCGCTGGCCAGGGACGCGTGACGAGACTCGTCGAGCGTTCGGTGCGCCGCTCGCGACGACCGGCCGGATGGAACTCCGACGGTTCGGCACTTGCGATCTGATGACGGAGTACAGCTCGCACGAAGCCGACGCGGCGGTGACCGAGCTGACGGCGCTCCCCACCGGGGTGAGCGTGTCCCACCGCATCCACCGGTGGCGCTCCGGCGAGTTCACGATGTTCCTCGACGCCCTCGGCCAGCCGGAAGCGCATCCGCTGGTGCTGGCGGTCGGCCGGCTCGACGGGGTCGACCTCTCGTTCCGCGACGGCCGTCTCGAGCGTGTCGAGATCGGCGGCGCGGTCTCCCGGGCCGAGCGCTTCGCCGCGTTCGTCGACGGAACGCCCGCCCGCCCGACGCGCGAGGAGCTCCCGTTCGGGGTGCCGACGTACATCGGCGAGCACGACGATCTGCGCGACTTCGAGCAGGGCTGGATCCACGTGCACGCACGCGACGGCGTGCACATCACGACCATCGCGGTGAGCCTGGAGCAGCCGGAAGACATCGACGTCCACCTCTGGCTGCCGCACCGCGACCGCTGAGGTCCAGTCCCAGCGGCGCTCGCGGCGTAGCCCTCTGCTCGGTCCGAGGCCCGACCTGTTCAGTCCAGGTACGGAGCGTCACTCGGGTGGCAGCGACTCCCAGACCTCTCGCCATTTGACAGCGAGCGTGTCGATCGTCTCATGCGCGTTCAGCCCGCTCGGCTGAGGAACGACCCAGAGGTCGACGCCTTCAGGCCAACCGTCGATCGCGAGCACATCCTGCCGTCCGAGCACCGCCCTGGGCAGCGCGTATGCGGTTCGGAAGGCGGTGATACCGGCAACGGCCACCGCGTCCGGACGCATCTCCCGCACACGTTCGACGAGTCGTCGCCCGCCGGTCTGCAACTCTGAGCGCGAGAGCTCGTCAGCTCGCACCGTGGCGCGACCGACCAGGTTCGTGATCGCGATGCCGCGGCGCAGCAGCGACTGCTCGTCGTCGGCTGAGAGTCCGCGCGAGGCGTCGACGACGTGGTCCGTGAACCCGGCTCGGTGCAACGAGGGCCAGAAACGGTTGCCCGGCCGAGCGAACGGGGCGTTGACCGCCGCAGTCCACAGCCCCGGGTTGACGCCCACGATGAGGAGACGGACTGCTGCGAGATCGACGGGGAGAATGTCGTCCACGGCATCGGCGTCGCTGCCCCGGAACGCGGCAAGCTCGGAAGTCAGAGGTTTCCGACCACCAAGCGGCGACTCCCGACGCTCCCTGGCAGGAATGGGCGCGAACACGGGCGAGTCACTCACTGCAAGTCCTTCCCATCGACGGTCCGAGGCTGGTCTGCACGAGTCAGACGGTGGACGCTGCCACCGCTACACGTTGAAGCGGAACTCCACGACGTCGCCGTCCTGCATGACGTAGTCCTTGCCCTCCATGCGGGCCTTGCCCTTGGCGCGAGCCTCGGCGGTGGAGCCGGTCTCGACAAGATCATCGAACGAGATGACCTCGGCCTTGATGAAGCCGCGCTCGAAATCGGTGTGGATGACGCCGGCCGCAGCCGGGGCCTTCCAGCCCTTGCGGATCGTCCACGCGCGCGACTCCTTTGGGCCGGCGGTGAGGTACGTCTGCAGGCCGAGCGTGTCGAAGCCGATGCGCGCGAGCTGGCTGAGGCCCGACTCGTCCTGGCCGAGCGACGCGAGCAGCTCTGCCGCTTCTTCGGGGTCCAGGTCGATGAGCTCCGACTCGGTCTGCGCGTCGAGGAAGATCGCCTTCGCGGGTGCGACGAGCGCGGCCAGCTCGGCCAACTTCTCCTCGCTGCTCAGCGCGGCCTCGTCGATGTTGAAGACGAAGATCATGGGCTTGGCCGTCAGCAGGCCGAGCTCCTTGACGGGCTCGAGATCGATCTTCGTCGCCGAGAGCAGCGTGCCCTCGTCGAGCGCCGCCTTGGCCTCGTTCGCCGCCTCGAGCACGGACGAGTCAAGACGCTTCTGCTTGACCTCCTTCTCGAAGCGCGGCAGCGCCTTCTCGATGGTCTGCAGATCGGCGAGGATCAGCTCGGTGTTGATCGTCTCCATGTCGCTGGCCGGCTCGACCTTGCCGTCGACATGCACCACGTCGCCGTCCTCGAAGCCGCGCACGACCTGCACGATCGCATCCGCTTCACGGATGTTCGCGAGGAACTGGTTGCCGAGGCCCTCCCCCTCGCTCGCACCGCGCACGATGCCGGCGATGTCGACGAACGACACCGCTGCGGGGAGGATGCGCTCCGACCCGAAGATCTCGGCCAGCACCTTCAGGCGAGCGTCGGGCAGCTCGACGACCCCCACGTTCGGCTCGATCGTCGCGAACGGGTAGTTCGCCGCGAGAACCTGGTTCTTCGTGAGTGCGTTGAAAAGGGTCGATTTGCCGACGTTGGGCAGGCCGACGATGCCAAGAGTAAGAGCCACGAGGGTCTATCGTACGGGGCCGAGCGTCATTCGGCACTCCAGACCGACGCGAGCGCGTCCCAGTGCGCTCGCGTCATGAGCGAGCGCGGCGTGACGGCGACACTCGTCACCCCGTAGCTCGCGGAAGCGCGAACCCCTGCCCCGAAATCAGCCGGATCGAGCAACACGTCCCCGTCGTCGGTCCACAGCCCCACTGACATCGTCACCATCGTCGGATCGATACCCGCGTCACGGAACGCGCGCGTCAGGGTGGTCGAGTCATCGCCAGACGCACCGCTCATGCCGAAGTAGTTCCAGACGATGAGCCGATCGACGGCCCCCGCGAGCACCGAGAGGTCGTGGCCGCTCTCAGCGCGTCCGGAGACCGGGTCTTCCCACGACGTGCGCACATCCAGCGCCAGCTCACTGCCGGCCGCGTTCGCCGCCACACGTGCACGGGATGCGAGCTGGGCGATCACCTGCGACCGCCACGCGCCGATCGACGGATGCCCGGTATCGATCGCACCGTCTGCGTCTCGTGGCCAGTCGGCTGCGCCGAACATCGACATGTACAGTTCGCGGTCGTCATCGCCGAATGTGGACCCATCGAACATGGTCTCCGTGAGCGTGACCTCGTCAGCGTCGTAGGTCCTGGCGACGTACCCGACCATCTCGACGAGCCGGTCCCCCACCGGTCCGTCCGCGAGCGCAGACGCGGACGAGAAGGATTCCGACCGCTGGCCAGATGCGTCGACCCCTGCGAGCTCGGGGTCAGCGGCGATGAGCTCGGGGATCAGGGCATCGATCGTCAGCACGATCCGTCGAGGTGTCCCGTCCGGCTGGGTGCCGACCTCATCGATCGCACGCTGCACGTAGTCGGTTCCGGTCTCGTCGACAAGAGACGAGTTGCGATCCGCATGCTTCGCCCACGGGAAGGCCGACCACTCGACACGCCCCACTGCGAGGTGCACGGCATTCGCGTTCACAGATTCGAGGTCGGCTCGGACCGCAGACCAATCCGTGTCGGCGTTGGCGACGTCCTCGAAGCCGAGGCTCACCGCCCGCACCTCCGGGTAGATGATCTGCGAGTCGTCGGCACATGCGGCGAGGCCCAAGAGCGAGACCACGGTCAGGACGCAGAGAGCGGCGCGGCGACGCGCTCCGTGCTGGTGCGGGACACGACCCCGGTTCGTTCGAGCTTGTTCCATCGTTGTGGGGCCTTTCGGATTTCCAGGGAGAGCGCCCGCACGAACACCACGCTCATGAGCGAGGAGTAGACGGGCCACAGCACCAGGGTCCACGCGAACCGCAGATCACCCCAGGCGCGGTTGAGCGCGACAGCGACGAGCAGGAAGAGGACCGCGACCGGGAGTCCGAGCCAGAGCACGAGCTGCCACGCATCCGAGGCAACGGCCGAACTGTCGCCGAGCATGACGGCAAGAATGAGCAGGGGCACGATCAGCAGCTGGGCGATCGGCACGACGATCGACGTGGCGACCAGATAGATCAAGGAAAGGCCGAAGATCCCGAAGCGGGGATTCCCGATCATGTCAGCGTGCTTCCCGCAGGTCTGCAGTAAGCCTCGACCCCACCGCACTCGCTGTCGCCACAGTCCCCTGATCGTCGACGGGCTCTCGGCGAAGACGACCGCTCTCGGTGCGAACGCAACTCGGAACCCGGCGCGGTAGATGCGCCAGGTGAGCTCAAGATCCTCCCCAAGTGTGTCCTCGGCGAGCAGCCCACTGCGTTCGAGCACGTCGCGACGGAACGCGCCGATGTTGCCGGAGACGATCGGGAGGCACCGCAGCACGTGCAGGGCACGGCGCACGAGGCCCGTGCCCACGTGGCTGATCACGGCGAGGAACCGCGTCTGGACTCGATCGAGGTTGACGGGCCGATCGTCCCCGCAGACAGCTCCGATCGACGGATCCGCGAAGGCTTCGATCATGCTCGCGATGGCGTCCTCACCGAATACTCCGTCGGCATCGCTCAACAGCAGGACTTCGCCCTGCGCAGCCTTGATGCCGACGTTCAGCGCAGACCCCTTGCCGCCGTTGGCTTTGGTCAGCGCGGTGACCCCTGGATACTCGGCCGCGAGCTCCTGCATCCGCGCGAACGTCGAGTCCGTGGATCCGTCGTCGACCAGGATGATCTCGAACGCTGGATAGTTCGAACGCGCCAGCGACCGAACGCAGTTCTCGAGCACATTCGCCTCGTTGAACGCGGGCACGACAACGCTCACGAACGGTGCGCTCACCCCGAAGATCGTCGTTTCGGAATGACGCGGTCGATGGCGACGACGGCGACTCGCCGAGACCTCGTAGGCCACCGCGAGCGGCAGGTAGACCAGCTTCAGCGCCCCGAGCACGAGGATGAGCGTGCCGAGGATCAGGAGCGGCCAGAAGAGCCACGGGGTCATGCAGGGTCCAGTTGCTCCACCAAGGACGCCCAGTCGGCGAGCACCGAGGCGAGCAGCTCGGGAGCGTGCTCTGAATTGGCCCCGAAGCGCGCGTTGACCTCGAGCACGACGGGCACGCCATGCTCATCGCGCCGGATGTCCAGGTCGACGGGCCCCACGAGTCCGAGCCTCGTGACGGCCGACTCTGCCAGCCACGCGACATCGACGGCCTCGTGCGCGGCAAGCCGCGTCGTCTCGACGGCGTTCCCGATGCGGCCCTCCTTCATGACGGTCTTCTCCAGCACCACGACGCTGGTTTCTCCGGTCCGAGGTGAGCGGTAGACCTGGGGCGCGTATTCGATGCCGGGCGCGAAGGCCTGGATGAGGCTTCGGGCGTCCACACCACCCCAGTCGTCGCGGGCGTCTTCGATGAGGCGAACGCCTCTGCCTCCGCGGGACACGCGTGGTTTCACGATGACCGGGCCATTGAACGCATCGAGTGCGCTCTGCGCGGTCGCGTGCTCGGCACCACCCGTGAACTTCGGCACGGCGACGGCGGCAGCGTCAAGGGCCCACATGGTGAAGAGCTTGTCCTCGCAGAGCGTGGTCGCAGCGGGCGGCGAGACGACGACCGCTGGCTCCCGCTCACCTTCTCCGAGCAGGTGCGCGATTCCAGCGATCCGAACGAGCTCTTCTGACACCGTCGGAATGACGACGTCGGCTCGCGTCTGCACGACGAGCTCTCGAAGCGCCGGAGCGTAGTCCGGCGAGTCCGCGCGCGGTACCTGCACCGTCATCGAGAAGTTCTCGTCCGACAGAGCGGTGATGTCGGTACCGATCGCGAAGATCTCGAGACCGTTGGCGCGCAGAGAAGCGAGCTGCCGTCCGAGCGCCTTCCCCGCGGGACCTCCGGCCCCGGTGACCAAGACTGTCCTCATCATGAGAAGCGTCCTCCTGTGTTCTGCAGATATCGCACGAGCTCGAACCCTTCCGCGTGATCGCACTTAGCCTGCGCCCCTCGGAAGGCCGCTATCCCGCGCACCCGATTCGAGGTCATGTACGGCTTCCCTGCCTGGTCGCGGTGCGTCTGCACCGCCTTGACTTTGACGTCGATGAACGCGTCGATGTCGACGAACATCGATGGGTTGAACTGCCGCGTGACCGAGGGAGACTCGAAGCAGAGGATGGACGACGCCTGCCTCCCCGCTCGAACGACTGCACGGTGCACCGCCTGGTGGTCCTGGTGGTGGTCGTGCTCCGAGTGCGTGAGGATGACCGTCGGCGCGAAGGACGCGATCGCGCTCTCGATCGCGCGGATCATGCTGCCGTTCGCGTCGGCCAGCTGCGTGTCCGGGAAGTCGTGCACCGTGACATCGTCGACACCGAGCATCGCCGCCCCGGCGTGCGCCTCGAGGATGCGCGCCGACGGATCGCCGCCCCGCTGACCACGACTCATCACGAGGACCTTGACCTGGTGTCCGCCATCGACGTACGACGCGACGGTGCCGCCGCACGCGAGCTCCAGATCATCCGGATGCGCCCCAACCACGAGGACGCGCTTCGGCTGCACGACCGACGGCCTCCTGGCGTGCACGGCCTCGATGAAGACGACGAGCAGCCCCGCGAGCAGGCACAGCGCGACTGTTCCCAGCACCTCCAGCTGCGTCGGCGCGTGATCGTCACCCTGAGCGTGGAAGATCAGGAAGAAGTAGGCGAAGCCGAGCAAGCTCGCGAACAGGAGCAGCATCCAGCGCACCGGTGGCCCGACCTCCGCTGACACCAGGGCCCTGTCCATGCGAACGGCCACGTAGAGGATGAGCCCCAGACACGCTGAAGCCCCGAGGACCGCAACGATCATGGAGATTCCTTCTTCTTCCTGCACAGAGGCGAACGCCCTTGCATCTCATCGGGGTGCTATTCCGGTGTTGGAATCCTACGGCGGCTTGCCCGCACGCATTTCTTTGTGATCCCGCAATATCAGGTCAGTAGTCCATGAAGTTAGTCCAGCATCTTCCCACTCTCCGTCCGGGAGCGGTCGAATACGGCGCAGCGTGCGAGCATGGACAACGTGACCATCGACTTCACGGCGATCGATTTCGAGACCGCCAACGGCTCCCCCGCCTCGGCGTGCGCGGTCGGTCTGGTCCGAGTCCGCGACGGGAGGATCGCCGATCGTGCGACCTGGCTCATCCGACCGCCGAGCGCTCACGATGAGTTCCGCCCGTTCAACGTGCAGCTGCACGGCATCAGCCGGGAGATGACCCGCGGGGCCCAATCCTGGGAGCGACAGCTGCCGGCGCTGCTCGCCTTCCTCGGCGACGACGTGCTCGTGGCACACAACGCGAGGTTCGACATCGGCGTGCTGCTGGCGACGAGCCTCGCGACGCAGGCAGCATTGCCGGCCCTGCGCTACTTCTGCTCCCTCCGACTGGCGCGCCGAAGCTACGAGCTGCACTCGTATCGTCTCCCGGTTGCCGCCGAAGCCGCAGGGTTTCGGACACTGGTCCACCACGACCCTGTTTCGGATGCAGAGGCGAGCGCGGCAATCGTCATCGACAGCGCACGGCGGTTCGGCGCTCCGGACCTCGCCTCATTGGCAGCGAGCCGTGACGTCGCCATCGAGCGGATCGAACTCGATCAGGAGCGGGAACGCGCGGCGACACTCACTGCGGCGGCCACCTTCGCCTGAAATGTCGGTGGCACCTGCGAGGGTGGACGTATGGATCTTCTTCTCCTCGCCATCGGGCTCCTCCTCGGCCTCGTCGTCGGCTTCGCCGTCGCCGCGATGCGCGGCGCAGCACAGCGTCAGCAGCTCGCAGCTGAGCTGGCCGGTGCGAGCGCGCGAGCCGAAGCAGCAGACGAGGCGCGTGCGACCGCGGAGCATCACCTCGAGGGGGTTCTCGCGCGTGAGCGAGCGCAGCTCGAGGCACGACGGTCGAAGGAGGTCGGTGAGCAGCAGGTGCTCACGGCCCTCGCCCCGGTGAACAAGCAGCTCGAGCTCATGCGCCGGGCCGTCGCGTCCATCGAGGAGCAGCGGCTCCAGCAGCATGGCGAGCTCAGCGAGCAGCTCCGCAACCAGCACGAGGCAGACGAACGCCTCAGGGCGACGACCGACTCGCTCGCCTCCGCGCTCCAGTCCAACCAGGCGCGCGGCGTATGGGGCGAGGCGCAGCTTCGCAACATCGTCGAGGCCTCGGGGATGCTCGAACGGGTCGACTTCGACACGCAGGTGAGCGTCAGCGGCGAGCAGGGAGCGGGTCGCCCCGACATGCTCGTGCACCTCCCCGGAGACAAGCACCTCGTCATCGACGCGAAGGCACCGATGGCCAAGTACTTGGCAGCGAGCCAGCTCAGCGAGCTCGGCGACGAGGAGGAGACCAGCAGACGGCGGACCCTCCTGGGCGAACACGCGAAAACGCTCAGGGCGCACGTCACGGCGCTCGCCGCTCGCGGCTACCCCGGTGCGGTCTCGGGATCGCCCGAGCTCGTGATCGCGTTCGTGCCGAGCGAGTCGGCGCTCTCGGCCGCCGTCGCCGCCGATCCCTCGCTGCTCGAGGACGCCATCCACCGTGGCGTCGCGGTCACGTCGCCGGTCTCGCTGTGGGCCACGCTCCGTGCCATCGCATACGCCTGGCAGCAGGACGTCCTCGAAGACCGTGCACACGAGATCTTCGAGCTGAGCACGCAACTCCACGCGCGCCTCGGCACCCTCGCGACCCACATCGACAAGCTCGGTCGGTCACTCGCAGGGGCGACGACCAGCTACAACGCGTTCCTCGGCTCGCTCGAGACGCGCGTGCTGCCAACGGCCCGGAAACTCGACGCGCTCAACATCGGCTCGCCGATCTCGACCCCGCGGCCGGTCGAGGACCAGCTCCGCGGGCTCACGGCGCCAGAACTGACCGAACCCACGCTGTCCGGACCGGCAGAGAGCGCGCCAAGCGGGCGCTGACGCGCACCCCAAGTCACCCGGACGAGACATCGCTGCCCCCGGGTGCTTCACCGGCCTGGTGGCGGGCGGAGCATCCGAAGAACAGCGAATGTGTCAGAGAGAGACCCGGGTCAGAGCCACTTGTCGGCGAGGTGCTCAGCCGTGACTCTGCGGACCGTGCCCGAACGCGAACGGAGCACAACCGAATCCGTCATGATGCGGTTGCCGACCCGGCGGACACCCGCGCACAGGCCACCGTCAGTCACACCCGTGGCCACGAAGTACGTGTTCTCCGTGCGGACCAGATCGTCCTGCGTGAGCACCGCATCCAGATCGTGTCCAGCAGCGATCGCCCGCTCGCGCTCCTCAGCATTGCGCGGGTACCAGCGGCCTTGGAGCACGCCGCCCAGGGCCTTGATCGCACAGGCGGTGATGATGCCCTCCGGCGTTCCGCCGATGCCGACGCACATGTCGATGCGCCCGGTGCCCCGCGCCGCGTTGATGCCGCCAGCGACATCACCGTCGAGCATGAGCTGCGTCCCTGCTCCGGCCTCGCGGATCTCGTTGATGAGCTCTTCGTGGCGAGGTCGATCGAGCACGGCGATGACCATGTCCTCGACCGGCTTGTTCTTCGCCTTCGACAGCGCGCGGATGTTCTCGCCGATCGGGCGAGCGAGATCGATGACACCGACCCCCTCGGGGCCGGTCACGATCTTCTCCATGTAGAAGAGATCCTTCGGGTTGTACATCGAACCGCGGTCAGCCACGGCGATGACGCTCAACGCGTTCTGGCGCCCGGCGGCGGTCAAGCTCGTCCCGTCGATCGGGTCGACCGCGATGTCGCAGTCAGGGCCCTGACCGTTGCCGACCTGCTCGCCGTTGAACAGCATCGGGGCTTCGTCCTTCTCACCCTCGCCGATGACGACCACGCCGGCGAAGTCGACGGTCGAAAGGAATTTGCGCATGGCATCGACCGCGGCGCCATCGGCAGCGTTCTTGTCGCCTCGCCCGATGAACGGCGTCGCTCGGATGGCAGCGGCCTCGGTTGCGCGCACCAACTCCATAGCGAGGTTGCGGTCCGGGTTCGCAAAGAGCTGCCCGTGCTCAGGAGTCGGAGTGGCGGAAGTCGAGGTCACAGGGGTCCCTTTCGCTGGCGTTGTGGACGTTCTCGCCGAGCAATCACACGACACCATTGCTCCGCGCTATCCAGTTCCCAACCCTAGTACGCGCGCTCGGAGAAAGTCGGCGGCCCTGGCTAGACTTCACGCGTAAGTTCCAAGCGCTGAAGGAGCACACATGCCCATCGCAACACCGGACCAGTACGCCGAGATGCTGAACCGAGCCAAGGAAGGCGGCTTCGCGTACCCCGCGATCAACGTCTCCAGCTCGTCGACCATCAACTCCGTCCTCCAGGGTCTCACCGAAGCCGGCTCTGACGGCATCCTCCAGGTCACGACGGGCGGCGCCGACTACTTCGCCGGCCAGTCCGTGAAGGCACGCGCCTCCGGCGCGCTGGCCATGGCCGCATTCGCACACGAGGTCGCGAAGAACTACCCCATCACGGTCGCACTCCACACCGACCACTGCCCGAAGGATGCGCTCGACGGATTCGTCTACCCGCTCCTCGAGGCATCCGCCGAGCAGATCAAGCGCGGCGGCGAGCCGATCTTCCAGTCGCACATGTGGGACGGCTCGGCTGTGCCGCTCGCTGAGAACCTCGAGATCGCCTCGAAGATCCTCAAGCTCACCCAGGCCAACAACCAGATCCTCGAGGTCGAGATCGGTGTCGTCGGCGGCGAAGAAGATGGCGTCGCGCACGAGATCAACGAGCACCTGTACACGACGCTCGATGACGCGATCGCGACCGTCGAAGCTCTCGGTCTCGGCGACCGTGGCCGCTACATGGCCGCGCTCACGTTCGGCAACGTCCACGGCGTCTACAAGCCCGGCAACGTCAAGCTCCGTCCTGAACTCCTCGCGGAGATCCAGGCGGGCCTGGCTGAGAAGTACGGCACCGGAGCCAAGCCGCTCGACCTCGTCTTCCACGGCGGCTCGGGATCCACCGACGAAGAGATCGCCGAGGCAGTGCGCAACGGCGTCATCAAGATGAACATCGACACGGACACGCAGTACGCGTTCAGCCGCTCGGTCGCCGACACGGTGCTCAAGAACTACGACGGCTTCCTCAAGATCGACGGGGAAGTCGGCAACAAGAAGGTCTACGACCCCCGCTCGTGGGGCAAGAAGGCCGAGTCCGCCATGGCGGCTCGCGTCGTCGAGGCCACCAAGCAGCTCGGCTCGTTCGGTCACTCAGCGGCGTGAGTGTGACGCCGGGAGCCGAGCAGCAGGACACGGTGCAGGAGGCGAAACGCAAGAACGACCGCTTCCTCGGCATCGGGTTCCTGGTGCTCGGCCTCGTCGCCACGATCCTGAACATGACGACGTTCACGGAGAACTCGCTGGCGGGCCAGATGGCCCTGCTCTATGAGGACTTCGGGATCAGCGACTACGTCCGGCCTGAAGGACTCGGCGTGTTGTCCACGACGGCGATCCTCGTGCTTCCCGCGATCTACGCGCTCACGCTCTACCTCACGCTGATCCGCTGGAAAGCAGGCAAGCGCGCCATGTGGATTCCCGTCATCGGCGCCGTCGTCACCCTGATCACGATCTTCGGCTTCACGTTGACCGCGATCCTGCTCCACGGAGAGCTGCTTCAGGCGCTCTCGAGCGGCGCACTGCCAACCGCGACGCCGACGTCCACCTGACGCGACACGCCCGGTAGCCACCGAAGAGCGCGGTGGCGCTCTCCACAGGCACGAGAACTCGGCCCTGGCACGCGATATCCTCGATATCGCAAGCCAGGGCCGAGTTTCTCGGTCCTGATGCGCAGTCCTGATCGCATCCGCGCGGGACAGCCCAGATCTCCGAAAGAGGCACGTGGTCGTCATCCAGCCCCCGAAGTCGACACCGGATGCACCCTGGCCGGTCAGCGTCGTCTCCGAACTCGTTCGAGACTGGATCGCGCGCCTCGGCTCCGTCTGGATCGAGGGCGAGCTCACCGGCTGGAGCATCCGAGGCGGGCACGCCTACGGCAAGATCAAGGACCTCGACGCGGACGCCACGCTCTCGGTGACCGCCTGGCGCAGCGTCGTCCAGCGTCTCGACGGCGAGTTCAAGCAAGGCGACCGCGTCATCGCGAGCGTCAAACCAGACTTCTGGGTCAAAGGCGGCACGCTCTCGATGCAAGTCTCCGACCTGCGGCACGTCGGACTCGGCGACCTCCTCGAACGGCTCGAACGGCTCCGCAAGCAGCTGGCCGCCGAGGGCCTCTTCGCCGATGGCCGCAAGCAGGCTCTCCCCTTCCTGCCCGGCACCATCGGACTCATCACGGGGCGAGAGTCCGACGCTGAGAAGGACGTGCGACGCAACTCGGAGCTCCGCTGGCCAGCAGTGCAGTTCCGCACGATCCACACCTCCGTGCAGGGCGAGCGCACGGTCGCCGAGGTCTCGGCCGCATTGCTGCAGCTCGACGCAGACCCAGAGGTCGATGTCATCATCGTCGCGCGAGGCGGTGGCGACTTCCAGCACCTCCTCCCCTTCAGCGACGAGAGCCTCGTGCGGCTCGTCTCCGAGCTCTCGACACCCGTCGTCAGCGCCATCGGCCACGAAGCCGATCGACCGATCCTCGACGATGTCGCCGATCTCCGAGCCTCCACCCCGACGGACGCCGCCAAGCGGGTCGTGCCAGACGTGGCGGAGGAACTCGCTGGAGTCCAGCAGGCAAGGTCCCGAATCCTGCAGCGCATCGTCGACCGCGTTCGCAGCGAGTCGAATGCCCTCGAGTCCCTCGTGTCTCGCCCGGCGCTCGCCAACCCGTCCTGGATCATCGACCAGCGCGGCGAGGAGCTCATGCGCGCCTCGCAGCGCGGCGAAGAGCTCATCACCCGTCGCCTCGACCGAGAACAGGACAAGCTCGAGTCGCTGGCCCGCCATCTGCGCGGCCTCTCCCCGCAGGGCACGCTCGAGCGCGGATACTCGATCGTCGAGCGCGTCGACGGCGCCGCTCGCACACTCGTCACGGCCTGGCAGGACGCCCCAGCGTCCGCCGAGCTCCGTATCCGCACGGCTGACGGCCGCATCACGGCCTCGTCCCTCGGCGGCGAGCCCATCATCACGACCGGCGCCTCGAATGGCGCAACGGAGGCGAACGTAGAATGACCACCATGCAGGAACAGTCCGACATCGCAGAGCTCAGCTACGAGCAGGCACGCGACGAGCTCATCTCCGTCGTGAGCCAGCTCGAACAGGGTAGTGCCTCGCTCGAGGCCTCACTCAAGCTCTGGGAGCGCGGCGAGCAGCTCGCGGCGCACTGCGAGTCGTGGCTGCTCGGCGCACGCAAACGCCTCGAGGCGGCACGCCGGCGCACCGACGACACCGACGAGTCCTGATGGCCAAGCAGAAGCAACCCCCGATCGTCGCGGAGCTCGGTCGCCCCGAGACTCCGGAAGAGACCTTCGCGCGGAAGGCCGAGTCCTCGCGCCTGTACCGCAAGCGCAAGACGATCAACAATCTCGTCTACTCGCTCCTCGTCTCGCTCGGCCTCGTTGTCTTCATCGTCGCCATCGTTCCGCGCAACGAGACGCCGGTGTCCTTCGACGTCGACTTCGCCTCGGAGGCCGAGAGCGCGCAGGGCGACTTCGCCGAGCCGCTCGTCGTGCCGCAGGTCCCGGCAGACTGGACCGCGAACGAGGCCGAGATCCGCACGAGCGCCGACGGCGTGAGCGAGTGGTACATCGGCTTCCTCGTCGGCCCGAAGGATGCCCCGACGGAGTACGTGGGGCTGAGCCAGGGCATCGGCGTCAACCCGACCTGGTTGCTCGACGCAACGCGCGAGCGCACGCCGACGGGCACCGTGCAGGTCGGCGGCCTCGACTGGATCGAGTACGACGCGACGAACCTGAGCCCGGAGGACGCCGGCAACCGTGCCTACATGCTCGTCCACGAGCAGGGCGACCAGGCCTACCTCGTCTACGGCAACAACAAGCCGGAGACCGTCACGAAACTGGCAGAGCTCGTCGCTGCCGACCTCGGCTGAGGCCAGTACTCGGTAGGCTGGCCTCTACAGAGATCGGCTACCTGGAAAGGTCACACAACGTGGTGGAAAATCAAGACGAGTACCGCATCGAGCACGACACGATGGGCGAGGTCCGCGTTCCCAAGAACGCCCTCTACGCTGCGCAGACTCAGCGCGCCGTCGAGAACTTCCCCATCTCCGGTGCGGGCCTCGAACCGGGCCAGATCATCGCCCTCGCACGCATCAAGCGCGCCGCCGCGATCGTGAACGCCAAGCTCGGCATCATCGAGCAGCCCGTGGCCGACGCCATCGTGGCCGCCGCACAGCAGATCATCGACGGAGAGCACCTCGATCAGTTCCCGATCGACGTCTACCAGACCGGCTCCGGCACCTCGTCGAACATGAACATCAACGAGGTCCTCGCGACTCTCGCCACACGAGGCCTCGGGGAGACCGTTCACCCGAACGACCACGTGAACGCCTCGCAGTCGTCGAACGACGTGTTCCCGACGTCGGTGCACGTCGCCGTCACGGACGCGCTGCTCAACAACCTCGTCCCCGGTCTCGAGCACCTCGCTGAAGCCCTCGAGCGCAAAGCCCAGCAGTGGGCGACCACCGTGAAGGCCGGCCGCACGCACCTCATGGATGCGACCCCGGTCACGCTCGGCCAGGAGTTCGCCGGCTACGCCAGGCAGATCCGCCTCGGCATCGAGCGCGTGCAGTCGACGATCTCACGCGTCGCCGAGGTCCCCCTCGGTGGAACCGCGACGGGCACCGGCATCAACACCCCGGCCGGGTTCTCGCAGCAGGTCATCGCCGAGCTGGCCGAGAACTCGAAGCTCCCCCTCACCGAGGCGCTCGACCACTTCGAGGCACAGGGCGCGCGTGACGGCCTCGTCGAAGCCTCGGGCGCGCTGCGGACGATCGCGGTGAGCCTCATCAAGATCAACAACGACCTCCGCTGGATGGGATCCGGGCCGAACACGGGCCTCGGCGAGATCCTGATCCCCGACCTGCAGCCGGGCTCCTCGATCATGCCGGGCAAGGTCAACCCGGTCGTGCCAGAGGCGGTCCTCATGGTGGCATCGCGCGTCATCGGCAACGACGCGGCCATCGTCTTCGGAGGAGCCTCTGGTTCGTTCGAGCTGAACGTGCAGATCCCCGTCATGGGAACCGCGCTGCTCGAGTCCATCCGTCTCCTCGCGAACAGCGTCCGCGTGCTCGCTGACAAGACCGTCGATGGCCTCGTCGCCAACGAAGAGCGCGCTCGCGCCCTGGCCGAGTCCTCCCCGTCGATCGTCACTCCGCTCAACCGCATCATCGGGTACGAGGCCGCCGCGAAGATCGCGAAGTACTCCGTTGCCAACAAGGTCACCGTCCGCCAGGCCGTCATCGACCTCGGCTACGTCGAGCGTGGCGACATCACGGAAGAGCAGCTCGACGAGAAGCTCGACGTGCTCAGCATGACCTCGCCGAACCTGTAAGCGCGCGTCTGCGCAGCAATGACCCGCCGTGGCGACACGGCGGGTCATTGCTGTCATCCCCCGGTGCTGTCCTCAAGCGGGCGGGCGCCGTCGCAAGCGCGTGGCGGTCACACCGGCCCGGACACGGCCAGCCACGTCACGGGGAGCCAGTAACCGGCGAGCAGCGCCGGCCCGAGCGCGATGCTCCGCCGCCGATCGCGGGTGCAGGCGAGCACGACGATGCTCTGCAGTCCCCCGAACAGGACGGCGAGGAAGACAAGGAGAGCGGCGAGGGACGGGTGCACCAGAGCCGCCGCGGCCGCGAGGACGGCCCCGAGTTTCACGTCGCCCATGCCCAGCCCGCCGAGCACGGAGCAGAGCAGGAGCACAGCTCCGACCAGCACGCCGATGACGATCGCCACCAGGTCGAGGCTCCCGGTGAGGAGCCAGTCGAGGCAGCACGCGAGGAGCAGGCCAAGCGCGGCGAACACCACGAGCGGATTCGGCAGTCGGTGCTCCCTCACGTCAGTGACGACGAGACGGGGCGTGACGATCGCGAGCGCGACCATCACCGGGAGCTCGCCGAGCCGCCCCGCAACCGCCGCGGCGACCGCCACGCCGACCAGGGCGCCAACGCACAGCAACTCCCCGAAGCTCCACCGCCGTGACGAAGAGGCCGGGCCCCGCGCTCCCCCGTGTTCGCGCGCGGAGCCCAGCCTCGTCACGGCAGAAGAGCTCCCCCTTGCTCTCTCTGCCATGCCCGAACGCTAGTCACCACACTCGTGCCGCGCAGAAGTTATCCACAGGATCGAGGGCGTGGGCGCTGCCCGAAGTGCAATCCGGGCAGTCCCCGCGCCCGTCCGCAGCGTCACACCTCGTAGTCACCCAGCAGCTCGGTGACGAGCGCGGCGATGTCGCTGCGCTCGGACCTCGTCAGCGTCATGTGGGCGAAGAGCTTGTGCCCCTTGAGCGTCTCGATCACCGAGGCGACGCCATCATGCCGACCGACGCGCAGATTGTCGCGCTGAGCGACATCGTGGGTGAGCACCACGCGCGAGTTCTTGCCGATGCGCGAGAGCATCGTGAGCAGCACGTTCCGTTCGAGCGACTGCGCCTCATCCACGATCACGAAGGCGTCGTGGAGCGACCGCCCGCGGATGTGCGTGAGAGGGAGGATCTCGAGCATGCCACGATCCATGACCTCGTCGATGACGTTCTCGGAGACGATCGCCGACAGGGCGTCGTAGACCGCCTGCCCCCAAGGGTTCATCTTCTCGCCCTGGTCGCCGGGCAGGAAGCCGAGCTCCTGCCCACCCACCGCGAAGAGTGGGCGGAAGACCATGATCTTCCGGTGCAGCCCGCGTTCGAGGACTGACTCGAGGCCCGCGGCCAGGGCGAGGGCACTCTTCCCAGTACCCGCGCGTCCGCCGAGCGACACGATGCCGATCGACTGATCGAGGAGCAGGTCGATGGCGAGACGCTGCTCCGCCGAACGCCCGTGCACGCCGAACACATCCAGATCGCCCCGCACAAGTCGGACGGCGCCCTTCCCCGACACGCGTCCGAGCGCGGAGCCGCGATCCGAGTGGATCACGAGGCTCGTGTTAACGGGCAGCTCGTCGACGGCCCCGGTCGCGACCGTCTCGTCGGTGTACAGCGTGTCGAGCTCGTCCGCCCCGAGCGAGATCTCGGCGACCCCCGTGTAGCCGGTGTCGCGAGCCAACTCGGCCCGATACTCCTCAGCGGCGAGGCCGATCGCCGACGCCTTGACGCGCATCGGCAGGTCCTTGGAGACGACGGTGACCGCGAGCCCCTCGCCAGCCAGGTTCTGCGCGACCGCCAGGATGCGCGTGTCGTTGTCTCCGAGCTGCATCCCGCTGGGCAGCACGCTCATGTTCGAGTGGTTGAGCTCGACTCGCAACGTGCCTCCGGCCTCCCCGATGGTGATCGGGAAGTCGAGGCGCTCATGCTTGATGCGCAGCTCATCGAGGAACCGGAGCGCCTGGCGTGCGAAGTACCCGATCTCCGGGTCGTGCCGCTTCTTCTCGAGCTCCGTGATGACGACGACGGGAATGACGACGGCATGCTCCGCGAAACGGAAGAGGGCCCTCGGATCGCTGAGGAGCACCGACGTGTCGAGCACGTAGGTGCGGGTCGAGGTCGCGGTGTCGGGAACCGCGACGTGCACGGCGCTCCCTTCCTCGTTCTCGAGGTGGTCGGTGTTGCGCTGTGCGGGTGTCACGGCAGTTCCGCTCCTTCGCCAAGCTCTCGCTCGTCGTTGGGTTACGTTCCGACCACAGGGGCACTCGGTAGGGTGAAACGAACTTCGGGAACCTGTGGCCGTTTCGATCAGGCACCGTACCTGATGGCATTAACGTACGACGATGCCGCGCACGCCACGCGCAGGCGAACGTTAAATCTTGGCTCGTGTCTGGGAGCGCGGCCGCTACTGTCCGTAGCGGCGTTGGCGCGAAGCGAAGTCGCGCAGGGCGCGCAGGAAATCGACCTCTCGTAGGTCCGGCCCGAGCGCCTCGACGAAGTAGAACTCCGAGTGGGCCGACTGCCACAGCATGAAGTCGCTGAGCCGCTGCTCACCCGAGGTGCGGATCACGAGGTCGGGGTCTGGCTGCCCGCCTGTGTAGAGGTGCTCCGCGATGAGATCGGGGGTGAGGATGTCCGCGAGTGCGGCGACATCGCCCCCGTCTGCTGCGTGCGCTCGCACGATCCGCCGCATCGCGTCGACGATCTCGCTGCGGCCTCCGTACCCCACGGCAAGGTTCACGTGCATGCCACGGCGCTGGGCCGTGTCGCGCTGCAGGCGCTCGAGCGTCGCCCCGAGCCCGGCTGGGAGATGCTCCGAGGACCCCGCGTGGTGCACTCGCCAGCGCGCGTTGTCGGCGATCTGCACCGCGAGCTTCTCGATGATGTCGATGAGGGCGTCGAGCTCCTCGCTGCTGCGGTTCTTGAGGTTGTCGTTCGAGAGCAGGTAGAGCGTGACGACCTGCACTCCCTCCCGGTCGCACCAGGCGAGGAACTCCATCATCTTGGCCGCGCCCGCCGCGTGCCCCTGCGCGGCGTCGCGCAGGCCGAGCTGCCTGGCCCAGCGCCGGTTGCCGTCGATGATCATCGCGACGTGCTTCGGCTTGGGACGTCCGTGCAGAGATCGACGCAGACGCCTCGTGTACAGCCCGTACAGGAAGCTCCGCAAGCTGGTGGGAATCATCGACATGGTTCAGCCAACGTACCGGACCCCGGGTCGGATACACGTGCACGAGGCCGCGTAGAGTTCGAGGGTGGCTTCAGAACATCACGCAGACGATGAACTCGACCCGGGGCCGGAGCCTACGGTGCACCTGCCGGTGCTCGAGGCAGAGTCGGGGGCTCCCGTCGTGGAGGCGAAACCGTCCTGGCGCGGCTGGGTGCACGCCGGCACGCTTCCCGTGTCGGTCGTTGCCGGCATCGTGCTCATCGTGCTCGCCGAGGGCACCACCGCGAAGCTCGCCTGCGCGCTCTACGCGCTCTGCTCGTGGCTGCTGTTCGGCATCTCAGCGCTCTACCACCGCTTCAACTGGAGCGAGAAGGCTCGTGTCGCGCTCAAGCGCTTCGACCACGCCAACATCTTCCTGCTCATCTCGGGGACGTACGCGCCCATCGCGCTCGTCGCCTTGCCACCGGAGAAGGGGTGGCCGCTGTTCGCAGTCGTCTGGGTCGCCGCGCTGCTCGGCATCTGCTTCCGCGTGTTCTGGATCGGCGCTCCGCGCTGGCTCTACGTGGCGCTGTACATCGCACTCGGGTGGGCGGCCGTCGCGTACCTCGGCGATATCGCGGCTGTCAACGTGGCGACGGTGGTGCTCATCGTCGTCGGAGGTCTCTTCTACACCGTCGGCGCGGTCTTCTACGCGCTCAAGCGTCCGAACTTCTGGCCGGGCCATTTCGGCTTCCACGAGCTGTTCCACGTCTTCACGGTGCTCGCGTTCCTGAGCCAGTGGACGGGCATCCTGCTGCTGTGCATCGACCCGCCGGTCTTCACCGGCTGACCGGACGGACCTAGTCGGCGATCTTCTTCTCGCCTGCGGCCTGCTCTGCGTCCGGTGCGGCCTGTCCGTCCGGGTGGGCATCTCCCGTCGCCACGGCGCCCGAGCCTGCCGGCCGCGCAGCGGCCGCAGCGTCCGCGGCCTTGCCCGCAGCGACCTCGGCCTGCAGCTGCTCGCGGATGCGCGCTCGCGCCTGGACGCGGCTCGTCCGGCGGATGAGGTCCATCACGAGCAGTCCGGTCGCGACCGCGACGAAGATGAAGACGAAGAAGCCGAGCGGGCCCGGGGTCACGTCATCCGGGTTGAAAGGCAGTTCCTCCCCCGGCGTCGGCGCGGTCGCGGCGAGTGTCAGCATCCAGGTCTGGGCCTGCGCGACGAGCATCACGCGGAAGCCCCCGGGGAGCGCTGCTTGTCGTCATTCCGCTCGTCGACACCGCTGAACAGGTCGGTCTCCGGCGTCGGCGCATCGACGCGTGAGTCCACCAGCTCGAAGTCGTCGTACGGGTAGGCCGCCGCCTCGATGTCGCGTGGAATCGCGAAGAAGCCGCTATCGGGCGCCACCTGGCTCGCGTGCGAACGCAGGGCCGAGTCGCGGGCGTCGAAGAACTCGTCGATCTGGATCTGGGTCGTGACGTTGCTGGGCTTGTCGCGCATCCAGGCGAGCATCTGCTCGAGGCGCTCGAGGAGCGGCGACTCCGGGTCGAGTCCCTTGATGTGCTGCAGGAGGTTGTCCGCCCGCTTGCCGTTCATGGTGCGGTCGTAGTAGAGCTTCGAGATGCGCCAGGGTGCGCCGAGCTCGGGGTGCGAGGCGAGTCCGGACTCGCGCCAGACGCGCATGGAAACGTCGTGCGTGCGGATGTGGTCTGGGTGCGGGTAGCCGCCATTCTCGTCGTACGTGACGAGCACGTGCGGGCGGAACTCACGGACGAGGCGCAGCAGCGGCCGCGCGGAGATGTCGAGTGGGATGCTCGCGAACGAGTTCACGGGCAGCGAGCCGTCTTCCGACGCCATCCCGGAGTCGACGTACCCGAGCCAGCGGTGCTCGACGCCGAGGAACTCCTGTGCGGCGGCCATCTCGACGCGGCGGAGGCCCGCGAGGTCACGCTGCGCGTGGAAGACGGATTCGAGCCCCGGGTTGAGGATGTCGCCAGCCTCGCCACCGGTGCAGCTGACCACCATGACCTCGGCACCCCTCGCACGGTACGCGGCGTAGGTCGCTGCACCCTTGCTGGACTCGTCATCGGGATGGGCGTGGACCGCCATCAGTCGAAGTGTCACTGGTCTCCTCGTGGAACGTTAACCTAGGTAGAGAGCCTATCTCGCGCGGCCGCCAGTTTCTGGCCGTGCACGCCCTCCCGCCGAGAGGAACCCCCAGTGTCAGCTGAACGCGAAACCGTCGCCGCGGCCACCCCCGCAGCCGACCTCGCATCCCGCGCTGATCTCGTCGATCGATATGGCGCGCGCGCCCCCCGCTCCGAGAAGAAGCCGGAACGCTGGATCTGGATGGTGGTCGGCATCTTCGTCATCGCGGTCGTCGCGTTCTGGGCGACGACGACCGTCGGCCCGGTCTCCTCCTCGGCGATCCGCGCCGACACCGTCCGGTTCTCCATCCTGGACGACGCGAACGTGAGCTTCGACTACCGCATCACGGCCCCGGCAGGCACCGAGGTGACCTGCGCCATCGAGATCCGCGACGAGCAGCAGGCAGTCGTCGGCTGGGACGTCGTGGACGTCCCACCCACCGACGAGGCGTCCCAGGTGCTGAATGTCCAGGTCCGGACGACGAAGGCGGGCACGACGGCTTTGGTGAAGGAATGCTGGTTGCCGTAGAATGGCGACTGAGGCCCTGACTCGCGTCAGGGCTTTGGTCGTATCCGGCTGCACAAGGAGTTCCAGCATGGCTAACCCATCGGTGACCTGGCTCACCCAGGAGACGTATGACCGGCTCAAGGCGGAGCTCGACGAGCTCGCCGTGAACGGTCGTGAAGAGATCGCCAAGCGCATCGAAGAGGCGCGCGAAGACGGCGACCTCAAGGAGAACGCCGGCTACCACGCGGCGAAGGACGAGCAGGGCAAGATCGAGGCCCGCATCAACCAGCTCGAGACGATGCTGAAGAACTCCGAGGTCCGCGAAGCGCCGGAAGCATCCGGCATCGTCGAGACCGGAACCGTCGTGACGGCCAAGATCGGCGGCAAGGAGCAGAAGTTCCTCCTCGGCAGCCGCGAGATGGCCTCGCAGACGCAGTTGCGCGTGTACTCGGGTGAGAGCCCGCTCGGGGCTTCCATCCTGGGCCTCGCAGTCGGCGCATCCACCAGCTACGAGGCGCCGAACGGCAACTCCATCGACGTCGAGATCGTCGAGGTCGAGACCTTCCACCCGTAGGCGCCAGCCGCAGCGCGCACGCGGTGCAGCAGAAGAGGACCTCCCGTGGGAGGTCCTCTTCTGTGTCAGGGCTGCGCGCCGGATGCTCGGGTCACGGCATCGGAGCCGCGTCCCGGCTCGTGCGCGGCTGGTAGCCGAGCGCGCGAAGCGCATCCATCACCTGATGGGAGTGCTCGGTGCCGCGCGTCTCGACGGAGACCTCGAGCTCGACGTGGCTCACCTGCAGGCCCTTGTTGTGGCGTGTGTGCAGGACTTCGACCACGTTCGCGTTGACCTCGCTGATGGTCTTCGCGATGAGCGCGAGCTGACCCGGAACGTCCTGCAGCTCGATGACGAGCTTCAGGTAGCGATCGGATGCGGCGAGGCCGCGGCTCAGCACCTTCTCGAGCATGAGCGGGTCGATGTTGCCGCCCGAGAGGATCGCGACGGTCGTGCCCGCGTCCTTGATCTTGCCGGCGAGGATCGCCGCGACGGCAGTCGCCCCGGCTGGCTCGGCGACGAGCTTGGCGCGCTCGACGAGCAGCAGGATCGCCCGCGAGATGTCGTCCTCGGAGACCGTGACCACCTCATCCACGAGGTTGCGGACGACCTCGAACGTGATGTCCCCTGGCACGTCGACGGCGATGCCGTCGGCGATCGTCGGTCGCGCCTGGATCTTCACCGGGTAGCCCGCCTCGAGTGAGACCGGGAAGGGCGCGGAGTTCGCGGCCTGCACGCCGATGATGCGGATCGGCCGACCACGCTGCTCGCCGAGGAGCGACGCCGCGACGCTGACGCCCGAGATGAGGCCGCCCCCGCCGATGGGCACGATGATCGTGTCGACGTCGGGTGCCTGCTCGAGGATGTCGAGCGCGAGCGTGGCCTGCCCCGTGATGATGTCGGCGTGGTCGTACGGGTGGATGAACTCCGCTCCCGTGTCGACCGCGAACTGCTTCGCAGCGACCAGAGCGTCGGCGACGTTGACACCGGTCAGGACCACGTCGGCGCCGTATCCGCGCGTGGCCTGCAGCTTGGGGAGGGGCACGCCCACTGGCATGAAGATGGTCGCCTTGATGCCGAGCTCTCGCGCAGCAAACGCGACGCCCTGCGCATGGTTTCCTGCCGAGGCCGCCACGACTCCGCGAGACCGCTGCTCCTCGCTCAGCTGCGAGAGGCGGTACGTGGCGCCGCGGATCTTGTACGACCCGGTGCGCTGCATGTTCTCGCACTTGAGCAGCACAGGCGAGCCGAGCTTCTCCGAGAGGAAGCGTGCCGAGTCGATGGGCGTCTGCGAGATGACCTGCCGCACGATTTCGCGTGCCGCGACGATCTGGTCCAGCGTGATGATGGGAGCGGTCATACCGTGCTTGCCTTCTGTTCGCGCTGCGACTTCTCGCGCTGGGGTGTTGGGGGCTTGGTGAGCTTGGTCGGGTCGGGTTCGTCTCGCCAGGAGCCCCGAGAGATGTACTGGACCATGACCTTGCCCGCTGCAACGAGCGGGACCGCGAAGACGGCACCGGCGATGCCGCCGAAGATGGTTCCGGCGCTCACCGACAGCAGCACGGCGAGCGGATGCAGCTTGACGGCGCTGCCCATGATCAGCGGCTGCAGGATGTGCGACTCGATCTGCATGACGGCGACGACGACGATCAGCATGATGAGGGCGTTGAGGAAGCCGTTGTACGCCAGGGCGACCGCGACGGCGATCGTGCCCGCCGAGATCGCTCCGATGTAGGGCACGAACGAGGCGAGGAACACGATGACGCCGATCGGCAGCGCGAACGGCACCTGGAGGATGACGGCACCGAGGTAGATGCCGACGGCATCGATGAGGGCGACCAGCACCTGCACGCGCACGTAGTGGCCCACGGAGATCCACCCACGCTGCCCCGCTCCGTCGATGGCGGCGCGCGCCTTCTTCGGGAAGATCGACACGATGAAGAGCCAGATGCTGCGCCCGTCGAGCAGGTAGAAGATCAGCGCGAACGCGGTGACGAGCGTCCCCGCGAGGAAGGCGGCGACGTTCGACCCGACCGAGACCGCTTGCGACGCGATGGAATTGACGTTCGACTGCACCCAGCCGACGATCTCGCTCAGCCCCGCATCGACCTGTTCCTCGGTGACGTGCAGCGGGGAGTCCCTGAGGAACTGCAGGGCCAGCTGGTATTGCGCCTCGAGCTTTCCGAGGTCGAGGTTGAACCCCTGCGCGAACTGGCTGATGACCAGCGTGATGAGGGTGCCGATGGCGACCAGCAGCACGATGAGCGACAGGATGAGCGCGGCCCAGCGCGGCAGCCCGCTCCCCACCAGCCACTTCATGAGTGGGGCTAGCAGCGATGCGAGCAGTGCGGCCACGAGCAGGGGGATGACGAGCAGCGACGCCTGGGTCACGAGCCAGCCGAGCGGGATGAGCGCGAGCAGGATGGCCACGCTGCGCCAGGCCCAGGCGGCGCCGATGCGAAGACCGCGTGGGACGAGTTCGTCTTCGCTCTCGTTGCGCAGCGCTGGCGAGGGGTTCTGCGCCAGTGTGGAGCCGGTTCTCGCCGAGGCCGCCGTGGCGGTCGTCTCGTCGAGGTCTCGTTCGGTCATAGGCTCAATACTAGGAGCGCCCGCGGGCGCGTCGGTGCCACTAGAACTGCACCCGAGGGGGCTGCGAGATGGCGGCACGGTCGGCCACCTCGAAGAACGAGCGCTGCTCGTAATGGAGCGGGCCGGCGACGAGATTGTTGGGGAACACCTTGACCTTGGTGTTGTACTCGCGAACGCCTCCGTTGTAGAAGCGACGCGATGCCTGAATGCGGTTCTCCACGTCGACGAGGTCGGACTGGAGCTGCAGGAACTCCCGACTCGCCTGCAGCTGCGGGTAGGCCTCTGCGGCGGCGAAGAGACCGCGGAGCGCGCCCTGCACCCCGTTCTCTGCGGCGCTCACTTCTTCAGGGGTCTGCGCCTGCGAGCTGGCCTGACGCGCCTCGGCGAACGCGGCGAAGGCCTTGTCCTCGTGCGTCGCGAACGTCCGCACGCTGCTCTCGAGCTGCGGCAGGAGCTCCTCGCGGGCAACGAGCTGCGCGGTGATGTCAGTCCAGGCTGCATCCACGCGCGTCTGCAGCCGCTTCAACGCGCGGCTCGTGGCGACCGCGTACACGGCGATGGCAATGACGATGAGGAGCACGGCTCCGACGGCGATCCAGACTTCGAGCATGCCGGAATGGTATCCCGCATCGGCTGCGAGGCGGCGGGGTCAGCTCACCGCCTGAGCGAATTCACTGGACGCCGACTCCGCGAGGTGCCGAAGGTGCTCGGGGATGGGCATCCCCCGGCGCCGAGCAGCCTGCGCCCACAGGCGCCCCGCACGGTACGAGGACCGCACGAGCGGGCCGGCCAGGACGCCGAGGAAGCCGATCTCCTCGGCGACCGATTTCAGCTCGACGAACTCCTGCGGCTTCACCCACCGGGCCACCGGCAGGTGTCGTGGGCTGGGGCGCAGGTACTGCGTGAGCGTGATGATGTCGCAGCCGGCTTCGCGGAGGTCGGCGAGAGCCTGCTCGATCTCATGGCGCTCCTCCCCCATGCCGAGGATCAGATTGGACTTCGTGACGAGGCCCGCGTTCCTCGCCTGGGTGATGACGCCGAGCGACCGCTCATAGCGGAACGCGGGGCGGATGCGCTTGAAGATCCGCGGCACGGTCTCGACGTTGTGTGCGAACACCTCCGGCCGCGACGAGAAGACCTCCGCGAGCAGCTCCGGGTTTCCGGAGAAGTCCGTCGCGAGGATCTCGACGCCTGTTGCCGGGTTGTCGGCGTGGATGCGCCGCACGGTCTCCGCATGAAGCCATGCACCTTCGTCAGGCAGGTCATCTCGCGCGACGCCCGTCACCGTCGCGTAGCGAAGCCCCATCGCGGTCACCGATTCGGCGACCCTCCGCGGCTCGTCGGTGTCGTACTCAGCTGGCTTGCCCGTGTCGATCTGGCAGAAGTCGCACCGGCGCGTGCACTGCGATCCCCCGATGAGGAACGTGGCCTCTCTGTCTTCCCAGCACTCGTAGATGTTGGGGCAGGCTGCCTCCTGGCAGACCGTGTGCAGGCCGCCCTCCTTCACAAGCTCGGAGACCCTCGTGAACTCGGGCCCCATCCTGGCTCTCGTCTTGATCCACTCCGGCTTGCGCTCGATCGGAGTCGCCGCGTTGCGCGCCTCGACACGGAGCAGCTTCCGCCCCTCGGGCTTGATCGTCATGCCGCGACCTCGTTTCGGATGACGAGGTGCTCGGTGAGCAGCTCGGCGACTCGTGGGGTGATCTCAGCCGGCGTGACCACCCGTCCGAGCTCCACGCTCAGGGAGGTGACGCCTGCGTCGCTGATCCCGCACGGCACGATGCGCTGGAACGGCTCGAGCTCGTTCGAGCAGTTCAGGGCGAAGCCGTGCATGGTGCACGCCTCGACCACGCGGACGCCGATCGAGGCGATCTTCCGAGGTGCATCCTCAGGTCCCACCCAAACTCCAGACCGTCCGGCGACTTGGCGGCCGACGATGCCGAGTTCGCCGATCAGCTCGATGAGCGCCACCTCGAGCCGACGGACGTGCGCCACGACATCGATCGGCTCCGGAAGCCGCACGATCGGATACCCGACGAGCTGGCCCGGCCCGTGCCAGGTCAGACGGCCGCCCCTGTCTGCATCAACGACCGGTGTCCCGTCCACGGGACGCTCACTGGCCCGTGTCAGCCGCCCGGCGGTGTAGACGCTCGGGTGCTCGAGCAGGACGACCGTGTCACCGCGCGAACTGGCGACCCGCTGGGCGTGCAGCGCGCGCTGCATCCCGAGCGCCTCGGCGTACTCGACGGCCTCTGGCCCGAATCCCGGTGTCAGCACATGCATCATGGCACCAGTGTCGCATATTGTGGACGCAGTACAAGAACGTTGCTCGGCGCAAAGAGGGGCGACCATTGGTCACCCCTCCGCGCGCCCGTCGCCGGCCGTCACACCGCGATCTGCGACGAGACCGCTTTCAGCTTGTGCCGCGCCAGCGCCAGGTTCGCGCTCGTACGGCTCAGCACGAGGTAGATGAACAGGCCGTTCGACCCCTGCGTGTTGAGCACGTTGATCAGGTGGTACTGCGAGCTCAGCGTGATCAGGATGTCGTCGATCTCGTCGGTGACGCCGAGCTCGCTCATCGTCGCGAGCTTCGCCCGCACGACGTTGGAGTTGCCGGCGGCCGCGATGCCGAGGTCGAAGGACGGATTGCCGCCCTGCGCGAGCGCCATGCCGCTGGCATAGTCGACGATCGCAGCGCCGGTGGCGCCCTCGATGCTGAGCAGCTGCCTGATGGCTTCGTCGAGTGAACTCATGTGGTGTTTCCCCTTTGCGTTTCGAGTCGCCGACTCCACACCTTCAGGAACGGCAGGCGAAAGATCGTCCTGCGTTATCGTCCATTCCGAAGCGGTTTCGTCGTCCGACTCCCCCTTGCCGACCAGATTCCCCAACGCATCCGAGCCATCGTTCATGCGTCCCGGAGAATGCTCCGCAGCAGTCGCAGCTCCAGACCCGGCCGTGACATCCGCGGCAGCCAGGCCCAGGAAGCGCCGCCACCATGGCAGTGAATCGGGTGTCCGCACGTCAAACCTCAGCCGCATCGAAGATCCAGTCGGTGTTGGCTGCCGACGGCAGCCGACATGACCATAACGCACACCTGGACCCCAGAAATACGCGGCAGAGGTCAGCGATCGTATAGATTTGGCTCGTCCGAGTTCGCAGTCCGCTGCGGAGGGGGCGGACGAACGGCGCGTTGTCGATCCCAGAATCACGCGTCGCAGAGCTATCGAGGGGGAACGATGGACACTCTTGTGCACATGACTGATGCGACCGCTTCGTACGGCAACCGGCACGTACTTCGCGACATCGACCTCACCCTGTACAGAGGTCAGATCGTCGGCCTGATCGGGGTCAACGGGGCCGGGAAGAGCACGCTCGTCAACACGCTCGTCGGACGACACCAACTCGATTCCGGAACCATGATTCTCGGCGACGAGCCGTACGCGCCGGAGTCGCTCGACGAAGCGCAGGCATGCGGAGTCGGCGTCATCACGCAGAACGCGGAGCCGCCGACCGGCTTGACGGTTGCGCAGGCGCTCTTCCGGAACACCTACCGGGCGGGCGAAGCGCACGAGGAGGTCCTCGAACGCGCGACCGAGCTGCTCGACCAGACCGGTGCCGAGCTGGACCTCGGCGCCATGGTCAGCGAGCTCGATCGTGGTCGACGCGCGCTCGTCGAGGTCGTGCGCATGCTCGCCGAGGAGGCACAGCTCGTGGTGATCGACGAGGTGGCCGTGACGCTCGCAGATCACGAGATCGCGCTGCTCCACCGGGTCCTGCGCCAGCTTGCCGGGCAAGGACGTGGCATCCTCTACATCACGCACCGGATGGACGAGGTGCAGTCCATCGTCGACCGTGTTCTCGTGCTCCGCGAGGGCAGGATCGCCATCGACACCCCCATCGCGGGGCTCAGCTCGGAAGAGCTCACGATCATGCTCCTGGGCGAGCTGCCGGAATCCGATGCGACGCTCGCGGTCGCCGCCGATGACGCTCATCGCGCGGCACTCGCTGCCTTCGGCGTCGGAGACGGCCAGCTTCTGCACGGCGTCGATCTGCATGTCCGCCCAGGCGAGGTCGTCGGCATCACCGGCACACACGACTCGGGCGTCCGCCAGCTCATCGAGATCCTCGGCGGCGCCCAGCACCCCGGGCAAGGTCACGTGGAGCTGTTCGGCGAGCCGGTCGATCTGACGGAGTCAGGGGCCGCGGAAGCGCACGGAGTGAGCTTCCTCCCGGACGCCGTTCCCTCGTTCGACTCGGACCGGAGCCTCAGCCAGGGCGTCGATCCGGCCGACAGCTCGCTCAGCGCCGAGATCACGCGGGCTCGGAAGATGATCGACCTGGTGCACCGTCTGCGCATCAATACGACGAACATTCACGCCGCGCTCGATGAGCTCTCGGGCGGCGATCAGCAGAAAGCCGAGTTCATCCGCGCCGTGGAACGCGGCGGCAGCGTCCTGGTGCTGGCTCACCCGACGCAGGGCGTCGACGTCGGTGCCAGACGGTCCGTGTTCGCGTTCCTCCACAGCCTCGCCGAGACCGGCACCGCGGTGGTGTTCCTCGGCACCGACATGACGGAGCTCCTGCAGTGGAGCCACCGGGTCGTGGTCCTCGCCAACGGACGCACTGCGCTCGAAGGCCGCTCCGAGCTGCTCGACGAGGACATGATCGTGCACGCGATGCTCGGTGCCCAGCGGCCTGAGCGCGTCGGACGCCGAGCAGCGATCACCACCTAGACAGCCTGCCGCGAGAACGCCGCGGCACGCTCCACCTGGTCAGCGGTGATCGTCGTCCCCGTGTACTTCTCGAACTGACGCGCGGCCTGCAGCGCAGCCACGGCCGCGCCCGTGATCACGGGGACTCCGCGAGAACGTGCAAGGCGGATGAGCGGAGTCTCCGCGGGGAACGCGACGACATCGAAGACAAGCTCGGCTGCGGCGACGTGCTCCTCGCTGAATGACAGCGCCCCCTCGTCGGCGCCCGTCATGCCGAGCGGGGTGACATTGACGAGTGCGAACGGACCAGGCGAGGGGTCCACGGCCTGCCACCGGAATCCGTACTTCTCGGCGAGTGCGGAGCCCGTCCTCTCGTTGCGCGCGACGACCGTGACATCCGCGAAGCCCGCATCCCGGAACGCCGCCACGACGGCCTTCGCCATGCCGCCCGCCCCGCGCACGACAACGGGCAGCGACGGGCGGATGTCGTGCTCCGCGATGAGGGCGGCGATCGCCTCGTAGTCGGTATTGGAGGCGACGAGCTTTCCTCCGTCGTTCACGATGGTGTTGACCGACTCGATCGCGAGTGCCGACGCGTCCAGCTCGTCCACGAGCGGGATGACGGCTTCCTTGAACGGCATGGAGACCGAGCAGCCGCGGATCCCCAGTGCTCGAACGCCGCGAACGGCACCTTCGATGTCCTCCGTGGTGAACGCCTTGTAGATGAAGTTCAGGCCGAGCTCGTCGTAGAGGAAGTTGTGGAAGCGCGTCCCGAGATTCGACGGCCGCGCGGCGAGCGAGATGCAGAGGGTCATGTCCTTGTTCAGAATCGGCATGACGCCAGTATGGCGCGTCCTCGACGCGGCCGCTTCAGCGCAGATCGAGACGCATTAGGACGCGCGGGAAGCCGTTCAGCACGGAGTCGGTGTCGGACGCCTTCGAGAAGCCGGCCTTCTCGAAGAGCGCCCGCGTGCCGACATAGGCCATCGTGAGATCTACCTTCGCTCCCCCGTTGTCAACGGGATACGCCTCCACGACAGGGGCGTCGTGCTCCCTCGCGAGCTGAACAGCACCCTCGACGAGGCGATGCGAGAGCCCTTGGCCGCGGAACCCGGGACGCACCCGAACGCACCACAGCGACCACACGGGCAGATCGTCGAGGCGCGGGATGCGGCGGTTGCGGGCGAAGCTCGTGTCGCTTCGCGGGTGCACGGCGGCCCAGCCGACGACCTCGTCGCCGTCGTAGGCGAGCACGCCAGGCGGAATCTTCTGGCGGAGCAGACGCTTGACGCGCTCACCACGCTCGACGCCCGCCAACGACTGGTTCTCCTTCGACGGGATGCGGTAGCTGAGGCACCAGCACACATTGGCGTCGGGACGCTTGGGGCCGACCATCGTCTGCACGTCGGCGAACCGCTTCGCCGCCCGAACCTCGATCACCATGTGGGCATGGTGCCACGCGGACCTCGGAGCAAGCGAGGAGCTTGCGAAGTGCCCCCACTGGGATTCGAACCCAGAACACAAGGATTTTAAGTCCTCTGCCTCTGCCAGTTGGGCTATAGGGGCGTACACGTCGGGGCCGCCGCATCCGAAGATGAGGCGGCCCCGACGAGCGTCGCTACTTGCTGTCGCCAGCGGGAGCCTTCGCCGAGCGGGCGGCGGGCTTGGGAGCGGCCGAACCTGCCTCAGCCGTGACCTTCTCGGCAGCGTTCTTGCCGCTCGTGTCAGCAGCGGGCTTGTCCGACGGCGCAGCGGGCTTGCCGCCGCCGTGCTCGCTCGACGCGGGGAGCTTCTCAGGCGCGTCCTTCTTCGCCTCGGCGACGGCCGGGCGGGGACGCGAAGCGAACCGCTCGAAGCCGGCGCGAGGCGTCTCGCGGGCGCTGAGCGACACGAAGTCGCGCCCGAGCACGAAGTTGTTGATCCAGCCCGTGAGCACGCGGATCTTGCGCTCGACGGTCGGGATCGCGAGGTCGTGGTAGCCGCGGTGCGCGAGCCAGGCGAGCACGCCGGTCAGGGCGAAGGTGCCCGACTGGAAGGCGCCGACGCCGATACCGAGGCCGGCAACCGCGCCCATGTTCTCGTGGTAGTAGTCCTTCGGCGTTCCGCCGCGAAGCGTTGCGACGAGGTTCGAGGCCATGAGCTTGCCCTGGCGAACCGCGTGCTGCGCGTTCGGCACGCAGAAGCCGCCGACTCCGCCACCGGAGAGGTCCGGGACAGCGGACACGTCGCCGGCCGCCCAGGCGTCCTGCACGATGCCGTTGTCGCCCTCGACCCGGAGGTCGGCGCGGGCGCGGAGGCGTCCACGCTCGTCGACGGGGAGGTCGCTGTTGCTCTTGATGATCGGAGCGGCCATGACGCCAGCCGTCCAGACGATGACGTCCGTGGGGAACTTGTCGCCGGCCGACGTCTCGACGACACCGTCGACAGCAGAGGTGACCTGCGTGTTGAGGTGCACGGTCGCGCCGCGCTCGGCGAGGTTCTTGATGACCCAGAGAGCCGTGTCCTCGGAGACCTCGGGCATGATGCGCCCGGCGGCTTCGATGAGGTGGAAGTGCACGTCGTCGAACTGCAGCGACGGGTAGTCCTCGAGCAGCGCGGTCGCGAGCGAGCGCATCTCAGCGAACGACTCGATGCCGGCGAAGCCGCCGCCGACGACCACGAAGGTCAGGAGGCGCGTGCGCTCCGGGCCGGGGGCCATCGTCGACGCCTTGTTGAAGTTGTCGATCATCGTGTCGCGGATCCACGTGGCCTCTTCGACCGTCTTCACGCCGATGGCGTTGTCGGCGATGCCCGGGATCGGGAACGTGCGCGACACAGCACCCGCGGTGACCACGATGATGTCGTAGTTGACCGTGTAGGGCTCGCCGATCTCAGGCGTGATGGTCGCCGTCTTCGTGGCGTGGTCGATGTTCGTGACCTCAGCCGTGATGACACGCGAGCGCTTGAGGTGACGTCGCAGCGAGACGACCGCGTGACGCGGCTCGATGTTTCCGCTGATGACCTCGGGAAGGAACGGCTGGTACGTCATGTACGGCAGTGGGTCGACAACCGTGACCTGGGCTTCGCCCGGGTTCAGCTGCTTCTCGAGCTGCCATGCCGTGTAGAAGCCGGCGTAACCTCCGCCAACGATGAGAATCTTAGTCACGTACTTGTACTCCCTGCATGCGATGGTTGGGCGAGGAAAACCTTGTCAAGTCTACTCCTGCACATCACCGGTGAGTGCATCACCGGGGTTGGCGCACACGCAGCGCTGCGGTGACCACGTTGACAGCTCAAGGGCCCAGTCGCCGACCGGGTTCACACCGGGCCCCGCGACCAGCGAATGGGCGGCGAGCGCGTGCAGGCACTTGACGCGTGTCGGCATGCCCCCCGCAGTGACGCCCGAGATCTCCTCGACGACCTCGAGGGATTCGCGCTCCGCCAGGTAGCGCTCGTGCGCGGCGAGGTAGGCGGCCCGGAACTCGTCGTCCTCGCTGAGGCGCTGCTGCATCTCTGGCATGATCTGGTCTGCCTCGATCTGCGACATGGCGATGGTCGCGGCCGGGTGGGAGAGGTAGTAGAGCGTGGGGAACGGCGTGCCGTCGGGAAGGCGCGGGCGGGTGACGACGACGGTCGGGTTGCCGCACGCGCAGCGCGCGCCGATGCCGACGACCCCCCGCATGGGGCGGCCGAGCTGCTCGCGCATGACGTCGAGATCGCGTTCGGTGGCTTCTGAGTACTCGAGCATTGGTCGCTTTCGGCTGTGCGGGTGGATCCGCGTTCACGCGCATCCACTGATCGTGGTGGTGCGTCTGCTGCTAGTCGGTCGGAGTCGGCGCCGGGGCCGTGCCCGCGGTCACGAGCGACTCGGCGAAGCTGTCGAGCCAGCTTGACTGCGTCTCGTGGAGGTCGGTGCTGATGTTGCTCTGCTGCTGCTTGGTGGTCGCCGGCGGGTCGAGCACGAGGTAGCTCGTGTCACCCGGCATGACGAAGAGGAGTCGACCGCGTGCCTGCGACTGGATGTACGCGGGGTCGCTCCACCTGTCGCGTTCCGTGGCGATCTCGTCCACGCTCTGCTGCGTCTGGGTGAGCTCGGCCTGCAGCTGCGCCACGTACTGCCGCTGCGCGATGTAGCGCTGGGCCGTGGGCGCGAGCACGGCGATGCCGAGGATCACCACGAGGGCGACGAGCACGGTCGCGCCGTTCGGGCGCACGGTCGGGATGCGGCCGCGCGAGCCGGAAGCGCCCTGCCCGGATGTGCGGGGCGACGTCGACGTGGACTTGGCGCGGGGCTTGGACTTCGGCTTCGCGCTCGACTTGGCCTTCGCGTTCGATTTGTCCTGCGCGTTCGACTTGGCCTTCGCGTTCGATTTCGGTGGCGCGGCAGTTACTGGCCGCGTCTTCGACGTCGTGTTCGGGGTGGACTTCGAGCCAGCTCGCGAACCCGCGCTGGTGCTCGAATCGTCCGCTGCGCCCGTCTTCCTGCCTGCGCCGGACTTGCCTGTCGAGTTGGGCATGCTCATCCCCCTCTCCGTGTCGACTCTCCATCATGCCGAACGGGCCGGGGACTTGCCCCGACCCGTTCGTGTGTCGCGCTGATCAGCGCGGCGCAGTGCCTACGCCTTGTGGCGAGGGAAGGCGCTGCGTCCCGCGTAGACGGCGGCGTCGCCGAGCTCTTCCTCGATGCGGAGGAGCTCGTTGTACTTCGCGACGCGGTCGGTGCGGGCGGGCGCACCCGTCTTGATCTGCCCGGAGTTCGTGGCGACTGCGAGGTGAGCGATCGTCGCGTCCTCGGTCTCGCCCGAACGGTGCGAGAGGATCGCCGTGTAGCCGGCGCGCTGCGCGAGCGAGACAGCGTCGAGCGTCTCCGTGAGCGTGCCGATCTGGTTGACCTTCACGAGGAGCGAGTTGGCCGCGCCCTCGGTGATGCCGCGCTGGAGGCGCTCCGGGTTGGTGACGAACAGGTCGTCGCCGACGATCTGCACCTTGTCGCCGATGGCGGCGGTGAGGGCCTGGTAGCCCGACCAGTCGTCCTCGTCCAGCGGGTCCTCGATCGTGACGATCGGGTAGTCGGCGACGAGCTTCTCGTAGAAGGACGTCATCTCCTCGGCCGAGACCTCAGCACCCTCGAAGTGGTACTTGCCGTCCTTGAAGAACTCGCTCGAGGCGACGTCCATGCCGAGCACGATGTCGGTGCCGAGCTCGTACTTCGTCGCGCCGATGGCCTCGACGATGAGGTCGAGAGCCGCACGCGTGTTGGGCAGGTCGGGGGCGAAGCCGCCCTCGTCGCCGAGGCCCGTCGCGTAGCCCTTGGAGTGCAGCGTCTTCTTGAGCTGGTGGTACACCTCGGTGCCCCAGCGAAGCGCCTCGCTGAAGGTCTCTGCACCGATGGGGAGGATCATGAACTCCTGCACGTCGATGCCGTTGTCAGCGTGCGCGCCGCCGTTGATGATGTTCATCATCGGCACGGGCAGCACGTGCGCGTTCGGGCCGCCGACGTAGCGGAAGAGCGGGAGGCCAGCCGAGTCGGCTGCAGCCTTGGCGACCGCGAGGCTCACGCCGAGGATGGCGTTCGCGCCGAGGCGCTTCTTGTTCGGGGTGCCGTCGAGCTCCTTGAGCTCCTCGTCGACGAGGCGCTGGTCGCTGGCGTCGAAGAACTCGATGGCGGGGTCGATCTCGTCGATGACTGCCTCGACGGCCTTCTGGACGCCCTTGCCGAGGTAGCGGTCGGCGTCGCCGTCGCGCAGCTCGAAGGCTTCGAAGGCACCGGTGGATGCACCGGACGGCACGGCCGCGCGGCCGGTCGATCCGTCATCGAGCAGAACCTCGACCTCGACGGTTGGGTTGCCTCGGGAATCGAGGATCTCGCGGGCGTGGACGACGTCAATAAGGGCCACAGGATGCTCCTTGCGAATCAGTAGCGTACGGACCGCCAGAGACGCGGTCCTTCGTCAGTGTATCGGGGTCGGTGGAACGTGAGGAAGGAGGGGCTTGACGAGCTCACGGGGTGGGCGACGGCAACCCGGCAGTCTCCCCCGCCATCAGCTCCGCCATGCTCGGGACCCGCCACACCACCGGGTTCTGCGCGTACTCGGCAGCTGTGCCCGCCGGATCCCACTGCAATTGCTCGAGCACCCTGCCGGGAGGTACGAGATAGAGAGCGCAGCGGAGCTGCTGCGAGTCGGCTTCGTCCTGCTTGGGGACGCCCAGGGCTTCTTCGCAGACGATTGCGTCAGGCGCTTCGTCGACGGTCGCGCGCGGCGCCACCGAACCGTCGTCGAGGATGCCGACCAGATCCGGTGGAAGCGCCGACGTCCCATCTTGCGCGTCACCCTGCAATCCGACTTCGACGTTCACCGATTCCGGGTGCGTCCACTCGTCGCCGATCTCCGCGAGGCCCGCGTTCTCCGGACCACCGATCGACAGCACCGAGAAGGTGACGGCGACCTCGCGACTGTCCTCGAGCGGGAGCAGCGCGGTCTCCTGGTACTCGAATCGGCTGCCGGGCTCGGCAACGGATTCAGGGATGACGACCTCCTGGAAGGTGAAGGGGTCGTCCCACTCGCCGAGCAGTGAGCACCCGCTCACTGACGTTGCCATTGCCACCGCGAGGCCGGCGGACGCGAGCCAACGCCCTCGGACTCTGCTGACTGGTTTCACCCGTCGGGCGCTCGATTCCAAAGCTCCTCCTCGTTCGGAGGTGCCAGGTTACGAGTCCTGGAGCGCTTCGAAGCTGAGCGTCTCGGGCGCCTCGACGTGCTCATCCCGCACGTGAGCGACGTGCGTGAACCCCTGCTCGGCGAGCGAGGCGAGGAGGCCACGCACGTTCTTGGGCTTCTTCGCGACCCGCACGCGCGAGGCCCCCGAGCGCACGACCGCGCCCTTGACCTTCGCGATGTCGGCGACGGATGCGCGCTTGTCGAAGAGCAGCGCGACTGCGCGTTCCTCCCCCGTCTCCGGCAGCTGAGCGAGGTCGACGATGCGCTCGAAGCCGATGGAGAAGCCGCAGGCCGGCACATCCTGGCCGAGGAAGCGGCCGATCATGCCGTCGTACCGACCGCCGCCACCGACCGACGAACCGGACTCGGGGTGAGCGGCTTCGAAGATCGTGCCCGTGTAGTAGCCCATCCCGCGGACGAGGCTCGGGTCGAACACGAGCCGGGTCGACGCGCCAGCAGCGGCAGCAGCATCCGCGATCTCGACCATGCCGTCGACGACCTCGACGACGGCCGGGTCCTCGCGGAGCGCGCCGGGCAGGCTCGTGAGGATGGTCTCGCGGTCGAAGCGGATGCCCGACTCGAGCAGCGGGGCCCAGGTGGCGAGCGCCGCCGCGAGCTGCAGGGCCGCCGTCGCGTTGATCGTGGCGAGCTCCGCGGCGACCCCCTCCGGTCCGATCTTGTCGAGCTTGTCGATGGTGATGAGCGCGGCGCCGTGCTCGGCATCCGCGAACCCGCAGTGCACGAGCAGCGCGGTCAGCAGGCGTCGGTCGTTGACTCGCATGGTGCAGTCGTCCAGGCCGAGCTCCACGAGCGCAGCCGACGAAGCCACGAGCAACTCGACCTCCGCGAGCGCCCCCGGCTCGCCGATGATGTCGATGTCGCACTGCACGAACTGCCGGTAGCGGCCCTTCTGTGGGCGCTCGGCGCGCCAGACGGGGGCGATCTGCAGGCTGCGGAAGACGCCGGGCAGCGTGCCGCGGTGCGTCGCGACGAATCGGGCGAGCGGCACCGTCAGGTCGAAGCGCAGGCCGAGGTCGCTGAGCGCGAGCGGGTCCCCAGCCTCAGCCGCGGCGGCCAGCGCGTCCCCGTCGAGCGCCCGCTTCATGACGGCGAACGAGAGCTTCTCGTTATCGCCACCGAGCCCCGAGTGCAGCCGCGCTGTGTCCTCGACGACGGGCGTCTCGATCTCATCGAAGCCGTGCCTCGTGTACACCTCGCGGATCGTGCCGAGGATGCGCTCGCGCCTGCGCTTGTCTGCCGGGAGGAAATCGCGCATGCCACGAGGCGGGGTGATCTGAGAAGCCATTGCACTATTCTCGCAGGATGATCGCACGCGAGACGTCCGGGGGCGCGCGGTGACCGGCCTCATCATCCTCTCGGCGGCGCTTCTCTTCGCTGCCTGCATGTTCTGGAGCTTCTCGCGCATCGGACGCCCGGGCCGCCCACGCGTCGGCGGCGCCCTGTCCGGCGCCATGACCGGCGTCGACCAGGCATTCGCCCCGACCCACGCCGAGGCCGCGGAGGCACTCGAGGCGGAGCGCGTGATGCCTGCCCCCACCCCGGTCACCGGTGGCCCGCTGCCGGTTGAGACCGGCCGCGTCGAGATCACGCTCGAACGGCGTGACGAGGCATGACCGCCCAGCTCCCCCTCGTCAGTGCGGGCCAGGCCCGGCGCATCGCGCTCGCAGCCCAGGGCTTCGGTACCCGAAGTGCCGCGACCGAAGTCGGCACCAGGCAGCTCGGCTCGCTGCTCTCGCGCATCCACCTCCTGCAGATCGACTCCGTCAACGTGTGGGAGCGGAGCCACTACATGCCCGTCTTCTCGCGCCTCGGCGGCTACGACAAAGCCGTACTCGACCGGCTCGCGTCGGGCCGCACCCCGCGGCTCACCGAATACTGGGCCCACGAGGCGGCGCTGCTCCCGGTCGCGTCGCTCCCCTTGTTCGGGTGGCGCATGCGCGACAAAGCGGAACGCGACCGGCGCAAGAACGCGGAGTTCCTCGAGGGCCACGCGGCGACGATCGCCTGGCTGCGCGCCGAGCTCCTCGAGCGCGGACCGCTCGCCGCCAGCGAGTTCGAGCACGAGGCCAACAAACGGCGCGGATCGTGGTGGGAGTGGTCAGACGTCAAGATCGTGCTCGAGTACCTCTTCCGGTGGGGCGAGCTGGCGTCAGCTCCCCGCAAGGGCTTCGAGCGACGCTACGCGCTTCCCGAGCAGGCGCTTCCCGCCGAGGTGCGTGGTGCTGAGGTGAGCACGCGCGACGCGGTCCGCGAGCTCACCGGGATGGCCGCCGCCGCCCACGGCATCGGCACCACGGCTGACCTGGCCGACTACTTCCGCGTGCCGATGGCGCTCACGAAGACCGCGCTCGAAGAGCTCGCCGACTCTGGCGAGGTCCTCCCCGTGCGAGTCGCCGAGTGGGGCAAAGACGGCCAGCCCGGCCTCGCGTGGCTGCACCGGGACGCCCGCCGCCCACGCGCGATGGACGCGGCCGCGCTCCTCTCACCGTTCGACCCCGTCGTCTGGTTCCGGCCGAGAGCCGAGCGGATGCACGACTTCCACTACCGCATCGAGATCTACACCCCCGCCCACAAGCGCGTGTACGGCTACTACTCACTGCCCATCCTCCTCGGCGACGCCGTCGTCGGCCGCGTCGACCTGAAGAACGACCGCCAGTCGCGCATCCTGCGCGTGCAATCTGCGTGGAGCGAAGCGGATGCGCCCACCGATATCGCCGAGCGCACCGCGCTCCTGCTTCGTGAGGCGGCCGCCTGGCAGAACCTCGACGACATCGTCGTGGCCGACCGCGGCACCCTCGCCCGCGACCTCGCGGGCGCCCTCACGACCTGACCTGACCTGGCCTGACCTGGCGCACTGACGACGACGCGCTGACATTGCGCTGGCCCAACTGCGCCGCGAGCCAACGCTGCCAGCCGATGAGCCCGTTAGGCCGCGCCAAAGCGGCCACTTGACTGGCAGCAGTTCGCGGGAGGCCGGCAGAAGCGGCCATCTGCCTGGCAGCGATGCGCGGCCGCAGCACCGGGACGAGGGGCGGCCGGACGGGGCCTCGTGAGGCGGCGCCGGTGACGGAAATCAGCCGCGTCGGGTTTCGGCCGCGCGGATGCGTTGCTCGAGTTCGCGGTTCGCGAGCCGCATCGCGCGTTCGGCGTCGAGGCCCCGCGCATCCGCGTCTCGCACGAGCGCCAGCAGCGTCCGCCCAAGTTCCAGTTCCTCGCTGACCGCGTCGACCGCGTCGGCTCCGACCGAGTCGGCTCCGACCGCACCGACCTCCACCCCAGGTTTCGGGATGGCTTTCTCGCTTCCAGATGGTTTGTTTTCCATCCCGAGGTGATTTCCCCATCCCGAATCGAGAGTGGTGGCGACGGATGCGGTGTCAGCCGCGACGGCGGGCGACACCGCCGCGGCGACCTGGCGCTCCTTCCCGAGGAGCTTCTGGGCGAGCGCAAGCGCCGACATGTCGCGGGGCACGCCATCGAGCACGCTCGTGCGGTCGCGCTTCTCGACGGCCTTGGCCTCCTGCCACAGGCGGATGATCTCGTCGATGTCACGGGTCGGGGTCGGCCCGAAGACGTGCGGGTTGCGGCGCACGAGCTTGTCGGCCTGCTCACGCGCGACGTCCTCGAGCGTGAACGCGCCGCTCCCCCGCGTGGAGGCTATGTCGGAATGGAAGAGCACCTGGAAGAGCACGTCTCCCAGCTCCTCCTTGATGTCGGCCGGGTTGTCGTCCTCGAGGGCCTCGACGAGCTCCGCCGTCTCCTCCGTGAGGTACTTCACGAGCGTCGCGTGCGTCTGCTCCTCGTACCAGGCGCATCCGCCGTCGCCGCGAAACGCCCCGACGACTTCAAGCAGACGGAGGAGCTCCGGATGCTCGCGTTGCCCAGACCGCTCGCTCGCGTCGGCCACGGCTACTTCGCCTCCGCGTCGCTCGTCACCTCGACGGTCTCGTCTTCTACCTCGAAGATCGCCGTGAGGATGCCGCGCACCCAGATGAGCATCTCCTCGTCGCTCGGCAGGGTGCCGTCGCGGCCCTCGAGCACCGGGATGGCGAGCGAATGGGTGGCGTCGACGACCTTCGACCCTGGGTACATGCGGCGGAGGCGCATCTGCTTGGAGTCGCTGAGCTCGGCGGGCCCGATGCGCAGCGTCTTGCCGAAGACGACGAGCTCGCCGAGGCCGGCCTTGACGGCGAGGCGACGCAGCTTCGAGACCTCGATGAGACGCTGCACCTCGATGGGCGGTTCGCCGTAGCGGTCCTGCAGCTCTTCGAGGACGAGCCCGATCTGGCCGGGCTTCGCGTTGGGGCTCGAGGCGCTCGACAGCTTCTGGTACGCCTCGAGGCGCAGTCGCTCGCTCGCGACGTAGTCCTCTGGCACGCGTGCATCCACGGGGATCTCGAGGCGCAGCTCGGTCTGGCCTTCCGCAACCTCGCCGCGGAACGTGTTGACGGCCTCGCCGATCATGCGCAGGTAGAGGTCGAAGCCGACGCCCGCGATGTGTCCGGACTGCTCGCCGCCGAGCAGGTTTCCGGCGCCACGGATCTCGAGGTCCTTGAGCGCCACTTGCATGCCGGAGCCGAGCTCGTTGTTCGCGGCGATCGTCTCGAGGCGGTCGGTGGCGGTCTCCGTGAGCGGACGCGTTCCGTCGTACAGCAGGTACGCGTAGGCGCGCTCGCGGCCGCGGCCGACACGCCCGCGCAGCTGATGCAGCTGGCTGAGGCCGTACCGCTCCGCGTCGTCGATGATGAGCGTGTTCGCGTTGGCGATGTCGAGGCCCGTCTCGACGATCGTCGTCGACACGAGCACGTCGAACTTGCGCTCCCAGAAGTCGACGATGATCTGCTCGAGGCGTGCCTCGCTGAGCTTGCCGTGGGCGACCGCGACACGCGCCTCAGGCACGAGCTCGGCGATCTCGGCCGCGACCCGGTTAATGGATGCGGTGCGGTTGTGCACGTAGAAGACCTGGCCCTCACGCAGCAGCTCGCGGCGGATCGCGGCTGCGACCTGGCGGTCGGACTTGGCGCCGACGAACGTGAGGATCGGGTGCCGGTCTTCCGGCGGCGTCGCGAGGGTCGACATCTCGCGGATGCCGGTGACGGCCATCTCGAGGGTTCTCGGGATGGGCGTCGCGCTCATCGCGAGGATGTCGACGTTGGCCTTGAGCTTCTTGAGGGCGTCCTTGTGCTCGACGCCGAAGCGCTGCTCCTCGTCGATGACGATGAGCCCGACGTCCTTGTACGCGATCGAGTCGGTGAGGAGGCGATGCGTGCCGATGACGATGTCGACCGAGCCGTCCGCGAGCCCGCGGATGGTCTCCTCGGACTCCTTCTTCGACTGGAAGCGGCTGAGCGGCTTGATGGTGACGGGGAAGCCCGCCATCCGCTCGGAGAACGTCTCGTGGTGCTGGCGCACGAGCAGCGTCGTCGGCACGAGGATGACCACCTGCTTGCCGTCCTGCACGGCCTTGAACGCGGCGCGAACGGCGACTTCCGTCTTGCCGAAGCCGACGTCGCCGGAGACGAGGCGGTCCATGGGGATGGGCCGCTCCATGTCGCGCTTGATCTCGTCCACGGTCTGGAGCTGGTCGGGCGTCTCGACGAAGGGGAACGCCTCCTCGAGCTCATGCTGCCATGGCGTGTCCGGCCCGAACGCGTGGCCCTTCGACGCCATGCGCGTGCTGTAGAGCTTCACGAGCTCCACGGCGATGTCGCGGACCGCCTTGCGCGCCTTGCCCTTCGCGGCGGACCAGTCGGAACCGCCCATCTTCGACAGGGCTGGCGCCTCGCCACCGACGTACTTGGTCAGCTGGTCGAGCTGCTCGGTGGGGATGAAGAGCTTGTCGCCGGGCTGCCCGCGCTTGGAGGGCGCGTACTCGATGAGGAGGTACTCGCGTACGGTCTTCGGGGCGTTCCGGCCGCCGGCCTGCACCTCTCGCTTTCGCAGCTCGATGAACTTGCCGATGCCGTGCGTCTCGTGCACGACGAAGTCGCCCGCCTTGAGCTGCAGCGGGTCGACGACCGAGTTCGTACGGCGCCTGGCGAGCTTCTTCGGCTGCCTGGAGTCGTAGCCGACGGAGCGACCGAAGAAGTCGGTCTCGGTGACCAGCGCGAGCTTCTGCCCGGTCACCTGCACGCCGGTGGAGACGGGCGACTGGGTCAGGTAGGCGACGCCGGTCTCGAGTTCGTCGGGGAGCTCATCGACGAGCCGTGCCCCGTCGCCGTGCTCGGAGAGCAGCTGGCTCGCGCGCTCGACGAGCCCTGGCCCCTGGCTCGTGACGACGACCCGCCAGCCGTCCTTGAGGAGAGCCGACACGTGCTCGATGGCGCCGTCGGCATTGCCGGCGAAGCTCGGCACGGCGTCGCCCTCGATCTTGACGGCGAGGATCTCGCTCGCGTCGAGCTGCTCCTCCGGGATCTCCAGCGACTGGAACGGCGACAGCGACCACCACGGCCTCGCGCCACGGGCATCCCGCAGCCCTGAGACGGTGAGGAAGTCACCGGAGCTGAGGTCGATAGGGGCGTCGGCGCCGGCCGTAGCCGCGCTCCAGGCGGCCTCGAGGAACTCGTGGTTGGTCTCGGAGAGGTGGACGGCGCGCGTGGCCACTCGCTCGGGCGACAGCACCGCCATGGCGGCGTCCTCTGGCAGGTAGCTCGTGATGGGCACGAGCTCGCTCACGAGCGCCGGCGCGAGCGACTCCATGCCCTCCGACGGGATGCCCTCGGCGATCTTGGCGAGCATCTGCTGGAGGTTCGGGAACTCGTGCTGCATCTCGCGAGCCCGCTGGCGAACGCTCTCCGTCAGCAGCAGCTCGCGCGCCGGCGTGATGAGCGCCTCCGTGACCTCTGACTCGAGCGAGCGCTGGTCGGCGACCGAGAACACTCGGATCTCGTCGACCTCGTCGCCGAAGAAGTCGATGCGCAGCGCGTGCGAGGCGTCTGGCGGGAACACGTCGAGGATGCCGCCGCGCACGGCGAACTCGCCGCGGCGGGTGACCATGTCGACGCGCGAGTAGGCGAGGTCGACGAGCTGCAGGGCGAGGCTCGAGAGGTCGTTGCCGCGGGAGCCGCGCTCGAGGCGGATGGTCGTGGCCGCGTCGAGACCGGGGAGGAGCGGCTGCAGGGCGGCGCGCACGGAGGCGAGCAGCACGAACGGAGACGTCCGCTCGCTGGCCTTCCACTCGGTGAGCTCGCGCATCGCGCGCAGTCGCTTGCCCGTCGTCTCGACCGATGGGCTCAGGCGCTCGTGCGGGAGGGTCTCCCAGGCGGGGAACTCGGCGATGTGCGCGTCCGGGACGAACGTCTGCAGGTCTGTGCCGAACTGCTCGGTCTCGCGGCTCGTCGCCGTGAGCACGAACAGCATGGGTGCCGCGCCGAGCTCGGCCTGGCGCGCAGCGAGGAGGTTCGCGATGAGCGGGGCCCTCGCCCCGTCGACGAGCGAGAAGTCGGTGTCACGACCGGCCCGCCCCATGGCGCGCTCGAAGGAAGGGGTGGACTGGATGGAGCGTACGAAGCCGTGCAGAGTCACTCGGGGAATTGTACGCGCCGAGGCGAAGATACTTCCTACAGTGCCCAGGCTCGCTGTCTCGCCGTCGGCGATCTACGCCAGGTCTGCCGATTCGAGGAGCACGGTGAAGGGACCGTCGTTGACGCTCGCGACCTTCATCATGGCGCCGAATTCACCGGTCTCGACGTGCACTCCACCTTCCCGGAGGGCCGCGACGAACGCGTCGACGAGCGGCTCCGAGTGGGCCCTCCCACTCGCGAGCGACCACGACGGCCGTCGCCCCTTGCGTGCATCCCCGTAGAGCGTGAACTGACTGACGACCAGCGCCGGGGCGCCGGTGTCGAGCACACTCTTCTCGTCGTTCAGGATGCGCAGCCCGAGCACCTTGCGGGCGAGCTTCGCCGCATCCGCGTCGGTGTCGGTGTGCGTGACGCCGACGAGGATCAGGAGTCCCGGCTCGTCGATGCGGCCGACGGTCCGCTCGTCGACCGTGACGCTCGCCTCGGTGACGCGCTGGATGACGAGCTTCACGCGCCCGCTGCCGTGTGCACGCGCAGCTGAGCGGCCTGGATGCCGTCGCTCGCGATCAGCTCGACGGCGTCCGCCGCGTCACCGACGAGCACGGGGAGGACCTCGCGCTCGCTGCCCGCGAAGTCCTTGAGGACGAAGTCGGCCGCGTCCTGCCGGCCCGGAGGACGCCCGATGCCGACACGCACGCGCAGGTAGCTCGGGTCGCCGAGTGCCGCGCTGATGTCGCGGAGGCCGTTGTGACCGCCGTGGCCGCCACCGACCTTCAGCTTGAGGGTGTCGAACGGGAGATCGAGCTCGTCGTGCACGACGATCACGTGGTCGACGTCGACCCCGTAGTAGTCGACCAGCTGCGAGACCGGTCCGCCCGAGGTGTTCATGTAGCCGTTCGACTTCGCGAGCACCAGCTTCGGCCCACCCGGGGCCGTGCGCCCCTCGGCGGTGCGGGCGTTCGCCTTGTTGTGCCGCGAGAAGCTCGCGCCGAGTCGCTTCGCGAGCTCGTCCACGACGAACTGACCGACGTTGTGCCGGTTCTTCGCGTACTTCTCGCCGGGATTGCCGAGTCCGACCACGAGCCAGGTGTCTGCTGCCATGCTGCAAAGCCTTTCATGCGACGGGATGCGCCGCGCGACGACCCGTGGGATCTCTGGAACGCGAAAGGCGGACGGCCGGAGCCGCCCGCCTTTCGACGAAGTTGCGTCGAGTCGACGACGCCAGACGCGAGATTACTCGGCGGCTGCTTCTTCGGACTCTTCGTCCTCGTCCTCGTCCTCGCCGCGAGGCGTCTGGATCGAGACGAGGGCAACCTCTTCTGCGTCTTCCGCGAGGTCGACCAGCTCGGTGCCCTCGGGCAGCTTGAGGTCTTCGCGGTGGATGAGCGTGCCATCCTCGAGGCCTTCGACCGAGACCTCGATGAAGCTCGGGATCGTGGTGGCGTCGGCCGAGACGAGGATCGTCGTCGCGTCCTGCACGGCGATCGTGCCGGGGAACGGGTCGCCGACGAGGTGCAGCGGCACGTCGACCTCGACGCGCTCGCCCTTGCGGATGACCGCGAGGTCGAGGTGCTCGATGATCTGACGCACCGGGTCGCGCTGGACGTCGCGGACGAGCGCGAGCTGCTTGTCGCCTTCGATGTCGAGCTCGATGAGCGCGTTCGCCTTGCGAATGAGCAGCATCGTCTCGTGACCCGGGAGGGTCAGGTGGCGGGGCTCGGTGCCGTGGCCGTAGAGGACCGCGGGGATCTTGCCTGCGGCGCGGATCTTGCGTGCCGCACCCTTGCCGAACTGGTTGCGCAGTTCAACGCTGAGCTTGTTGGTCTCTGCCATGTTGTCTCCTTGGTGGTGGTTCTCGACAGACTGAGGAAGCGTGTGGAGGCCCATTCAAGGACACATCACCGCGTCGATCACGGGCCTCACGGCCCCTCGCCGAAGTTCAGCCCCCCACTTTACGTCATCGAGCGCGCGGGTGGGCACGTTCTTGCAAAGCTCTGCTGAGCTCCCCGTCAGAAGCCGACGGCCTTGCGCCAGCCGTGGCGGCGAGCGCTGCTCACGGCGGCGCCGGCACCCAGCATCGCGAACCCGAAGACCACCAGCTCTGCGGCGAGCAGCGAGACAGCCATTCCGGATGCAGAACCCGCGAACAGTGCGAACGTGGCGAGCTGGTCCTGCCACAGCGGCGCGGCCGCGATGGCGGATGTGAGCTGGGCGTGGAAGAGGAACGAGGCGAGCCCCGCCAGGACGGACAGCGCCCCCGCGACGACCGACCCGGTTCCGGACAGGCGCATCGTGAGCGCCATGAGGAAGAAGCCGACGGCCGCCAGCATGGTGACGAGCATCGTCCAGACAGGTGAGACTCCCCCACCGTCCCCGATGAAGCTGCCTGCTGACGACGAGACTCCGGAGACGATGATGAGCAGGGGGATGGCGCTGAAGGCGACCACGCAGATGGCGTAGAGGGGCACGGCGAGGAAGACGGAGCCGATGCGCGCCCAGACGCTGGGGCTGGCCGACTCGCGGGCGCGGCCGTACTTGTTCGCCTGCCCCCGCGCATCCGTCTGCCCCGGCTGCTGCGCGGCGGGTGGCTGCTGCCTGCCCTCCTTGGGCGTGCGGGTCGGAGCGACGGGTGCCACCGCGGGCGGCGGTGCCTGCTGCGGGATGACGCGGGTCGATTCCTCGCTGCCGGCGTAGAGACTCGACGACGAGCGAGCGGATGGAGAGCTCGGCGTCGCACGCGTCCTCGGCATCGCCGTCGTCGGCTGCTCGTCGGTGATGGCGTCGCCGTCATCGTCTGGGCGCCCGAAATCGTAGGCTCTCGTGCGGGCGTCGTGATCAGCCACTGAGTGTCTCCCTGTCTAGGTGCTCGCGGTCGCGCGCACCGCCAGATCTGGTCCTGGCCGTGCGCCGAGTTCGGCGACGTTTCGTCATGTTCGGAAATCGTTGCCGTGCTCGTGCCACAAGTCAGCGTACGACTGCCCGTCGTGCAATACCGTGGAGTGTCCCGTGCATCGCCCTGACGGGAGACAAGCATCCACTCTGAAAGAGACGCATCTATGACCACTGACGCTGCCCCCTCGATCTCCTCGGAAACCGGCTCGTCCCCCAGCGCGAACATCGGCGTTGTCGGCATGGCCGTCATGGGCTCCAACCTCGCCAGGAACCTCGCGAGCCGCGAGGGCAACACCGTCGCGGTCTACAACCGCTCCCCCGAGCGCACCCGCACGCTCGTCGCCGAGCACCCCGAAGCAGGATTCGTGCCCTCCGAGTCGGTGGCCGACTTCGCAGCGTCACTCCAGAAGCCCCGCACCGCGATCATCATGGTCCAGGCAGGCGCCGGCACCGACGCGGTCATCAACCAGCTCGTCGAGGCGTTCGAGCCGGGCGACATCATCGTGGATGGCGGCAACGCCCTCTTCACCGACACCCGCCGCCGCGAGGCAGCCGTGCGCGAGACGGGCATCCACTTCGTGGGCTGCGGCATCTCCGGCGGCGAAGAGGGCGCCCTCAACGGCCCCTCCCTCATGCCGGGCGGCACCGCCGAGTCGTACGAGACGCTCGGCCCCATCCTGCGCACCATCGCCGCGGTCGCCGAGGGCGAGCCCTGCGTCACCCACGTCGGCACCGACGGCGCCGGCCACTTCGTGAAGATGATCCACAACGGCATCGAGTACGCCGACATGCAGCTCATCGCCGAGGCCTACGACCTCATCCGCCGCGGCACCGGCAAGACCCCCGCCGAGATCGCCGAGATCTTCGCCGAGTGGAACAAGGGCGAGCTCGAGTCGTACCTCATCGAGATCACCGCGGAGGTCCTCCGCCAGGTCGACGCCGACACCGGGAAGCCACTCGTGGACGTCATCCTCGACGCCGCCGGTGCCAAGGGAACCGGCGCCTGGACGGTCCAGACGGCCCTCGACCTCGGCGTGCCCGTCTCCGGCATCGCCGAAGCCGTGTTCGCCCGCTCCGTGTCCTCCAAGCTCGAGCAGCGCGCCGCATCCCGCACCCTCCCCGGCCCCGACGGCTTCCAGGTCGAGGACGCCGACGCGTTCGTCGAGGACGTGCGCCTCGCGCTCTACGCGTCCAAGATCATCGCCTACTCGCAGGGCTTCGACGCCATCATCGCCGGCGCCGAGCAGTACGGCTGGGACATCAAGAAGGGCGACATCGCCGCGATCTGGCGAGCAGGCTGCATCATCCGCGCCCGCTTCCTGAACCGCATCACCGACGCCTACGCCGAGAACCCGAACCTCGTGGCCCTCGTCACCGCGCCCTTCTTCACCGACGCCGTCAACACGGCCCAGGCGGCGTGGCGCCGCGTCGTCGTGCAGGCAGCGCAGGCCGGCATCCCCGCCCCCGCCTTCTCCTCCAGCCTGTCGTACTACGACGGACTGCGCGCCGAGCGCCTCCCCGCCGCCCTCATCCAGGGACAGCGCGACTTCTTCGGCGCCCACACCTACAAGCGCGTCGACCGCGACGGCGTCTTCCACACCGACTGGTCCGGCGACCGCACCGAGCACAACGCGTAGCTCGCCGCCAAGAAGGCCCCGTCCTCCCAGCATCAGCTGGGAGGACGGGGCCTTCGGTGTCTCGAAGAGCGCAGACCCGCCTCATCCTGAGGCTGTTGTGCCCTACCGCGAGTCGCTCCAGTGGGTCGCTGTTCTGCTCATCCGGCGACCCTTTGGGGCGACTCGCGCCGCGTGAGGGACAGACGGGGGGTCAGACCGCGGCGGGGGTCTTCGCGTCGGATGCGGCGTTCTTCGGCGCGAGGGCACGGGATGCTCGGGTGCGACCGTGCGTGTAGTAGAGCGGGAGTCCGACGAAGAGCAGTCCGCCGACGAGGTTGCCGACGACCGTGGGGATCTCGTTCCAGATGAGGTAGTCCATGAGCGTGAAGTCGGCGCCGAGGAGCAGACCGGAGGGGAACAGGAACATGTTCACGATGGAGTGCTCGAAGCCCATGAAGAAGAACAGCATGATGGGCATCCACATGGCGATGACCTTGCCGGAGACGCTCTTGGAGATCATGGCGAGGGCCACTCCCGTCGCGACCATCGCGTTGCAGAGCACCGCGCGGACGAAGAGGGTGAGCATTCCGGATGCTCCGTGCTCGGCGTAGCCGACGGTCCGGCCCTCGCCGATGTGCCCGATGGCCTCGCCGACCTCGTTCGGGGGTGTTGCGAAGCCGTTCGTCACGACAATGGCCATGAGCACGGCGATGGTGAAGGCGCCGAGGAAGTTGCCGACGAACACGAGGCCCCAGTTGCGGAGCACGCCGCGGAGGGTGACGCCCGGCCGCTTGTCGAGCCAGGCGAGCGGGCCGAGCACGAACACGCCTGTCAGGAGGTCGTAGCCGAGCAGGTACAGCATGATGAAGCCGACGGGAAAGAGCAGGGCGCCGAGCAGCGGGACGCCTGTCGTGACGCTGACGGTCACGGCGAAGGCGGCCGCGATCGTGAGGAACGCGCCTCCCATGGTCGAGCGGATGATGGTGTCGCGGGTCGACAGGAAGATCTTGCTCTCCCCGGCATCGATCATGGTGGTGACGAGGTCATTCGGCTTGACGTAGGACACGGGTTCCCTTTCGCTCTGGCGATGCTCTGCGGCCATGTTCGGCCCGATATCCACAAGCTATTGGGGTGCAGTTTCGGCCCCGTGGCTCGTGCGGTGCGTTCTGGTTTCTTTTCCCTCTCGTCCCCGCCGCGGGGCTGTGAGAAGTGCGATCAGACGGGGGCCGCGGCGGGGACGACGGCGTCGAAGCGCTCGAGGATGATGTGCGCGATGCGGTCGTCGACGCCGAGGGGTGCCGCCACGATGTCGCCGCCCGCCTCGGTGACGCGGTCGTGGAAGAAGCCGGGGGTGAGCAGGTAGCTCGCGATGCTGACCCGCCGCGCCGGGGCGCCTCCCCCGCGGCGCACGCCAGCCGCTCCTCGAGCGAGCTGCACCGCCGCTGGCACGCGCGGGTCGAGGGCCGCTCCGTAGCCGAGCACCGCATCCGCGCCGCCGATGGCGTTGAACTGCTCGCGCAGCTCGTGGAAGCGGGGCACGGCGGCGGCCGCCGTGGAGCCCGCGACGGCAATGACGACCCCGTCGTCGGCACTGCCGCCAGCTTCGAGGAACCGGTCCCACAGCAGCTGCGAGAGTCTGGGGTCCGGTCCGAGGGGCGCCGCGACCGAGGTGCCGGGTCGGGCGGCCGCGGCTTCCGCGATGTCGACCTGCGTGTGGAAGCCGACCGTGAGCAGCACTGGCACGATGACGACATCAGCGTCGGCGGGCAGTCCGGCGAGCACCTCGACGAGGCTCGGCTGCTGCACGTCGACAAACGCCTCGACGACCTGCACGCTCGGCCGCATCGCCTGCGCGCGGCGCAGCAGCTCGCGGATGACGGCCTGACCTTCGGTGTTGTCGGTTCCGTGGGATGCGCCCACCAGGATCGTCTGCCGCGGGTGCTGCTCGTTCATTCGGTGCTCGCTCTCTGTCCTGATGCTCGTTCTTGATGCTCGTCCGTCGGCGTGCACGGTCACGCGGGGCCGTGACATCGCGCGGGCTTCGGTCACGTTGCGCTGCCCGCTCACGTCGCGCGGACGCGCAGCCGGTAGCCGCGCTTCACGACGGTCTGCACGATGGCCCGGTCGCCGAACGACTCACGGAGGCGCGCGACGGCGACGTCGGCGGCATGGTTGGTCGTCGGGTTGCCGGGCAGCCGAGCGAGGATCTGCTCGCGGCTCACGACGCCACCCGGGTTGCCGGCGAGCAGCCGCAGCACGCGCAGCGCTCCGGGTGAGAGCTCGACGACGTCGTCGCCGATGACGGCGCAGCTCGAGCGGAGGAAGAGGCGGCCAGCCTCGGTCTCGATGCCCTCGGCCGCTCGCTGGGCGTAGTGCTCGATGAGCTCGCGGATGAGCGCGCCGAGTCGTCCGCGCTTCGGCACGACGGGCTCGATGCCGACGGCCCGCAGGGGCGCCGCGGTGATGGGGCCGACCGCGACGGTGACCAGCGAGCCGTCACGGCAGCGTGCTTTGAGCCGTTCGAGGGCTCCGGAAGTCCCCACGTCAAGCGCGTCGTCGCCGTCTGCCGGACCCGACTCGTCCGCGAAGGATCCGAGCCACGCGGAGACCCCGGGAGCCGAGGTGAAGACGATGGCGTCGACCTCGCCGTCTGCCGCCTTGAGCGCCCAGCGAGCGAGCAGCGCAGGGTCGGCTGGCGGCCCCCACTTGTAGACGATGAGGCTCTCGACGTCGGCGCCCGCGACCGCGAACTGCTCGTCGAGGCCGTCGGCTCCCGAGCCGTGGTGCTGGAGGGCGATGCGGGCGCCCTCGACTCCCTCGGCGAGGAGGAACTGGGCGAGTTCCGCCGAGGTCTCCGATTCGGCGACCCAGTCGGCGTTGAGCCCCGCCGCCTGGATCGCCCCGCGCGCTTTCGGGCCTCTCGCCACGATGCGCGCGCGGGCGAGCACCGCGACGAGATCCTCGGCCAGCCCGTGTGCATCCGCCGCGTCGATCCAGCCGCGGAAGCCGACGCCCGTCGTCGCGACGACGATGTCGGGCGGGTCGGCGATGACGCGCTTCGTCGCGTCGAGGAGGTCGGCGTCGTCTTCGACCGCGGTCATGCTGAGCGACGGCGAGTGGCGGATGATGGCCCCGCGTCGCTCGAGCGCCGTCGCGAGCTCACCGGAACGGCGGTCGCTCGTCACGACGACGACGACGCCGGCCAGGTGCTGTTCCTGGGGTGCGCGGCCGCGCGCCCTGCTCGCGGGTTCGGGGCTCATGCTGACAGCGCGTCCTGTTCCTGGAGCGACCGTGTCGCCTGCAGGAGGCCGAACTGGGCGACCTCGCCGATGACGATGATGGCGGGGTTGGCGACACCGACGTTGCGCGCCGTGGCGTCGATCGTGCGCAGGCTTCCCCTCGTGACGCGCTGGCGAGGGGTGTGGCCGTTCTCGACGATGGCGACGGGCATGTCGTCGCGCACTCCCGCATCCACGAGCTCCTCGCAGATGCGGCCGAGCGCTGAGACGCCCATGAGCACGACGAGCGTGCAGGTGTCGCCCTTGACGGAACGGAGGAGCTCGGCGCCCAGGCGCTGGTGCCCGGTCACGACCTGGAAGGAGTTGGCGACGCCGCGGTGCGTGACGGGGATGCCGGCGGCCGCGGGCACCGAGATGGCGCTGCTGATGCCGGGGACGACCTCGACGGCGATGCCTGCGGCGTTGCACGCGAGCACCTCCTCGCCGCCGCGCCCGTACACGAACGGGTCGCCGCCCTTGAGCCGCACGACGACAAGCCCCTGCTGGGCCTTCTCGACGAGGATGCGGTTGATCTCCTCCTGCGGCACGGGGTGGTGGGTGGGCTGCTTGCCGACGTCGATGATCTCGACCTCGGCGGGGAGCTCGGCGAGCACGGAGCGCGGGCCGAGGCGATCCGTCACGACGACGTCGGCTTCCGCGAGCGCGCGCCGCCCGCGGAGGGTCATGAGGTCGGCGTCGCCCGGTCCCCCGCCGACGAGCACAACCCTGCCGGCACCTGGTCGGTGCCTGCGCAGGTCGACGTGGCCGGCACGGAGCCCTTCGGCGAGCTGGTCGCAGATGAGGCGGCTGCGGCGCGGGTCGGCGCCCTCCTTGGAGACGACGCCGATCTCGACGGCCCCGGCATCAGAGGTCGCCGGGGTCTTGGCGCTGCCGGCGGAGGCGTCGCTCGCGTTCACGCACCACACGCGGCGCTCGTTCGCCCACTCGGCGACGAGGAGGTCGGTGGCCCTGTCGCCCGTCGCGGTGTGCACGAACCAGGCTCCGTCGAGGTGGTGTGCCTGCACGGGCTCCTGCAGCCAGGTCGCGAGCCCGTCGGCGACGAGACCGCCGAGCGTGCCGCCGAGCTCGGGGGCCACGACGGTGACGGATGCGCCGGCCGTGACGAACTTCTGGGCGCGTCTCGCGGAGACGGCCCCTGCCCCCACGATGAGGACGTCGCGGCCGGTGAAGTCGAGGGCCACGAGCGTGCTCATCGCGTCTGCCTTCCCTCAAGGCGCAGGCTCAGGTCGACGAGGACCGTGCCGTCGTCGTCGATGCGCACCGGGTAGGTCGTGAGGGTGCGCGCATCCTTGCCGACGGTGTCGAGGCACTCGCCCGTGGCAAGGTCGAAGATCTGCTTGAACATCGGGGAGGCGACGGTGACGCGTCCGCTCCTGGAGCCGACGAGGCCGCGGCTCATGACCTGCGAGCCCGAGTACGGGTCTGCCTGCTGGACGGCGAAGACCCGCTCGTCGCGGAGCCGGAACAGCGCGATCTGGGTGCCGTCCAGGATTGCGGCGACGCCACGCTCGGGGTGGAGGGCGTCGAGGGGGCAGACCGCGATCCAGTGCTGGCCGGCGTCCTCGGAGGGGCGTTCGCGGGTGGCGCTGCGAGTGTCGAGTGCGATGGTCATCGTCGGACCTCCAGGGTTGTTCCTGCGATTACTGTTCCGGCGCTTCGGTCGGCCTCGTTGGCCGGGCGGAGCTGGCCGCGCTCCGGCACGTAGCCGAGCGACGGGTCAGGCGTGGTGGGCGCGTTGACGAAGGACACGAAGCGCTGCATGACCTCCGGGTCGTTCAGCGCCTCCTGCCATTCGTCCTTGTAGTTGTCGACGTGGTTCGCGACCATGGCGTCCAGGTCGGCCGCGATGCCGAGGCTGTCCTCGAGCACGACAGCCCGAAGCGTGTCGATGCCGCCGTCGAGGTCCTCGATCCAGCGCGCGGTGCGCTGCATCCGGTCGGCGGTGCGGATGTAGTAGCCGATGAATCGGTCGATGGCGGTGATGAGCTGCTCGTCGTCGAGGTCCTCCACGAGGAGCTCCGCGTGGCGGGGCGTGAAGCCGCCGTTGCCGCCGACGTAGAGGTTCCAGCCCTTCTCGGTGGCGATCACGCCGACGTCCTTCGCGCGTGCCTCGGCGCACTCGCGCGCGCATCCGGAGACGCCGAACTTCAGCTTGTGCGGCGAGCGGAGGCCACGGAAGCGGAGCTCGAGGAAGATGGCCATCGCAACGGAGTCCTGCACGCCGTACCGGCACCACGTCGAGCCGACGCACGACTTCACGTTGCGCAGGGCCTTGCCGTAGGCCTGGCCCGACTCGAAGCCGGCATCGATGAGCTTCTTCCAGATCTCCGGCAGCTGCTCGATACGGGCCCCGAAGAGGTCGATGCGCTGGCCACCCGTGATCTTCGTGTAGAGCCCGTACTCCTTGGCGACGGCCCCGATCGCGATGAGCCCGTCGGGGGTGACCTCGCCGCCCGGGATGCGCGGGACGACCGAGTAGGTGCCGTCCTTCTGCATGTTCGCCATGACGTGGTCGTTGGTGTCCTGCAGCGCCGCCTGCTCGCCCTTGAGGATGTGCCCGTTGCCGAGCGAGGCGAGGATCGAGGCGACGACGGGGCGGCAGATGTCGCAGCCGCGTCCGCCGTTGCCGTGGCGTTCGATGATGCTCGTGAAGGTCGAGAGGCCCGTGACGCGCACGGCGTCGAAGAGCCCCGCCCTGGAGAGCGCGAAGTGCTCGCAGAGGGCGTTGCTGACCTCGACCCCCGTCTTGGCGAGCTCGGTCGAGAAGATCTTCTTCACGAGCGGCACGCAGGAGCCGCAGGCGGTGCCGGCGTTCGTGCAGGCCTTGACGCCGGCGAGGTCGGTGCAGGCGTGGTCGGTGACGGCGCCGCGCACCGCGCCGACGGACACGTTGTTGCAGGAGCAGACCGTGGCGTCGTCCGGCAGGTCGCCACCGACCTCCGGCATGCCGTCGGCGGGCAGCAGGTAGGCGGCGGGGTCCGTGCCGAGCTCGCGCCCGACCATGGGGCGCAGCGAGGTGTAGGCCGAGGCGTCCCCGACGAGCATGCCGCCGAGCAGCACCTTGCCGTCGTCCGACATGACGAGCTTCTTGTAGACGCCGCCGACCGGGTCGGCGTACGTGACCTCGAGCGCGCCCGGCGACTCAGCGAAGGCGTCCCCGAAGCTCGCGACGTCGACCCCCGTGAGCTTGAGCTTCGTCGAGAGGTCGACGCCGGGGAACGTCGCCGCTCCGCCGGTGAGCCGGTTGGCGACGACCTCGGCCATCGAGTAGCCGGGGGCGACGAGGCCGAAGCACTCACCGCCGATCGAGGCGACCTCGCCGATCGCCCAGATGCTGGCGGCGGATGCGCGGCACGCCTCGTCGACCTCGATGCCACCGCGAGCGCCGAGCGTCAGCCCGGCGTCGCGAGCCAGCTCGTCGCGGGGCGTGATGCCGACGGCGAAGACGACGAGGTCGGCGAGCTCGGGCTCGCCGTCCGGGAAGTCGAGGCCCGCCGCGCGGCCGTCGGCGTCGAGCACGACCGCACTGGCGCGGGACCCGGTGCGCACATCCACCCCGAGGTGCTCGATGAGGAGCCGCAGCGACTCGCCGCCGCCCGCGTCGAGCTGGGCGGACATGAGGTGGCCGGAGGACTGGACGACGGTGCATTCCGCGCCGAGGGCGACCATGGCGCCCGCGGCTTCGAGCCCGAGCAGGCCGCCGCCGACGACCGCACCGCGGACCGTGCGACCGAGCCGCTGTGACAACTCGGCAACCTCGGCCTTGAGCGCGACCACGTCGTGGACGGTGCGGTAGACGTGGACGCCGGGCGCATCCACCCCGGCGATGGGCGGCTTCGCGGCGGACGAGCCCGTCGCGATGACCAGCTCGTCGTAGTGCTCGGTCGCGCCGAGCGACGTCACGAGCGTGCGGGTGCCTGGGTGGATGCTCGTGACCGTCTCGGAGGTGCGGAGCGTGACGTTCGGGTGCGACCACATGAGCGGCCTGCCCAGCTCCAGGGCAGCCGGGTCGACGCCCGAGAACGTGCTCGTGAGCTGGACTCGGTCGTACGGCCGCCACGGTTCGTCGCCGATGACGGTGATCGCCCAGACGTGGTCCGTGTCCTGCGAGCGCAGCGACTCGACGAAGCGGTGCGCGACCATGCCCGCGCCGATCACCACGACGTGACGGGAGCGCGGTGCCGGGGGGAGCATGTCGCGAGCGTAGGTCTGGGATGTTTCGTCACCGTGCGGCAAATGTTTCGTGCTCATCACAGCTCGTCCCGGTCGCTTCGACTTGGTGTGCGCATGCTGGCTCCTCCGTGGATGAACGGCGACGGTCGGTCGCTGACATGCTCAGAGCGTAGAAACCGCATGTTTCACGGGGTGCGTGCTGCTGTTTCCCCGAGGCAACTTCCTTGGCACACGGATCCGGGGAGGGTGTGAGAAGTGGGAAACCGAGAATCGGTGTGCCGGCCGCCGCGTCCGACGTGACGGAGTCCGCGAGCGCGGCCGTCGACTACAGCCACTTCCTCCATTTGAAGACCGACCACAGGGTGACGGCCAGGCCGAGCATCGCCAGCAACGAGAGCGGGTAGCCCCACTCGGCGTCGAGCTCCGGCATGTTCGTGAAGTTCATGCCGTACACGGTGCCCACCAGGCTCGGCGCGAAGAGGATCGCCGCCCAGCTGGTGATCTTCTTGATCTCCTCGTTCTGCGCGATGCTCTGCTCCGACAGCTTCTTCGTCTCCTCGCTCTGCGCGAGGCTCGCCTCCGAGAGTTCCCGCATCGCCTCGTTCTGCTGCTGCGTGACCAGCGTGCTGTGCACGGTGAGGGCGTTCTCGAGGAGCACCCGGAACGAGTCGGCGCGCTCCGCGATGCGCAGCGCATGGTCCAGGACGTCCCGGTAGCGAGCGCGAATCTCCTCGCTGGTGTTGTACTTCTCGGCGCCCCGCAGGAGCGCTTCGAGGATGGTTCGCAGCGGACTCGTCGCGCGTTGGAAGTTGATGACCTCGCCGAGGAGTTCGTAGATGCGGCGCGTGACCCGCTCGTCGCCCGCGAACAGCTGGTCCTCGATCTCGTCGATGTCATTCTCGAGACCGGCGGTCACCGGGGCGTACCCGTCGACGACCTGGTCGAGCACCGAATAGAGGACCGCCTCGGGACCGAGGCTGAGGAGCGCCGGGCTCTGCTCCATCCGGTGCCGGACGTCGCCCAGCTCCGGGCGTGCGGCCTGCCTGACCGTGACCACGAACTCGGGGCCGACGAACAGGTGGATCTCCCCGAAGTGGACCGTCTCGGTGGCGTCGACGTACCAGGCTGGTCGGAGGACCACGAAGAGGGTGCTGCCGTAGCGTTCGATCTTCGGTCGCTGATGCCCGACCCGTGCGTCCTCGACGGCGAGCGGATGCAGGTCGAACTCCTTCGCGACGGCGTCGAGTTCCTGGTTGCTTGGCTGGAAGAGGCCGATCCAGGCCATCCCCGCATGCTCGCGGAGCTTCTCGAACGTCTCGTCGAGTGTTGCCGGCGTGAAGCACCGACGCCCCTTCACGTAGATCCCGTTGTCGATCAAGGCCATGGGCTGCCCTCCTAGCACGTCGGATGTCGGTGAGGCGTCGTCCGCAGTCCGCGACCGCGACACGCGCCCCCGAACCCACCGCGGACCGACCCTACGCCCACTTCCCCACTGACGGGCGCGAACCTGCGCGAGACCGCGTTGAGGAGTACCTCGCCGACCTTTGGAGGTGCGCGGCAGCTCGGCGGGATCGGCTCAGGTTCGGTCAGCGCCGACGGCTGCGCTTCGACGACGCGCGCTTCGAGCGTCCGCCCCGCTGAGCGCTCCCGGACTTGCCGTGCTTCGGGCGCTTCGACTGCTTGGCGCGCGACGCGGCCTGCTGCTCGCGCTTCTTCTTGGCGCTCTGCTTCTTGACGACGATTCCGAGCACGAATGTGACGATGCGGAGGAACATGGTTGCCTGCTTTCGGTGAGGTGAGATCGTGCGGGGTTAAGTGCCGCGGCCTGGCCACCGAACGGCGGCCAGGCCGGCTGAAGAGGTGAGGCGGTGTGAGCTACTGGACGCGAGCTTCGGCCGGCTCGTCCTGCTCGTCGCTCGGCAGGTGCACGTCGTTGATCGTGACGTTGACCTCGGTGACCTCGAGGCCGACGATCGTCTCGATCGCACGGATGACGTCGGCGCGCACGCCGTTGGCGACATCCTGCAGCGCGACCGGGTACTCGGCCACGATGGTCACGTCGACGGCGACCTGCGTCTCACCGACCTCGACGCTCACACCCTGGCCCTGGTCGGTGGCGTTGATGGCGTTGCGGATGGCGCCGATGGCGCGGGCTGCGCCACCGCCGAGGTCGTAGACGCCGTGCGCCTCGCGGGCGGCGATGCCGGCGACGCGGGCGACGACGCTGTCGACGACCGTCGTCGTGCCGTGGCCGGTTGCGACCTCCGAGCCGGTGCGGCTGGTGGGAACGACACTCTTGTCAGTGGACCCCGTGCCCGCCTTGGACGGAGCGACGACGCTCGGGGTGGCAGTCGTGTTGGGGGTGACGTTCGACATGTGCGGTTCTCCTTGAGATCGAGCCCTGGTGCGTGTGCACCGATCGGGGGCGTTACAGAGGAGACGTGCGCCGACGCCGGAGCGTCACAAAGTTCCTGTGGCTCTCGGCGGACACTCAGGGAACGGGGCAGGGGGAGATCAGCACGGGCCGGTCAGACGCACGCGATCGACGAGACCGAGCACCGTCTCAGCCGGTACCTACCTGGCGAACTGGCCCGTGCCGTCCACCGCCAGTGGGTCGATCTCCGCGAGCTCGGCTTCCGTGAGCCCGGGTGCATCCAACGCGGCGACGTTCTGCTCGAGCTGCGCGACGCTCGAGGCACCGATGAGCGCGCTCGTGACCTGCGGGTGGCGCAGCACCCAGCTCAGGGCGAGCTGCGCGAGCGTCTGGCCGCGGCCGGCGGCGATCTCGTTCAGCGCGCGAGCCCGCGCGAGGTACTCGTCGTCGATGCCAGCGGCTGGGAGGAATCTCGACGTGGCAGCGCGCGAGTTCTCGGGCACCTCGCCGTCGAGGTAGCGATCGGTGAGCAGGCCCTGCGCGAGCGGTGAGAAGACGATCCCGCCAGCTCCCACCTCATCGAGCGCCGGGAGCAGGCCCCGCTCGATGTGGCGGTCGAACATGGAGTAGCGCGGCTGGTGGATCGTGAGCGGGATGCCGTGGCTCGCCAGGATGCGCGCGGCCTCGCGCGTCTGGGCGGGGTCGTAGTTCGAGACCCCGACATAGAGTGCGCGCCCGGAGGTGACGGCAGTCGCGAGCGCTCCCATGGTCTCCTCGAGCGGCGTCTCGGGATCGAAGCGATGCGAGTAGAAGATGTCGACGTAGTCGAGGCCGAGGCGAGCGAGCGACTGGTCGAGCGACGCGAGCACGCTCTTCCGCGAGCCCCACTCGCCATACGGTCCTGGCCACATCGCGTAGCCGGCCTTCGACGACACGATGATCTCGTCCCGGTGGGCGGAGAGGTCGGCCTCGAGGATCCGACCGAAGTTCGCCTCCGCCGACCCTGGCGGCGGCCCGTAGTTGTTCGCGAGATCGAAGTGCGTGATGCCGAGGTCGAACGCGCGGCGGATGATCGCGCGCTGCGTCTCGACCGGCCGCTCGCGGCCGAAGTTGTGCCACAGGCCGAGCGAGAGCTCGGGGAGCTTCAACCCGCTTCGCCCCGCTCGTGCGTAGCGCATCCGCTCGTATCGATCGGCGGCGGCGGTGTACTCGGAGTGCGCGACTGCGGTCATGGTCCGATTCAGCCACTTTCGCATTCGTAAGTCAATGGCGTGCCTCGTTTACGATGACGTAAGCTCGTTCGGGTGAAGACATCGACGTGGATGCCCGGCCGCCAGACAGTCCGCTTCGGCGGCGACTACAACCCAGAGCAGTGGCCCCGCGAGGTGTGGGATGAGGACATCCGCCTCATGCGAGACGCCGGCGTGAACCTCGTCAGCATCGGCATCTTCTCGTGGGCGCTCCTCGAGCCGGAGGAAGGCGTCTACGACTTCGCGGTGCTCGACGAGATCATCGACCTCCTGCACACCGCAGGCATCGACGTCGACCTCGCGACCCCGACGGCCTCGCCGCCAGCCTGGTTCTACCGGAAGTACCCGCACTCGAGAGCCGTGACGCGCGACGGCATGCCCCTCGCCTTCGGGTCGCGCGGCATCGTCAGCCCGAGCTCCCCCGAGTACCGACGCGCCGCGACGGCGATCGCGGCGAAGCTCGCCGAGCGCTACTCCGAGCATCCGGCAGTTGTGCTCTGGCATGTCCACAACGAATACGGCACCCCGGTCACGGAGAGCTACGACGACGCCTCCGTCACGGCGTTCCAGGCGTGGCTGCAGGAGCACTACGCGACGCTCGAGACCCTCAACGTGGCGTGGGGCACGAACTTCTGGGGTCAGCGCTACGGCGCCTGGGAGGAGATCGATGCGCCGCGAACCTCGGGCACGGCAAGCAACCCCGCCCACCGCCTCGACTTCGCGCGGTTCAGCTCGGCGGCCCTGCTCGAGTGCTTCAAGGCCGAGCGCGACGCGATCCGCGAGCACGCCTCGCAGCCGATCACGACGAACTTCATGGCCGGCATGTGCCCCAGCGTCGACCTCTGGCGGTGGGCCGACGAGGTCGACATCGTCGCCAACGACCATTACCTCTCCGCCGAGCAGCAGGACAACCACATCCAGCTGTCCCGGGCCGCCGACCTCACCCGCTCACTCGCGCGGGGCAAGCCGTGGATCCTCATGGAGCACTCGACGTCGGCGGTGAACTGGCAGCCGCGCAACATCGCGAAGCGACCGGGCGAGATGCGTCGCAACAGCCTCGCCCACGCGGCCCGCGGCGCCGACGCGGTGCTCTTCTTCCAGGTGCGGGCCGGGCAGAGGGGCGCCGAGAAGTTCCACTCGGCCCTCATCCCGCAGGCCGGCGCGACGTCGCGCAAGTGGCGGGAGTCGGTGGCGCTCGGCGCCGACGTCGCCGCCCTGGCGCCGGTCCTCGGCTCGCGAGTGGATGCGCGGGTCGCGATCGCCTGGGACTGGGAGTCGTTCTGGGCGCAGGATCTCGACTGGCGCCCCTCGGTCGACCTCGACCACCAGGAGCGCATCGAGGCCTTCTACGCGGCGCTCTGGCGCCGCGGGGTCACGGTCGACTTCGTGCATCCCGCCGCCGACCTCACGGGGTACGACGTCGTCTTCGCCCCCGCGCTCTATCTCATCGAGGACGACGCGGCAGCGAACCTGCGCGAGTACGCGGCGCAGGGCGGCACGCTGGCGTTCTCCTACTTCTCCGGCATCGTGTCGAGCAACGACGATGTCCCCACCGGCCCCTACCCCGGCCAGCTCCGTGAAGTGCTCGGCCTCGTCATCGAGGAGTTCCTGCCCCTGCGGGCCGGCGAGCAGGTCACGCTCAGCGACGGTGCGCGCGGGCGCGTCTGGAGCGACGACATCGAGCTGCGGGGCGCCACGAGCGTCGCCGAGTTCGCCGACGGGCCGGGCATCGGCCGCCCCGCGGTCACCAAGAACAGCTTCGGCGACGGCACGGCCTGGTACCTCGCCACCGCGCTCGACGGCACCGACCTCGACGGCTTCGTGACCCGGGTGCTCGACGGCGCGGCGGTCGACTACTCCCCCCTCGGCGACGTCGAGAGCGTCGTGCGCCGCGGTGATGGCGTCGACTACGTGTTCCAGATCAACCATGGGGTGCAGGATGCGGGGGCCGGGATCTCGGGGCATGACCTGCTGACGGGAGAGTCGGCCTGGTCGGACGATCCAGTGCCAGCGGGCAGCGTCCGCGTCGTGGCCGTCCCTCATGCGCAGTCCTGACGGCCCGACCAGGGATCCGCAACGCTGAACTGGTAGGAACAGACCATGACGGAAGCGGACTCCCCCACGTTCGACGCAGCATCAACCGCCCTCGAAGTGGTCGAAGGCGTGGACCTCAGCGGCAAGACGGCGCTCGTCACCGGGGCGAGTTCCGGGATCGGCGTCGAGACGGCCCGGGCGCTCGCGGCGGCGGGCGCGCACGTCACGCTCGCCGTGCGGGACACCGAGGCGGGCGAGCGTGCTGCAGCCGAGCTGCGAGCCTCCACCGGCAACGACGACATCCGGGTAGTGCACCTCGACCTCGCCAACCTCGCCACGGTGCGTGAGCTGGCCTCAACTTGGGCGGGACCCCTGCACCTGCTCATCAACAACGCGGGGATCATGCACACCCCGGAGCTCCGCACCCCGGACGGCTGGGAGCTGCAGTTCGCGGTCAACCACCTCGGGCACTTCGCGCTCGCCAACGCCCTCCTTCCCGCGCTCACCGAGGCGGGAAACGCGCGCATCGTGGCCGTGAGCTCGAGCGGCCACGCCTCGAGCGGCATCCGCTTCGACGACCCGTTCTTCGTGCGGGATGCCTACGACCGCGGGCTCGCCTACGGCCAGTCGAAGACCGCGAACGTGCTGTTCGCGCTCGAGGCGACCAGACGCTGGGCGGACCGCGGCATCGCGGCGGCGGCGCTCATGCCGGGTGGGATCTGGACGAACCTTCAGCGGCACTGGGACCCGGAGGTGCTGGCCGACATGAAGCGGCGATTCCCGACCAAGACCCCGGAGCAGGGCGCCGCGACTTCGGTGTTCGTCGCGACACGAGCGACGCTTGGACCAGGCACGCCCGCCTACTACGAGGACTGCCGCCCGGCGGAAGTGGTCGATGAGATCGTCGACGGGGTGCACGGCGTCGTCGCCCACGCGCTCGACGAGACTGCCGCGCGGCGCCTGTGGGAGCTCTCCGAGTCGCTCCTCGCCGATGAGGCGTCCCGGCCTGCCGAGCCCGAGCTGCCAACCTGAAAGTGGAGCGACTTCCCGACTGAGAGCACACGCGCAGGAACGCGTGTGCACCTCGACCTGAACGGGTGGACGGCGCTCATCGCCTACCTGGCTGGCCCCGAGTACGTGTCCCAGCGACCGGCGACGTACCCGACCCACAGCCGAGACGGGCACCCGCTCGAGCCCGCCACGGACGAAATCCGCGCGCTCATCCATGAGGCGACCGCCGAATACCTCGCTCACGCGGGCGTTCCCGAGCAGCCATTCGGCGTCGACTGGGAGATCAGCCTGCCCGCAGGAGTCGACGAGGGCAGGCTGCACGAAGCGTGCATGGCCGCCCACCACGCGATCGACCCGAACAACGGGCGCCTCGCGGCCCAGCGAATGCTGACCGCGCTGCGGGAGGTGCTGGCGGAGCCGGGACGCGGGTAGATGCGAGACGCGCTCGGGTATCGAAGGGGAAGAAGACCCCCGGTGGATGCGGTTGCGTTCTGATCAGCGCACGAGGTGGGCCTACCGAGACGACGATCGACTCGTCGCCTCGTCGTTATTCCTGTGCAACGACCACGGGCCTCCCTTCACGGGAACCTCAGTCCGAAGAAAAGTTATCCGCGAATCTGCAGAATGTCGGTGGTTGTCCGTAGCGTTGGGGACATGCAACAGCACCGCTCCTCCGACGTTTCGGATCCGGGGTTCGACCCCGCGGACCCGGCCTCGGTTGCTGCGCGGCGGGCGGAGATCCTCGCGATGGTGGAGGCGGCGGCGGCGATGATCGCGGCAGGGGCTGCCTTGCAGTTGCGGGCCCACGCTGCGGCGTACGACTTCGGCCACGCCTTGGATGCGGCGGAGGGGTGCGCGGAGTCGGCGATGCACGTGCGGTCCATCGCGAACGAGGTGGCGCTGGTCATGCAGGTATCGTGCGGGGTGACGCAGGGACAGCTGGCGCTCGCGTCGATGACGCAGCAGGACTTCCCTGCTTTGGCGGTCGCGTTGGACGAGAACGTCGTGACGCCCGCGCAGGTGCACAAGCTCGTCGAGGTGGGGTTCAAAGTGAACCACGATGATCCGGTCGAGCAAGCGGAGCGGCGGGCGCTGTTCGTGGAGGTGATGCTCGAACGGATCCGGCGCGAGCCGTTGCCACCTCGGGCGGTGCAGAAGGCGGCGGAGCGGGTCGCGGAGGAGCTGACCGGCGAGTCCATCGATCAGCGGCACGCGCGGGCGAGGCGGCAACGCCGCGCGACGGTCGAAGATCTTGGCGACGGGATGAGCATCATCCGGGTCACGACGGACACGTTCGTCGCGCACGCGATCCGCGACCGGGTGCGGAAGCAGGCGCTCGCGATCATCAAGGCGCGCCAGAAGCCCGGAGACCAAGACGGCTCGGGGTCGGCAAGTTCCGCGTCCGAATCCGCGAGTGCGTTCGGGGCCGCCGTCGACCATGCTCGCGCAGGCGATGACCCTGCCCTTGCGTCTGAGCTGAACAGTGGTGTCGACAGCGGGGCGGAGAGTGCCCCGGCCCTGGACGAGCGGAGTCTGAACGAGGTCATGTCCGACGTCGTCGCCGACGTGCTCCTCACCAGCGACCCGATGGGCAACTCCGCGGCCGCCGGCATCCAGGCCAACGTGCAGCTCTCGATCCCGATCACGACGGTACTCGCCGACAGCGACTCCGCCAGCGACCAGCCGGGCCGGGCGCCCGCGATGCTCGACGGGATGACACCCATGCCGATCGAGGACGCGAAACGCCTCGCCGCGACCGCACCAGCCTTCCTCCGCGTCCTCACGCACCCCATCACCGGGGCCGTGCAGGCCGTCGACTCCTACAAGCCCACCGCGGCGATGCGCGCCTTCCTGCAGGCCCGCGACATCCACTGCCGCTTCATCGGCTGCCGACAACCCGCCGTGAGGTGCGAGCTCGACCACACCGAGGACTACCAGCACGGCGGCAAGACCGCGGTCTGGAACCTCAGCGACTTCTGCAAGAACCACCACATCGTCAAACACCACACCGCCTGGAAAGTCAGACAACTCGGCGGCGGCGTCCTCGAATGGACCACACCAAGCGGCAAGATCTACATCAGCAGACCCGAACCACACGGCGTGATCTTCACACCAACCGACGAGCTCTTCAGACCGACGGATGAGCTCGCGCGACCTCGCGCGAACCCGGACCGCGAACCAGGACCGCGACAATCCGACGACCCATCGTCGAGGCTCGGGCACCTGCCGATGACACCACCGTTCTGACCCGACGATGCCCTGCACTGAGATGCGCCCCACTCCCTGGTCGAGAGGGGGCGCGCCACAGTGGCAGTCTGGGCTGGCTACCCGCGGCGGCGCACCCAGGCGGTGGTCTCCCCCGCCAGCGTCGTGCCATCCCCGAGGTCGCTGCGCAGCAGAACCTCGGCGTCGGCGCCCAGCTCGAAGGGTTCTGCGCCGAAGTTCGTGACGACCTCCCACCCGTTCGGGCGTGCGAACCGGAGAACGTCACCCCGATCGCTCGGCAGCCACTCGAGGTGCTCCCCGCTCTGCAACTCGTGACGGAGCGCAAGCGCACGGCGGTAGAGCGCGAGCGCAGAGCTCGCATCACCATCCTGCACCTCGACGGCCGACGCACCGAACCATTCGGGCTGAGGAAGGTGCGCATCCGCTTCCCCGAAGCCGAACGACCGGCCCTCGGCCACCCAGGGCAGGGGAACACGGCAGCCATCGCGACCGATGTCGACTCCCGGGTTGCGGAAGAACGTCGGATCCTGGCGGTCAGTGTCCGGGATCTCGGCGACCTCGTGAAGACCGAGCTCCTCACCCTGATACAGGTATGCCGAACCCGGCAGCCCGAGCGTGAACAGCGTCGCCGCGCGAGCACGCCGCAAACCACCCTCGGCGTCAAGCGTCGGACGCGCACCACCAGAGAGCAGCCACTCCGAGCCGTGCTTCACGAGCGGGTGCCCCTTCTCGTTCCGCTCCGCATGCGGGAGGCCGTACCGGGTCGCGTGTCGCACCACGTCATGGTTCGACAGCACCCAGGTGGTCGACGAACCGGAACGCTCCGCCAGCTCGAGATTGTCCGCGACGATGCTCGAGAACTGCGCCGCCTCGAAGTCGGCCTCGAGAAGGTCGAAGTTGAACGCCTGCCCGAGCCCCTCCGGGCTCGCGTAGCGCGGCCGACGGTCACGCTCAACCCACGCCTCCGCGACCGCCGTACGCGGCGGGTCATACGAATCGAACACCTTGCGCCACTCGGCGTACACCTCGTGCACGTCGTCGCGATCAATGATCGGGTGGTTCCCATCGAAGGGCAGCGCGTCGAGCTGAGCCTTCGAGGGCAGCTCCCCGCTGAGGTCCTTCGTCAGCATATGGGCGACGTCGATGCGGAAGCCGTCGACGCCGCGATCCGACCAGAAGCGCAGCGTGTGCAGGAAGTCCTCGCGCACCTCCGGGTTCGCCCAGTTGAAATCGGGCTGCTCGACCGCGAAGTTGTGGAAGTACCACTGGCCGTCCTCGACCCGGTGCCAGGCCGGTCCGCCGAACACCGACTCCCAGTCGGTCGGCGCCTCGGCTCCATCCGGCCCCTTCCCGTCACGGAAGATGTAGCGGTCGCGCTCCGGCGACCCTGGCCCCGCCGCGAGGGCAGCCTGGAACCACGCGTGCTGATCCGACGAGTGGTTGGGCACGATGTCCACGATCACGCGGATCCCGGCGCCGTGCAGGGCCGACACCATGACGTCGAAGTCGTCCAGCGTGCCCAGACGCGCGTCCACGTTCCGGTAGTCGGCGACGTCGTACCCGCCGTCGGCGAGCTCCGAAGGGTAGAAGGGGCTGAGCCAGACGGCATCGATGCCGAGCCTCTGCAGGTACGGCACCTTCCCGGTGATGCCGGGCAGGTCGCCCAGTCCATCGCCGTTCGCGTCCGCGAAGCTGCGCGGGTAGATCTGGTAGACGGCGGCCTGACGCCACCAGTCGGCGTCGGGCCGGTGGGAGCGGGTGAGGCGGTCGGTCTCTGCCGTGAGGGTCGAACTCATAGTGGAAGCATTCCTTGGGGTTGTTGGTGGTCTGGGGATGAGAGAGGCGTTGCTTGGGAGGAGGCGCCGGCTGGGGATGCGTTCAGCCCTTGACCGCGCCCTGCGTGACGCCCTCCATGACCCACCGCTGCGTGAACAGGTAGGCGATCAGGGCGGGCGCCATGGCCATGAGGTAGGAGGCGAAGGAGACGTTGTAGTTGTTGCTGAACTGGGTCTGGAAGATCTTCTGCACGACGGGCAGCGTCTGCATCGCCGGGTCGGAGATGATGAGCGACGGCATCATGAAGTCGTTCCAGGACGCGAGGAAGGCGAAGATGCCGACCGTGGCGCTCATCGGGGCGAGCAGCGGGAAGATGACCCGCCAGAACGTCTGCCAGGTGCTGGCCCCGTCGATGCGCGCGCTTTCCTCGAGCTCACCCGGGATCGACCGCAGGAACGCAGTGAAGAGCAGAATCGAGAAGCTCAGCTGGAACATGATGTGCAGGATGATGACGCCAACCGGGTTGTCGAGGCCGAAGAGCCCGCTCATCTGGATCTGCGGCAGCGCGACAGCAGGGAACGGCAGGAACATCGCCGCGAGCAGGTAGTAGAACGACCCGCGGAAGAAGCGGTGGTTCCAGTTGCGCGTGATGGCGTACGAGGCGAGCGCCGCGAGCAGGATCACACCGGCTACCGTGCCCGCCGTGATGAACACGGAGACGCCGAACGCCTGCGGGAAGTTCGTGAGGTTCCAGGCCTCGACGAAGCCGTCGACGCTGAACGGCGCCGGCAGCGCGAAGACGTTGCCGCTCACGGCCTGCGACGTCGTCTTGAAGGCGGTCACCACGGTCACGTAGAGCGGGATGAGCACGGTCACGGCGCACAGAAGCAGGATGATCGTCGTCGACCATCGGTTCCGCCCGCCGAAGTTCTTGTTCGCCGGGGCCAAGCTGGCGCGGCCGACGATGGGTTGCTGAAGGGCCATCAGAGTTGGTTCTTTCCCTGGGTGAGGCGGAGCTGGAGAAGGGAGATGACGACGACGATCACGAAGAAGAACGTCGCGTTGGCCATCTGGTAGGCGTAGTCGCCACCGCTGAAGCCGGTGAAGATCGTCATGGCGATGCTTCGAGTCGACGTGCCCGGGCCGCCGTCAGTGAGGCCGACGATGATGTCGTAGGCGTTGAGGAAGTTCTTGAACCCGAGGATGACGTTGATGACGACGTAGCCCGCGACGAGCGGCAGCGTGATCTGCAGCATCTGCTGCAGCTTCGTCGCACCGTCGAGCTCGGCGGCCTCGTACACGTCCCCGGGCACCGCGAGGAGGCCCGCGATGTAGATGAGCAGCGTGCCGGGAATCGCCTGCCAGGCCGTGACGATGACGATCCCGATCCAGGCGAGGTTGGGGTTCGCGAGGATGCTCTCCGAGAGCCACGGGATGTTGAGGCTCTGCCCGAGGGCCGGAACCGCGTTGGAGAACAGGAAGTTGAACACGAACGCGATGACGATTCCCGAGATGACCATGGGGATCACGAATACGGTGCGCAGCGGGGCCTTGAGACGGATGCGCGCCACGAGCCCCACCGCCAGGAGGAACGCGAGCACGTTGACGAGGATCACGGTGACGGCCGCGAAGCCCATCGTGAAGCCGTAGCTCTGCCAGATGGCGGGGTCGCCGAACATGGCGATGTAGTTGGTGACGCCGACGAAGTTCCACTCGCCGAAGCCGATGGAGTTCGTGAAGCTGAAGAAGATGCCGATGACGGCGGGGATCGTGATTGCGATCGTGAACAGCACGAGCGTCGGGACGAGGAAGAGGTAGAAGACCCGGTCGACTCGACGTGTGCTGCGCGGCCTGAGCTTCTTGCCTGCCCGCTGGGCTTCGTCGGTGCGGATCGCCTCGGTGGTGGTCGACACTGTTGTCTCCATTCCGGTTCGTGATCGAGTGGTGCTGGCCGTTGCCATGAGCGGATCTATTGGCGCAGCGCGAGGCGGGCCCAGTCGGCGTCGAGGGTGCTGAGCGTCGACTCGACGCTCGCTCCCCCGGTGACGAGTCCCTGCATGTAGTTCTCGGTGGGGATCGTCAGTGGAATCGCCTTTGACGGGCCCTGGTAGAAGGCGGCACTCTCGTAGTACGGCTGGAGCTCGACGAGCCGCGGGTCGGTGACCGGGTCGGCGTCGACCGTCGTCCCGAAGCCGAGCTGTGCGGCGTTGTAGGCGTTGATGATGTCCGGCTGGAAGAGGTACTGCAGGAACTCGCGCGCCTCCTCCTTGTGCTTCGAGGCTTCGGGGATCCAGGCGGCGAGGTCGATGTTGACGCGCACCTCGCGGTCGTCGGCATTCTCGGTCATGGGCAGCGGGAACATGCCGAGGTTCGCATCCGGGTTCGTTTTAGCGATCTCGCCGAGCGCCCACGGGCCCTGCAGGTACATGCCGGCCTTGCCTTCCGCGAAGGCCACGTTGCCGTCGCCATAGCCCCGGCTGCCGGCGTCCGCGTTCGTGTACTCGCTGGAGAGCTCAGTCATGCGGGTGACGGAGTCGGTCATGGTCGACTTGAACGAGACTGGTGAGTCCGGGCCGACGTCCGTGCCGAGCTCGTTGAGCTCGTTGTAGAAGCCGGCGACGTCGATGGAGCCACCCACGGTGTAGTCAAACCAGCCCTGGCTCACAGTCCACGGGTCCTTGAAAGTCGCGTAGAAGGGGTCGATGCCCGCCGCCTTGAGCTGGTCGCAGACCTCGATGAGCTCGCTGTAGGTCGTCGGGACCTCGAGGCCCTGCTCCTCGAAGATGTCCTTGTTGTAGATGACGGACGCGGCCATCACCGAGTAGGGCAGCACGCTCGTGCGACCCGGGTAGCTCGCGTACTGATCGACGAGGTTCTGGATCTCCGGCAGGATGCGGTCTGCTTCAGGCAGGTCGGAGAGGTCGGAGAGCGCGCCGCGCTCCATGAACCGAGCCATCTCCATGTTGTAGTTGAGGAGTCCGAGGTCCGGCGGGTTGCCCCGCAGGAAGCCGGCCTGCAGGTTCGAGGAGGTGTCGAGCACGACGCGAACTTCGCTCTGCGAGGAGTTGTAGTCCTGGATGAGCTCACGGAAGTACGGGATGGCCTCTGGCTTGCTGAGGAAGAAGCGCACTTCGGTCGGGCCGGTGCTGCTGCAGGCCACGAGGCCGGAGCCAGCGAGCACGAGCACAAGCGCGGCCACGAGGGCGCGGAGCAGGGTGCGGGGCCGGAAGCGTTTCGATGGTGATGGCACGTCATTGTCCCTTGGGCTGAGCTGGCAGCCCTAGGGAGATTCGGGGAGGCCAGACATTGAAACGAACACTAAATTTTGTGTCTAAATTTACTACTGGAGGTAATGTAAGCCGACGGCCAGCGAAAGGTCAACACCGTGTTCAGACTCCCCGCCACCCCAGCGCCCCTCAAGCGCGCGAACCTGCAGCTGCTGCTCGAGTACGCATGGGATTCAAAAGCGTTCACGGCAACCGAGGCCTTGAGCATCGGCCTCACTCGGTCGACGATCATCGACCTGCTCGACGAGCTCGCCGGCTGCGGCCTCGTCACCGAGCTGCCGAATGCCCGCGAGGACGGCAGCTACCAGAAGGGGCGCCCGGCTAGGCGGTTTGAGTTCACGGCCGACGCTGGCATCGTGGTCGGCGTCGACGCGGGACGCGAGCACCTGACCACGACTGTGTCGAACCTCCGCGGCATCACCATCAGCTCCGGCCAGGTCGAGGTCGACCCGGGCGCTGACTCCCCTGAGACCCGGCGAGCGCTCCTCCGGAAGGTCGTCACCGACCAGCTGTCGACGACCAGGCACACCATCGATCAGGTGGCCGCCCTGTGTGTCGGTGTCCCGGCGCCCGTGGACGCCCGCGGCACCTCCCCCGCGCACGTCGAGGGGTTCTGGCAGCGCACCAACCCCGAATTCGCCACCGTCTTCGAGGACCAGGTCCCGATCATCCGCGTCGAGAACGACGCCCTGCTCGCGGCCGTCGCCGAGGGCAGCGTGGGAGGAGGCGTCGACTGCAGCGACTTCGTCACGTTCCTCAGCGGCGAGCGGTTCGGCGCTGGCATCGTCGTCGACGGACGCCTGCTGCGCGGCGCGCACGGCGGGGTCGGTGAGATGCTCGGCCTCGACCTCGTCGCTGGAGCGGAGGGTGTCGACGGATTGGGGCTTCGCGCCGCACGCCTCGCGCGGACAGCCGTCGAGCAGAACGCAGTGGCGCCGAACAGCGCCCTGCTCGGCGTCCCACCCCACGAGATCAACGGCAAGCTCGTCCTCGAGGCGGCGAACGAGGGCGACATCGATGCCCTCCGCATCGTCGCCGAAGTCGGCGGCGTCCTCGCGCGCATCGTCGGACTCGTGGCCAGCCTGTTCGATCCCGAACGGGTCATCATCGCCGGCGGCGTCGCACCCGGAGCCGACGGCCTCATCGCGGCGGCCCGCGAGGAGCTGCCGGCGCTCCTGCACCTGCCGGTGCCAGAGCTCGTCCGCTCCGAGCTCGGAGCCGGCGTGGTCTCCGTGGGCGCCGTCCAGCACGCGCTTCGCTCACTGCGCGACGGCATCCTCGACCTGTAGCGCTGTGGATCTGAACCCCTGGGGTCCTGAATCCTGACCATCCGCAGGTGAAGAGACCGAATGCTCACCGCCCGGCAACACACCGACGTGGAATGCGGCGAGCAACCGTGCTGTTCGATCTGGGGGGCAACGCACCAGCGCTCAGCCCCCGATCCGAAAGGCACTATCAGTGGACCTCTTCTCTCCTTTGACCCTCGGCGACATCCAGCTCGCCAACCGCGTCGTCATGGCGCCGCTGACTCGCACACGTGCGAGCGCGGAGGGTGTACCGGGTGAGCTTGTGGCGGAGCACTACGCGCAGCGCGCCAGCCTGGGCCTCATCATCACCGAGGGCACGTACCCGAGCGCCGAGTCTCGCTCCTACCCCGGCCAGCCGGGCATCGTCACCCCCGAGCAGACCGAAGGGTGGCGCCGAGTCGCCGAAGCCGTGCACGCCAAGGGTGGCCGCATCGTCATGCAGATCATGAACGGCGGACGCGTCTCGCACCCCGACATCACGGGCACGTCCCGCATCGTCGCCCCCAGCGCCATCGCGATCGACGGCGAGGTGCGCACCCCCAACGGCAAGCAGCCGTACCCGGTCCCCCACGCGCTCACGACGGCCGAGCTCGCCGACGTTCGCGAGGAGTTCGTGGATGCGGCCCGCCGCGCCATCGAGGCGGGCCTCGACGGCGTCGAGATCCACGGCGCCAACGGGTATCTGCTCCACGAGTTCCTGTCCCCCGTATCCAACCAGCGCACCGACGAGTACGGCGGCTCCCCCGAGGCGCGCGCTCGCTTCGTGGTCGAGGTCACCGCGGCCGTCGCGGAAGCGATCGGGGCCGGCCGCGTGGGCCTGCGCCTCTCGCCCGCCCACAACATCCAGGACGTCGTAGAGACCGACGACGCCGACGTGCGCGCGACCTACGACGCCGTCGCCGACGGCCTCGCACCCCTCGGCCTCGCCTACCTGAGCGTGCTCCATAGCGACCCCGAGGGCGAGCTCGTGCAGGACCTGCGTGCACGCTTCGGCGGCGCCTTCATCGCGAACAGCGGCTTCAGCCGCGTCACCACCCGCGAGGAAGCCGTCAACCTCGTCAAGGAGGGCAACGCCGACGCCGTCGCCGTCGGTCGCCTCGCGATCGCCAACCCCGACCTCGTCGAGCGCTGGCTCGGCGAGCACCCCGAGAACGAGCCGAACCCGGCGACCTTCTACGGCGACAGCGCGGTCGGATACACCGACTACCCGCGACTCTCCGCGTAGCCACCACCGGCTGAGCACCACGGCGGGGCCCGTCCGATGACGCCAAGTCATCGGACGGGCCCCTCTCGGCAAGAGTGACAGCCCTTCACGGCGCGGGCCTCCCACTGTGCGACAGTTGGCCATGCTGATCGTCGACTTCCCCGTGCCAAACACCGTCGCCGCTCGTGGTGCCCTCGAGCTGGCCACCGAATACCAGTCGGCCGCCATCACCGCGCATGCCCTGCGGTCGTGGCTGTGGGCCGAGGGCATCGCGGCGGCCGAGAGCCGCACGGGCATCGACCACGAGCTCCTCTACGTGGCCGCCGTCCTGCACGACATCGGAACGGTGACCGAGTACGACAACCACACCGTCTCCTACGAGCACGCGGGCGGGCACGTCGCCGTCGCCCTGACAACCGGCGCCGGGTGGCCAGCCGAGCGTCGCCGCCGCGTTCTCGACGTCATCGTGCGGCACAACTGGCCGAGTGTCGACCCCGACCTCGACCTCGAGGGGTACCTGCTCGAGCGCGCCACCGGCCTCGACATCACGGGCAGCCAACCCGACGCACTGCCCGAGGCGTTCCTGCGGGGAGTGCTCGCGGCGCATCCGCGCGGCACCCTCGCGGCGGAGTTCGGAGCCTGCGTCACCGACCAGGCGTCGCGAAAGCCGACGACCTCGGCCCGCAGGCTCGTCGACGGCGGGCTGCTCCGCAAGCTCGAGGAGAACCCCCTCGAACGCCTCCGGTAGCCAGACTGCAGCGTCGGCTCACACAACCGCCGGACGCCCCGGCCGAACCGAGTGGTTCTGCCGGGGCGCCTCTGCGTTCTGGAGGCTCGTCCGCTTACGCGGCGCCGTCGAACATCGACGTGACCGAGCCGTCCGTGAAGACCTCGGTGATCGCGCGAGCGAGAGTCGGCGCGATCGGCAGGATCGTGAGCTTGTCGAAGCGCTTCTCGGGCGGGAGCGGCAGCGTGTCGGTGACGACGACCTCGTCGATGGCATCCGAGCTGAGACGCTCGACGGCCGGGTGCGAGAAGACGGCGTGCGTCGCGGCGACCACGACACCGATCGCGCCGGCGGCCTTGAGAGCCTCCGCGGCCTTGACGATGGTTCCACCGGTGTCGATGAGGTCGTCGACGAGCAGGCACACGCGGCCCTCGACGTCACCGACGATCTCGTGCACGCTCACCTGGTTCGCGACCTTCGGGTCACGGCGCTTGTGGATGATCGCGAGCGGCGCATCCAGCTGGTCGCTCCAGACGTCGGCGACGCGCACGCGACCCATGTCGGGCGACACGACGGTGAGCGTCGCCGGGTCGAGCTTCTGACGGAAGTGCTCGAGCAGCACCGGCATGGCGAACAGGTGGTCGACCGGGCCGTCGAAGAAGCCCTGCACCTGCGGCGCGTGCAGGTCGACCGACATGATGCGGTCGGCACCAGCGGCCTTGAAGAGGTCGGCGACGAGGCGGGCCGAGATCGGCTCACGGCCGCGACCCTTCTTGTCCTGACGCGCATACGGGTAGAAGGGAGCCACGACCGTGATGCGCTTCGCCGACGCACGCTTGAGCGCGTCGAGCATGATGAGCTGCTCCATCAGCCACTCGTTGATCGGCGGGCAATGCGACTGGAGCACGAACACGTCGGCCCCTCGCATGCTCTCCCCGTAGCGAGCGTAGATCTCGCCGTTCGCGAAGGTGCGCGACTCGGTCTCCCCGAGCTCGATGCCGAGTTCTGCCGCGACTGCTTCGGCCAGCTCGGGATGAGCCCTGCCGGAGACGAGAACAAGTCGTTTCTCAGTGGAGGTGATGATGCCAGACACGCTGTACCGCCCGTTTCCTGTGCTTGCTCTGTTGTTACGCGTTCGGTTCTGATTCGCGCGACGAGGCAGCCTCAGCGGCCTCGGCCGCAGCGGTGCCTGCTCGGTTCTTGAGCACCCACCCCTCGGCGTTGCGCTGAGGTGCGACGTTGATGGCGAGTGCACCCGCTGGGACGTCCTTGCGGACCACCGTCCCAGCCCCGGTGTAAGCGCCGTCGCCAATCCTAACCGGGGCGACGAAGACGTTGTGCGAGCCGGAGCGCACGTTGTCGCCAACGGTCGTCCGGTGCTTGTTCACGCCGTCGTAGTTCGCGGTGATCGTGCCGGCTCCGACGTTCGAGTTGACGCCGACCTCGGTGTCGCCGATGTAGGAGAGGTGCGGCACCTTCGAGCCGTCGCCGATCTGCGCGTTCTTCGTCTCCACGAACGTGCCGATCTTGCCGCCGGCACCCAGGATCGTGTTCGGGCGCAGGTAGGCCCACGGCCCGACGGATGCGCCGGCCCCGATGACGCTCAGCGTCGCGTCGGTGCGCTTCACGACGGCCCCCTCGCCGACCTCGCAGTCGATGAGCGTGGTGTCAGGCCCGATGATGGCGCCGTCGGCGACCGAGGTCGCCCCGCGCAGCTGCGTGCCAGGCAGCAGCTCCACGTCGCGCCCGAGCGACACGTTGCCCTCGATGACGGTCGTCGCCGGGTCGTGCACGGTGACGCCCTCGAGCTGCCAGTGCCGGATCTGCCGAGCGTTGTAGTAGCGCTGAGCCTCCGCGAGCTGCACCCGGTCGTTGATGCCCTGCACGATCTCCGGGTCGGTGACGGCGATCGCCTCAATGCGCCCCGCATCCGCCTTGATGAGCTTCGCCGCGTCGGTGAGGTACTTCTCGCGCTGCGAGTTCGAGTCGTCGATGCGGCTCAGCACCTGACGGACCGTGCGAGCGTCGAACGCGTACACGCCCGCGTTGATCTCGGAGATGCGCAGCAGCTCCTCACTCGCGTCCTTGTGCTCGACGATCTCGTCGAAGTCGCCGCCGGACGAGCGGACGATGCGCCCGAAGCCTGCCGGCTCCTGCACGAAGGCGCTCAGGAGGGTGAGCTGGTTCTTCGCGTGACGGTGCTGCTCGACCATGCGGGCGATCGTGCCCGAGTCGAGAAGAGGCACGTCGCCGGAGAGGACGACGACGACACCGTCGAAGTCCGCGGGCAGCGACTCAAGACCCACCTCGAGTGCCCGCCCAGTGCCGGGAACGTCGTCCTGGTCCGCGAACTGCGTGTCTGGAGCCAGGTCCTGGATGGCTGAGACGACGCGGTCACGATCGTGGCGCACCACGGTGACGGTGTGCGCAGGGCCGAGCTCGGCGGCGGTGTGCAGCACGTGCCCGACGAGGGGAATGCCTCCGAGTCGGTGCAGCACCTTCGGGGTGCTCGAGCGCATCCGTGTTCCCTGGCCAGCCGCCAGGATGACGATTGCGAGTTCTCGATCGGTCACAGATCCTCCTCGTTGTGGGCGCCGCGATGCGAACGCCATCACGGTCCACGGTGGCATGCAGCACCCCCGCGCCGCTCCTCCCCCAGGATTCGAACCTGGACCTAACAGCTCCAAAGGCTGTCGTGCTGCCGTTACACCAAGGAGGAACGTGCCCGCTCACGCGCGCACTCGCCAATTGTGCCAGAACCGGGAGGGCCGCGCGCTTGCCACGGTGGTGGTGTGGAGGTGAGTGCGCCAGACTGGCGGATCACAAGACCCAAGGAGGCGTCATGTCCGAAGCCCTCGCCGTCGCGAATCGATTCACCGACACGTACTCGGCCGCCGTCACGGGGCGCGACAAGACCGCGATCATGTCGCTCTACGCACCAGACGTCCGGGTCTTCGACCTGTGGAGCACCTGGTCCCACGAGGGGGCCGGCACCTGGGGGGACTCGATCGGCGAATGGTTCGACTCCATCGGGTCGGGCACGCACTCCGCGACGTTCACCGACCTGCGCGCATACGGCGACCACGACGTCATCGTCGTGGAGAGCTACGTGCGCTACTCGTGGCACAGCCCCGAGGGTGAGCTCGAATGGATGGACAACCGACTCACGTGGGCGCTCGTGCGGCACAAGGGCGAGTGGGCCATTGCGCACGAGCACACGTCGGCGCCCGTCAATGCCGAGACGGGGCTCGTCGTGACGAAGCGTGAAGTGGATGCCCACCACCCCAACTCGTAGGCGGGAGACCCCGCGAGTGCTCGGCGGTGGCCGTGCTCCCCGTCGGCGCGTCGCCCCCGGACCGCGGGACTCGCCATAATGGGGGTATGGATGCCCCCGGACGTGCAGCTCAGCAGCGCGACTTCTCGCGCGACGCGGGTGAGCTGAACGCGGGCGGCCGCCCCGTGCATGCCGCGCATCCGGTCGACACCGTCGACACGATCGTGCGCGACTGGTCGCGGGAGCGCCCGGATCTCGACGTCGACCCGCTGCGCATCTTCTCCCGCGTGAAGCGCATCGCGAAGCAGCTCGACGCCCTCCGCAAGGCGGCCTTCGCCGAGACGGGCCTCGAGCTCTGGGAGTTCGATGTCCTCTCGGCCCTGCGCCGCGCCGGATCCCCGCACCGCCTCAGCCCCAAGCACCTGCTCGCCTCGAACCTCGTCTCGAGCGGCACCATGACGAACCGCATCGACCGGCTCGTGGGCCGCGGCCTCGTCACCCGCGAGGTCGACCCCAATGATGGGCGCGGCATCCTCGTCACCATGACCGTCGACGGGCGCGACCTCGTCGACGAGGCCCTCACCCGCCTCGTCGCCGCTGAGCGCGAGCTGCTCGCCGAGCTCGATCTGGAGACCCGCGACGACCTGGCCACTGCCCTGCGCACACTCTCGCTGCGCATGGACGACCCGGCGCACTGAGCTCCGCCCCCCCTTTCTCGGCGGGCGCCGGGCCACCCCGGCCTTAAGCTGGTCTGATGGCCCATCTCCTCGGCGCGGAAGCGCTCCACCTCGAGTTCCCGACCCGAGTCGTCTTCGACAGCGTCTCCGTCGGCATCCAAGAGGGCGACCGCATCGGCATCGTCGGGCGCAACGGCGACGGCAAGTCGACCCTCCTCAAGCTGCTCGCCGACCGCATCCAGCCAGACGGCGGCAAGGTCACGCGGCGCCGCGGCGTGCGCGTCGGGATGCTCGACCAGGCCGACACCCTCGACCCCGAGCTCACCGTCAAGCAGGCCATCGTCGGCGACATGGACGACCACGACTGGGCCTCCGACGCGAAGATCCGCGACGTCGTCAACGGCCTCGCCGGCGACCTCGAGTGGACCGACAAGATCGGCGACCTCTCCGGCGGACAGCAGCGGCGCGTCGCCCTCGCCGCCCTGCTCATCGGCGACGACGACATCATCATGCTCGACGAGCCCACCAACCACCTCGACGTCGAGGGCATCGCATGGCTCGCGGGGCACCTCAACTCCCGCTGGTCGAAGAACCAGGGCGGGCTCGTGGTCGTCACCCACGACCGGTGGTTCCTGGATGCGGTGTGCCAGACCACGTGGGAGGTGCACGACCGCGTGCTCGACCCGTTCGAGGGCGGCTACGCGGCGTACATCCTGCAACGCGTCGAACGCGACCGCCAGTCCGCCGCCATCGAGTCGAAGCGCCAGAACCTCATGCGCAAGGAGCTCGCCTGGCTGCGCCGCGGCGCCCCCGCCCGCACGGCGAAGCCGAAGTTCCGCATCGAGGCGGCCACGCAGCTCATCGAGGACGAGCCGCCCGTCCGCAACCCCGTCGAGCTGTCCCAGCTCGCGACCGCCCGCCTCGGCAAGGACGTCGTCGACCTCCTCGACGTGGGCGTGACCTTCGGCGACAAGGAAGTGCTGCGCGACATCGAGTGGCGCATCGCGCCCGGCGAGCGCACCGGCATCCTCGGCGTCAACGGCGCCGGCAAGTCGACCCTGCTCAATCTCGTCGCCGGCACGCTCGAGCCCACGAGCGGCAAGGTCAAGCGCGGCAAGACCGTCAAGATCGCAACCCTCTCGCAGCGCCTCGCCGAGCTCGACGAGCACCAGAACGACCGCGTCCGCGAGGTCGTCGCCCGCCAGAAGTCTAGCTACGTGTCCGGCGGCAAGGAGATGACGCCGTCGCAGCTGCTCGAGCGCCTCGGCTTCACGACCACCCAGCTGCAGACCCCCGTCAAGGACCTCTCGGGTGGCCAGCGCCGCCGCCTGCAGCTGCTCCTCATCCTGCTCGACGAGCCGAACGTGCTCATCCTCGACGAGCCCACCAACGACCTCGACACCGACATGCTCGCCGCCATGGAGGACCTCCTCGACACGTGGCCTGGCACCCTCCTCGTCGTCTCGCACGACCGGTACCTGCTCGAGCGCGTCACCGACCAGCAGTACGCGGTGTGGGATGGCGGCCTCCGCCACCTCCCCGGCGGCGTCGACCAGTACCTCGAGCTGCGCTCGAACAGCCTCAAGGGCTCAGCCCCCGCCACGCTCTCCAGCACGACGGATGCGGCTGGCAGCGGTCCGTCGTCGGCCGCCGCCCCCAGCGCCTCCGGCCTGTCGATCGGTGGCGCGGACCGCCGCACCGCCGAGAAGGAGGTGCAGGGCATCTCGAGGAAGATCCAGAAGATCGAGCAGTCGATGAAGAAGGTCGACGCGGATCTCGCCGCCCACGACCAGGGCGACTACGAAGGGCTCGGCGTCATCACCGCGAAGCGCCAGGCACTTGCGGCCGAGGTGGATGCCCTCGAGGAACGTTGGCTCGAGCTGTCCGAGGTGCTCGAGGCGTAGCCTGAGCTCGCCCCTCCGAGACACCTCGCGAGTTGCCGCAAAGGGCCGCCATTCGCGACGAATGGCGACCCTTTGCGGCAGCTCGCGGGGCCGGCACTCGCCCTACGCGAGGTTGCGCTCGGCGTAGACGCGCATCGCGTCGCGCACGAACTCGGCGCCCGTGGCGTGCACGCGCGTGTAGTTCTTGCCGAACCGCTCATCTGCGACATACATCTCGCCGAGACCCGTGAACGCCTCCGCGCTCGGGGCCTTCCCGTTCCAACCGGCCTTGACCCAGTCGAACTGGCGGGCCGCCGCCGCCTGCGCCTCGTCGCTCTCTGGGCCGAGGCCTGCAGTCTGGGCCGCGCTGAACGCATCCTGGATCCGCGCCTGCTCCTCCAGGAACCCCTTCTTGCCGTCCTCACCGAGACCACGCCACCACTTGTCGCCATCGGCGTACGCCTTGGCACCCCAGCGCTCCTCCACCTCCGCCTTGTGCTGCGTGTGGTCGAATCCTTCGAACATCTGCTCAGGCATGAGCTTCTCCTTTCCCTTGAGCGCGGCGAGCGTTGCGCTCACCGAGCCGATCTGCGTCGTGATGCGGCTACGTTCGCCGTGCAGCCAGCCGAGGTGCGTCTCGAGCGCCGCGACGTCGTCGCCTCGCCCGGCCAGCGCATCCGCGACCGCCGACAGGCCGACCCCGAGTTCCCGCAGGAGCAGGATGCGCTGCAACCGCACCAGGGCGGCCTCGTCGTAGTAGCGGTACCCGTTCGTGCCGGTGCTGCTCGGCAGCAGGAGGCCGATGCTCTCGTAGTGCCGCAGCGTGCGTGAGGTCACACCTGATCGCTTCGCGACCTCGCCGATCGACCACTCCATGACCGCATCCTCTCGCTCAGATCGTGTGAGCGGCTCCCCCGTTCACCGGAAGATGCGAACCGCTCGGGAACGACTGTAGAAGTTGACGCAGCGTCAAGGTCAAGCGGGTGTGGAGAGGAAGTTCCTGACGAGGTGGTCGAGACCGCGCACGGTGAGGTCGATGGACTCGAGGTCGAGACGCTCGTTGGCGGAGTGGAAGCGGTTGCGCGCAACGGAGAAGGTCAGCTCCGGGCTGAGGATGCCGAAGCCGAACGCGTTTCCGCCGTGCAGCCGGTAGAAGCGCGCGTCGGAACCGCCGACCCCGAGGATGGGCGCGGGCTTCGCGCCTGGCACGAACTCGGCGAGCGTCTCCTCGATCTTCGCGTACAGACGAGTTGTCGTGGCTGACTCGTTCGCCGGCGAGAACCAGTCTCCTTCGACGCTCACAAGGCCGGGGAACTCGGCCGCGACCGCCGCCAGGTGCGCTTCGACGTCATCCTCGGTGACGCCGGGCAGCACCCGGATGTCGAGTGAGATCGAACCGCTGTCGGGGATGACGTTGACCTTCGACCCAGCCTCGACGATCGTGACGGCGACGGTCGTGTGGGTCCAGGCGTGCACAAACGGGGCGAGTTCGCCGAGATCGGGATGCGCGCTCAGCTCGTCGATGGCGTCGTCGATCGTCTCCGGGTCGGCGAGGCGAGCGCTGAGCTCGGCGGGCAGGTCGAGAGCGGCGAGCGTCTCGATCCACTGCTCACTGATGCGGGGCTTCGGGGCGCCGGCCTGCAGGCGGTCGATGACCTCGGCCACCGTGACAGCCGCGTTCGATCGGCCCCACGGTGCGGACGCGTGCGCCGCGTCACCGCGCACGACGATACGCCGAGGCGCCGCTCCTTTCTCCCCGACGCCCACCGTGATGGCGGTGCTGCCGACTCCACCGAGCCTGGCGCCTCCCCACTCGGTGAGCACGTTGTCTGCAGCGATCGTCGCCCAGTCGTTCTCGGAGAACCAGCCGACGCCGGCTCTGCTGCCCTGCTCTTCGTCGGCGACCGCGGCGAAGACGAGGTCGCCGGTTGGCGCGAAGCCGCTGACGGCGAGCCGCTTGAAGATGACCGCGTACGAGGCGGTGAGGAAGAGCATGTCGACGGCGCCTCGGCCCCACACTTCGCCGTCGATGAGCTCGCCCGAATGCGGCGGATGCACCCAGTCGGTCGCCTTGACGGGGACGACATCGGTGTGACCGACGAGTGCAAGCGACTCAGCGTCAGGGTCGGTGCCAGAGAGCCTCGCGACGACCGAGACGCGGCCGGGAAACGGCTCGACGCGCGTCAGCTCGACGCCACTGCCTTCGAAGAACTCCTCGAGCACCGCAGCCGCGCGCCACTCGTTGCCGGAGTCGAGCGCGCCGTCGTTGACGGTCTCGGCGCGGATGAGCTGCTGCAGGAGGGCCACTGTCTCGTCGCGAAGCGAAGTCATCCCACCATCCTGGGCGAAGCGGCGTGGATGTGCGCTATCGGACGTTGCATGAGGTCACGCAGGCAGCGAAAGCGGCCAGCCCTTGTGTCTCCCTCAGGGGACGACCTCGTAGGCGACGCGGGCAACGTGCTCGCGTCGTTCGCTCTCGACGACCTGGATCTCGAGTTCCCACGTGCCGTCGAGGGGCACGTTGACGGGCAGCGACTGGTACTGCACTGGAATCGCCTCGTCGGGTCCGACCGGCAAGGTGCTGCGGAACGGGAACTCGACCTCGATGCTCGCGACCCCGGCCTCGGCAGACGAGAGCCGCGCCGTCACGCTGTCCGGCATGGGCACGTCCCCGCTTGTTCCCTCCACGAGGAGTCGCACTGTCTGCGAGCCGACCCGGCTGTTCTCGATCGCGACCTCGATGTCGTAGGCGCCGAGGTCGCTCGTGCCCTGCACCACGGGCCGATAGTCGGAGGCGGCGGGTGTCATGCTGCTCAGCAGGCCCGACACGACGAGGATGGCGAGACCTGAGGTCGCCTCAAGGGAGACTCGACGGCGAAAACGGCGCGTCTGCCCTGGCTGAGGGCGCCCCGCTTCCTGAGCGGCACGCCGACGGGTCCAGAACCAGGCCCCAAGGGCTGCGAGCACCGCGACGACAACAAGTGCGAGCTTGAACAGCAGCACTCGCCCGTACGGCGTCGACCAGGTCGCACCGAGGTAGCCGACCTGCCAGACCGACTGCACGGCCCCCGTCAGCACAAGCAGCGCGACGCTGACGCCAGCGAGCAGCGACCAGCGCCCGAGGGCGGACACCGTAGATTCGTCGAGCCTGCGCGTCGCGACGGCGAACACGAGCACGACGAGCCCGCCCAACCAGAAGATCGCCGCGAAGCCGTGCACCGTCGCCGGGATGAGACGAAGCAGGTCAACACCGCCGTGACCGGTCATGGCGGTGCTCGCGGCCGCCACTATGCCACTGAGCAGGATGCCGCTCCATATCAAGCGCGCGTCATGCACCGAGGCGGACGTGGAGGAAGACTCATCGGGGGTGTCGATGCCCGCCGACGCACCGAGGGTGGCCTGACCGCCCGCGCGGCTGGATACTCGAGAGGCGTTCGACAGCAGCAGCCAGAGCGCTGCGAGCACGATGAGGCGGAGCCAGATCGCGAACGCATAGGTGCTGCCGAGGAAGGCCAGCACGTCGACGGGCGCCGGCGGCGGCACGCCGTCCAGCGCCGAGCGGATCCACGCGAACTGCACGAGCAGCTGCGCGAGGCTGACGACGATGAGTGCCCCCGCCGCGATAGAGGCGATGCCGTCGAGGCGCCGCAGTCTCGTTCCCGCAACGGCGAGCACCCGCGCCGCGAGCGGAACCCCGACCGCCAGCACGAGTCCGGCGTAGAGCAGCGCCTTGAGGAGTCCAAGTCCAGCCGAGAGCACCGCCGATCCGGTCGGCTCAGCGGCGGCATCCACGAGCGTGGCAGGGACGCCGAGCCCGAACTGGATGGAGCCGCCCATGACGTGGCTGTCGGCCGCGACGATCGACCAGTTCACGAGGTAGACGCCGTCCGGCAAGCCGCTGGGGAGCGGAATGCGCAGCTCAGTGCCATCGCCGACGATCCGTTCGCGCCCCTCATCGACTCGCTCGCCGTGCTCGTCGAGCACGCTCACCGCCCCGGACGGGGAGGCGAGCGTGAAGGCCTCGGAGAGCGTGACGACCACCTCCTCGGGCTGCACGTCGACGCTCGAGCCGTTGCTCGGCGACGACTCGACCAGGTACGAGTGAGCCGACGCCGTCTCGACGGGCAGGAGCAACAGGGCAAGCGTGATGACGAGGCCGGCTGCCCAGAGCCCGGCCTTTCTCAGGGTCGCGGTCACCGTGCTCGAGCGCTGCGCCGAGCAGTGAGGAACGCGAGGAGCCCGAGCACGAAGCCAACCGCGCCGAGCGCAGCCCCGCCCACTGCGATCCACGGAGAGGCGAGCAGTCCCTCGGCGTCGGCCGCGGCACCGGCACCGGATGCGAGCGTTCCCGTGAGACCGGCGGGTTCCTCGTCATCGCCCGCAGCTTCATCCGCACCGGCACCGGCGCCTGAGCCGGACCCCGCGCCCGTGTCCGTGTCCGTGTCCGTGCCGATCTGGATCGTCGGAGCGGGGCGCTCCGTATCGACGCCCGCCTGGGAGAGCTGCGTCCACGCGACCTCCGACCCGTCCGTGTACCCCTGCACGGTGGGAAAGGAGACGGACTCCGCGTCTGGGAGCGGCCCGATCGAGAGAATGAAGAGCCCCGTCTGGCCTGGACCTACCGCTGACGTGTCGCCCACGCTTGTCCAAACGACGCGCGCCACAGCCTCGGAGATCTCTCCGCCGTGCCCGTTGTCGACGGGCTCGGGCAGCGGCTCGCGGATGACCTCGGCGTTCCAACCGGGAACTGGGACGCTGCGCACGGAGGTGATCGGAGTATCGGTGGGGAAGTCGATCTCGAGGCGGTTTGTTCTCGCGGTCGCCGACTCGGTTGGAGCGTTGAAGGTGAGGAGCGTGTACGCGCCCGGCGTGGGGTCGTCGATGCTCGCGGTGACGTGCGCCGAGGCCGGGCCCGCGGTCCCGACCGAGACCAGGAGGACAGCAGCCGTGAGGCCCGTGGCCCCGAGCGCGAGCATCCGCTGCACACCACGTCTTGCGTTCACGGCGCTTCTCCCGCTCACGGACTGCCTCCCGCTCACAGCGTGTCTCCTGCGTCGATGAGATCGAGGATCTCGCCGCGGATACGGAGGAACTCCGGCGAGGACTGATCACGTGGCCTCGCCTCCCCCACCTCATCGCTCACCTCGAAGACCCCCGCGATGCGGGCCGGGCGGGGTGTGAAGACGATGACGCGGTCGGCGAGGAGGAGCGCCTCATTGACGTCGTGGGTGACCAGGAAGGCCGTGTACCGCTGCCGCTCCCACAGAGTGAGCAGCTCGCCCTGCAGGGTTCGTCTCGTGAGCGCGTCGAGCTTGCCGAGCGGCTCGTCCAGGAGCAGGAGCGACGGCTCGCTCACCAGTGCCCTCGCGAGGGCTACGCGCTGCGCCATGCCTCCCGAGAGCTGCGACGGCCAGGCATCGGCGAACTCGCCGAGGCCGACCAGTTCGAGCGACTCCTGCACGCGTGCCGCTTGTTCTTTCGCGGTGCCGCGCACGTCGGGCCCGAAGCCGATGTTCTTGCGCACGGTTCGCCACGGCAGGAGCGTCGGGTCTTGGAAGACGACTGCCCGTTCGGGGTCAGGACCGGTGACCGGCCTGCCGTCAACGTAGGTCGCGCCGATGAGGCTTCTATCGAGCCCGGCTAGGAGACGCAGGAGGGTCGATTTGCCGCACCCCGAAGGGCCGACGAGCGCCGTGAATGAACCGGGCTTCGCGGAGATCGAGATGTTGTCGAGCACCTGCAGCGGCCCGTCGTCGGTTGCAAATGCGTGCGTGACCTCGACGATGTCGACTGCCGAGCCCGTCACTTTGGTAGTGGTCACCATCTGGTGAGTCCCTTCTGCCATCTGAGGAGGCGCGCCCGGACCACGCCGAGGAACGCGAGGAGGCCGGAGCAGAGCGCAACGAGCACGAGGATGCCCGCGTACACCGACGTGTAGTCGCCCCACCCCTTCTGCCAGTTGATGTACCAGCCGATACCGGACTGCACGCCGAAGTTCTCGGCCACCGTGAGCGAGACGAACGAGACGCCAAGCGCCATGAAGAGGCCGGTGAGGATATCGGGCAGCGCGCCAGGAAGCGCAACCCGCGTGATGAGCGACGCGCGGCTCGCTCCGAGCGTCTGCGCAACGTCGTAGTAGCTGCGAGGGATGCCGATGATGCCTGCCCTCGTGAGCACTGCGACGGGGAACCAGACGCTCACGGCGATGAGAAATACGGCCGCGGCATAGGCCGTGGGGAAGACAACGAACACGATCGCCGTCCACGCCACGGACGGCAGCGGCCCGAAGATCTGCAGGAACGGGTTCTGCCAGTAGTTGAACGTCTTCGACCAGCCGGAGGTCACGCCAGTGACGAGGCCGGCGAGGAGACCGATGACCAGCCCGATCGTGAGCAGCAGCAGGGAATTGCCAACGCTCTCAGCGAGGATCACCCGGTCCTCGATGAGGATGCCGAGGACCTGCTGCGGTGGAGTGAAGTACGGGCGCGGCAGCGCCGTCGACTTCGCCGTCGTGAGCTCCCAGGTCAGGAACCACAGACCCGTCGCAAGCAGCCACGGCACTCCCGTCGACAGCCGCTGCCGCAGGCTCTTCGCTGCGCGCGAGCTCGTGAACGAGAGGCCGTAGGAGAGCGCCCAGGCAAGCGCGACCAGGGCGCCGAGCGTACCGGTGAGGCCCGTCGCCTCCACCACGACATCAGTGCGGTCAGGCAATGCCAGCGTTGCTGCGGCAAACGCCGCCCAGCTCACGATGCCCGCGATCACGAGCCCGTGCTTCACCGTCTCCGGTTTGTGCGTCTGCGCGAGCCGCAGCTCGATCTCGGCTCGCGTGGCGCTCGCGGTGTCGGCGGCGGACTTGGTGCCGGTGGCCCGACCCGCCAACACCTCGGCCCCCGACCCCTGGTCTTGCGCTGGCCGACCGGGCGGATGTCCCCCGTCCGAGCGATGGATCGTGGCGGTCATGCTGCGCTCACCAGTTCAGGTCGAGGTCGACGAACACGCGGTCGGCGAGGGTGGACGCGTCGGCCGATTCCTTGAGGAAGCCCGTCTTCTTGAACTTCTCGATGCCGGGCACAAGAGCGTCGCGCAGCTTGTTGGAGCTCGGTTCGAAACCGTAGCTCTGCAGCTGCGGGAGGATATCCGCAGCCGACGCCGCCACGTAGTTCTTTTCCGACTGGATGCGCGCCGTCTCCTCGAGGTTCGCCCCGACCCAGCGGCTTCCCTCAGCCCATGCGGTCACAAACTTCCGGGCCGTCACCGGGTCCTCGCGCACGAACTGCCCGTTGATGGCGATGGCACAGCAGAACTCCTGCGCGTTGGCGCCCTGCCGGTTGTTGGTCAGCTCGTAGGCGGATCCGTCGTACGTCGCCTTGAGCGCGATGGGGTCGCTTGCAGCGATCGCATCGACCTGTCCCTTGGCGAGCGCCTCAGGAAGGAGGTCGTTCTCGATGACGACCCACTCGACCTGCTTGTGGGCTGGATCGGAGGAGATGCCGGCATCGAGCAGGTCGAGCGCGAAGAAGTTGGTCGCCGATCCCTGCAGGCTGGAGACGCCGATCTTCTTCCCCTTGAGCTGCTCGACCTCGGTGATGGGGCCGTCCGTCGGCACGACGAGTCGCAGGCAGCCCTGGTGGAGTCCGGTTGAGAGCTTGACGTCGACGCCGTTGTAGATGGGGCCGAGCCAGGAGAAGAAGATGCCGTTGGTCGCCGCGTACTTGCCGGAGCCGACGGCCGCCTGCGTATCCTCCTCTGCGCCCGCCTTCTTGAGTTGCACGTTGAGGCCCGCCTGCTCCCAGAGCCCTTTCTCGAAGGCGATGTGCTGCGGCGCTTCGCACACTCCGCTGCCGAGGATCACGTCGAGCTGCCGGTCGGCCCACGAGTTCGTGACGGTGCCGACCGCGCCATCAGCGGACAGTGTCTTGGGGGCGAAGAACTGGAAGCCGGCCCAGGTTGCGCCCGCGACGGCAACCGCGCCGAAGGCAGACGCCGTGATGAGCGTGCGCCGCGAGACTCTCTTGGGGGCGTCCGGGTCTTCCGCCGCCGCCTCGACGGTTGCGCCGCTCGGGAGGACCGTCGGCGGTGGAGTCTGCGTCTCACCGAGGGTGGGGTGCTCGCCAGCCTGCTACCCGGCTGGCGGCTGCTGGTCGGCATCGGTTTCGCCGGGTTCTTGCGGCGGGATGGACTCGTTGGTCATCGTGAGTTTCCTTCTGTCGTCTTCGTCGTGGAAAGCGTGGTGGGTGGCGCGCGCGGCGGGTCAGGCGAGGACGGGAGCGAACTCGACCTTGTAGGCGGTAGTGACCGGCTGCGCGAAGTTCTCGCCGGAGAAGTACCGTTCCCCCGCATCAGGGAAGACGGCGACGATGAGCTTGTCGCGGTTCTCCTCCCGCTCGGCGATGCGGGTGGCCGCGTAGAGGATCGCGCCAGCCGACGTTCCGATGACAAGCCCCTCCTCCCGGGCCAGTTCTCGTGACGTCTGGAACGCGTCCTGGGTCTCGAGAGCCACGACCTCGTCGACGATGGCCCCGTTGTAGTTGTCTGGCAGCTGCTCGGCTTCGACGTCGGTGACTTTGTGCACGCCGTCGATCTCCGCCGGGTACGGCACCTCCTCGGACGGGATCGAGGCGAGGCCCGGCTCGGCGACGACGATGCGCAGCTCGGGCTTGAGCGACTTGAGGAACGTGCCTGAGCCGTTGAGCGTTCCGCCGGTGCCGACTCCGCCGACGAGCACGTCGATCTCGCCGTCGGTATCGGCCCAGATCTCCGGACCGGTGGTCGTGAGGTGGGTGCGCGGGTTGGCGGGGTTGCCGAGCTGGTTCGTGAAGTACGCGTCCGGGTTCTCCTCCTGAATGCGCGTCGTCACCTTCTCGAGTGCCTCGGGGTCGACGAAGAACAGGTTCGGGATGAGCACGATCTCGGAGCCGAGCGCGTGGATGAGACGCAGCTTCTCCTTGGCGATGTTGTCGCTCAGGTAGAACTTCGTGCGGTAGCCGCGGGATGCCGCGATGGCGGCGAGGGCCACGCCGGTGTTCCCGCTCGTGATGTCGACGATGAGATCACCCGGCTTCAGCGCTCCTCGCTCCTCGGCGTCGCGGATGATGCCCCACGCGATGCGATCCTTGACGCTGCCGGCGGGGTTGAACTGTTCGAGCTTGGCGACAATGCGTCCGGGCAGCTGGCGGGCATCGCGGTAGCGGTGCAGCTCGAAGAGCGGCGTGTGACCGATGAGATCGACGAAGTTCTGCGTGATGTGTGCCATGAGCGGATCCCCTGTTCCGTGCTGGTGGTGCGGATGTGTTGCACCACCAGACCACGGACGACGAGGCCCTCACAGCCGCCTCTGACACCGGGATTCAGAACCCGTTGCGCGAGGAAACGATCGCCTCGCGCGGACACACGGGGTAAAGCTCGGGGCACGCTCACTGGTCAGAGCACGCTCGCACGCCAGGGCCTACCTGCCGGTCAGAGCAGGTTCTCGAGACGGCGCAGGGTTTCGGCGAGGATCGGCCTCGCGGTCGCGAAGTTGATGCGCAGCCACCCGTCGAAGTGCGCACCGCACAGCAGGCCGTCGGTCGCCGCGACCCCAGCCTCGGTGCGCGCGCGCCGGCCGAGCCGCGCGGGCCCCGCGCCCTCGCGACTTCCCGCGGCCGAGGAGGTGAGCGCTCCGCGGAAGTCGAGCCACGCCAGATAGCTCGCGTCGGGTTCCACGTAGCCGACGCCTGGCAGGTGCTCAGCGACGAGAGCCGACAGCTGGCGGCGGGTGCCGCCGAGGTGCACGACAAGCGCATCCAGCCAGTCACGTCCCTCCCGATACGCGGCCGTCGAGGCGAGGACCCCGAGGGTGCCCGCCGTATGGCTCGGCCAGCGCTGGATGCGCTGCCACGTCTCGAGGTCGCGCTCATTCGAGAAGATGATCTGCGACGCTTTGAGGCCGGCGATGTTCCAGCCCTTCGAGGCCGAGGTGGCCGTGACCGTGTGGTTCGAGGCGGCGTCGGAGAGAGCGGCGTACGGCACGTGGCGCAGGCCGTCGAAGATGAGCGGCGCGTGGATCTCGTCCGACCAGACGCGGCCGCCGTGCCGGTCGACGATGTCGACGAGCGGTAGCAGCTGCTCGCGGGTGAAGACCGTCCCGGTCGGGTTCGACGGGTTCGAGAGGACCAGCAGGCCTGCCCCGTCCGCGAAGGCGCGGTCGATGGCCTCGTAATCGAAGCCCCACTTGCCTTCCCCTCCCTGCAGGAGCGGCGTCTCTACGACCTCCCTGCCGTGGTCGACGGGCAGCGTGAAGAACGGCATGTAGGTGGGTGTCGGCAGGATGACCGCAGAACCTGGACGCGTGTAGTGGTCGATCGTGAGCTCGAGGCTCGTGAGCACCTCAGGCAGCACACCGATCGATTCTGGAGCGACCCGCCAGGCGTAGCGGTCCAGCATCCACTCGCTCAGCGCATCCCCGAGCTCAGCCCTCGCGGCCTTCGTGACGTATCCGAAGCTCTGCCGCTCGAGCTGTTCCGCGACGACGCGTCGCACCGCTGGGGCCGTGCCGTAGTCGGACTCGGCGATGAAGCTGCCGATGGCGTCAGGGAAAGTGTCCCACTTCGAGGAGCCGACACCCGCTTCCCTGAGCTCGGCCAGGGAGCGGGCGTCGACCTCCTCGAAGCTCGTCACGCTCAGACGCTCGCCGGCACCAGGTTCGACGTGACGGCGGGAAGCCCGAGGTTCTCGCGCAGCGTCGTGCCGGGGTACTCGGTGCGGTACGAGCCACGTTCCTGGAGGGCCGGGATGAGCTCGTCGACGATGTCGTCGAGACCCGAGGGCACGAGGTACGGGGTCAGGTTGATGCCGGTGACCGCGCCGCTGCGGGCCAGCTCGGTGAGGGTGTCGGCGACCTCGTCGACACCACCCACGAAGCCCCGCTGCGACGAGAGGTGGATGACGAACTCGCGGATCGACAAGCCAAGCGCCTCCGACTTCTCCCGCCACTGCTGAGCGAGCTCCAGCGCCTTCGCATTCTGGAACGCGCTGCCGCGGGTTCCGTCGGTGACCGCGACCACCGGGTCCTCCACCGGCAGCGGGCCGTCAGGGTCGAGGTGCGAGAGATCCTTGCCCCAGAACTGCTCGAGGTAGCGCAGCGAGGTCGACGGCGAGATCTGGTGCTGGCGCACCCAGCGGGCCTTCTCCTCGGCCTCCTTCGGCGTCGCAGCGACGATGATGGAGGCACCGGGGAAGAACGCGAGTTCGTTCCGGGCTCGACCGAACTTGGTGAGACGCTCGCGGAGGTCGGCCGCGAACGCCGTGGCCCCTTCCAGCTCGGGATGCGCTGAGAAGATGACATCGGCGTGCTCGGCCCCGAAGTCACGCCCCTGGCTCGAGTCGCCGGCCTGGAACAGCACTGGCCTCGACTGCGGGCTCTTCGGGAGGACACGATCGGAGACGAAGCGGATGAACTCGCCGTCGAAGTCGACTCCGCCCTGGTTCGCCCACAGTGCCTTCGCGGCACGCACGAACTCGGCAGCACGGTCGTAGCGGTGCTCGTGCGCGAGGTGTCCGCCGCGTCGGAAGTTGGCGCCGGTCCACGCGTTGTCGGTGGTGACGATGTTCCAGGCTGCGCGGCCCTCGCTGAGGAGGTCGAGGCTCGCGAGGCGGTATGCGAGGTCGGCTGGCTCGTTGTAGGTCGTGTTCTGCGTCGCGACGAGGCCGATCTTCTCCGTGAGCGGTGCCAGTGCCGCGAGCTGAGTGATGCCGTCCGGACGCCCGGCCACGTCGTTGTCGTGGATCTTGCCGAGGTGCTCGCGCAGGCGCAGGCCCTCACCGAGGAAGAACGCGGAGAACAGGCCGCGCTCCGCGGTCTGCGCGATACGCCGGAACGACTCGAACTCCGTCTGCGACCCGCTCTGCTCGCTCGACCAGATGGTCGTCGAGTTCACGCCCTGGAAGAAGACGCCGAACTGGATCTGGCCCGCGTCCGGAGCGTTCGAAGGCGGGTTCTCACCCGTGCTGTGCTGTGTCATCGTGGTTGTCCTTCGCGGGTCAGATGGCCTGGGCGGCGTAGCGGTTGGCGGGGTGCGCGAACCCGAGGGCGTCCCGCAGGTGCTCGCCGACTCGAGGCGAGGTGAAGACGCCGGTGCGGCGCAGGGCGGGAAGCACGGCGCGGCCGAGCTCCTGCACGTCCTCGTCGAAGTCGACCGGGAGCAGCCTCACGCCGTTCGCGAACGATGCGATCTCGGTGATGAGCTCGACGAGGCCAGCGGCGTCACCCGAGTAGTGAATGCGCCCCGCCGGTTCGACGTCGGCTGGCCGGTTGCCGAAGCGCTCGCTCGCGGCGTGCCCGCGCGAGTCGAGCGCCACCTCGACCTCCACGATCGTTCGCGCGATGCCCTGCGCATCGGCTTGCCCGACCGCGGCGCTCGCTTCGAGGAGCGTGCGCTCGCGGATGAGCGCGACGTCGACGAGCTCCGGTGCGGCGGAGCCGTAGACGGCGAACGTCGGGAGCAGCCCCTGGTGCGGACGCGGGATGATCGAGGGGCCCTTCACGCTGAAGCGCGCCCCTTCGAAGTCGGCGTAGTGCAGCTTGTCGCGGTCGAGGTAGCGACCCGTCTCGACGTCGCGGATGACGGCGTCGTCCTCCCACGAGTCCCAGAGGCGGCCGAGCACCTCGATGGTGTCGTCGAGCTCGGTGCGGCGAACTCCCGGCCCGTCGAGCGGGGCGCGATCGAAGGCCGCCGCTTCGAGTGCGCCGCCGTCGACCTCGCCGATCCAGCCAGCGCGCCCGTGCGACGCGTAGTCGAGGGTCGCCAGCTGCGTCGCGAGGTGGAAGGGCTCGACGGCCGAGACGCGAACGAGGGGCACCAGGCCTGTTGCTCCCGAGAGCGGAGCCGCGAACGCTGCCTGTGTGATCGCATCCAGTCGCGGTGCCTCCGGACGAAGGTCGGCGAAGCCGACGTCCTCGAAGGTCGCGATCGTCACTCCGAAGCGCTCGATCGCGGAGATTGCTGCGCGGATGCGCGTCGGGCTGACGCCTTCGCTGCCCGCCTCGACGGCGATGGCAAACGGCGGGTTCTCGTGAGTCATGCCTTGCAGGATAGGAAGCACGGCGGGTGTCCCGCCCCGCGCGCGGCAATGTTTCTTCACCGTGTGTTCGACGGGGACTTGTTCGGCAACACGCGGCCGGAATGTGCTGTGCCTGCGCCTACCTTGCACCATGACGAAGTACGAGAGTCTCCTCGACACCATCGGCGGCACCCCGCTCGTTCGGCTGCCACACCTCGACCGGACAGTCGCGCCCCGCATCTACGCGAAACTCGACTTCCAGAATCCGGGTGGGAGCAGCAAGGACCGGGCGGCGCTCTGGATGATCCGGCGGGCCGAGGAAGAGGGGCTGCTCACCCCCGGCGGCACGGTTGTGGAGACGACAAGCGGGAACACGGGCATCGGCATCGCACTCGTCGCGGCGCACCTCGGCTACAAGGCCGTGATCTTCACGTCGGCGTTCATCGCCGAGGAGAAGCGGCGCATCCTGGTGGCGTATGGCGCCAAGCTGCGGCTCGTGAGCGAGTACCTGCCGAAGTCGCATCCGCGCAGTGCGCATTCGCTGGCGTCGGCGTTTGTCGAGGAGACACCGGGAGCGTGGCTTGCCACCCAGTTCGACAACCCCTCCAATCCACGCGCCCACGTCGAGAGCACGGCTCCCGAGATCTGGCGCGACACCGAGGGCGCCGTGACGCACTTCGTCGCCCCGATCGGCACGGGCGGAACGATCTCCGGAACCGGACGCACGCTCAAGGACCTCAGCGCCGGCGCCGTGAAGATCATCGGCGCCGACCCGCAGAGCTCGCTCTACTCTGGCGGCGACGGCAGCTCACGGGTGATCGAGGGCACCGGCCGTGCGGTGCACGCCGAGGGGGTCGCCGACCCGTGGCCGACGACGTTCGACGCAGGCGTCGTGGACGAGTTCGTCCGCGTCAGCGACGCCGAATCGATCGCCGCGGCACGGCGGGTCGCCCGAGAGGAGGGCCTCCTCATCGGTGGTTCGGCTGGCCTGGCGATCGCGGCGGCACTCCGGGTCGCCTCGCGGCTCGGGCCCGACGACCTGATCGTGGTCTTCATCCCTGACTCGGGTCGCAACTACCTGACGACGTACTTCGACGATGCCTGGCTCACGACGCAGGGCTTCCAGGATGAAGCTCCGGCAGGAAACCGGGGTGGTGAGAGCGTCCGCGAGGCGATCGGTCCGCTCGACCCCTCCGGCGTTCCGAGGCTCACGAAGCACCTGCAGGCTGACACTGCTCGCGGCGTGCTGGAGGCACGCGGAATCCCCGAAGGCGTTCCGGTGTTGGTCGTCGAAGAGAGATCGGCGGGTGAGCATCCGCTCTCCCCCGGCGACGTGCTCGGCGTGCTCACGCTGCGGCGCATTGCCCATGGGCTCGACAACGGCGAGTTCGCCGCGTCGACGAGGCTCGAGGAGCTCACTCACCCCGCCCCGCCGAGAATCGGCATCGGGGCGATCGTCGATTCCGCAGCCGCACACCTCGCACGAGCGCAGGCGGACTGGGCCCTCGCGAGCGTCCTCTCCGAGGGACGAATCGTTGCTCTTATCGACCGGGCGACCCTGCTTGGACACCGGAGGACTTCTGGCGAAACACTGGATGCGCACCTCGTGAAGTGAGGCGTACGGTACCCACCACAAGCAGCAGCCCGTCTCGCGGCGGGCAGCTGACTGATCTACCCCGACCGTGGAAGGAGCATGAAGATGACACACACGACTACAGGCCTGAACTTCATGTGCCAGCAGCGCGTCGAGACGGGCAGGCTGGCGCCGCAATGAGCCTCGGGCTGCACACGTCGATCGGCAACGCCGTCCGTGTGACCACCACCCGAGCCAGCGCCGACCGCGTGGAGTTCCACGCCATTCCCTTCGACGGCACACGAGTCGTCGCCACCGCCACCCTCTCAGGCGACCTCGACGGAGTCGGCGCCGAGCTGGTCTTCGATGAGCTCTGGGTCGCGCCAGAGCTGCGCGGCAACGGCATCGGCACCCGGGTGACGCGGGCTGCCATCACGTGGGCCGACCTGCACCTCGCGACGGGCATCGACACGTACGTCGCCGAGGAGAACGTCGCCATGCAGCGCCTCCTCGAGCAGCTCGGCTTCGAGCGCCGCCCTGAGCTCGAGCACGGCGAGGAGTCCTGGACCCAGATCTTCGCGCTGTCCCTCGAACTCGCGGGGTAGAGGCTCAGAGCTCCGGATTCCGATCTCAGGTTTCCGATCTCAGGGTCAAGCGCTGAGCGGCTAGCGGCGGTCTGGCCGGAGCCGGCCCCCGCTGCCGCGATCGCCACCGCGGCGAAGCCTCACGGATGCAGCGAGGCGTCAGCGGGCGTCGTGCGCCAGGCCAGGAAGCGCACGGTCAGGCCGCTGCGAGACGGCGCGCAGCAGAACGGGCCAGCCTGCACTCGCGCATCCGTCGCCAACGGCGCAACGCGGACGAGCCGCCACGGCTCCTCATCGACCCGAGCGCGGACGATGACCGCGTTGCCGGCGCGGCTCGCCCGCACCGTGACGCGGCGACCGCCCCAGTCGGGAACAGGTGCGAGTGACCAGTCGGACTCGCCCCTGGTCACGACCGCACCCAGCTGCTCCTGCCCGTCGCTGAGCTCGATGCCGGCCTTGATCCACGTCGTCTCGTCGCCCCGCAGGAAGATGCCCGCCTGGTCGAACTGCTCGCTGAAGTCGACGAGGAACTCCACCTCGACGGCGGAATCCTGCTCGAGGTCACGCAGGAGCGCATGCTCGGTGTCGTGGATGAACCCGTAGGAGGTTGTGCGCCAGGCGTCGCTGCCCTCGACGGCCGTGACGAGGAGGTCGCCGTCGACGACTTCTGCGGACACCGGCTCGTTGGTCCACTGCCCGTCGTTCCATGGCAGGTTCGTGACGCTCTGCGTGTTCATGACTGTCATCCAATCAGTCCCCGCGAGGTCTGCGCTCAGCTGACCGGCTCGAGCGGCTGCACTGGGCCGGCCCCGGACCTGCCGACGACCACCAGGGCCGGACGCGTCACGTTGCTCTCGGGATCGTCTTCCCAGGTGAGCGCCAGGGCTGCGCGTTCGAGGACGCCGCTGGAGCCGTTCCGGCTCGTCGTGCCGCCGGACGCCTCGACCTCGAACGAGGTGATTTCTTTGGAGCCGGCGACGACAAGCACGTCCACGCCGTCGTCACGCAGCCACTTCGCGGCGATGACGGGAAGTTGCGGCGCCCCGTTCACGGGACTCGCGACGGGACCTGCACCGAGCAGCGTCGGATCGTCGTCGTCGCGTGTCGCGACGATCACCGCCCAGAGGACACCGGACCCGCTCCCCTGGCTCTCGAGGTGCGCCACCTCTACGAGCGAAAGCGGGGCGCCGGACGGCATGGTCTGGTCGTCGAGGATCGAGGCGCGCAGACGCCGGCCCTTCTCCTCCTCCCGAGCAGTGATGATGCCCCGCGAGAGCGCCGCGAACCTCGCGTTCCCCCGCTCAGCGTCGATGACGGCGGCCCAGTCCCCGTCCGCGTCGTCCGTCTGCAGCAGGGTGAGCCCAGAGCTGGGATGCACGTAGGCGAAGCCCTCGACCACGTCGATCCCCGAACCGCCCGCATCCGGGATCCGCAGCAGCGAACGGGTTGCGAGCAGAAGGAGTCCGTCCGAGGTGGATGTCTCACCGAGCGAGGGAGCCGCCCCAGCGGCGAAGGTGACGGTCTCGAGTGACGTGCCCCGCTGCATCCGCTCGTTGAAGAGCAGCACGCCCGTCGCGACGGTGAAACCGCGCTCGTAGCGGGCCGTCGCGATCGAGGAGGTGCCGAGCACCGAGTAGGCCGTGTCGTCGCCGCTGCCCGCGCCGTCGAGCGGGCGGACGAGCGCGGCGACCGCGTTGTCCGATCGGAGGATCACGAGCCGCGCGGAGAACGAGGCGCGCACGGATGAGGTGCCGACCTTCGTCGAGTCGACGTCTCCCGCCCAGAGGAGCTCGATGGCCTGCCCCTCCGGGAGTTGAAGGGTGTCGCCGTCGGCATAGTCGCGCCAGGCATCGGCCGCAGCAACCAGTGGCCGTTGCTCGTCGAGCTTCGCCTCGGCACCACGGGTCGGGTAGCCGGGGAGCGTCGACTCGCTCACCACGTCCGTCGAAGAGGTGTCACCGTCACCGGTGAAGGCGAGGACCACCCAGCCCGCGGCGAGCGCCAGCACCACGACGATCGCACCGATCGTCAGCATGCGCGCGCGGCGGGACGGCAGCGGAACGTCTGCGTCAGCCGCGGCGGACTCGCCCATGCCCAATCCCTCGCCTAGCTCCGGGGCACCGACCTCGTTGTGGTGCTGTCCTCGTAGTCTGCACGAGTCCCCGCGAAGATGCGGCGAAATGGCGGAGATCTCAGCCGGTGCGCGTCAGGCCCGAGGCTCGAAGAGCCCTCGTCGTCTGGCTCCTCGCTGACGCAGGCCTCAGGCCTCGGGCTGCCAGGCCTCCGCGAGGCGCACGTAGTCGTCGATGCCGACCGTCTCACCGCGGGCCGTCGGGTCGATCCCCGATGCCTCCAGGACGAGGGAGGTCGCCGCTGCGTTCTCGCCGAGCAGCGGGGAGAGCGCCTGTCGCAGCATCTTGCGCCGCTGCCCGAAGGCGGCGTCGACGATGCGGAACACCTTGCGGCGCAGCTCCTCGGAGCCGCGCGGTGTGTCACGCTCCGTGTAGGAGATGAGGATGGAGTCGACGTTCGGCACAGGCCAGAACACCTTGCGACCCACGAGGCCGGCGCTCGTCCAGGAGCCATACCAGGCGGCCTTCACGCTCGGCGATCCGTAGACCTTCGAGCCGGGGCCCGCGACGATGCGCTCCCCCACCTCGGCCTGCACCATGACAACGCCGCGTTCGAGCGACGGCAGCCGCTCGAGGAGGTGCAGCAGCACGGGCACGGACACGTTGTACGGCAGGTTCGCGACAAGCGCGACCGGTTCGCCCGGCACATCCTGCACCTGGAGGGCGTCGGAGACGATCACGTCGAGCTGCGCGCCGGGCGCGTGCTCGGCGACCGTCTGCGGCAGGCGGGCGGCGAGGCGCTCGTCGATCTCGATGGCGGTGACGCTCGCGCCCGTCTCGAGCAGGCCGAGCGTCAGCGATCCGAGACCGGGCCCGACCTCGAGGATGTGCTCGCCGGCGCGGACCTTCGCGGTCTGCACGATGCGCCGCACCGTGCCGGGGTCGTGCACGAAGTTCTGCCCGAGCTTCTTCGTGGGGGTCACGTCGAGCTCGGCCGCGAGCTCGCGGATCTCGTTGGCGCCAAGCAGGCTCACGCTCATGCGGAATCTCTCTGAGTGGATGCGGCGGCGGGTGCGTCGCCCGACAGGTCCCAGCTGTCGTAGACAGCCTCGGTATTCGCGCTGATCTGCGCGCTGAGCTCGTCGACCGACACGTCGAGGTGCTCAGCCATCGCGCGCAGCGTCACGGGGATGAGGTAGGGCGCGTTCGGGCGTCCGCGGAACGGGACGGGGGTGAGGAATGGCGCGTCGGTCTCCACGAGGATGCGGTCGAGGGGCGTCACCGTGAGCGCCTCCCGCAGCGTGGCCGCGTTCTTGAACGTCACCGTCCCGGCGAACGAGAGGTACCAGCCCTCGTCGGCCGCGATGCGGGCCATGTCGGCGTCACCGGAGAAGCAGTGGAAGACAGTGCGCTCCGGGGCACCGACGCGCTTGAGCGTCGAGATGACGTCGTCGTGCGCGTCCCGGTCGTGGATCTGCATGGCGATGCCGTGCCGCTTCGCGAGCTCGATGTGCCGCTCGAACGCGCCGACCTGCAGCAGCTGGTCAGCTTTCTCCGGCGTGCGGAAGTAGTCGAGCCCCGTCTCGCCGATGGCGCGCACGCGCGGCTCGGCCGCGAGGCGGTCGATTTCGGCGATCGCCTCGTCGAGGGTGCCAGCGGCGGCGAGCTCGGGCACCACGTTCGGGTGCAGGGCCACCGCGGCGAGCACTCGCTCGTTCGTCGCGGCGATGCGGGCCGACCACCGGCTCGAGGGCACGTCGTTCCCGACCTGGACGACGCCCTTCACTCCCGCAGCGACGGCGGCGTCGAGGTGCTCGTCGAGCGACAGGCGCTCGTCCTCCTCGCCGTCCTCGATCTCGAGGTGGGTGTGGTTGTCGTAGCAGGGCACATCCAGCGCCTCGGGGTACGGCGGGTAGGCGAGGATGCGCGTGTGCCCCGACTCGCTCGTCGCCGAGCGACGGCGCAGCTTCTCGGCCGACCGCTCCGCCTCGCCCTGCTGGCCCTCGCCCTGCTGAGACCCTGGCACCGCTAGCGCTGGACTTCCTGCTCGATGCGCGGGAAGAGCGGCGGCAGCTCGCTCAGCGGTCGCGAGCCGACCAGCGCGTAGGCGTTGGCGATGCGGGTCGAGGCGAGCTCGCCCTCGCCGCCGATCGCGGACCACAGCTTCTCGGCGGCGATCGGGATGAACGGGTTGAGGAGCACGGCGAGGTGGCCGAGGCAGCGGGTCGTCACCTCGAGCACCGCGGCGAGGCGAGCGCGCCCCTCGTCGCCCTGCTTCGAGAGCGCCCACGGCTCCTGCTCCGTGATGTAGCCGTTGAGCGCATCCACGAGCCGCCAGATGTGCGCGAGCGCACCATCGATGTCGAAAGCGAGCATCGCCTCGTCGGCCTTCACCGCGACGTCGGTCGCGAGGTCGATGATGACCTGCTCGGAGTCGAGCAGCGTCGACTGCTCCGGCACGACCCCGTCGAAGTACTTGTTGACCATGGCGATGACGCGGGAGGCCAGGTTGCCGAAGCCGTTCGCGAGCTCGGACTGGTAGCGGGCCGACAGGTCCTCCCACGAGAACGAGCCGTCCTGGCCGAAGTGGATGGCGCGCAGGAAGTAGTAGCGGAACGCGTCGGAGCCGAAGACGTCGGTGATCTCGGTCGGCGCGATGCCCGTGAGCTTCGACTTCGACATCTTCTCGCCGCCGACGAGCAGCCAGCCGTGCGCGAAGATGCCGGCAGGAACCTGGAGTCCGGCGGCCATGAGCATGGCGGGCCAGATGACGGCGTGGAAGCGGAGGATGTCCTTGCCCACGACGTGGTGCGCGGGCCAGAGCTTCTCGAGCTCCGACTCGTCGTCGCCGTAGCCGATGGCCGTGATGTAGTTGAGCAGCGCGTCGAACCACACGTAGACGACGTGCGACTCGTCCCACGGCACCTTCACGCCCCAGTCGAACGTGGTGCGGGAGATCGAGAGGTCGCGGAGGCCCGAGCGCACGAACGAGATGACCTCGTTGCGCGCCGACGAGGGCTGGATGAACTCGGGATTCTCCTCGTAGAGCGCGAGCAGGCGCTCCTGGAAGTCGCTGAGCTTGAAGAAGTAGTTCTGCTCCTGCAGCAGCTCGAGCGGCTTCGAGTGGATGGCGCAGACCTTCTCGCCCTCGTACTGGCCGGTGCCGGCGACGATCTCCGACTCGGGCTTGAACTCCTCGCAGCCGACGCAGTAGAGCGCCTCGAACTCGGCGTCGTAGATGAAGCCGGCGTCGTTGAGCTTCTGCAGGAAGCGCTGCACGCGCGTCTCGTGACGCTCGTCGGTCGTGCGGATGAAGTCGTCGTTCGAGATGTTCAGGGTCTCGAGCATGGGCTTCCACGCCTCGCTGACGAGCTTGTCGGCCCACGCCTGCGGGGTGACGTTGTTCGCGAGCGCCGAGCGCATGATCTTCTGGCCGTGCTCGTCGGTTCCCGTGAGCAGCCAGGTCGTGTCACCGCGCTGGCGGTGCCACCTGGCGAGCGCGTCGACGGCGACCTCCGTGTACGCGTGACCGATGTGGGGAACGTCGTTGACGTAGAAGATCGGTGTCGTGATGTAGAACGATTCGCCGGAAGCCATGGAGATCATCCTATTGTCGGCTGGGCCCTGTTACGACGCGAGGTGCCCCTGGTAGAGGTCGCGCTTGCTCATGCCCGTCTCCGTGGCGACCTGCGCGGCCGCCTCCTTGAGGCGCATCCCGCCTGCCACGAGGTCGGCGACCATCGCCTGCGCGCCGGCGGCGTCGACGACCGTGGGTGCCGCCCCCTCGACGACGATCACGATCTCGCCGCGCACGCCCTCCTCGGCCCAGGGCGCGAGCTCGGCCGCCGTGCCGCGCTTGACCTCCTCATAGAGCTTCGTCAGCTCGCGGCACACCGCGATGCGGCGGTCGGCCGGCCAGATCGCGGCCATGTCGGCGAGCGTCCTCGCCAAGCGGTGCGGCGACTCGAACAGCACGACCGTGCGCGGCTCGTTCGCGAGGGATCGGAGGAACGTCTCCCGCTCCCCCGCCTTGCGCGGCAGGAAGCCGTCGAACGTGAAGCGGTCGGTGGGCAGCCCCGAGATCGCGAGCGCCGTGATGACGGCGCTCGGGCCGGGCACACTGGTGACGGTCACCCCCTCCTTCGCCGCGAGCGCGACGATCGGGTACCCGGGGTCGGAGATGCCCGGCATCCCGGCGTCGCTCACGAGCACGACGTCGGAGTCGCGCGCCTGCTCGACGATCGTCTTGGCCAGCTCGTCCTCGTTGTGCTCGTGCAGGGCGACGAGCCTCGGACGGTTCTCGACCCCGAGCATCCCGAGCAGCTTCGCCGTCGACCTGGTGTCCTCGCACGCCACGAGGGAGGCGTTCTTGAACGTGTCGATGAGACGCGCCGAAGCGTCACCGAGGTTCCCGATGGGGGTGCCCGCGAGGATGATCATGGCTGCGATCCTCCCACGCGCTGGGCGCATGGCCCCCTACGATTGCTTGCGTGAGCGAGCAAGCAGAGACCGGATCCCCAGACGAGGCGGCCACGTCCCCCGCGGCGGCTGCCCCCGCGACGGCTCAGGTCGAGGCTCCGGCGGCCGACTCCGCGTCGCCTGCGACGGATCCTGCCCCGAGGGCCCAGGTCGAGCGAGGCTCGGTCTTCGACGACCTCTGGGCCCGCGTCACCAGCACGCCGCGACTCCGCGTGCGCACCGAGTGGATCCTCCTCGGCGTCGTCACGCTGCTCGCCGCCGTCCTGCGGTTCTGGAACCTGGGCGGCGCGCATTACCTGATCTTCGACGAGACGTTCTACGTGAAGGACGCGTGGACGCTCCTCAACCTCGGCTACGAGGCAGAGTGGCCCGACAACCCGAACGACGCGTTCAACGCGGGCGACCCGAACGGCTACACGACCGACCCGTCGTACGTCGTGCATCCGCCGCTCGGCAAGTACATCATCGGGCTCGGGATGCTCGTCTTCGGCGCCGACAACCCCTTCGGCTGGCGGTTCGGCGTGGCCCTCGTCGGCACCCTCGCCGTGCCGCTCCTATGGGTCATCGCGAAGAAGCTGTTCCGCTCGCCCGTGCTCGCCACCATCGGCGCCGGCATGCTGGCCATCGACGGGCACGCGATCGTCATGTCGCGGGTGGGGATCCTCGACGGCATCCTCATGTTCTTCGTGCTGCTGGCCTTCCTGTTCGTGCTGCTCGACCGCGACGACCAGCGGCGCAAGCTGCGCTCCAAGATCATGGCGTGGCGCGCCGAGGAGGGGCTCGAGGGCGAGCCCGTTCCGACGAAGGCCACGACCACCTCGCGCGCCCCGGATGTGAAGCCGGTCGGCCCCGACTGGGGGCCGCGCCTGTGGTGGCGCCCCTGGCTCATGGCCGCCGCCGTCACCCTCGGCGCCGCCTCCGCCGTGAAGTGGTCGGGCCTCTACTTCCTCGCCGCGTTCTGCGTCTACACGCTCGTCATCGACATGATCGAGCGCAAGCGACTCGGCGTGACGTTCTGGGGGTCGGCCGCGATCCTCCTGCAGGGCCCGGTTTCGTTCATCCTGACCGTGCCCCTTGCCGTGCTCACCTACCTCGCCACGTGGACCCGCTGGCTCACGACGACCGGTGGCTTCTACCGCGACTGGGCCGAGCAGGCGGGCAACGCCTGGACGGGGCTCCTGTCCTGGGTGCCGCTGCCTCTGCAGAGCCTCTGGCACTACCAGGTGGAGGCCTACAACTTCCACCGCGGGCTGAGCGCCGAGCACCCGTACCAGTCGGGGCCGCAGGAGTGGCCGTTCCTCATCCGCCCGACCGCGTTCAGCTACATCTACAGCGGCAAGGGCGACGGCTCAGGCTGCGACGTCGACCAGTGCGTCGAGGCGATCACGTCGATCTCGAACCCGATCATCTTCTGGTTCGGCACCGTGTCGATCCTGTTCCTGATCATCATGTGCTTCCTGCGACCCAAGTGGCAGTACTTCGCGATCCTCGTCGGGTACGGCGCCGGCTACTTCCCGTGGCTCGCCTACCTCGAGCGCCAGGCCGTCTTCCACTTCTACGCGATCGCGTTCCTGCCGTTCATGATCCTCGCGTCGCTCGTGGTGGTCCAGACGATCGCCGGCGACCGGGAGACGCCACGCACGTCTCGGACGATCGGCGTCTCCGCGGTCGGGGTGCTGCTCGTGATCATGGCGCTCGTCTCAGTGCTGTTCTGGCCCGTGTGGACCGGGCAGATGATCTCGACCTCCTACTGGTCGCTCACGCACTGGCTCCCCAGCTGGCGGTAGCCGCGGCTCAGGGGATGAGGCGGTCGGCGCGGTAGCGCTCGAAGAGCTCGGCGAAGGCCTGGTCGGTTCGGCGGAAGCTGAGGAAGCCCGCGTCACGGCTCTTGCCCATGTCGGTGACGACCTCCATCTCGCGGCCGAGATCGGCATCGGTGTGCCACCAGGATGCGAGCCGCGAGATGTCGGACTCGACGAGGTCGTGCTCGGCGACGACGGCCGGCCAGTGCTGCTCGAGCTGCGCCATCTGCACCTCCAGCGGGCGAGCCTCGCCCTCGAACCCGACGACCTGCTCGGCGGGTACTCCGAGCATCTCGGCGAGGCGCGGCCACAACCACCGCCAGCGGAAGATGTCGCCGTTCACGATGTTGAACGCCTCGTTCTGGCCGGCAGGCTCGGTGGACGCCCACACCATCTGCTCGGCAAGGACTCCCGCATCCGTCATGTCGGTGAGGCCGTTCCACTGCGCCTCGCTGCCGGGGAACACGAACGGCACGCCGAGGTGCTTCGTGAGCGCGGCCTGCACGGCGATCGTCAGGCCCATGTTCATCGCGTTGCCGACGGCGTGCCCGATGACGGTGTGCGAGCGATGCACCGACCAGGTGAAGTGCTGGCGGGCGGCCGCGGCGAACAGATCGTCCTCCTGCGCGTAGTAGAAGTTCGGGGTGTCGAGCCGCTCGGACTCCTCGCGGAACGGGGTGTCCGGCATCTCGCCAGCCGCGTACGCCTCGAATGGGCCCAGGTAATGCTTGAGTCCGGTGACCAAGGCCGCGTGCTGCACGGGCGCGTGCGCCAACGCGGCCAGGAGATCGCGGACCATGGCGCCGTTCACGGCGATGTTCTCCGCCTCCGTCGCCTGGCGCTGCCACGCGGTGAAGAAGACATGCGTCGGGGTCTCGGAAGCCAGCGCCGCCTTGAGGCTCACGGCGTCGCGCAGGTCGGCGGCGATGCCCCGCACCCTGTCGGTGCTCACGGCGCTGCGCGAGAGCGCGAGCACCTCCCAGCCGTCCTCGGTCAGGCGATCCACGAGGGCCGAGCCGGTGATCCCGGAGGCTCCCACGACGAGCGCGGTCTTCTGCGTTTCGATAATGTCGTTCGAGTTCGAGGTCATCAGGGGTGCAACGAGGCGGCGAAGGACGATATTCCAGGACCACGCGGCCAAGTCAGACAGGGACCTAGGCTGAGCCCGTGACCGATCCCGCGCTTCCTCCTGACCCCGACACACTGCATCCGATCGAGGGACAGGAACGGGTCATCCTCCTGAAGCCGCTCATCACGAGCCCGCTCATCAGCGTCGGAGACTTCACCTACTACGACGACCCCGACGCCCCGACGGCGTTCGAGACACGAAACGTGCTGCACCACTACGGGCCCGAGCGTCTGATCATCGGGAAGTTCTGCGCCATCGCGGCGGGCGCCCGGTTCATCATGAACGGCGCCAACCACCGCATGTCGGGCCCGTCGACCTACCCGTTCCCGATCATGGGCGGCGCCTGGGGGCAGCACCTCGACCTCGTCACCGACCTGCCGAACCGGGGCGACACCGTCGTCGGCAACGACGTCTGGATCGGCGGCGACGTCACGATCATGCCAGGGGTGCGCATCGGGCACGGGGCGATCATCTCCACCGCATCGGTCGTCACGAAGGACGTGCCCGACTACGGGATCGTCGGCGGCAACCCGGCCACGCTCATCCGCCGCCGTTTCGACGACGCCGACATCGAGGCGCTGATCGACGTCGCCTGGTGGGACTGGCCGATCGAGACCATCACCGAGCACGTCCGGGTCATCGCCGACGGTTCAGTGAGCGACCTCGCGGCGATCGCTCGCGGTCTCGACTAGACGGCCGAGTCGTCGCAGGGCGCCTCCCGGCCCGAGCACCGGCTCCGGATGCTGCTTCCGGTGCCTCGCGGAACGAGGTGAAGCACTCCTCGGCGACGCGTCGTCGTCACCCCCGTCAGGCGGTCTCCACCTGGCGCAGCACGTCGGCGTCCAGGGCCGCGAGCGCGACGACCTTGTACCCCTCCGACTCGAAGAAGATCGTCGCGCGGTCCTCCTCCACGCTGACGACCGTGCCCGGTCCCCATTCGCGGTGCTCGACGCGTTCGTCGACGGACAGCGGCGCGTCAGGAGCGCTCTCGACGCCCGAGCCCGCGTCGCGGGGGCCGCTGGCGCCCGCAGCGTCCGAAGCGACTCCGGCATCTCCCGCGGCCTCGCGCCGCTCGCAGCCGTCGCAGTTGCCGCACCACTCCGGCCCGTCCACCCCGAAGTAGTCGAGCAGCACCCGACGTCGGCACTGCGACTCCTCCGCGTAGGCGCGCATCATCGAGAGACGCGATTCGGCGATGCGCCCCCTGGCGGCGACCGCGTCCTTGACGGCCCGCACGACAACATCCACTCGGGTCTTGCGCAGCGGATGCACTCCGTCGGCCGTATCGACGAGCTCCGCGTCCACCAGCTGATTGAGGAGCCTCGACACGGTTCTGGCGGGCCGATCGACGGCCTCGGCGAGCTCTCGAACGCTGGCGCCCGGCTTGCGCTTGATGGCGCGCCAGAGGTCCTGCAGCCCGGCCTTGTCGACCGAGCGCTTCGCGAAGAAGCGCCGCAGCGCGAGGTCCTCGACGCGGTAGTGCAGCACGGCCGTCGCCGGCTCGCCGTCGCGGCCGGCGCGCCCCACCTCCTGGTAGTAGGCGTCGAGCGACTCCGTCGTCGCGGCGTGCAGCACGAAGCGAACGTCACCCCGGTCGATGCCCATGCCGAACGCGGAGGTCGCGACGACCACGTCGAGCTCACCGTCGCGCCACCGATCCTGGACCGCTCGGCGCTCGGCGACCTTGAGCCCTGCGTGGTAGGCGGCGACATGGCGGCCTTCCGCGGTGAGCTCCGCCGCGTATTCCTCGGTCTCCCGGCGCGAGGCCACGTAGATGAGGCCGGGGGCGGTCCAGCTGCGCGCCTCCAGGATGACGGCGGCCCGCTTGTCGTCGTCGCTCTCGTGGCGTTGCACCACGAGACGGATCTCCGGGCGGTCGACGCCGTGCACCTGCACGTCCGGGTCCTGCATCCGCAGCCGCTCGACGATCTCCGCCCTCACGGGCTTCGAGGCCGTCGCGGTCATCGCGAGCACCGGCGGGTCGCCGAGTGCTGAGCGCACGTCGCCGAGCCGCAGGTAGTCGGGCCGGAAATCGTGCCCCCAGGAGGAGACGCAGTGCGCCTCGTCCACGACGAGCAGCGACACGTCCTGCGCCGCGAGCCGGGCGACGTTGTCCTCGTCCGCGAGCTGCTCGGGCGCGAGGAGCACGTAGAGCGATCCGCCCTCGTCGATGCGCTCCCAAGCGCGAGCCACGGCGGCAGCACCCCGCGAGGAGTTGATGGCGACGACGTCCGGGGCATCCGGGGCGGCCTCGATCGACGCGCGCTGGTCCGCCTGCAGGGCGATGAGCGGCGAGACCACGAGGACGATGCCGCCGCGCGCAGCGCCCGCGACCTGGTAGACCGCGGACTTCCCACCACCGGTCGCGAGCACGAGCAGCGTGTCGCGTCCCGCGGCCGCCGAGCGGATCGCGTCGCTCTGGCCGGGGAGGAATGACTCCCACCCGAACCGCTCCCGCGCGATGCGCTCGATGGTGTCGTGAGCAGGTGCGGGGGAACTCATGCTCTCGACGGTATCGACGACGAACTCGGTGGCGACGTCGCTTGACAGGCCCCCCTGCTTCGTGCCGCCCCGACTCGCTGGAGCCACCCCAGAGATGCCGGTTCCTGCCGCCAGGAGCCAGCACTCCCCGTGTGGATGCGGCGCACGCGAGACGGCCGGCGTCCCCTGAGGGAGCGCCGGCCGTCTTGTTGCCTGCTGGAGGCTAGTTCACTTCGTTGGGGTGCGCCGAGACGCGTCCCTCTTCACCGCGCTCGAGCGCGGTGATGGCGTCGAACTCGGCACCAGACAGCTCGAAGTCGAAGACCTGGGCGTTCTCGACCATGCGCTCACGCGACGTGGTCTTCGGGAAGACGATGTTGCCCTTCTGGATGTGCCAGCGGATGACAACCTGCGCGGGTGTCTTGCCGTGTGCATCCGCGGCCGCCGCGACGGGCTCGAGCTCGAAGAGCGGGTACTTGGCCTGGCCAAGCGGCCCCCACGCCTCGGTCTTGATGTCCTCGGCACGCAGGTAGGCGTCGAGTTCGGGCTGCTGCAGCGCCGGGTGCTGCTCGATCTGGTTGACGACCGGCTTCACGCCCGTTGCGGAGATGATGTCGCGCAGGTGCGACTCGAAGAAGTTGCACACGCCGATCGACGTGGTGAGGCCGGCCTGCTGCAGCTCGACGAGCGCCTCCCAGCTCTCGACGTACTTCTTCTGCTTCGGCGTCGGCCAGTGGATGAGGTAGAGGTCGGCCTTCTCGAGGCCGAGGCGCTCGAGGCTCGCGTCGATCGCGGCGCGGGGCGTGTCGCGTCCCTGCTCGTCGTTCCAGAGCTTCGTGGTGATGTAGAGCTCTTCGCGCGGAATGCCCGACTTCGCGATGGCGCGGCCCACGCCCTCCTCGTTGCCGTAGATCTTCGCGGTGTCGATGTGGCGGTACCCGACCTCGAGGGCGTCGGAGACGATGCGCTCGGTCTCCGCCGGGTCGACCTTGAAGACGCCGAAGCCGAGCTGGGGGATGCTGGTGCCGTCGTTGAGGGATACGTTTGGGATCTGCAATGCGGTCATTCCACAGTTTTACCAAGCGTGTGCAACTAAAGCGAGTTGGCGAGCGACGCTGGAAGCGAACGAGCGCGGATCGCGACCGCTGAGTGGCCGGTGCGGGGCACATTCGCAAGCCACCTGGCAATAGACTGAACTGCTCATGACTACGACGCCCCTCGAGATCTCCTACCCGCCGGAGCTGCCCGTCAGCCAGATGCGGGACGAGATCCGCGACGCCATCGCCGCCAACCAGGTGGTCATCGTCGCGGGCGAGACCGGCTCGGGCAAGACGACGCAGCTGCCGAAGATCTGCCTCGAGCTCGGGCGCACCATGATCGGGCACACGCAGCCGCGACGCATCGCGGCGCGCACGATCGCCGAGCGCATCGCCGATGAGCTCGGCGGCGACATCGGCGGGCTCGTCGGCTACCAGGTCCGCTTCACCGACGAGGTGTCGGCCGAGACGCGCGTCAAGCTCATGACCGACGGCATCCTCCTCAACGAGATCCACCGCGATCGCCTGCTGCGCAAGTACGACACGATCATCATCGACGAGGCGCACGAGCGCAGCCTCAACATCGACTTCCTCCTCGGCTATCTGAAGACGCTCCTGCCGAAGCGCCCCGACCTGAAGGTCATCATCACGTCGGCGACGATCGACCCGGAGTCGTTCTCGAAGCACTTCAACGACGCCCCCATGATCGAGGTCTCGGGCCGCACCTTCCCCGTCGACGTGCGCTACCGGCCGCTCGTCGCGGACGCGCCGCTCCCCGGTGAAGAGGACGAGGACGCGGCCCCGCAGACTCCGGAGCGCGACATGTTCGAGGGCATCGTGGATGCGCTCGACGAGCTCGACCGCGACCTGCCGGGTGACGTCCTCGTGTTCCTCTCGGGCGAGCAGGAGATCCGGGATGCGCAGGACGCGATCCGCGCGCACGTCGCGCGCGACCGCCGCCCCGAGTCCACCGAGGTGCTCCCGCTCTTCGGGCGCCTCTCCTCCGCCGAGCAGCACCGCGTGTTCGAGTCGAAGCGCCCACCGGGCGTGCGGCGGCGTGTGGTGCTCGCGACGAACGTCGCCGAGACGAGCCTCACGGTGCCGGGCATCGTGGCCGTCATCGACACGGGCACCGCGCGCATCTCCCGCTACTCGACGCGTGCCAAGGTGCAGCGCCTCCCCATCGAGGCCATCTCGCAGGCCTCCGCCAAGCAGCGCTCCGGCCGCGCGGGCCGCACCTCGGCGGGCGTCGCGATCCGCCTCTACTCCGAGGCGGACTTCGACCGCCGCCCCGAGTTCACCGAGCCCGAGATCCTCCGCACGAACCTCGCGAGCGTGCTCCTGCAGATGCTCGAGCTCGGCCTCGGCGCTCTCTCCGAGTTCCCGTTCCTGCAGCCGCCGGACGCGCGCGGCATCAAGGACGGCACCGACCTGCTCAGCGAGCTCGGCGCCGTCGAGCCCGGCAAGGCCAGCCAGGGGAAGAGCAGCCAGCTGCGGCTCACGAAGATCGGCCGCAGCCTCGCCCGCCTGCCCATCGACCCCCGCTTCGGGCGCATGGTCATCGAGTCGAAGCAGCACGACGTGAGCCGTGAGGTGCTCATCATCGTGGCCGGCATGACGGTGCAGGACATCCGCGAGCGGCCGCTCGACCACCGGCAGAAGGCCGACGAGCTGCACGCCCGCTTCCGCGATCCGTCCAGCGACTTCCTCACGCTCGTGAACCTCTGGAACTATCTCGAGGAGCAGAGCCACGAGCTCGGCTCGAGCGCGTTCCGGCGCAAGTGCCGCGACGAGTTCATCAACTTCGTCCGATTCCGCGAATGGCAGGACGTCTTCCGGCAGCTGCGTCAGCTCGCCGGCCCCATCGGGCTCAAGGTGCAGCGGCCCGCCGCCGGCCAGGTGCAGGAGCCAGGTGCCCTCGCCGATGCCATCCACCGCTCCATGCTCGCCGGCCTCCTCAGCCACATCGGCATCCGCGACGAGCTGAAGCGCGACTACGCGGGAGCCCGCGGCACGCGCTTCCAGATCTTCCCCGGCTCGGGCCTCGCGAAGGCGAAGAAGCAGCCGGACGTCGTCATGGCCGCCGAGCTCGTCGAGACGAGCCGCCTCTTCGCGCGCACCGTCGCCAAGATCGATCCGGCCTGGGCCGAGGTGCTCGCGGGGGATCTCGCGAAGCGGAACCACTCCGACCCGCACTGGGAGAAGAAGCAGGGCTCCGCCGTCGCGATCGAACGCGTGACCCTCTACGGCGTGCCCATCGTCCGCGGACGCACGGTGCAGTTCTCGAAGATCGACCCGGCCTGGTCCCGCGACCTGTTCATCCGCCACGCCCTCGTCGAGGGCGACTGGAACGGCCGCCACAGCTTCGACTCGAAGAACCGGGCGCTGCGCAAGAGCCTCGCCGACCTCGAGGAGCGCACGAGGTCGCGCGGCGCGTACACCCACGACGAGGACGCCGTCTTCGAGTTCTACGACGAACGGCTCCCCCGTGACGTCGTCTCGCAGTCCACATTCGAGAAGTGGTGGCAGGGCGCGCAGAAGCAGACCCCGCAGCTGCTCAGCATGACGCGGGCGGATGTGCTCGGCGAGGAGCACGCCGACCCCGACGAACAAGGTGCCGGGTTCCCGACCGAGTGGAAGCAGGGTGACCAGCGGCTGCGCCTCAGGTACCGCTTCGACCCGGGCGCACCAGATGACGGCGTGACCGTCAACATCCCGCTGCCCCTCCTGTCCCGACTCGACGACCGCGGCTTCGACTGGCAGGTGCCCGGCATGCGCCGCGAGCTCGTCATCGCGCTGCTCAAGTCGCTGCCGAAGGCGACCCGTCGAAACTTCGTGCCCTCCGCCGACTGGGCCGACAAGCTGCTCGGCGAGCTCGGCGAGGCGAGGCCCGACCTCGGCCAGGAGGTTCCTGGCGACTTCGACGACACGCTCCGGCAGATCATGCAGCGGCAGGCGGGCATCCGCTTCGACGTCTCCGAGTTCGACTGGAGCCGTGTGCCGTCGCACCTGCGCGTGCGCTTCCGGGTGCTCGACGACCGCGGCCGCGAACTCGGCACGGGCGAAGACCTCAAGACGCTGCAGGACAAGCTCAAGAAGGCGTCGGAGGCGTCGGTGCTGCGCGCCACGCAACAGGTCGCCGCACCGGCTCGACCAGGGAACGGCGTGCGCGAGGCCGGCTCGGTGCCCGCGCAGAGCGCGTCGACGGCGGAGCTCCGCTACGACCAGCACGGGCTCACCGAGTGGCCGCTCGACGAGATCCCAGAGCTCATCGACATCAAGCGCAAGCACGGCGTCATCCGCGCCTACCCGTCGCTGGCCGTCGTCAAGGGCAGCATCGACCTGCGCCTCGTGACGACCCCAGAGGACCAGGCGCGCGAGCATCCGGTCGGCGTCGCCGCGCTCCTCGCCGCATCGGTGCCCTCCCCCGCGAGCTACGTGCAGGAGCACCTGACGGCGAAGGAGAAGCTCGCCCTCGCGACGAGCCCGTACCACTCGACGCCGGCGCTCTTCAACGACATCGTCGCCGCGCTCGCCCAGGATGCGGTTGCCGCGTACTCCGTGGAGCACGGCGGGCCCGTGCGCACGCGTGCGGCCTTCGACGAGCTGCGCGAAGCCTTCAACGCGACGCTCGTCGACCGCATGTTCGCGCAGACGAAGCTCGTCTCCGAGGTGCTCGACCGCTTCCGCGAAGCCAACAAGGCGCTCAAGTCGGCCAACCACATCTCGGTGCTGCCATCGCTCGCCGACGCCAGGTCGCAGCTCCAGGCGCTTGTGTACCCGGGGTTCGTGTCGAAGACGGGCGTCGCGCGCCTCGCGCACCTGCCCCGCTACCTGCGCGCGCTCACGTACCGCCTCGAGCGGGTGCTCAGCCACTCGAGCATCGAGCGCGCTGGGCTCATGCAGGTCGAGCAGGCCACGGCGCTGTACACGGAGGCCGGGGGCACGTTCCCCGTCGCGCGCACTGCGCCCGCGTCCGTCGTGCAGGCCAGGTGGATGCTCGAGGAGTTCCGCGTGAGCCTCTTCGCGCAGCAGCTCGGCACGGCCGAGACCGTCTCGCTCAAGCGCATCCGCCAGGCCCTCGCCGAGAAGTAGCGCCCCGCAACGCAGATCGCTGCCTGAGAACCCAACCCCTCGAGCGACCGAGAGCGTGGCCTCTCAGGCAGCGACGACCGCCTGACCGTTAGACCGCCGTGTAGCCGCCGTCGACGAGCACGTAGGAGCCCGTCATGAAGCTCGCCTTGTCGGAGAGCAGGAACGTCGCGAGGTTTGCAACCTCCTGGGGTTGGCCGAGGCGGCCAAGCGGATGCTTCGCCTCGAGCGCCGCGAAACCGGCCGCGTCCAGGTGCTGCTCGAGCAGCGGGGTGCGGATGTACGCGGGCCCGACCGCGTTGATGCGCAGCCCCTGCGGACCGTACTCTGCCGCCGCGTTCTTGGTGAGGCCGACGACGCCGTGCTTCGCCGCGGTGTACGCGCCGCTGCCGATCGCAGCCACGGTGCCATGGATCGACGCCATGTTGACGATCGCGCCCTCGTCGGCACCTGCGTCGAGGATCGCGGGGATCTGCGCGCGCAGGCCGTAGAGCACGCCGTTGAGGTTGATGTTGATGACGCGGTCCCAGTCGTCGACCTCGACCTCGGCCGCCGGAGCAGCCTTGCCGCCGATGCCGGCGTTGTTCACGGCGTAGTTGAGCTTGCCGTAGGTCGCGACGGCGTGCTCGACGGTGCGGACGCTGTCCTCGGCGATGGCCGTGTTCGCTTCGAACGGCGACGCCGTGCCGCCAGCTGCCTCGATCTCGCCGACGACGCGCTTCGCGCCATCGAGGTTGATGTCGGAGACGACGACCTTGACGCCGTTCGCTGCGAGGTCCTTGGCGATCGCCTCGCCGATCCCGGAACCGCCGCCGGTCACGATCGCGACTTTGTCCTGAAATGCCATCTGCTGATTCCTTCCGAAGCTGGGCCGGTGGGATCCGGCCGTCGCTTCGAGTGTCCTCCCGCGCAGCCGCAGATGGCTGTGTCTCGGGTCAGCGAAGAGGCGTACGATCCGAGTGAGCTGTATCCGTGCACGCGAGCTCGGTGATGAGTCGCCGCCTGCACGCAGCTGCGTGCAGGCGCGCCAGGCGCGCCCGATCCGGTGGCGCTACTCGGCGGCACCGAGCCAGACCGTGGTGTCGGTCAGCAGCTGAGCCGCATCCTCGACGTGCGTGACCTCGCTGCGGGCGAGCACACGAAGACCTTCCGGCAGCGCAACCGGCTCGGTGCCGAAGTTGGTGATGACGGTGACGTCGCCGTTCCGGTAGGCGAGCACCTCGTCGCCGAAGCCGTCGACCCATTCGAAGCGCGCATCCCCCAGCCCGAGGTCGTGCTCGCGTCGGAGCGCGAGCAGCGAACGGTAGAGGTTGAGCGTCGAGGCGGGGTCGTGCACCTGCTCGCTGCGGGCGAGCTTCGCCCACAGCTCAGGCTGCGGAAGCCATGACTCCCCCGTCGCGCTGAAGCCGTAGCTGTCGCCCTCGGTCTCCCACGGGATGGGCACGCGGCACCCGTCGCGACCGTACAGCTCGCCTTCGGAGCGGATGAAGATCGGATCCTGCCGTGCGTCGTCGGCGAGGTCGATGACGTCGGGCAGGCCGAGCTCCTCGCCCTGGTACAGGTAGCTCGAGCCCGGGAGGCCGAGCATGAGCGCGGTCGCGGCGCGGGCACGACGCTCGCCCACGATGGGGTCCGGCTGGCCTGGTGTCTTCGGGCCGACGCCCGCGCCGTGCGCGTTCGGCTCGGTCAGCGCGAGGCGGGTCGCGTGGCGCACCGTGTCGTGGTTCGACAGCACCCACGTGCTGGGGGCACCGGATGCGGCGAACGCGGCGAGCGAGCGCGTCACGACCTCCTTCTGTCCGTCCGCATCCCACGGGGCGCGCAGGTACGCGAAATTGAAGGTCTGGTGCAGTTGGCCCGGGCGGACCCATTCGGCCATCTCCTCGACGCTCGGCAGCCAGGCCTCACCGCACAGCACGCGGTCGCCGTCGTACTCGGCGGCCACGAGGTGCCAGGCGCGGAAGATGTCGTGCACGGCCTCCTGGCCGAGGTACGGGGTGCGGGGGTCGCCGACGATGGGCAGGTTGCTCTCGACGGGGATGTAGTCTGGCAGTCCGTCTTCCTTCGCGAGGCCGTGGGCGACGTCGATGCGGAAGCCGTCGACGCCGCGGTCCAGCCAGAATCGGAGAATGTTCTCGAAGTCCTGGTGCACCACCGGGTTCGACCAGTCGAAATCGGGCTGCGTCGAGTCGAACAGGTGCAGGTACCACTGGCCGGGAGTCCCGTCGGCTTCCGTGAGGCGCGTCCAGGCGGGCCCGCCGAACAGCGACTGCCAGTTGTTCGGCGGCAGCTCACCATGCTCGCCCTTGCCCTCACGGAACAGGTAGCGGGCGCGCTCGGGGCTGCCGGGGCCAGCGGCCACGGCCGCCTTGAACCAGGCGTGCTCCGAGGAGGAGTGGTTCGGGACGATGTCGACGATGATGCGGATGCCCCGCTCGTGAGCGGCCTCGAGCATCCGGTCGAACTCGTCGAGCGTGCCGAAGACGGGGTCGACATCGCAGTAGTCGGCGACGTCGTAGCCGGCGTCGTTGAGGGGCGACGGGTAGAACGGGGAGAGCCAGATGGCGTCGATGCCGAGGTCGGCGAGGTCCGGGATGTGCGCGGTCACGCCGGCGAGATCGCCGATGCCGTCACCGGTGCCGTCCGCGAACGAACGCGGGTAGACCTGGTAGATGACGGCCGAGCGCCACCATTCGGATCCGGGGGTGGTGTCCTTCGCGAACTGGGCTGCTGTGGGTGCATCGTTGAGCGTCACCTCGACAGGCTAGTGGAAACGCGGCACCCCCTGTCCACTGGACAGGGGGTGCCGCGTTCTTCGGTGCCGGGAACGAGGAAGGGCTAGAGCACCTTCCCGAGGAAGTCCTGCGTGCGCGACTCCTTCGGGTTGCCGAACAGCTCGTCCGGCGTTCCCATCTCGACGATCTTGCCTTCGGCCATGAACACGACACGGTCGGCGACTTCGCGCGCGAAGCCCATCTCGTGCGTGACAAGGGCCATTGTCATGCCCGACTTGGCAAGGTCGCGGATGACCTGCAGCACCTCACCGACCATCTCTGGGTCGAGGGCGCTGGTCGCCTCGTCGAAGAGCATGATCTCCGGGTCCATGGCGAGCGCGCGGGCTATCGCCACACGCTGCTTCTGTCCACCGGAGAGCTGCGAGGGGCGGCGGTCCATGAGGTGGTCGAGACCAACTCGGCGCAGCAGCTCCTCGCCACGCTTGTTGGCCGCTTCCTTGGTCGTGCCCTTGATCTCGCGGGGCGCCAGCGTCACATTCTCCAGCACGGTCATGTGCGGGAAGAGGTTGAAGTGCTGGAACACCATTCCGATGCGCTGGCGTACCTTGTCGAGGTTCGTCTTGGGCGCCGTGATGTCGTCGTCGTCGATGAAGACGTGGCCCTTGGTGACCTCTTCGAGGCGGTTGAGGCAGCGCAGCAGCGTCGACTTCCCCGAACCGGACGGACCGATGATGGCGATGACCTCGCCGTTGGCGATCTCGAGGTCGATGCCCTTCAGCACCTCGACGGGGCCGAACGACTTGTGCATCTCGACGACGCGCACGCGAGGCTCGCCCGAGTTGACCGCGTCGAAGCGACCGGTGAATGGCGTCTGCTCCACGGCTGACGCATCCGACGCTGAGTTGTTCACGTCACTCATTTGTTGAACCTCTTGTCGACGTAGTTGGAGAGGACCGTCAGCAGGTAGATGACGATGAAGTAGAGCACACCGACGACGAGCCAGATCTCGAACGACCGGAAGGTCGAGGCGATGACGATGCGGCCCTGGTAGGTGAGCTCAGCGAAGCCGAGGACGGACAGCAGCGAGGTGTCCTTCAGCGTGATGATGAACTGGTTGATGAGCGACGGCGTCATGATCTTGAACGCCTGCGGCAGCACGACTCGACGCATGGACTTGCCGCGCGTGAGGCCGAGCGAGCGAGCCGCCTCCATCTGGCCGGGGTCGACCGACTGGATGCCCGAGCGCACCGTCTCCGTGATGTACGCGCCGGCGTTGAGGCTCAGCGTGATCACACCGGCCGTCAGCGCGTCGAGCGAGATGCCCGTCACGGCTGGCACACCGAAGTAGAAGAAGAACGCCTGCACCAGCACCGGGGTGCCTCGGAAGATGTTCACGTACGTCGACGCGATGCCGCGGAGCAGCAGGTTTTTCGAGATCTTCAGGAAGCCGAACGCGAGGCCGAGGATCATGGCGAAGACGAGCGACAGCGCGGTGGCCAGCAGAGTGTAGCCGAGGCCGACCATGAGCGACGGGAAGGCGGCCACGACGAGCTCGAAGAAGCCGAGCTGTCCCGATTCCTCCTCGCTGCCGAGGTAGCGGTCGTTGATCGTGTCGAGCACTCCCGTGTCTTCGGCGTTGGCGAGCCCGGCATCGAACATCTCGAGCAGGTCCGCGTTCTGCCCCTTGAGCACCGCGAAGCCGTACTCGCCACCCTCGATGGGGTCTCCGACGGTCATGAGGCCGTTGCCCTGCTGGATGCCGTACTGCAGCACAGGGAAGTCCTCGAACAGTGCGACGGAGTTGCCCGTCTGGACCTCCGCGATCATGTCGGCGGTGTCGGAGAACGTGCGGATCGTGAAGCCGTACTCGGTCGAGAGCTCCTCGGCGGTGGTGGCGCCCACGGTTCCGGTCTTGACGGCGACGTTCTTGCCTGCCAGGTCCTCGTAGCCGGCGATGCTCGTGTCGCCATCAGCGACGGCCATCTGCACACCGGAGGTGAAGTACGGCTCCGAGAAGTCGAAGACCTCCTTGCGCTCATCCGTGATGGTCATGCCGGCGATGATGCCGTCGGCCTGACCCGACTGGACGGCCTGGAGTGCGGCGTCGAAGCCGAGCGGCTTGATGTCGACGGTGAAGCCCTGGTTCGCGGCGATCGCGCGCATCAGGTCCATGTCGATGCCGATCGTCTCTCCGTTCTGCTCGAACTCGAACGGCGCGTACGTGTTGTCCGTCGCGATGACGAACGAGCCCTTGTCCTGCGGGGTGTCGACCGCGAAGAGCGGGTTCTTGGGCAGTGTGCCCGGACCGTCGTCCTCGATGACCTCGTTGCCGAGCGTGACGACGCCACCGGAGATCTTGGTCGCGTCGGGCGCGCCGTCGCCGAGGTACTCGTCGAGGATGCCCTGGTACGTGCCGTTCTCGACGACGTTCTTCAGGCCCTCGTTGAAGGCCTCGCGGAGCTCCGCGTTCTGGCCCTTGTTGACCGCGAAGCCGTACGACGATGCGCGCTCCGGCTCGGTGACCGTCTTGAGGTTGATCTCGCCGGTCTCGATGCCGTACTGGAGGATCGGGAAGTCGTCGAACACCGCGACCGAGTTGCCGCTCGTGACGTCGTTGAACGCGTCGGATGCATCCTGGAAGCCGGTGACGGTGAAGCCGATCTCCTTGCCCAGGGTCTCGGCGAAGGTGAAGCCCTCAGTGCCGTTCTTGGCGGCGACGGTCTTGCCCGCGAGGTCCTCGTACGTGGTGACGTCGCCGTTGTTCTTGGCGACGGCCATCTGGATGCCCGAGTCGAAGTAGGGGTTCGAGAAGTCGAACGTGCCCTTCCGCTCATCGGTGATCGACATGCCGGCGATCATGCCGTCGACGGCATTGGTCTGCACTGCCTGCAGTGCGCCATCGAACCCGAGCGACTTGATGTCGACCGTGAAGCCCTGATCATCCGCGATGGCGTTGATGAGGTCCATGTCGATGCCGCGGAGCTCGCCGTCGATCTCGAACTCGAACGGCGCCCATGTGGTGTCGGTGGCGATCGTGAAGGTCTGTCCCTCGACCGAGCTCTTGCCGATCGTGGCCGCCTGGGCGGTTCCCGCGATGGCTCCGCCGGTCAGCAGCAGCAGCAGTGCGACCGCGATGACGGACAGGACTTGGTTTCGTGAGTCTGCGACTCGTTGCAGGAGTGAGGTGAGCGAAGTTCGCATCGTGCTCCTCGGCCAGGGCAGAACCTGGAGCAGCGTTGGAACCTGTCGGAACCCGGCTGCCCCCGCGTCTGCCGGTCTGTCGGCTGACGCAGATCGCCTCAGCCGAATTGTGTGCGCAACGCTACCGGCCTGAGAGTCTGCTGGATGACGCGATCCGCAGATTGTGCTCGCCTTGTGATGTTCATCCGACGCAGCGGACCGCCGATTCCCATGTCATGGGAGGCGCCTTGACGGTGCCGCTCGGCGCGCACGTGCGGCCGACAGGGAGGACTGCGGGAACCGCCTAGTGCGTGAACCCGCGCTTGTCATCCCCGCGGCCGGAGCGCCCTGCTGCGCCCGACCCGAGATCCCGGACCGCGGCGCGGAGATCGCCCATGAGGTCGTCGGCGAGGTCTCGTCCGAGCCCGTTGCGAACCACGATGCGCTGGACGAGTCTGTCCGAGAGATTGTCCGGCAGCGGATACGAGGGCACGAGCCAGCCCGTCATGCGCAGCCGGTCGGAGACATCGGCGAGGGTCCACGCGCCGCCCGCGTCGGTGCGCTGCCAGGCGAAGACGGGGATGTCGAGCTGCTTGTTGAAGAGGGCGAACTCGTCCATGGAGTCGATCTCCTGCGCGAGGAACTTCGCCACATCCATCGTGGCGCGCTGCACGCGCTCGTACCCCGAGAAGCCCAGGTGCAGGAACTGGTAGTACTGCAGCAGCACCTGCGCGCCGGGGCGCGAGAAGTTGAGGGTGAGGGTGGGGATGTCGCCGCCCAGGTAGCTGACCCGGAAGATCAGCTCGGGCGGCACGAGGTCGACGTCTCGCCAGACGACCCAGCCGAGGCCCGGGTAGACGAGCCCGTACTTGTGGCCAGAGGTGTTGATCGACACGACCCGGTCGACGCGGAAGTCCCACTCGAGGTCCCGGTTGAGGAACGGCGCGATCATGCCGCCGGACGCGCCGTCGACGTGAACGGGGATGTCCAGTCCGCGCGCGGCCTGGATCCGGTCGAGCGCCGCCGAGATCTCCTTCACCGGCTCGTACGCGCCCGTGTAGGTGACGCCCATGATGGCGACGACGCCGATGGTGTTCTCGTCGACGACGGCGTCGAGCTGATCGCCCGTCAGCGTCGGATGCGCGTCGTCGATGGGCACGAAGCGGGCCTCCACGTCCCAGTAGACGCAGAACTTCTCCCAGCACACCTGCACGGCGCTCGACATCACGATGTTGGGTGCATCCGCCGACTGCCCCTTGGCCTTGCGCGCAGCGGCCCAGCGCTTCTTGAGGGCAAGGCCCGCGAGCATGGCGGCCTCCGAGGAGCCGACCGTGCTCGTACCGATCGCCTTCGCGACGTCGGGCACGTGCCACAGGTTCGCGATCATCTTCCAGCACCGCTGCTCGATCTCGGCAGTCCGTCGGTACTCGTCCTTGTCGACGATGTTCTTGTCGAACGTCTCCGAGTAGAGGCGGTCGGCGTGCTCGTCCATGTACGTGCTCACGAACGTGGCGAGGTTCTGCCTGGCATTGCCGTCGAGCATCGCGTCGTCACGCACGAGCTGGTACGCGACCTCGCTCCTCGTCCCGTGCTCGGGCAGCTCTAGCCTCGGAAGCGGCGCGAGCTCATCGGCGCTGCTGAAGATCGTCAGGGGGTTCTCGCTGGCGGGAGGCGTCACAGGGGTGTCCATGTGCATACTCTTGCCACTGGTGGGAAGACCCGCAAGAGTCGGAGCGGCTCAGATGACGGAATGGGGCGTGTGAGCGACGAGATCGGACTGCTGTGCGAGCCGTACCTGCTGCTGCCGGACGAGACAGGTGTCGAGGTCGCCTGGGTGACCGATCGGAGGCCGCGCGCGAGCCGCCTGGTCTTCGCGCCGTGGGAGCTTGCCGACCGCCTCGAGCAGCTGAGCCCGGACGAGCTGCTGGATGCGTCGATCGGCGGCGAGCTTCCCGCCGCTGTCTGGGTGCAGGCCGCCAGCACGCGCCTGTCCGCGATGGCCGAAGACCGAGAGAGCGTGCTCCCGGCGCGGCTGGTCGACCTTCGTCTCGCCTTGGAGAGCGGCGAGACAAGCGGCGTGACCGTGCCACGCGAGGTGTGGCGGATCGCCGCGAGAGCGACGGGCCTCGAACCCGGGCGGGCGTACGCGTACCGAGTTGCCAGCTCCGGGGTCGCATCCGACGTCGCCCGCCTGTCAGCCGCTCCCCCGGCCGGTGCACCCATGCTCAGGCTGCTGCTGACCAGCGACCATCAGCTCGGAGCGACGGTGCCCGCCACGATGAAGCAGGCGATCGCCGCAACCGGGCGCTTCGACGCCGTGCTCTACGCGGGCGACTTCGTGAATGTCCCCGACCGCGCGTCAGAGTGGTTCGATGACGCCCGCGGCTCGGCGTTCTTCCCCTCGATGCGAGGCATCCTGCCCAACACGCCGATGCTCTCGGTTGTCGGCAACCATGAAGTCCAAGGGACGCGAGAGGCCGGGGCCACGCTCGCGGAATCGTTCGAGAGCGCGCTGCCGCTCGCCGTCAGCCCGGACGGCCTGAGCCTCTCGAACTACGAGATGCTGTTCCCGTCCCCGTCAGGGTCGCGCTTCTTCGCCATCACCTTCGGCGGCGTGCGCATCATCGCGCTCAGCGCGGCGCGTGTCTGGCGTTCCGAGCGCGCGGAGGAGCACCCCGAGGACCGTGTCGCCTCGAGCAGGTACCAGGAGTCGCGCGACGTGCTCGACGACCCGCTCGCCCAACGCTACGGTTCGCACATCATCGACGACCTGAGCGCAGGGAGCCCGCAGTACAACTGGCTGCGACGCGAACTGCGGAGTCCGGAGTTCGCCGAGGCGAGGTTGCGGATCGTCGTCATGCACGAGAGCCCGCACAGCATCGGCGTGAACGCGATGCCGCACTTCGCGCATCCCGTTCGCCTCGAGGAGCGGGATGCGACTGGGCAGGTGACCGGGGTGCGCTACGACTACCCGTCGAGCGAGAACATCCTGCTTCGCGACGTCGCGCCGCTGCTGGAAGCGGCACGCGTCGAGCTCGTGATCGGCGGGCACTCCCACCTCTGGTCGAGGTTCACGTCGCCAGCGGGCGTGCACTACCTCGAGACCTCGCACGCGGGCAGCACCCACGGCGCGTTCGAGGGTGGCGGCGGACGGCACCGCGCCCGCCCGCCTCGCCTCTGGAACGCCCACGACGCCCTCGCTCAGGGCGACCCGGGCGGCCTCACCCCCATCGTGCCGAACATCCGCCCCCGGTTGGGACCCGAAGACCAGCCGCTCCCGTACATCGCCGACCCCGAGCTGAGTGTCTTCAGCGTCCTGACCGTGTCAGCGGATGCGGGTGCGAAGGTCTCGAGCTACGTGGTCGACTCGCGCACCCCGGACGCCCCCGCTCAGCTCTTCGACGCGTTCCCGCTGGGATAGTCATCAACGGCGCGGTCACGTGCGGCCCGGAGGAGCTTGGGGCCGAAGGTCCACAGCAAGACGGCGAGCACGGCGATCCCGCCGCCGGCCCATAGGCCGGCGGTGGGTGAGACGACGAAGTCGAAGACGAAGAGCACGATGCCGACGAAGAGGAGCGTGGCTGCGACGAGGCAGACGAGGAGGATCACGCTCCCCGCGTGCACGAGCTGGGCTTTCGCGCGCTCCTGGAACAGCACTCGGTGCAGCATGACCGGCGCCAGGGCCAGCAGGGTGACGACGACGGCGAAGATGACGAGGCACAGGTAGAGCACGTGGTCGAACGTCCCGAGTTCGGTGAAGCGCTGCTGGAACGGCAGTGTCAGGAGGAACCCGGCCATGATCTGCGTGCCCGTCTGCAGGACGCGGAACTCCTGCATGAGCTCGTTCCAGTTGCGGTCGTAGCGCTCGTTCGGAGTCTCGTCGCGCCCGTCGTCAGGCGTGGTGGTGACCTCGTTGTCGACCATGACTTCTCCTGCGTTCCTGGAGGTGCCGGGTATCTCGTTGTGCTGGTGGTCCGGCGCTCCCCGAGCCGAGGGTCGGGGGCGCGCCGGACTCGCCGGTCAGGAGAGGTCGCTGACGCCGTCCTGGCGTCGGCGGTCCTGCGAGCCCTCGTCATCGACGGCGCCGCCGCCCGCTTCGAAGGTCTCGTCGCGGCGCTCCTGGCGGTGCTCCTCCTGGTGCTCGTGCTCCTCGCGAAGTTCCTCGTTCTTGTCGTGTCCCATGGGATCTCCTTCGATCGTGCTCGGGGGGACCGTGCTCGCCCTCCGGCGGCGGGGTGCCGCTGCCCAGAGCGTAGCGCGCGCGGCCTGGATCGGACCAGAAGTCGGACTCCCCAAAGCCACACAGAGCTCGACGCAACGAGCCCCGGGGTGTGGGCTGCGGGAAGAAAGTCAGGGCGTGTTGTCGGGAGAGACACCGCGAGGCGGCACCGGCCAGGTTCCTGGTCGGTGCCGCCTCGCGGGTGGCGCTGCGGGGGCCTGGGGTTAGAAGTCCCAGTCCTCGTCCTCGGTGTTGACGGCCTTGCCGATGACGTAGGAGGAGCCGGACCCGGAGAAGAAGTCGTGGTTCTCGTCGGCGTTCGGCGAGAGCGCCGACAGGATCGCCGGGTTCACGTCGGTGACGCTGGAGGGGAACATGGGCTCGTAGCCGAGGTTCATGAGCGCCTTGTTGGCGTTGTAGTGCAGGAACTTCTTGACGTCCTCGGCCAGGCCGACTTCGTCGTAGAGGTCGTGCGTGTACTGCACCTCGTTCTCGTACAGCTCGAAGAGCAGCTCGAAGGTGTAGTCCTTCAGCTCCTGGCGCTTGGCCTCGTCGACGAGCTCGAGGCCCTTCTGGAACTTGTACCCGATGTAGTAGCCGTGCACTGCCTCGTCACGGATGATGAGGCGGATGAGGTCGGCCGTGTTGGTGAGCTTCGCGTGGCTCGACCAGTACATGGGCAGGTAGAAGCCCGAGTAGAACAGGAACGACTCCAGCAGCGTCGACGCGATCTTCCGCTTGAGCGGGTCGTTGCCGTGGTAGTAGTTCATGACGATCTGCGCCTTGCGCTGCAGATTCTCGTTCTCCGTGGACCAGCGGAACGCGTCGTCGATCTGCGGCGTGCTCGAGAGCGTCGAGAAGATCGACGAGTAGCTCTTGGCGTGCACCGACTCCATGAACGCGATGTTCGTGTAGACGGCCTCCTCGTGCGGCGTCAGCGAGTCAGGGATGAGGCTGACAGCGCCAACGGTTCCCTGGATCGTGTCGAGCAGCGTGAGCCCCGTGAAGACGCGCATCGTGAGCGTCTGCTCGGCCGGCGTGAGCGTGTTCCACGACTGCACGTCGTTCGACAGCGGCACCTTCTCCGGAAGCCAGAAGTTGTTGACGAGTCGGTTCCAGACCTCGACATCCTTCTCATCCGGGATGCGGTTCCAGTTGATCGCCTCGACTTTTTGGAGGAGGTGGCTCGTCTCGACCTGCGGGTTCATCTGCGTGAGTTCTTTTCTGTCGCGTTCGTGCGGGAATAGTCGGGCATTCGCCCGGAGGCCGGCCTGGCCGAGGAGTGCTGTTACAGCATGCAGCTGACGCAGCCGTCGACCTCGGTGCCCTCGAGCGCGAGCTGACGAAGACGGATGTAGTAGATCGTCTTGATGCCCTTCTTCCACGCGTAGATCTGCGCGCGGTTGATGTCGCGGGTCGTCGCCGTGTCCTTGAAGAACAGCGTCAGCGACAGGCCCTGGTCGACGTGCTGCGTCGCCTCCGCGTACGTGTCGATGATCTTCTCGTAGCCGATCTCGTAGGCATCCTCGAAGTACTCGAGGTTGTCGTTCGAGAGGTACGGCGCCGGGTAGTAGACGCGGCCGAGCTTGCCTTCCTTGCGGATCTCGATCTTCGACGCGATCGGGTGGATCGACGAGGTCGAGTGGTTGATGTAGCTGATCGACCCGGTCGGCGGCACAGCCTGGAGGTTTCGGTTGTACATGCCGTGCTTCTGCACGAGCTCGCGCAGCTCAGCCCAGTCGGCCTGGGTCGGGATGTGCATGCCCTCGAAGAGCTCGCGGACGCGTTCCGTCTTGGGAGCCCACTCGACGTCGACGTACTTGTCGAAGAACTCGCCCGTCGCGTAGGTGGAGCGCTCGAAGCCGGCGAAGGAGCGGCCGCGCTCGGTCGCGATGAGGTTCGAGGCACGGATCGCGTGGAACACGACCGTGTAGAAGTACATGTTCGTGAAGTCGAGAGCCTCTTCCGAACCGTAGAAGATGCGCTCGCGTCCCAGGAATCCGTGCAGGTTCATCTGGCCCAGGCCGATGGCGTGCGACTCGTCGTTGCCCCTCGCGATGGACGGCACCGAGGCTATGTGGCTCATGTCGCTCACAGCGGTGAGACCGCGGATGGCCGTCTCGACGGCCGTCGCCAGGTCGCGGGAGTCCATGGCCGCCGCGATGTTCATCGAACCCAGGTTGCAGGAGATGTCGTTGCCGATGGTCTCGTAGCCGAGGTCGTCGGTGTAGGTCGTCGGCGAGTTGACCTGGAGGATCTCCGAGCAGAGGTTCGACATGTTGATGCGGCCCTCGATGGGGTTCGCACGGTTCACCGTGTCCTCGTACATGATGTACGGGTAGCCGGACTCGAACTGGATCTCGGCGAGCGTCTGGAACAGCGTGCGTGCGCTGATCTTCGTCTTCTGGATGCGCGCGTCGTCGACCATCTCGTAGTACTTCTCCGTGACGGAGATGTCGCCGAACGGCTTGCCGTAGACGCGCTCGACGTCGTACGGGGAGAAGAGGTACATGTCCTCACCCCGCTTGGCGAGCTCGAACGTGATGTCGGGAACCACGACGCCGAGCGAGAGCGTCTTGATGCGGATCTTCTCGTCGGCGTTCTCGCGCTTCGTGTCGAGGAACCGCATGATGTCCGGGTGGTGCACGTTGAGGTACACGGCTCCGGCACCCTGCCGCGCGCCGAGCTGGTTCGCGTAGGAGAAGGAGTCCTCCAGCAGCTTCATGATCGGGATGATGCCAGAGGACTGGTTCTGGATCTGCTTGATCGGAGCGCCGGACTCGCGGATGTTGGAGAGGTTGAAGGCGACGCCACCGCCGCGCTTGGAGAGCTGCAGCGCGGAGTTGATGGAGCGGCCGATGGACTCCATGTTGTCCTCGATGCGGAGGAGGAAGCAGGAGACGAGCTCGCCGCGCTGCTTCTTGCCCGTGTTGAGGAACGTGGGGGTTGCCGGCTGGAAGCGACCGGCGATCATCTCGTCGGCGAGCGAGGTTGCGAGCGCCTCTTCACCCTGCGCGAGGCCGAGCGCGACCATGAGCACGCGGTCCTCGAAGCGCTCGAGGTAGCGCTTGCCATCGAACGTCTTCAGGGCATACGAGGTGTAGAACTTGAACGCGCCGAGGAACGTGGGGAAGCGGAACTTCTTCGCGTAGAGGCGGTTGCGGAGCTGCTCGATGAACGAGTGGGAGTACATCGCGAGCGTCTCGGGCTCGTAGTACTCGTTCTCGACGAGGTACTCGAGGCGCTCTTCGAGGTCGTGGAAGAAGACCGTGTTCTGGTTGACGTGCTGGATGAAGTACTGGTGAGCGGCTTCGCGGTCCTTGTCGAACTGGATCTGGCCGTTCTCGTCGTACAGGTTGAGCATCGCGTTCAGCGAGTGGTAGTCGAGCGTGTTCGCCGCCGTTGGTGCGTTCATCGTGATGACACTTGCGTCGTCGAGAGCGGTTGTTGCTGCCAAAACCTGTCCAATCCAGAGTTGACTGCGGCGACGTCGTCTGGCGTGCCGAAGAGTTCGAAGCGGTAGAGCGTGGGTACGCCGCACTTCGCGGAGATGATGTCGGCTGCCAGGCCGTAGCCCTTACCGAAGTTCGTGTTGCCGCCGGCGATGACGCCGCGGAGGAGCTCGCGATTGCGCGGCTCGTTGAGGAACCTGATGACCTGCTTGGGGACGGCCCCGCGCCCATCTCCCCCACCGTAGGTGGGGAGGATGAGCACGTAGGGCTCGTCCGCGACAAGCTGGGGTTCGCTCGGGAAGAGCGGGATGCGGCTCGCTGGCCGCTCGAGCTTCTCGACGAAGCGACGCGTGTTCTCTGAGACGCTCGAGAAGTAGATGAGCCCGGTCATGGGTGCAGTCCCTTCTTCAGCAGCGGCGAGAGCAGCGCGGTGCGACGGCTAGGCCGTGGCGAGAGCAGCCAGCTGGCTGATCTTGTCGGGACGGAAGCCCGACCAGTGGTCGTCACCGGCGATGACGACGGGAGCCTGCATGTAGCCGAGCTCCTTGACGGTCTGGAGTGCCTTCTCGTCGGCCGATACGTCGAAGATCTCGTACTCGATGCCCTGCTTGTCGAGGGCACGGTAGGTGGCGGTGCACTGCACGCATGACGGCTTGCTGTAGACGGCGATTGCCATGGGTTTTCTCCTGGTTCCTAAGTGCTTGGGAGTGCTATTCGTGCAGTGCGGTGAACGCGTCTCGCCCGGTCTTCCGCGGCCCTGCCGGAGCAGTCTCACGCGGTGCCAGGTGGATGAACCCCCGTTGTGTCGCAGTTTCCCGCGGCCACTACATCTTGTGCTCGATGAGGCTACCACCACTAGATGCGGTGTTACAACCGTGTAGTTCTCCACAAGTCCTCCACAGAAAATGCCCCTGTTTCCGGCGTTTCTCCACCGGTTTTCGGCGGTTGTGCACAGTCTGTCCCCAACCACCGACATTCTGTGTCTGAGGCGTACGATTGTCGGCGCTGTGACGAACTACGCGACTGTACTCAGAACCCCTGGCCTGGCACGACTCCTGCTCTCGCAGCTCGTCGCCAGGTTCCCCGCCGGCATGCTCTCGCTCGCGATCCTCATGCACATCGAGGACACGTACTCCAACTTCACCTCGGCCGGTGTCGTCCTTGCCGCGTTGAGCATCGGCCAGGCGGTCTCCGGACCGGTGGCGGGTCGCCTCATGACGTTCTGGGGCATGCGCCCCGTTCTCATCGCGACGATGGTCGCGTGCTCCGTGTCGCTCACGGCCCTCGCCCTCTGGCCGCCGGTGCTCTGGCAGGCCGCGATCATCGCCGTCCTCGCCGGCCTCACCATCCCTCCCGTCTCCCCTGCCGTACGGACCATCTACCCCAAGGTGGTCAACGCGGCCCTCCTCTCTCGGCTCTTCTCCCTCGACGCCTCCCTCCAGGAGGTCATCTGGGTCATCGGCCCGGTCGCCACCACGGCCGTCGCGTTCGCGATCTCCCCCGCCGCCGGCATCCTCGTCGCGGCCGGCATCCTGCTCCTCGGCGGCCTCTGGTTCGTGGCAGCGCCCGAGGTGGGGAAGGTCCGCATCCCGAAGTCGAGGAGGAGGGCCGGGGCGGTGCTCCGCAATCCCGTGGTCGTTCTCATGTCGATCATCGGCGCGCTGCTCGTCGGCGCCTGCTCCGCCATCGAGGCAGCCGTCGTCGCCGAGTTCGGGCACGAGCGAGCCGAGACCGGGATACTGCTGGCGGTGTTCGCCGTGGGCTCCCTTGTCGGAGGCCTCGCGTTCGGACACCTCCCGCTGGCCCCAGCGTCCTTAGCGCGCCGCATGGGCATCGTGTTCCTCGGCATCGGTCTCGCACTCATCTCGACGAACCCGATCTGGCTCGGTGCGGCGTTCTTCGTGAGCGGCCTCGGCATCGCGCCGGTCTTCTCCGGCAGCTTCTCGGCCGTGTCCTCGAGCGTCAGGTTCAGCGAGAGCGCAGAGTCGTACGGATGGATGGCGACCGGCCAGCTCATCGGCGCCGCCGCAGGCTCCGCGCTCGCCGGCATCGCCAACGACCTCGCCGGCTCTCTCGGCGGCTTCCTCGTCAGCGCGGCCTTCGCGCTCCTCGGCGCGGCCGTCGCGCTCGTCTGGCGTCGGAGCATCCCGGACCTCCGCGGCACCGACATCGCTCCGCGCCCCGACACCGAGCCGATGAACATCCTGAACGCGCCCTCCTGATCGACCCTCGCTCAGCCGCACGCCGAACGAAAGGCCTCCATGACCTCGCCGCTCTCCCCCAGCCTGACCATGAACGACGGCATCGAGATCCCGCAGCTGGGGCTCGGGGTCTACAAGGTGCCTGACGAGGAGGCGACGCGAGTCGTCGTCGACGCCATCGACCTCGGCTACCGCCACATCGACACCGCCGCGTTCTACGACAACGAGGTGGGCGTGGGGCGCGGCATCCGCGAGAGCGGCGCGTCTCGCGATGGCCTGTTCGTCGCGACGAAGGTCTGGCACGACCGGCACGGCTTCGACGAGACGCTCGCCTCGTTCGACGAGAGCCTCGAGCGGCTCGGGCTGGACTACGTGGACCTCTACCTCATCCACTGGCCAGCCCCCGCGCAGGACCGATACGTCGAGACGTGGCGAGCCCTCGAACGGCTGCGCGACGAGGGCCGTGCCCGCTCGATCGGCGTCTCGAACTTCAAGGGGCATCACCTCGACCGCCTGGCCGCGGAGACCGGCACCGTCCCGGCCGTCAACCAGATCGAGCTGCACCCCCGGCTGCCGCAGACCGAGACGCGCGCCTACAACAGCGCCCACAGCATCCTGACGGAAGCGTGGTCCCCGCTCGCCAGAGGCACGCTGCTCCAGGAGCCCGCGCTCGTCGCACTCGCCGAGAAGCACGGCAAGACCGTCGCTCAGGTGGTGCTGCGATGGCAGCTGGACCTCGGCAACGTCGTCATCCCCAAGTCCGTCCACCGCGAGCGGCTCGCCTCGAACCTCGAGGTCTTCGACTTCACCCTCGACGCCGAGGACCTCGCCGTGATCGCCGCACTCGAGTCCGGCGAACGGACCGGCAAGGACCCCGACCTCTTCTTCTGAGCGCCTCTCCCCCGGCGCAGATCGAACGCGGCGCCCTCCTCGACGCGCGTTCTCTGGGGGAACTCGGAGCGCGGCCGGCCCCTACAGGTGCTTGCATGACAGCTATGCGCACCACATTGAGGCGGCTCGGAGCCGCGACCGCCCTCACCCTGTCGGCCCTCCTGCTCGCCGGATGCGCAGGCAATGGCACCTCCTCGGCCGAGTCCGCCGGGGCTCCGCAAGGAGTCGCGCAGGAAGACGCCGGCCAGGCCCCCATGACGGGCGCCACCGAGGAGAATCGCGATGTCGTGACGACGGGGTACGTGGGGATCCACACAGGTGACGTGCCGGGCGTTCGAGAGCAGGTCGAGGCTCTCGTCAAGGCACGCGACGGGCGCATCGACGCTCGGTCGGAGACCGGTGGGGACTTCATCTCCGCGCAGCTGACAGCCCGCGTCCCCGCTGACGACTACGACGCGTTCATCACCGAGCTGCGCGACGTCGGCGATGTCGTCTCGGTCGAGACCTCGGCGGTCGACGTGACCCTGCAAAAGACGGACATGTCCTCCCGGGTGGCGACGCTGGAGGCCTCGGTCACCTCCCTGCGGGGAATGCTCTCCTCAGCGACGGAGGTCGACGACCTCCTTGCGATCGAGACGACGCTCACCGAGCGCACCGGCGAGCTGCAGAGCCTGCGCGCACAGCTCGAAGTGCTCGAGGAGAGCATCGCCTACTCGACCGTGTCCATCTCGATCTCGAGCGACGCACCATCGCCCGGCGGTGAGCCGGCCGGGTTCCTGGCGGGACTGCGTGATGGCATGGCTGCCCTGTTCCGCGGATTCGCGGCCTTCTGGACCGCGTTCGGCTTCGCGTTGCCCGGCCTCGTCCTCCTGACCGTCCTTGGCGCCGCGGCATGGCTCATCGTGCGGCTCAGCGTGAAGGGTGCCGGGCAAAGGGCCGCCCGGCGAGCGGCAGCGCCGGGCGGCCCGAACCACGCACCTGCGGGCCCACAGGCCTCGACGGGGCCCTCGGCATCCGGGGAGACGGCGCCGCCCGGAGCCTCGTCCTAGCCGCGACTCGGCGAGCGCACCGCCGCGATCGCTAGTCTTGTGCAGGTCTCTCGCGCGCAGGCCGGCGCGAGCGACCCGCCACATCCACGTTGACCGAGGAGCACAGCATGGCTGCCGACGACACGAACACCAAGTTCGACCCTGATTTCGAGCCGGGCGACGACGACACGACGCGCATCGACGCCACCGGGGCCCCCGAGCGGGGCCTGACCGACGCCGAGGTCGCTGGCGGACTCGAGGACGACCCGATCGCGCCCCCGCAGCAGGTCGACGAGGGCTCCGACTCCCTGACGGCGGACGGCCCCGCTCTCAGCGGGGAGAGCAACGCCGCCGCAGAGCTGAAGGCGCACGAGGCCAAGCTCACCCGCATCTTCCAAGCGACGGTCTTCGGCCCCGGCGACGAGCGCATCGGCCGTGTCGGCCAGGTGTACCTCGACGACCAGACTCGCGACCCGAACTGGGTCACCGTCAAGACGGGCCTCTTCGGCACCAAGGAGTACTTCATCCCGCTCGACCTCGCGGAGCTCGACGAGAAGCGGATCCTCGTCCCGTACGCGAAGTCGCTCGTGACGAGCGCGCCGAGCACCGAGGTCGACCAGAACCTCAGCCCCGCCGAGGAGGACGCTCTCTACGTGCACTACGAGGTTCCCGGTCGCATGCCCGAGAACGGCACTGAGACGAGCCTCGTCGAAGGCGGGAGCGAGCTGCGCCCCGGCAGCGCTCCGGTCGTCTTCGAGGGAAGCAGCGACGACATCGGCGAGACCGACGAGGCGACCCTGGCCGAGGATGCGCTGCTCGCCGAGTCCGTCTCGGATTCGGCGTTCGACACTGAAGCCAGCCTCGACGCCCACGAGACGGCGGCACCGCTGCTCACCGCCGATGACGACGACACTCGCCTCATCGCGACGGCCGAGGCAGCGGCCGACGATGACGAGTTCGAGGCGCCCACCGTCAACGAGTGGGAAGAGATCGGCTTCCAGCGCCCGAACGACGAGACGACCGACCCGAGCACCACCGACCGCACCTAGGAGCCTCCGTGCCTATCTTCGCCACGATCTATCACTACGACGACGATTCAGACGCGACCCGCGATGAGCACCGCCCCGCGCACCGAGCCTGGCTCGGCGAGCAGAAGGATGCGGGCATCCTGAAGGCCTCAGGCCCGTGGGCAGCACCCCACGCCGGCGCGCTGCTCCTGTGGGAGAGCGACGACGAAGCGTCGCTGCGCGAGCTGATCCCCGCCGATCCGTTCGCGCAGGTCGGCGTCATCCGCCAGACCGATGTCTACGAGTGGACCCCGGTCTTCGGTCCGTTCGTCCCGTAACCGCACGAACCTCGTCGGACGAAGCCGGTCGCCGCACTCGCGGCGGCCGGCTTCGTCTCGGTTCGGTCGCCTATGCGCGGCTCTCGGCCCGCGCGGTCTCCTCGACTCGGGGCTTCTCGAAGAAGAGCACGATGACCGCCCCAACGACGAACGCAGCGATCGGCAGGAGCAGCGCCTGCCCCATCGCGGTCGAGAAACCCTCGGCGACTGCGGCGGGCAGCTCGCCGCTGCTCTGCTCGGCAGCCTCCGCCGGCATCCCCGGCAGTTCAGCCGCGAGGCGCGAGCTGATGAGCGCCGCGATCGCGGCCGAGCCGAGCACGGACCCGACCTGGCGCGTCATGTTGTAGACCCCCGAACCCGCCCCCGCGAGCGCCGGCGGGAGGTTCCTCGTCGCGCTCGTCGCGAGCGGAGCCCAGAGGCCCGAGAGTCCGAGACCCAGGAATGCGGGCGGGATGAGCAGCTGCCAGAGCGGCCGATCCGCCGTCATGAGCAGCGACAGCCAGGCGAGCGACACGGCGACGATGAGGAAGCCGGCAAACGCGATCCAGCGCGGCTGGGTTCGGTCGGTGAGCCGGCCGACGAAGGGCGCCATGACTCCGGAGACGACCGCCATGGGCACGAGCATGAGCGCCGCCTGGGTGGGCTCGAGGGCACGCGCAGTCTGGAAGTAGAAGGCGATGGGCAGCGGCATGGAGACGATCGCGAGCCCGAGCACGGAGATAGCGAGGTTGGCGACCGTGAAGTTCCGGTCCCGGAAGAGACCGAGCGGCAGGAGGGGCTCCCTTCGATTGAAGCGCTGCCAGACCACGAAGCCGGCGAGCACGACACCGCCGGCCACGATGAGGCTCCACACCGAGATGGGTCCGGCGATCTGCCCCCAGTCGAAGGTCTGGCCCTCCTGGATGCCGAACACGAGCAGGAACAGGCCGACGGCGCTCAGCACGACCCCGAGCCAGTCGAAGGAATGCGCTTTCGTCTCGAGGCTCGGCACGAGGCGCCAGGCCAGGATGAACGCCACGACGCCGACCGGCACGTTCACGAAGAAGATCCACTCCCAGCCGAGGCCGTCGACCAGGAACCCTCCGAGGATGGGCCCGACCAGCGTGGCGACGCCGGCGACCGCACCCCAGAGGCCCATCGCGGCGCCGCGCTTGTCTGGCGCGAAGATCCGGGTGATGACGGACATGGTCTGCGGTGTCATGAGCGCGGCGCCGAGGCCCTGGACCGCGCGGGCGGCGATCAGGGTTCCGATGTCTCCCGACAGGCCGCACCAGAGGGAGGCGAGCGTGAACACGACGAGGCCGATGAGGTAGATGCGCTTGGGCCCGAAGCGGTCGCCGAGCCGGCCGGTGATGAGGAGCGGCACGGCGTAGCTGAGCAGGTAGGCGCTGGTGACCCAGATGACCGCGGTGATGTCGGTCTGCAGGTCCCGCAGGATCGAGGGGTTCGCGATGGAGACGATCGTGGAGTCGACCAGGATCATGAAGAAGCCGATGACGAGGGCCCAGAGGGCGGGCCAGGGGCGGGAGACAGTTTCCACGAGGGTGGATGCTACGCCCCTCGCGAAGGCCACGTTCAGAGCTTGCGGAATAGCGTGACTGCTGGGGGCGTTGTGCTCCCCGTACGCCCCGAGATAGGAGACGCATGGCAACCATCGACATCACCACTGAGACGTTCAAGGACACGGTCGACTCCTCGGGCATCGTGCTCGTGGACTTCTGGGCAGAATGGTGCGGCCCGTGCCGTCAGTTCGGTCCCATCTACTCCGCCGCGTCGGAGCGCCACGACGACATCACGTTCGCGAAGGTCGACACCGAGAGCAACCAGGAGCTGTCCGCTGGCCTGCAGATCACGTCTATTCCGACGCTGATGGCATTCCGTGACGGTGTGCTGCTCTACCGCGAGCCCGGTGCGATGCCCCTCGCCGGGGTGGAGAAGCTCATCGAGGCGCTCGAGAACGTCGACATGGATCAGGTCCGCGCCGAGATCGCCGAGAAGTCGGGCGCGGCGCCGGCGAGCGACGCGCAGTAGTCCCAGAGGCGCTCGCCCAGCTCGCTGTCGTAGCTGCGCCAGTGCGAGGTGCCCAGCACCGGGCGCCCTCGCGTGAGACGGGCCGGGACGATGGTCTCCCCGCCACGGAGCTCCGGGTCGGTCACGGCCCGGAGCTGGCACAGGGCGCCATCATCCTTGCCCTGGGCAGCGAAGGCGAGCAGCCCGTCGATGGCGCGCTTGCCCACCGAGGGTTCGTGCACGCCCGCTATGGTCGGCGTGAGCCCACCCGTCGAGTATCCCGGATGCGCGACGAGGCTCCGCACGTGCCCGCCGGCGCCGCGCGCCCGCCGATCGCCCTCGATGGAGAGCACCTGCGTCGCGAGCTTCGACTGCGCATACGCGTTCCACGACGTGTAACCGCCGCGCAGCTGCACGTCCTGCAGGTGCGCGCGAGTCAGGGCGGGCGCGATGCTGCCGAGCCACACGACCGCCGCGCTCTCGCGGAGCGCTTCCCCCGCCGTCAGGCGGCTCAGCAGGGCGAAGTGTCCGAGCACGTTGGTCGCGAAGACCCGCTCGATGCCGTCGCTCGTCGTCTCGCGATCTGCGGGCGGATGAACGACACCGGCGTTGAGCACGACGCCGTCGAACCCGCCTCCGCCGCTCTGCCCATCGAGCAGCGTCTGCGCGGCAACTTCGACCTCCCCCAGCTCGGCGATGTCGAACGGCAGCGTGGTGGTGAGGTCAGGACGTCCGGTCCCGGCTGCAGCCGCGGCGAGGCGCGTGGCGCTGCGGCCCGTGATGACCACGTCCGCGCCCCGTCCGACGAGGCTCCTCGCCGTGAAGAAGCCGAGCCCCGTCGAGGCCCCGGTGATCAGGTAGCGGCGACCCGTCAGGTCATGCGGCCCGTACTCGATGGGTGCCCTCACTCTCCAGCCCCTTCCATCGCCTCGACCAGGCAGAAGCCCGCGCCGAACGGATCGACGAGGTTCGCCATCCTTCCGAAGGGGGTGTCCGCGGGCTCGCCGAGCACGTCTGCCCCGAGGCTGCGAGCTCTGGACGTGGCTTCATCGACGGAGGGCGTCACGAAGTACACGACCCACTCGGCGTCTGGCCGCTGCGCTGCACCCCTGGTGCCGGTCCCGCTCCAGGCCGATTCCTCGAAGGCACCGAAGCGTGCATCCTCACCGTCCGGCCTCGGCCCGAACTGCGTGTACCGGAACTCGGGCGGCCCAGCCATGGGGTGCGGGTCGAACCCCGTGGCCGCCGCGTAGAACTCGGTCGCCTCGTCCAGCTCGGTCGTGTGCAGCTCGAACCACGCGGTGGTACCAGGCTCACCCCAGGCGTCGAAGCCTCGGCGGCCACCGGGCTGCCAGAGTCCGAACGTCGCGCCTTGCCGGTCGGCGAGCAGCGCCATCCGCCCCTGCTCCATGACATCGCTCGGCTCGACGAGCGATGACGCGCCCGCACCGAGGGCGCGTGCGTGGGCCGCTTCGATATCCGGTGCCACGAAGTACACGATCCACGAGGCCCGCTGGCCGGACTCGGCCGCACCGAGCCCGCCGACGACTGCTGAGCCACCGTCGGGGAGGCGACCGGCCTCGATCAGGTGGTAGTGCCCGCTTTCCGGACCCATGTCCTCCAGCGTCCAGCCGAGAACCGCGGAATAGAAGGACGCCGACCCCCGCGGGTCCGATGTCGCGAGTTCCACCCAGCAGGGGTCCCCTGCGTCGAAGCGCTCGTATCTGGGCATCGTCTGCTCCTCACCGCTGAACGAGAGATTGGATGCACCGAGTCTAGAAGCGTCAGATCTCCACTGCCGGTGAGGCGCTGAGGTCGTAGCCGAAGGCGTAGAGGTGCACAACGATGCCGGGGGCCACTTCCTTCGGGCCCTCACGGTCGGTGAGATGCACGAATCCGAGGCGTTCGTAGAGGCGGTGGGCGCCGAGCATCTCCGGCCCGCTGTTCATGACCACGCGCGATGCCCCGCGGTCACGGCCGAGCGCGATGACGTGGCCGGCGAGCGCCTGACCGATGCCTCGGCCTCGGGCTTCAGGAGCGACCGCGAGCATACGGAAGTCCAGCTCTCCCGGCCGGGCGAGCTGGGAGATCCGCTCCCCAGGCCTCGGCGTCCACACCGAGCCGAGGATCTGCCCGGTAGCGATATCCTCGGCCACCCAGACCTCATCGCGTCGCGCGCGGCTGGCGGCGTCGCGCAGGTCCTCCGCGTAGCTCGGCGTCACCTCGTAGTCGTTGCTGTAGGCACGCTCGGTGAGCCTGCCGATGGCTTCGATCTCACCGTGTCTGACCAGGCGAATGCGGATGCCCTCGGTCTGCGTCAGGTCGTAGCGGTAGGCCAGCTCCACGCGGGCGGTCTCGTCCTCGGTGTCCCGGCCCTTCACCCTGGCGAATCCGACACGCTCGGCCAGCCGTCTGGCCTGCGTGTTCGCGGCACCGACGTCGAGGACGACCGCCCTCGCGCCACCCCGGCGGGCGAGCTCGAGGCCGGCGTGGACCAGGGCATCCGCAACTCCCGCGCCTCGCGCTTCGGGAGCCACCGCGGTGAAACGCAGCTCGGCCTCGTCCCCGCGTGCGAGACGTGCGGGGTCCGTTCCGGCGCGAAGGACCGTCGTCGTCCCGATCACCATGGAGGCCTGCGATTCGCTGCCATCGGCGACCGCCACGAGCACCGTGCCGGCCTCGCTTCGCGCGACGACGTCCCGCTCCGCAGGTCGGCGCCACTCGCGCCACCGTGCGCTGCCGTGGGAGCCAGCGTCGAAGGAGCGAACCGTCAGCGCCCCAACGGCCTCGAATTCGTCCACTCGGGCTTCTCGGACGACGAAGCTGCCCGGGTTCGTGTTCGTGCGTGGCTCGACGCTAGCTGCGACGCTCATAGACCATCCAATACTTCTCCGGGCTCGACGCGCCCGTATGTGCAACTGTCCAGCATACGACGACGCCGCGCGCAGTCGCTCAGACAGCGGGCGAGCGGCGATCAGTTCGCGTCGTCGACCGGCGTGATCACGCGGTGGGAGCCGGTCGCGGGATGCGCCGCCCGCGCACGCACCGCGGCGAGCTGTGCCTCGACGATGTCGGCGACGAGAGCGAGCGCCCGCTCCTCGAACTGCTCATGCTCGTCCGCAGCCACATGCTGCGCGTCGACGTGCCGCAGCCAGGACGTGGTCGCTCGGACCGATGCGGGTGTGTAGCCCATGGACTCGGCCAGGGGCCCACCGAACAGGAAGGCAACGGGCACCCGCAGCCCTGACAGGGCGTCGCGCGAACCGGACCCGGTGCCCTCGGTCACGCCGGCGCGCTCCTCAGACGGCCCGATACCACCGTTGACCAGCACGAGCGCCCCCACACGATCTGGATGCGCTCCGGCGACGGCGACGGCGAGGTCTGCGGCGTCCGCAGCTCCGACAAGCACTGCGCGCTCGATGGAGAAGTGGTCGAGCAGTTGAACGACAGCCGGGATGCTGGTCGACGGAGCAACCTCTGACCTCTGGGCCCAGCCGAGGTCGTCGAGAGACGGCGCAAGCACGTGCGCGTCCGGAAGCAGCTCGGCGAGGGCTCCCGCGGTCACCGAACGTCGCTCATCGAGGACCAGGAGGTTGTCGTGCTTGCGCCCTTGGGAGGAGAGCCACTCGAGGACTTCGACGGGACCCCCGTCGAGCTCCACGCGCCGTCCTCCGAGCCCGGATGCACGGTCGGACCGCCGTGCCGCGTGGAGGGCGCGGAGCGCGCGCACGGGCGAGATTGCCTCATCACCCGTCATGCGATCCACTCCTTCGCTGGCTCTCAATGGTACGCATTCACGCTCCAGCGTAGACGCGGTGGCGCCCGCCCGGCCGTTCCGAGGCAGAGGGAGCGCTCGGTCGAGCATTCCAACTCACGCTCGTCGGATGCCGGTTCATCACTGAGGTCAACCTAACCCCTGAGAAGCGCCGCATGTCCAACATCACCACCTGGACCGCGTTCCGAAAGCACCGGTCACCTTCTGCGGGTACCGGAAACTCGGCAATGTCGACGCCACCCAGAGCTGACCAGACGGTGGGTTTCCGGCCTATGACCCCGCGTGACGATTTTCGCCTGAATTCGCCCGCGATAGCGGGCGCAGAGCGTGATAGCGTTGGGCTTACGCGCTGAGTGTCGGGAAGCCGTCCAGTAGCACCGCAGTGAATACGGGTCGAGCGCGCGCCCCATCCGAATCGGAACTGCCCCCAGACAGCACCGACCCAAGTACTTATCCACCCCTGATCTTTGCTCGTTCACGCTGTCGTGAACAGCAACCCGAATCGCTCCAGATTCGGACAGCGCAGTCCTGCGCGAAATAGACCGTGCCTAATAAGCACAGATCCGTACGCGGATCAATCGCCCGAAGTACGGGCTGCATAACAATGAAGGAAGAAAAACATGGCAACTGGCATCGTGAAGTGGTTCAACGCAGACAAGGGCTACGGCTTCATCGCTCCGGACGACGGAACGCCCGACGTCTTCGCGCACCACTCCGCAATCGACGTCCAGGGTTTCCGCACGCTTGAAGAGAACCAGCGCGTGGAGTTCGATGTGACCCAGGGACCCAAGGGTCTCCAGGCCGAGAGCATCCGCCCGCTCTAAATACAGGCTCTCAGCGGTCCTCGTCCTCCGACGAGCTGACCACGCCCAGCGAGTGCGACCTTCGGGTCGCACTCGCTGTGTTTGTATGCGGACGCAGCTCCGGGTTGGTGAGCTATCGAAGCGGACTAAATCCGGCACCACCCTCCCCTGAGATGCGGGCACTCGACGAGGCTCCTGCCTACCCTGTTCGGGCCGCGCGCCATGCCGCGCGCACCACACCGACTTCAGGGGGAAGATTGAGCGCAACACAGACGAACCGAGCGGAACACCGCAGAACCAGCCTCGCTCTCGCGACAACGCTCGCCGCGAGCACACTCGCCATCGGCGGCGGCATCACCACGGCGGGTGCCGCGGAAGCGGACTTCACCTATCCGACCGCGATCGATCCCTCGTCGATCACGATCACGACCAACAGCGGCTCATCGACGGAGGAAGCGAAGAAGTGGGATTGGCTCCGCATCGACGCAGAATGGTCAGTCCCAACTGGGGCGACGGCGGGTGAGACGTTCGGCATCACGCTCCCCTCGGAATTCGGCATAGCGGGCGCCGGCACGTTCTCGATCTCCGCGCCGGAGGACCCGGACACGACCGTCGCGAACTGCACCGTCAGCGACGATGACGCCCCGGTGGTGACCTGCACCCTCACCGACCGCGTCGACGCGCTCCAGGACGTTGCCGGCGACCTGTGGTTCTGGGCCGAGGCGAGCGAGGTCACGGAGAAGGACGGACTGGACTTCGTGGTCGACGGCGTCGTGACGGTTGTCCCCCTCCCCGGCGGCGGTATCGGCGTCCCGGCCGGTGAGCCGCCGGTGACGTCGCTGGTCAAGGACTCCTTCCCGATCACGGCCAGTGGCAGCATGACGTGGCGCATCTACGTGCCCGGTTCGCAGTTCGCCGGCCAGGAGACGTTGACGATCACGGATGCGCTCAATGCTGGCGCAGGATTCGCGCCCCACGAGATCGATCCCGGGTCGTTCTCCTTCGCCGCAGCCACGGGGGACGGCGAACTCACGGACGTCGACCCGTCCGAGTACTCCGTCTCGGTGAGTGATGACCTGCTGAGCTACACCTTCACGTTCGCGGGTCCGATCACGTCTGACGCTCGATACCGCCTCATGTACACGACCACCGCAACGGGCCCTCTCGTGCTCGGGCAGAAGTTCGGCAACAGCGCGAACGTCGACGGCAGCACCGTCGAGCACATCACGACGGTCAAACAGCAGGGCGGCGGAAACGGCACGGGAACGCCTCCGACGACGCCGACACCGACACCGACTGCCACGCCGACACCGACGCCGACTGCCACGCCGACGCCAACCACCACGCCGACGCCAATGCCGACACCAACCGCCACGAAGACACCGACACCGACACCAGCCCTCACGCCGACGCCAACGAGTGCCTCGCATCCTCCTGTGACGCCGACGATCACGCCTGCTCCGGGGAGCAGCCTCGCGACGACCGGAGCCGAGACTCTGGCACCGTTCGCAGCGGCTGCAGCGGCCTTGCTCCTGGTGGCCGGTGCAATGCTCCTTGCACGCACCAGGCGCTCGCAGCCCTAACGCGCGAGCTCTCGAATGCCACCCTGTCCTCGACAGGGTGGCATTCGTCGTTCACGGACGACACCGTTCGCGCTCCGCAGATCGGGTGTGTTCGAAGAAGAACCACCGGTAGGACGGGTATCCTTCTGAGGCGAGAGGCGAACCCCCGAGCGCCGAAGACCTCGTTCACTACCAGCACCAGATCTTGAACGGAGCAACACCCCCTCCATGACCACTCCCCCCACGTGGCCTCACACTCCGACAATCCGCCCCAAGGACCGCAAGCAGCGCATCGAGTCGGCCGCCACGCAGGCGTTCGCGCTTCGGGGCTACCACCAGGTGAGCATGAGCGACGTGGCTGCCTCGGTCGGCATCTCCGCCCCGGCCCTGTACCGCCACTTCGCCAACAAGTACGACCTGTTCAAGCACACGGCCTTCGGTATCGTCGACGCCGTCGAGGGCGCAACGGATGACGTCACCGAGACCACCGTCGCCGCCGGTGCCCCCGCCGAGGAGCGGGCTGCTGCGCTCATCCACGCGACGCTCGACAGTCTCATCAAGTGCCGAGGGACCGGCGAGATCATCCGCTGGGAGTCTCGCTACCTCGAACCGGCCGACCGCGCCTCGGTGGACCAGCGCCTCGCGAAGGTCTACGGACGCTTTTCGAGCGTGCTGAAGGAGCTGCGTCCAGGCTTGAGCAGCGAGGACCGCGCGCTGCAGAGCCGGGCGGCGTTCGCTGTGCTCGCGAGCGTGTCCATGCACCGGACGAGCATCTCCGCGGCGACCTCCGAGTACTTGCGCACTGCCTCGCAGCGTGCCCTCGACGCCGACCTCCCCGAGACGGAGGCGTACGTCGCTCCTGCCGCCACGGGGATCCCGTCGACCGCCAAGCGCGAGCAGATCGTCGCGCACTCGATCGACCTGTTCTTCGCGCGGGGATACAACCTCGTCAGCATCGAGGAGATCGGCGGTGCCGTCGGCATCACGGCCTCCGGGGTGTACCGGCACTTCGAGAGCAAGAGCGGGATCCTCGCAGCCGCCTGCTCCCGGGCCGCCGAGTACCTCGGTCAGGTGACGCGTGACGTGTTCGCGGCCGTCGATTCCAACGATGCCGCGTTGGATGGCCTGATCGACGCGTACGTCGAAGCACAGCTCGCGCACCACAAGCTGCTGCAGGTCTACATCGCCGAGTCGACGAACCTCAGCGACGAAGAGCGTGAGCGCCTGCTGGCCCTGCAGCGGGACCACATCGAGGAGTGGGCTGGGCTGCTGCGCGCGGTCAAGCCGCAGTTCTCCGCCTCCGAAGCCCGCTGCATCGCCCATGCCGGTTTCCACGTCGTCGACTCGCTCGGGCGTGTGCTCGCCTGGCAGGACACGCCGAGCAACCGCGCGCGCGTCGCGCACATGCTGCGCGCCGTCCTGGGCGTCTGACCCGCACCGCAGTCTGCGGCCCGCGCCTGGAACGGGCGCGGGCCGCAGCCGTCACCGCGGGTCGGTGCCGTGGACTCCCGCCGCTCCGTCCTCGCCGATGGGCGGGCGCCGCGCAGCTCGCACCTGATCGGCGAGCACCTGCGCGCCGCTCGTGGTGAGGGCCCGACGCCACGGCAGCACCCCCTCGATCTCGATCTGGATCGACATGCTCAGCACCGTCCGGATCACCACGATGAGTCCGAGGATGAGCGCGTCCTCCAGCGAGGGCTTCGACGTGATGGTGCGCACGAGGTCGGCGGCGACGAGCACCTCGAGCCCCAGGAGGATGCCAGCCCCGAGCGACGTGCGCAGCGTCGCAAGAGCGGCCGTTCCTCCCTGCCCGCGCAGGAGCGCCAAGCCGGCGAGCACGATCGCGACGATGATGCCGATGATGATCGCGGCGGCACCGAGGACCTCGACGACGACCGCCACGATCTCGAACACGCGGTCCATTGATTCCTGCATCCCAGCTCCCCTGTCTGCTTATTCGTGCCTGCGGTGGCGCCCGGCGAGCACACCAGCGCACAGGAACGCGACGATCCCCGCGACCGGCACCACGATGAGACCCACCCGCAGCGAGGTGGCATCGGCAAGCAGCCCCACGAGTGGCGGTGCCGCGAGGAACCCGAGTCGCATGAGCCAGGAGACGAGCGTGATAGCCGTGCCCGGCTTGAACCCGGGCAGCTCATCAGCCGTGTGCAGCGCGGCAGGCACGAGCGTCGCGATACCCAAGCCTGCAGCGGCGAACCCTGCGATGGTCCCGCCAACGCTCGGGAACAGCAAGGCGACCCCCATGCCCAGCGCCGTCACGAGACCACCCGCCTGCGCGACTCGGCGCTCCCCGAACCGGTCGACGAGGCGGTCCCCGAGCATCCGCCCGACGAACTGCGCGCCCACGAGCGCGATGAAGCCGAACGCGGCGAGCGCCTGAGGGGCATCGAGCGAGCCGGCGAGGTAGAGGGCCGCCCAGGTGCTGCCCGAGTCCTCGACCACCGAGCCGGCGACGGTCAGGAGGACAAGCGCGAGGAGCACGACGTACTTCGCCGACCCACCCCGAGACGCCGTGCCCGCTTGCACGACCCTGATTCCGGCAGTCGACACCTCGACGTCGTCGTGCTCTGGGCCCGGGATCATCCACCGGTACGCGAGAACCGCCACGATCGTGAAGAGCACGCCGCTGATGCCGAGGTGCAGCGGAAGGGGAACGTGCAGCGCCACGGCCGCCGCTCCCATGAGCCCGCCGAGCACTGCGCCGATCGACCAGATCGCATGGAATCCGTTGATGATGGAGCGCCCGAAGCGGCGCTGAACTCGCAGTCCGTGCGAGTTCTGCGCGACGTCGGTGAGCGCATCCGCCGCACCGCCGAGCGCGAACGCCGCTGCCAGCAGCAGCCCGTTCGGCGCGAAGCTCGCCGCGAACAAGGCGACGCTGGTGATCGCCGTGCCGGCCACCGCGAGGCGCGACGACCAGAAGCGGCGGATGAGCGCGGCCGCGGCGAGCCCTGCGAGGAGCGCGCCACTCGGATAGGCGGCGACGACGAGCCCGAACTCGACGTTGCTGAGCGCGAGCTCTGCTTTGAGCCCAGGATACCGAGGGAGGAGGTTCGCGAAGAGCGCCCCGTTGGTGAGGAACATGGCGGCGACGGCGATGCGCGCCCGCCGGTCAGCCCGGGAGGTCACTCCCCGACCGCGTCGTCGTGGTGCTTGCTGAGCATGATGCAATCCAAGCACAGCACGCGCGCCTCGCCCTACCGCCGGGCCTGCAGCGCCAGCAGGACGACCAGGTAGGCACCGCCCATGACGATCGTCACGACTCCCACCGGGACAGCGCCGCCGAGCGCGTGCTGCGCGACGAGGTCGGCCGCGAGCAGCAGCACTCCCCCGAGGACCGCGGAGGACAGAATCGGCACACCCGGCCCGCGCTCGAGACGCAGCGCGAGCTGCGGCGCCGAGAGCGCGACGAAGGCGATGGGGCCCGTCGCCGCGGTCACGACTGCCGTCAGCATGACGCCGACGATGAGCACTGCGAAGCGTGTCGGCTCGACCCGCACGCCGTGGCTCCTCGCGGTCTCGTCGCCCAGTTCGAGCTGCCGCAGCGGGCCGGCGAGCAGCGCGACGGCGGGCACGAGGAGGATCAGGATGACCGCGGCGGGCACCAGCTGCGACCACTGGGCGAGCGCAAGCGACCCGGCGCCCCAGATGGACGCCGTCATCGCGACCTCCGTCTGCGCGCGCAGGAGCATCCAGGTGTTGAGGGCGTGCAGGAAGGCCGTCACGCCGATGCCGACCACGATGAGGCGGAAGCTGCTGACACCTCCCCGACGTGCGAGGGCGTAGACCAGGATGGCCGTGAGCAGGCCGCCGGCGAGTGCTCCGAGTGCCGTCCCGACGAAGGTGCCCGCGCCGGCGATGATGACGATGACGGCACCCGTGTACGCGCCGGTCGAGAACCCGATGACGTCTGGCGAGCCGAGCGGATTCCTCGTCAGCGACTGGAAGAGCGCGCCGGAGACGGCGAGGGCCGCCCCGAACACGAGTGCCGCGACGACTCGCGGCGCTCGCCACTCGAGCACGACGGTCGTTGCGAAGCCGCCGTCGGGGACGAAGACCGCCTCGAGCACTTCGATGGGGGTGAGCGGGTACTTGCCGAGCCCGAGCGCCACGACGGCAAGCAGGACGGCGATGCCGCTGAGGATGAGCGTCACCACGACGGTGCGCCGCAGTCGGAGCTCGCGCGCCACCCTCGCAGGACCTGCGGGCCTCGACGGTCCAGGTCGATGATCGCGCCGCGGCGTGATGTCCTGCCTGGTCACAGGCCGCTCACCTTCTTCCGGCGTGCCAGTGCGATGAGCACCGGGGCGCCGATGAACGCCGTGACGATGCCGACGGGGAGCTCGCCTGGCCGGAGCACGACCCGGCCGAGGACGTCTGCGACGAGCATGAGAGAGGGACCGAGGAGCACGCTGAGTCCGAGGATCCAGCGCTGATCCTGGCCCACCATGGCCCGTGCGAGGTGCGGCACCATGAGGCCGACGAACGCGATGGGGCCGGCGATCGCCGTGGCGCCTCCCGCGAGCAGCGTGACGGCGACGATGGACAGCACCCTGGTGCGCGCGACCGAGGAGCCGAGCGAGTGGGCGAGGTCGTCGCCAAGCGCCAGCGCATTCAGCGAGCGGCCCAGCGAGAGCGCCAGCACCACTCCTGCGACGACGAACGGCGCGACCGGCAGCGTGGTCTCGAGCGTTCGAAGTTGAAAGGAGCCGGACTCCCACACGAGCAGGGCGTTGAACCGCTGCGGGTCGGAGAAGCGGATCGCGGCGATGATGCCGCTCAGCACTGCCCCGAACGCCATGCCGGCGAGTGTGAGCCTGAGCGGGTTCGGCCCGCCTTTTCCGCTGCCCAGGAAGTAGACGAGCACGGTTGTCGCCGCGGCGCCCAGGAACGCGAACCACACGTATCCGTTGGGGCTGGTCACGCCGAGCACGGCCACGGCGAGCGCGACGGCGAAGGATGCCCCCGAGGTGACGCCGAGGATGCCGGGGTCCGCGAGGGGGTTCCGGGTGACGGATTGGATGATGGCACCAGCGACTGCCAGGCCGGCGCCGACGAGCAGGCCGATGATGGTGCGCGTGACACGCAGGTCGAGAATCGCCGTGCGCGTGGCCTGGTCGACGTCTCCCCCGGTGACCGCGGCCCAGACCTGCCCGAGCGGCACTTCCCGGGAGCCGATCGCGATGCTGAGGGCGCAGGCGAGGGCGAGCAGGAGGGTCGAGATCAGGAGCATGGAGCCTCGCCGCGCCGCTGAGACGCGCTTGGTCGAGCCTGCCGCGGAACGGACCACGCCGCCAGGTGGCCCGGCTTTCACTTCTGTCGTCACGACAACCGAGTTTAGGCTAACCTACATCGACTGCCGCTCACTCAGACAGAAGGTCTCCATGAAACACCTCGCCAAGGGCCTCGCCCTCGCTTCCGCAGCCACTCTCCTGCTGACGGGATGCTCCGCGACCGCCGACACCGATGCAGGAGACACGTCCGCCCCGGCAGCCGGTGGCACGTTCCCAGCGGTCGTCGACACCAAGTTCGGCGAGGTCACGATCGATGAGGCACCGACCCGCATCGTCGCCCTCGGATGGGGTGATGCCGAGACGGCGCTCGCGCTTGGCGTCCAGCCTGTCGGCGCGTCGGACTGGCTGGCGTTCGGCGGTGAAGGTGTCGGCCCCTGGGCTGAGGGTCTCTACGACACGGCCCCGGTCATCATCGAGACCATGGAGCCCGACTACGAGGCGATTGCGGCCCTCGAACCCGATCTCATCCTCGACACGAAGAGCTCCGGAGACCAGGACCGCTACGACCGTCTCTCCTCGATCACCACCACGGTGGGTGTGCCGGAGGGAGGCGACAGCTACCTGACGTCGACCGACCAGCAGATGCAGCTCATCTCGAGCGCGCTCGGCGTCCCCGAGAAGGGTGACGAGCTGCTCGCGGACGTGGACGCGGCCTTCGCTGCTGTCGCAGACGCCAACCCGGAGTGGGCTGGCAAGACGGCGACCGCGGCCACGAAGACGTCCGAGGGCTGGGGCGCGTACATCGACGGCAGCGAGCGTGTCGCGTTCCTCGAGAACCTCGGCTTCGTGCAGAGCCCGAAGATCGCCGAGCTCCCTGTCGCCGAGTCTGGCTTCACCTCGACCGTCTCCAACGAGCAGCTCGACCTGCTCGACGCAGACCTGATTGTCGCGTTCCCGATCTTCATCGAGAAGTCGGCCATCACCGATGACGCGCAGTGGCAGCAGATTCCCGCAGTCGCGGACGGGCGTGCCGTCGTCATCGACGGCGACGTCGCCTCGGCGTACTCACTCGGCACGACGCTCGCCGTGCAGTACGCCATCGACCAGGTCGCCCCGCAGATCGAGACGGCGCTCGCCGGCAAGTAGCGCGCAGCCTGACGCAGACGGCGCCCGCCCACCGAGTCCCGGTGGCGGGCGCCGTCTCCGCCTGCGCACCTTCGGCGCGCTCACTCGCGACGCGCATCCATGAGGGACGCGAATCGCTGCCCTGTCCAGGTCACGGCCGCCTCGAGCGGGCCCCGACGCCGCCACCAGAAGAAGAAGACGGCGCCGACGGCGAGCGCGCACGCGACATGGATAAGCCAGATCAGGGCGCTCGAGACAAGCCAGAACAGCTCCGGGGCATCCGCGAGCACACCGCCGTGGACCAGCGCCGTATAGGTGACCCCTGCCACGATGACGTGCAGGGTGTAGATCGTCAGCGGTGTCGCCCCCGCACCGAGAGCCGGTCCGAGGACGCGGAGTGTCGCGTCGCCGAGTCGCAGGCAGACGGCGAGGCACAGGCCGATGGCGATGAGTGAGGTGCCCGCCGTGATCGCCAGGTCGAACGTCGTCCCGGAGTGAGGGGCGGGCGATGCCAGGAACCAGCCGCTGTCCGTCGGGGTGGTGCCGAAGGCGGCGGAGTAGAAGAGCTCGGACGCCTGATCTCCGGCACCCGTCGAGGCGCTGATCGAGCTCAGACCGCCGAACGGCCCGGCGAGCAGCATGCTGATGCCGACGCCCAGGAGCGCAAGCACTGATCCCACGGCCGTGAGTCCGAGGCTCAACTGCAGGATCGTGCCGCGTTCGCGGGCGACGAGGAGCATCCGCCCGACCACCATGCCGACGATCGCGTAGACCACCCAGGTCAGCACCGGGTAGGTGCCCGTGACGAAGAGCCCCCGGAGGAGCTCGAGCGGATGCGCGAGGTCGAGCCAGCTGGGTGTGCCGAGCTCGGAGCCGACGTTGAGGGGTGCGCGCAGGAGCATCGACAGGAACGGCCACAGCCCGGCCCAGGCGGTCGCGACCATGAGCAGCGACACGTTCGAGAGCCGGAGGAGCGGCGCGACGAGCCAGAACACGAGTCCGTAGTAGACCAGGATCACGGCGATCGGGCCGGGCACGAGGCCGAGGGTCATTCCGATCACCATGAGGGCCAGGCCTCGCCCGAAGACGTTGAGGGCAGCCGCCCCGAAGGCGCGGCGGTCCCGCTGCTTCCTCGTGGTGAGCACGACGCCGATCCCGGCGAGCACCGCGAAGAGGGCGGCCGCCTTGCCTCCGAGGAACGCGGCGAGGGCGGGCGTGGATCCGTCAGAGTTGGTGACCCACACGTGCGTTGCCATCATGCCGATGAGCGCCAGGAAGCGCGCGAGGTCGAGGCCCGTGATGCGTCCCGCGCGCCGAGCGCCCTCGCCGGCAGGCCCACCACCTCGGAGGGGTGCGGCCGGCTTGCCTGGCATGCTCTGGGCGCTCACGCATTCACGCTACCGTCACGGCGCGCCGACGCGCACGTCCCCGCGGGGAGGCGGAGTCAGCTCCGGAGGATCTTCTCCATCGATTTCCCCTTCGCGAGCTCGTCGACGAGCTTGTCGAGGTAGCGGATCTCCTGCATGAGAGGCTCCTCGATCTCCTCCACTCGGATGCCGCAGACGACGCCCTTGATGAGGGCGCGGTTCGGCTGCATGAGCGGCGCATCGCCGAAGAAGCCCTCGAAGTCGACGCGGCGCTCGATGGTCCCGTCGAGCTGCTCCTCGGAGTACCCGGTGAGCCAGCGGATGATCTCATCGACCTCGGCCTTCGTGCGCCCCTTCCGCTCCGCCTTCGTGACGTAGTGCGGGTAGACGTCCGCGAACGCGGTCCCGTAGATGCGATGGCCTGCCATGTCAGCTCCCTCGTGTCGTCCAGATTCTAGCGACGTCACCTGCCGTCACGCGCTGTCACATCGGAAGATTCCGCGCGCATCCGGGGTTGGTTCGAGCATGACAACTCTCGGAATCATCGGTGCAGGCAATATCGGCAGCCAGGTCGCTCGGAAGGCGGTGGAGGCGGGGTACGACGTCGTCATCAGCAACTCCCGCGGGCCGGAGACGCTCGCGTCGCTCGTCGCGGAACTCGGGCCGACGGCACGCGCGGCGACGGCCATAGAAGTTGCCGAAGCCGCGGAGGTGGCCGTCGTGACCATCCCGCTCCACGCATACAGCGCCGTGCCGGTCGAGGCACTCGCCGGCAAGATCGTGCTCGACACCAACAACTACTATCCGCAGCGCGACGGTGCCATCGCCGAACTCGACGACGAGACCACCACCACATCCGAGCTGCTCCAGCAGCACCTCCCCCAGTCGCGGGTCGTCAAGGCGTTCAATCACATCGGCGCCGCCGACATCACCAGGGACGCTCGCCCCGCGGAAGACGCCGAACGACGCGCTCTGGTCGCGGCCAGCGACAGCCAGGACGCCCTCGACGTGGTCCGCGGAATCTACGACCAGTTCGGCTTCGACACGGTCGAGGTGACGCCGCTCGCCGAGGGATGGCGCATCCAGCGCGACACCCCGGGCTACGGCGCCCGAGCGACGAAACCCCAGCTGGTGGCGGCACTCGCCGAAGCCAAGCGATACCGCGACCTCAGCTGAAAGCCAGCGACGCGTAGCGCACGAAAAGAGGGCCCGATCGAGTGATCGGGCCCTCAGTGGTGTGGACCTAAGGAGATTCGAACTCCTGACCTCCTCGATGCGAACGAGGCGCGCTACCAACTGCGCCATAGGCCCTGACGGGAGGAAACATTACCACTGGGCAGCACGGACTGCCAACGCGACCCGCGCGAGCCGTCGCCGAATCAAAGTCACCGTACATCCCGCATCAGGTTCCACGATCCTGGATTGCGGACGTCAACATTGGAGGAATCCCTATGAGCTTCTTGACTACTCATACGGATCGTTTGGAACGGTCCTACAGTGTGTACCATCTCGAGGTATGCGCACCTCCGGACTCCCGCCTACGTGGCAACGTGACTCGAACACCTCCGTGATCGAGCCGGACGTCTCCCCGCCTCTCGCTCTGCTTCCCGCCGCGAGAACCCTGCCGAGGCGAGAGCAGGGCCACGCTGTCCAATGGGAGCCGCATTCGCATCCCGTGAGCCAGCTCCTCTCCGTGCAGCACGGGATCATGAAGCTCGTCGTAGAGCGGAGCGTCTGGGTGGTGCCGCCTCACTTCGCCGTCTGGGTCCCGGCCGGCATCGTCCACACCAGTCGCGTCTCCTCGGACTGCGAATTCCAAGCGACGTTCTTCTCGGAGCGAGAGTCATTCCTCCGCCCCCGAGACGCCTACGGAGTGACGGTCACGCCGTTGCTGCAGGAACTGCTGGCCCGCCTCCAGGCCGCCGATCTCACCCAGGTGCAGCGCCGCAACATCGAGCGGGTCCTCTTCGACAACCTCGCCCCAACGTCGCACGACCTCCGCGTCCGCATGCCCCGCGACCAGCGCATCCTGCCCATCGCAGACGTGCTCAGCGCAGACCCGGGCGACCGCCGATCGCTCGACGAATGGGCCGAATCGCTCGCAGTGAGCAGCAAGACGCTCGCCCGGATCTTCCAGAACGAGACGGGCGTCTCGTTCCACAGCTGGCGCCAGCTGGTCCGCGTGCAGTCGGCTCTCGAGCAGCTCTCGAACGGGCACAGCGTTGCGCTCGTCGCGCGATCACTGGGATACGCGCAGACCAGCACGTTCATCGACGCGTTCAGGCGAGTGCTCGCGATGACCCCGGGCCAGTACCGCGCGCACGCCCTCATCGCCTGAACCGCGGAGCGTCCCGGGAGGCGCAGGACCGGACTCTCAACACCGGACACCACCGAACCGTGGGATACTCGGGAGCAAGGCAAGCCTAGCCTGTGCCCGCCAGACGAAGTAGGTCCACAACATGCGAGACACCACCGAGCTCACCCCTGCGAGTGCACCGCCGATCGCCGACGCTCGCAAGCGCAGCCTCGCGTGAGCGGAGAGCTGCGCGCCGCCGCCCTCACGGTCGCCTACGACCAGCGGACCGTCCTCGATGGGTTCGACGTCACCATCCCGGCGAACTCCTTCACCGTCATCGTCGGACCCAACGCGTGCGGCAAATCCACCCTCTTGCGCTCGCTCGCCCGTCTGCTTCCCGCGGCCGGCGGCAGCGTGCTCCTCGACTCCACGGACATCCGCACCCTCAAGGCCAAGGAGCTCGCCAAGCGCATCGGGCTGCTCCCCCAGTCCTCGATCGCCCCCGACACGATCACCGTCGCCGACCTCGTGTCGCGTGGCCGGCACCCGCACCAGGGCATCCTCCAGCGGTGGTCTCACGACGACGACGACGCGGTTGAGGAAGCCCTCGAGCGGACCGGCCTCACCGACCTCGCAGAGCGCAGCGTCGACGAGCTGTCCGGCGGTCAACGCCAGCGCGTGTGGATCGCCATGGTGCTGGCACAGGACACCCCCGTCGTACTTCTCGACGAGCCGACCACCTACCTCGATCTCGCGCACCAGATCGACGTCCTCGAACTCTGCGCCGAGCTGCACCGCCAAGGCAAGACCCTCATCGCCGTCCTGCACGACCTCAATCAGGCAGCACGCTACGCGACACACCTCATCGCATTGAACGCGGGCGAGCTCATCGCCGAAGGGCCCCCGGCAAGCGTCGTCACCGAGGAGCTCGTCGCCGAGGTCTTCGGCGTGCGAGCACGAATCGTGCCGGACCCTGAGACGCGCACGCCGCTCGTCGTTCCCCTCGCCCACTCCGCCCTCGTGCAGCGGTCTCCCACGTCAATGCCTGCATGACCGAGGACTACACGCCATTCCCGCCGTTCGTCACCCAGGTCAAGCGGGTGGCTCGCGTCTCCCCCAGCTACGTGCGGATCACGCTCGGTGCCGACGGCCTCGAGCACTTCGCACCGCACGGCAACGATCACCGCATCAAACTCGTCTTCCAGCACGCCGACGGCAGCTACGGCGACTTCGGTATCAAGGACTCTCCAGCACCCGCGCTCACCGACTGGTACTCGAAGTGGCGCACGCTGCCAGACGAGCAGCGGAACCCCATCCGCACCTACACACCCAGTGCGACGCGCCCATCGCTCCGGGAGATCGACATCGACTTCGTCCTCCACCAGCCGGCCGGCCCCGCCACCGCGTGGGCGGCGAACGCCAGGCCCGGGGACGAGCTCATCGTCGTCGGCCCCGACGTCCGAGCCGAGGATTCGACCGGCGGCATGGACTTCCAACCCCACGGGGCGCGGCGCCTCCTGCTCGCTGCCGATGAGACGGGGCTGCCGGCCGTGCGCAACATCCTGCAGCACCTCCCGACGACGACCGCGGCGAGCGTGTTCCTCGAAGTCCCTTCGGCCGCCGATTGCGTTCCCCTCCCCACCGGCAACGCGGACGTCGTCGTCACGTGGCTCGTGAGAGGGCAGCACCCGTACGGCGAGCGGCTCACCCAGGCCGTGGATGCCTGGGCCGTCGCGACGGAGATCTCCGGTTCGTTCTACGCGTGGCTGGCCGGCGAATCGTCGACGGTGAAGGTCATCCGCCGACACCTCGTCCGCCAGTGCGACCTGCCGCCGAGTTCGATCACCTTCTCGGGGTACTGGAAGATCGGCCGGGCAGAGAACTGAGGGGCGGCCGGGTCAGTCGCCGTTGGGGGCCGATGTGAAGTTGGGGCCACCGCTGGGCTGCGGCTCCGGCTTCGGCTCCGGGGGCTTCGTCTCTTCCGGCTCCGGAGCCTGCGACGGCGCAGGCGCCTGCGTCATCTGCGGAGCCTCGGTCGCTGGCGGCTGCGTCGCCGCAGGCGCCGAGGGGGCAGGCGCAGCGGTCGTGGGAGCAGGCGGAACGTAGGTGCGGCGGTTGCCGAAGTGCTCGGCTCGGGCGTCGCCAACCACCTGCGGGATCTCGATGACCGCGGCGACCAGCGCCGTCAGATCCTGACCCTGCGCGTTGGCGCGGACGATCTCGATGAGCTCAGCCAGCCGCTCATCGGTCTCCCACTCAGACTGGTCGTACTCTTCGACCTCGGTCTCCGCTGCGGTCGCAACCCGCTGCGAGTACTCCGCGACGAAGTACGGCACGGCGGATTGCATCGTCGAAGTGGCGCCGGCGGCGTCGTTCGCGTCGATCTGATCCCGAGCCGTCGCGAGCAGGTCGCCCATCTTGGTCTTCGACTCGTCCGTCACAAGACCGTTCGACATGACGTACGCCGGCTCGATCGCGTCGACCTGCGCACTCACAGCGAGGGTCTCCGGGCTCAGGACGACGACGGCCGGCTGCGCAGGGGCAGCCGTGGACGCTGCGAGCGACTCCTTGCGGACCGAGGCGAACGAGCCGATCGAGACGGGGATCACCACCACGACGACCACAAGTGCGACGGCGGCCACGAACCAGCTCACCCGGGCGGCAGCCGGAGCGGCACGGAAGCGCGCGAAGGGACCACCGAGGAGAAGACGAGCGTTCGTCGCGCCGGTGCGGTCGAGCGTCTCATCGCCGGCCGCGAAGATCCCGTTCGGCACATCGATCGATGAGTCGTCGGTCTTCGCGAACGGGTCGCCGTCTACTGGTGTTGCCATGATCCGACCACACTAGTGGATCGCCTGCACCGCCTGGCGGCGACTAGCCGACGCGGCGACGCCGAAGCGCGGCGTCGAGATCGCCCATGCCGGGCTCGACCTCGTCCAGAATGCCCATGCTCGCCCAGCGGCTCGGCCGCTTCTCGACCGGAGCCACCACGATGGGGTTCAGCACGGCCTCGCTCAGCTGCGGCGACGACTGGGCCAGCCCGGCACGAGTGGCTGCGGTCTGCGCCAGGGGCACTCCCTGCATCGCAGCGGAAGCACGGGTCGAGAACGTCGCGATCCCCGGCTGCGCGTGCGCATCCCGGATCTTCTGCTCGGACCGACGCGCTGCCTCACGAAGCAGCTCGAGATGGTTGACCTTCTCGACTTCCACCCCGCCGCCAGGACCGTCCGGGCCGGGTCGCCCGGGTGTCCCCGACTCCTCCTCAGGAGCAGTCAGCGACTCCGCAGACGAACGCTCGAGATACAGGGGCTTCGGCACTGGAACGGGAACCCAGCCGTCGAGCGGCTCAGTGACCTGGACCTCGGCGGCTGGCTGAGCTGCGGGGCGGGCCGCGTCGCTCACCGAGAAGTCGATCGTTGCGTCCGCGCGTCGTTCGGCCTTCGGCCGGCGCTCGGCGCCAACCGCCACTCGAGCCGCGAGCCGCTGCGCGTTCGCGATGCGGGCGAGCCGCTGCAGGCCCGCAACGCCGGCGAGCACCGTCACCACGCCGGCGACCAGCACCCACCAGACCCCGGCGGTCGCGCCGAGCGCGATGCCCACTCCGACCGCGACGATGCCCACGAGCGTCACAAGAGAGGTGACGAGACGACCGCGTCGCGTCGCACGCGCGGCGCGCTGGCGGTCTTCCGCAGAGCGGGGCACGGTCACGGCAGGCAGGGCCCGACGAGCCGCCTCATCGCGTTCACGTTCCGCGCGCTCGGCCTCGGCCCTCGCACGCTTGATGCGGCGCTCCTGCTCGCTCACGCCACGCCCGTCGGCCCGCACGCGAGCCCCACCGAGATCGCTCGTGGTCGCGAGCGAGTGCAGGGCCTGCTGCATGCGGATGGCGTTCTGCTCGGTGGCGAGGTAGTTGCGGCGGCGCACCCACGTCGGCACGAAATAGGCGAGCCAGAGCGTCACCGCCAGGGCGAGGACGAGACTGCTGCCGAACTGCATGGCGTCAACATTAAGGGCGGACGCACCCGCGGCCGCCGATTGCTGCGGAGTGTCAGATTCGGCAATCCTGAACTTCTCGCGACGCGCAGGAGGAACCTCAGCGAAGAGGGGTCGACGTCCGCTCCCAATCAGCCTCGGGCACCTGCGCCTCACGCTCGTCGGCGGCGCCCTCGCGCCACCGTCGCAGCACCCCCTGCGGCACCTCTTCGCGCACGACGGCGAAGCAGAAGTGGTCGCGCCAGTCGCCGTCGATGTGGATGTACCGACGACGCAGGCCCTCGTACCGGAAGCCCAGCTTCTCGACGACCCGCAGCGACTTCGCGTTCTCGGGCCTGATGCAGATCTCCATGCGGTGCAGACCGAGCCCCTGCAGGCAGTGGTCGGTGGCCATCGCCGTCGCGATAGTCGCGAGCCCCTTCCCCGCGAAGTCACGCGCGACCCAGTAGCCGAGTGTCGCCGAGGACAGGGCACCGTAGCTGATGCCAGACACCGTCAGCTGGCCGGCGAATCGACCCTCGTACGTGATCACGAACGGCAGGGCCGTGTGCGCCGAGGCCTGGGACAGCAGAGATCGGATGCCGCCGCGCACGTCCCAGCGACCGCCACCACCAGGGCTCGTCGCCTCCCACGGCTGCAGCCACTCGCGGTTCGCGAGCAGCACTGACTCGAGTTCCCGCGCATCCCGGACCCTGATGGGACGCAGCGACACCGGGCCGTGCGTCAGCGTGGGAACGGAAGCGCTCATAGGAAGCGGAGTCTACTCTGCGAGCGACTTCGCGAACTGCCGCAGCCACGGGCTGAGCGCCGGACCCAGCTTGGGGTCGTCGACGGCGAGCTCGACGATCGCCTTGATGTAGTCGAGCTTGTTCCCCGTGTCGAAGCGACGCTCACGGTAGACCACGCCCACGACACCGCCGAGTTCCGCCCGGTTCGCGGCCAGCACCTGGAGGGCGTCGGTGAGCTGGATCTCTCCCCCGGCGCCCGGCTCCGTCTGCTCGAGCACGGCGAAGACCTCGGGGCGCAGCAGGTAGCGGCCGATGACCGCGAAGTTCGAGGGCGCGTCCTCGACAGACGGCTTCTCGACGAGACCCGTGATCTGGATCGTGTCCGGACCGGCGCCCGGCACACCCTCCGCGACGCTCGAGGCGGCGTCGTAGGCAACGACCCCGTAGGAGGAGATCATGGCCGGGTCGACCTCCTGCAGGGCGACGACGCTCGCCCCCGTCGCCTCGTGCACCTCGATCATGCGCGAGAGCAGCGAACCGCCACCCGCCATGATGTCGTCACCGAGCAGCACGGCGAACGCCTCGTCGCCGACGTGCTGACGCGCGCGCAGCACAGCGTGCCCGAGGCCGAGCGGGTCGCCCTGACGCAGGTAGTGCACGTCGGCGAGATTCGTCGCCGCCCGCACCCTCGCGAGCTTCTCCGTCTCGCCCCGCGCCTCGAGGAGCGCCTCGATCTCGGCGACCCGGTCGAAGTGGTTCTCGAGGGTCGTCTTGTTGCGTCCGGTGATCATGAGCACGTCCGACAGGCCGGCTTCGACCGCTTCCTCGACCACGTACTGGATCGCTGGCCGGTCGACCACCGGCAGCATCTCCTTCGGTATGGCTTTCGTCGCGGGCAGGAACCTCGTCCCGAGACCCGCAGCAGGAATAACGGCCTTTGTGATGCGCGAGGACATAGGCCGTATCGTATGGCCCTCGCAGGTCGTCGCGAAACGCAGGGCCCCACGCGCGTCATCGCGCCGAGGCTGTTGCGGGTTCGCGCGTCGGCCGCTCGTGAGCCGCGCACGTGCCCTTCGCTAGGCTCCTTGCCATGGCGACCGACGCGAAGACCGAGAAGCGCGCCCTCCGCGCGGAGATCCGACAGCGACGACGCAGTCACGGAGAGCTGCTGCTCTCGGAGCACGCCGAACACCTCGCGCACCACCTGCGGGAGCTCGTCGTCGCCCACGGCGCGACACGCATCTCCTGCTACCTCTCCGGCGAGTTCGAGCCGAGCACCAGGCCGTTCCTCAACTGGGCGAGCGACGCTGGCATCACCGTGCTCCTCCCCGTCACACGTGAAGACGGACTCCTCGACTGGGTCGTCTCCGACGGCGAATCGGAGCACCCGCACGAGCTCGGCTTCCCCGAAGCCATCGGCGAGCTCCTCGGGCCCATAGCGCTCGGCGACGCGGACCTCCTCATCGTGCCCGCCGCATCCATCGATCTGGAGGGCTACCGGATGGGCTGGGGGCGCGGCTACTACGACCGGACGCTCGGCTCGATGGCCGACAGGCCGCCCGTCTTCGCCGTGGTCTTCGACGACGAACTCGTCGGCGTTGTCCCCCGCGAGATGCACGACGAGCGGGTGGATGGCGTCGTCACGCCGTCCGGGATCACACGTTTCTGACGCATTACCCCGCGGGCCCTCCGGCGCGTTTATGCTGTCCTGGTCCCGAAAGCGAGATTATGCCTACCTATTCCTACCGTTGCACCGAATGTGACAACGCCTTCGACATCCAGCAGGGGTTCGCCGACTCGAGCCTCACGGTCTGCGACGCGTGCGGAGGCAAGCTGCGCAAGGTCTTCGGTGCCGTCGGCGTCTCCTTCAAGGGATCCGGTTTCTACCGGACCGACTCCGCGGCCAGCGCCAAGAAGGGCTCCGGCTCCGGCTCCGCTTCCTCTTCGGGGGCCACCTCCGAGTCGAAGCCCGCACCTGCCAAGAAGGACCCGGCTCCAGCCGCGGCCTCCAGCACCTCCAGCAGCAGCACTTCAGCTTCTTCCTGAACTGACAACTTCTCCGTACGCGAGTACAGAACGAAAGGGGACCCCGTGAAGGGATTCCGCGAATTCATCATGCGTGGCAACGTCATCGAGCTTGCCGTCGCCGTCATCATCGGTGCCGCGTTCACCGGCATCGTCACCGCCATCGTCGATGGCATCTTCAACCCGATCATCGCTACCATCTTCCAGGCTGACGACATCGCGGCCGCGACCGTCAACATCGCCGGGGCGCAGATCGGCTTCGGCGCGGTCATCGCGGCGATCATCCAGTTCGTCCTGATCGCTGCGGTCGTGTACTTCGCGATCATCGTGCCGATCAACAAGCTCAACGACATGAGCTACCGCCTCATCCACGGCAAGCCGAAGCCCGCCGTCGAGGCCGCCGTGACCGAGAAGGACATCCTCGAGGAGATCCGCGACCTCCTCAAGGCCCAGCAGGAGTCGCCAGCGAAGCTCCAGGGCGAAGGCCCCGAGACTCGCGCCTAGTCGAACTCGCTACAGCGCCGCAGCCCCAAGGGCTGCGCGAGAACGCCGCCGGTCACCCCGGCGGCGTTCTTGCGTCTCGGCGCCGTCTCAAGGGCAGGCCACGGGCCGATCAGGACGAACGGAACGTCTCGCGGCCCCACACCCAGGAGAGACACGCGATGGCGAGCATCAGAGACGAGACGATGATCGCCCAGGTGAACCCGAAGAGGTCGGCGATGACGCCGGCCACGATCGGGCCGAGGATGCTCCCACCGTCCTGCGTCATCTGGTACGTGGAGAGCACCTGGCCGCCGCTGCGTCCGTAGCCGATGATGTCGGAGATCACGGCCTGCTCCGCGGGGGCCGCGAGCCCGGAGCCCAGTCCCAGCACGAAGCTCAGCGCGAGCATCGTGGCGATATCGCTGGCGAACGCCGTCGCGAACATCGCCACCGCCGAGACGCCGAGGCCGATGAGGATGAACGGGCGACGCCCGACACGGTCCGTCTTCCGCCCCGCATACTGCAGCGAGACGACGTTGCCGACCGCGCCGACGGCGATGACGACCCCGATCACCCAGGGCTCCTGGCTGATGCTTGTCGCGACGAACAAGGGAAGGATCGCCGTCCGCACGCCGAAGTTCGCCCATCCGTTCGCGAAGCCGAACACGAGCGAGGCACGATAGGCGGAGTCCTGGAGCGCCTCGCGCAGGGACTTCGGCTCGAGCTTCCTCATGCCGGGGGCTCGGTCGTCGCCGGCATCGTGCAGTCCGGCCTCCTCGGCGGCCTTCCTGGCAGTGACGCGGTGCGCGCGCCCCATCATGACCCCGACGATGGCCGCGGCGATGACGAGGGTGCCCGAGTAGACGAGGAACGGCACGCCGATGCCGAACTGCGCGAGCGCCCCGCCGACCGCGGGTCCGGCGATGTTGCCGACGAGGAAGATGCCGCCCCAGAGGGCCGAGATGCGCCCGCGGATCTGCGGCGGCGAGTAGCGCGCGATCATGCCGGCGGCGGAGATCGTGAACATCACGGACCCGACGCCACCGAGCCCCCGGAAGACGAGCAGCTGCCAGTAGTCCTGAGCGAACGCCACGGCGGCCGTCGACGCCGCCACGATGAGGAGTCCCGCGACGTAGATGCGCCGCTCCCCCAGCTTGTTGATGAGGGCGCCTGCCCCGGGGGCGAACACGAGCCTCATGAACGCGAACGCGCTCACGACCACCGAGACCAGCGTCGCGCCGACTCCGAAGCTCAGGGCGTACTGCGGCAGCACGGGCACGATGAGCGCGAAGCCGATCGCGATGAAGAACGTGGCGACGAGCAGCACCCAGATCTCTGCGGGGATGGGAGGCCTGGGGCCGTCCGCGCTCGAGACGACGGGGGTCTGTCCGGTGGTGGGATGCTCGGGATCCGAACCCGGCACGTTGGGGTCGTTCGGTTCGATGGCCCGCTCAGCCATAGTGCGGTGGCTTGTCGGCGCGCAGCCGGGCGTCGTTGGGCCCCCTGGGGCTTTCAGCACGGTCGTCGGCGTAGCGCACGTCGGTGTCGCCCCAGGCGCTCGGAGAGTCCTCGCCGGCGAGCACGGCGGGCTCACGCCTGCCGTCCACCGACTGCGGCGCTGGGTCGCTGCCGGGCGGCGGCGCCGTCGTCACGCGGCGTCGCGGCTTGCCCCCGATGCGCGTCGATGCATGCTCGCTCTGGTCGTTCGAGTGGGTCACGCTCAGCTCGAACCGCCGGGCTCGCCCGGGCGAGCGATCGCGATCTGCTGGTTGCCATCGGGCAGCGTGACCGACGCGAGGCTCGCGCTTGCCGCGGCCCCCGCATCCGTCGTCGACCGACCGGAGGTCAGCTCACCCAGCTCCCCCTGCATCGAGCCGGCCGCGATCCCGGCCGTCTCCGCGGGCAGTGGCACCTTGAGGGCCTTGCCGATGCGACGCGCGACGGCCTCCGGGTGCGCGAACAGTTCGAAGGAGTGCACGCGGAGGTAGTACCAGCCGAGGCGCTTGAGGAGTTCTGGGCGTAGGCGCAGCGTCTCGCGCAGCGTCGCATCCGCAGAGCCCGCGATGCGCAGGTCGAGCCCGTCCGTGTCGATCGCGATCGCCCGGCCGCGGTAGGCGGCGGCCAGCGGGATGCGTCCGCGGTGGAACAGCTCGACGGTCATGCCGAAGGACTCGAGTCGGTTCGCGAGGTCGAGTAGCATGGGCGGCGCCTCGACGTCGCGTGCCTCGCCGTCACCCTCCTCGTCGGTCGCGGGGTCACCGGCAGTGGGCTCAGACGGTGCGGCGCTGCCAGCGGGCGTGCCTGCCTTGGCCGCGTCCGGGTCGGCTTCACCGAGGATCTGCGCCAGGCCGAGAACGCCCCGCGACATGCGCGACGGGTCGAGCTCGCCGGGCCGGATGCAGGAGACGACCACGAGAGACCGGCGGGCACGCGTCATGGCGACGGCAAGCGCACGCTCGCCCAGCTCGGTGCCGAGCACTCCGAAGTTCGCGAGGACGCGGCCGTGCGGCGTTCGGCCGAAGCCGATCGAGAAGATCACGCGGTCGCGCGACTGGGCGGTGGCCAGCTCGATCGTCGTGACGGTGAACGGCTCGCCGCGGGCTGAGGTGAAGAACTCTGCGATGTCGCTCCGTCGGGAAGCCGCGGAGTAGACGGCCTGCTCGACTCGACGGGCGTGCAGGGCAGACGCGGTGACGACCATGAGGGACTCGCGTGGGCGGTGGACGGCGTGGTCGACGACGAGTTCGACGACGCGGCTCACCTCGGCGTCCGTCGATTCGACGCCGCCGGTGATCGGGTCGGGAAGCCCCGTTCCGTTCTCCACGAACGAGAAGCTGAGGCTCGAGTGGCCGAGCAACGTGCCAGCCCAGGGCATGGAGCGGATCCGCCCCTTGTAGAAGCGCCGGTTGACGAGTTCAGCGAGGTCTTCGCCGCCCGCTCGGTAGCTGCGCGTGAGCGCGTGCTCTGGCAGGAACTCGGCGAGCCGCGAGTACACGGACTCGCCGACCTGGTCGGTGTGCCGGAGACCCCACGTGTCCGTGCTGTCGGCCGACGGTCGGGTCACGGCGACCGTGAACGGCGTCGGGTACTGGGTGACCGGGTCTCCGAACGCGACGACCTGGTCGCCGCGACGGATCGCCCCGATGCTCTCGGCGATCGACATCGTTCCCGCATCCACCAGGACGACGGTGTCGAAGTGGATGCGCTCGCTGACGAGCGGCACATCGTACGGAGTCGTGAGCCACAACTGAGCGATGCTCTTCGAGACGTCGCCAGCTTCGAGGGCGAGCTTCGTGGAGGGCACGCCGGGGCGGCGCAGCAGCTGCCGCAGCGCATCCGCCTGCTCGCTGTAGTCGACGATCGCGACCTTCCATGCCTCGGCGAGCTGCCAGGCGAGCTGCGCCGCGGAGTGATCGGTGTGCGCCTGGTCGACGACCCTGAAGTCGCTCTCGAGTCGCGTCACGACCCGGGTGTTGGCGTTGAGAAGGGCCTTGTCGCGGTCGAGGAGGTCCTCCAGCACCGACTGCCACCACGCGAGCTCGAGCTCGTCGCCGAGCGCATCCGCCTCGACGTGACGCTCGGAGAGGTCCTCGAGCAGCGGGGTGAGGCCGAGGTTCTCGAGGCGCTCGATGATGGTGAGGCGCTCGACGATGTTGTGCAGCACCTCGCTGTCGGCCGCGAGTTCCGTGATGCGGGCCGGGAGGTCGGCCAGCGGCAGCTCGCTCAGCGAGACGGCGCCGGCGTCGACGAGCGGCTCGTCGAGGAGGCGCAGCTTCTCGGCGACCTCGCGGTGGAACTTCCTGACGTCCGAGATGCCGGTGGGGACGGTCGGGGTGGAGCCATCCGTGACGTAGCGGTGCCAGAGGATGCGCTGACGCTGGGCGAGTTTGAGCGACTCGTGGAGGTCGTCCACGACGACGCCGGGCCGCACGTAGTCCTTCGCGAGCTGCCGCAGCTGGCGGCGGCGCGCCGACGTCAGGTCGCTGCCTTCCCGCTTGGGGTTCGTGGCGTGGATGACGTCCGTCAGCGAGTGGTCGAAGACCGCCGGGCGGAAGCGGTCGAGCGTCTCGCGCAGGTCGAGCAGCAGGCGGAGGTAGATGCCCAGTTCGCCGTACGTCTCCGCGGGGCGCATCCGGGTTCGGCCGACGAGCTCCTGCGCCCTGTCGATGACCTCGACCAGCACTCCCGCGTCGAGCTCGACGGCGGCCTCTTGCGCGCGGTTGGCTTCGTCGGTTGACTCGAACGAGACGCCGTACCAGGGCGAGTCGTCCGGGCCGTACTTGAACTGGCCGAGCTCGCCGGCGGCGCGGAGCTGACGCGCGATCGCGTCGCGGCCCGTGGCGATGGCCTCGATGGCGTCGCGGTCGAGACGCGCCGTCGTGATGGGCGGGTGCTCTCGCAGCTCGAGGCGGGAGAGCTCCTCGAGGGCGTCGAGCGCGGAGACGCCGAGCGCGGGGTCAGGGTGCACGAGTGCGTCGCGGTAGTCGGCGAGCACGTGGCGGAGACGGACGAGCGCGTCGTCGAGCTCGTGCATCGCGGGCTTGCGAGCCTTCTCGTTGCGCGAGATGGATGCGATCGCGTCACGGCGGAGGGTTCGTGGCGTCACGGCGAGGCCCTCGAGTCCCACGCTCTTGAGGCGTGCCCTGATGGCGCGGATGCTCGCTGAGCGTGGCGTGACGACGAGGACGCGCTTGCCGTCGGCGACGAGCAGACCGAGCGCGTTGATGACGGTCTGCGTGAGGCCGGTGCCAGGCATCGTGTTGATGACGGCTGAGTTGCCGGCCGCGATCGCGTCGACGACGCGCTCCTGCTCGGTGTCCGCGTCCAGCAGGAACCGGTCCCCGACCGGGTCGCGACGGTCTGGGCTTGGCCGCTGCTCGGCGGGCCGCGGCGCGGCGACCTGGCGGCGTGCTTCCTCGTCACCCGCGAGGGCTCGAAGCACCGGGTGGGTGAGCTCGTTGGTGTCGCGGAGCATGGCGCTTGCCACCTCGCCGAAGCTCGAGATGACGGCGCGGGCCGAGACCGTGAACTGCGGGATGGACGCGCCGAGCGCTCGCGTGCGGTCGAAGACCTGCTGCGGCAGGAAGGCGTCGTTGGACTTCGCGAGCTCGAGGAGCTCGGCCACTGGGAGGCGCACGCCGAAGTGCTGCGCGAGGTGGCGCACGAGTGAGGCGTTCACGCGACTCGGGCCCTTCAGCGTGAACTCGTAGTCGCGACCTGCACGGCGCAGGTCGACCGTGCGGGTGAGGATGGGCGCGCGGAAGTGCTTCCCGTCCTGCGTCCACTCGGCGAAGCCCGTGGCGAGCTGGATCGTGCTCATGCCGCGGCCGGCGAGCAGCTCGGTGCCCTTCTGCGCGATGAGGTCGGCGGCGTCCCGAGCGCCACGGAACGACGAGTTCTCGCGCACGAGCGCCGACAGCAGCACGGTCTTGCCCGCAGCAAAGGGCGCGATTCCGCCTGGGTGCGCGCTGGTGAGTTCGACGTACGTGCCCGGCTCGTCGGCGAAGTCGAGGAGCGGAGATGGTCCGCCGAGTTGCGCCAGCTCGTGCAGCCAGGCGTCCTGGGCTGCGTCGACGGCCGCTTCGAGCGCCCGCGCCTGCTCGGCGCGTTCGAGGTCCAGCGCGGTGAGCTCCTGCTCGTCCGCCGATGGCACTGGGTGGGTCTTGCGTTCGTGCGCTACCGCATCCGCAACCCAGGAGCGGCCGCGCGTGAGACTCGGACCGTCGGCGTTCCGTGCGCGCACACCGTCTTCGTGGTCGCGTCCGAGGTCGAGGGACTGGCCGTCGTCGTGGTCATCGCGGTCGCCATCACCACGCTCGGCGCGCTCGCGCTCGAGGCGTTCCCGCACCGGACTCAGGTCGGGAATCGGCTCCGTCTCATTGTTTGTGGGCGCACCCTTGCCGGAGCCGTGATCGTCGCTCTTCGCGTCGCCCGGCTCTGAACCTCGTTTACGAAACAGACCCCACACGCGTGACACTGTAAGTGTCTCGGCCGGTCGGAGGGTGGAGGCGCGCGTGGGTTGCGCCGAGCTTGGCCTAGTTTTCGCGCGACTCGGGGTCGATGCCGTACGGCGGCACCTGACCGGCTGCCCCATCCCCGCCGACCGTCTCCGACCTGTTCCGCCCCCGGATGGCGTTCACGATGAACACGATGCCGACGACGATGACGGCAGCCGGCCACAGCTCCCAGATGTTGCCGAGCCCGCCGAGCACGAGCTCGTTGAGTAAGAAGAACGCGCCGACGGCGATGAGGATCCACCCCCACCAGTTGCGGATGCTCGTGATCAGGGCGACGACACCCACGATCATGGGGAAGATCGGCCAGAGGATGCCCCACTCGATGGGGAGGATGCCGAGACGGTCGAGGAGGTAGGCGGTGCCCATGATGATGAGCCCGATGCCGAGGCCGATGGGGCCCGCGAGGCTCGCCCTTCGCTGTTCTGAGGTGCTCATGACCCAACACTTCCACTTCGAGCGGTCCACGGACCCGTTCGTTGCGAAATCATGATGAACTTCCGGCCGCTCCCAGGCTGCAGCGGGTCGCAGTGCGCGCGGAAGTCCGCGAGCACCGGTAGCATTGTCGCGCCAGCCTCTGTAGCTCAATGGAAGAGCAGTTGCGTCCTAAGCAAACGGTTGGGGGTTCGAGTCCCTCCAGGGGCACCAGTTCTTCGGTGCATCGCAGCGGCCGCAATCCCGCGCTGGCACGAGTGGGTCCGTAGGATCGGACCATGACGACGATCTTCGACGAGCAGCATCGCCCGGAGCCGCCGCTCGGCGAGGATGAGTGGTCGACGTTGAACGGCTTCCTCGACTTCCACCGGGCCACGCTCGCCTGGAAGGTGTCAGGGCTCAGCGCGGGTGACCTTGCGAAGACGCTGTCACCCAGCACAATGACCCTCGGGGGCCTCGTCAAGCACCTCACGTACGTCGAGGACGACTGGTTCGGCGTCGTCCTCCTCGGTGAAGAGCCGCGCGAACCGTGGGCCTCGATTGATTGGAAAGCCACGCCCGACTGGGAGTGGGACACCGCCCGCGACAGCGAGCCCACCGAGCTCCTCGCAGCGTGGGAGGCGGCCGTGTCGCGGTCACGAGCCGCCGCCGAGCGCGCCTTCCAGCTCGGCGGCCTCGAGCACCCCGCGGCGAGCGGCTTCTCGGACGGCCGCATCCCGCGACTGCGGTGGGTCCTCATCCACATGGTCGAGGAGTACTCGCGGCACAACGGGCACGCCGACCTGCTGCGCCAGGCGATCGACGGGAGCGTCGGCGAGTAGGGACTCGGGCTCCCCGCTGCACACACGTCTCGGCGAGGATCGTCTCCTACCCTTGCGGGCATGACCTCATCGCAGACCTGGCTGATCACCGGCGCGAACCGCGGACTCGGACGCGCCCTCACCATCGCCGCACTCGATGCCGGCCACGACGTCGTCGCGACGGCCCGCGGCCAGCACTCGCTCCCGGCGCACGAACACCTGCTGGTGCTGTCGCTCGACGTCCGCGACCGAGCCGACGCGTTCGCGGCGGTCGACCGCGCCACCACCCGCTTCGGCGCGATTGACGTCCTCGTCAACAACGCCGGCTACGGGCTCATCGGGGCTGCCGAGGAGGTCTCGGAGGAGGATGCGAGGGGCATCCTGGACACCGACCTGCTCGGCCCGCTCTGGCTCAGCCAGGCGGTGCTGCCCGGGATGCGCGAGCAGGGATCAGGGCACATCGTGCAGATCTCGACGGTCGGCGCGGTTGGGACCATGCCGACGCTCGGCCTCTACAACGCGGCGAAGTGGGGCCTCGAGGGGTTCAGCGAGGCCATGGCCGCCGAAGTCGCCAGCTTCGGGGTGCGCGTCACGATCGTGGAGCCCGGCGAGCTCCGCACCGACTGGGCCGGCGGCAGCATGCAGTTCAGCGAGCCACTGGCCACCTACGACGAGCTGCGCACACGCCTCTTCGGGACGCCGCAGGTGCCGTGGCCGTCTGCGCCAGCTGCCGACGAGCCGCAGCCCAGTGGCACCTCGCCCGCGGATGCCGCCGCAGAGATCATCGCGCACGTCGCCGACCCGGACGACACGAGAGTGCGACTGCTGATCGGCGACGACGCCCCACCACAGGTGCACGCCGCCTTGAGCGCGAGGCTCGACGAGTATCGCCGCGACCCCCGCTTCCCGCGGTGACGGCCCCGAGGACGAGGCCGCACCGGGGGTAGGGATCAGGCCTCGTCAGCCACGCGGATCAGCACCTTCCCGACCTTGCCTCCCTCGACAGCGTCGTGCGCCTTTGCGGTGTCCTCGAGCGGGAACCACGTGATGGGCAGACCTGCCGACTCCCCCACGGGCAGCGCGCCGTCGACGAGCGCCGCCGTCACGTCCTCGGCGGCCGCGTGCATCGCATCCGGCCCCACGGTGTAGAGCAGCAGCCCCTGCCAGCGGACGTTCTTCGCGAAGCTCGCGATGATCGGCACCGTGAACTCGTCGCCGTTGTTGTTCGCGTAGTAGGCCATGCTGCCGTGATTCGCGATGACCTCGACATCGAGCGCCGCGTTCTGCGTCGGCGAGACCTCCACGATGTGGTCGACGCCGTTCGGGGCGAGCTCCTGGATGCGCTCGGCGAGCGCGGGGTCGGGGTAGCGAACCACGTGGTGGGCCCCGGCAGCACGGGCCAGCGCCTCCTTCTCGTCGCTGCTGACCGAGGTGATGACCGTCGCACCTGCCCACGCCGCGAGCTGGATCGCCGCGTGCCCGACTGCGCCGGCGCCACCGTGCACGAGCACCGTGCGGCCGGTGAGCGCCCCGGGCGAGAGACGCGCGGGTCCGTGCTCGTGCACGGTCAGCGCCCGGTGCGCCGTCATGGCCGGCACGCCAAGGCTGGCAGCCACATCGAAGTCGATGCCCTCGGGCAGGGCGACGACGCGATCGGCGGGCAGCACCGTGAACTCCTGCGCGGTTCCGGTCGGGCGCTGGTGCGCCGCGAGGTAGACCCAGACGCGGTCGCCGACCGCCAGCCCCGTCACGCCCTCGCCCAGCGCATCCACGACCCCGGCACCGTCCTGGTTCGGGACGACTTCGTCGAAGCCGAGTGCGCTTCCGGCTCCGCCTCCCTCGCGTGCCTTCCAGTCCGTCGGGTTCACGCCCGAGGCGACGACCCTGACGCGCACCTCCCCGCGGCCCGGCTGCGCGACTTCGCGCTCGACCAGGGAGAGGACGTCGGAGGGGCCGGTGGATGCGTAGACGATTGCCTTCATACCAAGGTCCAGCACGGCCGAGGCGCGAGGTATTCCCTGCTCGGCGAGCCTCCTCGGCCGATTTCCGCGCTCAGTCTGGTTCCCTGGCAGAAGCAGTGACACGATGGCGTCATGAGCAGCGACGACGATGTTCGGCGATTGGCGCTCGCGCTCCCCGAGACTGAGGAGCGCACCGCCTACGGCACTCCGGCGTTCTACGTCGGGAAGAAGATGTTCGCACGCTTCCACGATCAGCCCGGAGTGCTGGTGTGCTGGCGCGCCGACCTGGGCGAGCGCGAGGCGCTCCTGCAGGGCGAGCCGGAGGCGTTCTTCACCACCCCGCACTACGACGGCCACCCGAGCGTGCTCGTGCGGCTCGAGGCCGTGTCCGCGGCGAGACTGGGCGAAGTCCTGCAGGAGGCGTGGCGGGCGAGGGCGACGAAGCGCATCCTCCGCGACGCCGACGCCGACGCCGACGCCGACACCGACTAGGGGCGGTCGCGTCCTTCTCCGACAGCGGCGACCGAGAGCCTTATGATCAGCGGATGGTCAAGGTCATTGCAGTCATCCGTCCCGTCGCGAGCGAGACGATCGAGGCGGAAGCCGACTCCTACGAAGAAGCGAAGTCGAAGATCGAGGCCATGGTGCCGGAAGGGTACGAGCTGCTCTCGGTCCGCTCGACGAAGTAGGCGCGCCGACGGTCCCGCGCGCGCCAGGACCGTCGAGACCACTGGTTCCGCGGACGACAACGGGCCCCGCCAGCGCTTGTCAGCGCCGACGGGGCCCGTTCTCTGCGGGGAGCCCCGCGGTCGGTGTTACGGGCGCAGCGGGTTCGGTCCGCTCGAACCGCGAGCCACGAACAGGTTGAGCAGGTTCAGGAACCCGATCGCCCCGACCTGGAGCGCCGCCGTCTCGAAGACGCGGAACGTCGGCGAGGCGGGAATGGTGCCTCCCGCTGGCAGCGGCACGCGCACGCTGCTGAACGGATCCTTCGACGATCCGTCGTTCTGCGCGTTGATCGTGATCACGAGGACGTTCGTGAGCGCGCTGAACAGCAACGACAGCAGGTTGTTCAGCGGCGTGAAGATCGCGTTGAGCGTGCCGTTCGGAGCGAGCAGGTTGCGGACCGTGCCCGCCACGACGCCCGCAATCCCGCCGAGGAGCGTGCCGAGGATAGGCGTGAGGTTGAGAGTGACCAGGGCAACACGGATCACTGCCGTTGCTCCGCCCGTCGGACCGGCCAGGAACTGTGCAAGCGTGCCGCTGATGTTGACGGTCGTGACGCCTCCAAGCACGCTCGCCGTGATGGAGATCGCGATCGAGCCCGCGAGCCGCGTGATGATGTCCTCGACGAGCGTGTTGAGCGCGGCGACGACGGCGTTGGTGGGCAGTGCCAGGTCGGCGAACAGGCGGGTGTTGGCTGGCAGGTTGTTGAAGGTCTTGCCATCCGGCGTATTGAGCAGCGTGGCGAGATCGACCGTGACGGTGCCGGCGGTGAGGTCGAGGCGAAGCGGCGAGTTCGCCCCGCCGATGGGCGCAGCGGTGAGGGCCGCGAGATCCACGGTGGCAGAGACGTTCAGCGCGGCGGCGCCGCCGAGCGCGGCGACCAATCCGCTGAGGAGCGGGATACCGGCGAGGACGTCGAAGATCGCCTGGGTGCTGACGGGGAGGTTGACCGGAATGGTCGTCTGGAGGGCCGTGCCGAGCGCACCGACGACTCCCGAGGTCACCTTGGCACGCAGGTGGCTGAGGATGTACTGGCGCTGGATGCCGCCGGTGGGTGGCTGCACGGTGACGGGCGGCGCGGTGGCGCCGCGGAAGGCCTCGGACACAGAACCGGAGGTGACGCTCGGCGCTGGTGGCGTGCCGACGACGGTCTGCGGTGGGACGCACAGGACGTTCGCGTAGGTGCGGCCGGCCACCGCCCCGATGTCGAGGTCGAGGTCGGTCAGCGAGTTCAGGAGGTCGGCAGCGACCGGCGAGCCGATGAGAGTGCCGAGCTGCGTGAAGACCTTCGTGAGGTCGAGGTTTCCGAGCGTCAGCTCGCTCTGGGCGGGAGTCAGGGCGATGAGGCCGTCGTTCGCGACCGCGCCGCTCGAGCCGTCCGTCGTGCCGTACTGGTTCGCGTAGGAGCGCTGGTTCAGGAGGCCGAGCGACTGGGGCCCCGTGACGATCTGGAGCACGCCGGAGAGCAGGTCGATGACTCCGTCGAGCGGCGACGTGTTGTCGGCCTGGACGGTGTTCCCCGAGAGCTGCGTCGGGGCGCCCGTGAGACCGGCCAGCAGCCCGCCGAGCAGCTCCGTGCCGAGCAGCGTCCCACTCAGGAGGCGACCGTTCGAGCCGGCGTTGAACAGGGTGCCGGTCGGGAGACAGCCGGCGGTCGTCAGTGACGCGGCGGCGAGTGGTGCGGATGCAGCGGCAACGACGAGGGGTGCCGTCCAGGCGGCGCCGGCGACGATGGAGCGGCGCGTGACGGTCCCGGTGCGTGCCGGAGCAGCCGAGAAGGCACTCGGCACCTGCGGGGTCTGGGCAGATGATTCTTGGGATGTGCTGGGCATTCGGCGGCACTCTTTCGCTGGGGGGACGAATGGCAGTGGGACCACGTGCGTCGGAGACGCTGGGTACTTCGGCTCCGAAATCACGCGCTAGGACTAGAACATAGCGCAATACCACAGCATCCTGGACTCTGATCCGCATATCCGCGTCACACGGGGTGATTCACCCGGATATTCACCCATCTCAACCAACCGAACGGTGAGGGACGTGAAACAGTGCCCTAGTCGAACATCCCGTCGAGCAGTCCGCCGATCATGAGACCGCCGAGCACACCCCCGACGACGTCCCCCATGTCGCCACCACGTCGACCCCCGCGACCGCCGTACCCGCCCTGGTATCCGCCACCGCGCGGCTGGCCCCACTCGTCGTAACCCTGCTGCTGCTGCGGGCGCGACTGGTCGATGTCGCGCTGCGCGAGCTGCAGCGCCTCGCTCGCAAGCGAACCCGCCCGCCGTGCAAGCGACAGGGCCTGCTCACGCTCCTCCTCACCGCCGCGGTAGCTGACGAGCTCGTTCCGGATGCGCTCGGCCTCGGCCAGGCGCGTCCGCGGCGCGGACCCGATCCACCCTCGGTGCCCCGAGATCACGTCGTTCGCGACGGCGATCTGCCGGTCCGCGTCATCGATCGCCGTCGCGACCTGCGCCTGCGACGGGATGGGGCGCGCCGCTCGATCCCTCGCCTTCGCCACCGCTTCGTCCAGCGCCGTGTTCGCGGCCCGGAGTCGCGACAGGGACGCGAACGGGTCGGTGCGCTCACCCGCCGGAGGGAGCGAGGCGAGCGCCTCTGTGAGCCGCTCGGCTGCCTCCTCCACCTCGCGACTGCGCGGCACGTCTCGCGCAGCGACGAGGTCGCCTCGGGAATCGGCGATGACCGCGGCGAGCGTCGACTCGGCACGAAGCGCCTCGATCTCGTAGTTCTCGACGGCGTCGAGCAGCGTGTGCACTCGGCGCACGGCCTCCGTCGATGCCTCGAGCGCGAGCCGGGACTGCTCGTTCTGGCCCGCCTCGCGTCGACGCAGCGACACGTCGGCACTGTGCTCGGCGAAGGTGAGCAGCTGCGCCGCCTCCGCCGGGTTGTCGCCGACCTGGTGAAGTGCGGCATCCGAGTACCGGAGCGCGAGCCGATCGATGCTCGCCTGCGCGTCAGGGATGCGCGCCCGGAGACGCTCCGAGTCGCGCTTGACGCCCTCCAGCACGGCTGGGGTCTGACGAACCACCGCGACAGCCTCTTCCAGCACAGAGGACTTCTCCTCGAGCAGGCCCATCGCCCACTCGCAGATCTGCACGATGCGCGCGTTCCTGGTGCGCAGCTCCTCTGGCGTGTCCGGGATGTCGTCGACGTTGAGCTGATTGAGATGGAACGCCTCGCCCATGTACTTGCGCACATTGACGAGCGTGTCCCTGAGGTCCTGCGTGGCACCCGAGCCGAGCTCGGCCTCCGCGAACGACAGCTCGTCGTTCATGAGGCGGATGCGCTCGTCGGCGTCGACCAGCGCCACTCCCGCCTTCATCGCCAGGTCTTTGTCGTGAGCGTCGATCTCGGCCTGCTGCGCTTGCTTCGCGCGGCGAGCGCGCCCCCAGAATCCAGATGCCATGCCGCAGATTCTAGTTGCGCGTCACCGGGCGAAGCTGTCGATGTTCACCGCCGGCGGAGCGCCCCGCAGCCCGGCTCAGTACCAGATGCCGGGAGCGGGCTCCGGCGAGACCCGCAACAGGCGCGCGGCCTGGGCGCTCGCCCCGCCCGTCACCTCGCTGAGCACCCCTGCTGCGCGAAGCGCGGCGGGTGCGACCCCACCGAGCAGGAGCGACGAGAGGGCATCCACGCGCAGGCGCACCGCAGGCACCGCCTCCGGGAGGCGGTCGACCGCTTCGACGCTTCCGGCCCCGTCAGAGCTGACCGTGAGGAGGAACGACCCGTCCGCGAATCCGAGCGCATCCTCGACCTCCAGGCCGAGCACTCCAGGCGACGCGTAGCTTCGCGCCTCCAGCGCCGCCTTCACATCGAGGATCCGCAGCCACTGGTGATCCGTCGTCGTGACGCTCGCAGCCCGCTGGTCACCAAGCATCCACCTGACCGGCTCGTCGACGGCGACGTGCTCCGCCTTGACGGTGGAGACGAGGTCCGCCTCGAGGAAGAAGCGCCAGAGGGCCGCGTACGCGTCATCGCTCACCGAGCGGAGGAACTCGACGCTCAGCGTGTGGCTCGCGTAATCGTTGTCTCCGCCCTCGTACTTGAAGAGCGCCGCCCCCTGCAGCTCGCCGGACTCCGACGTATAGGTGACGGCTCGGAGCTTCTTGCCCTCACCCTCCTCGTCGTGCACCGTTCCTGCGAGGCGCGGCCACATGCCGTCCCAGCCCTCGATCTCGCCGACCGTCGACGTCCGGGCGCGGTCGAAGAGCCCCGCGACCTGCTCCGCCCACTGCTCGCGGCTGACGTAGTCGACGCGACCATTCGGCGTGGGGCCGCTCCATCGAACACGACGGGTGTCGATGCTGAGGTTCGCCGCGAAGGTCGCGGGCCCGAATCCGAAGCGCCCGTAGATCGTCGACTCGGAGACGGTGAGCGCCGCGAGCGGAATGCCCAGCGCAGCCGCCGTGCGCAGCTCGCCTTCGAGCAGGTTCCTGGCGATCCCCCGCCTGCGGCGCGCCTGCGAGACGGTGACCGAGCTGATGGCCCACACGCGCAGCTGGGTGCCGCCTGGCAGCGTGAGCTCGGCTGGCCACGAGCTCGTGGTCGCGACGGGCTCATCCGCCTGGGGAGCGGAATCGTCCCAGACGCCAGTCGTGCGCCGGTAGCCGAGCGATGCCCGCATGCCCTCGAGGTGCTTCTCGCTGGGCTCTGCCGCGAGGAACCCGCGCAGGTCGGCCCGCGCCCACGCGGCGAAGCCAGCTGCGTCGCTCGCGTCCAGCGTCTCGTAGCGCAGGCCGGACTCGGCGAGCTTCGCCTTCGAGGTCTCGTCGATCGGGAAGCGCGTGAAATCTTCAACTGCAGACATGCCTCCAGCGTAGGTCCCGCGCGTCAGGTACGTCCTGAGGGCGGTCTGGCGCGGCGATTCGAGCCGGTTCGCCGGTGCCGCACTGGACCAGGCGGAGGCCACGTGACATTATCTGCGTATGCATGCAGATAAGCAGACATCGACGGGTGCCTCGCACGGTCCCGCCGACACCGCACCGCTCGTCGAGCTGGACAGCCCCACCGTCGAACTCGCGGCCGAGGTCTTCGGGATGCTCGCCGACGCCACCCGCGTGCGCATCGTGCTGGTCCTCAGCACCGGCGAGCACGCCGTCAACGACCTCGCCGAAGCCGTCGGGAAGACGCCGGCGAGCGTCTCGCAGCACCTCGCGAAGCTGCGACTCGCGAGGATCGTCGCGACCAGACAAGAGGGGACGCGCGTCTTCTACCGGCTCATCAACGGGCACGCCAGGCGTCTCGTCGCGGATGCCATCTTCCAGGCCGAGCACTCCGTCGCCGGAGTCGGTGGCGCCGACGCCATCCCGCCGCACCACCGGAACGACGACGCGCGCGGACCGGTCACCGCTGGGGACTCCGATGCGTGACCTGCTCGAGAACCGGGCGTTCCGGCACCTCTTCGGGGCGCAGGTCGTCGCCCTCGTCGGGACGGGCCTCCTCACGGTCGCGCTCGGCCTCCTCGCGTTCGACCTCGCAGGCGGCGACGCCGGCATCGTGCTCGGCACGGCGCTCACGATCAAGATGATCGCCTACGTCGTGGTCTCCCCGGTCATGGCCGCGGTGACGAGCCGGTGGTCGAGGAGGCGAGTTCTCATCTCGGCCGACCTCATCCGGGCCGCCATCGCTCTCGGGCTGCCGTTCGTGGGCGAGGTCTGGCAGGTCTACCTGCTGATCTTCGTGCTGCAGGCGGCGTCGGCGACCTTCACGCCGACGTTCCAGGCCGTGATCCCCGACGTGCTCCCGGACGAGCGCCGCTACACACGCGCGCTCTCACTCTCCCGCCTCGCCTACGACCTCGAGGCGCTCGCAAGCCCCGTCCTCGCAGCCCTCCTGCTGACGGTCGTCACCTACAACTCCCTGTTCGTCGGCACCGTCGTCGGCTTTCTCGTCTCGGCGACCCTGGTCGCCGCGACCAGGTTCCCGGGCGTCGCGCTCGCCGCGCCAAGCCCCTTCCTCGCTCGACTGACCGCGGGCATCCGAGTCTTCTGGCGCACCCGCGACCTCAGGGCGCTCCTGGCACTGAACCTGGCGGTCGCCGCCGGGACGGCGATGGTCATCGTCAACTCCGTCGTGCTCGTGCAGGCGCAGCTCGGGCGGCCGCAATCCGACCTCGCCGTGCTGCTCGCGTGTTCCGGTGCGGGGTCCATGCTCGTCGCGCTCGGCCTGCCGCGCGTGCTGGAGCGAGTCTCCGACCGCAGGGTGATGCTCGCAGGTGCCGCGCTGGTCCCCGTCAGCCTCCTCGCTGCGGCCGGCGCCCTCTCGACGTCGAGCGAACTGGGGTGGATGCTCGCCCTCCCGGTGTGGGCGCTCCTCGGCGCGGCCACCTCACTCGTGCTGACCCCGTCGTCTCGCCTCCTGCGCCGGGCGGCGTCGAGCGATGAGCGGCCGGCCGTCTTCGCGGCGCAGTTCTCGCTCTCGCATGCCTGCTACATCCTCTGCTATCCGGCGGCGGGTTTCCTCGGCGCCGGGCTCGGGCTCGCGCCGACCGCCGTGGTGCTCGGCGGGGTCAGCCTTGTCGCGACGGTCGTCGCCGCGCTGACCTGGGCAGGTCGTGGCGCGCACGATCGACGCCCGGAGCCCGCCCAGGTCTGAGCTCGCGCCGCGCTCGGCCTCTCAGGCCCGCAGCTGTCCCGCATCCTCATCCTGCGGCTTCGACCGCGCGGCCGCGATGATCTGCCTGGCCGCGACATCCGCACCCGCAAGCAGCGGCGACGGCTTGCCCGGGGTCGCCCCGATCGCGCTGCCAGGCTGCGTGCTGAGCGCCGGTATCCCGAGCACGACGACACGCTCGTCCACGGAGCCGTCGCCGCGCACGAGGTTGAGGCCTGGCGCGCGATCGTCCAGTACTGCCCCGGTCGCCTCCATGCTGTCCGTCTCCACGTCGACACCGTCCCGCGAGCGCCGCGTGTGCACGCGGGCGCGGCCTGAGTCGAGCAGTGCTCGGAGCAGCGGGTCGTTCGTGGCGGGCACCTTGCCCTTGGACATGCGGGGCTCGATGAGCGCGCGTGCCTTGACGACGGCGCCGGTGATCGCCGATCGGGCGACGAACTCGCCTGCCGCCTCGTCGAGGGAGACCTCGGTCTCGGGCCCGGTGAGGTGGAGGATCCCAGCGTCGATGAGCGAGAGGACCTCGCGGGTGCGCCCTGAGGGCGGGCCGGATGCGAGGAACAGGCCGTCGGCGTTGAACCACCCCTCGAAGTCCAGGACCGCGGATCGCCCTTCGAGGACGCCGGCGGCGGAGAGGCGTCCGGCCTGGCCCCGGAGTGCGCCCATCGCGCGGTTGACGGCGGCGCGCGGGTGCGTGTCCGGCGTCGACATCGAGCCGAGCTCCGCTTCGACGAGCTGCGCGACCTGCCGCGCCCACTGCTCTGGCGTGATCTGCTCGCCTCGCGTGGGCCGGCGGAGGGAGTCGATCGTGAAGGCGTGCGCTCCATCGTCCAGGTCCTGGTCGATGGATGCGGTGAGCACCTCGTCGAGAGCGGCGACGTCCTGCGCACGGTCGAGTTCCTCGAGTGCGGCTTGCAACGGCACCAGCATCGCTTCCGGGGCCCACCCGGCGAGTGCCGTCAGGTACGCGACGGCGAGCTCTCGGGCGATCCCGGGCCACACGTCTCGGCGGAAGTCGAGCGACGCGGGTTCTGCCGTGGCGAGCGCGTCGAACCAGGCGCGGTCAGCTATGCGGGCGGAGAAGGGCGTCGCCTCCGCCCAACCGTCGGCCTTCGCGCGATACGGCACGCCGCGGCGCGAGCCGGCGTGCAGGATCGGCTCCCGGCCGGAGGGCAGGTACCGCAGGCGGCCCCTCGTGTCGCCCGCGATGGGCTCGAACCTGCCGCCGCGGCCCGCCGTGAGCACGGCGACGACATCGAAGAAGTTCGCGCCGAGGCCGCGGACGATGACGTGCTCGCTCTCGGGGACGGCCGACCAGTCCTGCTCGGCTGGCATTCCCGGTGCGATGTAGACGAGGCCCCGCTCGCGAGCGGCTCGCTCGAATCGCTCCGTCTCCTCGCTCGGCAGCGCCTGCACCATGCCCTGGGCGAGCACCACGACCGACGCCGTCAGCTCGGTGCCGTCGGAGAGGACCACGGTGCGCGTTGCGGCCCCGTCGCCTCGCACATCCACGGCCGTCCCGTCGATGCGAGTGACGCTGACGTGCCCACTCGCTTCGGCGGCGTCCAGCTGCTCGCGGAAGTAGATGCCCTGCAGGCGTCTCGAAGGGAAGCTTCCGGGCCGGACGGCCCGGGCCTCCTCGAGAACCCACGGGGTGGGGTGCGCACCGCGCTGCACGATCGCCTCCGCCCAGTGGACGAGGTCTGGGCCGGGCACGACCGGCCCGGACATCCTGGTCGACTCGTCGGCGTGGATGGTCGTCGAACCGGACGTCGTGTTGTTGAGGAACTCGGCCGGCTGGTCGATGCGCCAGGTCGCCCCGGCGCCGACGTCGATCGCGTCGACGATGGCGATGCGGATGCGCGTCGCGGGCCGGCGAGCCGCCACCCGGAGCGCCGTGGCGACGGCGCGCGGCCCTCCCCCGACGATGACGGCGTCGAACATCAGATGCGGTACTCCAGGTCGTCCTCGACGACGGGGCGCACCTCGACGAAGCCTTCCCGCTCCTCGACCGTCACGCGCAGCCCGTAGACCTGCTTGAGCGTGTCCTCCTGCAGCGCCTCGGCTGGCGTGCCGCTCTTGATGATCGTGCCCTGGTCGAGCATGACGATCTGGTCGCAGAAGCGGCCGGCGTGGTTCAGGTCGTGGATGGCGATGAGCGCCGTGATGCCCTTCGTGCGGGTGATGCGGCGCACGATCTGCAGCGTCTCGATCTGGTAGCGCAGGTCGAGGGCGCTGGTCGGCTCGTCGAGCAGCAGCACCTTCGGGTCCTGCGCGAGCGCCCTGGCCACGAGCACACGCTGCGCCTGCCCGCCGGACAGCTCCGACATGTTGCGGTCGACGAGCTCGTCGAGGTTGAGCAGCGTGATGGCGTCCTGCACGTGGCGCCAGTCCTCGGCACCGGGCGCCATCCCGTAGTGCGGGGTGCGGCCGAGGAGCACCGCCTCCCGCACGGTCAGGTCGAACGGCGCTTCGCCGGACTGCGGCACGTAGGCCACGGTCCGGGCGTGCTCGCGTCTGCCGAGGCTCAGCACATCCGTGCCGTCGAACGTCACGGTGCCCTCGCTTGGCTTGTGCACGCGGGCGATGACCTTCGTGAGCGTCGACTTGCCGGAGCCGTTGGGGCCGAGGAGCGCGCAGAACGTGCCGTCCTGCACCTCGAGGCTCACGCCCTTCAGCACCTTGTGCTTGCCGTAGGCGAACTCGATGCCGTCGATCGTCAGGCTCATTTGAGGGCCGTCTTCCTCGTGAGGATGAGCTGGATGAAGATGGGCGCGCCGATGAAGGCGACGACGATGCCGACGGGGATGACGGCCGGGGCGAGGATCGTGCGTCCGACCGTGTCGGCGACGAGCAGCAGGAGGCCGCCGGTGACCACCGAGAACGGGATGAGGTAGCGGTGGTCCGCGCCGATGATGAGGCGCGCGATGTGCGGCCCGACGAGGCCCACGAACCCGATGACGCCGCAGAAGCTCACGATGACCGCGGCGAGGACAACCGCCACGATGATGAGCCCCACGCGAAGCGCCTGCACGTTCACGCCGAGGCTCTTCGCGGCGTCGTCGCCGGCGAAGGCGACGGCGTTGAGGTCCTTCGCGAACCACAGCACGAACGGGATCGTCGCGAGCACGAGGATCCCGACCGTCTGCACGTCCCCCCAGGTCGCGTCGTTCACCGAGCCGAAGGTCCATCGCACGATCGCCTGCAGCGTGTTCTCGTTGGCCGTGAACTGCAGGGCGGCGGTGAGCGCCTCGAAGAGCTGCGTGATGGCGATTCCGAGCAGCAGCAGTGTGGCGATCGCCATGCCCTTGGCGGAGGCCAGGCCGAGGACAAGCGCAGACACGGCGAGGGAGACGACCAGCGCGCTCGCGATGATCGCCCACGACGGGAGGGTCGTGCCGCCCGCGATGGTGATCGCGAGGGCTGCGCCGAACGCGGCCGCGGGCGAGACGCCGAGGGTGAAGGGGCTGACCAGCGGGTTGCGCAGCAGCCCCTGCATGAGCACGCCGGACAGCGAGAGTCCCGCGCCGGCGGCGAAGGCCAGCAGCACACGCGGCAGGCGCAGCTCCGTCACGATCGAGAACTTCTGGGCGAAGTCGTTCTCGAGCGTGCCGCCGAAGATCGACAGCATGACCGCGGCCCAGACGTCCCCGAACGTGACGCCCGCCGTGCCGATCGTGACGGCGGCGATGATCGCGAGCGCGCTCACGATCAGGCCGCCGACGATCGCGAGCCGTTTGACGTTGGCGCGCTTGCGCTCGCTCGACGCGACCGCGTTCTGCTCGCCGGCCGAGCCCGTGCCGGCCTCTGGTGTCGCGACCGTCACTACGCGCCCGCCTGGTACTGCTGGATGTACTCGCTTGCACCGGGGAAGTCGGTGTCCTGGAAGTCGACGACCCAGCGCTCGAGGAACTCGTCAGGGTTGACGTCGGAGAACTCCTCCGGGTGCAGCCACTTCGCCAGGTAGAGGGCGCCGATGGACTTCGCGACGGCGCTGGTCGCCCATCCGTTCGCGAGGTACACCTCGCCGTTCTTGATGGCGTCGACGTTCGACCAGCCCGGGCGGGCCGTGATCTCCGCGCCGAGCGAGTCGAAGCGCTCCTGGCCTGTCGGCGTGGCGCTTGGTTCGAACTCGTGCACGATGACGGCGGGGTTGCGGGTGACGACCTCGGCGGGGTCGACCGTGATCTCCTCCTGCTCGTCACCGCCGCCCGCGGCGTTCTCGAACACGTTGGTGCCGCCGGCCGCCTCGATGATCGCGTGGAAGCCGGAGCCGGGGAGCACCGTCAGGTACGGGTCGACCGTCTCCCAGTACACGGGCACGGGCTCGACGCCCTCGGTGCGCTCCGCGACGACGTCGAGGATCTCGCTCGAGAAGTCGGTGACCGCCTGCGCGCCCTCTTCCTTCTGGAAGACCTGTCCGAGGAGGCTCACGGTCTCGTCGAAGACCGCGTAGTCCCACGCGGTCGCGACGACGACGGGGATGTCGAACGACTCGAGCTGCTCTGCAGCCTCACGCCAGACGGCGTTGCGGGGCATGATGACGACGTCGGGGTCGAGTTCGGCGACCGCCTCGTAGTTGATCTGGTCGAGGCCCTCGGCGATGACGTCTGCCTCGTCGACCGGCAGGTACGGGAGGCGGTTGATGGAGGCGCGGTCGACGCCGACGACCGTGTCGCCCGCGCCGATCGCACGCACGAACTCGTTGCCGTAGCTGTTGAGCACGACCGCGCGCTCGACGGGTCCGTCGATGGTGACCTCGCGGTCCTGGTCGTCGATGACGGTGATCGTCTCGGCGTCGGCCCCGCCCTCGGGGGTGACGGTGCCGCAGCCGGTGAGCAGCAGCGTGCTGGCGACGAGGGCCGCGATGGCGGCGGGAAGTCGACGTGCGATGGGCATAGGGGAACCTCTCGGTGGCTGGGGGTGCAGAAGAAGGTGCGAGGAAGAGGGTCGGGATGCTCAGCTGGCGGACGCGGCGGACGCGGGCCAGTTGGGCTCGCCGAGGCTGAGCATGAGGCGGTTTGCCCACGCGAAGAACGCGGTCGACCCGACGAGGTCGAACAGCTCGGCGTCGTCGAGGCCGAGATCGCGGAGTTCCTCGATCTGGCTGGGCGTCGCACTCGGGCGCAGCGTCGAGAGGCTCGCCGCGAAGCGGATGATGGCGGACCAGCGCGCATCCTGCCCCGCACTCAGCGCCTCGAGCGAGGTCGGCTGCCAGTTCGCGTCCCTCGGCAGGCTCGCATCGATGACCCGCTGGACGTCGTCGTGACGCTTCGACTGGAACGTCGCCTTCCGCGAATGCACGGACGCGCAGTAGATGCAGTCGTTGACCTTGCTGGCGACCGCCGCCGCGAGCTCGCGCTCGGCACGCGGCAGTCCGTCCTTGCTCAGGAAGACGGCGTTGTCGATCGCGCTCCGTGCCTTCAGCACGGCGGGCACGCGGGACAGGAGCCTGAAGTAGACGCTGTTGGTGGTGGCCTTCGCGGCGAAGGAATCGACCTGCTCGGGAGTGAGCTCGTCCTCCGCGGGAGCGGCGATCCACGGCGACCACTCGAGCTGCTCTTGGGTGTACGCGGTCGGCTTCTGCAGGCCGGAGATCGTGCGTCCGCTCAGGTCCTTCGAGCGGCCGGCCGCGACCGTCGAGCGCGCAGGCGCATCCACCCGCTCCGGCGACCGGCCTGCGAGGAGCGCGTCGCTGTCGAGCATGCGCGCGAGGTAGCTCTCGAACGCGACGAGCTGGCTCAGGAGCACGATCTCGTCAGGGGTGATGCCGGTGAGCGGCAGCACGTGCTGGTCCTCGTGGGTCGCGAGCGCCGGCGACACCGTGATGAGGTCGACGTGCTCGACAAGCGCACGGAGCTTCGGGTCGGCGGGCAGCTCGTCGCCGACGAGGCGTGCGTCCGCGCCCTGCGCGAGGTGCCACTCCGCGAGCTGGGCGTTGCCCTGCCAGCGGGCCACCGTGCGGGCGAACCCGTGCAGAAGCGTGGCTTCGAGCGCCTGGGGTGCCTCGTAGAGCGCCGAGTAGGCGGCGAGCGTCTGCTCGATGACCTCGGGCTTGGCTGCCGTCAGCGAGGCGATCGACTCGGGAACCGTCGGGGAGATGCGCACGTGGGGGTCCTCAGCAGTGGAGTTCGGGGGAGATCAGATACCAAACTGCCACCACCGGCGGGGCCCCGTGCAATTGCGTTACCCCGCATGAACTCGACGGCACCCGACCGGGACACCGGTCCCGCATCGCTCGCGCTCGGTCAGGCGGTGCCGAGATCCGGGCGCGTCAGATCCGGCTGCCGAGGTCCGGCCAAGGAGGCCGTGCGCGGGATGAGCTCGATGTCCGGCACCGGGTCGAGCGTCAGGCGCGCGTGCGTCTCCACGTCGAAGCGCTGCTTCCCGTAGCGCAGCTTCTGTCGTTCGATGCCCTCCGGCCGGAAGCCAGCGCGGCTCGCGACGCGGCACGAGGCTGCATTGCCCGTCCGGTGCCCGAGCTCGAGGCGGAAGAGGCCGAGTTCCGTGAACGCCAGGTCGGCGATCGTCGCGAGGCCCCGCGTGGCGAGGCCCCTCCCCCGCGCCCCCTTCGCAAGCCAGTAGTAGGCCCAGCCCGTCTGGTGCACGTGCTCGATGTTGCTGAGCCCCACGTTGCCGACGGCGATGCCGTCGACGATGATCGCCAGGTCGTGCTTCGCCGTGCCGGAGACGAGGTGCTGTGCCATGTACGAGACAAAGTCGAGTTCCGTCGAAGGCACCCCTCCCGGGAATTGCGCTGCGAGGTCCGGCGACGTCCGCATCGCGTTCGCAAGGGCAGGGGCATCGTCGGACACCCATGGTCGGAGGTGTGCATCCACCCCCGCAGTGTCGCATCTGCACATGTGCTCACACGGAGACGACGCGCGGGAACGCGGAGGACGACGTAACATGTACAGGCTTCGGAGCCGGTGGGGGAACATCAGCGTCGGTCTGCGAGACCTCCGGAGCTCGCTCACTTCGTCAGATCGGACGACTTCATGACCTCAGAAACGCTCAAGCCTGCCCCGCGGCGGCTGAACCACGGCCTCCAGCGGATGCTCGGCCGCGACAATCACGAGCAGGGACGCGCCGCGACGCCGCTCGAGCTGCTCTACGACCTCGCGTTCGCCGCGTCGTTCGCCACCGCCGGGAATCTCTTCGCCCACGGCATCGCGGAGGGCCACACGGTGCCCGCGATCATCGGCTTCGGCTTCGCGATGTTCTCGCTGGTGTGGGCGTGGATCAACTTCTCCTGGTTCGCCTCGGCCTTCGACACCGACGACTGGCTCTTCCGGCTGCTGACGATGGTGCAGATGGCGGGCGTGGTCATCCTCGCCCTCGGCCTCCCGGCCATGTTCGAGTCCATCGACCACGGTGAGGTGCTCGACAACCGCGTCATGATCGCAGGCTACGTGGTCATGCGCGTCGCGCTCGTCTGCCAGTGGCTCCGCGCGGCCCGGAGCGGCTCGCGGTACCGGACGACGGCCATGACGTACGCGGTCTTCGTCTCCGTCGCGCAGATCCTCTGGATCGTCATCGCGATCCTCCCGCTCACGCTCGTCTTCGCACTGCTGGGCGGACTCGTCGCGCTCCTCGTCGAGATCGCTGGCCCTCTCGTGGCCGAAAGCCGCGGCGCCAAGAACGGCACGGCAACGCCCTGGCACGCACACCACATCGCCGAACGCTACTCGCTGCTCGCGATCATCGCGCTCGGAGAAGGGGTCTTCGGCACGATCGCCGCCGTCACGACCGTCACGACCGAGTACGGCTGGAGCTTCGACGCGATCGTGCTCGTCGTCGTCGGCATGGTGCTCATCTTCGGCATGTGGTGGGTGTACTTCATGGTGCCAGCGGCCGAGGTGCTGCACGTCCACCGCGAGCGCTCGTTCCCGTGGGGCTACGGCCACTTCTTCATCTTCGCGTCGATCGCCGCGACCGGAGCTGGTCTCCACATCGTGGCGTACACGTTCGACGAGCACTACCACGTGAGCGACGTCACGGCGGTGCTCGCCGTCGCGATCCCCGTGCTGATCTTCCTACTGACGGTGTTCACGCTCTACTCGTACCTGCTGCGCACGATCGACGCGTTCCACGCGCTGCTCGCGCTCGCATCCGTCGCCGTGCTCGCTGCCAGTGTCGTCATGGCCGCCAACGGCGCCAGCATCTCGGTCAGCCTGCTCGTCGGGATGCTCGCACCCGTCGTCGTCGTGATCGGCTACGAGTCGGTGGGGCACCGCCACGCCGCGGCGCACCTCGACCGCATCGAGCAGGACGCGCCCGCGCCCCACTAGCTCCGCCGCGGGTGCCGCCGCGTCTCCACCCACCTCGCGCGCGTCTCTGGATGGGTTTCTCGCTTCGGGATGGGAAACAAACCATCCGGAAGCGAGAAACCCATCCCGAGTCTGCTGGCGCCCGGGCCGAGACTGGCGGCGGCTCGGGCGAGCCCGCCCTCCTACCTGACGCGGCGGCGCCAGGCTCCGGTCGCGTACAGCGACCAGGCGATGAGCACGGGCTGGAAGAAGAGGCGAAGGAAGCGCTTCTTGTCGGTGTCGAGCCCGAACGCGTCCCGGCGGTGCACGAACTGCGCGAGGTTGCCGGGGAACACGGCCGCGAAGAACGCCGCGGCCACCCAGCCGACGGTCGGCCGCTGGGCTCGACGGGCGAAGAGCAGCGACAGGCCAAGCGCGATCTCGGCGACTCCGGATGCGAGCACCACCTGGTCGGTCGTCAGGGGCGCGTACCTGGTCACCGACTTCGGCACCTGTGCCTTGAACTCATCCCGTGCGACGGTCAGGTGCGTGACCCCCGCGAAGACGAGGAAGCCGCCGAGGAGCACGCGCTTGACGGTCCGAAGCCGCGAGGTGGGTGCCTCGTCGGCGAGGCGGATATCCGAGCTCTTGATCGCCATGATCGTCACGCCTTCCGGGCCGTCTTGCCGAACCGGAATGCCATCACGAGCTGCGTGATGCCGCCGATGATCAGGATGAACGCGACGATCCAGAGCATCACGACGACGATCCCAGCCGGCCACAGCAGGATCAGCAGACCTGCGACGATGCTGAGCGCGCCCGAGATGATGGCGAACCAGCGCGACTGGTCGGGGGACGCATCCGCGAGCGATGCGATGCCCTCGATGATCCAGGTGATGGCGATGAGGATGCCGAGCGCGTCGATGAGCGCCGCGGGCTGCACGAGCGCGACGATTCCACCGGCGATCAGCAGCAGGCCGACCACCGCGTTGAAGACGCGCCACCCGGTGGGGAGCCCCTTGGAGACGATGGCGCGCACGAGGCGCAACACGCCGGTGAACACGAAGAAGATGCCGAAGACCCACGCGATGGCGGTGAGCGCCTTCTCGGGGAAAGCCAACGCGACGATGCCGAGGATGAGTGCGACTGCGCCGCCGATGCCGAAGATCCAGCGCAGCGTCGTCACCTGCTTCGGGCTCAGGAGCGTCGGGTTGAGGTTGAAACGCACGATGGGGGTGGATTGGCTCACTGCGGACTCCTTCAGCGGGGGATGCGCCGCGCGCGGCGTCGACGCCCCTCGTCCGGAGAGCGAGGGGTTGCCGTCATCCTAGTGACGAAGCGCGCGTCGCAGGCCCACCGACGGCGTGGGCTCTTCGTCCATCCTCCGACCGTCCCTGAGGGTGATGACGGCGTCTGCCGCCGAGATCTCGTGGGCGTCGTGACTCGCGACGACGATCGTCCTGCCGCGTGCCGCGAGTGCGGCGAGGCAGGTTGCGATGCGCTCGTTCGATTCGGCGTCGACGCCTGCCGTCGGCTCGTCGAGGAGGAGCAGCTCGGTGTCCTGCGCGATGCCCTGCGCGATGAGCGTGCGCTGCCGTTGGCCGCCGGAGAGCTCGCCGAGGAGCCGTCCGCGCAGAGGGCCGAGGCCGAGTTGCTCGATGGCTTCGCGCACGTGCTGGGCGTCGGAGCTCCGGCGCCCATCCGCGTGTGCTCGACGGCTCAGGCGGATGCCGGTTCGTGCTCGCTCGGCCCACCTGCCCATCGCGACCGCGGCCCCGACGGTCATCGGGAAGGCCTCTGGGAGTCGGGCGTGCTGCGGCACGAAGGCGATCCGCCCAGGGGATGCGTCGAAGTCGTGCCATTCGAGTGACCCGGAGGTGAGCGGCGTGGTCCCGGCGAGCACGCCGAGCAGCGTGCTCTTGCCTGAGCCGTTGTGCCCGACGACGACCGTGATCGCGGCGCGGGCGATCTCGAGCGAGACGCCCGCGAGCGCCTCGTGGGAGTCGTAGCGGACAGTTGCGTTCGCGAGTGTGGTGAGGGCGGCCATGCTCGAACCCTATCGGTAATGAGAAGCGTTTTCATTATGCTACGGTCCTTCCTCGTGCCCTTCCTCACCGATCCCCTCGAAGCGAGCTTCTTCGCCAGAGCCCTCATCGGCGGCTCCCTCGCCGCCGTCCTGTGCGCCTGCGTCGGCACCTGGGTCGTGCTGCGCGGCATGGCCTTCCTCGGCGAGGCGCTGGCCCACGGCATCCTGCCCGGCGTCGCACTCTCTGTGCTCCTCGGCTTCCCGCCCGTCGCCGGAGCCGCAGCCTCTGCCGCCGTCATGGCTGTGGGCGTGCGCACCCTGACGAAGCGCACCCGCCTCTCGAACGACACCGCCATCGGCATCCTCTTCGTCGGGATGCTCGCGCTCGGCATCGCGATCGTCTCGAGATCGGGGAGCTTCGCGGTCGACGTCACGGCCATGCTGTTCGGCGACGTGCTGGCCATCGGACCGGCAGAGCTCTGGCTCATCGGCGCATCCCTCGTGCTCGCGGTCGCCGGACTCGCCTTCTTCCACCGCGGGTTCACGGCACTCGCCTTCGACGAGCGCAAGGCCTTCACCCTCGGCCTGCGCCCCGAGCGCGCGAGCCTCGCCCTCATCGCGCTCGTCGCGCTCGCCGTCATCGCGTCGTATCAGGCCATCGGCACCCTGCTCGTGACGGCGCTCCTGTTGGCTCCGCCTGCCGCCGCATCCCTCACACGCAAGAGCGTCGTCGGCATCATGGCGCTCGGCAGCGCCATCGGCGTCGCCGCTGTGGTGGTCGGCCTCTACGCCTCCTGGCACCTCGCGATCGCCGCCGGCCCCGCCATCGCGCTCACCGCCGTGCTGTCCGTCGCCGTCGCCGCGCTCGTGCGTCCGGCCCGGCTCCGCGGCGCGCGCGCCCGCACCTCCTCCGCATCCACCGCTCCAGCAGAAAGCGTCACGTCTTGCCCCGCACACGCCTAACCCTCCGCCTCTCCCCCGCATCCGTTCGTCGACACCCCCTCGTCGCCACCCTGGCGGCGGTCGGGATGCTCACCCTCGCCGGGTGCGCCTCCCCCGTTCCCGAGGATGCGGCGCCCGCCGGAAGCGCTGCGCCCGAGGAGCAGCCGCACGGCTTCGTCGCCGGCGCCGAGGAGCTCACGGAAGCCCAGTCGAGCATCGCGAGCATCGGAGCGGACGGCTCCGTGAACGTGCTCAACCTCCTGACTGGCGAGAGCTCGACGCTCGACTCCGTCGCCAACCCCGCCTGGGCGGCGAGCGATGGGCGATTCGTCTTCACGGGGTCCGGAGCTGACGGCGACGGCACCACGCAGGTGATCGACACGGGTGTGTGGACGGTGCCGCACGGCGACCACGTGCACTACTACCGCACAGCTCCGGGCATCACCGGGGAGCTCGCGGAGGCGGGACCCGCCCGCGTCTCCTCGGACGAGGCCGTCGCAGCCCTCAGCTTCGAGGACTCCGGGACCACCGTCATCCTCGATCGTCACGCACTCGGACAGGGCGAGGTGGTCGAGCTCGCCCGAGTCGAGTCCACCGCCCACGGTGCGGCCGCAGCCCCGGTCGGCGATGCGGTCGTCGCCAGCAGCGTCGAGTCGCCAGGCGGAACGCCGACGCTGGGCGCCTATTCGCTCGACGGTCAGGACCTGGGCGTCGACGTCGAATGCCCGGGACTGGGCGACGTCCAGCAGACGAGCCTCGGTGCGACCTTCGCGTGCTCCGACGGCCTCGTGTTCGCAGCTGCCGCGGAGGCAGGCGCCGAGTCCGCGGCCCCCGCCCTCACCAAGGTCGCCTATCCGGCGGTCAGCAGCACGACAGACCAGGGCGCTGCACCCGTCGGCCCGGCGAGCTCGCTCGAGAACCGCCCGCACCGGCCCGCCGTCGCAGGCCCGGCCGGAGACGCAGGCATCTGGCTCGCCTCGTCCAGAACGCAGGAGCTGAGCTTCATCCCCACTGCGGACCCGATCCTCACCGCCGTGGCAGTCGCCGACGACAGCAGCCGCATCGTCGCTGTCGACCGCCAAGGCACGCTGCTGGTCATCGACGGGGAGACCGGTGAGGTGACCGGCACGCAGGCCGGGCTCATCGGCACCCCGGACTCCGCCGCGAGCGTCCACCTCTCCGTCGACACGAGCCGCGCCTACCTGAGCACTCCAGCCTCCACCGACCTGCACGAGATCGACTACAAGGACAGCGCCCGCATCGCCCGCACCCTCGACCTCTCCTCCCCTCCGGCCTTCGCCTTCGAGACGGGGAACTGACCATGACCAGCCGCACCCAGCCCCCGACCCTCCGGACGATCGCCGCCGCGTTCGCCGCCGTGACCATCACGGCGAGTCTCGCGTCCTGCAGCGCGACGGGAACCGACGACCGACCCGAGATCGTCGTGACCACGAACATCCTCGGCGACGTCGTCACCGAGCTCGTCGGCGACCAGGCCACCGTCACGACCCTCATGAGACCCGGCGCCGACCCGCACTCCTTCAGCCTCTCCGCGCAGGAGGCCGCCTCCATCGAGAACGCCGACCTCGTCGTCTCCAACGGGCTCGGCCTGGAGGAGGGAGTCGCGCAGCACCTCACGCAGGTCGACGCGGCGGGCATCCCCCACTTCGTCGCGAGCGACGCCTTCGAGCCACTCGCCTACACGGAAGGGGACGCGGAAGGCATGGACGACCCTCACTTCTGGACCGACCCGGCCAGGATGTCGGCGGTCGTCGACGCCCTGAGCCGCCAGCTCTCGACGGACGTCGACGGCCTCGACCAGGCGGCGCTCGATGCCTCGGTCGCCGACTATTCCGGTCAGCTCGACGAGCTCGACACGTGGATGCAGGCCCAGTTCGACACCATCCCGAGCGCGTCGAAGAGCCTCGTCACCAACCACCACGTCTTCGGCTACCTGGCAGACCGGTTCGGCTTCACCATCGTGGGCACCGTCATCCCCGGTGGGACGACGCTGGCCGCGCCGAGCGCCGCCGACTTCGCCGAGCTCAGCGCGGACATCACGACCGCCGGCGTCTCCACGATCTTCGCCGACGCATCGAGCCCGGACGACCTCGCCCGCGCCCTCGCGAACGAGGCTGGCATCGACGTGCGCGTCGAGCCGCTGTTCACGGAATCGCTCACCCCGGCGGGCGGCGGTGCCGAGAGCTACCTCGAGATGATGCGCGCCAACACGGAGCGCATCACCTCAGGCCTCGCGCCCTGATGCTCCGACCGGCCCCGACCACGATCCCCCATCCCAGAAGCAAGTCCGCACACAGAAAGGTCTCCATGACCATCGCATCACCATTGAAGACGCGCGGCGCCATCGCCGTCACCGCCCTCGGCATCCTCGCCCTGACCGGCTGCGCGCAGACCACCCCGGCCGCCCCCGGTGAAGCGGCGGCAACCCCCGGGTCCGCCTCCGCACCTGCATCCGAGACGGTCACACTCACCTACGACGGCGGACTCGTCGTTCTCGACGCCGCGACCCTCGAGGTGGTCGGCGACGTGCCCATCGAGGGATTCACGCGCGTCAACCCCGTCGGCGACGGCCAGAACGTGCTGGTGACGACCGAGACCGGATTCCAGGTGCTCGACACCCAGCAGCCGGCCCTGACCGGCCTCACGTTCGAGGGTTCCAAGGCCGGCCACGCCGTGCCGCACGCCGGCAAGACCGTGCTCTTCTTCGACGGCACGGGCGACTCCGTCATCTTCGACACGGATGCGCTCCTCGCCGACAACACGACGCTGCCGGAGACGACGACGGTCGCGAGCGACGCCGCGCACCACGGCGTCTCGATCGAGCTCTCCGACGGCACGTTCGTCACGACGCTCAGCGACCGCACCGGCATCGTCGCGACCGACGCCGACGGCAACGAGCTCGCCCGCTCGACCGAGTGCCCCGGCGTGCACGGCGAGGGAACCGTGAAGGACGAGGTCGTCATCGTGGGGTGCGAGAACGGCGCGCTCGCCTACGCGGACGGGGAGATCACCAAGCTCTCGTCGCCGGACGACTTCGGTCGAATCGGCAACATGTTCACGACCGAGGATTCGGCCATCGCGCTCGGTGACTACAAGTCGGATCCGGACGCCGAGGGCTACCTCCTCCAGGCCTTCAGCCTCGTTGACACGGCGACCGGCACCATCTCCGTGCACGAGCTCCCCGAGGGTGTCGGCTACACCTTCCGCGACCTGGGTCGCGGCTCTGACAACGAGGCGATCATCCTCGGCTCCGATGGGTCGCTGCACCTCTTCTCTGAGGCGGACGGCTCGCTCATCACCTCGATCCCGGTCATCGACGCGTGGGAGGGTCCGGCCGAGTGGCAGGACGCTCACCCCGCACTGAAGGTGCAGGACGGCGTCGCGTACGTCACCGACCCGGCGACGAGCAGCATCCACGCGGTCGACCTCGAGACCGAGGAGATCACCACCTCGGAGACGCTCCCCGGCGTGCCGAACGAGATCGCGCTGAGCTAGAGCGGCCACCCGCAGGATTCCGCGGCTCGGCGGTACCGCACGAGCCTGAGCGAAACCCGGGGCGCATGGGGAGCACTCCCCATGCGCCCCGCAAGCGAACGGCAATATGATTCCGAACAGCGAGGCCCTCAGCCCCGCGATTGCAGGCATCGTGCTTCAGTGAAGCAGACGACAAGGAGAATGAGCATGCGCAGCGAGCTATTCGCGGAAGCGAACCGGGAGAGCCAGAGCACCGAGCGTTGGGTGCTGCAGTCGAAGAAGATGCTGCGCGTCGGCTTCGGCCCAGAGGTCCTCGCGGCCAAGGGCGCCATGGTCGCCTACCAGGGCCAGTTCGACTTCAAGCACGAGGGCTCCGGCGGCCTCGGCAAGTTCATGAAGAAGATGGTCTCGGGCGAGGGCGGCTCGCTCATGCGCGTCGGCGGCCAGGGTGAGGTCTTCTTCGCCCGCCAGGGCGCGGACGTCTTTACGCTCACGCTCGAGGGCGAGGGCATCACCATCAACACGTCCAACCTCCTCGCGTTCGACGCGAACCTGCAGTGGGACATCAAGATGCTCGCGAACGCGGGCATGATGACGGGCGGCCTCTTCAACCTCGAGGTCGGCGGGCACGGCACCGTCGCCGTCTCGAGCGACGGCCCGCCCATGGTCCTCGACTGCTCCGTGCAGCCCACCTTCGTCGACCCGCAGGCGGCGATCTGCTGGTCGCAGAACCTGCAGCCGACCATCAAGAACGACTTCAAGATGGGCTCGCTCATCGGCCGCGGCTCGGGCGAGTCGTTCCAGCTGGCATTCCACGGGCCCGGGTTCGTCGTCGTGCAGCCGAGCGAGGGCGTGCCGATCGTCGCCACCGCCTGAGGAGACCGGGCAGGTTCGGCGCTGAAGGGCGGCACCGAGTTCGTCGTCGACGTCGGTTCAAGCGCACTGAGCTGAACGACGCGGCAGCATGACGGAGGCGGGTGGTGGATCGAGGAGATCCGCCACCCGCCTCCGTCATGCCCGGCCGGTCCGGGCTCGGCCGGTCAGCGTCGCTTCTTGAAGAGCGTGCCGAACACGCCGCGCACGACCTCGCGCACGATCGTCTGGCCGGTGCGCGAGCCGAGGAGGTCGCTCACGACATTGCCGCCGCCCGTATCCTGCCTCGCCCTGGTGGTGGTGCGGGTCTGCGTGCGCGAGCGCGTGGCCCTCTCGGCGCGCTCCCGCTCCTTCGCATCCTTCGCGGCCTGCTTCTCGGCCTCGGCGGCCGCAGCTTCCGCGCGCTCCCGCTCTGCCGCGGCGTTCATCTTCGACGTGAGCACCTCATGCGCCGACTGCGGATCGAGCACCGGCGCATACCGCGGGTACAGGGACGAGGAGGCGACGAGCTGCCGGAGGCCATCTTCCGGGGTCGGCGACATGGATGCCTGCGGGGCGCGCAGCCGAGTCCAGGCGACCGGTGAGGGCGCGCCCTTCTCGTTCATGACCGTGACGATCGCCTCACCGGTGGCGAGCTGCGTGAGCACCTCTTCGAGGTCGTACCCACTCTTGGGATACGTGCGCACCGTCTGCCGCAGAGCGGTCGCGTCGTCTGGCGTGTGCGCCCGCAGCTGGTGCTGGATGCGCGAGCCGAGCTGGGCGAGCACGTCGTCCGGCACGTCCTTGGGCGTCTGCGTGACGAAGAAGATGCCGACGCCCTTGGAGCGGATGAGCCGAACCGTCTGCGTGATCTGCTCGATGAACGCCTTCGAGGCGCCGGAGAAGAGCAGGTGCGCCTCGTCGAAGAAGAACACGAGCTTCGGCTTGTCGAGGTCGCCGACCTCGGGGAGCTCGTTGAACAGGTCCGCGAGCAGCCACATGAGGAACGTCGAGAAGAGCGCCGGGTTGCTGGCCACGCCGGGGAGCTCGAGCAGGCTGACGACCCCGCGCCCGTCGTCCGTGACACGCAGGAACTCACGGGTATCGATCTCGGTCTCGCCGAAGAAGATGTCAGCGCCCTGCTCGGAGAAGTTCACGAGCTCCCGCAGGATCACGCCGGCGGTCTGCTTCGAGAGGCCGCCGATCCCCTCGAGCTCGACCTTGCCTTCTGCGCTCGTGAGGTACTGGAGCACCGTGCGCAGGTCCGACAGGTCCACGAGTGCGAGCCCGTGCTCATCCGCGAAGTGGAAGACGAGGCCGAGGCTCGACTCCTGCGTCTTGTTGAGGCCGAGCACCTTGGAGAGCATGAGGGGTCCGAAGCTCGACACGGTCGCGCGGATGGGAACGCCGATGCCCCGCCCGCCGAGCGAGAACACCTCGGTCGGCGCGGCAGCGGGCACCCAGTCCTGGCCGATGCCCCGCGTGCGCGCGAGCAGCTTGTCGTTCGGCTCACCCGGGGTGGCGATGCCGGACAGGTCTCCCTTGATGTCGGCCGCGAACACGGGCACCCCAGCCGCCGAGAGCTGCTCGGCGAGCACCTGCAGGGTCTTCGTCTTGCCGGTGCCCGTTGCCCCAGCGACGAGCCCGTGGCGATTCGTCATCGCAAGGGGGATGCGCACCGGCACCCCTGGCACGGCCTCGCCGTTCACGATGGCGCCGATCTCGAGCGCAGCCGCCTCGAACGCGTACCCGGCACGCACGGCCTCAAGCTGCTGCTCGTCCAGCGGACCGGAGACGCTCGCCGCGGTGGCGGGAGCGGACTCGGGCTCGGGCACGGGCACGGGCACGGGCTCGGGCTCGGACTCGGCGGCCGCGGAGGCCTCAGCCTCTGCCTCGGCGGCAGCGAGGGCGGCCGTCGCTTCCTCGAGTGCTCTGCGTGCGGCTTCGATACGGGCATCGGCGTCAGTCATGGCACCAGGCTAGTCACTCCTAGACTTGGTTCCATGCCTCAGCTGGAAGCGTCCGTGATCGTGCCACTCTCCCCCGACGAGGCGTTCGCGCTCGCGCACACCGTCGGCGAGGCACGCAGCTGGGACCCTGGCGTCGTCCGCAGCCAGTACATCCGCGGCGCAAGCGCACCCCACCCTGGCGCGCACTTCTTCACGAAGACCCCGAGCGGGCGGCGCATGATCCTCGAGCTGCGTATTGTGCACGCACCGCTCATGAGCGCCGCAGAGATGGTCAAGGGCCCGGCCTGGCTCGCCTCGTTCGGTGAGGGCTGGCGGTTCGAGGCCGTCGACGGCGGCACGAAGGCGACCTGGAAGTACACGTACAAGCTCGCTTCCCCGGTCTTCGCCTCGACGCTCGGAGCTGCGACGAAGCCCGTATTCGACCGCGAGCTCAAGGAACGTGCCGACGCGTTCGCATCACGGGCCGAGCAGCTCGCCGCCGTCTGACAGCGGAACCGCTAAGCGGCTGGCAGGTAGGCGGCCCACTCCGGCAGCTCACGCTCGACGCTGCGCGGTGACCAGCCGGTGGCCCGCGGCGGCCGTGGGGTGAGGCGAAGTCGCCACCCCATCTCCCCCGGCGTCTTGTCGCCCTTGACGTTGTTGCAGCGCAGGCAGCACGCGACGAGGTTCTCCCAGCTGTCGCGCCCTCCTCTCGAGCGGGGCAGGATGTGGTCGATCGTGTTCGCGAACCCATCGCAGTAGCCGCACCGGTTCGCGTCCCGGCGCAGCACTCCCTTCCGGCTGACCGGCTGCATGCGCGCCATGGGCACGCGCACGTACCTGGTGAGCAGGATGACGCGAGGCCGCTCCCAGACGCCGCTGGACGCGAGCACGGGGTGCTCCTCATCCACATCGATGACGCTTGCCTTGCCGTGAAGCACCAGCACGAGCGCCCGCCGGTCGGAGACCACCCCGAGTGGTTCGTAGCCTGCGTTCAGGACGAGAGTTCGCATCGCGGACCTGCTTTCGCATCCGTACGAAAAAAGGGCACCGCCCGGATCGGCGGCACCCTTGAATCGAGTAGGTAGATGGACTGACGAGACTCGTCGGCCTGTATTCGCATGGTCTGACAGGCTTCACCGCTCTGGTAGACGTCGAGGGCTGAGCACGCGCGCGCATCCGTGGCGTGGATGCTGCTGCGTGCCCTCATTGACGCTCCCGAGTGTCGTCGATCTGGCATCAGCGTAGACCACGCATGCAGAATGCGGGAGGGGCATCTTCGCTTGTTCACGGGCCGGAAAGGCCCGAGACAGGAAGCTGCCCCTCCCGCATCAGGAGGACCGAGGGGTCAGAGGCGCACGAAGTAGTAGCTGCCACCGGCGTCGAGGCCGCCGAGCTCGACCATGCGACCCTCGGTCGGAGCGTCGATCATCTGTCCGTTGCCGGCGTAGATGCCGACATGGAAGTTCGGGAAGATGACGAGGTCACCCGGCTGCGGGTCGGAGACGCGCGTTCCGGCGGCCGCCTGCGCGCTCACGCCGTGCGCGACATCCACACCGTGGAGGCCGAAGACGTACTTCACGAGACCGGAGCAGTCGAAGCCGTCTGGCGTCGCCCCCCCGAACACGTACGGCGAGACGCCGATGAACTGCGAGGCGGTCTCGACGACGCTGGCGCCGACAGCACTCTGTCCGGTCGCTCCGCTGGCGTCAGCCCTTGTCGCGTCTGCCGAAGTCGCGTCGGCCGTTGGCTCGGGCGTCGCCACGGCGGCGACCTGGTCTGCACTGAAGCTGACGACCGATGTCTCGGTGCGGTCGGTGACGGTCTCTGGTGCAGGAACGGCGGGAGTCGCATCGGCGACCGCATCGGCGATGGCCGCCTCGACGGATGCCTGGTCGTTCTGCGCGTCTGCGTTGGTGTCGTCGGAGGTGCCGTCCTGGGCTGTCACGGCACTGGAGAGGCTTGCCTCGCTGGCCGGCGCTGCCATCGTGCTCGGCACGATGGCGCCTGCGGTCGTGACGGCGGCGAGCGACGCCGCGATGGCGAGGCCGCCGGCGACGCGGCGCCGGGCGACGAGCTGCTTGGGGCGTGGGGCACGGATCGTCATGGCGCGCTCGCCCGCGAACGATGCTGGAACCGCGGGTCCGGATGAGGCCGCTCCGGCGGACGTGGCCGCGGCCTGCTCGGCAGGGACGACCGAGAGAAGCGAGGTCATCGCGTTGCGCTCGATGCGACCGGTCTCTTCGATCTGAGCGGATGCAGAGGACTGATGGTTGGCGACGGAGGCGAACGCCGATGCGCTCAGCGACTTCGTGGCAGCTGCGACGGGGCGCACACCGGTCTGGCGTTCGATGGCGCGTGCCTCGCGACGAGTCAGCGTGGTGCTCATGGATTTCCTTCGGGTGGAGCTGAGCACCAACCGGTGCCCTGGACTCCGACGAGCGTAACCGTTTATAACGGAATTGTCACGCTCAGATCACAGAAGCATCCCAAGACGTCACGTTTAGGTCACGAAGAACGACGCCGCGCACAGCAGATGCTGTGCGCGGCGTCGTGATGCAACGAGTCCGAACTGGCCGAACCTAGTTGAACGTGTAGTACACGGGGTTGCTCCACCAGATGGAGCGGTACTGCACGACCTTGCCGCCGTATCCGGGTGAGTCGATGACCATTCCGTCGCCGGCATAGATGCCGATGTGCGCTCCTGGCTGCACGACGAGGTCGCCGGGCTGGGGGCTGGACGTCTGGCGGGCGCCTGCGATCTGGTTGCTGACCGATCCAGACAGCGAGATGCCCTGCGTGGCGTAGACGGCCTTGGTGAGATCGGTGCAGGCGGGGAAGTACGAGCCGACGTAGCTGTGCGCGGCGGCGATCAAGCTCGACGTGTCGACGTTGCCCGATCCTGATGAGGAAGCACCTGACGAGGATGGCGACGACGAGGTCGTCGAGGTCTGGCTGCTGGTGCCGCCGCCGGACGATGTGCTGGACGACGTCGACGACTCCGCCTCTGGCTCCTGAGTCTCCTCGGGAGTCGGCGTCGGGGTCGGGGTCTCGGCGACCGCGGCCAGGTCGTCGCTCGAGATGGAGACGACGGTCGAGTCAGTGCGGTCGACGGCGACCTCGGGAGCCGCAACGAGGGCGACTTCCTCGGCGGGCGCAGCTTCCGCGGCGGGAGTCGTGGTGGCGTCGGCGGGAGCGGCAGTTGCATCCGGTGCGGTCGCTGCGACCAGGTTGGCCTGTGACTGCACCTCGCTCTTGCCATCTGCGACAGCCGCTGGGACGACGATGCCTGCCGTGGCGGCGGCGGCAACCGTCGCGGCGGCGGCGAAGCTCGCGGCCGTGCGGCGGCGACCGCGGGCTACGAGCGCGGCCGGCTTGGCCGCACGGATGCTTACCGCTCGGCCCGTGAGGGCTTCCGAGATGGGGGTCACGTCGGCCGAGGGCGCATCGTCGGCCTGCTCGGCTGCCTGGAAGGCGGCGCGGTCGACCGCGGGCGCAACGGGAAGGACAGAAACGAGCGAGCCGTGCTGGTTGCGCTCGATGCGAGCCGTGTCGTGCACGGATGCAGCTGTGGCGTCAGGGCGCGAGGCCTCCGTCGCCGAGAGCTCGGCGATGGACGCGTCGATGACCGGGGCAGAGACCCCGGTGACTGCCGCGGGAGCCGCGGCTGGCCGAACTCCGGTCTGCCGCTCGATCGCGCGGGCTTCGCGGCGGGTCAGCACCTTGGTGCTGTCCGTTCGCGGGGTGCTCGATGTGCTCAAGACTTCTCCTCGGGTGTTTTCGAACACCGTTGGAACCGGCATCCTCGACGCGTACGAGCCTACACAAAGGTCACAGAATTGTCACGGCCAGGTCACAAATCGATGCACGCGGGATCACGGAGCCATAACGACGAAGCGCGCCCAGCAGAAGCTGGACGCGCTTGTCGAGGTGAATCGCTGCTTAGCGGAGCGTCACGTAGTAGGGGCTGCCCCACGAGATCGAGCGGTACATGACCGACCGCGAGCCGTCGCCCGGATCGTCGATGACCATTCCGTTGCCCGCGTAGATGCCGATGTGCTCACCGGGCCAGACGACGAGGTCGCCGGGCTGCGGGTTCGTGGTCGGTGTGCCCATCGCTGCCTGCGCGGAGACGCCCCGCGGGAGCGAGATGCCGACTGCTGCATACGCAGCCTGCGTCAGCAGGTCACACGACCCGAAGAGCGTGCCGACGTAGCTCATGGCAGCGGAAGAGACGCTCGACGAGTCGACGCTGAGTCCACCGGTCGAAGCCGAAGTGGCCTGGCCGGAGGTGCTTCCGCCGGTGGACGTCGTGCCACCGGTCGAGGCGCGGGTGTCTGCCGTTGCCGTGGGCTCAGGAGTTGCGACGACTTCGGCGACCTGGTCGCTCGAGAACGTCACGACGCTCGACTCGGTGCGGTCGACCGCGACCTCGGGTGCCGCGACGAGGTCGACAGAGACCTGCTCAGCGGTCGCTTCCTCGGTGGCCTCGGCTGTCGCGCTGGGCTCGGCCGCCGGAGCGTCCGTCTCAACGGTCGTAGCGGCGACGAGGTTGGCCTGGGCCTGGTCGGCACCGTTGCCGTCAGCCACTGCGGCCGGAACGACGACGCCAGCCGTCGCAATCGCGGCTGCCGTGGCAGCGGCGGCGAAGCCACCTGCCGTGCGTCGACGCTGGCGAGCGACGACTGCGGCAGGCTTGGCGGCGCGGATGCTCAGCGAGCGCCCCGTGAATGCCTCGGGGATCTCGATGACCTCGGCGAGCTTCGTCTCGACGGCCTCATCGCCAGCGACCTGGGGCAGTGCCGTGGTCGTGGGAAGCACGGAGACGAGCGCACCGAGTTCGTTGCGCTCGATGTGAGCGGTGTCGTGCACAGATGCAGAGGGCGCTGAGGTGATCTCTGCGACCGAAGCCTCGATCACCGGCGCGGACACACCCGCGACACCGACGGTCGCCACCGGGCGCTGGCCCGTGCGGCGCTCGATCTCACGAGCCTGGCGTCGCGTCAGCGGTGCCGTGGCGTTCGAAAAGTTTTCCAAGTCGTTCCTCCAGCGCCTGACTCCTGGGAGCCGATCCCGCTCTTGCCTGTTACCAGGGGAAGCTAGGTCGAGGAGCGGGATGCGGCGCCTCGGCCTGCCAGCTATGCAGATTGCATAGCTCATGACTCGGACAACACTAGTGGAAAACCTGTGAATTGTCACGCTTCGGTGTCAGAACGCTAACGCCGAGGTAACGAGTCCCGGAATAGAGCGGAAGTCAGGCGCTTCGAGGTCCGCAGAACGCGGAGGAGATCTTCAGCTGGCCGTGACCGGATCTCAGCCTAGCGCACCTTCGGGGCTCAGGATCGCATCTACGTAGACGTGTTCTGCGGTTTCCAGCGAGACCTCCACACCGATGCCGCCTGACGCGGGCAGGAGACCGATCCACGCACCGCGACGCTGCAACGTGACCTGGGTGCCAGGAAGGACCCCGGCCTCGCGGAGCAGCGTAAGGGTCTGCAGGTCGGACTGGACTGGCTCGCCGAGGCGACGCACCTTCGCGAGGACCGGCTCGGTCGACGTCGCGCCGCTCGCCGCGACCTCGAGCAGCGTCGAGACGCTCACGACGCCGGACAGGAACTCCTCAGCGGGCTCGGCGCCGAACTCGTCGAGCCCGGGAATCGGCGTGCCGTACGGCGACTCACTCGGGCGCCCGAGCATCTCGAAGATGCGCTGCTCGGCCTCGTCGCTCATGACGTGCTCCCAGCGGCAGGCCTCTTCATGCACCTGCGCGAGGTCCAGGCCGATCACGTTCGCGAGCAGCCCCTCGGCGATGCGGTGCTTCCGAAGCACTCGGGTGGCTTTCGCGCGACCGTCGATGGTGAGCACGAGCCTGCGGTCGCTCGCGACGGAGACGAGTCCGTCGCGCTCCATGCGGGCGATCGTCTGCGACACCGTCGGCCCCGAGTGGCCGAGCCGCTCGGAGATCCGAGCGCGAAGCGGGGTGATGCCCTCTTCCTCGAGGTCGAGAATGGTGCGGAGATACATCTCCGTGGTGTCCACCAGATTGGTCACGCCCCGCCACCTCCCGTTGCATTGGTCCGCCAAGCCTAGCGGCGAGCGAGGCCACTCGCGCGCATAGGCTTGCAGCATGCCTGACATTCGCATCCCGACTGAGTTCATTCCGCTCGACGGCCGATTCGGCTGCGGCCCGTCGGTTGTACGGCCCGCACAGATCGACCACCTCGTCGCCGGGGCCACGAGCATCCTCGGCACCTCGCACCGCCAAGCGCCGGTGAAGGACCTGGTCGGCCGGGTCCGCTCCGGGCTCTCGTCGCTCTACCGACTTCCCGACGGCTACGAGGTCCTCCTCGGCAACGGCGGGTCGACCGCGTTCTGGGACTCGGCTGCCTTCGGCCTGATCGCCGACCGCGCCCAGAACCTGACGTTCGGCGAGTTCGGCGGGAAGTTCGCCAAGGCCGCAGCCGCCCCGTGGCTCACAGCCCCTGACGTGCGCTCCGCCGAGCCCGGCACCATCGCCGCCCCCGAGGCCCTTGCCGGTGTGGACGTCTATGCCTGGCCGCACAACGAGACGTCGACGGGCGCGATGGCTCCCATCCGCCGCGTGCACGGTGACGAGGGCGCACTGACCGTCATCGACGCGACGAGCGCTGCCGGCGGCGTCGACATCGACATCAGCGAGACGGACGTCTACTACTTCGCTCCGCAGAAGAACTTCGGTTCGGACGGTGGCCTCTGGATCGCGATCGCGTCGCCCGCCGCTCTCGAGCGCATCGAGCGCATCGCGGCCTCAGACCGCTACATCCCCGACTTCCTGAAGCTCAGCCACGTGGTCGAGAACTCGCGGAAGAACCAGACGCTCAACACCCCCGCGATCTCGACGCTCCTGCTCCTCGAGGCCCAGCTCGACTGGATCAACGGCAACGGCGGACTCGCCTGGGCCGACAGCCGGACCCGCACATCCTCCGGGATCATGTACGACTGGGCCGAGGCTTCGGCGTATGCGACCCCGTTCGTCTCGAACCCGGCGGAACGCTCGCAGGTCGTCACGACGATCGACTTCAACGACGACGTGGACGCCGCCGCGATCGCTGCGGCTCTCCGTGCCAACGGCATCGTCGACACGGAGCCCTACCGCAAGCTCGGCCGCAATCAGCTGCGGGTGGCGACCTTCACCTCCGTCGACCCCGACGATGTCCGACGTCTCACCGGTGCTATCGACTACGTGATCGAGCACCTGGGCTGAGTCGATCTCTCGCGCTGAGCGAGAAGCGACACACGAAGAAGGGGCGTCACCAGCAGCTGCTGGTGACGCCCCTTCTCTCTCCGCGGAAGGTGCCCGCGTCTCGCTAGTCCTCCGTGCGAGCCGTGTCCGCAGCGGTCGAGTCCGCGGCCCGCGAGTCGTCGGAAGCGGTCTCAGGCTCGAAATCGACGCCATCGAACACGTCGTCCATGTCGTCGGCGAACTCGCGGATGTCGGCTGCCTCACCGAATTCGACGGGATCCTGCGCCGGAAGCTCGTCCTCGCTTCTCGGCACGACCACCACGCGGCGGCGCTTGCCACGAGCCTTCGCCTTGGCTGGCTCGGCGTGCACCGCAGCGACGGCGACCCGGTCGGATTCAACGGGCCCGTCGGCAGCGTCTCCCACATCCACTTGGACGTCGGGAGCGGTGTCCACCGCCTTGACGGCCTTCTTGCGCTTCCGACGCTCGGGCTTCTGCGGGGCAGTCTCGTCGGATGCCTCGTCCGGCCTGCCGTCGGTCAGCTCGATCGCCTCGGGACTGGCCTGGTCGACACGCTTGCGCCGCGACTTCTTCGGCTTGCCCTCGCTCGGTGCTTCGTCGACGGCAGCGCCGGAGGCGTCCTCGGGAGTGCCACCGCGCTCAACGCTGCCAGCCGCGAGCTCGTCTCCAGCCTCCGATTTCGCCTTCTTCGCGGACTTGTCCTTCTTGCGCTTCTTCTTCTTCGGCTTCTCAGCCGCTGCGCCCGCGTCGATATCCTCGGCGGAAGCGAGCTGACCCGGCTCAGCGGCGGTGGCCTCGTCCTCACTCGACTCAGCGCCTGTCGGCTCGACTTCGGCGGTCCCATCGGCGCCGATGCGGCGACGCGTACGAGTGCGGCGGATGCGCTTGCTCGACTTCGGAGCGGGCTCCTCACCCGTCGCCTCGGCCGGCTCGTCGCCGACCTCGGCGGCTTCGCCGGCCTCGAGCAGCTGGGCGGCCTCGTAATCGGCGAGTCGGTCGGACCACGGCACCCACGAGGGTGCGAGCAGAGCCCCGTCTCCGGGCAGCAGCTCGACCTCGAGCACCGTCGGCTCCGCCTGGTCGACGAGCCGAACCAGCGAGACATTCCAGCGCCAGTCCGGGTATCCAGGCAGGCGGGTCGTGTACTGCAGGGTGTAGACCCCGTCATCCGTCTCCGGGACGACGGCGACGAGCTCGCCGAGCTCCGAGGCCGGCGTCACGTCCAGCAGCGCGGCCCACGCGAGCCGTCGCGAAGGTTCGAGCTCGGCCGCGTCGAGGGCGACCCCGAGCGGGGCTGGAAGCACGGCCTCGTTCGTCATCAGGCGTCCAAGTCGTCCGCGACGCGACGGAGCATCGCTGCGATCTTCGCGCCCTGCGGCTTCTCTGGGTAGCGGCCTCGACGCATCGCGCCGCCGACCGTGTCGAGCAGCTTCACGAGGTCCTCGATGATGACCGCCATGTCGTCAGGCGACTTGCGCTGGATGCGCGCGACGCTCGGGGGCGCCTCGAGGACGCGAACCGACAGCGCCTGCGCACCGCGTCGGCCGTCGGCGATGCCGAACTCGAGCTTCGTTCCCGGGCGCACCGACGAGGTCCCTGCTGGCAGCGCCGTCGCGTGCAGGAAGATCTCCTGACCGTCGTCGGCCGCAATGAAACCGAATCCCTTGTCCTCGTCGTAGAACTTCACCTTGCCGGTGGGCATGGCCATCTCCTTGTTCGGCGCGTAGAGCACCAGATCGAACTTTCACAGGCGGGGCGGCGAACTTCGTCTCCCCTGGTCGGCCGCGGCGTGCGGCTGATCCGAACCAGTCTACGGTGGCGCGCATGTCGATTAGTCTGGTTCGGTGACCTCTTCCAACGGCGCCCCCATCGCGAAGGGCGAACGCATCCTCGCATTCATGTCCCTCGGCATCGCGGCGATCTCGTTCATCGCGCTCCTGGTGCTTCTCGCGACGCCGCTTCTCGGCATCGAAGTGGACGCAACCAATCCCATCTGGCCGACGCTGCTCTTCGTCACCTACCTCGGGTTCCCGATCGCGTTCCTCCTCATCCTCTCGCTCATCATCTGGCGCGTCGTCGCGAACCGGCGTTCGCGGGGCAGGTCCGAGAACTGATCGACGCCTCCCCGAGCGCGCTGCGGGTGCTCCAACTCCTCCGCAGCCTCGATCGCACCGACCTCGCCGCCCTCGCAAGCTGGCGCAGGTTGTCGATGCGCGGCTCGAACGGGGCCATGGACATCGCCGAGGCCCTCGCAGATGAGGCCGACATCGGCGAGGCCGTGGGCAAGCTCGGCTGGCGGGATGCATCCCGCTTGGCTTCGGGCTCGGTGGAGGCGCTGCAGAGCGCGCGGCTTCGCGGTCTCGCCGTCGGCACACTGGAGGCTCCCGAGCTCCTGCCCGCCGCATCCGCCGCGCTCACCCGACAGCTCGCCGGGGCGGGCGACGACGTGACCGTCGAGCGGGCGGACCTCGCGCCGCTCCCCCAGGCGACAGAGCGCGCCCACGGCGCAGCGCAGCTCGCGGCGGACGCGATCGCCTCGCTCGACCTCGCCCCGCGCGCCTACCGAGACGGTCGGGGTGGCCTGCAACTCGGCGCCACGACGGTCCGGCGCATCGCCGCCGAGCTGCACACCGAGCAGACCGTGCTCTCGCCGCTCTTCGAGTGGATGCTCGACCTGGGCCTCTGCAGCCCGGTCGCGGATGCCATGCGCCCGACGGCCGCCGGGCGCGCATTCAGATTGAGCGCCCCGCTCGATCGCTGGCGCCGACTGGCCGAGTGCTGGCTGGCCGAGCTCAGCGTGGCGAACCGCGCAGGCCTGCTCCGCGACAGCGCGAGCCACGCGACCCCGCAGACGGAGCTCCTCGGGCTGACCGTCGAGGGCCGACTCAGCCAGCTCGGGCTCCTGCTCACGCACGACGACCTCCGGGCCGCGGCAGAGCTCCTCGCGTCCGCGCTCCCTGAGGAGGTGGCAGGCGTCTACCTGCAGCCCGACCTCTCGATCATCGCGCCCGGCCCGCTCGCCCCCGTCGACGAGCAGGCGCTGCAGGCGGTGGCGTCCCTCGAGCGACGCGGGCTCGCATCGAGCTACCGCCTCTCCGAGGCGTCCGTCACGCACGCCCTCGGCACGGGCCTCTCCATCGCCGAGATCGAGGCGACGCTGGCGAGGCTCTCCCTCACGGGCATCCCGCAACCGGTCGAGTACCTGCTCCGCGAGGCCTCGAACCGGCACGGTCGGGTCCGGGTCCGCGAGCATCCCGTGAGACCGGGGACCATCGTCACGAGCCAGGACCCAGCCCTCATGGACGCGCTCCGGGTGGATGCCGCGGTCGCTCCGCTCGGGCTGCGCCAGTCGGGGGAAGGCGCGCTCGTCTCCTCAGCCTCTCGAGACACGGTCGTGCTGATGCTCCTCGACGCTCGATACCCGGCCAGCGCCGAGAACGCCGAGGGCCAGCTCGTTCCTCTGCGACCGAGGGAGACGGCCCCCGCCCGGGAGCTCGGTCCCAGTGACGCGGCACTGCGCTTCGCCGACGCGTTGCACGACGAGGCGACCCGGCTCGATGCCGGCGACGACGCGCAGACGTGGGTGCAGCGGCAGCTGGAGGTCGCCAGGCGGGCGAAGAGCGAAGTGACGGTGAGAGTCGACCTCGGCGGCGGCAAGGAGACCACCCTCCGACTCGTCCCGATGAGCGTCGCGGCGGGACGCCTGCGAGCGCGCGACCTCGCGGCCGACGTCGAGCGAACCCTGCCGATCCGCGCGATCCTCGAAGTCCAGCTCTCCGAACAGCCGGACGTCGAGTAGCCCCCACGCATTCGGGGCGCTTCACCGACAAGCACTCAGGCGCACCGATGCCGACGAGTATGATCGACCGTTATGGCACTTGGACCGTTGATCGTACAGAGCGACAGAACTGTCCTGCTCGAAGTGGCGCATCCCGACGCCGAAGCAGCCCGCCACGCGCTGGCCGTGTTCGCCGAACTGGAACGCGCACCCGAGCACATCCACACCTACCGCATCACGCGCCTCGGGCTCTGGAACGCACGCGCCGCCGGGCACGAGGCCGACGAGATGCTCGACGTGCTCGAGCGCTTCGCGAAGTTCCCGGTGCCCGCCTCGGTCTCCGCGGAGATCCGCGAGACGGTGGCGCGCTACGGCAAGCTCGTGATCTCCCGAGACGATGACGGTGAGCTCATCGTCTCCAGCGACGACCCCGCCGTGCTCCTCCAGATCTCCAAGGCCAAGCACGTCGCGCCGCTCCTCGAAGGGCCGACCGGCGAGTCAGGATTCCGTGTCCAGGCCTGGGCACGCGGCGAGCTCAAGCAGCAGCTCGTGAAGCTCGGCTGGCCGGCCGAGGACCTCGCCGGGTACACCCCTGGCACGCCGCACGCCATCGCGCTCGACGAGTCCGAGTGGCAGCTGCGCGACTACCAGCGCTCCGCAGTCGACCACTTCTTCGAGGGCGGCTCTGGAGTCGTCGTGCTTCCCTGCGGCGCAGGAAAGACCCTGGTGGGTGCCGGTGCGATGGCCACGGCGTCCACAAGCACCCTCATCCTCGTGACCAACACCGTCTCCGCGAGGCAGTGGCGCGACGAGCTGCTGCGCCGTACCACGCTCACGGAGGAAGAGATCGGCGAGTACTCGGGCGAGATCAAGGAGATCAAGCCCGTCACGATCGCCACGTACCAGATCCTCACGGCGCGCCGGAAGGGTGTCTACACGCACCTCTCGCTGCTCGATGCCCTCGACTGGGGCCTCATCGTCTACGACGAGGTGCACCTCCTCCCGGCCCCGGTCTTCAAGCTCACGGCCGAGCTGCAGGCGCGCCGACGGCTCGGCCTCACCGCGACGCTCGTGCGCGAGGACGGCCGCGAGGGCGACGTGTTCAGCCTCATCGGGCCCAAGCGGTTCGATGCCCCGTGGAAGGACATCGAGGCGCAGGGCTACATCTCGCCGGCCAAGTGCTACGAGGTGCGCGTCGACCTCCCGTACGAGACCCGCATGGAGTACGCCGCGGCGAGCGACGACGAACGCTACCGCATCGCCGCCACGGCACCGGCAAAGCACGAGCTCGTGAAGGCCCTCATCCGCAAGCACGAAGGCGAGAACATCCTCGTCATCGCGCAGTACCTCGATCAGATCGACAGCATCGCCGAGGAGCTGGGCGTGCCCAAGCTCACCGGTCAGACGCCCATCGCCGAACGCGAGGAGCTGTTCCAGGCGTTCCGCGAGGGACGTGAGAAGGTGCTCGTCGTGTCGAAGGTGGCGAACTTCTCGGTCGACCTCCCCGACGCGTCCGTCGCCGTGCAGATCTCCGGCTCGTACGGGTCGAGGCAAGAGGAGGCCCAGCGCCTCGGTCGCCTGCTGCGTCCGAGCTCGAGCGGCGTGACCGCGTCGTTCTACACGCTCGTCTCGCGCGAGACGGTCGACCAGGACTTCGCGCAGAACCGGCAGCGCTTCCTCGCCGAGCAGGGCTACTCCTACGAGATCCTGGACGCCGACGCGATCCTCGCACCCGCCTAGCAGCAACCGACCGAACCGATCACACGCGGGCGAGCAGCTCCACGTGGGTCATCACGAACTCCGCGTCGTCGTCCTCGGCCCACGCGGACCAGGCGTCGGCGATCTGCTGGAGATCACCCGCCGAGGCGATGCCCCTCGCGCGCGCGTCCTCCGCGAAGCGCGACCGCGTAGCGCGCTCCGCCCACGTGGATCCCCACCACTCGCGTTCGTCGGCCGTCGCGAAGATCCAGGCGCTCGCCGTGAGGCGCGTGTTCTCGAGGCCGGCGGCCCGCGCCCAGCGCCGCAGGAACCGTCCGGCGTTCGGCTCGCCATCGTTCGAACGCGCGACACGGTCGTAGACCGCGAGCCAGTGGTCGAGGGCCGGGAGCTGGGGAGCCCAGACGCAGGTCCCGTAGTCGACGTCCCTCACCGCGATGAGCCCGCCAGGCTTCGTCACACGGCGCATCTCCCTCAGCGCGGCGACCGGGTCGGCCAGATGCTGGAGCACCTGATGCGCGTGCACCACGTCGAACTCACCGTCAGCGAAGTCGAGCGCGTAGACGTCACCCAGGAGGAACCTCGTGCGAGTGTCCCCGCGATCGGCGGCCGCGGCACGCGCAACGCCGAGTGGCTCGTCGACGACCTCGATGCCCGTGACCTGCCCGGTGCTCCCGACCCGGCCTGCGAGGTCGAGCGTTATCGAACCGGGCCCGCAACCGACGTCGAGCACGCGCATCCCCGCATGGAGCTCGGGAAGCAGGTAGGCGGCGGAGTTCTCCGCCGTGCGTCGACCATGGGATCGGAGCACGCTCGAGTGATGGCCGTGGGTGTACCTCGGTGCTGCGGAGTCATCCATGTCGGCACAGTAGCGCAGCGCCTTCGTCCGAGCATCCGACAGAACGCGGCCCAGCAGATTAGCGCACCCGCATAGCCGCGACACCGCGCGCCGTCAGACTTCACTCAGACGGCGTCAAGATACTTAGTGCATGACTGATGGCCCCAAGATTCTCGTCGTTGACGACGAGCCAAACATCCGCGAACTCCTGTCGACCAGCCTGCGTTTCGCAGGGTTCATGGTGCGTGCCGTCGGCAACGGCGCCGCCGCGATCTCCGCCGTCATCGAGGAGGAGCCCGACCTCATCGTCCTCGATGTCATGCTCCCCGATATGAACGGCTTCGGTGTCACCAAGCGCCTCCGCGCATCCGGGTACACGAGCCCCATCCTCTTCCTCACGGCGAAGGATGACACCGACGACAAGATCGAGGGCCTCAACGCAGGCGGTGACGACTACGTCACCAAGCCATTCAGCCTCGACGAGATCGTCGCCCGCATCAAGGCGATCCTCCGCCGCACGATGCAGGCCGAAGAAGAAGCGGTCATCCGCACAGGCGAGCTCACCATGGACCAGGACACCCACGAGGTGTTCATCGGAGACGAGCCCATCGAGCTCTCCCCCACCGAGTTCAAGCTGCTGCGCTACCTCATGCTCAACCCGAACCGCGTGCTCTCCAAGGCGCAGATCCTCGACCACGTGTGGGAGTACGATTTCAACGGCGACGCCGGAATCGTCGAGTCGTACATCTCCTACCTGCGTCGCAAGCTCGACCAGTTCACCGAGGAGCCCCTGATCCAGACCAAGCGCGGCTTCGGCTACATGCTGAAGGTCTCCGGGGCCAAGGCCTGACAGAGGTGGCCAGGCTCGGTCACGAGGGGAACTAGGCGGTGCCGTTCAAAGCCTGGCGCTGGGATCGGCTCTCGCTCCGCAACAAGCTGACGATCGTCAACATCACCCTGTTGACGTTCGGCATCGTCGTCGCCGGCATCGGCACGACGTTGCTGCTGCGACCGACACTCGTGTCGCAGACCGACTCGCAGCTGAGCGTCTACGCGAGCGATCCGACCCAGTTCCTCGCCGCCGACCCCTCGTCCCGGCTGATCACCTACGATGCGATCCGCATCGCGCCCTCGACGCTGTACGTCGCGGTGCTCGACGCCGAGGGCAATGTCGTCGTCGACAACTGGGGGCAGTGGCAGCGCCCGCAGGCCATCGCGCCGGAAGTGCCCTCCGATGCCGCGAACCGAGGAAGCCAGAGCCTCTTCGACATCGAGGACCCGCTCGGCGCGACGTGGCGGACGATCACCGTGCCAGAGGGCGAGTACGCCGCCGACCAGGTCCGTGGCACGCTGCTCATCGCCGCTCCGCTCACGAGCGTCAATGCGACCATGGTCAACTTCCTCGCCATCTTCTTCGGGTTCGGGCTGACCGTCGTCATCTTCGGCGCAGCGCTGACACGAGTCCTCGTCTCTGCGACCCTGCTGCCGCTGCGCCAGGTCGAGGCGACGGCCATGCAGTTCGCCTCCGGCGACTACTCGCAGCGGCTGCCTGCTGGCACGCCGAACACCGAGGTCGGGCGACTCTCGCGCTCGCTCAACACGATGCTGGTGCGCATCGACCATGCCTTCGACGAGCGCACCCGCACCATCGCCCAGATGCGCCGCTTCGTCGGCGACGCGAGCCACGAGCTGCGAACGCCGCTGGTCACGGTGCGCGGCTACGCCGAGCTCTACCGCATGGGCGCCCTCAACGACCCGGAGAAGGTCGGGCAGGCCATGGAACGCATCGAGAAGGAGGCCCTCCGCATGGGCGGCCTCGTCGAGGACCTCCTGCAGCTCGCGAGACTCGACGAGACCCGCGAGCTCGTAAAGGATGTCATCGACCTCGAGCCCATCGCAGAAGATGCTGCCATGGACGCGCACGCGACCTCGAAGGACCGCGTCGTCCGAGCGCTCCCCGTGCGGATCATCCAGGAGCCGCGAGATGAGGCTGACGTCCCCGGAACGGCAACCACGGGCGAGCTGCCAGCGCCGATCGAAGCGGACGTGGTGCCCGCCGGTGACGCCGCTGCCCCGGAAGCCGCCGCCGCGAGGCGCGCCATCTGGCGCAGGCGGCCTCTGCCACGGCCCGCCCTCCGCGGCTTCCCCATCCGCCGCCGCGGCGTCGAGCCGAGCACGGGTGAAGCCCCGGAAGTCGACGACGACTACGGCGACGTGCCCGCCATGGTGCACGCGAACGAGGACAAGGTTCGCCAGGCGATCTCGAACCTGCTCGGCAACGCCATGCGGTACACACCTGAGGGCTCGCCGCTGGAAGTCGGTGTCACCGTGGACCTGCCGAATCAGCTCGCGATCGTCGACATCATCGACCACGGCGAAGGTATCCCACCGCAGATCAGGCAGAAGATCTTCGAGCGATTCTGGCGCGCGGACACCTCGCGAGCCCGCGAGACCGGCGGCTCGGGACTCGGCCTCTCGATCGTCTCCGCGATCATGAAGGCGCACGACGGCGAGGTCGACGTGTTCGAGACGCCGGGCGGCGGGGCCACCTTCCGCCTCAAGTTCCCACTCCTCATGTCCGCGCCTGTGGACAGCGCCTCGTCCACAGCCCCGAACTCCTGAGGCCGGCACCGCCCTCCTCCCCCGTAGCCTTCTCGCGAAGAGCCGCCGGAACCGCTCGGCGGCCGACGAAGGGGGAACATCCATGGCCGTCTACATGGTCGACAGCGAGCAGCTGCAACTCACGGTGACCAACACGCAGGCATCCATCGGCCGCGTTCAGGCGGAGGTGGCCGCTCTGCTGGGCAACCTGACCGCCCTGGAGGGCTCGTGGACCGGCGAGGCCGCCACCGCCTTCCAGGGACTCGTGCAGCAGTGGCGAGCCACGCAGGCGCAGGTTGAGTCGAGCATCTCCACCATCAACGGTGCCCTCGGCAGCGCGAGCGCGAGCTACGGCACCGTCGAGGGTGACGTGAGGCGGCTCTTCAGCGTCTGACCGACCTGGTCCCGCTCACCCGGCGACGGCACGACGAAGCGGGCGGCTCCCTGGGGAGCCGCCCGCTTGTCTACTTGCGTGTGGTGCTTAGAAGTCCATTCCAGCGCCCGGGTCCATCGCCGGTGCGCCAGCCTTCTCGGGCTTGTCGGCGACGACGACCTCGGTCGTGAGGAAGAGACCAGCGATCGACGCTGCGTTGAGCAGCGCGGAGCGCGTGACCTTCACTGGGTCGAGCACGCCGGCCTCGATGAGGTTGACGTACTCGCCGGTTGCGGCGTTGAGGCCCCAGCCGTCTTCGAGTCCGGCGACCTTCTCGGCCACGACGCCGGGCTCGAGGCCAGCGTTCGTTGCGATCTGCTTGAGCGGTGCGAGGATGCCGACCTTGACGATGTTCACGCCGGTCGCCTCGTCGCCCTGGAGGTCGAGCGAGCCGAGCACGCGAGCGCCAGCCTGGATGAGCGCAACGCCACCACCGGCGACGATGCCCTCTTCGACGGCAGCCTTCGCGTTGCGGACGGCGTCCTCGATGCGGTGCTTGCGCTCCTTGAGCTCGACCTCGGTCGCGGCTCCGGCCTTGATGACGGCGACGCCACCGGCGAGCTTCGCGAGGCGCTCCTGGAGCTTCTCGCGGTCGTAGTCGCTGTCGCTGTTCTCGATCTCGGCGCGGATCTGCGCAACGCGGCCGGCGATCTGCTCGGGCGAGCCAGCGCCCTCGACGATCGTGGTCTCGTCCTTGGTGACGACGACCTTGCGGGCGGTTCCGAGGAGGTCGAGCGTCGTGTTCTCGAGCTTGAGGCCGACCTCTTCGCTGATGACCTGACCACCGGTGAGGATGGCGATGTCCTGCAGCTGAGCCTTGCGGCGGTCTCCGAAGCCGGGAGCCTTGACGGCGACCGACTTGAAGATGCCGCGGACCTTGTTGACGATGAGCGTCGCGAGAGCTTCGCCCTCGACGTCCTCGGCGATGATGAGGAGCTGCTTGCCGGCCTGGATGACCTTGTCGACGACAGGCAGGAGGTCCTTGATGTTGGAGATCTTGCCGTTGACGATCAGGATGTACGCGTCTTCGAAGACGGCTTCCTGGCGCTCGGGGTCGGTGACGAAGTACTGCGAGAGGTAGCCCTTGTCGAAGCGCATGCCCTCGGTGAGCTCGAGCGTCGTGCCGAAGGTGTTCGACTCCTCGACGGTGACGACGCCTTCCTTGCCGACCTTGTCGATGGCCTCGGCGATGATCTCGCCGATCTGAGCGTCTGCGGCCGAGATGGACGCGGTGGCAGCGATCTGCTCCTTGGTCTCGACCTCCTTGGCGGAGGAGAGGAGCTCGGCGACGACAGCCTCGACGGCCTTCTCGATGCCGCGCTTGAGCGAGATCGGGTCGGCGCCAGCTGCGACGTTGCGGAGGCCCTCGCGGACGAGTGCCTGAGCGAGGACGGTAGCCGTGGTCGTTCCGTCACCGGCGACGTCGTCGGTCTTCTTCGCGACCTCCTTGACGAGCTCGGCGCCGATCTTCTCGAACGGGTCCTCGAGCTCGATCTCCTTGGCGATGGAGACGCCGTCGTTCGTGATCGTGGGCGCGCCCCACTTCTTCTCGAGCACGACATTGCGGCCACGTGGGCCGAGCGTGACCTTGACCGCGTCGGCGAGCGTGTTCAGTCCACGCTCAAGCCCGCGACGGGCCTCTTCGTCAAAAGCGATGATCTTCGACATATGTGTACTGCGTCCTTTCCGGACGTGGTTCGTGAGGTTCGTGGTTGGCACTCGAACGAGGCGAGTGCAAATCCATATTGGCACTCGACCCTGTCGAGTGCAAGCCACCCCACGCCTTCTCGCTGCGGGCGAACGAGCCGGGCCTGAAGAGACGCCGATGTCCGCCTGAACACGGAACGGCGCCGACCCGAGAGGGCCGACGCCGTTCCCAGCCTGCGGTCAGAGCGCGCGCACGGACTCCGCCTGCGGGCCCTTGTCGCCCGCACCGATCTCGAACTCGACCTTCTGGCCCTCTTCAAGGACTCGGTAGCCCTGCATCTCGATGGCCTTGTAGTGCACGAACACATCCTGTGCAGCAGCGCCGTCGAGCGCATCCACAGTGATGAAGCCGTAGCCCTTGTCAGCGTTGAACCACTTCACGGTTCCATTCGCCATGTTTGTCTCCATTGCTCAGTAGTACTCGCAGGCGCCAACCCGCGGAGCCCTGCATGCGTGCGAGGGGGACGAACGATGGTGCCCAGGACTCGAGCAAGATACTAGGTGGCGACCTGTTGAGCGAGGAAGCCCAAAACCGGGATCACGTCACCTGGCGACGTTTTGTCTCCAGATGTTCACACGCACGGAACACACGAGCCGCATTCCCCGGAGAATTCTCGGATCATCCTCCGTGTCGAACCACCGTGGACCCGCGAATGGCTACCCGGCGAGGTCGAGGCCGACGATGACCACGATCGTGCCTGCTGCGGCGACGTTCGGGTCGAGGACGGCGGTTCCCCCACCGAGCGACTGGACGAGGGCGAGCGCCGCAGCCTCCTGGGAGGCGTCGTTGTAGGAGACGGTCGTCGTCTCGTAGTCGGACGTCGGAGCGTCCGCCGTCTCGGTGACGTTCCAGCCCGCGGCTGCGAGCTCCGTGGTGGTGCCGCCCGCGACGCCCGCCAGCTCGGTTCCGTTGAGAACGCGCACTGAGACGTTCGGGTCGAGCTGCGGCACGACCTCGGCCGGAGCCTCCTCGACCGGCGCCTCCGCCGTCGGAGTCTCACTCGTCTCTGTCTCCGCGGTCGGGCTGAAGGACACGGCGCCGTTGATGACCTGCATCGCGACGGCGGCAACGGCGACGATCACGACGACGGCGAGCAGACCCCAGAGCCACGAGGCGAGCTTGGCGAGGCGCGTGCGGGGCGCGCGATGCGCTCCGCGGCGGTCAAGCCCTGGTGGGATGTCGTCGAAGCGATCCTTGGGGTAATTCACGTGTCTACCGAATCCGTCCTGAGGTGGGAGAGGCGCTGGACATTCGCTGCTCGCGCCGCAACTGGCGCTCGTCCGCTCGCCGCTCGCGCGCACGCCGCAGGCGGCCGACGAGCATCGGCTGATGGACAAGCGCAGCTGGTGTCTCGATGAGCGTAGCGAGATTTCGGTAGTACTGCGTCGTCGACCAGCCGAAGCGATCCCTGATCGCTGCCGCCTTCGCCGCATTCTGCCGCGGATTCCCGTCTTCGAAATCCAGCAGCGCGCGCTCGAGGTCGCTGAGCTCCACGTCCCGTGCCATGCACGAAGTGTACGAGCAGGGTTCACCGACTGGACTCACGCAACGCGCGTATGCTCGATCCTCCCCGGCCGCTCCCAGCGGTCTCGTCGATTTTCCAGGAGGCACGGTGTCCTACGCCGTCAACAAGCCCGATTCCGAGTGGCGCGCGGAGCTCACGCCGCAGGAGTACCACGTGCTGCGCGAGGCAGGCACGGAGCGGGCCTACACGGGAGAGCTCCTCGAGGAGGGTCGCGCAGGCCTCTACACCTGCCGCGCCTGCGGCTCAGAGCTGTTCAAGGCCGGAACGAAGTTCGACTCCGGATGCGGCTGGCCGAGCTTCTACGAGTCCGTTCGGCCGGACGCGGTCGAGCTGCTCGAGGACCGCTCGCTCGGAATGGTGCGCACCGAGGTGCGCTGCGCCAACTGCGGCTCCCACCTCGGCCACGTCTTCCCTGACGGCTTCGGCACGCCAACGGGCGACCGCTACTGCATGAACTCGCTGTCGCTCTCCTTCACACCCGAGGAAGAGACCTCCGCCGAGTAAGCGCACGGGCATCCATCAACAGCCATGCGGTGCGCGGGGACGTGCACCGCGTGACTATGATGGTGCCGCTGCGATTGCAGCAGGCCGACTTAGCTCAGCTGGTAGAGCACCGCTCTTGTAAAGCGGATGTCGCGAGTTCGAACCTCGCAGTCGGCTCCACGATGCGTCTTCCGGCGCACAGCCCTGACACGTCCCCACTTCGTGAAAGCGGCCCGAACTATACTCGGCTGGATGCACGAGCACACGACCGCGCAGCGCACCAAGCTCCCGCAGCAGCGCACGGCCGCCAACCGCGGAGTTCTCGGGCTGACGATCGGGGCGGGCCTCGTGCTCACGCTCATCGCGATCCGCACGCTCACTGCGTCGCTCGACGACCAGCCGGCACTCGGGCCGATCACCGACTTCGTCACGCTCTCGCTGAGCGTCGTCATCGAGTCGATGCCGTTCATCATCCTCGGCATCCTGCTCTCGATCGTCGTGCAGCACTGGCTTCCGCCGGGCTTCCTCATGCGCATCCTGCCGCAGACTCCGTGGCTTCGGCGTGCCGTCATCTCACTGTTCGGCATCGCGCTGCCCGTCTGCGAGTGCGGCAACGTTCCGCTCGCACGCGGCCTCGTGCTGCGCGGCTTCACGCCCGCCGAGTCGATCACGTTCCTGCTGGCGGCCCCCATCCTGAACCCCATCACGATCGTCACGACGTACCAGGCGTTCGGCTGGGACCACGGCATCCTCGCCGCCCGCATCATCGGGGGCTTCGTCATCGCGAACGTCATCGGGTTCCTCTTCAGCCGCCACCCGAAGCCACAGGACCTGCTCACACCGAGTTTCGCCGCGACGTGCGAGCTGGAGGCGAAACACGGCCACGAGACGGGCTCGAGCGTGCGCGAGCGGTTCCGCGCGAGCGCGTCGATGTTCGGTGCGGAGACCTCGACGATGCTGCCCGCGCTCTTCGTCGGGTCGGCCATCGCCGGGGCCATCCAAGTCGGCGTCTCGCGCGACCTGCTCACCACCCTCGGAGAGCATCCGGTGCTCTCCGTGCTCGTGCTCATGACCCTCGGCTTCGTCATCTCGATCTGCGCGAACGTCGACGCGTTCTTCGCGCTCTCGTTCGTCGGCACCTTCATGCCTGGCGGCATCGTCGCCTTCCTCGTGATGGGCCCCATGATCGACGTCAAGATGCTCGCCCTCATGCGCACGACCTACACGAGCGCGGTCCTCGCCCGCATCACCCTCATCGTCGCGCTGTCGGCCTTCACCCTCGGACTCGGAGTGAACCTCATTGCTTGAACGACTGCTCTCCAGGTGGCGCGGCGTCGCCCTCACCCTCATCACCGTCGTCGCGACGGTATGGCTCTCGATGACCGGCGGCCTCTCGCTATACATCCACCCGCGCTACTTCGTATTCACCTCGATCATGGCGGTCATCGGCGGGATCCTGGCGATCGCCGCGATCGCGGCCACGCCCTCCCGTGACGAGCACGACCACGGGCACGACCACGACCACTCGCATGAGTCGGATGCGCTCGGCACGTCGAGCGCCCGGCGCAACAATCGACGTCCGCGCCTCGGCGCCCGCCAGCGCATCGCCGTCATCGCCTCGACGACGGTCACGCTGGTCGTCGTCGTGACGGCGTTCGTCGCGCTCATCATCGCGCCGCCCGTGACCCTGAGCTCGGCGGCCGTCGAGAACCGCTCGCTGAACGCCAACGCGCAGACCGTGGACTCTCCGATCGACGAAGGCGAGACGCTGCGCGGCCGCGACACCAGCAGCTTCACGGTCAAGGACTGGGCGGCAATGCTCCGGCAGGGCGACGGCGAGCAGCAGGTCCTGGGCGAGCGCGCCAAGCTCGTCGGCTTCGTGACCGTCGATCCGGACGCGCCGGATGCGTTCATCCTCGCCCGCTTCGTCGTGAACTGCTGCGCGATCGACGCCGCCCCTGTCGGCGTCGCCGTGCACCAGCCCGGCTGGCAGGCGAACTACCCCGTCGACACCTGGGTCGAGGTGGACGGCGCGTTCGTCACGAACCCGAGCGCGTCCAGCGCGGAACGGGTGGCGCTCATGCCCACGACCGTCGCCGCCATCGACCAGCCGAGCGACCCATATGTCTACTGATCTCAGCTCGCCTGACGCCCGCACGGGACGAGGCTTCCGGAAGACGTTCATCCTCGCGGTCGTCGTGCTCGCCCTGCTCGCGGCGGGTCTCGCCGTCGGCAACATCCTGCAGGGGCCGCGCGTCGCCTCGACGGCGGTCAACGCGATCGGCACGGTCGAGCAGCAGGGCACGCGCCTCGTACTGACACCCAACCAGCGGCTGCAGGAGATCGACCCCGCACAGGTCGTCCTCGAGCCGGCCGCCGCTTACAGCCTCTCGCAGGACAACGGCACCATCACGCTCACCTTCGAGCAGCTGCTCGCCTACGACACGAGCTACACGCTCACCGTCACAGACGCGGTCAGCTCCTCGACGGGGGTCGCATCGACGCTCGAGACGCAGTTCACGACACCCCAGCTCGAGGTGTCGACGCTCGTGCGCGGTGCCATCTCCACCGGCGGAAGCCTCGAGGACCGTGTCGTGGAGACGAACGTCTCCGGCGGCGGTGAGCCTCGTATTCTCTTCACCGCGCCTCGCATCCAGGAGTACGCGCTGACCGACGCGTTCGTCGCCGTCGTCGAGCAGGACGCCGCGGGCCTCGGAACCGTGGGCGTCGCACCCCGCGCCGAGCCCGGCCCGGCCGTACCCCTGAACGTGGATGCGACGGGCAACTTCTCGAGCCTCGCCGCGGATGCGGAGAGTGGGCTCATCGGGTTCGTCATCGACGGGATGCACGCCGACGGGCAGACGGAGCTCGTTCGGTCGCTGTTCGTCTTCGACACGAGCGACACCTCGTTCCGGCCGAAGCAGGTCGCGGGACCAGACGGGACCCCGCTCATGGTCTCCGCGTGGGCGTTCGCCCCTCGAACCGGTGCCCTCATCGCGCAGACCCTCGACGAGCAGCTCTACCTCGTCAACGTCCTGGCGGGCACACCCGCCGAGCCGATCGGCCAGGCGCAGCACTTCCACGGCTTCATGCCGGGCACGGCAACCGCAGTCACGTCCGGTGTCGGCGGCTACACGCTGTTCGATCTCAGCTCGGGCACCGCCGAAGCACTGACCCCCGCCCCGATCTCGCTCAGCGAGACGCAGTACCTCACGCAGACGAGCGTGCTCAGTCCAGATGGGACGCAGATCTCAGCCGTTGCGGATGCGGCTGCCGGGCTCGCCGACGTCACGGTCGAGCTCGCCGACACGGCTGGGCAGCGGACGCTGTTCGACCCGGGCGAGAGCGGCGAATGGCTGCGCGACATCTGCGTCTCCCCCAACGGCCAGTACCTCGCCGTCGAGACGGGGCTCGGAGCGCAGGGGCCGGACGGCTACGCCGTGCTCCCTGGCATGAAGCAGTCGACGACCACCGTCATCGACATCGCGAGCGGCGCGGAACTGCGTCGGCTCACCGGCTTCCTGACCTCGTGGTGCCGCTGACGGCTACCAGCGGTCATCCATCTGTGCTGGCATGACGAAGGGCCTCACCCGCGGGGGTGAGGCCCTTCGGCGTCGAACGCCCTGGTTACTTGGCCGCGCGCTTCTCCGCGCGGAGCTTCGAGACCTCGTACATCGTGATGCTCGTGGCGATTCCGGCGTTGAGTGACTCGGTGGCCCCGTCGATCGGGATCGAGACGATCGCGTCGCAGTGCTCGGTGACGAGGCGCGAGAGGCCCTTGCCCTCGCTGCCTACGACGATAAGCAACGGTGAGGTCGCGAGCTCCAACGAGGGCAGCGACACGTCGCCGTCGCCGTCGAGGCCGATGACGAACACGCCGGCCTTCTTGTACGCCTTGATGGTGGCCGTCAGGTTCGAGGCCATGGAGACGGGGAGACGCGAAGCGGCACCTGCCGAGGTCTTCCACGCCGAGGCGGTCATACCGACCGAGCGACGCTGCGGCACGATGATGCCGTCGCCACCGAACGCGGCCACCGAGCGCACGATGGCACCAAGGTTGCGCGGGTCGGTGATGCCGTCGAGCGCGACGAAGAGCGGGTTGCGACGGCGCTGGATGGCGCGGTCGAGCTCCTCCATAGGGTCCGCGTACGTGTAGGCCGGCACCTTGATGATGACGCCCTGGTGCACCGCGTCGCGGCCCGCCATGCGATCGAGCTCGGGGCGCATGACCTCGAGGATCGGGATCTTGCGCTCGGTGGCGATCTTGAAGATCTCCTTGACGCGCTCGTCCATCTCGCCGCGGGCGGCGACGTAGAGCGTCGTCGCCGGGATGCCGGCGCGGAGCGCCTCGACGACCGAGTTGCGGCCGGTGACGAGTTCCGTGCTGTCGTCGGTGCGGGCGCGGCGGGGCGCCCCGCCCTCACGCTGCGCCGGACGCGGCTTGGAGCCGCCACGAGCAGCCTCGAGGCGTTCCTTCGCCGCCTTGCGCTTGCCGGCGACGTGCCAGGAGCGGTCCTCGGCACGAGGCGTGTTGCCCCGACCTTCGAGGGACTTGCGGCCATTGCCGCCGGTGCCCTTCGTGGGGCCCTTCTTGCTGCGATTTCCGCGCGAGTTCGTGCTCATGCCTTCTCCAACGTCCAGAAGCTGCCGTTCGGCGAGTCTTCAATCTGCACGCCGGCTGCTGCCAGCGTGTCTCGAATCTGATCTGCGCGGGCGAAGTCCTTCGCACCGCGGGCTTGCGTGCGCTCGACGAGCAGCGCATCGACGAGGGCGGCGAGGGCCGTCTCGCCCGTCGCATCCACTCCCCCGCTCCACTGCTCTGCGCGTGGGTTGATGCCGAGGATGTCGAGCATCGCGGTGACCTCACGGACGGCGCGCGCCGCCGCGTCGGGGGCGCCGGTGTCGAATGCCTGGTTGCCGGCGGTGATGGCCTCATGCAGCGCGGCGATGGCTTGAGGGACTGCGAAGTCGTCGTTCATCGCCGCGACGAACGCCTCGGGCAGGTTGGCGAGGCTCGGCGGCGCGTCCTCGACGACGGATGCGAGCAGACCTGCCCGCTCGGCACGCTCCAGGAACGCCTCGACGCGCGCGAAGGATGCCGCCGCCTCGTCGAGCGAGTTCTCACCGATCTCGATCGTCGAGCGGTAGTGGGCGGATCCGAGGAAGTAGCGGACGACGATCGGACGCGCGGCGGCGAGGAGATCGGCGGCCGAGACGGTATTGCCGATCGACTTCGACATCTTCTGCCCGGCAACCGACACGAGCCCGTTGTGCACCCATGTGCGAGCGAACTCGAGGCCCGCCGCGCGGGACTGCGCCAGCTCGTTCTCGTGGTGCGGGAAGCGGAGATCTCGTCCGCCGCCATGGATGTCGAAGGTCGGCCCGAGGTACTTCGTCGACATGGCCGAGCATTCGATGTGCCAGCCCGGTCGCCCCGAACCCCACGGCGAAGACCAGGCCGCCGAGTCCGGCTCGCCCGACTTCTGTCCCTTCCAGAGAGCGAAATCGGCGGCGCTCCGCTTCCCTCGGCTGGGGGCCTCCCCCTCCGCCATGTCCTCCGGACGCTGGTGGGTGAGCTCGCCGTAGCTCGGCCAGCTGCCGGTGTCGAACCACACGTCGCCGCTCTCGTCGGCCGCTGCATAGGCGTGGCCGCGCTCGATGAGCAGCGAGATCAGCTGCTGCATCTCCGGGATGGAGCCCGTCGCGCGGGGCTCGTACGTGGGCGGGCGGATGCCGAGAGCCGAGTACGCCGCGTTGAACTCGCGTTCGACGCGGTACGCGAGCGCCCACCACGGCTCGTCCGCCGTCGCGCCGGCGAGGGTCTTGTCGTCGATGTCCGTGACATTGCGAACCAGCGTCACGCGCGACCCGGTCGCCTCGAACCATGCACGGAACTGGTCGTAGACCAGCGCAGAACGCAGGTGACCAGCGTGCGGCGCGGACTGCACCGTCGGCCCGCAGACGTACAGCGAGACCTCGCCTGGCACGAGCGGCGTGAAGTCGCCGAGTGCTTGCGTCTGCGTGTCGTAGATGCGCTGATTCACTGCACCAGCATACGCGTCGGGGCCGCACGGACGAGTGAACGTCCCTGCGGCCCCGACGATGAAGCGTGTGGCGTGTGCCGAACGACAGTCCCGAGGGAGACCGCCGATGTCAGCCGACTAGGACGCGAGGACCTTGTCGAGCACGTCTCCGGCCTTCTCCTCGTCGGTCTTCTCCGCGAGAGCGAGTTCCGAGACGAGGATCTGCCTGGCCTTCGCGAGCATCCGCTTCTCTCCAGCGGAGAGACCCCGGTCCTGGTCGCGGCGCCAGAGGTCGCGGACGACCTCGGAGACCTTGATGACGTCGCCAGAGGCGAGCTTCTCAAGGTTCGACTTGTACCTGCGGGACCAGTTCGTCGGTTCCTCGGTGATGGGGGCTCGCAGAACCTCGAACACACGGTCGAGACCGTCCTGTCCGATGACATCGCGCACTCCGACCAGGTCGACGTTGTCAGCAGGGACCTCGATGACGAGGTCTCCCTGTGCAACGTTCAACTTGAGGAACGTCTTCTCTTCACCCTTGATGACTCGGATCTTCACCTCTGAGATGGTGGCCGCGCCGTGATGGGGATAGACGACTGTCTCCCCGACCTCAAACTGCATAAATACAAGCCCCTTTCGGCACCTAAGAGTACCATGTCAAAAGGGCCCATCCGAGGGTGGAAGTGGTAGAGTCCGCCGCCGCGTCGTCCGGGAGCTGCAGCTAGATCAGATAGGCTTGCTGCATCCTGTGAATTCGTGCGGCGACAGTCGCACGGTCCGAACCTGGAGGCTCCAGACGTGAAGATCCGCGCCGTCGCGTCCGTCACCCTTGCCGCCGTAGTCGCGGTTGGGCTTGCCGGCTGCAACTACATCTCCCCCCAGCGCACGACGACCCAGTACTCGGCGAGTGACGGCACGAACGCCAACGTCGGCGAGCTCGAGGTTCGCAACGCGATCCTCATCACCGACACGCTGACTGGCACCGACGTCACCGACCGTGCCAACCTCATCTTCGCGGTCGTCAACCACACAGGCAGCGCCGGTTCGCTCGACATCACCTACACGGGACTGATCAACGGCGTCGAGCAGGACGTCGTCGTGACCGTCCCCGTCGACGCCGCCGCAGGCGTGACCCAGGTCGGCTTCGGCGAGGGCGCCAGCGTGCTCCTCGAAGGCATGGACTTCGCCCCGGGCTCGACCCACGAGGTGACGTTCACCGCGACACTCGACGGCGAGCAGTCGGTGCAGGCCGTCAGTGTTCCCGTCCTCGACGGCACGCTTCCGGAGTACTCGACGCTCGTGCCTGGGCCCGCTCAGACCGAGCCGCCGGCCGCACCGCCGAGCATCGCCCCGACCCCGGCCCCCACCGAGGAGCCGGAAGAGGGCGGCACGGCCTAGCCGCCACCCGCAGACCGCCGAGAAGGGCGCATCCACCCGGATGCGCCCTTCTTGCGTTCACCTGGCATGGGCCAGGAGCGAGCTCAGCCCTCGTAGCGGTAGCCCAGGCCACGAACGGTGACGAGCCTGACCGGTGTCGACGGCTTGTCCTCGATGCGGCTGCGGATGCGCTTGATGTGCACGTCGAGCGTCTTCGTGTCGCCGTAGTAGTCGGGCCCCCAGACGCGGTCGATGAGCTGGCCGCGGGTGAGCACGCGTCCCGAGTTGCGCATGAGGTACTCGAGGAGCTCGTACTCCTTGAGCGGCATCGGCGTCACCTTGCCGGAGACCTCGAGCGTGTGACGGTCGAGGTCCATGCGCACCTCGCCGACCTCGATGATGCTGTCGTCCTCGCTTTCCTCCTCCTGCTCGTTGCGGCGGAGCACGGCACGCACACGCGCCAGCAGCTCGCGCGTCGAGTAAGGCTTCGTGACGTAGTCGTCGGCGCCGAGCTCGAGCCCCACGACGATGTCGACCTCGCTGTCCTTCGCCGTGAGCATGATGATCGGCACCTTCGAGGTGAGGCGGATCTGCTTGCACACCTCGGTGCCTGGAACGCCGGGGAGCATGAGGTCGAGGAGCACCAGGTCGGCGCCGTCGCGGTCGAACAGATCGAGCGCGTCAAGTCCGGTCTCGGCGACTGCGACGTCATACCCCTCCCGTCCGAGGAGGAAGGAGAGCGGCTCGTGCAGTGCTGATTCGTCTTCGACGAGGAGGATGCGGGTCACGGTGGTCATTGTGCATATCTTTCGTGAACATTGAGTGACGTGGACGCGGACCGGCGCGTCACGGCTCGCGTGATGCGCGCGGTGAGCGACGGGACCTTGGATCTGGTCAGGCGGAGCGCCGCTCGGTGAACCGCTGCAGGTCGATCTCCTCGACGACGGAGTCCGCGGAGGGCAGACGCACGGTGAAGGTCGATCCCTTGCCAAGCTGCGACCAGACGCGGACGTCACCACCGTGGTTCTCCGCGACGTGTCGCACGATGCTGAGGCCGAGGCCGGTTCCACCGGTCCGGCGAGAGCGCGCCTGATCGACGCGGAAGAACCGCTCGAAGATCCGCCCCTGGTCCTCCGGGGCGATGCCGATGCCCTGGTCGGAGATCGCGACCTCGACCGTGTCGTCGACGAGCCGCGTGCCGATGCCGATGCGCGAGTTCGTCGACGAGTACTGGACGGCGTTGGAGACGAGGTTCGTGAAGCACATGAGCAGGTGGGTCCGCTCGCCGTACACGAACGCATCCACGTCGTCGCCGAGTACGATCTCGACCCCGGCGACGTCGGCCGGGACGCGTGACTGGTCGACGGCGAGCGAGAGGATCTCGTGGATGGAGATCAGCTCCGGATGCGCGAGGGAGTCGCTCGACTGCAGCCTCGACAGCTCGATGAGCTCGTTGGTGATCGATGCGAGGCGCAGGCTCTCCTTGCTGAGGCGCCCCGTGAAGTACTTGACCTGCTCTTCGTCGCCCGCTGACTCCGCGATCGCCTCGGCGAGGAGTGTGACCGCCCCGATCGGCGTCTTGAGCTCGTGGCTGACGTTGGCGACGAAGTCCCGCCGCACGCTCTCGACGCGCAGCGCCTCGGTTCGGTCCTCGGCCAGCACCAGGAAGAACCTCGTGGAGAGGGGCGCCGCTCGCACGCGGACGTGGATCTCCGAGCGGCCGAACGGGCCGCGCGCGATCTCGAGGTCCCGTGTGACGGCCTCGCCCTGCCTTCTGGCCTCGTCGACGACGGCACCGACTCGCTCGTCGAGGCGCCCGCCGGGGCGGACGAGCCCTTTCGAGGTGGCTCCAGGGGACGACTGGTAGACGTTCCTCGAAGGGTCAGTGACGATCACGATGGAGTCGAGGGCGCCGAGCAGATGCTCGATGCCCTCTGGGAGGCGGGGTGAGAAGGCAGCTCGCGCCTTTGCCTGCCGTACTGAGGCGACGTGGAGCAGCCAGACGAAACCTGCGCCCAAGAGGAAGCCGAGTACGATCGCAAGGACCACTGCGACGGACGAGTCCATGTGCCCAGCATATGGGCCATCGGATGTGTCACCCGTCGTACACGAGTCCGTTACCTTGGCTCCGTAGACTCGCCCGCGAAGGCAGCGTCACTCCCAAGGCACCGGACGACCGGTCTTCCCAGAACTACGGGCAGCGGCACATCGCTCGTTGCCACGAAACAGAGGATAAACATGCGCGAAGTTTTCCAGCAGGAACTCGCTGAGGTCAGCAACGGCCTCGTGGAGATCGCCCGCCACGTCGAGTCCGCCATGCAGCGCGCCGCCGTTGCGTTCACCACATCCGACGTCGCCCTCGCCGAGCAGGTCATCTCCGACGATGCCCGCATCGACGAGCTCGCGATCGCCCTCGATGAGCACACCATCGAGATCATCGCCCGCCAGTCCCCCGTGGCACGCGACCTCCGACTCGTCGTGAGCGCGCTGCGCATCAGCTCGTCCCTCGAGCGCATGGGAGACCTCGCGGCGCACATCGCGGCGCTCGCCCGCTACCGCTTCCCGGGCGGCGTCGGCCCGAACACGCTCCGTCCGGTGTTCGCCGAGATGAGCCGACTCGACGTCGCGGTTGCGCGTCAGCTCGTCGCCCTGCTCGACGCGGGCAACGACGAGGAGACGAACCGCATCGCCGACGAGATCAAGGCGAGCGATACACAGATCGACGACCTGCACCGCAGCACGTTCGACGCGCTCCTGTCCGACGACATCCAGGCGCAGAGCGTCGAGGTCGTCGACGCGACGCTCGCGAGCCGCTACTTCGAGCGCTTCGCCGACCACGCGGTCTCGATCGCGCAGAAGGTGCAGTACCTGACGAGCGGCGAGTGGATGCAGGAGAAGGAGCCGTCCACGCCCGTCGCACCGGTCACCCCGGGCGCGTAGCACCCGCACCTCACCACCGACTGCACCCCTGCCGCCGCTGTTCCTCCGGGAACGCCGGCGACCAGGGGTGCAGTCGTCTGTTCTCGGGCCGCATGTCGCCGCCCGCAGGTTGCTTAATACAGCGGGCGCTGTATTAATGGGTGCATGACAACCGCGACCACCTCACGCCTCGAGGTCATGAACCGCCTCGGGCGCGCCATGGCCGATCCCTCGCGGTCCCGCATCCTCATGCGCCTGCTGGACGGCCCCGACTACCCCGCCCGTCTCGCCGCGGACCTGGAGCTGACGCGGCAGAACGTGTCGAACCACCTGACCTGCCTTCGTGACTGCGGCATCGTCGTGGGAAAGCCGGAAGGCAGGCAGACGCGATACGAGATCGCCGACCCGCACCTGACCCAGTCGCTCACGACGCTCGTCGGCGTCGTCCTCGCCGTCGACGAGGCCGCCCCGTGCCAGGACGCGTCCTGCCCGGTGCCAGGCTGCTGCGAGCCTGTCTCGTGACCGAGCGACCCACCTCGACGCCGAGGATCGCAGCAGACACCAGTCCCGGCGGCGTCGGTGCCGCACGCGGGAACCGGGAGGCGCGCCGCGCGCTGCTGCAGCGCCGCATCCGCCTGGTCGTGACGTTCACGATCGCCTACAACGTGATCGAGGCGGCCGTCGCGCTGAGTGCGGGCGCAGCCTCATCCTCGGCGGCCCTCATCGGGTTCGGCCTCGACTCGATCATCGAGGTGCTCTCAGCCGCAGCGGTCGCCTGGCAGTTCACGCGAAAGGATCCGGAGCGCTGGGAGAAGCCGACGCTGCGCGTCATCGCGATCGCCTTCTTCGCGCTCGCCGCCTACGTCACGATCAGTTCGGTGCTCGCGCTCACATCGGGCTCCGACGTCGAGCACAGCACCGTCGGCATCGTGCTCGCCGCCGTGAGCGTCGTCCTGATGCCGTTCCTGTCGCTCATCGAGCGACGCACCGGGCGCGAGCTGGGCTCGGCGACGGCCGTGGCCGACTCGAAGCAGACCCTGATCTGCACGTACCTGTCCGCCGCCGTCCTCCTCGGCCTCGTGCTGAACTCGCTCTTCGGCCTGGCGTGGGCCGACGCGGTGGCCGGGCTCGTCATCGCCGCCTTCGCGGTGCGCGAGGGCATCGAGGCCTGGAAGGGCGATGCCTGCGCGACGTCGGTCGGGATGCTCCTAGAAGATGACCATGACCATGACCATGACCACGACCACGACCACGACCACTGACGATCTTCCTGGTCACTGGTGATCGCGAACGAGGAGCTCCCCGTCCGATGACGGGGAGCTCCTCGTTCGCGTGGCCCGGCGGGGGCCTGGGGGTCGCTCGGCGCTACTTGCCCTGCGAGGCGACGGCGGCGGCTCCCGCTGCTGCTGCCTCCGGGTCCAGGTACTCGCCCTTGCCGAGCACTTCGTGCGTCTCGGGGTCGAATCGGTACACGAGGGGCATGCCGGTCGGGATGTTGACGGCGGCGATGTCGTCGTCGCTGATGCCTTCGAGGTGCTTCACGAGCGCGCGGAGGCTGTTGCCGTGCGCGGCGACCATGACGGTGCCACGCTGCACGAGCGTCGGCAGGACTTCATCTTCCCAGTAGGGCAGGAACCGCACGAGGACGTCCTTGAGGCATTCGGTACGGGGCAGCTCGTCGCCGAGGTCGGCGTAGCGCTCGTCGTGGGCCTGCGAGAACTCGCTGCTGTCGTCGAGCGCGGGCGGCGGCGTGTCGTACGAGCGGCGCCACTCCATGAACTGCTCCTCGCCGTACTGGTCGCGGACCTGGGCCTTGTCCTTGCCCTGCAGGTCGCCGTAGTGGCGCTCGTTGAGGCGCCAGGTGCGCTTGACGTCGATCCAGCCGCGGCCCGCTTCCTTGAGCGCGAGGTTGGCGGTGTCGATGGCGCGCGTGAGCAGCGATGTGTAGAGCACGTTCGGCTTGAGGCCGGACTCGCGGATGAGGCGGCCCGCACGGGCGCCCTCCTCCCGGCCCTGTTCGGTGAGCTCAACGTCCACCCAGCCGGTAAAGAGGTTCTTCTCGTTCCACTCGCTCTGTCCGTGACGGACCAGGATGAGGGTCAGCGCTTCAGTCATGCGTCCAAGCGTACCGAGTGGGGGCTGGCCCGTGTGCGACGCGGAGTCGTCGCGCGCTGAAATAGTCTCGGTGGCTCAATAGTCTTGTCGTATGCCATTGGGTCGACTCACGCGTGGGACGACGGGAACGAACCGTCTGCGTCGCGTCGACCGCTGGATCGCGCAGCATCCGGCGCTCACGTCCGCCGAACGCCCACTCGTGGTCGACCTCGGCTACGGGGCGAGCGGAGCGACAGCCTTCGAGCTGGCGGAGCGCCTCGGTCGCGCGGTCCCCGACGTGCGCGTGCACGGACTGGAGATCGACCCAGGGCGCGTGGCGCTCGCCAGACAGCAGCTCGCCGAGCGGCCCGAGCTGGCCGGCCGGGTCTCGTTCGCCGTCGGCGGGTTCGAGGTGCCGACGCCGACGTCCGAGCCGCCCGCCGTGATCCGCGCCATGAACGTGCTGCGCCAGTACGACGAGGCGGAGGTCGCAGATGCCTGGTCGCGCATGACGGCGCGACTCGCGCCGCGCGGACTGCTGGTCGAGGGAACGTGCAACGAGGTCGGCCGCGTGTCGTCCTGGGTCGGCATCGACGCCGGCGGACCCCGCACGTTCACGGTCTCGCTGCACACGGCGAGCCTCGACTCACCGCTGATCGTCGCCGAGCGCCTGCCGAAGGCCCTCATCCACCGCAACGTGCCCGGCGAGGGGGTGCACGACTACCTGAAGGCGCTCGACGACGCCTGGCAGCGCGAGGCCCCGCGGCAGACGTTCGGCGCCAGGCAGCGCTTCCTCGCCGTGTGCGAGCGGATGCGCGCGGCCGGTTGGCCGCTCGTCGACACGCAGAAGCGCTGGCGGCTCGGCGAGGTCACGGTCGCCTGGGACGCGGTCGCGCCCTCCTCCGGCGCGCTCGCGCCGGCGCGCCCCTGAGCAGTACCCCGAAGCCCCGGTGATGCGCCCCGCACTCATCCGCCGATCGCTGCCAGCCGAATGGCCCTTCCGAACCGGCCAGAACGGCCACTTCACTGGCAGCGATCGGCGAGAGGAGGGTTACTTGACCTCGGGGAGCGCCGTGCGGGCAGCTTCCGGGTCCATGCCGCTCGCGATGAGCAGGTCGACGACGAGGGGCCTGCACTGCATGAGCAGCACGGAATCGGCGAGCTGCGCCCCGTGCAGGTGGTCGGGCTCCAGTCGCGCCGCCGCGATGAGCAGCGTCTGCCGGGACTGGTGCAGCATGGCGTCGTCGTCGAGGCCCAGCCGCAGCTCGAGCATGCCCGACTGGATGTCGCCGAGAAGGTCAGCGAGCTCTTCGCGGTGGCGTCCGTCCCAGGACAGCGACCAGGCGCGACGGGCGAGCACGCGCAGGTTCCGAGTGGCGAGGTCGATGCTCGTGCGGAGCTCCACCAGGCGATCGACTCGCCCGCGGTGATGGCGCATGAACGGCGACAGGCGGGCGATGGATGCGGCGCTCTCGAGCTCCGTTGACCAGGCGTCGAGCGTGTCCTGCGTCCGGCGCAGCTCCTCGAGCGCGGCGAGCCCGGCGTCGCTGTCGCCGCGACGCAGCGCCTGAGAGATGTCGCCGAGCGCCTGCGCCAATGCCCCGATGAGACCCTTGGCCTCGTTCTTGGCGAGCGCCGCCGCGTTGCGCGGCACGAGCGCTGTGGCCGCGATCGCGACGGCCCCGCCGATGACGGCGTCCAGGAGCCGCGAGTACTCGGCCACGCCCTGCACCGGGATGAGCTGCACCAGCGAAGCCTGGACCGCGGCGCCGATCGCGAAGCCCGGGCTCGGGTGCACGAGCCGCCCGAGCAGGAGCACGACGGCCAGGACGACCGCGACCTGCCAGACGCCGCGCCCGAAGAGCACCAGCGAGAGATTGGAGAGCAGCACCCCGAAGGTGATGCCGAGCGCGGTGTCGAACACGCGACGGGGCCGCGCGTCCCGCTGCAGCCCGAGACTCGTGATCGCCACCGTCACCGCGAGGAACGGTATGGGATGCCCGAGCCCCCAGTGTGCAATTGCGTAGGCCACGAACGCGGCCGCCGTGATCTGCACGACCGCCGGCAGGGATGCGCGCACGCGAGCGAACGCGGCCCCGACGCCGACCGCCGGAGCCGCCACGTCTACTGCCCGCGGCGCTCGAGGCGCGGCAGCCGTGGCACCTCGGCCGCTCGTCCCGCACCCGGCGAGACGATCGTCGTGGCACTCGCCGTGACCTGCTGCTCGTCAGCGAGATGCGCGACGAGGGTGGCGTCCTCCGGGAGGGAACGCTTCACGAGCGCGAGTGCGATGGGTCCGTCCTCGTGGTGAATGGCCACGGAGCTGATTCGACCGACCGTCTGCGCCCCGGCGTCGCCCTCGACCGACAGGGTGCTCCCGGCCTCGGGAAGCTCACCGAGCGAGCCGTCGAGGTCGAGCAGGACGATCCTGCGCGGCGGGCGGCCCAGGAAGTGCACCTTCGCGACGGTCTCCTGCCCGCGGTAGCAGCCCTTCTCCAGGTGTACGGCGCTACGGAGCCAATCGAATTCGTGCGGGATGGCGCGGGAGTCGACCTCGGCGCCGAGGCGAGGCCGCCAGGCGGCGATGCGCAGCGCCTCGAGCGCATGCATGCCCGCGATGGGCAGCTCGCCGGACGCAGCGCGGTCGACGATGGTCTGCAGCCGTGCACGTTCGACCACGTGCAGCTTGAGGGGGAAGTCGGCCCCCGGGTGCGCGTCGGTGATGCCTTCAGCAGGCACGACCGGGTATGCCGAGTAGCTCCAGCCGTGCTCCGGCGGCGCGGCCCACGGGTCGCTCCACACGAGTGGGGTGCCGTTCGGGGCTGCTGCACCGAGGTCCAGCTCGCCGAGCGTCGCCATCACGGCGAACTCGCCGGTCACCTCGGCGACCTGCACGTCGAGCATGAACCGCATGCGGTTCAGCCAGGCCGCGAAGGCGGGGGCGAAATCTCGCTCCGTGATCAGCCAGGTGGCGGCGCCGTCGTCGACGACGGCCGCACCGTGCTCGATGTGACCCTGAATGTCGAGGAGCAGGGTCTCCGCGCTCTCACCGGGCTGGAGCGTTGTGAGACGCTGCGAGGTGAGCGAGTCGAGCCAGCTGAGCCTGTCGCCGCCGGTGAGGCGGAGGATCCCGAGATGCGATGTGTCCACCACGGAGCGGCCCGCAGCGAGGTCGCGCTGATCGGCCGTCACCTGCCCGTAGCGCCAGGCGACGCCCGCGTCGATGCCGACGCCCTCCACCGCTCCGGGTAGCGCGAGGAACGGCGAGCGATACGGCTGGGGCTCGTCGGCGGCCGCCGCCGAGCCGCTCGGAACAGCCTGCTCAGTCAAGCTTGGCCAGCTTCGCCGACGCGTGGGTCGCCAGCTCCTGGCCGAGGGCCGCGATGTCCCACGCCCACAGCAGCTCGCCCGCGACGTAGCCGTACATGCGGGTCGACGCGGTGAACTTCTTCGCGCCGGGCGCGAGCAGGACTTCCTCGGTCTTCAGGTCGATGCGCGGGCCTCTGGCGCTGCCGCTGTACCGCTCGAGCAGTCCGGTCGGATGCACGATCGACACCTCGAGTGGGAACGCCTGGTCGTCGTCGCGCAGTCCCTCGACGCCATCGGCGTCCGTGATCGTGGCCGGCGCGGTCGGGGGCAGGTAGCCGGGGCCGACATCGCCGTCGTCCCGGGTGCGAGCCAGCCGCCAGAACCCGGTCTCGCCCGTGAGCGGGAGCTGCACTGGCTCGTCGCCGGTGCCTTCCTCGAGCCACAGCTGGGCAGAGTAGTTGAGGTAGGGAAGACCGTCATGGCTGAAGCTCACGCGCTGGCGGAACGCCTGCTCGCGCACCTCTTCGCCCACCTTGTACTCGACGTGGCCGGTTCCCTCCCACACGCCGAGAAGCCAGGAGAGCGGCACGATCTCCGGCGGGAGGTCAGTGGGGATGTCGTAGACCATCGGTGGTTTCCTCTCGATCCGGCTGCAGTGTCGCTCCGCTTGGCTGCTTAGTTCTGGCCCTTGAAGAGGTTCTTGAGCACGACCACGGAGACGAAGCTGATGGCGACGAGCGCGAGCACCAGCAGCCCGGTGAAGATGATTTCGATAACAAGCACGGTGTCCATGCCGACCATCCTAGCCGTGCGGATGCACGCGAGAGTCAGTGCGGATGCACGCGAGAGTCAGTGCGGATGCACGCGAGAGTCAGTGCGGCTAGCTGTGGCTCGGCGTGCCCACGACCGCGTCTCCACCGAGCAGCGCGAAGCCGAGCGAGGCGACGCCGAGCACGACGAGGGCGCCGACGAGGCTGAGGCTCATCCTCATGATGAACCCGTCGCTCTCCTGCAGGCGGAGCTGGAGGAGGCAGGTGAGACAGATGAGCGTCAGCATCAGGATGCTCACCCAGACCAGGTGCCGCGAGGGGTCGGCGAGGATCGCGACGCCGAACACTCCGACGATGGCCGCCAGCCAGACGATGCCGATGCTCACTCGTTCGCGGGTCATTGCCCCATTGTGCACGCTGGAGCTGTCCCGAGGGTGCGTAGACTAGCCAGCGAGTCCGACCAAACATCGAGGAGGCCACATTTGGCAGACGTCCTCTTGTTCAGCGCCGGCGGCGTCGAGCACGCTCTCCCTTCCCTCACTCTGCTGGCGCACCGCGTCCGGGTGCTCCCTCCGACCGCATCCGCCCTCGCGTCGGCCCCCCAAGCCGATGCCAACATCATCGACGGCACCAGCGACCTCCCCAGTGCGAAGCGACTGTGCGGGGTGCTCAACACGATCGAGTCGTCGGTTCCGGTGCTCCTCGCCATCACGGAGGGAGGCCTCCCGGCCATCTCCTCCGACTGGGGCATCGGCGACGTCATCCTGCGCACTGCAGGACCGGCGGAGGTGGATGCGCGCATCCGTCTGCTGCGCCCACAGGCCGCTGTGGAGGAGCCGAGCGGCACGATCGCCATCGGCCCCCTGACGATCGACGAGCACAGCTACACCGCCAGGTACCGCGGACGCACCCTCGACCTCACCTTCAAGGAGTTCGAGCTGCTGCGCTACCTTGCCTCGCATCCCGACCACGTGTTCACGCGCGAACGGCTGCTGAGCGAGGTGTGGGGGTACGACTACTTCGGCGGCACACGCACGGTCGACGTGCACGTGCGGCGTCTCCGCGCGAAGCTCGGCGACCAGGAGAGCGTCATCGGCACGGTCCGCAATGTCGGCTACCGCCTGCTGCGCGGGGGCGAGGCTTCCCGCGACGAGCTTTCGGCCACGGGCCACGCAGACGAAGCGACCGCCAAGGCCTAGGAGCCGAGATGCCCGAAACGTCCGAGATCTCCACCGCGGCATCTGCCGACGTTCGCGGCGAGGAGATCCGCGCCATCACCGACGCCGCGCGCTCGGCGGACGGCGTCTCGCCCTTCAACGAGGACACGATGCTGTCGCTCGACGCTCGGAGGCTCGCCGCCATCGACGACTCGGGTCAGCTCGTCGCCGTGGCGCTCACGAGAGACCTCGGCGACGGAACGATCGAGGGCGAGCTGGTCGTGCATCCAGAGCATCGCCGAGCGGGCCTCGGCGCACGGCTCTACGACGCTGTCTCCTCAGCCGCTGATGCTGCCCCGGTTCTGTGGGCTCACGGGAACCTGGCGGGCGCATCGGCACTCGCCTCGAGCCGGAGCCTCGAGGCCGTGCGAACGCTCCTCAAGCTCGGGCGGCCGATCACGGAGGCCGATGCCGGCGGGTCCCCTCCCCCCGACGGCCTCACGATCGCACCCTTCACGGAAGCGGACGCCGACGACTTCCTGGCGCTGAACGCCGTCGTGTTCCGCAGCCACCCGGAGCAGGGGGCGCTCGACGCGGCAGGCCTCGACGCGCGACGGTCGACCGACTGGTTCGACGCCGACGACTTCCTGCTCCTGCGCGACGGCGACGGCGCTCTCCTCGGCTACAACTGGCTCAAGCGAGAAGGCGATGAGGTCGAGATCTACGTCGTCGGCATCGCACCGGAGGCAGCGGGCCGCGGGCTCGGCCGCGCCCTCATGCAGGCCGGCCTGCAGCGGATGCACGCGACCGGCGCCAGGGAGACCTCGCTGTACGTGGAGGGCGACAACACGGCAGCACTCGCGCTCTACCGGTCCCTCGGCTACGAGCAGCTCTCGATCGACGTGCAGTACCGACACACCCGTTCATGATCCGTTTGAATGGGTCTGCTGAGCTTCACCCCCACAGGATCATCTCGATCCTGCGGGACAGGCGCATCGAGGCACCGTTCTTCTCCGCACACCTGCAAGGATGACCGCATGACAATCGAACTCCGCGCCCCCGAGGCCGGTGCAGACTCGCCGGACATGCCGCGAAGCCGCTTCGTCGACCGCGAGCTCAGCTGGCTCGCCTTCAACCAGCGTGTGCTCGAGCTCGGCGAGGACCCCTCGACGCCGCTCCTCGAGCGGGCGAACTTCCTCGCGATCTTCTCCTCGAACCTCGACGAGTTCTTCATGGTGCGCGTCGCCGGCCTCAAGCGCCGTATCGCGACCGGCCTCGCCGTCCCGACCCCCGCTGGCGTCCCGCCGCAGGTGGCCCTCGACACCATCCGCTCCAAGGCCTACGAGCTGCAGAAGCGGCACGCGGCGATCTTCAACGACAGCGTGCGCCCAGAGCTCGCCGACCAGGGCATCCACATCGTCAGCTGGGACGAGCTCTCCGATGCCGAGCGCGTCGAGCTCGGCGACCTCTTCGACGAGCAGATCTTCCCCGTGCTGATGCCGCTCGCCGTCGACCCGGTGCACCCGTTCCCCTACATCTCGGGCCTCTCCCTCAACATCTCCGTGCGCGTCTACAACCCGCGCAGTGAGAAGGAGGAGTTCGCCCGCCTCAAGGTGCCGCCCGTGCTTCCGCGGTTCTACCCGCTGCAGTCCGACCACGGCAAGGCTCGCTTCATCCTGCTCGAAGACCTCATCGCCCAGCACCTGGGCCACGTCTTCCCCGGCATGAAGATCCTCGATCACCACGCGTTCCGCCTCACGCGCAACGAGGACATGACGATCGAGGAGGACGAGACCGAGAACCTCCTGCAGGCCCTCGAGAAGGAGCTCCTGCGGCGACGCTTCGGCCCGCCCATCCGCCTCGAGGTGTCCAACGACATGGACGACGTGACGCTCGAACTGCTCATGACCGAGCTCGACATCACCCACAACGAGGTCTACGTGCTCCCGGGGCCACTCGACCTCGGCGGCCTCTTCGCGCTCGGCGCCATCAACCGGCCCGACCTCAAGTACCCGACGCACGTGCCCGTGACAGCGGCAGCGTTCCGCACGTCCGAGAGCGACGAGAAGCCCGACATGTTCGGTGCGATCGCCCGCCGCGACGTGCTCGTCCAGCACCCGTACGAGGCGTTCTCGACGAGCGTGCAGGCCTTCCTCGAGGTGGCCGCCGCCGACCCGAACGTGCTCGCCATCAAGCAGACGCTCTACCGCACCTCAGGCGATAGCCCCATCGTGAACGCCCTCATCAAGGCGGCAGAATCCGGCAAGCAGGTGCTGGTCCTCGTCGAGATCAAGGCGCGCTTCGACGAGCAGAACAACATCGTCTGGGCGCGCAAGCTCGAGAAGGCCGGCGTGCACGTCGTCTACGGAACCGTTGGGCTCAAGACCCACTGCAAGCTCCTCCAGGTCATCCGCAAGGAAGACAACGAGCTCAAGATGTACAACCACATCGGCACGGGCAACTACAACCCGAAGACGAGCCGCATCTACGAGGACCTCGGCCTCTTCACCTGCAACGAGAAGATCTCCCGCGACATCACGCGCCTCTTCAACCAGCTCTCCGGCTACGCCATCGAGCGCAAGTTCACGCGACTCCTCGTCGCCCCCATGCACCTGCGCCCCGGACTGCTCAACCTCATCGACAAGGAGCGCAAGAACGCGCTCGACGGCAAGCCGAGCCGCATCCGCATCAAGGTCAACTCCATGGTCGACGAGGAGATCATCGACGCCCTCTACCGCGCGAGCCAGGCGGGCGTGCCCGTCGACATCTGGGTCCGCGGCATCTGCGGCCTCCGCCCGGGAGTCCCCGGCCTCAGCGAGACCATCCGCGTGCGCTCGGTCGTCGGACGCTACCTCGAGCACTCCCGCATCTTCTGCTTCGCGAACGACGGCGACGAACGCGTCTTCATCGGATCGGCCGACATGATGCACCGAAACCTCGACCGCCGCATCGAAGCACTCGTGCGCATCATCGACGAGCACCACGCCGCCGACATCGCGGCGATGTTCGACCTCGCGATGGACGACACGACCGCGACCTGGCACCTCGGCTCGGACGCCGAGTGGGTCCGCCACGCCAGGGACGAGAACGGGCAGCGACTCACCGACCTCCACGACGAGATGATGCGTCGCATCAGCAAGCGTCGCAGGCCCACCACGCTGGCCTGACCGGATGACGATCGACTCCCCTGCCGCCTCGCGCACCGTCTACGCGGCAGGCGCTGTGCTGTGGCATGAAGACATCGCGGACGACAAGCTCAAGGTGCTGGTCATCCATCGTGGGCGCCACGGCGACTACTCGCTGCCCAAGGGCAAGGTGGACCCCGGCGAGACGCTGCCGGAGACCGCCGCGCGCGAGGTCGAGGAGGAGACCGGATACGAGGCGAAGCTCGGCGCGCCGCTCGGGTACATCGAGTACGTCATGCCGAACGGCCGACCGAAAGAGGTGCACTACTGGACGGCCGAGGTCGATGAGGCATCCTTCGAGGCGCACGTCTTCGAGCCGAACGACGAGGTCGACGCCATCGAGTGGGTCTCCCTCAAGAAGGCCAAGAAGCTCCTCAGCTACGACAGGGACCGCGAGCTGCTCGAGGTCTTCGCCGACCGGTACCGCCGTGGCCTGCACCGGACCTTCGCGATCCTCGTGCTGCGCCACGCGACGGCCGTGCCCCCGCAGTCGTGGCCTGGCGACGACGACTCCCGGCCGATAACCGCCCGCGGTCTCGAGCAGGCGGAGACGGTCGTGCCCATCCTCCGGGCCTTCGGACCGGAGGCCGTCATCACCTCGAACGCCGTCCGCTGCCGCTCGACGGTCGCTCCCATCAGCTCGCTCCTCGGGCTGACGCCGCAGGTCGAGCGCAGCATCGCTCAGGGCTCGTACACGCGAGACGAGGAGGAGCTCGACGAGGTCGTCCGGAAGCTCATCGCCAAGCGCCGCAGCACCGTGATCTGCAGTCACTCACCGGTCATGCCCGCCATCGTCCGCTCCATCGCGCTGTACACCGCGACGCGCCCGAGCTCGCTCGCGCGGCACGCCATGCTCTCGACCGGTGAGTGCTCCGTCATCCACGTGCCCGTCAATCACCCGAGGGCGGGCGTCGTCGCCGCCGAGACGCACGGTCCGATCACCTGACCCCCGCCGTCGGATCCGCCCGTTCGGGTGCCGGTCCGTTCACCCGCGCGTCACGTCCCGTCCACTTCTCGTCCATACTGATTCAGGCCCGTAGTCGGTCCCCGTGGGTCCTGGGATCGCCTGACACCTGATGGCAGAAGGAACTCGATGCACCACTCCCGAGCACTCGCCGCCCTGGCGCTCCTCGCAACCACCGTTCTGGCGACGAGCGGATGCGCGCTCAACGAGATCTCGGTCAGCAAGGACCCCCGCTCGCAGCACCTGTCCGGCGTGCTGAGCGCGTCGGGCGCCTCCTCGCAGGGCGTCGCGCAGACGGCGTGGATCGCAGGCTTCTACCCCATCGAGCCCGACGTTCGAGTGAACTACGCGGGTGGCGGCTCCGGTGCCGGCCGTTCGGACTTCCAGAACGGCACCTCCGCCTTCATCGGCTCCGACCGCGCCTTCGACCTCGAGGAGATCGAGGAGGGCCCGTTCCGGACGTGCGCAGACGGCAGCGACCTCGTTGAGATCCCCGCCTACATCTCCCCCATCGCCGTGGCGTTCGCGCTCGACGGCGTCGACGAGCTGCGCCTCGACGCGGCGACGATCGCCGGAATCTTCGCCGGAGACATCGACTCGTGGGATGCGCCGGAGATCGCGGCCCTGAACCCGGACGCCGCCTTGCCGTCGCTGGCCATCACCCCCGTGCACCGCTCGGACAAGTCCGGGACGACCGGCAACTTCACCGCCTACCTCGACGAGGCGGCAGGCGACGCCTGGAGCTACGGCGAAGTCGACGAGTGGCCGGTCGAGAGCGGCGAGGCGGCCCAGGAGAGCGCCGGCATGCAGCAGGCACTCCGCGCCAACGGCACGATCGGGTACATGGATGCGTCCGCGGCCGACGGCCTCACGACCGCCTCCGTCGAGACGGGCGGCGAGTACGTGCCCTTCTCCCCCGAAGCCGCCGCGGCCGTCGTCGACAACTCGACGATCGAAGCAGGTCGCGCCGCGACCGACCTCGCCTTCGAGCTCAACCGCACGACGCCGGGCGTCTACCCGATCGTGCTCGTCTCCTACCTCATCGGCTGCGCCGAGTACGCGGACGCCGACGAGGGCACCAACGCGAAGGCCTACTTCAGCTACGTCGTGAGCGAGGAGGGGCAGGCGGCATCGGCAGAAGCTGCCGGATCCGCGCCCATCTCCGCCACCCTCCGGGCGCAGATCGAGCCCGTCCTGGAGCAGATGAAGTAGCGGATGCGGGTGAAATCTGCGCGCATTCCCAGCCCGTTCACCCCCCGTTCACTTTCCCCGCCCCGTCTCGTCACCCTTCGCGCATAGCGTCACCGACGGATCGCAACTGATCCAACGGAATGTCACCTGTCCCCGAAGGGAAACTCCATGAAGTTCACGCGAGTAGGCGCATCGGTCGCCATGGCCGCAATCGCCGCACTCACGCTTGCGGCTTGCGCTGGCAACGAGACTCCCGCAGCAGCACCGGGATCCGGAGACGGCGCAGACGCACTCACGGGCACCCTCGCCGCGTCGGGCGCATCGTCGCAGGGCACCGCCCAGACCTCGTGGATCGCTGGCTTCCAGGCTGTCCAGCCCGGCATCCAGATCAACTACGCGGGTGGCGGCTCCGGCGCCGGCCGCACCGACTTCACGAACGGCACGTCGGCCTTCATCGGCTCCGACCGCGCGTTCAAGATGGAAGAGATCGAGGCAGGCGGCTTCGGCAACTGCGTCGACGGCACCGACCTCGTCGAGATCCCCGCCTACATCTCCCCCATCGCCGTCGCGTTCAACGTCGAGGGCGTCGACACGCTCAACCTCGACCCCGCGACCCTCGCCAAGATCTTCAAGGGCGAGATCACCAACTGGAACGCCCCCGAGATCGCGGCGCTCAACGCGGGCGTCACGTTCCCCGACCTCGCCATCACGCCGGTCCACCGCTCCGACACCTCGGGCACGACGGGCAACTTCACGTCCTACCTCGTCGAGGCAGCCCCCGACGTGTGGACCTTCGAGGACAGCGACGACTGGCCCATCGAAGGCGGCGAAGGCGCGCAGGAGACCCCCGGCGTCCAGCAGGCGCTGACCTCCGGCAACGGCACCATCGGCTACCTCGACGCATCCGCAGCCGGCGACCTCAGCACGGCAGCCATCCAGACGGGCTCCGAGTTCGTCGAGCTCTCCCCCGAGGCGGCAGCCGCCGTCGTCGACAACTCCACGCTCGAGGAAGGCCGCGCAGCGACCGACCTCTCGTTCGAGCTCGACCGCTCGGCCGAAGGCGTCTACCCGATCGTCCTCGTCTCGTACCTCATCGGCTGCGCCGAGTACACGGACCCGGCCGTCGGAGCCAACGTCAAGGCGTACTTCGACTACGTCATCAGCCCCGAGGCGCAGGATGCGGCGGCCGAGAACGCGGGCTCCGCGCCCATCTCGGACGACCTCCGCACCCAGGCACAGGCAGCAGTCGACGCCATCAAGTAGTCCGCGCGGACTGAAGTTCCGTTTCAGCCCGGTGCCGTGCTGTGAAAGCATGGCACCGGGCGATTCGGCTCTCTTCAGCTCCTCGCCCCGCTCCACCCAAATGACTTAGGGAAACCCTCAGCAGATGACTGCAGAACTCGCCCCAGATGCGGGCACATCGGTGAAGGCCAAGTCGCGTCCTGGCGACCGCGTCTTCAGCTTCCTCTCGACGTTCTCCGGATCGCTCATCCTCGCGATCCTCGCCGCCGTGTTCTTCTTCCTGCTCTTCCAGGGACTCCCGGCCTTCTTCCCCGACGCGGCCGAGAACAGCCACTTCGTCGCCGGCGCGAGCAACCTCGCCGAGCCGGAGGCCGAAGGCAACTTCTTCTGGTACGTGCTGCCGCTCATCTTCGGAACGCTCTGGGCTTCGCTGCTCGCGCTGCTCATGGCAGTCCCCGTCGCCATCGGCGTCGCGCTCTTCATCACGCACTACGCGTCGCGCAAGCTCGCCGCCCCCCTCGGCTACGTCATCGACCTGCTCGCCGCAGTTCCCTCGGTCGTCTTCGGCCTCTGGGGTGCAACGGTGCTCGGACCCTTCGTGCAGCCGTTCTACGTCTGGCTCAACGAGAACCTCTCCTGGCTGCCGTTCTTCCAGGGGCAGGTCTCGGCAACGGGCCGCACCATCCTGACGGCCGCCATCGTGCTCGCCGTCATGGTGCTCCCCATCGTCACCGCCCTCACCCGCGAAGTCTTCCTCCAGACGCCGCGGCTCCACGAAGAGGCATCGCTCGCCCTCGGCGCAACGCGCTGGGAGATGGTCAAGATGGCCGTCCTGCCCTTCGCACGCGGCGGGATGGTCTCCTCCGTCATGCTCGGCCTCGGCCGCGCCCTCGGCGAGACGATGGCCGTCGCCATGGTCCTCTCCGCGACCGGCGTGATCACCTTCCAGCTGACGTCGAACACCAACCCGTCGACGATCGCCGCCAACATCGCCCTCTCCTTCCCGGAAGCGTCGAACCTCGACATCAACGTGCTCATCGCATCCGGTCTCGTGCTCTTCGCCATCACCCTCCTCGTGAACTCCCTCGCACGATGGATCGTGAGCCGCCGCAAGGAATTCTCAGGAGCCAACTGATGACCTCAACACTGCAGAAACCAACCCAGAACCAGTCGGCTCCCGAGATGATCAACCCGCTCACGCACGGACGCCTCCCAAAGTGGGGCCCGTACGCGATCCTCGTCGGCGGCTTCGCGCTCTCCGCAGTGATCACCCTGCTCCTCGCGGCAGGCGGCGGCGAGTTCAACTGGACCGGCTTCGCCGTCCTCGGCGCGATCTTCTACATCGCCGGCCAGTGGATCATCGCCCGCATCATCGAGGGCCCCCGCCAGGCCACGAACCGCTTCGTCACCTCGCTCGTCACCGCCGCGTTCGTGCTCGCCCTCGTGCCGCTGCTCTCCCTGCTCTTCACCCTCGTCGCGAACGGCCTCGCCCGCTTCGACATGACCTTCTTCACCTCCTCGATGGTCGGCGTCGTGACGGAAGGCGGCGGTGGCATCCACGCCATCGTCGGAACCCTCCTCATCACCCTCGTCGCGACCCTCATCTCGGTGCCGATCGGACTCTTCACCTCGATCTACCTCGTCGAGTACGGCAAGGGCCGCCTCTCCAAGGCCATCAACTTCTTCGTGGATGTCATGACGGGTGTCCCCTCGATCGTCGCGGGTCTGTTCGCCTACACGATGATCATGCTCATCCTGCAGACGCTCGGCATCCCGCTCACCAACGTGCGGACGGGACTCGCGGGCTCCATCGCCCTCACCGTGCTCATGATCCCGACCGTCGTGCGCTCCTCGGAGGAGATGATCCGCCTCGTCCCGAACGAGCTCCGCGAAGCCTCCTACGCGCTCGGCGTGCCGAAGTGGCTCACGATCTCCAAGGTCGTGCTCCCCACCGCGCTCGCCGGCATCACGACTGGCGTCATGCTCGCCATCTCCCGCGTCATCGGCGAGAGCGCGCCGCTGCTCATCGCCGCCGGCTTCAACATCTACATGAACTACAACATGACGCAGGGAGCCATGATGAGCCTCCCCGTCTTCGTCTACCGCTCCTACACGCAGCAGGTCGGAGCCGGGGCCGAGAACATGCTCAACCTCGCCTGGACAGGCGCACTTGTCCTCCTCATCATCGTCATGCTGCTCAACCTCGTCGCACGCATGATCACCAAGCTCTTCGCCCCCAAGGGCTAACCGGTCAGACTGACCAGGCCGACCAGCCAGGAAGTTAGGGAAACACAGTGTCCAAGCGCATCGAAGTCAACGACCTCAACGTCTACTACGACAAGTTCAAGGCCGTCGAAGACGTCTCCATGGTGATCGAGCCCCGCAGCGTCACCGCCTTCATCGGCCCATCCGGCTGCGGCAAGTCGACGTTCCTCCGCACGCTCAACCGCATGCACGAGGTCATCCCGAAGGCATGGGTCGACGGCGAGGTCCTCATCGACGGCAACAACCTCTACGGCCCCGGCGTCGACCCCGTCCTCGTGCGCCGTCAGGTCGGCATGGTCTTCCAGCGCCCGAACCCGTTCCCGACGATGTCGATCCGTGAGAACGTGCTCGCCGGCGTGAAGCTCAACAACACGAAGATCTCCAAGAGCGACGCCGACGCCCTCGTCGAGAAGTCGCTGCAGGGTGCCAACCTGTGGAAGGAGGTCAAGGACCGCCTCGACCTCCCCGGCTCCGGCCTCTCCGGCGGACAGCAGCAGCGTCTCTGCATCGCCCGCGCCATCGCCGTCTCCCCCGACGTGCTGCTCATGGACGAGCCCTGCTCTGCCCTCGACCCCATTTCGACGCTCGCGATCGAGGACCTCATCGAGGACCTCAAGACCGAGTACACGATCGTCATCGTGACCCACAACATGCAGCAGGCGTCGCGCGTCTCTGACAAGACGGCGTTCTTCAACATCGCCGGAACCGGGATGCCGGGCAAGCTCATCGAGTACGACACGACGAAGACGATCTTCGAGAACCCGTCCGTCCAGGCGACGGAGGACTACGTGTCGGGCCGCTTCGGCTAGACCGCACTCCCCGCATCATGACGAAGGCCCCGGCGATCTCGCCGGGGCCTTCGTCGCGCGCTGCGTCGGCCCCGTCGTCGCGCGCTGGGCCACTCATCGATCTCCCCGACTCGAGATGGGTTCCACGCATGCAGATGGGTTGCAACGCATCCCGAAGCGCGAAACCCATCTCGAAACGACGGATGGACCGCGCGGCCGTCGAGGCGGCGACGCGGCCGTCGAGGCGAGGCGGCGAGGCGGCGACGCGGAGACGCGGAGACGCGGAGACGCGGCGACGCGGCGACGCACCGACTCGGGATGGGATTCTCACTTCGTGCTGGAGAACTTCCCGCAACGATGCGAGGTTTCCATCCCGAGACGACGGATGCGGCGCGCGACTGCAGGGAAGAGAAAAGCCAGGCCGCAGGAACGCCTCTCGGCGGAAGGCCGCTCGCAGCGGCGAATATTGGAGCCCGGGGTTACTGCGGCCCGGCGACGTCGAGTTTACCGAACCTCGGGCGCTCCGGAAGCCGGATCGGCTCTCCGCGAACACATCCGACGTCGTATTGCACTCGGCTCGTCGCAGAGGCTCGCTCGAACGCCCGCTCGGCCCGCGACTTGCCCCAAAGGGGGGTCACGGAGCTGCTTTGGCAGCCCTCTGGGCGAAGTCGCGGGCGAAGCGGCCGGCAGCGGGTGTGCAAGCGAAGCGGAGGGCAGCGAGTGCGCGGGCGGGATGCGGCGCGCCGCGGCTCAGTCGAGGGTATCGAGGCGCCACATGCCGGCGGAGGCGTGCAGGTCGTCGCCCATCTCGAGGTAGCGGACGGCACGACGCGTCGATTGCCTGGCTCGAGCGGGCGCTGGCCCTTCCTCGTCTTTCGCGAGACTCGTCGCGCCCTGTGACATGACGCGGCAGAACGCGGCGGCTCGCTCGAGCGCGAGCGCGAAGTCTCCGGAGAAGGCGCCGTGCAGGATGACGTCCGCGAGGGCGACGACCTCTTCTGGGCCGGTCGGCGTGGCGGCTCCTGCGACGACGGAGCTGATCGAGCGGTCGACCTCGTAGCCGCGGCGGAAGAGGTAGCTCGTCTCCGCGGGGTTCGCGCGCACGGCCTGCCGCAGCAGGTAGAGACGCCACAGTGCGCCAGGCAGCGACCGCGAGCTGGCGCCGGCCCAGAGCTCGGCGATCTCATCGATGCCGTGCTCGTCGGCGTAGGCGACGAGACGCGCGACGACGGCCTGGTCGCCCTCTCCGCGCGCCCGCTGCAGCAGTGCCCTCGCCGTATCGTGGGCGACGCGGCTCACCGCCGCGGGGTCATCGGCGCCGATGAGCGCTTCGAACGCCTGCGATGGCACGCGCACGGGCCTGTGGTGTCGTTCCGTCATGCTGCCCCTCTCGCCGCCTGAGACCGTTCGGCCTCGTGAGGGGCCGCATCCAGTCTGCGCGTTCGGAGCCACGATTGCGAACCTGCCTCGTAGGCTGGGGGCATGGCTACTGCGCAGGACGACGATTCGCTGGTCGAGGACACGGCGGCGATGTCGTCGTACCCGGCCTACCGCCCCAAGCAGATCGCGTTCGGCGTCCTGGCGGCCCTGCTGCTCGTGGTGATGTTCTTCCCCTGGTGGAACTCCGAGATCCCCCTCAACCGCATCGCCCCGACCCTGAACGGCTGGCAGCTGTTCCTGGCGGGCACCGGCCTCAGCCAGATGGACGAGGCGCTCGGCTACAACTGGTTCGGCACCTTCCTGTTCGGGCTCGTCCCGACCATTCCCCTGCTCGGCCTCGTCGTGGTGCTGATCCTGCGGATCTCCGGTGTCGCGGTGATCTCGGCCAAGATCCTCCAGGTCTACGCCGCCCTCGCGACGCTCGGCATCCTGTTCCTGTTCGTCTTCGCGACGTTGCGTGTGGATGCGGCGAACGGCCAGTACCCGATCGCCTACGGAGCGTGGCTGGCGCTGGTGCCGAGTATCGCGACGCTGGTGCTCGCGACGCTGTGGTGGCGGCGTGAGAAGCTCCACTACCCGACTCGCAAGTGGCTCGGTTTCGGCCCGCAGCGTGCGAAGGAGCACGACGAGGCCGTGAGTGCCGCGATGTTCGATGACCTCGTCGAGCCGGATGACGACGAGGAGATCTCGCTCGGCTCGGAGACTGCGATCGACGAGAACACGAGCCCAGGCAAGCGACCTCGCGCATGAGCACAGGTGACTTCTTCGAGCACCTCGCGATCGGGGGTGACTCGTCGAAGGCGCCGGGCAGGCAGCTTCGTGATGCGATCATCCTCGCCGTCGAGCGCGGTGACCTCCAACCCGGCGAGCGGCTGCCCCCTGTGCGCTCCCTCGCCGAGACCCTCGGTGTTGCACCGGGCACCGTCGCGAAGTGCTACACGGCCCTCGAGGAACAGGGCGTCGTCGAGGGCCGTGGGCGCGCCGGCACCTTCGTGACGGCGAACAGCCGGAACGGGGATGTGCGGCTCACGGCAGCGGCGCGGGCGTTTGCCGTCGAGGCACGCGAGCTGGGGGTGGGCGACGACGAGGCCGTTGCTGCCGTCTTCGAGGCGCTGTCCGGGCAGACCGAACGCCACCAGGGGGCTTGAGGCGCCCGCGGGACCGCACCCCGATCCGTGGAGCGTCCGGGTCATGCGTCGCCACAGGCGGCGCTCAAGTTGGCCTGAGAGCATCCCCTCATGGGAATTGACGATCGAATTGAGAACAAGTCAGAAGACCTCGGCGGACGCGCGAAGGAAGCCGCTGGAGCGGTCTCCGGCAATGAGGAGCTGAAGGCCGAAGGCCGGTCCGACCAGGCGAAGGCCGGGTTCAAGGACAAGGTCGAGGACGTCAAGGACGGCGCCAAGGAGGGCCTCGACAACCTCAAGCGCAAGATCGACTAGGCACAGCGCCGCAGTCAGCAGCACGCAGGATCAGGGCCCCGTTCGCGGGGCCCTTTCTGGTAGTTGACTGCGGTCAACCATCTATGTATGGTTGACCGTCGTCAACTATCAGGAGGCCCCGCGTCGATGTCGTCTAGCAAGAACCCCAGACCCAGCACCAAGCCAGCAGCAGCGCTCACCGAATCCGGCATGAGCCGCCGCCAGGTGCTCCAGGCCCTCTCCGGCCTGATGCTCGGCATGTTCGTGTCGATGCTCGCGTCGACCGTCGTGAGCACGTCCCTGCCGCTCATCATCAGCGACCTCAAGGGCGACCAGAGCGCGTTCACCTGGGTGGTGACCGCGACCCTCCTCGCGACGACCGTCTCAACCCCCATCTGGGGCAAGCTCGCCGACCTCACGAACCGCAAGCTGCTCCTGCAGATCTCGCTGGTCATCTTCGTCGTCAGCTCGGCGATCGCCGGCTTCGCGCAGGACACGTCCATGCTCATCACGATGCGCGTGTTCCAGGGCCTCGGCGCCGGTGGCCTCGGCGCGCTCAGCCAGATCGTCATGGCCGACATCCTCAGCCCCCGCGAGCGCGGCCGCTACGCCGGCTTCTTCGGTGCCGTCATGGCGCTCGCCACGGTCGGCGGCCCCCTGCTCGGCGGCGTCATCACCGACGCGTTCGGATGGCGCTGGAACTTCTTCGTGGGGCTCCCCTTCGCGGTCGTGGCGCTCATCCTGCTGCAGGTCACACTGCACCTGCCGAAGCCCAAGAAGCGCAAGGTCAGCATCGACTACTTCGGCATCGTGCTCATCTCGAGCGGCGTCTCGCTGCTGCTCATCTGGGTGACCCTCGCGGGTTCGCAGTTCGAGTGGAACTCGCTCCCCTCCTGGCTCATGGCCGGCGGCGGCGTGCTGCTGCTCGTCATCGCGGTCCTCGTCGAGCTGCGCGTCAAGGAGCCGCTCATCCCGCTCACGCTCTTCCGCGACCGCACCTTCACCCTCGCGGTGATCGCGAGCGTCTCGGTCGGCGTCGCCATGTTCGGCACCAGCGTCTTCCTCAGCCAGTACATGCAGCTCGCGCGAGGGGCGACCCCGACCGAGTCGGGCATCCTCACGATCCCGATGATGGCGGGCCTCCTCGTCGCCTCGACCATCGTGGGAAACCTCATCAGCCGTCGCGGGAAGTGGAAGGCGTTCGTCGTCACGGGCAGCGCGCTCATGGTCGTCGGCCTCTTCCTGCTGAGCCGCCTTCACTACGACACGCCGTACCTCTACGTTGGCCTCTCGATGTTCGCGCTCGGCGCCGGCGTCGGCATGGTCATGCAGAACCTCGTGCTCGTCGTGCAGAACAAGGCCGAGGTCAAGAACATGGGCGTCGCGACGAGCGCGGTCACGTTCTTCCGCAGCCTCGGCGGCACGATCGGCGTCTCCGTCATGGGGTCGATCCTCGGAACGGTCGTGGCGGACACGATCTCCACGAGCGTGCGGGCGCTGCCACCTGAGCAGCAGGCGGTTGCGGCGCAGTCGCTCGCGGGCGGCAGCATCCCGCAGCTCGCGACGCTCCCCGAGTGGCTGCGGATCCTCGTCGAGGACGCCTACGGCACCTCGGTCGGCGCGATCTTCCTCGCAGCACTGCCGCTCGCGATCGTGACCCTCGTCGCGGTCTCGTTCCTCCCGAACGCGCAGCTCGGCACGCAGAACGCGGTGCAGCGCGCGAAGGGCGAGGAGAACCCCAGCGGACACGCGGGTGCAGAGTCGGCATCGGAGGACCTCGTGGAGGTCGCCGAGGCCGTGGTCGGCATCCCCCGCACCGGCGCCATCCCGATCCTCGGCGACTCGGGGCGGCGGGCGGACCGCACCTAAGATGGCGACCATGCCAGAGTCCCCAGACGACGCCGACTTCGCGGAGGCGATCGCCTCAGTGGAGACGGAGCTCGGCACCTTCTACCGCCGTGTCCGCACCACGTGGAGCGAGTCGGCCGTCGCAGTGCACCCGTCGCTGCAGCCCATCGGCTACAAGATCCTCTCCGCGCTGGTGCAGCACGGCACGGCGCACGCCGGCATGCTCGGCGAGCAGCTCGCCGTCGACAAGAGCGTCATGAGCCGACAGGTGCGGATGCTCGAGGAGTTCGAGCTGCTGACGGTCGGGTCGGACCCGAACGACGGGCGGGCGCGCATCCTGACGCCGACGTCGTTCGCCGTCGAACGGGTCACCGAGGTGCGTGCCCGCAACCGCCACCGCCTGCACGCTGTGCTGCGGGACTGGACGCCAGAGGAGCTGCGTGTCTTCTCTGGACTCCTCGGCCGCTTCGGTGCGGTCGCGGAGGCCGTCACCCCGGAGTCGTGACGCTCACGGGCCGAGCGTGCTGACCGACGAAACCGCCACCCTCGATCGAGGGTGGCGGTTCGGTCGCTCGGCGGCCAGTGCTACTGGCGGTCGAAGCGGGCGCCCTCGGGGCGCGAGTCGCTGATCACGAACACGAGGATGACGATCGCGCCGATGAGCGGGATGAAGAGGAGCAGCCACCACCAGCCGGAGCGGTTCGTGTCGTGCAGGCGGCGAAAGAGCAGCGCGAGCCCCGGGATGAGCGTCGCGAGGCCCCAGAGCGACTGCACGACCGACACGGCCGTGTAGCCCCCGCTGGCGCCGGTGAACTGGCCGGAGGAGTCCATAGTGCCCGGCCCGCCGGCGAGAGAGCCGATGAGGAAGAACACGGCGTTGACGATGACGCCGAAGAGAATCCACCACCAGTACTCGCTGCGGCTGGCCCGACCGGAGAAGACGGCGTACTTCTTGAAGAACCGCTTCACCGCCTGACCGAAGCTGGCTCCGTAGAGCGGTGGGTAGAGCGGGGCGTCGAGCTGAGGGGTAGACATCAGGGACTCCAATCAGGCACTGCCAAGGCGTGGGATTTGCACTGAGCGTAGCGTTACGGAGCCTCATTTCGCGTTTCCATTCGGGAAACAGATGCCGCCGCTTCATACAACGGTTCAGAAGGCAATACTCCAAGCGCACCCAACTGGGCCTGCGAGACTCGGGGAATTCTGCACGCACGCGACCGTCTGGGGAAACGATGGACCAACTTCACTACGCAGGTGGCGTCTACTTCACGAGCACGAGGATCGCGAAAGAGCTGGTCGCGTATGCGGCGGCGCTTGCCGCTGCCCATCAGGCCGGAATCGTCGAGATCCCGGTTCGTCACGCCGACGGCTCGGACAACATGCTCTCCGTGCTGGTCGGGCCCTCGAGCCAGATCGCGACCGAGACGGTCACTTCCGAGGTCCCGGAGTTCGACGACAGCGAGGCGCTCGCGACCTTCCAGAGGCTCCGTGCCGAGCTCGCCGAAGAGCACGGGGCGCCAGAGGCGCTCGTCGAAGAAGGGTCGTCGAACGACCCGCGCGTGCCGCATCCCGACTGGCTCGACGAGCTCTAGACGCCGAGCTGGCGAAACGTCAGCTCCGAGACAGTGATAATGGACGGCGCACACAATGCGCGACAGACCAGAAAGCAGGGTTCAGCGTGGGGAAGTTCATCTACAACTCCGAGGTCACAGTCGACTTCGAGGATCGCCTGCTTGCGCACCTCCAGCTCGCAATCGGCACGAAGCTGCGCCGCGGCGAGTCGTTCTTCTTCAGCTGGAAGGACAACAACGCAGGTGGCGACGGTCGCAGTACCGTCTGGATGCACCCGGCCGTCCCCATCCGCTTCAAATTCCTCGGCAGCCGGCAGGTGCACATCAACCGATCGTGGGTTGAGGCGCTGGTACAGGGCGCCAATTCGCAGGCCGGCCTGGCCGTGATCGCTGAACCCGCAGAGAGGGCGTCATGAACGGACAGACCAGGATCGAGCTCCTCTACCAGGGGGAGACGTTCTCGAAGCTCGTGGACGACATCGGGACGTTCCAGGCCGAGATCCTTGCTCGCGTCGCGAGCGGAGAGTGGTTCTGGGTGCGCGGGGACCGCGGTGAAGGACGCCTCGAGCCGGCGAACCTGCTGGTCGGTCCTGGCGTCGGCCTCGTCATCGTGGAGCCGAACCCGGGCGACTGACCCGCCTCGCGCCGGGTTCCAGGGCCGGGCGGACGAATGCACGATGGTCGAGGACTGTCAAGAGCGCGACGCTCCCCTGTTGAAGCTGTTTAGGTGGAGGGGTGTCATCCCCCAGCAGCTCAGACGTCGTCGACGACCTCAGTCGAACCATTCGGATTGCGAGCGTTCCCGCGGGGCACGTCTACGTCAGGCACCTCTCGGCCGTCACGCCAGACCCATCGCTCGCAGCGATCCTCCGACTCCCGGACCCTCACCCCGACGGCTCCGCTCGGGTTGCAGCCGAGCGCTGGTGGCCCCCCGTCATGCTCGAGCCGTCCTGGATCGAACAGCACGCCGACGAGTTCGACGTCTTCCATGTGCACTTCGGTTTCGACGCGCTCGCGCCGGACGTCCTCACGGAGCTCGTGGATGCGCTCCGCCGCGAGGGCAAGCCGCTCGTGTACACCGTGCACGACCTCACGAACCCGCACCACGCGACGCCTGAGGCCCACCTCGCTCACCTCGACATCCTGATCCCCGCGGCGGATGAGCTCATCACCCTCACGGAGGGGGCTGCGGACGAGGTCGAACGCCGGTGGGGCAGACGACCGGTCGTGATCCCGCACCCGCACATCGTCGAGCCTGCTGAAGTCGAGACCGCTCTGGCTGAACGGGTGGATACACGTGGCGAGTTCCATGTGGGCGTGCACGCGAAGAGCCTGCGCGCGAGCATGGAGCCGCTGCCCGTGATCGAGGCGCTCGTCGAGCTGGCGCGTGTCGAGCCGTCTATCGTCGTCCACGTCAACGGGCACCGTGAGATCCTCGAGCCGGGTGGGGCCAAGTTCGAAGAGGGCCTCGCCTCGCGCCTGCGGGAGCTCGCGGACGCGGGCCACATCGAGCTGCGCATCCACGACTACCTGAGCGACGAAGAGCTGTGGCGCTACCTGGCCTCGCTCGACGCGTCGGTGCTCCCCTATCGCTTCGGGACGCACTCGGGCTGGATGGAGGCGTGCCTCGACCTTGGCACGACCGTCATCGCCCCCGATGTGGGCTTCTACGCCGATCAGGGGCCGGTCTTCACCTACCGGCGCGCGGCTGACGCACTCGACGCCCGTTCGCTGCGGGATGCGGTGCTCGCCGCGTCACGCGCCGTCGCGCCCCGCCACGCCCCCGAGTTCCGGGCGTCGCAGCGAGATGAGATCGCCGCAGCGCACGCGGACATCTACGCGGCAGTGCTGACCCGAGTGCGGGTGACCCAGTGAGGATCTGCGTCATCGGCCCCTCGCGCTTCCCCATCAGCGAGCCCTTCGCCGGCGGGCTCGAGGCACATACGCACGCGTTGATCACGGCGCTCAAGCGCCGCGGGCACCAGGTGACGCTGTTCGCGGCACCCGGTTCGGACCCCAGTCTCGGCGTAGAGTTCCTCGACGTCGCGGACTTCTCCATGAGCGAGACCGCGAGGCGCGACGTCGGTGCCATGCCGGCCGAGTGGATGCGCGAGCATCACGCCTACCTGTCGCTCATGGTCGGTCTCGCACGGAACTCGAGCGACCGATTCGACGCGGTCCTCAACGTCAGCATCCATCACCTCCCGGTTGCCATGTCGGGACTGCTCGATGTTCCCGTCGTCACCACGCTGCACACTCCCCCCGTCGGGTGGATCGAATCGGCGGTCCGGGTCGACGGGGCTGCCGGCACGTTCGTCGCGGTCAGCTCCCACATGCGGGAGGCGTGGTCGGACAGCATCGACTGCTCGGTGATCCTCAATGGCGTGGACACCGAGCGCCTTCGTCCGGGCGACGGAGGCGGGCCCGCATTCTGGTCGGGGCGCATCGTGCCGGAGAAGGGGCTCGAGTTCGCGATCGACGCCGCGAACCTCGCGGGCGTCCCGCTGGACATCGCGGGGCCCGCCTACGACAGCGACTACTTCGAGTCTGCGATCCGCCCACGTCTCGGCGAGAGCGTCCGCTACCTCGGGCACCTCGACCACGATGTTCTCTTCGAGCATCTCCGTCGGGCGAGCGTCACGCTCGTGACCCCGCGCTGGGACGAACCGTACGGGCTCGTGGCCGCGGAGTCGCTGGCGGCCGGCACCCCCGTCGCCGCGTTCGATCGCGGCGCGCTGCGCGAGATCCTCGACGACGGCAGCGGACGGCTCGCCCCCGGCGACGACATCCACGCGCTCGCAGCTGCACTGCTGCAGGCGGCGAACCTGCCCCGAGCAGGCGCGCGGGAACGCGCGGAGACCTTCTGCTCGCTCGAGCGGATGGTGGACGAGTACGAAGCGCTGCTGCGCTCGGTGACAGAAGGGCGGGTAGCCGCATGACCATCTCGGGAGCGAACGGTCCGAACGCCGGTGATTCGGCGGTCACGGGCACCATCGGCTACTACGTCCACCATCAGGGCGGCGGGCACGCGCGCCGTGCGCTTGCCATCGCCCGCGAATGCTCGATGCCCGTCACCGGACTCTCGACGCTCGCCAAGCCCGACGCCTGGCTCGGACCCTGGATTCGCCTCGAGCGCGACGACATGGCGCTCTCGCCCCTCGAGCCGACGGCGAACGGCGCGCTGCACTGGGCGCCCGTCGACGACGAGGGCATGCGGCGCCGCATGGCCCGCATCTCCGCCTGGATCGCTGAGACCGCCCCCACCGTCTTCGTCTCCGACGTCTCCGTCGAAGTTGCCTCGCTGGCCAGACTCCACGGGGTTCCCGTCGTCTCGGTGGCACTCCCCGGAGTGCGCACCGACGCGCCGCACACGCTGGGCTTCGGTCTGTCCGACGCGATCCTCGCGGCCTGGCCCGTCGGCATCACCGGAATGCTGCCAGGCGTTCCGTCCCACATCGAAGCGCGCATCCATCAGGTCGGTGCGATCTCGGCTGCGGAGCGAGGCCACAGCGCCGGCCCTGGCCCCATCAGACGAGTGCTCGTGCTCGCCGGTTCTGGCGGCGGCGGCATGACGTCGGCGCAGATCCGCGAGGCAAAACGGCAGACGCCCGGGGTCGAGTGGGACGAGATCGGGACGACGCCCGGCAACCGCGTCGCCGACCCCGGCCCCCGCATCCGCGAGGCGTCGCTCGTCATCACGCACGCGGGCCAGGGCGCGATCGCGGACGTCGCCGCGGCTCAGGTCCCCGCGATCGTCGTACCCCAGCCCCGGCCCCACGACGAGCAGATCACCTCCGCGCGCGTGCTCGCGGCGACGCCGAACCTGCCGGTCATCGTGGCCGAGACGTTCGACCGCGACGACTGGGCGGGGCTCCTCGATGCCGCGTCCGAGCTCGACGGCAGGCAGTGGGCGACGTGGAACGACGGCGGCGGCGCGTTGCGAGCTGCCGCGCTGCTCGACCGGATGGCGAGCCGATGAAGACCGCGACGATCACGCTGGCGCACGGGCGCCATCGCCACCTGCTCGAGCAGCGACGGGGGCTCCTCCGGCAGTCGGTACCCGCGGACGACGCCATCGTCGTCGCGATGGGCGACCTGCAGATCGCGGAGCTCATCTCCGACGGACTGCTGCCGGGAACAACCGTCGAGATGCCCGCGGACGCGAGCGGGCTCCCCCTCGCCGCCGCCCGCAACGAAGGGGCGCGGATCGCACTGGAGCGTGGTGCCGAGCTGCTCGTGTTCCTCGACGTCGACTGCATCCCCGGCCGTGGGCTCGTCGAGGCCTACCAGGACGCAGCGCAGGATCCCCGCTGGGCGTCGAGCCTGCTCAGCGGCCCGGTCACCTACCTCGAGCCCCCTGGACCGAACGGCTACGACGCGGAACGCGTGGAGCTGAAGGACGCCCCGCATCCCGCTCGCCCCGCCCCGGCGGCTGGCGAGGTGCAGCTCGGTGACGATCGCAACCTCTTCTGGTCGCTCTCCTTCGCCGTGACCGCCGACAACTGGCGCCGCATCGGGGGCTTCCACGAGGGCTACCGCGGGTACGGCGCCGAGGACACCGACTTCGCGCGAGTCGCGGGGAACCTGGGCGTGGGGCTCGCCTGGGTCGGCGGTGCCCGCGCCTACCACCAGTGGCACCCCACCTCGAATCCGCCGGTGCAGCACCTCCACGACATCGCGCGCAACGCGAACCTGTTCCGCGAGCGCTGGCGGGTGTGGCCGATGGTCGGCTGGCTGCAAGCGTTTCGCGAGCTTGGCCTCCTCGAGGGCGGCATCGGCGACGAGCCATGCGTCGTCGTCCAGGAACCCGGCCAGCCGCGGAGTGCTGAGCTCGAGCACAGCGACAACTCCTAACCTGCTGACATGGCTCTGCGCGTCTGGGAGTTGACGAGCGTGCGGCGAACGATCGCCGTGGCGATGGCGGTCGCGACCGTCGTGCTGATGCTGTGCGGGTGCGGGATGAGCGTCCCGACCGACCCGGACGGGACCCTCGATCGGGTTCGTGGCGGTGAGCTCCGAGTCGGCGTCTCCCACAACCCGCCGTTCACGGGGATCGCTGAGGGCGCGGACCCGACGGGCGTCGAGGTCGAGCTCGTCGAGGGATTCGCCGACGAGCTCGGCGCCTCGATCACCTGGGTGGACGGTTCCGAGGCCGCCCTCGTCCAGGGCCTCGAGGACGGCACGCTCGACCTCGCGATCGCCGGCTTCCGCGACGACTCGCCCTACGTCGACGAGGCCGGTTCGACGCAGCCGTTCCTGGAGACCGAGGACGCCGCGGGCGGCAAGGTATCCCACGTGATGCTCACGCCCATGGGCGAGAACGCCTACCTCGTCGAGCTCGAGACGTACCTTGCGGAGGCCACCTCATGAGCGACTCCCACGACGAGGTCCGCAGGAAGGCGATCCGGCTCGAGTGGATCACCATCAGCTTCCTGGCCGTCACGGTCACCCTTGTCTACCTGGTGCTCGGCAACTCGCAGGCCATGAAGGCCGCCTGGCTCGAGGACCTGCTGTCGTTCATCCCGCCGTTCGCGTTCCTCATCGCCGCTCGCATCAGCCGGAGGGCTGCGACCGTCGAGCATCCCTACGGCTACCACCGGGCCGTCGGCATCGGGCACCTGGTGTCCGGCATCGCACTGACCTCGATGGCCGTGTTCCTGATCGTCGACTCGAGTTCCGGGCTGCTCGCACAGGAGCACCCCACGATCGGTTCAGTCGAGCTGTTCGGGCGGCAGATCTGGCTCGGCTGGCTGATGATCGGCGTCATGATCTTCATCGCGTGGCCGCCGGTCATCATCGGACACCACAAGATGAAGCTCGCCGCGAAGCTGCACGACAAGGTGCTGTACGCGGACGCCGACATGAACAAGGCCGACTGGCAGACCGCGGTCGGGTCGGCCGTCGGGGTCGCGGGGATCGGCATCGGGCTCTGGTGGCTCGACTCCGTCGCGGCGCTCTTCATCTCGGCGAGCATCCTGTACGACGGTGTTCGGAACCTGCGCATCGCGGTGCTCGACCTCATGGATGAGCAGGCGCGCACCTACGACGGTGAACGCCCGCACCCGCTGGCGGGACAGCTCAACACGTTCGTGGAGGCACGAGACTGGGTGGCGCAGGTCGGGTGCCGGGTGCGAGACCAAGGGCATGAGCTGCAGGCGGAGGTCTTCATCGTGCCTCGCGACGGCGCCGCGCTCGAGTTGGCGGAACTGCATCGACTCACGGAGGATTGTCGTGGGCTCGACTGGAAGCTGCGGGATGTTGTCCTCGTTCCGGTCGCCGAGATCCCGCCGTTCGCGTACCGGGAGCTGAAGCCCGTCGAATCGTCCCCAGAACCTCAGGAGCACGCGTGAGCTACTTCGCCTTCCTCGCCATCGGCCTACTCGCGGGGGTGGTCGCGAAGCGCTTCCTCCCGACTCGCCGTCGGGACGACTGGATCGCGCCGCTCTTCGTGGGCGCGCTCGGCGCGCTCTTCGGAGGCTGGCTCGGCAGCGTGCTCTTCTGGAGCAGCACGAGCGACCCCTTCTCGTTGCCGAACTGGACCTCCGCGATCGTGGGTGCGATCGCCGCGCTCGCCGTCTTCCTCGTGGTCGTGAGGCTCACCGCGCCGCGCAACGACTGAGCCACGCTCAGCGGTTATGCCGGCGGCCCGCGGCGGACTTCTGGTCGTCATCCCGCGGTCTCAGGGACCGCAACTCAGCCCTGGGCGGGCGGGCGGCGCGGGCGCACGACGACGCGGACGATGAGGCCCGCGACCAGCGCCCAGAACGCGGCGCTGATGCCACCGATGGCGATGCCGGATGCGGCTGTCGCGAACGTCACGACGGCGGGGACGAGCTCCCCGGTCTCTGCCAACGCGGCTTTGAGCGAGCTCGCGAGCGTGCCGACGAGCGCGAGCCCGGCGACGGCGGCGATGACGCCAGCAGGGGCGAGCAGCACGAGCGCCCCGAACGCGGCGGAGGCGACGCCGAGCACGATGACGACGACCCCGTTGGTGACGCTCGCGATCCAGCGCCTCGAACGGTCCTCCCCGGCTTCCGGACCGGCCGCGAGGGCGGCGCTGATGGCGGCCAGGTTGACGGCGTGCCCACCTGCCGGGGCTCCCGCGACCGTGCCGATGCCCGTCACGATGAGGGAGCGACGCCACGGGACGTCGTAGCCGAGCCCCTTCATGACGGCGACGCCTGGCACGTTCTGGGAGGCCATCGTCACGAGGTAGAGGGGAAGCGCGATGCCGATCATCCCGGTGACGGAGAACTCGGGTGCCGTGAACTGGGTGCGCGGCGCCAAGTCGGCGGCGTCGAGAGAAGCCCCGGAGGCCACGATGTGGACGCCGATGACGATCGCGGCGACGAGGAACGCGATGGGCGCGGCCCAGCGCGGCAGGAAGCGCAGCGCGAGCAGCCACGCGACGACGACCGGCGCGACGGCCAGCGGGTTCTCGGCCATGCCGGTGATCGGTCCGAGGCAGAGCTGGAACAGCACCCCTGCGAGCATCGCCTGGGCGACGGAGACGGGGATCCGCGCCACGAGTGCACCGAGCTGTGGGATGAGGCCGGTGACGATGATGAGGATGCCGGTGACGAGGAACGCGCCGACGGCCACTGGCCACCCGCCCTCGAGCGTGCCCGTCGCCGCGAGCAGCGCCGCTCCGGGCGTGGACCAGGCGACCGTGATGGGCAGGCGGGTCCAGCTCGCGAGGAGGATGCAGCCGAGGCCCATGGTGACGCTGACGGCGAGGAGCCCGCTCGACGCCTGGTCTGCACTGGCACCGACGGCGGTCAGCCCGGTCAGCACGACGATGAACGAGCTCGTGAACGCGACGAGCGCGGAGACGACGCCGGCCGAGATGGGGCGCAGGATGCCCTCGCGCGGCTCGACGGTGCTGCTCATCGTGGGGTCCTCGTCTCGTCTGCTCGCGCATCCCGCGATCTGCAGTTCAGCGTAGAGGCAGGGTGGCGGGCGGACGAAACCACGCGGAAGCCGCGGTCGACGGGACCGGTTACGCCTGTGTGGCCAGCCAGTCGGTGAACCCCGGGCCGGCGATGATGGCGTTCTGGCCCGGCAAGCAGGCCCCGTCGGCCATTCCCTCGCTGGCGCGGACCCCGATGACCTCGACCTCGACGCCGCGTGCCTCGGCGACGCGGCGCACGAAGTCGGTCAGCTCGCCGGACTCGGGGCCGGCAAGCTCGACCATGGCCTCTGGGACCCTGTCGTCGGCGAGACGGACGAGGAGGCGTGCGATCTCCGAGATCGCGACCGGCTGGGTCTTGAGCTCTGGGATGACCACCTTGTCACCGTCACGGTTCCGGTCGAGCATCTGACCTGGGAACTCGAGGAACTGGGCGGCTCGCAGGATGCGGGCGGCGGGTCCACGTTCGATGGCGGTCCGCTCTTGGGCGAGCTTCGCGACGTAGTAGCCGTAGTCGGGGACGTGGTCGATGCCGATGATCGAGAGCGTCACGCTGCGGGTGACCCCGGCTTCCCGGGCCGCGTCGCCCAGATTTCCGGCGACGGTCGTGAAGAACTGCGTTGATTCCGTCTCATCGAGGGTCGGGCTCTGGGTGACGTCGACGACGGCGTCGACGCCCTCGAGACGGCCCGCCAGACCGTCAGGGGACGTGAGGTCAACCCCGTTCTGACGTGACAGCTCGAGGACGTCGTGCCCTGCGGCGAGAGCTTCTCGGACGACGTGCCGCCCGACGAGACCTGTGGATCCGGCGATTGCGATGCGCATGGTGCTTCCTCCCATCTAACTCGGACAAATCTTGTCCGTGATCACGAGCATACACAGACATTTCATATCCGAGTATCATGAGCTGCGTGAAGATGTCCGCGGGTGTCGAGTGGGGACTGCACTGCTGCGCCGTCCTCAGCGCCAGCGAGTCCCCGGTGCCCGTCGCGCAGCTCGCCGAGCTCCACGGCGTCTCGAAGAGCTACCTCGCCAAGCACATGCAGGCGCTGTCGAAGGCTGACATCATCGCGGCCGTCGAGGGGCGCGATGGCGGCTACCGACTCTCCCGAAGCCCCGAGGACATCTCCGTCTACGACGTCGTGCGAGCCATCGATGGACCGGAGCGGGCATTCCGATGCACGGAGATACGCCAACAGGGCCCCCTCGCCTCGCCACCCGAGGCGTGCACCACCCCCTGCGGCATCGCGAAGGTCATGGCGAAGGCCGAGATCGCCTGGCGTGACTCGCTTCGCGGCGTCTCGATCGCAGACCTCGCAGCAACGGTCGACGATGCCACACCCGGTGCGTGGGACGGCGTTCGCACCTGGCTGTCCGCGGGCTGAGACTCGCGAACCGAGGAGAACGAGCCCCGCCCGGGTCAGAAGAGCGTCGGCTGCACCAGCTCGACGGGCAGGAGCCCCGTGAGGGTCACGCTGGCCGACTCGATCTCGGTCGCCTTCGAGGCGACGAGCAGCCGCTCGGCCACGGGCATCCACACGTCGAACGAAGCGCTCGAGTCGATGCCCTGATACTTCTCGCGGATCGGGGCGAGACCGGTCGGGCGCAGCTCCAGCTTGATGCCGGTCGCGCTGAGGCCGGCGCGGGTGGCTCGATGGCAGACGCGTTCGACGCACCCCTCGACGACCTCGACGGGCGTGCGATCCGCGCGCGCATACCCGGACGTCGACGACTCGGAGGTGAGCGACGTGCGATGCCTGATGGGCGAGATCATGGCCTCGTCCGTGCCGGCGCGGATGCGCCACAGCCGCCTCGCCATCGCCGTGCCGCACACGCGCAGCAGCTCGTCGCGCGGGATGACGTCGACGTCGCCGATGCGCGCGACGCCCAGCTTGATGAGCCTCGCCTCGGTGCGGGCCCCGATGCCCCAGACGTCGCCGATGGGCAGCTCCGTGCGCAGTTCGAGTTCGCGCGCCGGGTCGATGACGTGCACACCGTCGGGCTTCGCGTTGCGTGACGCGAGCTTCGCCATGAGCTTCGTGCGGCCGATGCCGATGCTGACCGGGATGCGCAGTTCGGTGGCGGCACGCCGTCGCAGCTCGTGCGCGACCTCGAGCGCCCCCTCCGGCGTGGTGGCTCCGACGTCGAGGAACGCCTCCTCGATCGAACCGGGCTCGATACCCCTGGCGATCGAGTCGAAGAGCGCGAAGAGCGCATCCCCCACCGCTTCGACCTCCTGCCGGTAGGACTCGACGAGGAGGATGCGGGGGCACAGCTCTCGGGCTTCGGTCACGAGCATGCCCGCGTGGATGCCGTACTCGCGGGCCGGGTAGTTGGCGCTCGCGATGAAGAGGTGCGCCACTGCGGCGACGGGCTTGGCCGCGAGCTCCGGCCGATCCCGCAGCGCGACCGACGCGAAGAACGCATCGGCGTCGGCATGGAGCAGGTACGAGTTCATGACCACGCCATCGTACCTATGTTCTAGGCCACATTCGAGGGATGCGCGCATCGCGTGTCACCATCCTCGCTCGTGAGCCTGACGACGCGTAGTGTTATTGCAATTGCAATTGACGGGGAGGCATCATGCGCGAACGGTTCGCGACGATCGACTACCACACAGCCGGCGAGCCGTTCCGGATCGTCCCGGATCTCGGCATCGCGATCGACGGCGATGACGTCGCCAGCAAGCGCGTCTTCGCCGCAGCGTCCCCCGAGGTCGACCGCGCCCGTCGCCTCCTCTGCTTCGAGCCGCGAGGGCACGCCGATATGTACGGCGGCTTCATCGTCGAGCCGGACGACGCCGGCGCTCACCTCGGGGTGCTCTTCTGGCACAAGGACGGCTTCTCGACGGCCTGCGGGCACGGCACGATCGCGCTCGGCGTGTGGGCGATCGAGAGCGGGCTCGTGACTGCCGACGAGAGCGGGACGACGGACGTCGTCATCGACGTCCCCTCGGGGAGAGTGACGGCCCGGGTCCGCACGGACCAGGCTGGAACGGTCACCGGAGCCGACTTCATCAACGTGCCCGGGTACGTGCTCGCTCGACGGGTGCCCGTGCAGACGTCCCGCGGTGAAGTGCTCGCCGACATCACCTTCGCCGGGGCCATCTACGCCCAGGTCGACGCGACCGCGGTCGGGCTGTCCATCGAGCCGGAGGACGTGAGCGAGGTCATCGCGTTCGGCCGCGAGGTGAAGTGGCTCCTGAACGACTCGGCGCACGCCGAGCATCCGAGCGACCGACGCCTGAACGGCATCTACGGCACGATCCTGTACTCGGACCACAGCGCGGACGGCGTCGTGCACCAGCGCAACGCGACGGTCTTCGCAGACGGAGAGCTCGACCGCTCTCCCTGCGGGTCCGGCACGTGCGCGCGGGTCGCCACGCTGACCGAGGAAGGCATCCTGCCCGTCGGCGTGGAACTCGTGCACGACTCGATCGTCGGCTCGAGATTCCTGGCGCGGGTCGTGGCGGAAGGCGTCGAAGCCGGGCACCGGGCGACGACGACGCAGGTCTCCGGCATCGCCCACAAGACCGGGGAGCATGTGTTCGAGGTCGACCCGAGCGACGAGATGACCCCCGGGTTCGTGCTGCGATGAGCGCCGGCATCCCCTTCCTCGACGCGAGCGATGTCGAGGCCCTGCTCACGCCCACGGCGGCCGTGGATGCGCTGCGCCGCGCCCTCGCGGGCGGCTTCCGTCCCGAGACCGACCACGCGCGCATCTTCGAGCAGCTCGATGGCGGCGAGTTCCTGCTCATGCCCGCGGAGACGGCGACAAGCACCGGCATCAAGGTGCTCACGATCGCGCCGGACAATCCCGCGCGGGGCCTCGCGCGCATCCAGGGCCTCTACGTGCTGTTCGACTCGGCGACGCTCAGCCCGCGCGCGCTCATCGACGGTCCCGCGCTCACCGACATCCGCACCTCGGCCGTCTCGGTAGCGGCGATCAGGGATGCGCTCGAGCGCGACGCCGGAACGCTGGACATCGTCGTGTTCGGAGCGGGCCCACAGGCCCGAGCGCACGTGCGGACGGTCCGCGCGGTGCTCGAGGGCACTCGACTCGTGGGCAGCGTCACCTCGGTGGTCCGCTCCCCCGCCCGCGTGACGACGGGTGCCGACTTCGATGCGGTCGTGGCGGCGGGCAGCGAGGAGGCCGTGGCCGCGACCCGTGCCGCGGGGCTCATCCTCTGCACGACGACCGCCTCGACTCCGCTGTTCGAGGACGATGTCGTGCGCGACGACGCGGTCGTCGTCGCCGTGGGCTCGCACTCGCCGGATGCGCGCGAGCTGCCGGGGGCCCTGCTCGGCCGGTCGGACGTGATCGTGGAGGACATCGGCGCGGCGCTCCGCGAATGCGGCGACGTGGTGCTGGCGATCGACGAGGGGCACCTCGCTGCCGACGACCTCATCCCGATGGGCGACCTCGTGCGAGGCAGCCGCGGCATTCGCGGCGGGCGGCCCGTCGTGTTCAAGAGCGCTGGCATGTCGTGGGAGGACCTCGTGCTCGCGCAGGCGATCGCCGACGCCGATGGGCGCCGAGGATGAGCCCGGCCGGCTCCAGCGATTCCGGCGGGGGCCGCCGGGATTCCGTTCGCCAGCGGGTGGCGGCCGAGCTGCGGGCGGCGCTCATCGGCGGCGACCTCGCGCCAGGCCAGGTCTACTCGGCGCCCACCCTCGCCGCGCGCTTCGACTCGTCGGCGACCCCCGTGCGCGAGGCGATGCTCGACCTGGCGCGCGACGGGATGGTCGAGGTCGTTCCGAACACAGGCTTCCGGGTGACGGAGGTCACGCGCGCGGAACTCGACAACCTCGCGGAGGTGCGCCGGCTGCTCGAGGTGCCTGTCATGGGCGACATCGCCGAGGTCCGCAGCGACGACGACGCCACGCGCATCCGATCGCTTCGCCCTCTCGTGGAGGCGATGAAGCGGGCGGAAGAGGCCAACGACATGGTGGCGTACCTCACTGCCGACACCGAGTTCCACACCGCGTTCCTCGCCATGCACGGCAACCCCGAGCTCGTGCAGATCGTGCGCCGCGCCCGCGAACGCAGCCGCCTCCACAACCTGGTGCCGCTCGCCGAGGCGGGCCAGCTCACCGCATCCACCCTCGAGCACGAGCAGATGATCGAGGCGGCACTCGACGGCGACCGCGAACGGATGCAGGAGATCGTCGCGCGGCACATCGGGCACGTGCGGGGCGAGTGGGCTAAGGCGTGACGCGCCCCTCGGAGGTGCGCTGAATGCCGGGCACACCCGGCTCGCGGTGGCCGTGGATCATCGTGCATGCCGTGCTCATCCAGGTGCTCACGTATGCGGTTCGCCCCGGGCTCTCGTTCGCCGTGCTCGAAGCGGGCGGCCAGGAGGCCGTCATCGGCCTGCTCGCGACGTCGTTCGCGCTCCCGGCTCTCCTCCTCGCACTGCCCGCCGGCCGGCTCACGGATGGGCGCGGCGAACGCACCATCGCGGTGCTCGGCAGCGTCCTGCTCATCGCCGCGATCGGCATCGCGCTGGTGTCACTGCAGAGCGTCGCAGGCCTCATGGTCGCGGCCCTCGTCCTCGGCGTCGGACATCTGCTCAGCATCATCAGCGAGCAGACCGCAGTCGCCAATCGCTCGAAGGTGGGGTCTCGGGAGTCGGCGTTCGGGCTCTACACGCTCGCCGCATCCATCGGCCAGACGCTCGGCCCGCTGCTGCTGGCCATCCCGAACCCCGCCGGTCCTGGCCCGAACCTCTCGCTCGTGTTCTGGTGCGCCATGGGAGCCGCCGTCCTGCTCGGCGTCGCCAGCCTCTTCCTGGGGAGCGGGTCCCGAGGCGCCAGCGCCGCGAAGCGGCCGGGGTCGTTCGCGTCGAGCCGGAAGATCCTGCGCGAGCCAGGCGCGTTCCGGGCGGTCGTCGCGGGCGGGATCGCCATCGCCTCCGTCGACGTGACGCTCGCGTTCTGGCCCGCGCTCAGCACGCAGCCCGGTATCTCCGCGGCGCTCGTGAGCCTCATGCTGACGAGCCGCGCCCTCGCGACGCTCGCCTCCCGAGCGGCCCTCCCCGCGCTCAGTCGACGGCTCTCCCGGCGCATGCTGCTGCTGATCTCGCTGGGAGCGGCGGCGGTGACGCTCGCCCTCACGGGCCTCCCGATCGGCCCGATCTGGCTCGTGGTCGCGGCCGTGCTCTACGGGTTCGCGATCGGTGTCACGCAGCCCATCACGATGGCTTGGCTCACCGACGTGGCGCCGGAGGATCAGCGCGGCCTCGCTCTCTCGCTCCGACTCGTCGGCAACAGGCTCGCCCAGTCGCTCATCCCGGCGGGGGCTGGGCTCCTCACCCCGCTCACCGGGGGCGGCGGGGTGCTCGTCGCCATCGGCGCCTCGCTCGCGGCCGCCGCCACCGTCGCCTACACGCAGAAGAAGCGGGACTAGCCGTCGGCAAGTGCCGCGCCGTTCAACCGAAGAACCCCGGTGTCCACCTCGAGGGCGCATCCTCGAGGTGACCACCGGGGTCTCCGCTCTGTCGCCCCGCGCCGCCGACGACGTGGCGGCGCGGGAACTCTAGACGCCCGCGGGCTCGCGCTTCCCGAGGCGAACCTTCTTGACGGCGCGTTCCGTCTCGAGGTCGTTGTCGCTGTACCCGAAGAAGTAGGTGAGCGTGAACGAGACCACGAGTGCAGCCGTGGAGGCGATGAGGAATCCGAAGAAGCTGTGGTCGAGCCCTGCAGGGTTCACGAACGACGGGAAGCCGACGAACGCTCCCGTGAAGCCGTACATGTTCACATCCATGAGCCCCGTGAGGAAGCCGCCGACCGCGCCACCGGCGGACGCGGTGATGAAGACCCGACCGTATTTGAGGTTCAAGCCGTACATCGCCGGTTCCGTGATGCCGCAAAACGCCGAGATGGTCGCGGGGCCCGCGAGGGTCTTGATCTTCTGGCTGCGCGTGCGGATCCAGATCGCCAGCGCGCCGCCACCCTGCGCCACCATGGTCGCCGAGATGATCGCGTTGAGCGGCGACGAGCCGTCGATCGCGATCTGCGAGGCGACGAGCGGGATGACCGCCCAATGCAGGCCGAAGATGACGAGGCACTGGTAGAGGGCGCCGATGATGAGGCCAGCGATCGCGTAGTTGACCTCGAGCACGCCGTTGATGCCGTTCGCGATGCCGCCCGAGATGGTCATGATGATGGGGCCGAAGACCACGAGCATGACGGTCGAGATGATGAAGACCTCGAGCAGCGGTGCGAAGATCATCCGCACGACCGCCGGAATGTACTTCTTGAGCTGCGGCTCGAGCAGCGACGCGAGGTAGGCGGCGACGATGATCGGGAAGATCGAGTACGCGTAGGCGTTGCCCTGCGGCAGCGCCACGGGGATGCCGAAGAAGTCGGCGTTGAAGATCGTGTTGCCGAGCTGGCTGACGACCGTGTAGCCATCGGCCGCAGGGTCCGACATCGAGACGACCGAGGGGAACACGAGCACGCCGCCGATGATGGCGACGATGATGGGGTCGGAGCCGAACCTGCGTGCCGCCGTGAACCCGATGATGATGGGCAGGAAGTAAAACATCGACGACGACATCGCGTCGATGAGCGCGTAGGTCGAGCTGTCGCTCTCGACGACCCCGAACTGCGTCAGCAGGGCCAGGATGCCCTTCAGGATTCCGGATGCGGCGAGCAGCCCGATCACGGGGATCATCGAGCCGGTGATGACGCCGATGAGCGAGCTGAAGCCGAACTGGAACCACCCGACGATGGTCGTCGGCCGCTCGGCTGGCTCGTCGTCAGGCGACGCCTCCCCCGTGCCGCCGATGACACGGACCACGGCGTCGTAGACGTCTTCCACGGCCGGGCCGATGACGACCTGATACTGGCCGCCGGCCTTGATGACGTCGATGACGCCATCGAGGTTCTTGACGAGGTCGTCGTTGGCCGCTTCCGTGTCCTTCAGCGTGAAGCGAACGCGGGTGATGCAGTGGACGACGTTGCGGATGTTGTCCTTGCCGCCGATTCCCTCGACGATGTCGTAGGCGAGGGCGTCGAATCCAGTCGCGCCGGAGGGGTGCCCGGTGGCCACGGCGGTCTTCGCAGTCGCGGGCGAAGCCGCGCTCTGCGCTGACGCCTCCGTGGTTGCCGTTGCCGCTGGCGCCGCCGCTGGCGCATCCGCATCCTGCTCGGGGATGTCGAGGGTCGCAGCCCGCTCGCCGAGCCCGATGGGGCCGGTCGCGGCTTCGACGGAGCCCTTCTTCTGGGCCAGGTTGAGGAAGATCACCATGGTCATGGTGCTCTTGCCCGCGGCTTCGACGGCAGCGAGATCCATGCGCCCGAGCGGCTGCCCGGCCTCGACGCGGTCGTCGACGTCGACGTGCATCGCGAAGGGCGCGCCCTCGAGCTCGACCGTGTCGATGCCCATGTGCACAAGCACCTCGAGGCCGTCGTCGGTGCGGATGCCGAAGGCGTGCGCGGTCTTGGCGACCATGATGACGGTTCCGCTGCACGGCGCGACGACATCGTCTGCGTTCGGCGCGACGGCGAACCCGTCGCCCATGGCCTTCGAGGCGAACATGGGGTCTGGGACATCGGTGATGGCGACCATCGTGCCGGCGAGCGGCGCGACGATGCCTCCGCTGAGTTCGGTCTGGGACATTGCTGCTCCTAGCTTTCGGAAGGTTCGAGGAGGATCGCGAGTGCCTCGTACGGCGAGAGCTCGACGTCGGGCGAGCTCGGCGTGGCGGCGCGGTCGATGGTGGAGATGAGCACGCGACCCGAAGTGAACTCGGCCGGCACGTCGATGCGCGTGGGGCTGTCGAGGAAGTTCGCGAGGACGAGCAGGCGCGTCTCGCCGAGCGTGCGCTCGTAGGCGAAGACGTGCGGGTGCTCTGGCGAATACCCGGCTATCTTGCCGTGGCTGATGACGGGGTGCGCCTTCCGCAGCTCGATGAGCCGGCGGTAGTAGGGCAGGATGCGCCCGTTTCGCTCCTCGGCAGCCACGTTGATGAGCTCGGCGTTCGTGGGCCGGAGCCACGGCGTGCCCGAGGTGAAGCCGGCAGTTGGGCCGGGCTCCCACTGCATGGGGGTGCGGGCGTTGTCTCTGGCCTTCGCGCGGACGACCTGCAGTGCGTCCTCGTCGGACAGGCCGGTGCCGACAAGCGCCGTGTGCGCGTTGATCGCCTCGACGTCGACGTAGTCGTCGATCGACGTGTACTCGGGGTCGGTCATTCCGATCTCCTCCCCCATGTACACGTACGGCGTGCCGCGGAACAGGTGCAGGAGCGTGGCGTGCATCATCGCCGACTCGACCCGGAACCGGCCCGCGTCACCGAAGCGGTTGAGCGCGCGAGGCTGGTCGTGGTTGTTCCAGAACAGCGCGTTCCAGCCGCCGCCAGCCTGCATGCCGTCGGCCCACTCCATGAGCACACGGCGCAGCTCGTCGAGCTCGAAGCGCCCGACCGACCACTTCTTGCCGTCGATGTAGTCGACCTTGAGGTGGTGGAAGTTGAACACCATGGAGAGGGCCCCGGATTCGGGATGCGAGTACTCGACGCACCGCTCGATCGAGGTCGAGGACATCTCGCCGACCGTGACGCATCCGGCGTCCTTCCCGTAGGAGGCCTCCGCCAGCTCGCGCAGGAACGTCGTGACGAGCTCGCCGTCGGTGTACATGTACCGGTCGTCGGCACCCTCGGGCGCCGAGGGCAGGTCGATGGGCTTGGAGATGAGGTTGATGACGTCGAAGCGGAACCCGCGCACGCCCTTGAGCCGCCAGAACTCGACGATCTTGGCCATCTCGCTGCGCACTCGTGGGTTGTGCCAGTTGAGGTCCGCCTGGGTGCGGTCGAAGAGATGCAGGTAGTACTCGTCGGTGTCGCCGAAGCGGTCCCACGCCGCTCCCCCGAACTTGGACACCCAGTTGTTCGGGGGGCCGCCGTCGGCGCCCGCCGGCCGCACGAAGTAGAAGTCGCGGTATTCGTCCTCGCCCGCGAGCGCACGCTGGAACCACTCGTGCTCAGTGGACGTGTGGTTGAGCACCATGTCGAGCATGACGTCGATGCCCGCTGCCCTGAGGCCGGCGACGAGCTCCTCGAAGTCCGCCATCGTGCCCATCTCGGGGTCGATGCGGTAGTAGTCGGAGATGTCGTAGCCGTTGTCAGCCTGCGGCGACGCGAAGAACGGGTTGAACCAGACCATGTCCACGCCGAGCGACGCGATGTACGGGATCTTCCGGATCACACCGCGGAGGTCGCCGACGCCGCTACCCGTGGAGTCGAGGAAGGACTTCGGGTAGATCTGGTAGACGGTGCTCTGCTGGAAGCCGCCGTTGGATTCAGTACGCATCGGCAGAAGCCTAGGACCGGGGCCGACGCGATTCGGGGCGCTTGCGTGACTGTTGCGTGCCTTTGCGCAACTGGCCGGAACCACCCGCAAGACCGCGAAGCGCGCGCTATCTCGCGGTCGGGTGCCCCGTCGATTCGCGGATGACGAGGCGCGTCTCGAGCGTGACCGCCTCGCTCGGCGGGTCACCCTGCAGGGCACGCAACGCCATTGATGCCGCGAGGTGTCCTTGCTGGCGTGCAGGCTGCGCGATCGTGGTGAGGTGCATGAGGCTCGCGATGGGGCTGTCGTCGACGCCGATGATCGAGAGGTCCTCGGGGATGCGCACCCCGGCCTTGCGGAACGCGGACATCATGCCGGAGGCGAGGTCGTCGGACGACGCGAAGACCGCATCGGGCAGGCGCTCCCCGGCCAGCAGCTGCTCCGCGGCGACCTGGCCCGCCGTGGGGCCGAACGGCACCTGCACCTGCCAGCTCGGGTCGAGTCCGGCTCGCTGCATGCGCGACTCGAAGCCCTCGGCTCGGCGGCGGGAGGCGTTGCCTGGCGTGCCCTCGTGGTCGGTGCTCGACGCGTAGACGATGCTCGTGCATCCGCCGTTGATGAGGGAGTTCGTGGCCTGCTGGCCGACGACGACGTCGTCGATGCCGACGCTCGCGACGCCCTCGACGACGGATCCAGCCACGACGACGGGAACGCCGAGGCGCCGCACGTCAGGGACCGGCATGCGATGCGGCATCGGCACGAGCACCACGACGTCACTGCTGCGGGAGAGCGCGGTGGCTTCGAAGAGCTTGGCCCGTTCACGCCCGGAGAGCCCCTGATAGACGGTGAGCGTCGCGCCCGTCGGGGTGAGCACGTCGTGGAGCCCGGCGAGGATGGAGCCGAAGACCCAGCGGTCGGGTTCCGGGATGACGGCCGTGATCCGCCCCGCGGTTCGGGCGTCCCGGTTCTGCTCTCGGCCGACGTCGTCGGCCAGGTACCCCTGGGCCCGCGCGATCCTGCGGATCTCCGCGCGCTTCGCCGTGGAGACGCCGGGCACGCCGCTGAGCGCCCGGGAGACGGTGGAGACGGAGACGCCCGCGGCGGCGGCGATGCCGGCCATGCCAACGGGCGAGGTGTCTTCTGGCTCCATGATCGCGACTATAGCCGTTCGGATACGGGCAAGGACCTCGCCCGGGAGGCGCACGTGAGCGCCACGACAGAAATCGGGCCGCCGGCTCCGAGAGGAGCAGACGGCCCGAGTTCACGGTGCCGACGTGACTAGTGCGCCGCCGCGGCGTCCTCCTCGTAGTCGGTCTTCGGCAGCAGCCACCCGCGGTCAGGCGCGATGCTGACGCGGACGCAGTCCATGGGCCGGAGGATGTCCTCGACGGACGGGTCGGACACCTGCGCGACGATGGTGCCGGTGTCCGTCTCGATCTCGTACTCGACGCTGTCGCCGTGGAAGATCGCGTTGAGCACGCGACCGATGTCCCCGTGCACGTCTGCCGCATCCACCCGCTCCGAGAGGCGAACCGACTCGGGCCTGATCATGAGCAGCACCTCCGTGTCGATCGTGACCCCGTCCTGGCAGTCGGTCTCGAACTCGCGCCCGAGCGCGACGACGCGAGCCCGGCCGTCCGTGGGCTCGGCGAGCAGGGTCGCGTCGAGGAAGGTGGCCCGGCCGATGAAGTCGGCGACGAAGACCGACTCTGGACGCCGGTAGACGGTGTCCGGCACATCCACCTGCTCGATCCGGCCCCGGTTCATCACGACGATCCGGTCGGAGAGGGTCATCGCCTCGTCCTGATCGTGGGTGACGAAGATGCTCGTGATGCCGAGGCGACGCTGGAGGCGCCGGATCTCGTTGCGCATGAGCACGCGCAGCTTCGCGTCGAGGTTCGACAGGGGCTCGTCGAAGAGCAGCACCTTCGGGCGCATGACGAGGGCCCTGGCGAGGGCGACACGCTGCTGCTGGCCGCCCGAGAGCTGGTGCGGGGCACGGTCGGCGAAGTTCATGAGGTTCATGATCGTGAGGACGGTGTCGACCTCCTCGCGCATCCGCGCCGCCGGCATCTTCTTGAGCTTGAGGCCGTAGGAGACGTTCTCGCGCACCGACAGGTGCGGGAACAGCGCGTACGACTGGAACACCATCGACATGGGCCGCTGGTTGGGGGCGACGCGGATCATGTCCGCACCGTCGAGTTCCAGCTCGCCGGAGGTCGGCTCCTCGAAGCCGGCGATCATGCGCAGCGTCGAGGTCTTGCCGCAGCCGGACGGGCCGAGGAGGGTGATGAACTCGCCCGGCTCGATCTCCAGGTCGATGGAGTCGACCGCGAGCGGGTCGTCCGCTTTCGCGCCGTACCGCTTCGTCAGCTTGCGGAGCGTGATGCGGCCGAGCGCGGCCTCTGGGTCGATGCCGACGGCCTCGGCGAGGCCTTCGACGGAGTCAACGACGGTGTGTGCGACCACGGAAGATCACCTTTCGGACGAGGAAGTTGATGATGAGGATGAGCGTCAGCACGATGAGGATCAGCACCGTGCAGTACGCGAACGCGTTCCCGAATCGGCCGGAGTCGACCTCGGCGAGGATCTGCGAGGTCATGATCTTGATGCCGGGCGTGGTCAGGAACACGATGGGCGACAGGGTTGTCATCGACCGCGCGAACGCGAACGTGAGGCCGGTGAGGAGCGCCGACTGGATGAGCGGCAGCGTGACCTTGCGGAAGGTCGTGCCAGAGCCCGCGCCGAGCGAGGTTGAGGCCTCCTCGATGGCGGGGTGGATCTGGTTCAGCGCTGCGATGCCCGAGCGCTGACCGGACGGCAGCGACCTCGTGATGTAGACCATGACGATCGCGATGCCACCGGCGAAGGCGGCGCTGCCTCCCGCGAGCGCGGGCAGGATCTGCACGCCGAAGATGGTCGTGGGCGTGATGTAGCTGAGCGCGTAGCCGATGCCGAGCACCGTGCCAGGCACGGCGAGCCCGAGCATCCCGACGAAGTCGAGGATGCCGGCCGTACGCCGAAGCTTGCGCACCACGAGCCAGGCGATGAGCATCCCGAGCACACCCGCGATGGGTGCTGCGATGAGGGCCAGGGTGGCGGTGTCGGTCATCGCCTTCGAGCCGATGCCCGTGAGCACGAACTGGAAGTGCTCGAGGGTGAACTCGTTGTTGACGCCTGGCACCTTCATGAAGCCGCCGGACAGCACGGTCAGGTAGATGGTGACGATGAGCGCGCTGATCGAGCCGACGAGCAGGAGGATGGGCACGCGGATGCTCGCGGCGGTGATCTGCTCGGATCGCCCGGTCGGCTTCCCGGTCACGGTCACGACGCTCCTCTTCGACACCCAGTAGCGCTGCACGAGGAACACGAGGAGGGCCGGGACGAGGATCGTGAGCGAGTAGGCGGCGCCGGCACTCGTGTTGTAGTCACCTGTGACGGCGAGGTACGCCCTGCTGGCGAGCACCGTGTAGTCGCCGCCGAGGACGAGCGGGTTGGCGAGGTCGGCGATCGACTCCACGAACAGCAGCAGGAAGGAGCCCGCGAAGCCCGGTACGAGCATGGGGATGGTGACGGAGAAGAACACCTTGAGCTTGCTCGCGCCGAGACCGGCGGCGGCCTCGTCGAGGCTCGGGTCGAGGGACTCGAGCATGCCCCGGAAGTTCATGTAGGCGACGGGGAAGAAGGAGAGGGAGAGGACGATAACGAGGCCGGTGAGGCCGTAGATGTCACCCTTGATGCCGAAGATGCCGTTGCTGATCGCGCCGTTGCGCCCGAAGAGCGTGATCACGGCGGTCGCGACCGCGAAAGGCGGTGCGACGATCGGGACCATCGCGAGCAGGTGGAGTGCGCGCTTCCCACGGAACGCGACCCGCACCTGGGCGAAGGCGAACAGGAAGCCGATGATCGTCCCGATCACGCCGACGATCAGTCCGAGGGTGAGGGTGTTGAGGATGATGCGGTGGTTGACGGGGTCGGTGACGATGCTGCCGAGCACGGCGAGGCCGTCCGGGGCGAAGGCCGCGGAGAGGAGGCTCACCACCGGGTAGCCGATGAGCAGCATGAGGACGAGGGCGACGGCGAGGCCGAGGATCACGACGCTGCGATCGGCGCGTGCTCGCGTTCGTGGAGCCGGGCGCTTGCCGCGCCTGGGGGCGGCCGGGGTCGCGGGCGGCGTGACGCCGCCCGCGACTGCTTCGAGTGTGGAGGTCATTGTTCGTCTGCGCTTCTACTCCTTCGGAGCAGGCGCCACCTCCGCGTCGAACCGTCCCGTGAGCTCGTTGCGCGCCTTGCCTGCGGCGTCGATGTCGGCGTGCACGAGCTTGAGCGTGTCGAAGTCGACCATGTCCTCGGTGATCGTCGCATCGGGGTTCGTCGGCACGCTGTAGCTGCCGACCGTCGCAGCGAGGTCCTGCGCCTCGGCCGTCAGGCTCCAGTCGATGAACGCCTTGGCGCCTTCCGGGTTCTTGGCGTTCTTGATGAGGGAGACGGCCCCGACCTCGTAGCCGGTTCCCTCTGACGGGAACGTCGTCTCGAGGTTCGTGAAGCCCTCGTTCACGAACTTCTGGCAATCCTGGGCGAAGATCACGCCCGTGGCGACCTCGCCGCGGCCCGCCATCTGGCCGGGTGCGCTGCCGCTTTTCGAGTACTGGAGGATGTTCGAGTGGAGCTTCCCGAAGAAGTCGATCGCCGCATCCTGGTCGCCGTCGTTCAGCTCGACCTCGGTCCACAGCGCCTGGTAGGCCGTGCCTGACGTTCCGGGGTGCGCCATCGCGATGTTGCCCTTGAACTTGGGGTCGAGCAGGTCCTCCCACGAGGTGGGAGCCTCGGCGCCGATCTCCTCGAGCACGTCCGTGTTCGAGCAGAAGCTCAGCGCACCGACGTAGACGCCGGTCCAGGTGCCGTCGGCGTCCTTGTACTCGTCGGGGATCTGCTCCGCATTCGGGGAGGTGTACGGCTCAAGCAGGCCCGACTCGTCGGCCGCGAGGTGTCCTTCGGCGCCTCCACCGAACCACGCGTCGAACTCAGGAGTCTCGCCGGTCGCGCTGAGGCGGGCGACCGCTTCGCCGCCGCTCAGGCGGACGTAGTTGGCGGGGATGCCGGACGCGGCCGTGAACTCGGCGGCGATGAGCTGGCACCAGTCCTCCTGCGGGCTGCAGATGAACGTGACGGGTTCACTCGAGCCGCCAGCTTCAGTGCCTGCACCCGCCGAGCAACCGGCGAGGAGAGCAGTGGCGGCGGTTGCCGCTACTGCGAGAGGAAGCATTTTGCGTTGCATGCTGGAGAACTCCTTTGTTCTTGTTTCCGTGCTGTCGAGCATCAGGACGCTGTGGCTGACGATGCCAACGCTAGGAGCGGGACGGGCATCCGTCCGTGACAGCTTGGTGATGCTCGGTGACAGCTTCGTCACCGAGCCGCTGCGGGACCCGGGCTCACCTGGGCTTGGCGGGCGTCGCCAGCCGTCAGCGGTCGGCGCGGAGCAGGTAGCCGGTGCCTCGCACGCTCTCGATGGCCGCGGCGCTGCCAGGCACGGCGGCTTCGAGCTTGTGGCGCATCCGGTAGATCGCCGCCTTGATCATCTCCCGGTCTCCGTGGCGGTCGTACTCACCCCAGCACATGAGCAGCAGCTGCGAGAAGTCGAGCGGCGAATTCGGATGCGAGATGAGGGCGGCCAGCAGCTTGTACTCGGTGTTGGTGAGCGACACCCGCTCGGTCCCGACGATCACGTCGTGGCTCGCGGGGTCGAGCTCAAGACGGACACCCGCGGTGACGACGACGCGTGACGAGTCCGTGCGCCGCACCAGCCGCTGCGCTCGAAGGGCGAGCTCGCGGGGGTGGAACGGCTTCGCGACGTAGTCGTCGGCCTCCGCCTCCAGCCCGGCGATGCGGTCGGAGACCTCGCCCTTCGCCGTGACGAGCATGACGGGCACGTCCCAGCGCGACTTGATGCGCTGGCAGAGCAAGATGCCCGAGATGCCAGGCAGCATGATGTCGAGCACCACGAGGTCGGGGCGGGAGCGCTCGAGGGCGGACCAGGCTGCCTCGGCCGAACGGAACGACTCCGTGGTGAACCCCTGCGTCTCGAGCGCGAAGGTGACGATGTCGAGCATCGCGGGTTCATCATCGACGACGAAGGCGAGGCTGTTCGGCGCGGTCATCGGCGCCGCCGTCGAAGCGACGGGTCGGCGAGCGGCAGCGTGAACATCATGGTCGTCCCTTTCCCGGAGATCGTGTCGACGTGGATGCGCCCGCCCTGCAGCTCCACGAACTGCTGCGAGATGAAGAGCCCGATTCCGGTTCCGTTGCCGAGCGGCCGGCCGCTCGAGAAGCGACTGAAGAGCCGCTCCCGCTGCGTCTCGCTCATCCCGGTTCCCCCGTCGCTGACGGAGATCATGACCTCGTCGTCTCCTGGAACGATACGCACCTCCACGCGCCCGCCGGTGGATTCGCTCCTCGCCGCGTTGTTGACGAGGTTCGTGATGACCTGGCGGGTGAGCTGCGGGTCGACGAACGCGCTGACCGGGGCGCCGGGCGCATCCAACACCACCGTGACGTCGGAGATCTCGGACAGCTCCTCCACGACGCCGCGGAACAGGACGCGGAGGTCCACCCACGTGCGTTCGATCGACACGAGGCCAGCCTCGAGACGAGCGCGGGTGAGCAGCTGCTCCGAGAAGTTGTGCATGCGGACCGCGTTGTCGACGATGCGGTGCACGAACACCGCCTGCTTCTCGGTGAGCGGACCCGCGCGTTCCTCGGCGAGCAGCTCACCGGCCCCCTGGATGACGGCAAGCGGGGTGCGCAGCTCGTGGCTGAGCACCGATGCCTGGTCGGCGCGCCTCGTGCTGAGCTCCGTGACCTCCTCGAGCCGCTTCCGATCGCGCTCGTGGTCCTTCAGGACCAGCCAGACCGTCGCCCACGCCGCCGCGAGCGCGGTCAGTGTCGCCAGACCCATGGCCCAGTCGAGGCGGATGGTTGCGAGCACCGCGGCGAGGATCCCCGCGGCAAACGACACGAGGAGCGCACAGGCGGCCCACCTCGACATCATCATCACCGGATAAACTTAGACGATCACGCAAGAGGGACACAGCGCGGTCTCCCCCGCCCTCGGCACAACCCGGCAGGTGCCGACAGGTCAGCCCACCAGCGGGTACCAGTGACGGTCACGCAACTCGGAGTGCGATCCGAGGGCCAACCAGGAGCCGTCGACGACGGGGTCCGTTGGCGACGTCCACACCCGTGGGGCGTCGCGGTTTGTCGCCGCCCGGCCATGCTGTCATCCACCGAGCGAGTCCCTGCGGCGCAGTGCCGCTACCCAGAGGGCCAGTGCGGTGAGGACGGGAGCTGCCCAGACCGGGCCGACGTCGCCCGCTCCGGTCTCGAGGGCGAAGATCCCCAGGACTGGCCCGGCGGCGGCGCCGAGGTCGAGTGCTGCGCTCGCGTACGATCCGCGACCTCCGCGACCGGAACGTCCGCGGCGACGAGGGGGGGGTGGAGTTGTTGAGTTGGCTTTCGCTGATCTTCACCTGGCGCCCGCCCAGGTCGGAACCAGCCGCTCGTCGTCTGTTGATCGAGTCGAGGACGCGTTCACGCTTCATCTCGAACTCCATCTGCACGACGGCCGCCAGCACGGTAAACACCATCGACCCCATCGGGGTCGATGTGTCCACGTTTCCCCCGCCCAGGCTCAAGACCCGCCACGCAACTCCTTCGTCGCGGAGTTCTTCGGCGACCGTGCGCATGTTGCCGGTCGAGCAGCCGAGACTATCAAGGCGATCAAGAGTCGCCACCACGAAGCTGTCTGCGCGCGCGAGCGCCCGTAACGCATCATTGAGTGCTGGTCGGGAGGCGTTCACGCCCGAAGCTCCCCGATCACGTAGCGGTCATTGGCACGGACACCGGTTGCGCGCAGATCGACTTCTTGGCGGTCAGCGTCCTGGTGTCGGGTCGAGACGCGGGCGCAGCCGATGAGCTTGGTCGTTCAGGCACGAGACGTGTCACGAAACCGACCCCTGCGACACGTCAACGGTGAGCCGGTTGTGAAACATAGTTTTGAGAATCCGACTCCCGCAAGGCTCCGCCACCCACTCCGCCGGTTCGGTGTCTCATGTAGGTGGTCGCGAAACCCTAGGGTTGTGAGACGACCCTGCGCACGACAAACGGAACCACCTGTGACCCGCCGTGCGGTGCGGCTGGTCGATAGGGTGGCCCAATGAGTGACTCCCCCGATCAGGTCATCGCAAAAGACAGCTTTAGTCAATTTAAGGCAGCCAACTACCCGAAGTTGTCAGACGATGATGGCTTTGAGCGATTCACCATCAGCCTGCTCCTAAAACACTACGGTCCCAGCCCCGCAGATCTGGAGCGAGGCCTCGTGTCTGCGAGTGACGACGGCGGAATAGACGGGTTCTACCTCTTCCTGAATCGTCGCGAACTGGTGGAGTCCGATTCGCCACGACTGACTAATCGAAAGAGTGCTCTGGATGGACTCCAGGCCGGGCTATCTCTAGATGTGGTGATTGTCCAGTCAAAGAAAGAATCAAGCTGGGACACGAACGTATTCCCAAAGATTGAGAGCGCGCTGAGGGCTATGTTCGACAACAATCAGTCGGCGGCCGACCTCAGGGCGTTCCCACTGAACGAAGACGTTGTCGAGAAAGCGATGACATGGCGAAAATTGCGATCCAAAATTGCCATGCTTGCGCCAGTTGTACATTTTCACGTCCATTACGCCACATTCGCAAAGCAATCAGATGTAAACGCCTACATGAAGACGAAAGCGCGACAGCTCAAGTCGTGGCTTGTAAGCAGTCTGCCGACCGGAAGTACCACGATTGTGGAGTATGTCGGCGACGCGGAGGTTGTCACACGCCTGCGCCTAGGTACTGACTTCAAAGCAAAGCTCGTGTTAACTAAACTACCGATCCGTGAGGCGAATGCCCTCGTAGGCCTGGTCACTGTCAAGGAGTATCTCAAGTTTCTCCGACACCAGAAGTCCAAGGTGATCAGAGATGAGATGTTTGCCGTCAATGTGAGAGATTACGCTGGAGCGAATATTCGAGTGAATGATGCGATTGGCAAAACGCTTGCGAGCGATACAGAGTCGCTGTTTTGGTGGCTCAACAACGGGATAACGATCATCGCAGACAAGGCTGAGGATCCACTCGAATTGGAATGGTTGCTGACAAATCCATTAATCGTGAACGGCCTCCAGACTTCACATGTCATCCACGCGCAAGATATTGCAGGGGCCATCACCCGCAAGCGGCTTGGTCAATCCGTTCTTGTGCGAGTCATCACCGAGTCCGACGCCGACGTCCGCGAGGCGATCATCAGCGGAACTAACAATCAGACCGCAATCGCGAGTCTCCAACTCCACGCGAACGAGGAGAAGCAGCTGCGCATCGAAGAGTTTCTTCGCGCGTCGGGTTGGTACTACGAGCGCCGACGCTACCAGTACCGCGGGGTGAAGGTGGCCGCGAGCAGGATCCGCAACATGACGGAGGTGGGTCAAGCGGTGATGGCCTACCGCCTACTGCAGCCCGACACGGCGCGAGCTCGCCCCACCTCGCTGCTTGGAACCAGCGCCGGATGGAATAAGGTTTTCGAGCCGAACGAACCCGAGGAACTCTACTCTAAGGCTCTCTCAGTAGTGGACGCAGTAGACGACTACCTACGCTCATCTCCAGCAAAGGCGATCGCTGATGATTCCACCAATGCTCGATATTACCTGGTCTCGGGCTATGTCTTGCGTGCCGCCGGTGTGAAGATTCTTGGAGACTTCCAGAAGATACCTACCCCTAACCTCAAGCAGAAACCGTCCGAGGCTATGCTTACCGACTTGCACAAGCTGCTATATCAGGAGGTACGCAAGATGGACGATGGCAAGACGGCCATGGATCGGATGTTCAAGGGCGGCAAGCTCAAGACCGCGTTTTTTGATGCGATCATTAAACTGAACGCAGCCTAAGGGGCTTCGACTGCAATTTTGTTCAGTTTTATTAGGGTTTATTCACTGGATTCCCCGGGTGGTGGAAATACTGGCGCCTGGCAGGCGTCGGGGTTTGGTGCGTTCTGACTGGGCCAGGCTGTCGGAACCTTGGGGCTTGGATCGAACCAGCTTATAAGCGCAGGACCATCCGCTTCAATCACAACTTCAAATGCCGCATTTATGGCCTCTATTTGCATTCGTATCCGCACGTTCGAGAACTCTTCTGGGTCCAACGGAGAGATATCGATATCCGCGAACTCGTCGTCGCGCCCACCGATGTACGTGTCGAGAAAAATGATGTTAGATCTCCAGCAGTTGAACCACTCCGAATCTCGTAGTAGTAATCCACCATCGAAACAACTTATCTCGGCCGCTGCGGCTTCGGATCTAAATCGACCTTGGAGATTGTCATTGACAATCCCTTGGGTCACTAAGATCTCGTACATAGTCCCCGAATATGTAGTAAGGGACTCTAAGCATACTTGCCTTCGCGACTCAAACGTGCTCTGTCGACCCGTGCCGTTTAGGACTGTGAGGACGCTCACAACCAGGGAAAGTGCCGCAATTATCATTGACCAACGCGAGGAAACTTCAGAGTGCCGTGCGCGTTGGGAGAGAGCCTCAGTGTCGGCCCGATTCGATCTGTTCACGTTTCGATCCTGCTCTACGTCTTGCCTGGCGGCACGTGTGGATCCTGCTTTGCTGCTTCGTCATGCTGCTGCTTAGCAGTTGGCCTGAGGTGGAACGCTGGAAGTTGAGTCAACGATAAGGGAGCATCAGTCGTCGAACGTCACGGCTGCCTCTAGGGCGATGGATTTTAGGTGCCGTCGCAGGAGGCTCCCAGCAGCGACTGGTGGTCTCGTCCTGGCTGAGTAGGCTTGGCACACCCAGCAGCGGACCGGACCGTGTCTCCTAGTCGAGCTATCTCTAAGCCCATGGGTTTCAGTATTTTCTGTGCGATCGAAGCCTCACAGTGTGTGCATCGCGCGGTGCTGAAGGTAGTGGTCACGCGGTCCAAGGTTCATTCGTGCGTGCAGCTTTCTAGCTACGTCAGTCTCCGGCTTGATCGATGTCGTTCGGGTCATCCGCTAGTTCCACGACCAGACCGTTGGGCCCGTACCAACGCTCTTCGCCAGTCGTGAACTTGACTCGGCCAAGCAGGCGCGTACTCCGGTGCCACTGGGTGAGATCGAACTCGTCGCCTCTTCCCTCGGGCTCATAGCCCCAGGGGCGGTCTCCTTTGCGACGTACATCAGGTGCAGGGAAGTGGGGCAGTGCTGTGTGGTCTCCGCCCAACGCGCTCAGGGACTGACGCACGTACTCGATGTAGTTGAGCAGGTCGTGGGCGTCACGTCGTCGTAAGTCTGACGCACGTTCTGATTGTCGCGAGTTGTTGAAGCGAACCATCCATGTCAGGGCATCCCACCTTGGACGTAACTCCACGGGTAGGGCGTGTGCGTGACTCGAGCTGGCCTGCAGCAGGGTTGAAACGCGGGCATTCCGGTCGCGATGGGCTTCAGCCGTGGAGGAGACTCGAACGAATGACGCTGACCAATCGTGATCGTCTGTAGGCATCGTTGTGAAGTCTGCGAGAGCAGAGATCAGCTGATCAGCAGTGAAAGTCCGTCGACGGTCGTCGTCGACACGTTGTGCTTCGCGTCGCTCGGCAGCGGCCAGATCCGTTTCGTGTTTTAGGACTCGCGCAGTCTGCCGGGAACCAATCCAAGCAGAGAGGGCGCCACCGACGATCGCACCTAGTAGAGCCGCTAGCAGTTCAGTCACCACGCCAATATATGCACCGGGGCGCAGAAGTTCAGCTCCTTTGGTGTGTAGCGCGGGAAGCCACATCGGCGCAAATACTTGGCGTGCCCGCGACCGGGGTTGAGCGGCACTGTCAGCTGCTTGGGTGTTGAAGGGACTGTGAGAGGCGTGGTGCATAAACCATTAGACTTTCGAGACATAGAGGCACCCTGCACGAGGTGCGACCACTCCCCCGTAAACCCGGGACCAAGCTTGTCTCGAAAACTCGCCTCATCACGAATCGTCTCGGCCTGCACGAGCCACGGGGTTTCTGAGGCAAACTGCCCGGGTGAGGCTCCTCGGCTACGCCCGCGTTAGTCCGCGCCTCAGGATGCGCAGCTCCAGCTCGACGCACTCGTCGGCGTCCAGGTGCGCGACGTCTTCGCCGACGTCACCTCCGTACGCCTGACTGCGATCAAACGCCGGGGCGTGACGCGACTACTCGAGCGCAGAGACCGGCAATGCTGTCGTCTCGTCGCGGGTCGATCACGTGGGGTACGCACTCATCGACGCCCGCGACACCGTCAACTTGTCGCGGGAGTGCAGCATCCACGTGCGCTCAGTCTCCGACGGTATCGATCCGGCGACGCAAACGGGCCGCCTCATGCTGAACGTGCTCTCCACCCTCGCCGAGTACGAGCGTGGACTCATCGTCCAGCTACTCTGGCGCGAGAAGATGCGCCAGTCGGACTTATCTAACGCAATCTGAGTAGCACGTCCGAACATCGGCTCGAACCTGCGAGGAATTGCAGCTGGTATCTCAACGAGACCGCAAGCATTCCAGGTGGTCAGCAGCGAGAAGGGTGGGCCCGGTGGGGCTCGAACCCACGACCCGCGGATTAAAAGTCCGATGCTCTGCCAACTGAGCTACAGGCCCCACAGTCGCCTGGAGTGCGGCGACCGTGGGGAATCCTATCGCGAATCGTGACCAGGGTTCAGCGCCGCTGGGACACGTTTTGTCGGCGGCTGGGTCCATACTCTCGTCATGGCAGAAACGAAGACGAAGCCGTCAGATGTCTCACCCGATCTCATCATCGACCAGGCGGAGCCCGCGGGGCGGCGCGAAGATGCGCGCATCCTGAAGGAGATCATGGATCGGGTCACGGGCGAGGAAGCCGTCGTGTGGGGGCCGACGATGATCGGCTACGGCAGCTACCACTACACGTACGAGAGCGGCCATTCGGGCGACGCGATGATCCTCGGGTTCTCACCGCGCAAAGCGTCGATGTCCATCTACGGTCTGCAGATGTGGGCTCCGGATGGCCTCATCGAGCAGCTCGGCAAGGTGAAGCTCGGCAAGGACTGCATCTGGGCCGGTCGCTTCTCCTCCCTCAACCTCGAGGTGCTGGAAGAGCTGGTTCGGATCGCCTGGTCGAAGCGGAAGGAACTGCAAGCAATGTTTCCGGCGGATGCCTGAGCGACAGCACCCCGATGACCCTCTCGAGCGGGCCAACCCCGAGATACCGGCGCCACAGCGTGGCGAACAGCATGCACACCACCATGATGGCCACCATCGTCAGCACACCCTCCGGCTGCCGGTAGATCAGCCCCGGCCCAGCCAGCCAGTTCTCCTCGCCGAGCAGCAGCTGCGACCAGATCGCCGTCAGGATCAGCACGTGCAGGCAGTAGATCGTGAACGCCATCGTGCCCATATCGGCAAGCGGCCTCGTCAGCCGGGCGAACCACGTGCGCATCCGCTCACCCGAGAAGTCGCCGAGCAGCTGGATGCCCGCGTACGCCAGCAGCGCGAGCCCGAGATCACGAGCCTCATCACCATACGAACCGGACTGGGCGACCCCCGTCGTCGCCTCCTCCCAACGACGCATGAGCAGTGACGCACCGAGCAGCACCGCTCCCCCGCCGAACACCCACGCCGTACGGCGCAGATCGCCGAGCTGCCACCGCGCCAGCAAGAAGCCGATCAGCAGCATCGGCAGCAAGTTCGTGAGACGGTACGCCGAACCCAGCACCGTCCAATCCAGCAGGAGGGCCGTCGGGTCGTACATCGACGTCGGCGAGAACGCCGACGTGAGCGCCCAGCTGCGGGCAGCCTCGTTCACGAGCGGGGCCGCCGCCAAGAACACCAGGGCAGCACCCGCAGACCACGCCGCAGGAAGGAAGAGGAACGGGGTCGCCGCGAGCATCATGATGCCCAGGAAGTCCAACACGATGAGCACGCCAGAGAAGTTGATGCTCAGCAGCAGGCCAACGAGGATGAGCACGATCGACTTGATGACCCACGAGATCGCGAAGAAGCTCTTCCGACGCGCATCCCACCGCGAAGCCTCCCGCAGCTGGTAGCCCGCAGTCACACCGATCACCAGCGCGAACAGCGGCGACGCCGCATCGTTGAGGAAGTGGAACAGCACCTCCAGCGCCCGCGGCTCGCGGTCGTCCAAGAACACGACCGTGTGAGCGATGATCATGGCGAAGATCGCGAAGCCGCGCACCACATCGAGGGAATTCAGGCGCATGCGTCGATCTTCGACGGCGCCGAGCCGACGGTCAAGCTCGACGAGGCGACGCGCCGCACACCAGCGATAATGAACGAGTGCTTCCCACCTTCGTGATCTTCCCTGTTCTCGTCGCCTGCGTCCTCATCGCGAGCGGAGCCCTGAAGCTCCCCCAACGCTCCCGCACGCTCCAGTCGTTCGCCGCCTTCGGCGTACCCGCCGCGCTCCGGAAGCCCTGGACCGCCGTCGCCCTGCCCATCGGCGAGATCATCCTGGGGGCAGCACTCCTCCTCCTGAGCGGCCCCGCCTACCTCGTCGCCGCCGGCCTCAGCACCCTCCTCATGGCCGCCTACCTCACCGTCGTCGCCCGAAGCGTCGCCAAGCGCCAGGCCGTCGACTGCAACTGCTTCGGCGCCCTCAGCACCGAACCGGTCAGCCAGATCACGATCTGGCGCAACGCCGGCCTCACCCTCGCCGCCCTGCTCGCGACGGTCATCCCTGGCATGGCCCTCGGCGTGCCGACCCAGCTGGCCCTCTTCTCGCTGGCCGACTGGATGTGGCTCGTCGCGATCGCGATCGTCGCCCTGCTCGGCATCGTCGCGAGCCTCGTGAAGACACCGGCTCCCACCGTGACGTCGACGGCCGGAGCGGTGAGCTCCGGGCAGGACTTCGAACTCGTCGAGCAGGGCCCCGACCTCATCTCGGACCCGAGCGCGCGCGACATGATCCCCCACAACCTCGAGCTCGTGTCGGGCGACGGCTCCCCCGAGCTGCTCTACAACCTCGTCGTCATCCCCCGCAAGACGACCATCCTCATCTTCGCGAGAGTCGGATGCGGCTCCTGCGGCCCCGTGCTCAGCCAGATCGGCGACTGGTCGCGGCGCATGGGCGACGACGCGCAGATCATCGTCGCCACCTCCTCCAGCCGCGCCTCCATCAAGAAGAGCTACCCGAGCGCCCTCCCCTCCACCTACTTCGGGGCGAAGGCGGTCACCGAGTACTTCGAAGCCGAAGCCACCCCCGCAGCACTCCTCCTGGCCGCCGACGGCACCATCGCATCCGCCCCCGAATACGGCAGCGAGGTCATCACGGAGCGTGTCGAGCAGCTGCTCGCCTCGTTCGACGCGCAGCGCCAGGCTCAGCCTCAGGGCTGAACCGCTCGGCCAGATCCCCCTGCAACTCCGCCGCACGGCCGAAGCGCCCGCCACCTTCCTCCTCGTAGCGTGAAGGTGTCGGGATGCACCCCGGCCGAGCACTGGAGGATCAGCATGAGCGAGCAGTACGTTGTCATCACCGAGACCGTGAGCATCAGCGCGGTCGGCACCAAGCTCGGGCACTCCGAGCCAGTCGGCACCGAGGCCGAGGGGCTCGAGCTGCTCGAGCAGGTCGCCCGCGGAGTGTTCCCCGACCTGCACACGCCCCACCGCCCCGGCCGCACGTTCCGCGTCAGCGAGACCGAGTACGTGGATCGCCGCGAAGGCAAAGCCCTGCCCAAGAAGCAGACCCGCATCACGCTCACGAGGGTCGTCGCGACGCGCGACTGACCGCCTGGGCGCGGGACACGGCGGGCGCACCGATCAGATGCATCTGCCGGGCGCACCCGTGCGAAAAACAACACACGCTCGAAACAGCAGCGAAACCGGACCGGCCGAGACTGACGACATCCCCGTCGTCCTCTCCTTGCAAAGGTCTCCGTTGCCACACAAGCCCGCATTCCGCCGAGTCACCCAGATCACCGCCGCCACCGCCCTCTGCTCCGGCCTGGCCCTGAGCGCCGCCCTCACCGCACCGTCAGCATTCGGTGCCCCAAGCACCGAGGTCACGCTCCCCGCTGCACCAGAAGTCGTGAACCTCAGCATCACGGATGCGCTCGTACTCCTCGAAGCGGGACGGACCACCTCCGTCGACCTCACACAGCGGTACCTCGACCGCATCGCCGCCTACGACGACCCGTACGGCGACCAACCCGGCCTGGCAGCCGTGATCCTCGCCAACCCGGAGGCGCTCAGCACGGCCGCCGAACTCGACGCCGAGCGCGCCGCCGGCACCCTGCGCGGGCCGCTGCACGGCGTCCCGATCCTCGTGAAGGACAACTACGCGACGTTCGACATGCCCACGACCGCCGGCAGCGCATCCCTGCACACCTACCAGACCGAGCTCGACTCGACAGCGGTGCAGCGCCTCCGCGACGCCGGCGCGATCATCATCGCCAAGACGAACCTCTCCGAGTTCGCATGGCACGGAACCTACACGCTGAGCTCCGAACGCGGGCGCACCAACAACCCGTACAACCAGGCGAACAGCGCCAGCGGCTCGAGCGGCGGAACCGGAGCGGCCGTCGCCGCTGCCTTCGCACCGGCCGGACTCGGCACCGATTCCTGCGGCTCGATCGTCGGCCCCAGCGCCCACCAGAGCCTCGTCGGATACCGCCCGACGATGGGCCTGACCAGCGTCACCGGCATCGTGCCGCTCTCGCTGCGGCAGGACGTCTCCGGCCCCATGACCACCACGGTCACCGACGCCGCACTCCTCATGGAGGTGCTCGCCGGGTACGACCCGACCGACTCGCAGACGGTCATCGCCAACGAGCAGGACACCACTTCCTACGTCGAGGGCCTCAGCGACTCGGCCCTCGAAGGGCAGCGCATCGGCTACATCCGCTGGGACTACGAGGAGAACCCGGACCGCCCCGGCCTCGCCGAGACGACTGCCCTCATCGATCAGGCCGTCGAGGACCTGCGGGCCCAGGGCGCCGAGGTCGTCGAAGTGCCGGCCTTCACGAGCGAGTTCCTCACCGGCACGCTCAAGAGCGGTGGCTGGATCGACATGCGCCCGAGCATCGACTCGTTCTTCGCCAGCACGGCCGCGTCCTGGCCGGAGGGGCTGGCGGAGCTCACGGGCGACCCGGACGAGCTGACCTTCGCCGACGTCATCGCCGACGGGAAGTCGTCGATGACGCAGGACGACATCGACTACTTCCTCAGCAACGAGGACATCCCGAATGCGGCCTACGACGCCGCCGTGGCGGAGCAGGATGCCGGCAAGGCCGCGATGGACCAGTTCTTCATCGACAACGACCTCGACGCCCTCGCGATGCCGACGAGCGCGACCTCCGCGACGCCAGATTGGGCCGGCACCACGTTCTGCGACCTCGGCGCGAACACGGGCATCCCGACCGTATCGCTGCCCGCCGGCTTCACGTCGACGGGCGCCGCGGTCGGCCTCGAGCTCGCCGCACCGCGCAGCCAGGACGCCGCACTCCTCGCGATGTCCTACGACTACGAGCAGGCGACCCTGCACCGGGTCGCCCCCTCGACGACCCCGGAGCTGGCAATCGAAGCGCCGACGCCCACGCCGACACCGACAACAACCGCAGGCCCGGTCGAGACGGTCGCCCCGCCGACGGCAGAACCGACGGCGGAACCCACCGCTGTCCCCACGCCCGGCACGACGGTCGCGCCGACAGCATCCGCTGCCCCGCCCGTGACGGCGCCGACGCCGACGGCTGAAGCCGGCGGCACGCCCACGCTCGCCCAGACCGGCGCGACTGACGCATCGTGGCTCGTGACGCTGGCAGTGGCCCTCGTGGCCGGCGGTGCCGGAGTGCTCGGCATCACCGCGGTGCGCAAGCGACGGCCCCAGGCGTAGCGCGCGGCGGCCGCGGCGCGGGATCCGGGGAGCGACGGCAGAGGGCCCGAGCAGTTCGATGAACTGCTCGGGCCCTTCGCCGTGCGGAGCTAGACCGCCGGGTTGAGGCGCTCGGCCTGCTCGACGACGTTCTCGAGCAGCAGCGCGCGAGTCATGGGCCCGACACCGCCGGGGTTCGGCGACACCCACGCCGCCACATCCCAGACACCGGGGTCGACGTCGCCCGCGACCTTCGACTTGCCCGTCTCAGGGTCCTCGACACGGCTCACACCGACGTCGAGCACCGCGGCGCCAGGCTTGACCCACTCGGGGCGAACAATGCCGGCCACACCCGCCGCGGACACGATGACGTCGGCCTCGCGCGCGAGCACGCCGATGTCCGGCGTGCCCGTGTGCGTGAGGGTGACCGTCGCGTTGTTCTCTCGGCGCGTGAGCAGCGGACCGATGGAGCGGCCGACCGTCACGCCGCGCCCGATGACGAGCACGTGCTTGCCGTTCAACGAGATGTCGTTGCGGCGCAGCAGCTCGATCACGCCGCGAGGCGTGCACGGCAGCGGCGTCACGATCGGGTCGTTGGCGTTCAGCACGAGGCGGCCCAGGTTGGTGGGATGCAGGCCGTCCGCGTCCTTCGACGGGTCGATCCGCTCGATCACGCGGTCCTGATCGATGTGCTTCGGCAGCGGCAGCTGCACGATGTACCCCGTGCAGGCGGGATCCGCGTTGAGGCGATCGATCTCCGCCTCGAGCTCCTCCTGCGTGGTCTCCGTGGGGAGGTCGACGCGGATCGACTCGATGCCCACCTCGGCGCAGTCGCGGTGCTTGCCCGCGACGTACCACTTCGAGCCAGGGTCGTCGCCGACGAGGATCGTCCCGAGTCCTGGCACGACGCCCCGCTCCGCGAGCGCGGCTACGCGCTCGCGAAGCTCGGCCTTGATGTCGGCCGCGGCCTTCTTGCCGTCGAGTGCGGCAGCGGTCATGCTTCGCCGAGGCCCGGGTAGAGCGAGAACGCGTCGGCGAGCGCCTTCGTGCGAGCACGCAGGGCGGGCACATCCGCGTCAGGGAGCAGTGCCAGCGCGATGACGTCGGCCACCTCGGTGAACTCGACGTCGCCGAAGCCACGGGTCGCGAGCGCGGGCGTGCCGATGCGCAGGCCCGACGTGATGAGCGGCGGGCGCGGGTCGTTGGGGACCGCGTTGCGGTTGACGGTGACGCCGACCTCGTGGAGGAGGTCTTCGGCCTGCCTGCCGTCGATCTCCGCGTTGCGGAGGTCGACGAGGATGAGGTGCACGTCGGTTCCGCCGGAGCGGACCGAGATGCCGGCGCCGGCGACATCGGCCTGCTGGAGGCGGTCGGCGACGATCTTCGCGCCGCGCAGCGTGCGCTCCTGGCGGTCCTTGAAGTCGTCCGTCGCCGCGAGCTTGAACGCCGTCGCCTTGCCGGCGATGACGTGCATGAGGGGGCCACCCTGCTGGCCGGGGAAGACAGCCGTGTTGATCTTCTTCGCCAGGTCGGCGTCGTTGGTCAGGATGAAGCCGGAGCGGGGTCCGCCGATGGTCTTGTGGACAGTGCTGGACGTGACGTGCGCGTGCGGCACCGGGTTGGGGTGCAGGCCAGCGGCGACGAGTCCGGCGAAGTGCGCCATGTCGACCCACAGGTAGGCGCCGACCTCGTCCGCGATCTCGCGGAACTTCGCGAAGTCGAGCTGCCGCGGGTAAGCGGACCAGCCGGCGACGATGACCTTCGGCTTGTGCTCGAGCGCGAGCTCGCGCACCTGCTCCATGTCGATCTGCGAGGTCTCGGCGTCGACGCCGTAGGCGACGATGTTGTAGAGGCGGCCGGAGAAGTTGATCTTCATGCCGTGCGTGAGGTGTCCGCCGTGGTCGAGCGAGAGGCCGAGCAGGGTGTCGCCCGGGCGCGCGAGGGCGTGCATGACGGCGGCGTTGGCGGTTGCGCCGGAGTGCGGCTGGACGTTCGCGAACTCGGCGCCGAACAGCGACTTGGCGCGCTCGATGGCGAGGTTCTCGGCGATGTCGACGACTTCGCAGCCGCCGTAGTAGCGGCGACCGGGGTAGCCCTCGGCGTACTTGTTGGTGAGGACGCTGCCGGTGGCCTCGAGGACCGCGCGCGGAACGAAGTTCTCGCTGGCGATCATCTCGAGTGTCGAGCGCTGGCGGTCGAGCTCCTGCTCGAGGACCGCTGCGATCTCGGGGTCGACTTCACTCAGTGGGGAATTGAACGTATCGGTCACGAAGGCTCCTTCAGAAAACCGGATGGCACGGCGAACATGTGGTCGTGAACCGGCGAGCCCAGGCGAACGGCTCGAAACCCGAAGAGCCGCTCCCCGGTGGTGACCCACCTGAACGCCAGTCGCGGCCGTCAGAAGTCTAGCGCGACTTGCCTGGTCGCCGCGAGAGCAGCGTGACGAGCCAGGTGAGCGCGACCCCGAGCACGACGAGGCCGATGATCGTGAGCACAACCGGCGCGTAACCCTGCTCCGTGGGGTTCAGGAAGGGGTAGGGGTACCAGCCGATGAGGTTGCCGCGCACGAGCGAGAAGGCCGCGTAGCCAGCGGGGAAGATGAGCCAGATGAGCGCCGTGCCGAACCGGATGCGCTTCGCCGGCCGGTCGATGAGGAGATCGATCAGCATCACGACCGGCATGACGTAGTGGAGCACGGTGTTGTTCCACGGGACGGCGGTGAAGTCCACGTCGGTCAGGCCGGAGAGCAGCAGCGCGAAGCCGATGCCCACGATGAGGATGTAGACCGTGACGGCGGCGCGGAACGCATTGATCCGGGCCCCCTGCGCGTTAGCCGCCGTCGCGACGGCGCTGAGCAGCAGCGAGAGCACGACGAGCATGTTGGTCTCGATCGTGAAGTAGGCGAAGAAGTTCTCCGGCACCCAGGTGCCGCGCTCCACGATCGTCGCGATCTCCGACACGATCGAGGAGAAGGCGAGCAGACCGAACCCGATCTTCGCGGTCACGAGCGCTGGGCGGTGAATGGACGAGGCCACGGTCATCCTTCTGTCGGCGATGAGGGAACAGGGAGCTACGCTGCGCCTGGCGCCTCGGCGAGCCCGCCGCGGGAGCCCGGAGCCGCAGACATGAGGCTACGCGGTCAGGCGCGTTCCTTGCGGTAGTCGGCGGGTGTCATGCCGAGTCGCGTGAGGAAATGTCGCCGCATCGTGGTCGCGTCCCCGAAACCCGCCGCAGCCGACACGTCGCTGAGCGAGAGCTGCGGCTGCTCGACCAGGAGCGCCGCCGCCGATTGGACCCGGCGTGCCGCGATGAGCCCCGCGATGCCGTCGGCCTCATCGGCGAGATCGCGGTACAGCTTCCGCCTGCTGATGTGCAGGGCCCGCGCGATGCTGTCCGCGTCGAAGCCCTGGATGACGTGGTACTTCTCGATGAGTTCGCGCACCGCCTCCTTCATCCGCAGCGAATGCTGGGCGGGTGTCAATGCCGGAAGCGTCACCTGCGCGAGGACAGCCCGCAGCAGGTCGTGGAGCGCGGGTTCCGTGCTGGCCGGCGACCGGCGACCGCCCCCGGTGCCCGACGTCGCCTCCACCAGGTAGCGGCCGATGAACGCCAGGAAGGCAGCGGTCAGAGCCGTCTCGGGCAGGCGGACGGCGCGGTCGCTGACGGTGATTCTCGCATCGTTCGCGACATCGTCGAGGGGCACGGCCAAGCCGAGCGTCTCGATGGGGCCGAGACTCGCCGTGACAAGTGGATGCTTCGAGTTCACGACGAGGACGTCGCCGGGGTTGAGCACACCAGAGAGGCTGCCGGTTCGGAACTTGAGCGACCCGCGGATCATTCCGATGACGACGAGCTTCTCGCTCTCGATGCGAGAGATATCCACGCCCTCGCGTTCCGAGCCGGAACTCCGGCGAAGGCTGCCGAAGAGCTGCACGGTTCCGACGTGCGTATTCAGGATGTACGCGTGGAAATCCGCGCCCGCCGCGGCATTCATCGTCGTCGATGTGCCCGTGAATTGGGCCAAGCCCGACTCTCCGCGGAATTCCTCGAATGCGTCGGGATCTACGTCATCGGCGGAGAAGAAGCCTGACGACTCCCCCGAGTGCGCGATCCTACCGAGCCACTCACTGAGATCCTGACGTGCATTCCCCGGCACTGAATACCCCCGACACCAGCCTGCCCAACCTTCGGATCAGAATACCGAGAGAAGACGGGCTGGAGAATCGCGGGGGTATTCAGCGACCTCGAACGCGATCGAACATCACCGAGAGAGAATACCCTCGGTGAGCGCGTTCGGCGTGCCGAAACGGTGCGCCGTTATGGACACCGCCTGCTCCCGAAGGAATGGCAGCGTCTCCACCCGACCGGATTCGGTCACTGCTCCCGAGTAGATCGCCAGGTCCACCCGGCCGTCCACGGCACGCGCCAACGCGACCGCATCGCCGCCGATGAGACGCATCCGCCCACCTCGAAGCGAACCTGCGGCCGAGAGGAACTCCGCGTCGGACTCAGCCCGCATGCGCACGCCGGCCCCCGCGAGCGCTGCCTTGGCCGCCGAGGGCAGCTCGACCCCCGTCGAGACCCGCAGCTGCGCTCCGGCGACGAGTCCGGCCGCGACGACCCGCAGGAGATCCGCGACGCGTGCATCCTCGGAGAGCCGCACCGTGATCTCACCCGGGAACGTCAGGTACCGGAAGACGTTGCGCTCGGCGTACAGCCCCTGCACGTCGCGGTCGCGCCCGAACTCCTCAGCCCAGGCCTGCGCGTCGCTGCCGAGCGCGCGTTCGAGCATCGCGGTGTCAGCACTCGTCAGCACCGCCGGCTGCGCCTTCGCGATCGCCACCGCCGCATCCAGGAGCGTCTGCGCGCTGGCGTTCGAGACCGGTGCGATGTCGACGGCGCGGGCCCGCTCCCACGTCCCGAGGCCGACGAGGTAGTTCGGCCCGCCCGCCTTGGTCGTGCATCCGACCACCGACTTCTTCCACCCGCCGAACGGCTGGCGCTGCACGATCGCGCCCGTGATGCCCCGGTTCACGTAGAGGTTTCCCGCCTGGATCGTGTCGAGCCACTGCGCCACCTCACCGCGGTCGAGCGAGTGGATGCCGGACGTCAGCCCGTAGTCGACCTCGTTGACGATCTCGATTGCCTCCTCGAGCGTGTCCGCCGTCATGATGCCGAGGATCGGGCCGAAGTACTCCACGAGGTGGAACTCGGAGCCGCGCTGCACGCCCGCACGCACGCCAGGACTCCAGAGCTTCCCGCTGTCGTCGAGCTGGCGAGGCTCGACCACCCAGCGCTCCCCCGCGCCGAGCGTCGTGAGCCCGTCGAGCAGCTTGCCAGAGGCCGGCGTGATGATCGGCCCCATCTGCGACGGCGCGTCCCACGGGTAGCCGACCGTGAGCGAGCGCACCGCGTCGAGCAGCTGCTCGCGGAAGCGGCGCGAGCGCTGCGCCTGACCGACCAGCACCACGAGGGAGGCGGCGGAGCACTTCTGCCCCGCGTGGCCGAACGCCGACGCCACGACGTCCTTCGCCGCGAGGTCGTAGTCCGCGCTCGGCGTCACGATGATGGCGTTCTTGCCGCTCGTCTCAGCGAGCAGCGGCAGCTCGGGGCGGAACGACCGGAACAGCTCGGCCGTCTCGATACCACCAGTGAGGATGACCCGGTCGACCGACGGGTTCTTGATGAGCTCGCTGCCCAGCTCACGGTCGGAGAACTGCACGTACTGCAGCACCTCCCGCGGCACGCCAGCCTCCCAGAGCGCCTCGACCATGACGGCACCGCAGCGAGCCGCTGGCCGCGCCGGCTTGATGATGACGGAGGCGCCCGCCGCGAGCGCGGCCAGGGTCGATCCAGCCGGGATGGCGACGGGGAAGTTCCAGGGCGGCGTCACGACGATGACCTTCGACGGCACGAAGGATGCGCCGTCGACGTTGTCCAGCCCACGGGCGAGCTCCGCGTAGTAGTGCGCGAAGTCGATGGCCTCAGAGATCTCGGGGTCTGACTGGTCAAGGGTCTTACCCGCCTCGGACGCGGCGACCTCCATGAGATCAGCCCGGCGCCGCTCGAGCGCATCCCCCGCCCGGTGCAGGATCTCGGCACGCGCTGCGCCGGACAGAGCACCCCACGACTGGCTGCCCGTGACGGCACGCGTGACACGCGCATCCAGTTCGCCGGCAGTGCCGACCGTGTTCGCCTCGATGGTCTCTGCGCCGAGCGTGGACGCCTCCGCGCGTTCGCGGATTCCACGCGCCCACGCCTGGTTGACGGGCAGCGACGGGTCCGTGTCCGGAGTCTCCTCGAAGCGATCAGCGGGCAGCGGGGCTGGCTCCGCCGTGCGGTCCTGCACTCGGTTGCTCGCTGGCACCTCACGGTCGAGCACGTCGAGCGACGCGATGAATCGCTGCGATTCGCGCTCGAAGAGCTCCTCGTTGTCAGCCAGCTCGAACACCGCCGACATGAAGTTGTCCTGGCTCGCCCCCTCCTCGAGGCGGCGGATGAGGTAGGCGATCGCCACGTCGAACTCCTGCGGGTGCACGACCGGCACGTACAGCAGCAGCCCGCCGACTTCGCGCTTCACGACCTCGGCCTGGCTCTGCGCCATGCCGAGCAGCATCTCGTACTCGATGCCGTCGGTTGCGCCCCGGCGCTGGGCGAGCAGCCAGGAGAACGCGACGTCGAAGAGGTTGTGGCCAGCGACACCCACGCGAACGTTCTTGACGCGCTCAGGCGTGAGCGCGTAGTCGATGACCCGCTTGTAGCTCGTGTCCGAGTCCTGCTTCGTGCCCCACGTCGCGAGCGGCCAGCCGTGCAGCGACGCCTCGACGCGCTCCATGGGCAGGTTCGCGCCCTTCACGAGCCGCACCTTGATCGGTGCCCCGCCACGCGCCACGCGCTCCGCTGACCACTCCTGCAGTCGGATCATCGCCCCGAGTGCGTCTGGGAGGTAGGCCTGCAGCACGATGCCGGCCTCGAGGTTCAGGAACTCGGGGTCGTCCAGGATGCGCGTGAAGACCGCCATGGTCATCTCGAGATCCTTGTACTCCTCCATGTCGAGGTTGATGAACTTGCGCGTCGGGCTCTTCACGGCGAGCCGGTAGAGCGGAGTCAGCTCCTCGACGACATCGGCGACGGCCTCGTCGAACGCCCACGGCTGATGTGGTGCGGTTGTGGAGGAGACCTTGATCGAGACGTAGTCGACGTCGTCGCGAGCCAGGAGCTTCGTCGTGCCGTCGAGACGACGCGCCGCTTCCTTCTTGCCGAGCACCGCCTCGCCGAGGAGGTTCATGTTGAGCCGCACGCCTTTCCCGCGGATCTTCTCGATCGCGGGCCCGAGCTTCGAATCCGTCGCGTCGATGATGAGGTGCCCGACCATGTCCCGCAGCACCTTGCGTGCGGCCGGCACGACGACGCCAGGCAGGACGGGCGCGACCGTGCCACCGACCCGCACGGCGCTCTTCATGTACCAGGGCAGGAAGCCGGGCACCTGATCGGCGATCTCGCCGAGCTTGCGCGCAGCGACCTTGAGGTCCTCGGGACGCACCACCCCGTCCACGAACCCGACCGTGAAGTCGAGACCCTGCGGATCCTTCAGCACGCCGGCGAGCTGAGCGGCGGATGCATCCACCGGGATCTCGGCCGCCTCCGTCAGCCATCGGCGCACGAGCGCGACAGCCTCCGGCGCGAGCTCGGTGAGGGAATCTGTGGGGAAGACAGGCGTCTCGGTGGCGGTCATGTGACCAGTATCGGCACCCGACTTCCGTTAGGTAAAGTGAAGGAAATTGACGCGTTTCCGTCAGCGCGTGTGATGATTGATCATGCTCGACGTACGCAAGCTCCGACTCCTCCGCGAAGTACAGCTCCGCGGCACCCTCGCCGAAGTCGCCAAGGCGCTCAACTTCTCGCCGTCGGCCGTCTCGCAGCAGCTCTCGGCCCTCGAAGCCGAGCTCGGCGTCGAACTCCTCCGCAAGCACGGGCGCCGCGTGCAACTCACCCAGCAGGCTGAGATCCTCGCAGGGCACACCGCCGAGATCCTCGAACGACTCGAGATCGCAGAGCAGGAGGTCCTCGCCTCCACCAGCCGCGCCGTCGGCACGGTTCGCATCGCCGTGTTCCAATCCGCGGCCCTCACGCTCATCCCGCCGCTCCTCCGCGTCCTGGAAGAAGAGCACCCGGGCCTCCGCATCGAGATGGTGCAGCACGAACCGGAATCCGCGCTCTTCGACACCTTCGCGGGAGACTTCGACGTCGTCGTCGCCGAGCAGTACCCCGGCCACGCCGCGCCCCACCACCCCGGGCTCGACCAGCGGCTCCTCACCGGCGACGCGCTGCGCCTCGCCGTGCCCGTCGACTCCCCCGTCACCACCCTCGCCGACGCAGCGGAGCTCGCCTGGGTCATGGAACCGCAGGGCTCAGCATCCCGCCACTGGGGAGAGCAGCAGTGCCGCGTCGCGGGCTTCGAACCCGACGTGCGCTACGAGACCGCCGACCTGCAGGCGCAGATGCGGTTCATCGAGACCGGCCACGCGGTCGGCATCCTCAACGACCTCACCTGGGCCCACTCCACGCCCAACGTGCGATTCCTCAGCCTCGCGGGTGCACCACGGCGCGAGATCTTCACGTCGATCCGAACCGCGAGCGCGGCGTCGCCAACCATCGCCGCAGTGCGAGACGGACTCCAGCGGGTCGCCGACGACCTCAGCGCGACCGGCCTCAGCACCGCCGCCATCACCCTGCCAGCGGCGACCCCGGCGGCGTTCAGCTCGTCCGGCGTCAGCTCGTCTGCTGCAGCGGACGCCTAGCCAGCACCGCGTCGAGCACCAGCGCGCTCACCAGGCCGAGCCCGACCATCGCCAGGAAGAACACCGGCAGCGCCACGAGACCCGCCGCATCCAGCAGCAGACCGCCCACGAGCGCACCCGAGCCGATACCGAAGTTGAAGCCCGACGTGTACAGCGCGCTCGACAGGTCGCGGTGGCGCGACGGGGCGGCGCTCAGGATGCGCGACTGCAGCAGCGGCGGCAGCACACCCATCCCGAGCCCCCAGATGACCAGCGCGATGAGCGCCACCGTCGTGTCGTGCGCGAACAGCAGCAGCGTCACGGCGATGAGCATGAGGCCGTAACCGGTCGCGAGGCCGACGCGAGGCCGTGCCGTGAAGAACACACCCGCGAGCGCAGTCCCGCCGGCCGAGGCGATGCCGTAGGCGAAGAGCACGAGGCTCAGCGTCTCGACGGGGAAGCCGATGACGTCGAGCGAATACGGCGAGATGTACGAGTAGAAGGCGTACTGAGCCGTCATCGTGATGAGCGTGATCACGCACAGCAGGATCACCGTCAGCAGCGAGCGCTGCGCGAAGCGGACGCGCTTCGCAGGCACCGCATCCTCATCCGAGTCATCCGGTAGCGCGATCGGGCGCGTGTAATAGGAGTCGTCGAGGTGGTTGACGCGTGGCAGCAGGAACCACAGCAGCACCGCGACGAGCAGCGTCACGACCGCGAGCGAGCCGAACGCGAACCGCCAGCCGAACGCCTGCCCGAGCGCGGTGCCGATCGGCACCCCGAGGACGTAGGCGATCGCGCCGCCGCCGAGCGTGATCGACACCGCGCGCGTCAGCAGCTCCTTCGGGGCGATGAGCGAGATATAGGAGGCGACGACCGCCCAGAAGACGCCGTGGGCGAGGCCCGTGACCACGCGCGTCACGACGAGCCACGCATACGTGGGCGCAAACGCCGACGCTATGGAGCCGATCGCGAAGACCGCGAGGACCACGACCAGCAGCGCGTGTCGAGGGACGCGCTTCGTGAGCGCCGTCAGCGGGGTGCTCGTCAGCACGACCGTGAAGGCGAAGATCGTCATGAGCCAGCCGATCTCCGCGCGCGTCGCGCCGAGATCGACGGTCATGAGCTCGAGCAGGCCAGTTGGCAGCATCTCGATCGTGACGCTGATGAACGTGGAGAACGCAAGCGCGATCAGGGGGACGAGCGGCAGCCTGGGGGCAGACGTCATCACAGGAGCAGAGAGAGAAGTCATTCGCAATATCCGAACGGCGCACTCCGGGCGAACGGGAACCCTCGCCAGGGAGTCGACTGCGTGCGTACCGGCACGCCGGGGGCCGAGCGATACGCACGACCACAGTGAAGTCTACCCCTCAGGCGCAGGACGGCTACCCTGATGTGGTGATTCAAGAAGCAACTCGATGGGTGCTCACCCTCAACTGCCCAGACCAGCCCGGCATCGTGCACGCCATCACGGGAGCCATCGTCGACTCCGCGGGCAACATCGAAGAACTCCAGCAGTTCTCCTCGACAGACACCGGTCGCTTCTTCATGCGCGTCGACATCCGCACCGACGCCAGCCGCGAGGACCTCCTCGCCCGCCTCGAGCCAGTCGCCGAGCGCTTCAGCGCCGAGGTCTCCCTCGACGAGGCCGGCCGCCCCGTTCGCACCCTCATCCTCGCGACGAAAGCCGGTCACTGCGTCAACGACCTCCTCTTCCGTCAACGCTCCGGCCACCTCCACATCGACGTCCCGCTTGTCCTCGCGAACAACGAGGCCCTCGCGAGCCTCGCCGAGTTCTACGAGGTGCCATTCGAATATCTCCCCGTCACCGGGCCAGACGAGAAAGCGGCCTTCGAGGCCCGCATCCTGCAGGTCGTCGAGGAGCAGCAGATCGAGCTGGTCGTCCTCGCCAGGTACATGCAGATCCTCTCCCCCGAGCTCTGCGCAGAACTCGCAGGCCGCGCCATCAACATCCACCACTCCTTCCTGCCCGGCTTCAAGGGCGCGAACCCGTACCGTCAGGCGCACGCCCGCGGCGTCAAGCTCATCGGCGCGACGGCGCACTTCGTGACGAGCGACCTCGACGAGGGCCCGATCATCGAGCAGAACGTCGTCCGTGTCGACCACACACGTGCGCCCCAGGAGCTCATGGCCATCGGCCAGGACGAAGAATCGCGCACCCTCACGCAGGCCGTGAAGTGGTTCTCCGAGCACCGCGTGCTGCTCGATGGGCAGCGCACGATCATCTTCCACTGACCCGAATTCCGCGGGCTTCGGTCAGTCTGCTGCTGCTGCTGCTGGCCAACTTCCGTGATGAATCGGCCACTTCGAGCACGCCGGCGCTCTGAGCTCGCCTCCCATCACGAAAGTTGGACACGTACTTCGCAGCAGGCGAGCTGTGGATGGCGACGACTCCACAGGAGGCCAGCTTCCTGTTCACGGGTCGGTAGATCTGCGCTGTGCTTGGCGCATGCCAGAACCAGCAACTGCGAGAGCGCCCGCGCGAACCAGCGGAGGGGTCTTCTCTCGCGCTGAATGGAATGCAGAGGGCGGAAGTCGCCGCGGGTTAGAGGCGTCGCTCAAACAAGGGACCTTCTGGCGGGTTTCGCCTGGCTGGTTTGCAACGCCAGACGCGTCCGCCGCAGTCGTTGAAGCTGTGCGCCTGCACGGTCGCGCCACTTGCCTCACGGCTCTCAGTTCGCAAGGAGTATGGACTCCGCCTCACTCCGGGGTGCATGTGCGAATCGCAGCGAGCGCGCTCGGCATCACGCGCACACCGTCTTCCAACCCCCGCACGGGCGAAGTGGTCCTGCATCGAGCCTCAGTCCATCAAGCTCGCCCGCTTGAGAAGCATGCGGTTGACGACATCGATCTTGCTCTCGAATGCGCGCTCCTGTGCCTCCCCGAACGCGACCTTGTCGTCGTCGCCGACTCGGCGCTCCAGTTGCGCCTCATCACGCGAAGCTCGCTCACCGAGCTGGCCGCCCCGCTCGCCGTGAGCGCGCGCGAGAAGCTGAAATTCGTGGATGCGCGGAGCCAATCCGGCACGGAGAGCATCGTCCGGTTGTGGCTCCAGCTGCGCGGCGTGCGCGTCACTCCGCAGTTCCACGTGGTCGGCGTCGGCGATGTGGACCTGCTTGTCGGCGATCGCCTCGTCATCGAGTGCGACTCTAAGGAGTTTCATTCCGCGGAGTGGCACTCTCGGAATGACCGCCGTCGAGACCTGGTGCTGAACAGGCTCGGATACCGAGTCCTGCGCTTGACCTACGAGCAGGTGATGTTCCAGTGGCCGCGTGTCGAGGCCACACTGCGGGCACTTCTCGCCGAAGGCAGCCACCTACGCGGCTCGCGCCGACGGCCCGGCGCCTGACCCGCTTCCGGGACGAGACGACGCCAACGGGCCCCGGGCGCCTCAGCCACGCGCATCCAACACGGAAATTGGACCGGCCGGTCTACTGCGGGTGCCGTTGGCAGGCGTCAAAGGTCGTCGCTGAGTGCTCCGCTGCCAACGAGCAGCGCCGCGGCGCTGCCGCCCACGGCCTCTTGACGCCCAAGGCACCCGTGACGGCGCCCGGCATCCGTGCCTGACGCTTGCCCTGACCGACTTGCGTGACGAAAACGCTCCCGACGCCCGTCAGCACGCCAGATCTTCCCGTCCATCACGGAAGTCGGCCACGCGCTATGACGGACGTGGCTCAGGCCGCAGGCACCCGCGCGGGAATGCGCTCCATGACGGCCTCGATGATGCGCTTCCCGGCTGAGTCGCGGAGCGTCATGAGCGATTCCGGGTGGAACTGCACCGCGAAGATCGGCAGGTCTCGGTGCTGGATCGCCATCGGGATGCCGTCGTCGTCGGATGCGACGAGCACGAGGCTCTCCGGCATCGTCGCGGGGTCGATGTGGAGCGAGTGGTATCGGCCCGTGACGAAGCGCTCCGGCAGGGCGTCCAGGAATCCCGGGTTGGTCACGACGACCTCCCGCTCCTGCCCGTGCAGCGGGTACCCGAGCTGGCCGAGGGATGCGCCGAAGTACTCCCCGATGGCCTGCTGCCCGAGGCAGACGCCGAAGATGGGAAGCGAACGGTCGACGATCTCGTCGAGCAGCTCGGACGACTTGAAGTCGCTCGGCGCGCCGGGCCCGGGCGACATGACGACAAGCGATGGCTGCTGCTCGTCCAGGATGCGGGCCATCTCCTCGCGCTCGATGCCGCCCTTGGGGATGCGCACGGTGCGCACTTCTGCGCCGGTCTCGCGCATGTAGCCGGCCAGCATCTGCACGAACGAGTCCTCGTGGTCGAGGAAGAGGATGCGGTGACCGCGGCCGCTCAAGGAAGGCGCCGGCTCGGCGGCGACCTTGGGGGATGCGGACTCGGCGGCGGCGTCGAGCGCCTCGAGGAGCGCGGAGGCCTTCATCTCGGTCTCGAGCTCTTCGGCGGCTGGGGTCGAGTCCATGAGCAGCGTGCCGCCGGCGCGGACCTCGGCGATGCCGTCGCGAATCATGGCGGTGCGGATCGTCAGCCCGGTGTTGACGTCGCCGTTGGCGTGCAGCACGCCGATGGCCCCGCCGTACCAGGTGCGCGGGCTGCGTTCGTGCTCGTCGATGAAGCGCATGGCCCAGATCTTCGGGGCCCCGGTGACGGTGACGGCCCACATGTGGGTCGCGAACGCATCCAGCCCGTCGAATTCGGGGCGCAGTCGCCCCTCGACGTGGTCGACCGTGTGGATGACCTTCGAGTACAGCTCGACCTGGCGTCGGCCGATGATCTTGATCGACTCGGGCTCGCAGACGCGCGACTTGTCGTTGCGGTCCACGTCGGTGCACATGGTGAGCTCGGAGCGGTCCTTGTCGCTGTTGAGGAGCTCGAGGATGCGGTCGGCGTCTTCGATCGCGTCGGCCCCGCGGGCGATGGTGCCGGAGATGGGCACGGTCTCGACGCGGCTGCCCGCGACGCGGACGAACATCTCGGGGCTGGCGCTCACGAGGAACTCCTGCCCGCCGAGGTTCATGAGCGCGCCGTACGGGGCCGGGTTGTTGCGCTTCAGGTAGGCGAAGACGTCGGCTGGGGTGGTGCGGACGGGGCGTCGGAAGGCCTGACCGGGCACGACCTCGAACAGGTCGCCGCGGGCGAAGGAGGCCTTGGCCGACTCGACGAGCGCCGCGTACTCCCCCGGCTCGTGGTCGCGCGATGACTGCGCGGATGCTGCGGGTGCGACGAAGGGGCTCGGCACCCGGGTGCGTGGCATGCCCTCGGTCGAGGTGATGCCGTCGGAGAACTCGAAGTCGTGGCGCGTGGCGTCGCCGCGCTGGCGGTCGACGGCGAGCACGGAGTCGGGCAGGAACACGACGAGGTCGCGCTGGTCGCCGCCGTTCGGGGCGTCGAGGGCCTCGATCTGCCGCACGAGGTCGTAGCCGAACGAGCCGTAGAGGCCGAGGTGGGGCGCGTCGTCCGGCATGGTCTCGATGATGGCTCGCAGCACGCTGAAGCTGGAACGCCTCCGCGTGCGCTGCTCTTCCGGGATGATCTCGTCGCGCTGCGAGGTCACGTCGATCTCGACCTCGCCGTCGGCGAGCACCCGCACCGTGACGCCATCCAAGCGCTCGAACGCCTCGGTGAAGGCTTTCAGCGGGATGCTGCCGCGCTCGTTGAGGGCGCGCATCCGCAGGGCGAAGCCTCGCCCCTCGATCATGAGCGGAGGATCGATGAACCCGATGTCCCATCGCGTGTACCTGCCCGGGTACTCGACGCCGGACGAGAGGACGACTCCGTAGCGGTCGTTGAGACCGGTCTGGATGTCGTCCATCTCCTCCGGGCTGGCAGCACGGGAGGTGTGGGTGATCGTGAGCACTGGGTTCCTAGGTCTGGGATTCGGTCAGAGGCGTTCCGCGATGGCGGCGGTCGCGGTGCGCCACGCGTCGCGCGTCGCGGGCTTGAGGCTGGACACGCTCAGCTCACCACCGCCGACGAAAGCCTGGTCGTACGGTACCTCAACGACGGCGCGGGTGAGCCGTTCGAAGTGGTGACGCAGACGGACGGTGAGCGCCTGGTCCTCCTTCGCCGAGGGGCTCGAGAGGATCGTGACCGCGTTCTCGAGCTTGTCCCCGAAGCCCCGCTCTCGGAGGCCGTCGGCGAGCCAGGCTGCGGATGCGGCGGTGTCCTCGCGCGCGGTGGAGACGATGACGAGCTGGTCGGCGACGTCGAGGGCGGCTTCCCAGTTGCTGGCGCGCATGTTGTTGCCGGTGTCGACGACGAGCACGCGGTAGAAGCGGCTGAGGGTGCGGTGCATGCGCGAGAACGCCTCTGCGTCGATGATGGCGGCCGAGGCCGCGTCGTCGTCGGAGGCGAGCACGTCGAACTGGGCGTCGCCCTGGGGTCGTACGAAGCGGTCGACGTCGGCGATGGTCGCGCCTCCCGAGACCTCGAAGCGTGGCAGCTGCCTGAGGAAGTCGACGGCCGTGTTGCGGTGGCTGCCTGGGTGCGAGCGCCACCCGAGGGTGCCGCGCGTCTCGTTGTTGTCCCAGGCGAGCGTGTAGCCGCCGCGGATCTCACCGAACGTGGCGGCGATCATGAGCGTGGCCGTGGTCTTGTGGGCGCCGCCCTTGGGGTTCATGACGACGACGGTCCTTGATCCGTCGAACTGGCGCTGCACTCGGCGGATCTCGTCCCGCTTGATGCGCTCAGCTTCGCCCGGGCCGAGCTTGATGAGCCCTCCGGTGCCGACGCGCAGCGCGCTGCGCCATCCCTGCTGGGCGGGCGCTTCGGGCGCCGCCTGCTTGTCGGCGAGGAGGTCGGCGAGGGTCGGCGCGGAGGTGTCGCTCTTGCGCCGCTCCGGGGCGGTGCTGGATGCGGCCTTCGACACGGTGCCTGCCGAGGCGGATGCGGCGACCGGTGCGGTGTTCGTCGGTCTGGGCGGCAGGCCGGGTCGGATGATGTCGCGCGGTCCCGTCTCGACATTCTCGACCTCGTCGAGGTCGCGCTGCGCGCGGGCGTCGCGGGGGAAGCGCGGCTGCCACGGTTGGGTGTCCTCGAGGCCGTCTTCGTCGATCCGGTCCTCGAACCACACGGGCGGGGTCTCCGCCTGTGGCACGGGCGCGCCCTGCGTCGCGTCGCGTCGTCCGTCGTCGAGCTCCGGCGCGGGGGCTGGCCCGGCTGCCTGTCCCTGCGGCGGGCCGGGGATGACGCCATCGTCGTCGGACTCGTGGTCGAGCGCATGGTGCATCATCTCGACTCGAGGGATGCGCACGGTCTCGTGCACGTTGCCCTGCGGGAGGAAGCCATCGCTGTTCGCGCCTGTCGAGGCCTCGTAGCCGCCGTCGACGGCCGGCTCAGCCGAAATGCCCGACTCCGCTGGCTCGGCGTGCGCGAGCCGGTCGGTCAGCTGGTCGTCGCCAGGAGCGAGCTCGCCGACGTCGCCCGTCTCGACGAGGCTTCCATCTGGCGACACCCGGAGGGGGAAGACGCCGTCGATGTCGATCGTGCGGAGGTCGATCACGATCTCCTCGCGCGTCGCGCGATCGACGACGCGCGTCATGATCTCCGAGCGAAGCTCGTCCGCGTCGGCCGCGATGATGCGCTCGACAGCGCCGCCTTCCCGGATCTCGCCGACGCCGTCACGACGGATCAGCACCTCCAGTGCGAGGACGTCCGGTTCGGCATTGGTCATTGCTGCTCTTCTCACTTCAGGAGGTCGACGGAACGAATCCCAGACGGACAACGCTATCGCGTTCCGCTTCGAGGTCCGCGACGGTCGCCGCGAGGCGCGTCCGCGTCAGCTCGCTGAGCTCGAGGCCCTGCACCACCTCCCACTGGCCACCACGCGAGATCACCGGCACTCCGGCGACGAGCCCCTCGGGGATCCCGTAGTGGCCCTCCGACGGCAGGGCCGCCGTCGTCCAGTCCCCCTCCGGTGTGCCGAGCACCCAGTCGCGCACGTGGTCGACCGCGGCCGAGGCCGCAGACGCGGCGGAGGACGCCCCGCGGGCCGCGATGATGGCGGCTCCGCGCGTCGCGACGGTGGTGGTGAAGTCGCCGTCGATCCACGCGTCATCGGCGATGCGCTCACGAATCGGGACGCCGCCGATCGTGCCGTGGTCGACATCCGGCACCTGCGTGTTCGAGTGGTTGCCCCAGACGTGGATGCGGGACACCTCTCCGGCGCCGACGCCTGCCCTGGCCGCGAGCTGCGCGATGGCGCGGTTGTGGTCGAGGCGCATCATGGCCGTGAACCGCTCCCCCGGCACGTCGGGGGCTGCCGCGCGCGCGATCAAGGCGTTCGTGTTGGCCGGGTTTCCGACGACGAGCACGCGGATGTCGTCAGCGGCGTGCTCGCCGATCGCGCGTCCCTGGGGCGCGAAGATGCCGCCGTTCGCCTCGAGCAGGTCGGCTCGGTCCATGCCGTCGCGCCTCGGCATGGAGCCGACGAGCAGCGCGATGCTCGTGCCATCGAAGGCCGCATCGGCGTCGTCGAAGACGTCCACGGAACGGAGCAGCGGGAAGGCGCCGTCCGCGAGCTCCATCGCCGTTCCCTCAGCGGCCTTGACAGCCTGCGGGATCTCCAGGAGCCGCAGCTCGACCGGGGTGTCGCCGAGCATGGAGCCGGATGCGATGCGGAAGAGGAGCGAGTAGCCGATGTTGCCTGCTGCTCCCGTGACGGTGATGCGGACTGGCGAGGTGCTCATGCATCCACCCTATTCTCCGCAGGCCAGGAGCCAGCCGCACGCAGAAGCCCCGCACCCTGCCAAAGCAGGATGCGGGGCTTGTGAGGCGAGAGCCCCTGTGCCGTGATGTCGCCTACGCGGACACTCGTGCGGCGAGGTTCTCGGCGATCGAGTTCATGAAGTCGTCGGTCGTCTGGTACGGGGTTCCCTCACCGACGAGCGCGGCGAGGTCCTTCGTCATCTTGCCGGACTCGACGGTCTCGATGACCACCTCTTCGAGGGCCTGCGTGAAGTCGATGAGGTCCTGGTTGCCGTCGAGCTTGCCGCGGTGCGCGAGGCCGCGCGTCCAGGCGTAGATCGAGGCGATCGGGTTCGTCGACGTCGGCTTGCCCTGCTGGTGCTGACGGTAGTGGCGCGTGACCGTGCCGTGCGCGGCCTCAGCCTCGACGACCTTGCCGTCGGGCGTCGTGAGCACGCTCGTCATGAGCCCGAGCGAGCCGAAGCCCTGCGCGACGGTGTCCGACTGCACGTCGCCGTCGTAGTTCTTGCAGGCCCAGACGTAGCCGCCCTCCCACTTGAGCGACGCCGCGACCATGTCGTCGATGAGGCGGTGCTCGTACGTGATGCCGGCAGCCTCGAACTTGTCCTTGAACTCGGCCTCGAAGATCTCCTGGAAGATGTCCTTGAAGCGACCGTCGTACTTCTTCAGGATCGTGTTCTTCGTCGACAGGTACACGGGGTAGCCGCGCGTGAGTCCGTAGTTGAGCGACGCGCGAGCGAAGTCGGTGATCGACGCGTCGAGGTTGTACTGCACCTGGGCGATTCCGTCGCCCGGCGAGTGGAAGACCTCGAACTTCTGCGGCTCGGAGCCGTCGTCCGGCGTGAACTCGACCGTGAGCTTGCCCTCGCCGGCGAAGCGGAAGTCGGTAGCCCGGTACTGGTCGCCGAACGCGTGGCGGCCGACGATGATGGGCTTGTTCCAGCCCGGCACGAGGCGCGGGATGTTCGAGATGATGATGGGCTCACGGAAGATGACGCCGCCCAGGATGTTGCGGATGGTGCCGTTCGGGGAGCGCCACATCTGCTTGAGGCCGAACTCCTCGACGCGTGCCTCGTCTGGAGTGATCGTCGCGCACTTGATGCCGACGCCGTGCTTCTGGATCGCGTGAGCCGCGTCGACCGTGATCTGGTCGTCGGTCTCGTCGCGCTTCTCGATGCCCAGGTCGTAGTACTCGAGGTTCACGTCGAGGTACGGGTGGATGAGCGTGTCTTTGATCTTCTGCCAGATGATGCGGGTCATCTCGTCGCCGTCGAGCTCGACAACCGTTCCTTCGACCTTGATCTTCGCCATAAAGTCCTCCTTCTGCGCGCGGTTTGCCTCCAGCCTACCGGGGACGCATTCGGAGAAATACTCAGACGGACCGCTACTCTGCATCCATGAGCGAGCTGTATATCGAAGAGCTGTCCGCCGACAACATCGTCGCCGCCAACACGCTCACGCTGAAACCAGGCCAGGAGGCGTTCGTCGCGCCCGTCTCGCACTCGATCTCGGAGGCCTACGTCAACCAGACGACGTCGTGGCCGAGGGTCGTGGTGCTCGACGGTCGGGTCGTGGGCTTCATCATGGCGAACTTCGATGAGGACGCCCCCGACGAGCTGTTCAGGGCCACGATCATGCGCATGAACGTCGACGCGGACTTCCAGCGCCGCGGCGTCGGGTCGTTCGCCGTCACGGCGATCCTCGACGAGGCCGCACGCCGCGGGTTCGACAAGGTGACGACCATCTGGGAAGAGGGCGACCTGGGGCCGGGAGATTTCTTCCGGAGCCTGGGCTTCGTCGTCACGGGTGAGACGCAGTACGGGGAGACGATCGGTGAGCGCGTGCTCAACGACCACGGCACCGGCTCGCTGTGACGCGGGCCGATGCCGTGATTCGCTGACGCGAGCTCGAGCTGTGCCGCCGCCCTCGGCTTCCGCCTAGTAGGCGCGGGCCGAGAGGCAGGTGACGCCGCCCTCGAGCTTCTCGAACTCCGAGATGTCGAGGGACACGACACTGTAGCCGAGGCGCTTCACGAGCTTCGCGGTCGCCGGGGCGGCCGCTGACACGAGAACGGTCTCGGAGTCGAGCGGCAGGACGCTGGCTCCCAGCAGCTCTGGTGCCTCGATGTAGCCGCCGAAGAGCGACGGCTGCTCGAGGGCCGGCGTCCACGCGATGACGGTGCCGTCCGGCAGCGCCGTCGCGACGGTCTTCAGGTGCAGGGCACCCCTGATGGGCACCGCGACGACCCGGTAGCCGAGGTCGAGCGCGATCTCGCGGAGCGCGCGGATGCCCTCCGCGTTGGTGCGCGTGGAGGCACCCACATAGACCGTGTCGCCAGCCAGGAGCACGTCGCCGCCATCCAACGTCGCCGGGGCCTCGATCTCCATCGTGACGAGCTCGGTCTCGGCGAGCGCCGCGCGCACGCCGGGCAGCTCGGCGCGCCGGGACGCCGCACCGCTGCGACCCAGAATCGCGACCTCACCTAGCACGATCACCTGGTCCTCGGTGAAGACCGAATCCGGCATGGTCTCGGCCGCAGGGACCTCGCGCGTCTCCCAGCCGTGCTCATCGAGCAGCGCCACATAGGACTCCCACTGCTCGTTGGCGCGATCCCGATCGACCTCGGCTCGCTCCTGGAACGTGACCTGGGCGTCCTGCGGGTTCGCGGCGGGGATGCGCACGAGTGCGAGCTTGCTGTTCGACTCGGAGAACCGTCGGAGCTCCCCGGCGTGCGCGACCCGCCCGGACACATCCCGGAGCATGTCGGCGACCTGCCGACGGAACAGGGCGGGCCCGATGATGGCCGTGTACACCGTGGCGGACACGAGGAACACGAAGTTGAGTCCGAAGAACTCCATGAAGATCGCCGACCAGGTCTCGCCAGTGAAGTCGGCACCGCCCGTCGCGAGCCGCACGACGTACCCGACCGTGCCAGCGATCAGCGCCAGCACGAACCCGGCGATCGCGGCGATCCACCAGTTCCTGAGCCAGCCGAGCCAGCCGACGAGCGTGACGAGGAACAGCAGAACCAGCACCGGCAGCGAGTAGAAGTCGAACGTGTTGCTCAGGGTGGTGAACGGCGAGAGGACGAGGGTCAGGTCGCGCTCGTTCATCACGACCAGGCAGGTGAGGAGCGTCGCCAGTGCAACCCCCATGGCGCTCACGAGCGCCGCGTTGAAGCGTGTTCCGCCGTCGAGCTGGCTCACGCGGGTGACGGGTTGGGAGGTGTTGGTGCTCAATTGCTGCTCTCGTGGAAGTCGGATGCGGGTTCGGGCGGACCTGCGCGACACGCAGATCGGCGCGGGTCAGTGGAAGAAGTGGCGCTCGCCCGTGAAGTACATCGTGACGCCTGCCTTCTCTGCGGCGGCGATGACCTCCTCGTCGCGGATGGACCCACCCGGCTGGACGACGGCGCTCACGCCAGCTTCAAGCAGCACTTCGAGGCCGTCCGCGAAGGGGAAGAACGCGTCGGACGCCGCGACGGATCCGGCGGCGCGCTCCCCCGCGCGCGAGACGGCGAGGTGGCAGGAGTCGACGCGGTTGACCTGGCCCATCCCGACACCCACGGAGGCTCCGTCTGAGGCGAGGAGGATCGCGTTCGACTTCACGGCGCGGCATGCTCGCCACGCGAACTCGAGGTCCTCGACGGCCTGACCTGCGGCAGGCGCACCCGCCACGAGCGTCCATCCCTCGATGAGCGACGCGTTCGGCTCGAAGCGATCCGCGCTCTGCACGAGGAAGCCGCCGGAGATCTGCCGCACCTCGCGCTCCTCGAGGGCGGGGTTCGCCGGGAGCTGCAGGAGACGGATGTTCTTCTTCGCGCTCAGCACCTCGAGCGCCTCCGGCGCGAAGCTCGGAGCGATGACGACCTCGGTGAAGATCTTGGAGAGCGTCTGCGCCATCTCGAGCGACACCTCGCGGTTCGCAGCGACCACGCCGCCATACGCGCTGACCGGGTCGCAGGCGTGGGCGCGACGGTGTGCCTCGGCGATTGCCTCAGCGGGTGCGAGCCCTTCCGGTGCCACGGCGATGCCGCAGGGGTTGGCGTGCTTGATGATGGCGACGGCTGGCGCGGCGTGATCGAACGCCGCGCGAAGCGCCGCATCCGCGTCGACGAAGTTGTTGTACGACATCTCCTTGCCGTGGAGCTGCTCAGCCTGGGCGGTTCCCCGACCGTCGGCGCGGCCGTAGACGGCGGCGACCTGGTGCGAGTTCTCGCCGTACCGCAGCGTCGCGAGCTGCGTGCCCTGGAGCGTGAACGAATCCGGAAGCGTGTCCGAGGCGGTGGCCAGCATCGATCCGTCCCCGGCCTCTGCTCCCCCGACCTCTGCGATGTGGGATACGAACCATGCGCCGACCGCCTGGTCGTAGCTCGAGGTGTGCTGGAACGCGGCCGCCGCGAGCGCGCGACGCGTCGACAGCGTGACGCCGCCGCCCTGGATCTCCTCGAGCACCTTGGCGTAGTCCCCAGGAGACGTGACGATCGTGGCGTTCGCGAAGTTCTTCGCCGACGCGCGCACGAGCGCTGGCCCGCCGATGTCGATCTGCTCGATGATCGCGGGCGCATCCGCCCCTGACGCCACCGTCTCCACGAACGGGTACAGGTTGACGACGATGAGCTCGAACGGGGCGATGCCGAGCTCCTCGAGCTGGCGGACGTGGTCGTCGATGCGGCGGTCGGCGAGGATGCCGGCGTGCACCCCGGGGTGCAAGGTCTTCACGCGGCCGTCCAGCGATTCGGGGAACCCCGTCACCTGCTGCACGTCGGTGACCTCGAAGCCGGCCTCACGGATGGTCTTCGCGGTCGACCCCGTCGAGACGATCTCGACCCCGGCGGCTTTCAAGCCAGCCGCGAGCTCGGTGAGGCCGCTCTTGTCGCTCACGGAGACGAGCGCGCGCTTCGGCTCGATGCGCTCGAGGGTCGTCAGCGACCCGTGGGAAGGTCCGTGGGAGGCGGGGGTGCTCATGCGGTGGCTCTTTCCTCGAGTGCGATTTCGCCGGAGGCGACGCCTCTGACGGTGTCTTCCAGCAGACGGCGCTCCACGACCTTGATGCGGTCGTGAAGCAGCTCCTCGGTGTCACCGGGGAGCACGGGGATGCGGACGCGATCGATGATCGGTCCGGTGTCGACACCGTTGTCGACGACGATGATGGAGGCGCCCGTCTCGGCGACGCCGGCCTCGAGCGCGTCGCGCACGGCGTGGGCACCGGGGAACTCGGGCAGGTACGCGGGGTGGGTGTTCAGCAGGCGCGGGGCGAGCGCATCCACCACGGCAGGCGGCACGAGGCGCATGAACCCCGAGAGCAGCGTCAGGTCGGGCTCGAATCGCTGTATCTGCGCCAGCAGTTCCTCACCCCAGGCCGCCCTGTCGGCGAAGTCCTTCGGCCGCACGACGAACGACGGGATGCGGAACTCCTCCGCGAGCGCGAGGCCAGCGGCCTGCGTGTCCGCGCCGATCGCGACGACCTCGGCCCCGATGGGCCAAGCGGAAGCGGCAGATGCCTGGAGTGCCTCGAGCAGCGCACGCAGGTTCGAACCAGCGCCGGAGATGAGGACAACGACCTTGAGCACCGGGTCAGTCTAGTCGAGTGGCGATTCCCGTCATCCCGAGAGTCGTCGCAGGTCGGGGCTCGTCAGTCGTCGATGTCGATATCGGCGTAGATGTCGGGCTCGTCGTCGTAGCGCGGGTTCTCGACCTTGAGCCGCTTCGCGCGGCGGATCTCCGACGTCTGGCGTTCCGCCGGCGGGTCGTCGGCCCGCACCTCGAGCGCGGTCCCCGGCTTCTTCTCGGACTCGCCCGGGTCCTCGAAGCGCTTCGAGACGGCGTCAGCCACCCACGGGCGCTCGTCGGCGCTGTCCCTTGACGAGCGACGCTTCGCGGCCGACGACTTGGCCGCACCGCTCGCGCCCTTCCCGGACGAAGCCGGCGCAGTCGATGCGCCTGCAGGCGCATCTCGCTTTGCGGCGTTCGCACTGGCGCGAGAACTCGCTGTCCTTGACCCTGCCTTCGTCTTTGCTGTTGCCTTCGCCGTCGACGTCGCGTCCACCGGCTCGTCGTTCTCCCGCGCATCGCGGCGGCGGTCGGACTCATCCGCGTCGTCGTCGAACTCCTCAGCCGAGAGCGGCACAAGCGCGCCGACCAGCGCGCCAAGCGCAAGCGTCCCGAAGGCGCTCGCACCAGTGAGGAGCGGGAATGGCCCGACGTCGGCGAGCCGCCCGGGGCCGGCGGAGCCCCCCGCGGCGAGCGCCAGGACCCCGATAGCGACAGCGGCGACACCGGCGGCGACAAGCGCGACCGAGATGCGCGACCACACCCCGCGCGCGGCACCAGCTGGCGCGTGCATCCGTACGCCGACCATCGCCGCGAGGCCGACGAGCACGGGGACCGCGATGACGGAGATCGCGAGCAGCGGCGGCGAGGCGGAGATCGCACCGAGGAGCGGCACGACCGGCATCGGGCCGACCAGGGTCTCGGTCGGGGTGACACTCGAGCCGGTGCCGAGCGCGAAGCCGGTGCCGAGCATCCACGCCGCAGACCAGACGACGCCGTTGACGGCGATCACGAGCTGGCTCAGGCCCACGACGATCGCACTGGTCACGTCGAGCGGCAGCGATTGGAACAGGGCCAGGACGCTCGCGAGGCCCACCACCACGGCGATGACGAGGAGCACCGCACCAGCACCAAGCACGCCCGTGATCATGATGCCGGCGGCCCGGAGACCCTGTGTGAGGAGCGCGCGGCCGCGCGTTTCGAGGCTCGAGACGGCGGCTTCGATGGGGGCGACCTGCCAGGCCCTGGCTCCGATGAACGCGGAGCCGAGGAAGATGACTGCGCCCACGATCGTGGTCTGCCAGACGCCGATGTCGATGCCGCGACCGGTGGCCGCAATGGAGACGCCGGCGGCGCAGGCTGAAAAGACGGCGGTCGTGAAGAGCAGGCCCGGCCAGACCATGTCGGAACCGGCACGGATGCGCACGCCCGTCACGCGAGCCAGCCACACGGTGATGAGCGTCAGGCCGAGCGGCATGACCCGCAACGTGAAGGCAATCGCCTCGCTGCCAGCAGGCAGGAGGCCTGAGCTCGGGTCGATCGCAGCGTTCACGAAGCCGCCGAGCGAGAGCGCCCAGACGGCGGCCGCGTACTGGAACCCAGCCAGGAAATCACTGCCGAAGCCAGCCGTCGCCAACTGCACCGCGACGACCGCGATCAGCGGGACGCCGAGGCCGACCGCGGCCGCGACAAGCGCGTCGACGGCCGAGTACAAGTACGTGATCGGGCGAGGCATAGCACCCCGACGATAGCCGCTAACCTGCCGGAATGACTGGATCAACAGGCCCGCAGGACATGACCGGCATCCGCGCGGCGATCGACTCCCTCGACGCGCAGATCGTCGCCCTCATCGGCCAGCGGCAGCGGTGGGTGGAGCGTGCAGCCGTCGCGAAACGAGGGCAGGGGCAGGGCGCCGTTCGCGCTCCGGCGCGTGTGGAGCAGGTCATCTCCAAGGTGCGCTCGCTTGCCGAGTCGGCCGACGCGTCACCCGACGTCGTCGAGGCCACCTACCGCGCCATGATCGGTGCCTTCATCGCGCTCGAGCTGCGAGAGCAGGCCGGCGAGGCCCTCAACTCCGCCTCGGACTCCGCCTCCGCCTCGGACTCGGACTCGGCCTCGGACTCGGACTCGGCCTCGGCCTGACCAACTTCCGGGATCGCTGAACCCGCGGGTGAGCGAAGACGCCCCAGCGGCGCCATCCATCACGCAAGTTGGCCAGGCCCGCGGCGGCGATCCCGCGGGCAGCTGACCAACATCAGTGCGATATCGGCCCGAATCGGTCGTTCAGGCCGGAATCGGGGTGATATCGCACTGATGTTGGTCAGGACAAGCGGCGACCCGTGGGCGCGCGCGGCGTGCGGAGCGGCGAAGTGGCGTGCAGACGGGGTGCAGCTGCCGATGCCGCCGCGGCTGCTCAGCGCTCGAGGAGCTGCTGGAACGGGCCGCCCGCGTGGCGCAACCGCTCGGGCGAGCCGACCTCGACGATGCGGCCAGCGTCGAGGACGAGCACCCGGTCGGTGTCGCCGAGCGTGTCGATGCGGTGGCTGATCTCGAGGATGCTACGTCCAGCGGCCCACGCGGCGAGGCGCTCACGGACGGTCTGCTCGGTGGCCGCATCGAGCGCGCTGGTCGCCTCATCGAGCACCAGCAGCTGCGGGTCGGCCAGCACGGCTCGCGCGATCGCGACGCGCTGGCGTTGTCCGCCGGAGAGCCCGCCGCCGCGTTCCCTGACGGGGGTGTCGAGACCCTTCGGCTGCTGCAGCACCCACTCGTCGAGTGCTGCGACGCGCAGCGCGGCGAGGATCTCCTCGTCGCTCGCGTCGGGCTTCGCGAGCGACACATTCTGGCCGACCGTGCCGTCGCTCAGGTAGGGACGCTGCGGGACGAGGGCCGTACGGGTTCGCAGTTCGTCGAGCGTGATGTGCTGCAGCGGCTCTGGCGCGACGTCGGCGTCGCGACGGAGCGAGACCACCCCTCCGAGTGGGTCCCAGAATCGCAGGGCGAGGGAGGCGATCGTCGACTTGCCGCTTCCGGAGGGGCCGACGACCGTCAGGTGCTCGCCGGTGCGCAGGTCGAAGGTGATGTCGTCGAGCACGACCCGGTTGGCGGAGGCGAGGGCTTCTGGATCCGAGCCGACTCCCGCCGGATACGCGAAGGTGACTCCATCGAAGGCGAGGGCCACCGGATGCTCGCGGTGCTCCTCCCGGACGGAATGGGCGTGGCCAGTTCCACGCGTCTGCGCGCGTGCATCCGTGACGATCGGCGACCGTTCGATGACCTCGTACAGGCGAGCGGCGCTTGCGAACGACGCGTTGAGGTCGGTCACGAAGCTCTCCACGGCTCGGGTCGGCACGAAGAGGCCGATGGCGACGGCGAGGGCGACGAGCAGCTGCGACCAGGTCAGGTCACCGGCCACCACTGCCGAGCTTCCGATGAGGAGGGCCGTGAGCACGGACCCCCACTGGAGGACGACGACAAGCGCGCCGCGCGCGGCGGAGATGCGGGACGCGAGCGACGACGAGCGAGCACCAGCCTCACCCCGCGCATCCAGATCGTCGAGGCGCGCTTCCGCATACTCGAAGGCCAGAATCTCCCGGGCTCCCTGCACGGAGTCGCTCACGTGCTGGGCGACGACGCCCTTCGCGGCGACGGCCTCCTGCGAGGCGCGCCAGCTCGTGCGGCCACCAAGCGCCGGGACGACGAGCACGACGAGCACGACGAAGGGGGCGATCACGAGCGCGAGTGCCACCCCCTGTGTGACGCCGAGCCACGTGAGGGCGATGCCCGGGACGAGCACCGCTGAGATGGCTGGCGGCGCGGTGTGGGCGAAGAAGACTTCGACGCGGTCGATGTCGCGCGTGGCTCGCTCGCTGAGCTCCCCGCTGCCGGCTCCCTCCGTGGCCGCGGGCGATTGAGGCGCGAGCCGGGCGTAGAAGAGATCTCGCAGTCGAGCGAGCGCGGCGAACGCCACGAAGTGTCCGCTGAACTGCTCGAGGTAGCGCAGCACAGCCTTCGCCAGCGCGAGGCCGACCATCGTCACGACGGTGGCCGAGAGCGAGAGCCCGCCGGAGACGCCGATCACCGCGACGACGAGGATCGCGATGCCGGCCAGCTGACCGACGACCCGCAGCACGGTCGCCAGGGCGAGCGGCCACAGCAACGGCGCTGTCTGACGCAGCAGCCATGCGACCAGCTGCCCCCTGTTCGGCCGCTGTGGGGTGGACTGCTGCGGAACCGCTGGGGGCTGCTGTACGTTCGTCGCCGCGTTCATGCGCGCTCCCCCGTTCGGGCAACGCTCGCGGAACCCCCTGGTTTCGGGCTCACCGCACCATCGCTCGCGGCGGATGCAACGGGTGGGGCATCGACCGGTGCGTGTGCGTCGGGTTCGACGGACCCGAGACGCACGACGCGGTTCGCCGCAAGGATGCTCGTCGGCCGGTGAGACACCATGATCACGGTCCGCCCCTCAGCAAGATTGCTCAATGCGCGCGTGATGAGCCGCTCTGAGCGCAGGTCCACCTGGGCCGTCGGCTCGTCGAGGAGCAGCACGCTCGCGTCACGGAGGAATGCCCTCGCGATCGCGACGCGCTGCGCTTGGCCGCCGGAGAGCGCGAGTCCGCTCTCGCCGACCTGCGTCGCGAGTCCGTCTGGCGCACGCTCGAGGTCGCCGCGCAGCTCAGCTGCTTCGAGCGCGGCCCACAGCTCGTCGTCGCTTGCGTCCGGCTTCGCGACCCGCAGGTTCTCCGCGACGGTGCCAGTGAAGAGGAACGTGCTCTGCTCGACGACGGCGAGCTCGGCGCGGGCGTCTGCGCTTCCGGCGGGCGCTCCACCGACGAGAACCTTCCCTTCGCGAGGGGCGAGCAGCCCCTGGGCCAGGGTCAGCAGCGTCGACTTTCCAGAACCGCTTGGCCCTGTGATGACGATCCGCTCACCGGCGTCGACGCGAAGCGAGTAGTCGGTGAGGATGTTCGGCGCCTGGTCGTAGCCCGCGGTGACGCCCCGAAGTTCCAGGGCGGCGGGTCCGCCCGCGGCTGCGGGCTCACCTGTCGCTGTTCGTTCTGCAGGCCTGCCCGGCCGCGTGGCGATCGCGGCGCTCAGCTCCCGCTCGGCGCTCCGGCCCGTCATGCCGATGTAGAAGAACTGTCCGACGATGTCGACCGGCCCTGTCAGCAAGGTCGACAGAAGCACGATCGCGACTGCCTGCCCCGGCGTGATCGCGCCGTCGCCGAGGCGCCACACCGCGAGCGCGGCGGCGCCCGTGATCATGGCGAGCGAGAAGACGGCGTCGACGGCCAGGATCAGCACCTGGTTGCCTGCGAGCAGGCGCATGACGTTGCGCCGGTTCTGCTCGCCGCGGACCCGGAGCTCGTCCCCGACGCGCGTCGCCGCGCGGTTGAGGGTGAGCGTCGTGAGTCCCTGGATGGCGTTGAGGAACGCGGCGGAGAGCTGCGCGGCGCTGCGCCGGTAGGCGCCGGTCGAGGAGCGGAACGCCCGCTGCACGCCGATGATGATGAGTGGGATGAGCGGGACGAGCAGCAGCAGCAGCCCGGCGGTGAGCGGGTCGATCGCAACCGCGATGACAAGCAGCACCAGGAGGGGCGTGGTCAGCGAGGCGATGATCGGCCCGAGGAAGCCCGCCCGGTAGGCGGCTGCTCGTTCGACGGATGCGGTGGCGGTGCTCACGAGCGCTCCCGTGCGCTCCCTCCCGAGCGCCAGGGGCCCGACGGTGAAGAGCTCGCCGACGAGGAGGCGACGGAGGTCACGTTCGGTCGTGCTCTTGCTGCGCTGGACGAGGATCGTCGAGCCCGCTGCGGTGGCCGCGGCGACGAGGACCAGGACCACGAGCAGCCCGATGACGCCCCCGCTCGGCGACGCACCCGCGAGAACGCCGTCGAGGACGCGCCCGACGAGCAGGAGCGCGCATGCCAGCGCGAGGGCCTGGAGCCAGCCGAGCGCGAGGGGCCCGGCGACGCGGGACCGCGGGGTCGCCGCGACGATGCGCGGGTCCAGCGGGACGGACGCGGCACCAGGGTGTCCGCCAGGGTGTCCGCCTGGCCGGCCCCCAGGATGGCCTCCTGGTGTTCCGGCGGGGCGCCCGCCTGGGTGGGGGCCGGGGCGCGCCCCGGGATGCCCGCCCGGATGCGCGCCGGCGTGACCGGGCGGTCGTGCGGGGGCCGACTCTGGTCGTGACACGTGCGTCCTGTCTCGAATCCTGGCCCGTCGGCGTGAATCCGGCGGAAGTTCAAGCGCGCGACGCGACGCGGGGGCGTCGAGTCGCGGTGAGACGAATGGGCTGCAGCCCGTGTTTCCACGTGACTGCAGCCCACTTCGTCGTGTGCAGAGCCGATGCTCTGCGCTGGTTGCGAGGCGCCTCGCGGCGCCCGGCCGCTCGCTAGAGCGCTGCGTAGACCTCGCGAAGGAGGTTGGCCGTCTCGGTGGGCGTCGTGCCCACGCGAACGCCAGCGGCCTCGAGGGCCTCCTTCTTCGCCTGCGCGGTTCCCGCGGAGCCGGTGACGATGGCGCCGGCGTGGCCCATGGTCTTGCCCTCGGGGGCCGTGAAGCCTGCGACGTAGCCGACGACCGGCTTCGTCACGTGTGCCTTGATGTACTCGGCCGCACGCTCTTCGGCGTCGCCACCGATCTCGCCGATCATGACGATCGCCTTCGTGTCGGGGTCAGCCTCGAACGCTTCGAGGGCGTCGATGTGCGTCGTGCCGATGACGGGGTCGCCACCGATGCCGATGGCGGTCGAGATGCCGAGGTCGCGGAGCTCGTACATCATCTGGTACGTGAGCGTGCCCGACTTCGAGACGAGGCCGATGGGGCCAGCACCGGTGATGTTCGCGGGCGTGATGCCGGCGAGCGACTTCTCCGGCGAGATGATGCCGGGGCAGTTCGGGCCGATGAGGCGGGTCTTGCCGACGCTCTGCGCGTGCGACCAGGCCTCGGAGGAGTCCTTGACCGGGATGCCCTCGGTGATGGCCACGGCCAGCGGGATCTCCGCGTCGATGGCTTCGATGATGGCGTCCTTGGCGAAGGCCGGCGGCACGAAGATGACGGTGACGTTCGCGCCGGTGGCCTCGATGGCCTCCTTCACGGTGCCGAAGATGGGGAGTTCCTTGCCCGCGAGCTCGAGCGTCTGCCCGGCCTTGCGAGGGTTGGTGCCGCCGACGATGTTGGAGCCGGCTTCGAGCATGCGCGTGGCGTGCTTGGAGCCCTCCGAGCCGGTGATGCCCTGAACGATGATCTTGGAGTTCTCGTCGAGGAAGATCGACATTGTTGTTCCTTCTCTGCTTTTCTTCTGGCGACTCAGGCGCGGGCGGCGAGTTCGGCGGCCTTGTCGGCTGCCTCGTCCATGGTGGCGACGACGGTCACGAGGGGGTGGTTCGCCTCGGCGAGGATGCGACGGCCCTCCTCGACGTTGTTGCCGTCGATGCGGACGACGATCTGCTTGGTGGCTGCGTCGCCGAGCGTGTTGAGGGCGCCCACGATGCCGTTGGCGACCGCGTCGCACGACGTGATGCCGCCGAAGACGTTCACGAAGACCGACTTGACCTGCTCGTCGCCGAGGATGACGTCGAGGCCGGCGGCCATGACCTCAGCGGATGCTCCGCCTCCGATGTCCAGGAAGTTGGCGGGCTTCTGTCCGCCGTGCTTCTCGCCTGCGCCAGCGACGACGTCGAGCGTCGACATGACGAGGCCTGCGCCGTTTCCGATGATGCCGACGGAGCCGTCGAGCTTCACGTAGTTGAGGTCGTGCGCCTTGGCCTTGACCTCGAGCGGGTCGAGTCCGCCTGCCGCCTCGGCGAGCGCGACGTGGTCGGCGTGACGGAACTCAGCGTTCTCGTCGATCGTGACCTTGCCGTCGAGTGCGACGATGTCGCCGCCCTTGGTGAGCACCAGCGGGTTGACCTCGACGAGCGTCGCGTCTTCCTGGTTGTACACCTCGTAGAGCTTGACGAAGACGTCGGCGACCTTCGCGACGAGCTCTTCTGGGAAGTTCGCGGCGCGCGCGATCTCTTCCGCCTTGGCTGCGTCGATGCCGCGGATGGGGTCGACGGCGATGCGCGCGAGGGCCTCAGGCTTCTCGACAGCGAGCTGCTCGATCTCCATGCCGCCTTCAACGCTCGCCATGGCGAGGTAGGAGCGGTTGGCACGGTCGAGGAGCACGGAGAAGTAGAACTCCTGGTCGATGTCCGCACCCTGCGCGATCATGACCTTCTCGACGATGTGGCCCTTGATGTCGAGGCCGAGGATGGCCTCCGCAGCGGTGAACGCCTCATCTGGGGTCTTCGCGAGCTTGACGCCGCCGGCCTTGCCTCGACCGCCGACCTTGACCTGCGCCTTGACGACGGTCACGCCGCCGATCTTCTCGGCTGCGGCCTTCGCCTCCTCGGGCGTGTAGGCCACGAGTCCCTGGAGAACTGGAACACCGTGGGCGTCGAATACATCTCGCGCCTGGTACTCAAAGAGATCCACGTTTCATCCCATCCGCGACGCGTCGTCGCGTTCGTTCGCCCGAGCCTTCGGATTCTCGCGCTCGAGCCTTCAGAATTTGCAGAGCGGACCGCATCGCCGGCAGGCAGTGTGTGCCCGCCGCCCGGCTAAACACGTCCGTCGTCCAGCCTAGTGCCCGCGCGCGCCTCAGTTGGTCAGCTTCTCAATCGGCGCGAGCTTCACGAGCAACTTCTTGCGCCCGGCACTGTCGAAGTCGACCTCCGCGATGCGCTTCGCCTCGCTGCCGAGGATCGCGCGCACCGTGCCCTCGCCGAAGTCGACGTGCGAGATGCGATCGCCGGCGACGAGCTCCATGCCGCTGTTGTCGCGCATCTGTCCCGTGACCTCGTTGATCCACTTCTGCTTCGGTTTCGCCTTGGGGGCCGTCTCGCGACCCGCATCCGAGTCTCGGAAGCGGACCGCGCTGGAGAAGCCGGCGCTGCCCGCGTCGGAGGAGCTCCTGCCGTAGCCGCCCGCCGTTCCGTAGCCTTCGCTGCCGAGCGGCTTGCGTGCTGAGGTGACCGATCGCTGCTCGTAGCCGCCACGGCCGCCTGCGGCACCGGGCGAGACCCGCCACTCGATGAGCTCCTCGGGAATCTCCTGCAGGTAGCGGCTCGGCAGCGACGCGGCGGTCTCGCCGAACTGCGAGCGCATCATCGCCAGCGAGAGGTGGAGGCGCTTGCGGGCGCGCGTGATGCCAACGTAGAACAGGCGCCGCTCTTCCGCGGGGCCGCCCGGCTCGTCGGCGGCGATGCGGTGCGGCAGCAGCTCCTCCTCGACGCCCGTGATGAAGACCGAGTCGTACTCGAGACCCTTCGCGGTGTGGAGCGTCATCAGCACAACCGCGCCGGACTCGTCGATGAGGTCGTCTGCGGCTGCGACGAGCGCGACGTCGGTGAGGAAGTCGATGACCGAGCCGCCAGCGTTGTTCTTGTCGAACTCCGCTGCGACCGAGATGAGCTCTTCGACGTTCTCGGCACGCGCCTCGTCCTGCGGGTTGCCGGTCTGGAGCAGCTTCTCGAGGTAGCCGGTGCCCTTGACGATCGTCTTGAGCGTCTGGCTCACGGTCTTGCGTCCGGTCGGCGAGTCGATGTCGAGGCCGGCCGTCGCGTCGTCGAGCAGCTTCGCGAGCTGAGCGATCGCACCGGTGACCTTCGGACCGAGCCCGAGCTCGCCGGCACGCCGCATGGCGTCGCGGAAGGTGATGCCGTACCTGTTCGCGAAGTCCCAGATCGCCGTCTCGGTGGCTGGGCCGATCGAGCGCTTCGGGGAGTTGAGGATGCGTCGCGTCGACAGCTCGTCCGCCGGGTTGACGAGGGCGGTCAGGTACGCGATGAGGTCCTTGATCTCGGCGCGCTCGTAGAACTTCGTGCCGCCCACGAGGCGGTACGGCACGGCGGAGCGGATGAAGATCTCCTCCAGCGCACGCGTCTGCGCGTTGGTGCGATAGAAGACGGCCATGTCGTTGTAGCTCTGGCCGGCGTCGCGGAGCTTGTGGATCTCATCGGCTACGAACTGCGCCTCGTCGTGCGCCGAGAACCCGGTGAAGCCGACGATCTTCGCGCCCTCGCCGCCGTCGGACCAGAGCTTCTTGTCGACGCGATCGAAGTTGTTGCGGATGACGGCGTTGGCTGCCGAGAGGATGTTCTGCGTCGAGCGGTAGTTCTGCTCGAGCAGCACGACCTTGGCGTTCGAGAAGTCGCGCTCGAACTCGCTGATGTTGCGGATGTCGGCACCGCGGAAGGCGTAGATCGACTGATCGGAGTCGCCGACGACCGTGAGCGATGCGCCGGGGATGCCGCCGCGCTCGTCGAGCTCCATCCGGGTGTCGAGCGGCACGTGCTGCGGCTCGACGGGCCTCGTGAGCTCCCGGATGAGCGAGTACTGGGCGTGGTTCGTGTCCTGGTACTCGTCGACGAGCACGTGACGGAACCGTCGCTGGTACTGCGCCGCGACGTCGGGGAAGGCGCGCAGCATCCACACCGTCTGCGAGATGAGGTCGTCGAAGTCGAAGGCGTTGGCGCGGCGCAGCGACTGCGTGTACTGCCGGTAGATGTCGAGGAACATGGCGTCGCGGGGGTCGCTCATGTTGGCCTGGCGGGCGAACCCGTCGACGTCGGTGAGCTCGTTCTTGAGCTTCGAGATGCGCGACTGGACGCTCGAGACCGTGAAGCCAAGCACATCAGCCTCGAGCGACTTCACGATGCGCTTGATGAGCGCCTTCGAGTCGGCGGAGTCGTAGATGGTGAAGCTCGTGGTGAAGCCGAACTTGTCTGCCTCGCGGCGCAGGATGCGCACGCAGGCCGAGTGGAACGTCGAGATCCACATGCCATCCGCAGCACCGCCCACGATGTGCTGGATGCGCTCGCGCATCTCGGCGGCGGCCTTGTTGGTGAAGGTGATCGCGAGGATCTGGCTCGGCCACGCCTCACGGGATGCGATGAGGCCGGCGATGCGGTGGGTGAGCACCCGCGTCTTGCCGGAGCCCGCACCCGCCACGATGAGCAGCGCGGGGCCGCGGTAGGTGACGGCTTCCTTCTGTTGCGGATTGAGTCCGTCAAGGAGGTCGTTTTCAGAGGGATCGAAGACTGGTGGCAGTAGCGTCATGACTCGTTGATTGTAGGTGCGGCCACCGACATCGCGTGGGCCGCAGAAGGGAATCACCTTGACCACGCAGCTCTCCCCCGCCCGCCGCGCGCTCGGCGGCACGCTCTCCGTCTCCCCCGTCGCGCTCGGCGGCAACGTGTTCGGCTGGACCGCCGACCGCGACGCGTCGTTCGCGATCCTCGACGGCTATGTCGAGGCCGGTGGCAACTTCATCGACACCGCCGACGTCTACTCGGCCTGGATCCCCGGCAACTCGGGGGCCGAGTCCGAGACGATCATCGGCGAATGGCTCCGCTCGCGCGGGCGTCCGGAGGATCTGGTCATCGCGACCAAGGTCGCCCAGTTCGCCAAGCGGCCCGGACTCAGCGCCGACAATGTGCGTGCAGCGGTCGACGACAGCCTCAAGCGCCTCGGCGTCGAGCAGATCGACCTCTACTACGCGCACCGAGACGACCCGGAGACGCCCATCGCCGAGACGGCGGGGGTCTTCTCCGAACTCGTCGATGCCGGCAAGATCAAGGCCATCGGCGTCTCCAACTACTCGCCGACCCGTCTGCGCGAGTGGCTCTCCGCCGTCGAGAGCCACCGACTGCACCAGCCCACTGCGCTGCAGCCCGAGTACAACCTCCTCGAGCGCGACATCGAGGGCGAGCTCCTGCCCCTGGCACGCGAGGCCGGCCTCGGGGTCGTCCCGTACTTCGCGCTTGCGCACGGCTTCCTGACCGGGAAGTACCGCAAGGACGTCGAGGTCGACTCGGCCCGTGCGAGCTCCGTGGAGCAGTACCGCACCGATCGCGGCTACGCGATCGTGGATGCGGTTGCGGACATCGCGCAGGCCCACGGCACCCAGCCGGGAACGGTCGCGCTCGCCTGGCTCGCAGCTCAGCCCGGCGTCGTGTCCCCGATCGCCAGCGCCCGCACCGCTGAGCAGCTGCCGCTCATCACGGACGCGTTCACGCTCGCGCTCACCGACGACGAGCTGCGGACGCTCGACCGCGTCTCCGCGCAGGTCGCCTAGGCGCAGTCAGCGCCCGCTCGATCCTCGCTCGAGCAGAGAGGTGCGAGAGATGCAGGTTCTCGGTCGCGGGAACCTGCATCTCTCGCATGTCTTGTCCGTGCGGCCGGGTCCGAGCGCTACGCGCGCGGCGTCTGCGCATCGACGAGCGCGCGGACGCGGTCGGGCGCATCCGCGAAGACGCCGTCGACACCCGTGCGCAGGATGCCCCGCCAGTACGCCTCGGGGCACCCCTCGAACGTCGTCGGTAGGAACGCGTCCTCCGGACGCAGGGTCCACGTGTACACCCCGAGGCCGCGGGCGTGAGCTCGCTCGACCAGCCTGCGACCCGCCTGGGGATGCGCGGCGCTCGCCTCGTCGCGCACCCCGAGCAGCAGGTGGCTGAGGCTGATGCCGTCCGCCCACCCCGCAACCGCATCCAGCCCCGGCCCCGTCAGGTCGCTGGCGTAGCTCTGCGCGCGGGAGCCGTCCCGCGCGAGCCGATCGTGCGGGGCCCCCTCGTCGTCGATCAGGTAGACCAGCGATGCGTCCGCCGCGATGCCTCGCCGCCGAAGGTCGCGCAGCACCTCGCCCTCGAAGCTCTCGATGACGAGTCCCTCGAGCGCGGGTGAACCCCACAGCCCGACCAGCTCGCGTTCGAGCAGCGCAGCCAGATCCGACCCGAGCTCGCGGAACCAGCTCGCGTGCTTGAGCTCGATCACCAGGCGTGGCCGTGCTCCCGCCGCGGTCCGCTCGTGCTCCACCAGCTCGACGAGCTCGCGAAGCCGCATCAGCGCCGACGTCCCGTCGCAGAGGGCATTGGCGGGGCGGATGTGGGGGATGCGCTCGACCGCCCGCAGCGACCCGAGCTGTTCCCACGTGAAGTCATGCGCAAACCAGTCGGTGAGCGACCCGTCCGGTGTCGAGCGGGTGCGAGCGGGCCCGAACTCGGTTGGGCGTGCGGCGATGTCGGTGCTCGCCCCGAGCATGGGCTCGTGGCGGATGAGGAGCACGCCGTCGCGAGTCGGGACGACATCCGGCTCGAGCGCATCGGCGCCCTGCCGCACGGCGAGGAGGTACCCCTCGGCCGTGTGCTCTGGCCGGTACGCGGGGGCACCGCGGTGGCCGATGACGAGGGGACACTTGTGCTGGCTTGGCGCGTTCACGCGCGCAGTGTGCCGGACCCAGGCGTACGGTTGGTGTCATGCGGCGAACACGTTCGGTCTATCGCGCTGGCGGCGGCTACGCGCTCCCCCTCATCGTCGATCTCCTCCTCGTCGTGGTGTTCGCGGTCATCGGGCGGATGAGCCACGCAGAGGGCCTCTCGCTTGCGGGCATCGTGACGACCGGCTGGCCGTTCGTCCTGGGCCTGCTCCTCGCCTGGGTGCTCGTGACGCTCTTCCGCTGGAAGCCCTGGCGCCCGTTCCCGGCCGGCGTCTTCGTCTGGATCGTGACCGTCGGCGGCGGGATGCTGCTGCGCCTCATGATCGGCGACACCGCCGAGGTCGCCTTCATCATCGTCGCCTCTATCGTGCTCGGCGCGTTCCTGCTCCTGCCGCGACTGCTGCTCGGCACGGGCCGCGACGCCCGCTCGACGAACGAGGCGAGGGCCGCCGTCCGCTGAGGGCGCACACCTCCAAGTCGTATTCACGAACTCTTTCGTTAGAATCCCGGCAACCCCGTCTCTGGCGGGCATCTTGACCTTCGAGACAGAACGGACTCACGGACAGCCATGGCGAATTCCGCGCTAGAACGCAACCCCTACTTCAACGGGGAGGCACGCAGGCAGCACGGCCAACAGTTCGGCCAGGCGCCCACCGCTCCCTCCTACGGCAACGCACCGTCCGCGTCGGCCTACGGGCAGCAGCCTCCCGCGCCGCTCACCGCCGACCAGCTGAACGCCCAGTTCCAGGCACCGCCTGCGACACCTGACCAGATGGAGCGGATGTCCTACGAGGACACCATCGCGAAGACCGCTGGCCTCTTCGGCATCGTGCTCGTCGCGGCTGCTGTGGCCTGGTTCGTGCCGATGCTCATGATCGTCGGCGCGATCGGCGCGCTTGTGCTCTCGCTCGTGCTCGCGTTCCAGCGCGAGCCCAAGACGGGCCTCATCTTCGCGTTCGCCGCGGCAGAGGGCCTCCTGGTCGGTGGCCTCTCCTCGATCCTCGAGGGGATGTTCCCGGGCATCGCCATGCAGGCCGTCCTCGCGACGTTCTCCGTGGTGGCCGTGACGCTTGTGCTGTTCCGCTTCGGCAAGGTCCGCACCTCGCCGCGCATGACGAAGATCGTGCTCGTCGCGATGCTCGGCTACGCGCTCTTCTCGCTCATCAACTTCGGCATGATGATGTTCGGGTTCGAGAGCGCGGCTGGCCCGTGGGGCATGCGCTCCATGGAGGTCTTCGGTATCCCGCTCGGCGTGATCCTCGGCATCTTCGCCGTCCTCATGGGCGCGTACATGCTCGTCATGGACTTCGAGCTCATCAAGAACGGCGTCGAGGGTGGCGCTCCCCGCAAGTACGGCTGGATCGGTGCGTACAGCCTCGTCTCCACCGTCGTCTTCATCTACGTGGAGATCATCCGCGTGCTGGCCATCCTGCGAGGCAACAACTAGCGCAGAACATCCCCCCGGGATGTGAGAAGGGCCGCTCCGAGAGGAGCGGCCCTTCGTGCGTCCGACCTGCGGTGCGTGCGTTACCGGCGCGCCGGCAGCGTCCGGTCGTCGAACCCCGCGTCGGGATCGACGTCGAGCAGGTACAGCTCGTCTTCACCGACGAGCTTGTTGCGCACGGCGTAGTCCACGAGTCGAGCGCGACGGTTGGTGGCGTACGAGCGAGCCCCTCCGCGGAGCCCTTCCACGCCGATGCGGTCGAGCTTCTCGCACACGTTGTCGAGCTTGCGGTTGAAGGCGGTGACGGTCCAGCCGAGGCGCTCAGCGGCGCGAGCGCTCGTGGGGATGTCGCCGAGGCCGTGCTCGCCTCGCAGCAGGACCGATTCGCAGAGCGCGAGCAGCAGGAGGCGCTGTGCGGGGGTCAGCGCGATGTGCGTCAGCTCGCGCCCGGCGGTCTCCGGAGCTGAGCCGGGGCCGCCCGGCAGGTCCATGTACACCGGTGAGGCGGCGTGCACCTTGACCTCGTACTGGCGCTCGCCGGCGGAGAAGTGGATGCTCGTGCGTTCGAAGACGATCGGAAGGTGCGCGCCTGGCAGCAGCCGCCCCTGGACGCGCCCCGAACCGTCGACGACGCTGAGCGTCATCCGGGTCCCGATGTTGGACACGAACCAGAGCCCATCCTTCGCGGCGATGCGAAGCAGCTTGCGGTGCAAGAACGGGTTCGCGTCGAGGCGGATGTCCGCGTCGCGCCCGATCTCGATGCGCTCGCCTGGCCGCACTGACACCCACTGGCCCTGGTATTCGACGGAGAGCCCGTGGTCGGGGTCCGCCTCGAGGAGCTGACCCGCGGCGTCCTGCAGCAGCTCGTGGTCGACGAGGTGACCTGAGGTCGAGTCCTCGCGCTGGGGCGTCGAGATCAGCCCTGTGTCGGCGGGTACCTGGGGAAGCGGGTCGGCTGGGAAGCGTGGTGCCATGTCGCGAACTCTCTGAGCGGGGAGGTGAAGTTGCACATCTGGGAACCCCTCAACCATGCCACCACCCAACGAGCATCACTAGCCACGATTCGCCCAGCAAACAGGCATTTTCTCCCGTCCGGGCACCCGAGGTTCCCGGCTCGGAAATCCGGAATCCCTGACTCGGAAACCGAAAACCTTTCGCCTTCTCGGTTTTGCTCACCCCAACCAGGCATTTATGTCCGGGCACATTTGCCCGGGTCGTTGCCCCCAGACACCGGTCGACCGCCGCCGCGCCGCGAGCTCCGGAACGCTGGTGTCGCGATTCTGCTCAGATTTCACCCGATTTGGCACAGAATGCACGAACGGGGATGCACGATGTGCATCCCCGTTCGGCTCAGCTCTCGCTGAGGACTACTCCCACTCGATGGTTCCCGGCGGCTTCGACGTCACGTCGAGCACCACGCGGTTCACGTCGTCGACCTCGTTCGTGATGCGGTTCGAGATGCGCGCGAGCAGATCGTAGGGCAGGCGCGTCCAGTCGGCCGTCATGGCGTCCTCGCTGGAGACGGGACGCAGCACGATGGGGTGCCCGTAGGTGCGACCGTCACCCTGAACGCCCACCGAGCGGACGTCGGCGAGCAGCACGACCGGGCACTGCCAGATCTCCGTGTCGAGCCCAGCCGCGGTCAGCTCCTGGCGCACGATCGCGTCTGCCTCGCGCAGCAGATCGAGCCGCTCCTGCGTGACCTCGCCGATGATGCGGATGCCGAGCCCCGGGCCAGGGAATGGCTGGCGAGCGACGATGGGCTCCGGTACTCCGAGCTCGCGGCCGACAGCGCGGACCTCGTCCTTGAAGAGCGTCCGCAACGGCTCGACGAGCTCGAACTGCATGTCCTCCGGCAGGCCGCCCACGTTGTGGTGGCTCTTGATGTTGGCCGTGCCGGTGCCGCCGCCGGACTCGACGACGTCAGGATAGAGCGTGCCCTGGACGAGGAAGCGGATGCGCTCCCCCGACTCCTGCGCTTCCTTGATGAGGTCGACCTCGGCCTGCTCGAAGCTGCGGATGAACTCGCGGCCGATCGTCTTGCGCTTGTCCTCCGGGTCGGTGATGCCCGCGAGTGCCGTGAGGAACTGCTCGCGTGCATCCACCGTCACGAGGCGCACGCCGATCGCGTCGACGAAGTCCTCCTCGACCTGACGGCGCTCGTCCTGACGGAGCAGGCCGTGGTCGACGAACACGCACGTGAGCTGGTCGCCGACGGCCTTGTAGACGAGGGCGGCGGCGACGGCGGAGTCGACACCACCGGAGAGGCCGCAGATGACCTTGGCGTCGCCGATCTGCTCGCGGATACGTGCGACCTGCTCGTCGATCACCGACGCGGGGGTCCAGTCGCTGGGAATGCCGGCGGCTCGGTGCAGGAAACCCTCGAGGAGCGCCTGACCGTGCTCGGAGTGCAGCACCTCGGGGTGCCACTGCACCCCGTAGAGGCCCCGCTCAGTGTTCTGGAACGCCGCCACGGGGGTGTCCTCCGTCGTGGCCAGCACCGTGAAGCCCTCGGGCGCGCGGGCGACCGAGTCGCCGTGGCTCATCCACACCGTCTGGTCGTCTGGCTGACCGTCGAGCAGGCTCGACTCGCCGCCTGCGAGCTTCACCGCGGTGGAACCGTACTCACGACGACCGGTCTTCGCGACCTCGCCACCGAGCTGCGTCGCCATGACCTGGAAGCCGTAGCAGATGCCGAGCGTCGGCACTCCGAGGTCGAGGATGCCCGAGTCGAGCGACGGAGCCGCCTCGGCGTACACGCTGGAGGGACCGCCCGAGAGGATGATGCCGACGGGGTTCTTCGCGGCCACCTCCTCGGCCGAGATGGTGTGCGGCACGATCTCGGAGTAGACGCTCGCCTCGCGAACGCGCCGAGCGATGAGCTGGGCGTACTGCGCGCCGAAGTCGACGACGAGCACTGGGCGCTGATCTGTCGACTGCTGCGGAGCTGTGGCCTGCGGGTCGGTGGTTGCCATGGACACCTTTCGGGTGGTGCGGAGAGTGCGGCTGGGAAAGTTGGCGCGTCAGTTCGCGCGGCGCTGGTGCTCGGCGAGTGACTGCTGCACATCGCTCTCGAGCTGCTCGCGTTCCGACTCGCTCAGGCTCGCCTCGAAGTCGCGGAGCTTCTGCTCCTCACCGGCGGCGGCGAGTCGCTGTTCTTCTCGCAGCACGAGGTCGCGCTTCGCTCGTCGCGACATGAACCACTCGGTGACGAACGACAGGAACGGCACGACACCGCCAGCCGCCATGGCGAGGAGCCAGACGATGGGCCAGCGCATCTGCTGCCAGAGCACATAGGAGGCGACGAGGTACACGACGTAGAACCAGCCGTGCACGATGAGCACCCACAGGCTCAGGTTGAGCGCGGTCGTCGTGCCCTCCTGGACCAGCGCGATGACCCCGAACGGGCCGAACGCCTCGACCTCGAGGTGGAAGGCGTACTTGAGGAACATCTCGATGCACAGCAAGAGCAGGAGGATGCCGGTCACGTACGCCGTCACCTGATAGAAGCGGAGCGCCCGTCGGAAACCGGGGTTGGCGTTCAGGAGGGCGTCGTGAGGCATGGCCTCTAGTCTAGGCGAAGGGCCTCGCCCTTCGTTCGCTCGTCGAGCATGGCCTTGAGCCGGTCGCGTTTGAGCTGCTCGGCGAGCACGCTCGGCGCCTCGGCCGCCTCACGGCGCTCCTTCTCGTACTCGTCGCGGGCGAGCCGCCACCACATGAAGATCGCGAACCCGGCGAAGAGCGCCCACTCGATGGCGTAGAAGATGTTCAGCCAGTTGAGCTGTGGAGCCTCGAGGGCCTGGGGCGTGATGGCCTCGAGCTCCCCGCTGCCAGAAGCTGGACCGAGAACCGCCAGCATCGAGGGCTCGTCGAGGCTCACGTAGATGCCGTAGTTCTGCGCGGCCGGCTCTGCCCAGCGGTTGATGAGGTGCGTCGGCGCCATTGCGGTGAGCGCCTGCGCGTCGTCACCGCGATTGACCTGCGGCGCCTGCCCGTACTCGAGCCTGCCGGAGAGCTCGAGCTCTCCATCGCCCGCCGATGCTTGCAGCCTCGTCGCCAGCTCGGTCGCCGAAGCCGCATCCTCCGTCCACCCGACCGCGACCGCAAGCCCCGGGGCCACCTCAGCCGCACCGGACCCGCCGGCCTCGTCATCCGTGACCGCCACGTGTCCGATCACCCAGTAGCCGAGCCGCTCCCCTTGGAGTCGTTCGGCGACGACATCGAAATCGCGGGCATCCACGACACCGGCGAACGTGACCTGCCGGCCGACGGCCGCATCAGCAACCCGCTGCTGCGGCTGCGCCAGCTCTCCGAGACCCACGGGCGGCTGCGTCGATTCCTGGGCGACGGTCCTGCCGTGCTCCAGTGAGAGGAACGCGGATTCCAGCTGCCAGCGCCCGAGCCACGCGAAGACCGACGCGACGACGAGTGCGAGGGCAAGCACGCCCAACCACTTGGGGCGCACGAGCACTCGACCCATCGACGGCGGCGCGGGATGAGCGCTGGCAGCTTCGGACATCAGGACTTCTGGGCATCCTTCGACTCGGCCTTGACCGTCGCGGCCTCGACGTCTGCAGTCTCGTCGACCTCGATCATCGGCAGAGCCGGAGCAGTTCCGAAGGGCGTGTTGTCACCGGCGTGGCCGAGGACCGAGTCGATGTCGGGAGCTTCGAGGCGGATGCGGTCGGCTGACTCGTCGTCGGGCTGCTCCTGGCTCGCGATCTCTGCCGCCACTCGCTCGACGTAGGTGTCGATCTCGCGCTGCGTGCGCTCCTCATCCCACCCGAGGGCGTCCGCCATGAGGCGCGCGGCGACCGGAGCCGCCGAGATGCCTCGGTCCCACGCCTCGATGGAGATGCGGGTGCGGCGCGCGAGCACGTCGTCGAGGTGCAGGGCACCTTCGTGGGTCGCCGCGTACGTGATCTCCGCCTGCAGGTAATCGTCGGCACCGGGCATGGGCTCCGCCAGCTTCGGGTTCTGACGGATGAGGTCGAGGATCTCGTCCGTGAGCGTTCCGTAGCGGTTGAGGAGGTGCTCGATGCGCACGCGGTGCAGGCCGAAGGCTCGGGCGATCTTGCCGCGTCGGTTCCAGGCGGCCTTGTAGCCGACGGCGCCGAGCAGCGGGATGTCCTTGGTGGTGGAGGCGGGGATCTTGCCGTCGAGCGCATCCGCTGCCGCGTCGATCGCGTCCTTCGCCATGATGCGGTAGGTCGTGTACTTGCCACCGGCGATGAGCACGAGGCCGGGCACGGAGTGCGCAACCATGTGCTCGCGAGAGAGCTTCGAGGTCTCATCCGACTCGCCGGACAGCAGCGGCCGAAGGCCCGCGTAGACGCCCTCGACGTCGGCTCGGGTGAGCTTCACCGCGAGGACCTCGTTGACGTGCTTCAGGATGTAGTCGATGTCGGCGGCCGTCGCGGCGGGGTGCGCCTTGTCGAGCTTCCAGTCGGTGTCCGTCGTGCCGATGATCCAGTGGCGACCGTTCGGGATGACGAACAGCACGCTCTTCTCCGTGCGGAGGAGGAGGCCGGACGCCGACTGGAAACGGTCACGGGGCACGACGAGGTGGACGCCCTTGGAAGCGCGGACCCGGAAGGAGGCGCGCTCGCCGACCATCTTGTTGGTGTCGTCGGTCCAGACTCCGGTGGCGTTCACGACCTGCTTCGCACGGATCTCGAAGCGCTCGCCGGTCTCGAGGTCGACGACCTGGGCGCCGACGACGCGCTGGCCGACCTTGAGGAAGCCTTCGACTCGCACCCGCGGCGCGACGTGGGCGCCGTAGAAGGACGCCGTGCGGGCGAGGACCGCGACGAACCGCGCGTCGTCGACGCCCGCGTCGTAGTAGGTGAGCCCGCCCGAGAACGAGTTCTTGGACAGCCCGGGAGACATCTTCGCGACCTGGCTGCGCGTGTAGTGGCGATGCATGGGCACGCCCGGCTTGACCTCTCCGGTCTTCGCGAAGAGGTCGTACATGAGCATGCCGGCGCCGATGTAGAAGCGCTCGAGCGGGTTCTTCAGCGGGTAGAGGAAGCGGATGGGCTTCACGAGGTGCGGGGCGAGGCGCTGCAGGAGCAGGCCGCGCTCGAGCAGCGCTTCGCGCACGAGGCCGAAGTTCATCTGCTCGAGGTACCGGATTCCGCCGTGGATGAGCTTCGACGAACGGCTCGATGTGCCGGAGGCGAAGTCGCGCGCCTCGACCATGCCGACGCTGAGGCCTCGGGTGACGGCATCGAGTGCGGCACCCGCACCGACGACGCCGCCGCCGACGACGAGCACGTCGAGGTTCTTGGTCTTGAGGGACTCGATCGCCGCAGCACGTTCCTGCGGGCCGAGCTTGTCGCTTCGAGAGACGCTGTTCGCCATAACCTGCTCCTCGTTCTCAGTTGCTGCTTGTAGGGGAAGTCTGAACGCTCAACCTTTGACCGAGCCGTCAGCCGGCCCGACCGCGGCTCCGGCTAGGCCGTAGGCGTGTAGGGGGCGACGACCATCTCGGCGCGCTGGAACTCCTTGAGTCCCGAGTAGCCGGTCGTCGCCATCGAGTGGCGGAGGGCTCCCGTGAGGTTCGAGATGCCGTCGGCGCTGTCAGCGGGGCCCGCGACGATCTCCGCCATGGGAGCCACCTGCCCGACCTGCACGCGGTTTCCGCGCGGGAGCTTCTCGTGGCGCGCCTCGGCACCCCAGTGCCAGCCGCGGCCAGGCGCATCCGTCGCACGTGCGAGCGCCGCGCCGATCATGACCGCGTCGGCGCCGGAGGCGATGGCCTTCACGAGGTCACCGGACGTGCCGATGCCGCCGTCCGCGATGACGTGCACGTAGCGTCCGCCCGACTCGTCGAGGTAGTCGCGTCGAGCACCCGCGACGTCGGCGATGGCCGTCGCCATGGGGGCGTGGATGCCGAGCACGCGACGCGTGGTCGACGCCGCTCCGCCGCCGAAGCCGACGAGCACGCCGGCGGCGCCCGTGCGCATGAGGTGCAGGGCGGCCGTGTACGTCGCGGCCCCGCCGACGATGACGGGCACGTCGAGCTCGTAGATGAACTGCTTGAGGTTCAGGGGCTCCTGGTTGTGCGAGACGTGCTCGGCCGACACGGTCGTACCGCGGATGACGAAGAGGTCGGTGCCTGCCTCGAGCACATCGTTCATGAACTGCTGCGTGCGCTGCGGGGAGAGCGCACCTGCCGCGGGCACACCGGCCTCGCGAATCTGCTGCAGGCGCTCCTTGATGAGCGTGCCCTTGACGGGCTCGCGGTAGATCTCCTGGAGCTTGGCGGTCGCCTGCTTGGCAGGCAGATCCGCGATCTGCGCGAGCAGCGGGGCCGGGTCGTCGTAGCGAGTCCACAGGCCCTCGAGGTCGAGCACGCCGAGGCCGCCGAGCTTGCCGAAGCCGATCGCCGTCTCGGGCGACATGACCGAGTCCATGGGAGCTGCGATGAGCGGGATGTCGAACGTGAACGCGTCGATCTTCCACGTGATGGAGACATCCTCCGGGTCACGGGTTCGCCGCGATGGCACGATCGCCACATCGTCGAAGGAGTACACGCGGCGGGCTCGCTTTGCGCGGCCGATCTCGATCTCAGTCACCTGCCTAGCCTAGCCCTCCCCCGTGCCCGCTGCTGCGGCGCGGCGGCGGGGAGACCCCGACGCGCCACGCCGCTGCGACAGCTAGCGACGGTAGTTCGGCGCTTCCGACACCATCTGCACGTCGTGCGGGTGCGACTCCTTCAGCCCCGCAGGCGTGATGCGCACGAAGCGCCCCTTCGCCTTGAGCTCGGCCACCGTGCGAGCGCCGACGTAGAACATCGACTGACGCAGGCCACCCGTGAGCTGGAACACCGACTGGCGGATGGAGCCGCGGTACGCGACCTTGCCCTCGATACCCTCCGCGATGAGCTCGTCGTCGCTCGGGACGTCCGCCTGGAAGTAGCGGTCCTTCGAGTACGACGTGCGCTCGCCGCGCGACTGCAGGGCGCCAAGGGAGCCCATGCCGCGGTAGCTCTTGAACTGCTTGCCGTTGACGAAGATGAGATCACCGGGCGACTCGTCCGTGCCAGCGAGCAGCGAGCCCACCATGACGGCCGACGCGCCAGCGACGAGCGCCTTCGCGATCTCACCGGAGTACTGCAGTCCGCCGTCCGCGATGACCGGCACGCCCGCGGGAGTCGCGGCGAGCGACGCCTCGTAGACGGCCGTGATCTGCGGCACGCCGACGCCGGCGACGATGCGCGTGGTGCAGATGGAGCCGGGACCGACACCGACCTTGACCGCGTCAGCACCCGCATCCACGAGCGCCTGCGCGCCCTCGCGCGTCGCGACGTTGCCGCCCACGACCTGCACGTGCCCGATCACCGGGTCGCTCTTGAGGCGCCGGATCATGTCGAGCACGCCCGCGGACTGGCCGTTGGCCGTGTCGACGACGAGCACGTCGACCCCGGCCGCCACGAGGCGCTCGGCGCGCTCCCAGCCGTCGCCGAAGAAGCCGATCGCGGCTCCGACGCGCAGTCGCCCGGCGTCGTCCTTCGTGGCGTTCGGGTACTTGTCGCTCTTGTCGAAGTCCTTCACCGTGATGAGCCCGGCGAGCTTGCCCTCGTCGTCGATGAGCGGGAGCTTCTCGATGCGGTGCTTGCCGAGGAGCTTGTAGGCGTCGTCGCCCGAGATGCCGACGGGCGCCGTCACGAGCCCCTCACCGGTCATGACCTCGTGCACGCGCGTCGAACGCTTCTCGGACTCCGGGACGAAGCGCATGTCGCGGTTCGAGATGATGCCGACGAGCTTGCCGGTGACCTCGTCGACCACGGGGAGGCCGGAGACGCGGTACTGCCCGCAGATCTCGTCGACCTCCGCGACGGTCGCGTTCGGCGTCGTCGTGACCGGGTTCGTGACCATTCCGGACTCGGACCGCTTGACTCGATCGACCATCTCGACCTGGTCGTCGATCGACAGGTTGCGGTGCAGGATGCCCATGCCGCCCTGGCGCGCCATGGCGATCGCCATGCGGGCCTCCGTGACCGTGTCCATCGCCGCCGACACGAGCGGGACGCGCAAGGTGATGCCGCGCGTCAGCTGCGTCGTCGTGTCGACCTCAGACGGGATGACGTCGGTGTGCCCCGGGAGCAGCAGCACATCGTCGTAGGTCAATCCGGTGAAGCCAAAGGGGTCCGACTCGGTCATTACGCTCCAGGAGGTATCTGGGATGCGCCGCTCGGCGGCATCCGCGTGTGTGGGGAAACAGCTCAGTGGTGGTGGAACAGCGCGAACCGCGGACGCATTCCCGGGACGTCCCACTCCGCGGCCCTCGGGCCTCAGCCCCGTGTCGGCGGACCGAGCTGGTCAGCCACCGAGGGAATCCTGGCGCCAAGTCTAGCCGTCCGGACGAGGTCGATCGTGAAGAGGATGAGCGCGACCCAGACGATCGCGAACCCGATCCACCGCTCCAGCGGCATGGGCTCCGAGAAGACCGCGACGGCGAGCACGAACTGCAGGATCGGCGCGATGTACTGCATCAGTCCGAGCTCGATGAGGCGAAGGCGTCTGGCCGCCGCGGCGAAGAGGAGCAGCGGCACGCTCGTCACCACGCCGGCGAAGAGGAGGACGCCCGTGTTCACCGCCGACACCGTCCCGAACGTGATCCCTCCGCCGAACAGGATCGTCCAGACGAGGCAGATCGCTCCGATGGGGAGGATCAGGGTCGTCTCGACGGCGAGCCCGCTCAGCGCGTCCGCCTGCACACCGACCCGCTTCTTCACGAGCCCGTACAGTCCAAACGTCATGGCGACGCCGAGGCCGAGCCAGGGGATACGGCCGTAGCCGAGCGAGATGACGAGGACGGCGACGAGCGAGAGGCCCACCGCAACCCACTGCAGCGGGCGCAGCCTCTCGCGGAGGAAGACGAGACCGAGCGCAACTGACACGATCGGGTTCAGGAAGTAGCCGAGCGCGGCATCCAGCGTGTGCCCGGTTGCGACGGCCTGCACGTAGAAGAGCCAGTTCGCGGAGACCAGGACCCCGGCCACGCCGAGGCCGAGCACGACCCGCTTCTTCGAGATGAGTTCCCGGAACGGACGCCATGCACGCATGACGAGCACGCCGAGCAGGCAGAACACGACACTCAGGATGATGCGCCACGCGATGAGCTCGACAGGTGTCGTCGGAGCGGTCGCCACGACGTAGAGGGGCATGAACCCCCAGAGCGCGTACGCGCTGAACGCCAGCCAGAGGCCGGACCGAGGAGATTCCGTCACCTCGCGATCGTACGCCCGAGCCGGCCTCCGGATGCGCGAATGGCGCCCACCCGGAGGTGGACGCCATTGCGAGCCAGTCAGTCCCGAAGGACCTGGCAGTCTCAGTGGAGCTGGAGACTAGACGATCTTCGCGAGGATGTCGCGAGCCGAGAGCACGAGCAGCTCTTCGCCGCCGTACTTGACCTCGGTTCCGCCGTACTTGGAGTAGATGACCTTGTCGCCGACCACGAGGTCGAGCGGCACGCGGTTGCCGTTGTCGTCGATGCGGCCGGGGCCGACTGCGACGACTTCGCCCTCCTGGGGCTTCTCCTTGGCGGTGTCCGGAATCACAAGACCCGAAGCCGTGGTCTGCTCGGCCTCGACCTGCTTGATGACGATGCGATCCTCGAGCGGCTGAATGTTCACCGACACGGTTGACCTCTTTCTCAGCGATAGGAAGTTCAGAATTAGCACCCTCCCCATGAGAGTGCTAACTCCGAGTGTAGGGGCGATCCGGCGAGGGTTGCAACGCGGCGCCGTCTTCGGGCGTACGCCGGTAGCGTAGTGAACGTGCAGCGCGACGAACTCCTGGCCCTCCTCACGCCCGAGGCGATGACGCTGCTCGACGATGCCCCGGCCGTCGCGTCGTCCGCAGACGCGCTCGCGCTCGTGACGCGGCTCCGTGCCGCCGGCGGATCGCCCGCGACCGTCGCCGCCGTGGTGACGCAGGCGAAGCTGCGGCGTCGCGCGCTCGCCAAGTTCGGGCCCTTCGCCGAGCGGATGCTCTTCACCGACGCCGGGTTGCAGCAGGCGACCAGGCTGCAGGTCGCGGCCCACCACGCAGACCGGTTCCGTCGAGCGGGCGCGGTCAGCGTCGCCGACCTGGGCTGCGGCATCGGCGCCGACTCGATGGCGTTCGCCTCGCTCGGGCTCGAGGTGACCGCCTACGACCTCGACGAGGTCACGGCGGCGATCGCGGCGCACAACCTCGCACCGTTCCCCAACGCCGAGGTCAAGCACGGCAGGGCGGAGGAGGTCGACCTCGGCCGCTTCGACGCGCTCTGGTTCGACCCGGCTCGGCGAACGACCAGCGGCGGAAGCACCGCGCGGCACTTCGACCCCTCTGATTGGAGCCCGGCGCTCGACTTCGTGTTCGCGGCTGGCCGCGAGCGCCCTACAGGCGTCAAGCTCGGTCCTGGCATCGACCACTCGTACCTGCCGGAGGATGCCGAGACCCAGTGGGTGTCGTCTGGCGGCGACCTCGTCGAGGCGACGGTGTGGATGCACGACGCGGCGCGCGCGGGCATCCGCCGGTCGGCGCTGGTCATCGGCAAGCAGGGGGCGACCGAGCTCACCAGCAGCGAGGACGTGCACGATGCCGAGGTCGGCGAGCTCGGGGCCGTGCTCTACGAACCCGACCCGGCGATCATCCGAGCCCGCCTCATCGGCGACCTCGCGCGGTCGCTCGAGGCCACCATGATCTCCGAGAGCATCGCGTGGATGACGGCGGACACCTTCGCACCCTCCCCGTTCGCGAGCGCCTTCTCGGTCCGCGAGGTGCTCCCCCTGCATGTGTCATCGCTGAAGAGCGAACTGCGGAAGCGCGATATCGGCGTGCTCGAGATCAAGAAGCGCGGCGTCGACATCGACCCCGCGGAGTTCCGGCGCAGGCTGGTGCTCAAGGGAGCCAGCTCCGCCGTGCTGATCCTCACCAGGATCGGCGACAAGCGAGTCGCGATCCTCGCTGATCGCCTGAGCTGACGGGCAGGACCTCAGACGGTCAGGACGACGATGAGCGTCGCGAGGGCGACCAGCACGGCCAGTCCACCGGTGATGAGGCCCACGATCCCGAGCGTGCGCCCGAGGCCCTTGGGCGCACGGAGCCCGGCGATACCGAGCCCGACGGCTCCGAGGCCGAAGACGAGCGAGACGATGTAGGCCCACCCCGGGAGCAGGAGGAGAAGAAGCGAGAGCGCGCCGAGGGCGACCGCGATGATGCCGAGCACGGGCGCTGGCGCCTTTGGCTGCTGCCCGTAGCCTTGCCCACCGAACTGCTGACCGGGCTGCTGTCCGTACTGCGCCTGCTGAGCGGAACCGAACTGTCCCTGCTGCGGCGCGCCGTACTGCGGCTGGCCGTACTGCCCCTGTTGCGCCGGAGCACCGAACTGCGGCTGCCCGTACTGGTCGTGCTGGGGTGCGCCGTAGGCCTGCTGCGCTGGAGCCTGCTGGGCAGACGGCGCCTGCTGCTCGTAGCCCGGGTACCCGGGCTGCTGCTGTCCGTAGCCACCATCGCCTTGGCCATAGCCAGGCTGCTGACCGTAGCCGCCAGGCTGCTGACCGAACTGCTGCGCCTGCCCATACTGTTGGGACTGGTCGTATGGCTGCTGCCCGTAGGGCGCCTGCCCGTTCTGGGGCTGACCATTGTGGGGCTGCCCACCCTGGTGAGGCTGCTGAGGGTACTGGGGGCCGTTCGGGTCAGACATGGTGTCCTTCTCAGTCGTCGACAAGGCTGCAGGTGCTGCTCAAGCTTAGAGTGCGGGCGGAGACTTCCGCCCGCACTCCGGCCGGTTCTGTCAGCTGGTGATCAGTATCCGTATCCCGACATCTCGTTCAGGAAGACCGCGGCGAAAATGACGCCGATGATGCCCACAACGGCCGAGATGACGATCGAGGCGATCGAGACCCAGAAGCCCCAGGTGCGGATCGCTCCGGCCTGCGGTTCGCGCTTCTTCGCCATGATCGCGCAGATGAGGCCTGCGACACCGAGCGGGAGCCCGAGGTAGAACTGGCCGAGGAGCCCGAGCAGGACGCCGACTCCACCGAGGGAGAGTCCGACGATGCTGAGCGTGCGCTTCGGCGTCGCCGACTGCGTCGGGTAGCCGGGAGTCGCATAGCCCTGCGTGGCGCCGTAGCCCTGCGGCTGTCCCTGTCCCTGTCCAGGCGCGGACCCGTACGCGGGCGCCTGTCCTGCTGAGGACGCCTGGGAGTACGGAGCGGCACTGGGCGCGGCAGCTGGTTCGCTCGGCGGCGTGTAGCTCACCGACCCGGAAGCGGCCGACCCGGAAGCGGCCGACCCGGAAGCTGCTGGCGGCGTGTACTGGCTGCCCGCGGCAGAAGGCGGCGTGTAGTCGCCTCCCGAGGACGAGGGAGCCGAGGAGTCCGTGCCGGACGCGGCCGGCGGCGTGTAGTCGGTTCCTGAAGCTGCGGGTGCCGAGTAGTCCACGGACTCCGCGGGAGGCGTGTAGGCGGCGGGCGCCTCGTACTGGGGAGGCGTGTTCCCGTCGTCGGGAAGCTTGGGCTTGTCTCCTGGGACCTGGTTGCTGTCGCTCATTGCGGAGCTCCTTCCGGTTCACCGCTCTCGCGGTGTTGTTGGCTGGTGTTCACGTGCGTGGAGCAGGCGAGGGTGCTCTTGCGGGCGTCCGTCAGACCCTAGGTTCCCAGGGTTTGACTGGGAACCGTCACACAAGGTGCGGTCGGTCGTTGACGCTCAGTAGGAGCTGAGGCCGCCGAGGAGTCCGATACCGCCGAAGAAGAGCAGCGCGAGAACGATGAGGAGGAGCAGCCCGAAGACGGAGATGAACCCGAGCACGATGGAGGTGACGGCGAGGGCGCGGCCTCGCGGCTCGCGGCGCAGCGCGATGAAACCGCACACGACGCCAGCGATGCCGACCATCCACCACACGAACTGGAGCACCGGGATCAGCGCGACCAGGAACGAGCCGCCGCTGAGGCAGAGCGCGACGATGCTGAGGGTGAGCGTGCCGGCTGCTGGCGGTCGCGGGCCGGCGTATGGGGCTTGCGTGTAGGGGGCGACCGGATAGGCGGGGTGCTGTGCGGGCATGGGCTGCCCACTTCCCGCGTACCCCTGGCCGTACCCCGTCGAGCTGGCTGTGCCTGTCGAGAATCCAGGATCGTAGCCTGACGAGGCGACGTCGGGGGTCGAGAAGAGTGGGACGGATGCGCCGCCACCCCGCTGATCGAGCGAGTCCTGGCGCACATCCGCGGCCCTGTCTTCAGGACGTTCGTTGAGATTCGGGGCGGGGATCCGCGCTCCGTGGCCTTCTGGTGTTGACCAGGTCATGTCCGCTCCTCTCAAAGCGTCTTGGGATGCTCCAACGGTACGGCCGCGGGCTTGGCGGAGCGTCATCCCCGCGGTCAGAGCACCGTCATCCCGCAGGATGACTTCACGGCAGGCAGGACGACCCGCGGCTCTCTGCTTGCCTCAGGCGACGGCGAACGCGAAGCCGACGCAGCCGACGGCGATGACCGCCGCGAGCACGAGGGCCACGACCCAACCGCGATGCCGACGCGCGAGCACTGCCAGCAGCACGGCGACCGCGGCGATGCTCGCACCCATGTACAGGGGCCAGAGCGGAGACGGCGTCACCGCGACCGAGAGCGCGGTTGCGACGATGCCGGCCGCGAGCGACAGCAGCACGGAGACGACAAGCGCGAACCGGCTCAGGCCCAGACCTGCGGGCTCAGGCGATCTCGTCGTCGGAGCGGATGCTGACGCGGTCGCGTTGGCCTGGACATGCGCGACGGCCGGGTCGACCTCCACGCGCGGAGCCGACGCCGCGACCGCGGCGGTTTCGGTGCCGGCCTCCGCCGGCGGGTGACCGTCTGCGGTCGTCCGCGGGGTGAGCGCCGAGTAGGCGGCGTTGCTGGTGTCCTCGACCGGGGTGCGGTCGATCGGCGGCAGCTCCACCGGTTTGCGCGGCGGCAGCTTCGGCTGCTCCGGTGTCGTCACGCGATTCCCCCTCCTGCTGAATCCCTCATCGCTGATCCCACCTGCACCCCGAGGGGCGTCGCCACCGGCAGGGTCGAATCCGCGGCGAAGTCGAGCGGCGCCGGCGCATTGCCCGCGGCGAAGAGCATCGCACCGACCGCGGCGATCATCGCCCCGTTGTCCGTGCAGAGACGGAGGGGTGGGATGCGCAGCTCGATCCCGGCTTCCGCGCAGCGCTCCTCGGCAAGCTCACGCACACGGGCGTTGGCCGCTACTCCCCCGCCGAGAACAAGACGGGGCACGCCGAGTTCGGTGCAGGCGGCGACCGCTTTGGCGGTGAGCACATCGGCCACCGCCTCCCGGAAGCTCGCGGCGACGTCGGCGACGGGCACGGGCTCGCCTGCATCCTCCCGCGCCTCCACCCACCGGGCGACAGCGGTCTTGAGGCCCGAGAACGAGAAGTCGTAGCGATGCTTCTCGAGGTCCTTCGGCTTGGTCAGTCCCCGCGGGAAGCGGATCGCCCTCGGGTCGCCGCCGGCGGCAGCCTTGTCGATCTCCGGACCGCCCGGGTACGGCAGGCGAAGCAGGCGCGCTACCTTGTCGAATGCCTCGCCCGCCGCATCGTCGATCGTCTCACCGAGCAGCTCGACATCATCGACGAGGTCGCGAACGTGCAGGAGAGACGTGTGCCCGCCCGAGACGAGCAGCGCGACGGCGGGCAGCTCGAGCTGGCCGACATCGTCGCGGAGCACGTCAGCCGCGACGTGGCCGACGAGGTGGTTCACTGCGTAGAGCGGGATGCCCGTGGCGACGTGCAGCGCCTTGGCCGCCGCCGTGCCGACCATGAGCGCCCCCGCGAGGCCAGGGCCCTGGGTCACGGCGATGGCATCGAGCTCATCGAGCGTCACCCCCGCTGTCTCGAGGGCCGCGGCGATCGTCGGCACGATGGCATCGGCGTGGGCGCGCGCGGCGATCTCCGGCACGACGCCACCGAAGATGGCGTGCTCATCCATAGACGAAGCCACCTCGTTGGCGAGCAGTTCGCGACCGCGGACGATGCCGACGCCGGTCTCGTCGCACGACGACTCGATGCCGAGCACCAGCGGCTCCCGTCGCGAACCCGCCGCGACGCGCGTTTCCGCAGACACCCGAACCGCTGGCAGCTGGCCGCGCATCACGATCGCATCCACACCCTCTCTTGGGTAGTACTTCGGCCTCCGGCCGATCTCCTCGAAGCCGAGCCCGGAGTACAGGGCCCGGGCCGCCTCACCGTTCTCGCGCACCTCGAGGAACACCTGCTTCGCGCCGCGGCCCTCGGCCCAGGCGAACAGCTCGGCCAGCATCCGCGTCGCCCACCCGCCGCGCCGGAGCCGCTCGTCGACGGCGATCGTCTGCACATCCGCCTCGCCACCGCCCTGCAGCGCCATGACTCCTGCGGCCGCGAGGATCTCACCGGTAGCCGCGTCCTCGACGACGACATACCTCGTGTGCTGGCTCTTGACCTCGCCAGCGAGCATGGACGGCGACCACGGGTCGAGCGGGAACGCCGCCTCGTCGAGCCTCACCATGGCTGGGATGTCGTCATGGGACGCGTCGCGAAGCACGGCCCGCATCATCCGGTCACCCGCTTCGGGCCGTTCGATGGAACGGCATCGGCGCCACGCAGGTAGACGATCGAGTTCGGCTCGGCTTCGAGACCCTGCACCTCGCGGTCGAGCCAGGCGAGGGCGAGGTGAGCGGCCGAGATCGTGCGCGTGTCGAAACGGTGCGCGGCACCGGGAACGGTGTCAGGCCTGTGCAGCTCGCACGAGCTCGCCACCAGGAGGCCCTGCTCGTAGCGGGAGCAGGCGAGCTCACCGCGTCGGGCATCCGTCGACACGAGGAGGTCGCCGTTCGCCTCCGGATGCGCGGCACGCCACTCGTGGGCCGCCGCGTCGTGGCTCGGCATCGGGATGAAGCGCGCACCACGAGCGAACGCGAACGTGCGTGCCGCAGCGACGCCCACACGGAGCCCCGTGAACGGGCCGGGGCCCATCCCGCCGATCACCTGCGTGACGTGCTGGGGCGAGAGCCCCGCCTGGGCGAGCACCGTCTGGATGGCGTCGCCGACTGCCTCGGCGTGGTGGCGGGTGTCAGAGCTGCGCAGCTCACCGAGCACGCGACCGTGCGGGGTGACGATCGCGACATCCGTGCCCGCTGACGTATCGATCGCTAAGAGCATGCGATCGATTCTACGCGGGGGACGCGCCGAACTCGGTGCGCAGCGCGCGCCCGAGCGACTCGCCGACGGGACGGTCCCACACCCCGTGGACGCTCAAGGTCAGACGGCGTGGGTCGAGCGGCTCGTCGTCCGCGTCATCATCATCGTGAACCCCACCCCACAGGGCCCGTTCAGTCTCTGGCGCCGCACGGGACGACGCCGTCGAACGGTCGATGGTGAGCTCCAGCCAGCGATCGGCGACCAGCGGCACCGCATCGCGCCCCCACTCGACGACGGTCACGCTCGCAGCCAGATCGAGTCCGAGGTCGTCAAGCTCCGCGGGGTGCCCGAGGCGGTAGGCGTCGACGTGGATGAGCTCGGGACCGCCCACGAGCGACGGATGGGTGCGGGCGAGCACGAACGTCGGACTCGTGACCGGTCCGCGAACGCCGAGTGCCGAGCCGAGTCCGCGCGCGAACGTCGTCTTGCCTGCGCCCAGTGGGCCGGTGAGCACGAGCACGTCGCCGGCCACCAGCTGACCGCCGATGATCTCGCCAGCCCGAACCATGTCGTCGGCCGTGGCGAGACCCACGATGGCACTCGGTGTCATCTCAGCTCCCATCTGCCTCCCCCTTTCCTTCCCCCTGGAGTTCCCGGCGCACGACGCGCGTGCCCAGCGCCGCCACGAAGGCCCTGGGTTCGACGCCAGACCATGAGGCCCATTCATCGAGGCGGATGTCCTGAGGGCCCGAGCCGAAGACGGAGACCGGCATGCCGATCCACGCCTCCTGATCCTGGAGATCGATGACCACCTGGTCCATGGCCACGCGTCCGACGATCGGTCGCCGCCGGCCACCGACGACCACCTCGGCCCGGCCTGCGACCCGACGGGGAATGGCGTCCGCGTAGCCGAGTGGGACAAGACCCAGGATGGTGGACTCCTCGGCGACCCAGTCGTAGCCGTAGGAGACGCCGTGCCCTGCGGCGACACGCTTGACGTGCACGAGCTCGCTCGCGAGAGAGACCGCCGCGTGCGCTCCCAGCCCGTCGAACCCGTAGACCGCGCGGGTGCCGGCGTCCCTCGTGCGTTCGTGGTCGACGAGCGTGCTGCTTCGTGCCGACTCCCCGACGTGCACGAGCTCCGCCGTGGTCGCGACGACCGGGAGCAGGCCGTGTTCGAGGGCAAGACCAGCGACGAGTCGCGCGCCGAGCCCGTACGCGTCCGCGGAGACGTCGACGCTGAACATCCGAGCCGCCTGGCGAGCTCCCGTCCCATCGGCGAGCGCCTTCGCGAGGCCGCGTGCTCGCTCGCCCATGCGTGTGCGCAGCAGCTCGACGTCGACGGTGAGCTCCCGCCGCGGCGCGAGACCGTCGGTCCGCGCCGGGAAGCCCGCAGCGTCGTCCGGTGCTGCGCCGCCGAGTGCGGAAGGGCGGCGCGGGATGCGCGCACTGAGCCGGGTGACGACCTCGTAGTTGATGGTGCCCGCCGCGGCCGCCCAGTCGTCGGCGCTCGCAGAGCGATCCGCGTCGATGACCATCAGGCGAGGCTGCTCGTCACGCGCGGCTGTCTGCTCGGACGGGGCGACGTCAGCGTCGACCGGCTCGATGCGAAGCTCCAGGGCCTCGATCGATGCCAGGCGCCAGCCGGCCCCCGCGTCGTCCGTGAAGAGCAGCGAACCCGGTGCAACCGGGGGCAGCCCGGCTGCATGCCCGACATCGACTCGAAAGCCTCGTTGGTCTTCGCGGATCGGAGCGCTCAGCGCGAGCGCCGGTCGCAGGGCCACGGGACAGTCGGCGTCCGCGGAGAACGGCGAGAGCCCGTACAGCGAGACGCCGAGGCGCACGAGGTCCAAGCGCGCCTCCGGCAACGTCATCGAGCCCGCCGTCGCGGCCAGATGCCGGATCGACGGAGTCAGCCCGCAGCGTTCCGCGAGATCAAGCGCACGCTCGAACGAGGTGAGCTGGGCGACGTCAGCCGCGTGGCCCGCACCCGCGAGGTGGCTGAAGAGCCCGTCGAGCCGGATGATGCCTCGTTGCTCGAGCTCGGCCGCCTTCGTGAACGCGGCTTCCCACTCGAGCACACTGATCCCGTTGCGCCCGAGGCCGGTGTCGAGCTTGAGATGCACCGCCACGGAGCGATCCGAGTGCTCGAGGCGACCAAGACCGATGTCCAGGAGTTCAAGCTGGGCGAGCGAGGAGATGCCCAGCTCGATCTCGGCGCCCAGCGCCGCGAGCCAATCGGTGCGGGCCCCGTGCATCCAAGCGAGGATGGGCGCGGTGATGCCAGCCGCCCGGAGCGCGAACGCCTCAGCGAGGTCGACGACGCCGAGGCGCTCCGCTCCGCCCTCGAGTGCGGCCCGCGCGACGTCGGACGCCCCGTGCCCATAGGCGTTCGCCTTGACGACGGCGAGGAGGGGCGTGCCGGTGAGCTCGGCGACCGCGCGCACGTTCGCCCGGATGGCATCGAGGTCGACGTCGATGCGGGCGCCGGTCACGCGCCGGCTCCAGCGCCGACAGCCCGCTCGGCGATGACAAACGCGGTCGCCGTCGTGCGCTCATGGGTGAGCGAGAGGTGCAGGTGGTCGACACCCACGGCGTCGAGATGCGCGCGGAGCGCGGGGGTCACCGCGAACTCGGGTCGACCCGCTGGACCGCTCTCCACCTCGAAATCGAGGAAGCTGAGCGACCCGATGCCGCCGAGCGCCTTCACGGCCGCCTCGCGAGCCGCGAACCGTGCGCCGAGTGACGCCACAGACCGCTCCCGCTCAGCGGGAGTGAAGAGTCGTTCACGCAAGCGCGGCGCCCGCTGCAGGGCCCGCGCGAACCGCGCGAGCTCCACAGTGTCCACTCCGATACCGACGATCACGCTCGACTACTCGACGGTGACGGACTTCGCCAGGTTGCGAGGCTGGTCGACGTCGAGGCCCTTCGCCGTCGCCAGCTCGATCGCGAAGATCTGCAGCGGCACGACCGCGAGGAGCGGCTCGAAGAAGGGCTCTGTCGGCGGAACCGCGATGACCTCGTCGGCGTACGGCAGCACGGCCGCGTCGCCGACCTCGCAGATCGCGAGCACCCGGGCGCCGCGGGCGCGGATCTCCTGGATGTTCGAGACGATCTTCGGGTGCAGCGTGTCGTCGTGGCGAGGGCTCGGCACGATGACGAACACGGGCTGCCCAGGTTCGATGAGCGCGATCGGGCCGTGCTTGAGCTCGCCCGCCGCGAAGCCCTCCGCGTGGATGTACGCGATCTCCTTGAGCTTGAGCGCGCCCTCGAGCGCGATCGGGTAGCCCACGTTGCGGCCCAGGTACAGCACTGAACGGGTGTCGGCCATCCAGTTCGCGAGCTCGTGGATGCGTTCCCGAACGCCGAGGACGGTGCGCACCTTCTCGGGGATCGTCTGGAACTCCGTGAGGAGCTCCTCGCGGCGCTCGTCGGTCATCGTGCCGCGCACGGTGGCCGTGTAGATGCCGAGCAGGTAGAGCGCGGTGATCTGGGCGAGGAACGCCTTGGTCGATGCGACCGCGACCTCGGGTCCCGCGTGCGTGTAGACGACCGCGTCGGACTCGCGCGGGATCGTCGCGCCCTGCGTGTTGCAGATCGAGAGCGTCTTCGCTCCTCGGGACATGGCGTAGCGAACCGCCATGAGCGTGTCCATGGTCTCGCCCGACTGGCTCATCGAGACGATGAGGGTGCGGGAGTCGAGGACAGGGTCGCGGTAGCGGAACTCGTGTGCGAGCTCGACCTGCACGGGTACTCTGGCCCACTTCTCCATGGCGTATGCGCCAACCTGCGCCGAGTACGCGGCCGTTCCGCACGCGACGATGATAATGCGGTGGATGTCGTTGAAGAAGTCGTCCCCGAGCGCGTCGAGATCCGGCAGCGCCACTCGACCCTCGACGATGCGACCGCGCAGCGTGTTCGCGACGGCCTCCGGGTCCTCGTCGATCTCCTTGGCCATGAAGCTCGGCCAGCCACCCTTCTCGGCGGCCGACGCGTCCCACGACACCTCGAACGCCTCTGCCGTGGCAGGCTCGCCATCGAACGTCGTGATCTCGACCGAATCCGGTCGCACGAGCACGATCTGCTCCTGACCGACGGCCAGTGCGCGCGGCGTGTACTCGACGAAGGCGGCGACGTCGGAGCCGAGGAAGTTCTCTCCATCGCCGAGGCCGATGACCAGCGGCGAGTTGAGACGCGCTCCGACGACGAGTCCGGGCTCGTTCGCGTGCACGGCGAGGAGCGTGAACGCTCCGTCGAGGCGGCGGACCACGGCGCGGAAGGCCTGCTCGAGGCTGCCGACCTCGCGATAGACGTGGCCGATCATGACGGCCGCGACCTCCGTATCGGTCTCCGACTGGAAGGTGTAGCCCAGCTCGACGAGCTCGGCCTTCAGCTCGGCGAAGTTCTCGATGATCCCGTTGTGAATGACGGCCAGCTTGCCGTCATCGGCGAGGTGCGGATGCGCGTTCGCGTCCGTCGGACCGCCGTGCGTCGCCCACCTGGTGTGGCCGATACCCGTGTGGCCGTCGGAAAGCGGGTGGCGCTCCAGGTCCTCACGCAGCACCTTCAGCTTGCCCGCACGCTTGCGGGTCTCGATCTGCCCCTCATCATCGATGACCGCGACACCAGCGGAGTCGTACCCCCGGTACTCGAGTCTTGCGAGGCCGCCCATCAGGATGTCAAGGCTCTCTCGTGGACCAACGTAACCAACAATTCCGCACATACGGGCCATCTTAGGGGCACCGCTCATGCGGGGCCGGACACCGCACTAGACTCGCGTTCTATGTCCGCAACTGGTCAGATTCCGCGCAGCGGAGGAGACTCGCCCTTCGTCGAGATCCTCCGCCAGGACTGGGCCGACCTGGCACCATCCACCCCGATGACGCTCGACGAATCCGACCTCATCCGGCTCCGCGGCCTCGGGGACCACCTTGATCTCGACGAGGTCCGGGACGTCTACGTGCCGCTCTCCCGCCTCATCAACCTGTACGTCTCGAACGCCCGTTCCCTGCACCGGGCGACCAGCGGCTTCCTCGGCGAGCGCAGCGCATCCACCCCGTTCGTCATCGGCGTCGCCGGGTCGGTGGCCGTCGGGAAGTCGACGGTGTCGCGCCTGCTGCGCGAGCTCCTGCGCCGCTGGGAGGACACGCCCCGCGTCGAGCTCGTCACCACGGACGGCTTCCTCTACCCCAACGCGGAGCTCGAACGCCGCGGCCTCATGGAACGCAAGGGCTTCCCGGAGTCGTACGACCAGCGGGCGCTGCTGCGGTTCATCACGAAGGTGAAGAGCGGTGCGGCTGAGGCTCGCGCGCCGTTCTACTCGCACCTGAGCTACGACATCGTCCCCGACGCCGAGATCGTCGTGAATCAGCCGGATGTCCTCATCGTCGAGGGGCTCAACGTGCTCCAGCCCCCGCGCGCTCACTCGCTCGCCGTGAGCGACATGTTCGACTTCTCCATCTACGTCGACGCGCGCTCCGAAGACATCGCCCGCTGGTACGAGCAGCGTTTCCTCTCGCTGCAGCGCGGCGCGTTCACGAACCCGAGGTCGTACTTCCGGCGCTTCGCCGATCTCAGCACCGATGAGGCCCTCGAGCATGCCCGCAGCATCTGGGCGCGCATCAACGGCCCGAACCTGCGGGAGAACGTCATGCCGACCCGCTCCCGCGCGCAGCTCGTGCTTCGGAAGGCGAGCGACCACACCGTGCGCAGCGTCCTCCTCCGCAAGGTCTGAGCCCGACTCCTCACGCTCGCACCCTCGGGCGCCTGGGTCGGGGTCTCGTCGTGCGCCGCCGGACCCGGTCGCACGCCGCGGCGTCGAGGTCTCGGGATGGCAGCCTCGCTTCGTTGCGGGAAACTTCCCGCAAGAGAGGAAGGTTCCCATCCCGAGACGACGTGGCACCGCTGGGCGGCCGATCAGCAGGACGCCCCCTCCGAGTGAGCTCGGAGGGGGCGTCCTGCTGCGTGGAGCGGATGCCTAGGCGGTGCGTGCCGCCTGCGCCTGCTCGACCTCGGCGACGACCGCCGCGAAGAGCGCGCCGCTCTCGAGGCCGGTCACCTCGCGAGTGAACGTCTCCGCGTCCAGCGTGGCGAGCTTCTGCTGCAGCTCGACGCTCTCCTGGTCTGCCTCGACGTCGAACCGAAGGGCCGCTCCGATCGCTCGCACGAGGGCGTCGTACGACAGCCCTGCGGCGGCAGCCTCCGACGCCGGACGCACGAAGCGCTCCTTCGCCGAGAGCTTGCGCAGCGGCTGACGGCCGACACGAGCGGGCTGGTCGGGCAGATCACGGTTCGCGAACCTCGAGAGCGTCGTCGCGACGTACTCGGCATGGTCGGCTTCCGAGAAGCCGAACTGCGAGACGAGCACTCGGCTCGTCTCGCCGAGCACCGCTTCGACCTCTGCCGCGACCGCAGGAAGCGCGAGCGCGTCCTGCATGTTCGTGGCACCCGCGACGAAGCCGTGATAGGCGATCGTCGCGTGACCCGTGTTCACCGTGAAGAGCTTGCGCTCGATGTACGGCTCGAGGTCGTCCACGAAGTGCGCTGCCGGGATGTTCGGCTCGGCACCGTCGAACGGCGTCCGGTCGATCGTCCACTCGAAGAAGTCCTCGACGGTGACGTCCACTCCGTCGACAGCCTGCTCGGGAACGATGCGGTCGACGGCGGTGTTGGCGAAGACCGCTCGATCGGCCAGCTCCTCAGCGCCTTCGAGGACAAGACCCCTGAGCGTGTCGGATGCGCCGATCGCGTTCTCGCACGCCATGACCGCGAGCTTCGGCGCATCAGCCGCGCGGGCTGCGAGGCCCTTGCGGATGACGGGCGCGATGAAACGGAGCACGTTCGGACCGACGGCGCACGTGACGACGTCGGCCGTCGCGATCTCCTGCACGACCTCGTCCTCGTGCGTGGCCGAGTTGATCGCCCTGAAGCGATCGACGACGTGGCTCTTCGCGGATGGGCCGACCTCGTGCACCGTGTAGGTGGCGACCGCCTGAAGGGCGCCGATGAGATCGGCGTTGACGTCGGCGTAGACGACCTCGTACCCGGCTTCATGCAGGACGAGCCCGATGAACCCGCGCCCGATGTTGCCAGCTCCGATGTGGACTGCCTTCATTACTCGTTCACGTCCCCGAGGAGCCGCGCGAGCTCTTCCGGCGTCTCCGCCTTCAGGAGGGCTTCCACGTTGTCCTCGTCGCTGAACACGATCGCGACGCTCGAGAGGATCTCGAGGTGGCCGCCGTCCTTGCCTGCGATGCCGATGACGAAACGAGTCTCGTTTCCGCCCCAGTCGATGGGCTCGTCGTAGCGGATCACGGAGAGGGCGGAACCGAGGATCGAGTCCTTGGCTTCGTTCGTGCCGTGCGGGATAGCGAGGTAGTTGCCCATGAACGTCGAGACGCTCTGCTCGCGATCGTGCATGGCCTGGATGTAGTCCTGCGTCACGGCACCGGCTGCGACGAGCAGCTCGCCCGCTTCCGTGATGGCTTCCTCGCGCGTTCGTGCTGTTCCGCCGAGACGGATGCTGTCGAGGCTCAGTACTTCTGCCATTTTTTCGGTTCCTTTCGATAGGAGGCCCCGAGCTGGAGTGTTCCAGCTCGGGGCCGAGGGTCAATCGATGGCGGGGCTCACTGGTTGGCGAGCCTAGCCACGACCTCGTCATACCTGGGGCTGTTCATGAAGTTTTCCACGGACACGTGGATCGCGTCTGGGGACTTCTGCTTCGCCCGGTCCGTGAGGTCCTGGTGCGTGACGATGAGGTCCGGTGTTGCATCGAGGTTCGCGATCGAGACGTTCTTCACGTTGATCCCCTCGATTCCGGCCTTCTTGATCTTGTTCCTGAGCACGGATGCGCCCATGGCGCTCGAGCCCATGCCGGCATCGCACGCGAACACGACGTTGGTGATCACCCTGGTCCCGACCGCGTCGCCACCGGCCTGCGTGGCAAGACCCGACAGCGCGTCGGACTTCTTGCCCTTGTTCGCTTCGGTCTGCGCGACAGCATCCGCGAAGCTGTTGCCTCCGGCTGCTTCCGCGGCCAGGTCCTTCTTGCGCGAGCTCAGCAGGATCGCGGCAGCGATCGCGAAGGTGACTCCGGCCGAGAACACGACCGACAGGATGACACCGAGGTGGCTTCCCTGCGCCGTCATGATCATGATTGCGAAGATCGACCCGGGAGAAGCCGGTGCGACGAGACCCGAGCCGAAGATGACGTTCGTGAGGACACCGGTCGCGCCACCGCCGATGACCGCGAGGATCAGGGCGGGCTTCGCGAGCACGTACGGGAAGTAGATCTCGTGGATGCCGCCGAGGAACTGGATGACGACCGCGCCAGGTGCACTCGCGCGCGCGACGCCGACTCCGAAGAAGCAGAACGCGAGGAGGAGTCCGAGACCGGGGCCGGGGTTCGCCTCGAGGAGGAAGAGGATGCTCTTGCCCGCCTCTTCCGACTGCGCGACGCCGAGGGGCGTGAGGACGCCCTGGTTGATCGCGTTGTTGAGGAAGAGGATCTTCGCGGGTTCGATGAGGATGCTCGCGAGCGGCAGCAGCCCAGCGTTGACGAGTGCGTCGACTCCCTCGCCGAGGCGTTCGGTGAGCCACGTGATGACCGGAGCGATCGCGAAGAACCCGGCGAGAGCCAGAAGCATCGCGAGGATACCGGCGGAGAAGTTGTTGACGAGCATCTCGAAGCCGGCGCGGATCTTGCCGTCCCAGATGCTGTCGACCTTCTTCATGATCCATGCCGCGAGCGGGCCCATGATCATGGCACCGATGAACATCGGGATTCCCGCGCCGACGATGACACCCATCGTCGCGATCGCGCCGACGACGCCACCACGCGTGTCGTAGACCATCTTGCCGCCCTGATAGGCGATGAGAAGGGGCAGCAGGTACGTGATCATCGGGCCGACGAGACCGGGGAAGGCTGTGCCCTCGGGGTTGTCGTCGCTGATGGTGGCCGGGTCGATCGCCCAGCCACCGAGGGTGCCCCAGAGCTGGCCGTTGGCGGGGAACAGCTCGTTCAGCCAGCCGGTCTCGATGAAGAGCGTGGTGATGAGGCCCCAGGCGATGAACGCCGGGATATTCGGCATGACCATGCCGGAGAGGAACGCACCGAACTTCTGGACGCCGACGCGGGCACCCTTGCGTTCGGTCGTTGTGGCTTCTGCAGTCATTGTTGCTCCAAGCAGTCCCCATGCGCGGGGATCGGAGGGGAGAAGTCAGTGCGACTGTTCCCGGATTTCAAGAATTGGCCGAGTGGCCGGAGCGCGCGCGGCGGCTCAAGCGTCGTGGTCGGTCTCCAGAAGAGCCACGAGCTGGTCGGCGACGGCTTCGTCACCATCAACGGAGAGGGTGATCTCGTCGCCCTTGGAGACGCCAAGCGAGAGAACGCCGAGGATGCTGGCCGCGTTGACGCTCTTGTCGCCCTTCGCGATCGTCACCGGGACGCCCGCTTCGGTTGCTGCCTGCACGAAGATCGCTGCGGGACGTGCGTGAAGGCCGTGTTCCGATGCGACGGTGATCTTGCGTTCGATCATGGAGAGCTCCTTACGATTGGCGGGATTTCCGCGTGTTGAGCATATCCACGCGCGAAGCTCGAGATGCGAGATTGTCACCAAAACTTTGCCTCGGGCTTTGTTTTGTTCGCACACCGAGGTGAGCTCCCCTCGCGGAAGACTCACTGAGGGTGCCAGCGGCGAGGCTGGAGATCAAGAGGAATCCCGCAGAACGAGAACGGGGTTCCGCCGCACCACGTGATGGTGCGGCGGAACCCCGTTCTTGAATGGCGTCCGCGTGTGCCGAGTCTCGCGAATCCGACTCAGAGAGCCAGGCGTTCGCGGACGACTGCGGCAAGCGCCTCCGCGTGACGTTGCGCGGTCTCCTGCTCCCCGGCTTCGACCATGACGCGCACGAGCGGCTCGGTGCCGGACGGGCGCAGCAGCACGCGTCCGCTCTCACCGAGGTCGCGTGCGACCTGGGCGACCGCGGCCTGCAGCGGTTCGTCGGTGGCGCAGTCTTCCTTCCGCACCCCAGGCACGTTGATGAGCACCTGCGGGTAGACGCGCATCACGGATGCGAGTTCGGCGAGGGTCTTGCCCGTGCGCCGCATCTCCGCCGCGATGTGGAGTCCGGTGAGGATGCCATCCCCCGTCGTCGCGTAGTCGGTCAGGATCACGTGCCCCGACTGCTCGCCGCCGAGGGCGAGGCCTCGCTCGTTGAGTTCCTCGAGCACGTAGCGGTCGCCGACCTTGGTCTCGATCATGCGGATGCCTGCTTCGCGCATCGCGATCTTGAGGCCGAGGTTCGACATGACGGTCGCCACGAGCGTGTCTTCACGCAGGGCGCCGCGTCGGCGCATCGAGACGGCCAGGATCGCCATGATCTGGTCGCCGTCGACGACGTTCCCGTCAGCATCGATGGCGAGGCAGCGGTCGGCGTCGCCGTCGTGGGCGATGCCGAGATCAGCCCCGAGCTCCGTCACGGTGCGTGCCAGCTCGCCGAGGTGGGTCGACCCGACACCCTCGTTGATGTTGAGCCCGTTCGGCGCGTTGCCGATGACGGTCACCTGCGCACCCGCGTCCGTGAAGACCTCCGGCGAGACCCCCGCGGCCGCGCCGTGAGCGCAGTCGAGCACGACGTGCAGTCCGCGCAACGGGGACGTGCCGTCTTCGCGCAGCGGAAGGCTGCGCAGCAGGTGGAGCGCGTACCGGTCTTCGGCATCAGCGAACCGCTCGATGCTGCCGACTCCTGCGCCGGTGGGCGTGAGCTTCTCACCGCCGAGCAGCGCCTCGATCTGATTCTCCAGATCGTCCGCCAGCTTGCGGCCCCCACGCGCGAAGAACTTGATCCCGTTGTCTGGCGCTGGGTTGTGCGAGGCGGAGATCATGACACCGAAGTCGGCGCCGATCTCCGCAGTCAGAAACGCAGCAGCCGGCGTCGGTATGACCCCGGCGTCGAGCACGTCGACACCAGAGGAGGCGAGTCCGGCCGCGACCGCGGCCGAGATGAATTCGCCTGAGACCCGCGGATCGCGGGCCAAAACAGCACGAGGCCGCCGCCCGTGCTCGCGAGCAGATGTCGCGAGCACGATGGCAGCGGCCTGGGCGAGGCTGAGGGCGAGCTCGACCGTGAGGTGGTCGTTCGCAAGCCCACGAACCCCGTCCGTTCCGAAAAGCCTAGGCATTCGAAATGTCTGGACTTAGCGCTTCGAGTACTGAGGCGCCTTACGGGCCTTCTTGAGTCCGGCCTTCTTGCGCTCCTTGACGCGAGCGTCACGGGAGAGGAAGCCAGCCTTCTTGAGCTCTGGGCGGTTGTTCTCGCGGTCGATCTCGTTGAGAGCGCGCGCGATGCCGAGGCGGAGTGCACCGGCCTGACCCGAGGGCCCGCCACCCGAGATGCGCGCGATGACGTCGTACGCGCCACCGAGGCTCAGGATCGTGAACGGGTCGTTGATGAGCTGCTGGTGCAGCTTGTTCGGGAAGTAGTCGGCGATGTCGCGGTCGTTGACCGTGATGGTGCCGGTTCCCGGGATGAGGCGCACGCGGGCGATGGCCTGCTTGCGGCGACCGACAGCCGCACCGGGAACGGTGAGTGCCGGACGAGGAGCCTGGACGGCTGCCTCTGCCTCTGGGGTTTCGGTCGAGTAGCTCTGCGGCTGCTCGATGGACTCTGCAATGGTTGCCACTGTGTTCTCTTTCCTAGCTCGGGCCGCTACTGGGCAACCTGGTCGAAGACGTACGGCTTCGGCTGCTGGGCTGCGTGCGGGTGCTCAGCACCTGCGTAGACCTTGAGCTTCTTGAGCTGGTCGCGTCCGAGCGTGTTCTTGGGGAGCATGCCGCGGATCGCCTTCTCGACGGCGCGCGTTGGGTGCTTCTCGAGCATCTCCGTGTAGGAGGTCGCCGTGAGGCCGCCCGGGTAGCCCGAGTGGCGGTAGGCGAGCTTCTTCTGGAGCTTGGAGCCCGTCAGCGCGACCTTCTCAGCGTTGATGACGATGACGAAGTCGCCCATGTCAACGTGCTGAGCGAAGGTTGCCTTGTGCTTGCCGCGGAGCAGTGCTGCCGCGTGGGTTGCGAGACGGCCGAGAACGACATCAGTCGCGTCGATGACCACCCAGTCATGGGTGATGTCACCGCCCTTTGGTGTGTACGTGCGCATGAATGTGCACCTTTCGTCGAAATGAGGAGGTCGTGAATCCCGCTCTGTCGTGATGGTTGCGGATGAGGCGCCGGGAGGCGTGTCCCGGGAAGACTCAGCCGCGAACGTCACAGTCGAGGGCTCAACTTCGAAGCCGACACCGAAGTGCAGACAACTTGAGTAGCTTACGCCAGCGAACGCGCGTTCGCAATCTCAGGCTGCGCGAGGCGCCGTGCACGGATCGTCCGGAACCGCGCCGCCGCTCCGAACACGCCCACGATCAGCATGGTTCCCACTCCCCCGGCGATCAAGGATGCAGCGAAGAGGAAGGATCCGAGGAAGAAGTCGGGGTCGGTCGGGTCGAGGGAGGGAATCGCCATGCTCACGATGCCGTAGGCGGAGACGATGATGCCAGCTCCGAGCGCGGTCCAGGCCCCGGCTGCCGTCGCTCGTGGCCAGAGTTTCGAGGTCAGGCTCAGCAGGATGAAGACGACGACGGGCAGAGCCAGCGCCGCGTAGCTGATGAGATCGACCATGCCTTCAGTCTGACCGTTCGCGTGAGCCTGGGAATCAGTCGGGAGATGTAGATCCCGTGTCGACGCCCGCAGACCCGCCCAAGGGTTCGACAAGATGCAGTGCCGGGCGCTGCGCCCTCGTCACCTGCTGGCGCGCGAGCAGCTCATGCTCCGGCGGGTAGCCGACCCCCGTCAGCGTCAGTCCCCGTGCAGACAGGACGGGGAACGCGCTGCTTCGCTCGGTGGCCTCGAGCAGCGCCGGCACGTCCTTCATGCGGATGCGACCGGCCCCGACCTCAGCGCACATCCCCACAAGTGAGCGCACCATCGAGTGGCAGAACGCATCGGCCTCGAGGTTCGCGACGAGCACGCCGTGTTCATCGCGCATCCACTCGAACCGCTGCAGGGTTCGGATCGTCGTCGCGTTCGGGCGGGGCTTGCAGAAGCCGGCGAAGTCGTGGAGCCCTACGAGGGTCTCCGCCGCCGCCTGCATGAGACCAGCGTCCAGCGCGCGCGTGACAACGGCGGTCCGGTGCCGCTCGATGGGATTCGGGGGCGTGAGCCGATCTGCGATACGGAACTCGTAGCTGCGTGAGATCGCCGAGAAGCGCGCGTCGAAGCCGTCCGGCGCTGGTGACACACGCGCGATGACGACGTCGCTGTCACGCCCGAGGACACCGTTGGTGCGTCGGAGGAGGATCGCGGCGATGTCGTCGTCTGACCGCCGTCGGATGTTGTCGACCGCGCGCTCATCGAGATCGAGGTGCGCGACCTGAGCCGTGGCGTGGACGCCGGCGTCGGTCCTGCCCGCGACCGTGAGGAGCGGCCCGGGCGGGAGTTCGCGGGCTACGAGGCGAAGCGCGTCTTCGAGCGCCCCTTGGACGGTGCGCAGCTCTGGCTGCGCAGCCCAGCCGCTGAACGCTGTCCCGTCGTAGGCGATGTCCAGACGGAACCGTGCTGTGTCTCGCCCGTGCGCCATGAACCCATCTTCCCTTACTCGATCACGATTCTCTGCGACACGACGAAGCCCCCGAGCATTCCGTGTGGATGCTCGAGGGCTTCGGTGTCAGGTCCGACTACTTGGCGTCGTCGGCCTTCTCGTCGGTGTCCGACTCGGCGGCGTCTGCTGCCGCGTCGTTGGCTTCCGTCGGCTGCGTGCCGCCGTCGGCCGTGGGCTCGGACGCCTCGGTGTCACCGGCGGCCGTGTCGACCTCGTCAGCTTCGACCTCGGGCTCAGCAGGTGCCGCGGCCGGCGCGGTCTTCACTGCGGAGGCCTTCGGGGTGACGGGCTCGAGGACGAGCTCGATGACTGCCATAGGGGCGTTGTCGCCCTTGCGGTAGCCGGTCTTGATGATGCGGGTGTATCCGCCGTCGCGACCTTCCATCTGCGGTGCGATCTCCGTGAAGAGCTCGTGCACGACGGTCTTGTCGGTGACGATCTGCAGCACGCGACGGCGTGCGTGGATGTCGCCGCGCTTCGCGAACGTGATCAGGCGCTCAGCGAGCGGGCGGAGGCGCTTGGCCTTCGTCTCGGTCGTCTGGATGCGCTTGTGCGTGTAGAGCTGCGCCGCGAGCGTAGCGAGCATGAGGCGCTCGTGTGCGGGGCCGCCTCCGAGGCGAGGACCCTTGTTGGGCTTAGGCATTCGTCATTCTCTTTCGTGTGAAGTCGGTCTGGCGGGCAGGTCTGTTTAGACGTACTCGCCGGTGTCGTCGCCGGCACCGTAGAAGTGAGCACCCTCGAACCCGGGAACCGAGTCCTTGAGCGAGAGGCCGAGCTCGGTGAGCTTGTCGCGCACCTCGTCGACCGACTTCTGACCGAAGTTGCGGATGTTCATGAGCTGGGTCTCGCTGAGCGCCACGAGCTCGGAAACCGTGTTGATGCCCTCGCGCTTGAGGCAGTTGTACGAGCGCACGGAGAGGTCGAGGTCTTCGATCGGCATCGACAGCTCGTTGGTGAGGACCGCGTCGACCGGCGCTGGGCCGATCTCGATGCCCTCTGCCTGCTCGTTCAGCTCGCGGGCGAGGCTGAAGAGCTCGACGAGCGTGCGACCAGCCGAGGCGATGGCGTCGCGCGGCGAGATGGCCGGCTTCGTCTCGACGTCGACGACGAGGTTGTCGAAGTCGGTGCGCTCACCGGCACGCGTCGCGTCGACACGGTAGGTGACCTTGAGGACGGGCGAGTAGATCGAGTCGATCGGGACCTGTCCGGCCTCGGAGAACTCGTTGCGGTTCTGCGTCGCCGACACGTAGCCGCGGCCGCGCTCGATCGTGAGCTCGAGCTCGAACTTCGCGTCGTCGTTCAGCGTTGCGATGACGAGGTCCGGGTTGTGCACCTCGACACCGGCCGGTGCGGAGATGTCAGCAGCCGTGACCTCGCCAGCCCCCGTCTTGCGGAGGTAGGCCGTGATCGGCTCATCGTGCTCGCTGGAGACGACCAGCTGCTTGATGTTGAGGATGATCTCGGTGACGTCTTCCTTCACACCAGGGATGGTCGTGAACTTGTGGAGGACACCGTCGAGACGGATGCTCGTGACTGCAGCCCCCGGGATGGAGGACAGCAGGGTGCGACGCAGTGAGTTGCCGAGGGTGTAGCCGAAGCCGGGCTCGAGCGGTCCGATCGTGAACTTCGAGCGGTTCTCGGAGAGGCTTTCCTCGGTGAGCGTTGGACGCTGTGCGATAAGCACTATGGGTTCCTTTCGGCAAAGTGTCCGCTATATGACACTTGGCGATTCAGCCGACGCACGTCGTCGACCGGGTGTGGAGTTCGAGCGGGGACGCCGAACATCCGCCACAAGGCCCTCCCTTGCGGGAGAGCCTCGCAGCGGACGAGAGGCTAGACGCGGCGACGCTTCGGGGGGCGGCAGCCGTTGTGTGCCTGGGGGGTGACGTCGTTGATCGAGCCGACCTCGAGGCCAGCGGCCTGAAGCGAGCGGATCGCGGTCTCGCGGCCGGAGCCCGGTCCCTTGACGAAGACGTCGACCTTCTTCATGCCGTGCTCCTGCGCCTGGCGAGCTGCTGCCTCAGCGGCGAGCTGCGCGGCGAACGGGGTCGACTTGCGCGAGCCCTTGAAGCCGACTCCACCGGAGGAAGCCCAGCTGATGACAGCGCCGGACGGGTCGGTGATCGACACGATCGTGTTGTTGAAGGTCGACTTGATGTGAGCCTGGCCCACTGCGACGTTCTTCTTGTCCTTCTTGCGCGGCTTACGAGCGGCGCTCTTTGGGGTAGCCAATGTTCTCTCCTACGAAATCTGCGGGCGCTGTCGCGGCGGCGACTAGCGTGCCTTCTTCTTGCCGGCGACCGTGCGCTTCGGGCCCTTGCGGGTACGCGCGTTGGTCTTCGTGCGCTGGCCGCGCACGGGGAGACCGCGGCGGTGGCGGAGGCCCTCGTAGCTGCCGATTTCGACCTTGCGGCGGATGTCAGCTGCGACCTCGCGTCGGAGGTCACCTTCTACCTTGAAGTTGCCTTCGATGTAGTCGCGGAGCTGGACGAGCTGCTCGTCGTCGAGGTTCTTGACGCGGATGTTGCCGTCGATGCCGGTGTCCTCGAGCGCCTTGAGTGCGCTCGTGCGGCCGACGCCGTAGATGTAGGTGAGTGCGATCTCGACGCGCTTTTCGCGCGGGAGGTCGACGCCTGCGAGACGTGCCATGGGATTTCTCCTGTGGGTTGAGGTGTGATGCACCGGATGGGCCCCGGCCTCGGTCCGAAGGTGTCCCCGTCGGGCTTGACGCCCTCCGGTTCTTACTGGTGCTGTTTCGTATTCAGTTGTGACGTCGAGTGCAGGTGCACTCAGGGGCATCCCTCACGCCGGCCCTGCACGTGAGAGAGGAGCCCCGAGCGATTAGCCCTGGCGCTGCTTGTGGCGCGGGTTCTCGCAGATGACCATGACGCGACCGTGACGGCGGATAACCTTGCACTTGTCGCAGATCTTCTTGACGCTGGGGTTGACCTTCATTGAAGTTCCTTCTGTGATCGCTGGCCTCGTGCTGGGCATACGCATGCCCAGCCGTTCCTTACAGCGTGCCTACTTGTAGCGGTAGACGATGCGGCCGCGGGTCAAGTCGTACGGGCTCAACTCCACGATCACGCGGTCCTCAGGAAGGATGCGGATGTAGTGCTGACGCATCTTGCCCGAGATGTGAGCAAGAACCTTGTGTCCGTTCGAGAGCTCTACGCGGAACATTGCGTTTGGCAATGCCTCGACAACCGAACCCTCGATCTCGATGACGCCGTCTTTCTTGGCCATAGCCTCACTGTCGTTTGCTATTGAATGCACGCTGGTCGTGCGGATGGACGGTGACGACGCGCGCGAAATCGCAACGCAAAAGACACCAAGCGTCAACTCTAGGTGGTCTTCCCGCGGAGTGCAAGTGCGGTCTATACTCCGGCGCCGGCCGGCGGCGTGGGGACGATGCCGAACGCGGCGAGGCCCGCCGCGCCCCCGTCGTGTGCCGTCGAGACCCAGATGCCATCGGCGTGCACGAGGATCGTGTGCTCCCAGTGGGCGCCGAGCGTTCCGTCTGCTGAGCGGACGGTCCACTCGTCAGCGTCGATGACAACATCGGGCCCGCCGAGCGTGAGCATGGGCTCGATGCAGATGGCGAGACCGGGCTTCACGACCGGCCCGCGGCCGAACACTCGGATGTTGTGCACGGTCGGCTCCTCGTGCATGCTTCGCCCGATGCCATGGCCCGCGAAGTCCTCGAGGATCCCGAAGTCGCCGGACTGCTCGATGGACTCCTCGACCGCCGCGCCGACCTCGGCGAGGTGCTTGGCCGTCGCGAGCTTCGCGATACCTGCCCACAGCGAGCGCTCGCAGGCCTCGCTGAGACGCGTCCCATCTGCCACCGCGGTCGCGTCTGCGCCATCGCCTGGGACGACGAAGGTGCGGGCCGAGTCACCGTTCCAGCCTTCGAACATGGCGCCGGCATCGATCGAGACAAGCTGACCTGACCCGAGCGGCTCAGCGTTCGGAATGCCGTGCACCACTGCGTCGTCGACGGAGGCGCAGATCGTATGGCGGTACCCGGGGACGAGCGCGAAGTTCGGCACCGCGCCGTTGTCGCGCACGACACGCTCCGCGATGGCGTCGAGCTCCAGGGTGGTCACTCCCGGCCGGATCGCCTCGGCGACGGCGTCGAGGGCGAGGGCCGTGATCCGTCCGGCTGGGACCATCGCTGCGAGCTCGGCGGGGGTCTTGTAGATGCTCTTGCGCATCAGGAGAGTCTACGACCCCGGTGAAGGCGGCGACCGCGTCCACGCTCAGCCGGTGGCGACGCAGTCGCCGTCGATCCACAGGTACAGCCACCCATCGTTCGTCTCCAGGGTTGCGAGGGCCAGGGCGTCGCTGCTGAGACCGTCTCCCGTCACCGAGGTGCTGTCCGCGATGAACTCGGTGCCCCTGGAGACAACCAGCCCGTGCTGCGTCCAGAGTTCCTCGACCGCGGTCATGTCGATGTCGGCGGTCGGGCTCCTGAAGCTCGCCGAGACCCATGCCTGGACCCCGGGATGCTCCTCATCGCCGCATGCGACCTCATTGACGCCCGCGTACTGCGCGTAGTCGGGGTTGTCCTCGAGGGGTTCAGGCACGAGCGCTCTGGTCTCATCTGCAAGGGCTGTGACAGCCGCCTTCACCTCGTCGGCACTCAACGACGAGAACGTCGGGACTACGGGAGCAGCGGGCGACGGCTCGACGTACGTGTCGTCGTAGCCGTACCCGAACTCCGCCTCGTCGTAGCTTCCCTCGTAGCTGGTGGAGAGGCTGGAGGACGCGGTCACAACACCGTTCACCACGACCGTGGCGGCGATCAGGAGCATGGCGAGCGTCGCTAGAGCCGAGATCGCCAGGGGCCCATAGAGAGGGCCAGCCTGCTCGGCCTTCCCCTCGCGGCGCATCCGGCCCACCAGCAGCCAGACCACCGCGGCGGCCAGCGCGGGGATCAGAGCGAGGAGCACGATCAGGAGCGCCTGCAGAATCGCTCCCCACACGTAGCTCCCTGCCGTGGCCATCCCGTCGAGGAAGTACGTGGGCGAGAGAATCGCCATGCCGACGGAGGAGAACGGGCTCAGCGCTATCACAGCCGCGAAGACGGGAACCTGCACGACGGCGACGGCGAGCCCGTACAGGCCGATGAACAGCGCGCGGTCTGGCGTGCTGGGCGCACGGCCGCCTGCGCCCTGCTGTCGTTGCGGCTCCGGTCGCGCCGGGTCCACGCCAACCTCGGCCGCGCGCTCGTCTGAGCTCTCCATCGTGTTGTCCTCCTGCACGTCATGCACCAGCAGCCCGGCTTGCCGCGACGGCACACCAGATGATTGTGAAGGCAGCGTTCGCCGCTGCCAGCAGACCGGCGGCCACGACGGCGGCGAGTGCCCCGAGCGTCCGGATCCTCGCGAGCCGGACCGAGCCGCCGACGGCCACGGCGAAGATGAGGGCAGGGAAGGCGGCGAGCAGCCCCCCGCGGATCCAGAGCCACGCGGCGGGCAGGTCGCCGGTCGCGGCCGCGAACGGGAACGTGATCGCGACGAGCGGCGCGAGCGAGCTGATCGCGGCGCAGACCAGGACGACGGTGGCCAGCGGCCACGGTTGCGGCTTCTCTGCGAGCGAGGAAGCAGGGGCGCTCGGTGGCGCGGGCAGTTCAGTCATCGGCCACGCCGCATTTCCCCGAGATGGTGAGGGTCAGCCACGGTTCGCCCGGCAGGGTCTCATCCGGCCCCACCAGTGATACGAACGACACGGAGGGATGGTAGGTTCCGCTGGCCACCAGCGTGTCCACGGTCGCCTCGACGAAGAAGCCTTCGCCGCGCACGAGCGCTTCGACGGCCGCCCAGCTCGCGGCGTCGTCAGCTGTCCTGAAGCTGAAGACGTTCTCGTACCTGACCCCCGGATGCGCGTAGTCCCCGCAGTCCTGCGGGTTGGGCTGCGCGCGCAGCGGGAACTGCGAGTCCTCGGTGACCGGCTCGGCAAGCACATCGACGAGCGCATCGACAAGAGCGCTGTAGTCCGCTTCCAGCTCGTTCTGGGTCAGGACCGTCGTGGTCTCTTCGCCGGCGATCCCCCACTGCTCCCAGCTGGCTACCGCGCGCTCGTTGTCGACCCGCTGAGCCGCTGCGGCCATCTCACCGGCGTGGCGTGCGGGGGCAACAACGAGGGTGGAGCCCCCCGCGACCGCGACGAGGCACAGAGCGGTTGTGATCCACGTTCGGCGTCGCGCGTCCCTCACGCGTCGCCGGCGGAGCGAGAGGGCGACGATGCACGTCGCCGTCACCAGCGCAAAGGCGAAGAGGACGCCGGACACCGCTCGGTCGGAAACGAGCGCATCACGCACCGCCGTGAGCGGGGACGCCCCTGACAGCGCGACCGCGGTCAGCACGCCAACGACGGCCGCGACGCCAGCTGCGGCAAGGATCGCCACGTCCTCAGCGCTGCCCCGCTGCGGTGCAGAACCGTTTGTCATGCATGCACCCCGACCTCTTGGCGCCCCTGATGTGGCGCACCAGAACGACGCTAGTGGGCGGCCCGGGCTTCTCCGGTCACCAGACGACAACGCTTCGGCAACGCTGCGCGTCCGCACGTCACGGTTCAGTAACGCGCTCCTGGTGCCAGACGGCCCTCTCCCCCGCCGTTGGGAGATCGGGCGGCGGCCCGGCGGAGCGCGCGGGTGTCGACGAGAGGTGGATGGGGTTCGCCACCGACCGCACACGCTCTCCTTCCTCGTCCGTCAGCTCGAGGACCGCCTCGAGCCCGAGCGACTCCGCGAAGGCGAACGCCTCCGCGACGTCGTTCACCAGACCGGCTGGAACCCGAGCGTCGGTCAGACGCCCCACCCAGTCGCGGGCATCATCTTCGTCAAGTCGGGCGCCCAGCAGCGCTCTGAGCTCCGACCGGTGGTGCACGCGGAGCTGATTCGAAGAGAAGCGGGCGTCGGTGGCCAGCTCCGAGCAGCCCAACGTCTCGACGAGGGACGCGAACTGACGATCGTTGCCGACGGCGATCACGAGTGGCCGGTCCCGAGCATCGAACAGCTCGTACGGGGCGATGCTCGGGTGCGCGTTGCCGAGCCGCGCTGGAGCCTCTCCCGTTGCCAGGGTGCTCGACGCCTGATTCGCGAGCGCCGACAGCAGGCTCGTCATGAGATCGACCTCGACCCGCTGCCCGGCGCCGGTCCTGTCTCGCTCACGAAGAGCGAGGAGGATTCCGGTCACCGCGTTCAGCCCTGTCAGCACGTCGACGAGCGCGACACCGACCTTGCTCGGCTCGCCATCCACGGGCCCGGTGATGCTCATGAGGCCGCCCACGGCCTGCACCAGCAGGTCGTAGCCCGGCAGCGCCGAACCACCGGCGGCGCCGAACCCTGTGACCGAGCAGTACACGGCGGACGGGTTCTCACCGCGCACGGCCTCGTAGTCCAGACCGAAGCGCGCCATGACCCCCGGTCTGAAGTTCTCCACCACAACATCGGCCTCGACGGCGAGGCGTCTCGCCGTCGCCATGTCAGCCCCGTCGGTGAGGTCGAGCAACAGCGAACGCTTGCCCCTGTTCACGCCCCCGAAGTACGTCGACTGCCCACGCGCGTCGACCGGCGGCGTCCACGCGCGCGTCTCGTCACCGCCGGGCGGCTCGATCTTGATGACGTCCGCGCCGAAGTCTGCCAGCATCATCGTCGCGTATGGGCCCGCGAGCACCCGCGAGAAGTCCGCGACCCGCACCCCGCTCAGCACGCCGTCGTGTTCGCGATCCGGAAGCATCGGCCGTGCCTACCTGAAGGCCGGGATGCCGGTCAGCTTGCTGCCGAGGACGAGGGTGTGGATCTCGTCTGTCCCCTCGTAGGTGCGCACCGACTCGAGGTTGTTCGCATGACGCAGTGGCGAGTAGTCGAGGGTGATGCCGTTGCCGCCCAGGATGGTCCTCGCCTCACGTGCGATGGCGATCGCCTCGCGCGTGTTGTTGAGCTTGCCAGCGGAGATATGGTGCGGTTGGATGCGGCCGGCGTCCTTGAGGCGTCCGAGCTGGAGCGCGAGCAGGAAGCCCTTGTTGATCTCGAGCGCCATATCGACGAGCTTCTGCTGCGTCAGCTGGAAGCCGGACAGCGGACGATTGAACGGCTGCCGCTCCCCCGCGTACGCGAGCGCCGCCTCGAAGCTGTCCCTGGCCGCTCCCATGACGCCCCACGCGATGCCGTAGCGCGCTTCGTTGAGGCACTCGAAGGGCCCGCGCAGCCCGCGTGCCCCGGGGAGCATCGCATCGGCAGGGACCCTGACCGAGTCCAAGACGATGTCGCACTGCACGGAGGCGCGCATCGAGAGCTTCGGGCCGATCGGCGTCGCCGAGAACCCAGCGGATGCCGTCGGCACGAGGAAGCCGCGGACGCCGTCGTCGGTCTGCGCCCAGATGACCGCGAGCTGAGCGAGCGACGCCAGGCCGATCCAGCGCTTGGCCCCGCTGATCACCCAGTCGTCGCCGTCCCGCCGGGCGAATGTACGCATGGTCCCCGGGTCAGATCCAGCCTCTGGCTCGGTCAGGCCGAAGCATCCGATGACCTCGCCCGCCGCCATGCGCGGAAGCCACTCGTTCTTCTGATCCTCGCTGCCGTGCTTCCAGATCGCGCTCATCGCGAGGGAGCCCTGCACGGAGACGAACGTGCGGATCCCCGAGTCGCCGGCTTCCAGCTCGGCGGCAGCGATGCCGTACTCGACGGCGCTGCGTCCGGCGCACCCGTACCCGCCCAGGTGCATGCCGAGCAGTCCCTCGCTCGCAAGCACCGGCACGAGGTCGATCGGGAACACAGCATCCTCGTACCAGGAGGCGATTCGCGGCCGCACGTGCTCGTCCACGAGGAGCCGCACCCGTCGACGCGAGGCCAACTCCTCCTCGCTCAACAGCACGTCGAAATCGACGAGGTCATGTGGCTCAGCTGAGGGCGAGGGCATACGCGTCTCCTTTCCTGGACAACCTTGTCTACAGGGCTCATGCAGCGCCTCCCGACTGAGAGGGCCGACAGGGCAACGCTAGCCGAGAAGCTTCGCGCAGAACCAGGGACGAAAGGCCCAAGACGACGCCCGCCGTGTGCGATCGGCCCTCAACCACGAAGGACCCGCCCGGAGTCTCCTCCCGGCGGGTCCTTGGTTGTGGTGCTGTGTCGGGCTTACTTGCCGCTCAACCGATGCAGCGGGTGACGCAGGCCACGCTGCTCGAGGGCGGCGAAGATACGGTTGCGAACTTCCTCGACGGTGCCGAAGCCATTGACGCTCACGAGCACACCGCGCGCTGCGTAGGTCTCGAGAAGCGGCGCAGTCTCCTGCAAGTAAACGTTCTGACGGTGGCGGATGGCCTCTTCCGTGTCGTCCGCGCGACCCTGCTCGAGTGAACGACGGCGGAGACGCTCGACGACGCTGTCCACCTCGACCTTGAGCTCGATGACCGCGTCGATGGCGGTGCCCTGCTCCGCGAGCAGCTGCGTCAGGAAGGCGACCTGCTCCAGGGTGCGGGGGTAGCCGTCGAGCAGGAAGCCAGCCGCGGCGTCTGCCTCGGTCAGGCGGTCGCGCACGAGCTCGTTAGTGAGGGAGTCGGGAACGAGGTTGCCGCTCTCGATGATCTCGCGAACCTGGAGGCCGAGGTTCGTGCCGTTCTTGATGTTGGCACGGAAGATGTCGCCCGTGGAGATGGCGGGGATGCCGAAGGCCTCAGCGATGCCGACGGCCTGGGTTCCCTTGCCAGCCCCTGGAGGTCCGACGATGAGCAGGCGGAAGGTCTGGTCGTCATGTGTCATCGGAGAAGCCCCTCGTAGTTGCGTTGTTGGAGTTGAGCGTCGATCTGCTTCACCGTCTCGAGTCCGACACCGACCACGATGAGGATCGAGGCGCCGCCGAACGGGAAGTTGGCGTTCGCGTTGACGGTGGAGAGCGCGATGAGCGGGATGAGTGCGAGAACGCCCAGGTACAGCGAGCCGGGGAACGTGATGCGCGTCAGCACGAAGTTGAGGTACTCGGCAGTCGGTCGACCGGCGCGGATGCCGGGCACGAAGCCGCCGTGCTTGCGCATGTTCTCTGCGACTTCCTCAGGGTTGAAGGCGATCGCGACGTAGAAGTACGTGAAGCCGATGATGAGGAGGAAGTACACCGCCATGTAGAGCGGGTGGTCTCCGGTCGTGAAGTTGTTCATGACCCAGGTGACCCACTCGGGCGGGGTCTCCCCCGCTGCCGGCTGGTTGAACTGCGCGACGAGCGCGGGCAGGTACAGCAGCGACGAGGCGAAGATGACCGGGATCACGCCGGCCTGGTTCACCTTGATGGGGATGTATGTGCTGTTGCCGCCGTAGGTGCGGCGCCCGACCATGCGCTTCGCGTACTGGACCGGGATGCGCCGCTGGGACTGCTCGACGAACACGACGGCCATCATGATCAGGAGACCGATCGCGATGACGATGACGAGCGTCGTCATGCCACCGGTTCCGGCCGCGATGGCGCCGAACGCCGAGGGGAACGAGGCGGCGATCGAGGTGAAGATCAGGAGCGACATGCCGTTGCCGACGCCGCGCTCCGTGATGAGCTCCGCCATCCACATGATGACGGCAGTGCCTGCCGTCATGGCAGCGACCATGAGCACGATGCGGACCATGTTGATCACGGCGTTCTCGGGCGTCGCCGCCGACTCATTGAGCATGTTGAGGACGTTCTCGCAGGCTGCGTTGCCCGTGCCGAAGAGCGTCCCGGACTTCGCGACTGTGGCGAGCGTCGTCGCCTGCAGGATCGCGAGGGCGATCGTCAGGTAGCGCGTGTACTGCGTGAGCTTCGACTGGCCCGCCTGACCCTCCTTATGGAGTGCCTCGAAGTGGGGGATGACCACACGCAGCAGCTGCGTGATGATCGATGCCGTGATGTACGGCATGATGCCCAGCGCGAAGATCGACAACTGGAGCAGCGCACCACCGGAGAACAGGTTGACCATGTCGTAGAGACCGGCCATCTGCGTCCCAGTGTCGAGACACTGCTGCACGTTGACGTAGTTCACAAAGGGGCCAGGAACCGTGGTGCCGATCCGGTAGATGGCGACCATAGCGAGCGTGAAGAGGATCTTGCGACGAAGATCCGGAGTCTTGAACACTCGTGCGACGGCACTGAACACTACGTTCCTGCTTTCATTTCTCGTGAAAGAGACAAGCGGGGGTCGGCAACCGCCGACCCCCGCTTGGAGTTACTACTTGACGGAACCGCCGGCAGCAACGATCTTCTGCTCTGCTGAGCTGGAGACCTTGTCGACCGCGACGTTCAGCTTAACCGCAATCTCGCCATTGCCGAGCACCTTGACGGGCTCGTTCTTGCGAACTGCGCCCTTTGCCACGAGGCCGGCGATGGTGACGTCGCCGCCTTCGGGGAAGAGCTCAGCCAGCTTGGAGAGGTTGACGACCTGGTACTCGACGCGGAACGGGTTCTTGAACCCGCGCAGCTTCGGCGTACGCATGTGCAGTGGCATCTGGCCACCTTCGAAGCCGATGCGCACGGTTGTACGTGCCTTCGACCCCTTGGTGCCGCGACCAGCGGTCTTGCCCTTGGAGCCCTCACCGCGACCGACGCGCGTCTTGGACTTCTTGGCGCCGGGAGCGGGACGGAGGTGGTGGACCTTGAGCTGCGGCTCGGAGGTCACGTCCTTCTCGTTCTCGTTCTTGCTCATTCGGAAATCTCCTCAACTGAGACCAGGTGAGCGACAGTCTTGACGTAGCCGCGGTTCACCGAGTTGTCCGGCCTCACGACGGTGTCGCCGATGCGCTTGAGGCCGAGCGAGCGCAGGGTGTCGCGCTGGTTCTGCTTCTCGCTGATCTTGGACTTGATCTGGGTCACCTTGAGACTCGCGGCCATCAGGCACCAACCTTCTGTGCTTCGGCTGCTGCCTTGGCCGCGTTGGCCTCGGCACGCAGGATGCGCTGCGGGACGACCTGGTCGACAGGCAGGCCACGGCGAGCTGCGACTGCGCGCGGCTCCTCGAGCTGCTTGAGGGCCGCGACGGTCGCGTGCACGATGTTGATCGTGTTCGACGAGCCGAGCGACTTCGACAGGACGTCATGGATGCCCGCGCACTCGAGTACGGCGCGGACGGGGCCACCGGCGATAACACCGGTACCTGCAGCGGCGGGACGGAGCAGGACGACGCCTGCTGCTGCCTCGCCCTGCACGGGGTGCGGGATCGTCTTCAGGACGCGGGGGACGCGGAAGAAGTTCTTCTTCGCCTCTTCGACGCCCTTGGAGATGGCCAGCGGGACCTCACGGGCCTTGCCGTAGCCGACGCCCACGAGACCGTTGCCGTCTCCGACGACGACGAGCGCGGTGAACGCGAAGCGACGACCACCCTTGACGACCTTGGAGACGCGGTTGATGGTGACGACGCGCTCCAGGAACTGGCTCTTGTCATCGCGCGAGTTGCGGTCACGACCGCCACCCTGACCGCGCTCGCCGCGACCGCCGCCGCGACGGTTGTTGTCGCGTCCGCTGCCGCCTTCGCGCTGTGCCGACTCACTCGACGCGGCCGTCTCAACGGGCGTGTCGGTCATGTTGTCGGGCGTGTTGGTGTCGATTTTCTCGGTCACAGGTTCAGCCCTGCCTCTCGTGCTCCATCAGCGATGGCCGCGACGCGACCGGCGTACTTGTTGCCGCCGCGGTCGAAGACCACGCTCTCGATGCCGGCGTCCTTTGCGCGTGCGCCGACGAGCTCGCCGACACGCTTCGCCTTTGCGGACTTGTCGCCCTCGAACGCACGCAGCTCAGCTTCCATGGTGGATGCGGATGCGAGCGTGATGCCCTTGGTGTCGTCGACAACCTGGACGAAGACGTGACGCGCGGAGCGCGTGACGACGAGACGGGGACGCTGCGCGTCGCCGGAGACCTTCTTGCGAAGGCGGACGTGGCGGCGACGGGTCGCTGCCTGCTTGCTCTTTCCTCGAGTTCCGAGTCCCATGGTTACTTACCTGACTTTCCGGCCTTGCGGCGGATCTGCTCGCCCTCGTAACGCACGCCCTTGCCCTTGTAGGGCTCGGGGAGGCGGAGCTTGCGGATGTTCGCTGCGACCTCGCCGACAGCCTGCTTGTCGATTCCGACGACCGTGAGCTTGTTGTTGCCCTCGACCTGGAACGTGATGCCCGCCGGGGGCTCGACGTTGATCGGGTGCGAGTAGCCGAGTGCGAACTCGACGCCCGTGCCCTTGGAAACGATGCGGTAACCGGTTCCAACGACCTCGAGCTTCTTGGTGTAGCCCTCGGTGACGCCGATGATGTTGTTGTTGATGAGCGTGCGGGTCAGGCCGTGCAGTGCACGGGACTCACGCTCGTCGTTCGGACGCGTGACGAGAACCTGACCGTCTTCGAGCTTGACCTCGATGGGGTTCGCGACGACGAGCGCGAGCTCGCCCTTCGGGCCCTTGACGGTGACGTTCTGCGCGTCGATCTTGATGTCAACGCCAGCTGGGACGCTGATCGGGAGACGACCAATTCGTGACATGACGGATTACCACACGTAGGCGAGGACTTCTCCGCCTACGCCCTTCTGCTCGGCCTGACGGTCCGTGAGGAGACCGGAGGAGGTGGACAGGATGGCAATGCCGAGGCCGCCGAGGACGCTTGGCAGCTCGGTCGAGCGCGCGTAGACGCGAAGACCTGGCTTGGAGACGCGCTTGATGCCGACGATCGACCTCTCGCGGTTCGGACCGAACTTGAGCGAGAGAGTGAGGGTCTGGCCCACTCGTGCATCTTCGACTGTCCAGTCGGTGATGTAACCCTCGCGCTTGAGGATGTCGGCAATGTGGGACTTGAGCTTCGAGCTCGGCATCGACACGGAGTCGTGGTGCGCCGAGTTCGCGTTGCGCAGTCGCGTCAGCATATCTGCGACGGGATCTGTCATCGTCATGATGAGTGCCTTTCGCCTGGTTTCGCGGGGCCGTACACGGCCCCGCGACCTGTGGTGGACGGGCGGTTGCGGTTGCAACAGCCCGATGGGGTCACGGCTGCTGCCGTGACCCTCGGGTGTTCAGACTAGTTCTGCTGGAGACCGGCCTGGAACGGGAAGCCGAGCTTGCCCAGGAGGGCGCGTCCTTCTTCGTCGTTCTTCGCCGTCGTGACGACGGTGATGTCCATACCGCGTGTGCGGTCGATCTTGTCTGGATCGATCTCATGGAACATTACCTGCTCCGTGAGGCCGAAGGTGTAGTTTCCGTTGCCGTCGAACTGGCGGTCGCTGAGACCACGGAAGTCGCGGATACGGGGAAGGGCGAGCGAGAGCAGGCGGTCGAGGAACTCCCACATGCGGTCGCCGCGCAGCGTGACGTGCGCGCCGATCGGCTGACCTTCGCGCAGCTTGAACTGCGCGATGGACTTCGTGGCCTTCGTGACCTTGGGCTTCTGGCCCGTGATCGCCGTGAGGTCCGTGATGGCACCCTCGATGATCTTGCCGTCGCGAGCTGCCTCGCCAACACCCATGTTCACGACGATCTTCACGAGACCCGGAACCTGGTGGACGTTGCTCACGCCGAGGTCTGCCTGCAGCTGAGCCTTGAGCTCTTCGCGGTACTTCAGCTTGAGACGGGGCTGGATTTTGCCAGCCTCCGTGGCGATGTCAGTCATATCTACTCGTCGTCCTTCTTCTTCGGTGCGGCGGCCTTGGCCTTCGTCGCAGGCTTCTTCTCGGCCTTCTCAGCCTTGTCAGCCTTCTCGGCCTTCTCAGCCTTGTCAGCCTTGGCGGCCTTCTCTGCCTTGGCAGGCTTGGCTGCGCGACGCGAGGGCTTGAAGACGCGCGTGCGCACCGTCTTGGTGACGCCGTCCTTCGTGACCTCTTCGACCTTCACACCGGTGCGAGCCGGCTGCTTGGTCTCGGGGTCGACGAGTGCGACGTTCGAGATGTGGATGGGGGCCTCGACGGTCTCGATGCCACCCGTCTTCGTGCCACGCTGCGTCTGTCCGACGCGAACGTGCTTGGTCACGAAGTTGATGCCCTGGACGAGAATGCGGTTCTCATCGCGGAGCACCTCGAGCACTTCGCCCTGCTTGCCGCGGTCTCCACCGCGAGCCTGGCTCGTGCCTGAGATGACCTGGACCAGGTCTCCCTTGCGGATCGTTGCCATGGGTTAAATCACCTCCGGCGCGAGCGACACGATCTTCATGAACTTCTTGTCGCGGAGCTCGCGACCGACCGGTCCGAAGATTCGAGTGCCACGCGGCTCGTTGTCACCCTTGAGGATGACCGCTGCGTTCTCGTCGAACTTGATGTACGAGCCGTCGGGACGACGGGTCGACTTGATCGTGCGAACGATGACGGCCTTGACGACCTCACCCTTCTTGAGGTTGCCGCCGGGGATCGCGTCCTTGACGGTCGCGACGATGACGTCACCGATTCCCGCGTAGCGGCGGCCGGAGCCACCGAGTACGCGGATCGTGAGGAGTTCCTTGGCGCCGGTGTTGTCGGCGACGCGGACTCGGGATTCTTGCTGAAGCATCTGTCAAATTCCTTCGCTGAGCGGTCGAAGAGGCGAGGCCTACTTCGCCTTCTCCAGGATCTCGACCAGGCGCCAGCGCTTGGTAGCGCTGAGGGGACGGGTCTCTGCAATCAGGACGAGGTCGCCGATGCCGGCCAGGTTGTCGGCGTCGTGCGCCTTGACCTTGCTCGAGCGGCGGAGCACCTTGCCGTAGAGGGGGTGCTTGACGCGCTCTTCGACCGAGACGGTGATGGTCTTGTCCATCTTGTCGCTCGTGACGTAGCCGCGCCGGGTCTTCCGGTAGTTGCGCTCGTGCGCCTCTTCCGTTGCCTCGGGCTGTGTCGTGCTTTCAGCCATTACTTGGTCTCCTCGTTCTCAGCCTCGGGCGCAGCCTCAGGGGCTTCGGCCTTCTTCGAAGCCTTCGTGGCCTTCGACTTCTTGGCCGGCTTCTCGACCGGGGCCGGGGTTGCGCGGATCCCGAGCTCACGCTCGCGGATCACCGTGTAGATGCGCGCGATGTCGCGCTTGACCTGACGGATGCGTCCACGCTCTTCGACCTGGTTGGTCACGGCCTGGAAGCGCAGGTTGAACAGCTCTTCCTTCGCCTTCTTGAGCTCTTCGACGAGACGTCCGTCTTCGAAGTTGTCGAGCTCGGTAGTGGCGAGCTCCTTGGTACCAATCGCCATGATTACTCGCCTTCCTCGCGCGAAATGATGCGTGCCTTGAGCGGCAGCTTGTGGATGGCGCGTGTGAGGGCCTCGCGAGCGAGCTCCTCGCTGACGCCGGCGACCTCGAAGAGGACGCGGCCGGGCTTGACGTTCGCGACCCAGGAGTCGACTGCACCCTTACCGGAACCCATGCGGGTCTCGGCGGGGCGGGCGGTCATCGGGCGGTCCGGGTAGATGTTGATCCAGACCTTGCCGCCACGCTTGATGTGGCGGGTCATCGCGATACGAGCTGCCTCGATCTGACGGTTCGTGACGTAGGACGGCGTGAGCGCCTGGATGCCGAACTCGCCGAACGAGACGGTGTTGCCACCCTTCGACATGCCGCTGCGGTCCGGGCGGTGCTGCTTACGGTGCTTGACTCGACGTGGAATCAACATGGTTACGCCTCAACTCCTGCGGCGACCTGCTTCTCGTTGTCGCGGCGCGGGCCACGGCGGGAGCGGTCGTTACGGTCCCCACGGGACGACTTCTGGTTGGCCTGTTCGCGGGCGAGTTCCTTGTTGGTCATGTCGCCCTTGTAGATCCACACCTTGACACCGATGCGACCGTACGTGGTCTTGGCCTCGTAGAAGCCGTAGTCGATGTTGGCGCGGAGCGTGTGCAGCGGAACGCGTCCCTCGCGGTAGAACTCGGAACGGCTCATCTCAGCGCCGCCGAGGCGGCCCGAGACCTGGATGCGGATGCCCTTGGCACCTGCACGCTGAGCGCCCTGGAGGCCCTTGCGCATTGCACGGCGGAAGGCGACGCGAGCAGAGAGCTGCTCGGCGATGCCCTGCGCGACGAGCTGAGCGTCAGCCTCGGGGTTCTTGACCTCGAGGATGTTCAGCTGGATCTGCTTGCCCGTGAGCTTCTCGAGGTCGGCGCGGATGCGCTCGGCCTCGGCTCCGCGTCGTCCGATGACGATGCCGGGACGAGCCGTGTAGATGTCGACGCGAACGCGGTCACGTGTGCGCTCGATCTCGATGCGCGAGACGCCTGCACGGTCGAGCGACTTCTGGAGGTACTCGCGGATGCGAATGTCTTCCTTGACGTAGTCGCTGTAGCGCTGACCCGGCTTGGTCGAGTCTGCGTACCAGCGGCTGACGTGGTCGGTCGTGATTCCGAGACGGAAGCCGTACGGATTGATCTTCTGGCCCATTACTTGCTGCTCCCCTTCTCGGCCTCGGCGAGCTCCGGCGTCGCCAGCACAACCGTGATGTGGCTTGTGCGCTTGTTGATGCGGAATGCTCGTCCCTGTGCACGCGGACGGAAGCGCTTGAGGGTTGCACCCTCGTCTACGAACGCCTTGGCGATGTAGAGGTCGCGCTCGTCAAGGAACTGGCTTTCCTTGTCTGCCTTGACACGTGCGTTGGCGATTGCGGATGCAACGACCTTGTAGACCGGCTCAGAGGCACCCTGCGGTGCGAACTTCAGGATCGCGAGCGCTTCGAGCGCCTGCTTGCCGCGGATCAAGTTGACGACGCGACGAGCCTTCTGAGGGGTGACGCGGATGTGCCGCACGCGTGCGGTTGACTCCACCATATTTTCCTCCTTCACGTCGCCGCGTTAGCGGCGACGACCCTTCTTGTCGTCCTTCTCGTGTCCACGGAAGGTGCGGGTCGGTGCAAACTCGCCGAGCTTGTGGCCGACCATGGTTTCGGTGACAAACACGGGGATGTGCTTGCGACCGTCGTGCACGGCGATGGTGTGTCCGAGCATGTCCGGCACGATCATCGATCGGCGCGACCAGGTCTTGATGACGTTCTTCGAGCCAGCTTCGTTCTGCTTGACCACCTTCTGGAAGAGGTGTTCGTCGACGAAGGGGCCCTTCTTGAGACTGCGAGGCATCTTCTGATCTCCTACTTACGCTTCTTGCCGGCAGGGCGACGGCGGACGATGAGCTTGTCGCTCTCCTTGTTGGGGCGACGGGTGCGGCCTTCTGGCTTACCCCAGGGGCTCACCGGGTGACGTCCACCGGAGGTGCGACCTTCACCACCACCGTGCGGGTGGTCGACCGGGTTCATGACGACACCACGGACCGTGGGACGAACGCCGAGCCAGCGCTTGCGGCCGGCCTTGCCCAGGTTGATGTTCGACTGCTCGGCGTTGCCGACCTCGCCGATCGTCGCGCGGCAGCGCACGTCGACGTTGCGGACTTCGCCGCTCGGCAGACGCAGCTGGGCGTAGGGGCCGTCCTTCGCGACGAGGCGGACGGATGCTCCGGCCGAGCGCGCCATCTTCGCGCCGCCGCCTGGGCGGAGCTCGATGGCGTGGATGACCGTACCGGTCGGGATGTTCTTCAGCGGGAGGTTGTTGCCCGGCTTGATGTCGGCGCCAGCGCCCGACTCGACGATGTCGCCCTGCTTGAGCTTGTTCGGAGCCAGGATGTAGCGCTTGGTTCCGTCGAAGAAGTGCAGCAGCGCGATGCGAGCGGTGCGGTTGGGGTCGTACTCGATGTGAGCGACCTTGGCGTTCACGCCGTCCTTGTCATTGCGACGGAAGTCGATGACGCGGTACTGGCGCTTGTGGCCACCACCGATGTGACGGGTCGTGATGCGTCCCTGGTTGTTGCGGCCACCCGACTTGGTCAGGGGGCGGAGCAGCGACTTCTCGGGAGTCGAGCGCGTGATCTCGGTGAACTCGGACACCGAGGCTCCACGACGACCAGGCGTCGTGGGCTTGTAATTGCGAATAGCCATGTGAATTCGTCCTCTGTGCTCTCGATTAACCGGCGTTCGAGAAGATGTCGATGGTGCCGGACTTGAGCGAGACGATGGCGCGCTTGGTGTCCTTGCGCTTGCCGAGCCCGAAGCGGGTGCGGCGCGTCTTGCCCGTGCGGTTCAAGGTGTTGACCTTGTCGACCTTGACGTCGAAGATCTGCTCGATGGCGAGCTTGATCTCGGTCTTGTTCGAACGAGGGTCGACCTCGAAGGTGTACTTGCCCTGGTCGATCAGGCTGTAGCTCTTCTCGGAGATCACCGGCGCGAAGATGATGTCGCGCGGGTCCTTGTTGTTTGCGCTCATGCGCCCTGCTCCTTGCTGGTCTTGCTCTCGACGAACGCGTCGTAGGCAGCCTTCGTGAAGAGGATGTCGTCCGAGACGAGCACGTCGTAGGCGTTGAGCTGGTCAACGAACAGGACGTGGAGCGCCGGGAGGTTGCGCACGCTCAGGAGGCTGAGCTCATCGCTGCGGTCGAGGACGACGAGGATGTTGCGTCCTGCCGCGACCTTCGCGATTGCTGCTGCTGCGACCTTGGTCGAGGCCTTCTCACCCGTGACGAGGGAGTCGACGATGTGCAGGTGGCCACCGCGTGCGCGGTCGCTCAGTGCCCCGATGAGGGCTGCTGCGATCATCTTCTTAGGGGTGCGCTGCGAGTAGTCGCGCGGCGTCGGCCCGTGGACGATGCCACCGCCCTTGTGCTGCGGCATGCGGACCGAACCCTGACGGGCGCGGCCGGTGCCCTTCTGCTTGAACGGCTTGCGGCCTGAGCCGGAGACCTCTCCACGGTTCTTCGTCTTGTGCGTGCCCTGACGAGCAGCTGCACGCTGTGCGACGACAACCTGGTGGATCAGCGGGACGTTGGTCTGCGCGTCGAAGATGGCGGCAGGCAGTTCGACCGTGCCGGACTTCTTGCCGGCTGCGTCGGTGACGTCAATCTTGGTTGCCATAGGAAACTAGGCCCCCTTCACTGCGTTGCGAACGAAAACGAGACGACCCTTGGGGCCGGGGACAGCACCCTTGACGAGGAGGATGCCCTTCTCGGCGTCGGCTGCGTGAACCGTGAGGTTCTGGACGGTGACGCGGTCGCCACCCATCCGGCCAGCCATGCGCGTGCCCTTGAAGACACGGCTGGGGGTCGCGGAGGCACCGATGGAGCCGGGGCGACGGTGGTTCTTGTGGGCACCGTGAGATGCGCCGACACCGGAGAAGTTGTGACGCTTCATGACACCGGCGAAGCCCTTGCCCTTGCTGGTGCCGACGACGTCGATCTTGGTGCCGGGCTCGAACGTGTCTGCGCCGAGCTCCTGACCGATCGTGTACGTCGCTGCGTCAGCGGTGCGGAGTTCGGTGATGTGACGGCGCGGCGTGACGCCCGCTGCTGCGAACTTGCCGGCGGCCGGCTTGTTCACCTTGCGCGGGTCGATGGCGCCTGCGGCGATCTGGACGGCTTCGTAGCCGTTCTTTTCGACGGTCATGATCTCGGTGACGACGTTGGTGCTCACCTGGATGACCGTGACGGGGACGAGACGGTTGTCAGCGTCCCAGACCTGGGTCATGCCGAGCTTCGTGCCCAGCAGTCCCTTGAACGTCTTGGTAGCGGTAGACATGTGTTTCCCTAGAGCTTGATCTCGATGTTGACGTCGGCCGGAAGGTCGAGACGCATGAGCGAGTCGACGGCCTTCGGCGTCGGGTCGACGATGTCGATCAGACGCTTGTGGGTGCGCATCTCGAAGTGCTCGCGGCTGTCCTTGTACTTGTGAGGGCTACGGATCACGGCGATCACGTTCTTCTCGGTAGGCAGGGGCACCGGACCGATGACGGAGGCGCCAGCACGGGTTACGGTGTCGACGATCTTGCGCGCCGAGCTGTCGATGACCTCGTGGTCATACGACTTCAGTCGAATGCGGATCTTCTGTCCCGCCATGGTTGACTCTCTCTCTCAATGACGTGCCGCCATTGCGGCTTCGCATGCAACCCCGTGGCGTCTTCACGCCGGGATTCGCACCACTGTTTTTCTGTCAAGTTCACCTGCTCGGAGCACAGGAGTGTACTCAAGCTGATGGACGGCCTTCCGGACTCGACCTCGGTGAGGTGTTGTCCTTTGGCCGGAGCTTTGCTCTGCTGCCGGTGGCCTAAGCTGCACACCAGGCGTCTTGCGACGCGGGGCGCTTATGCACTCTCCGGGCAGTGATTCGAACACACGACTAGCGCCGGGCCCCGAAATACTGAACTCACCGAGTTTAGACCGGACGGACCTGTTCTTGCAACCCGGGCGTGTCGCGCCGTCGAGATCGGTGGCTCAGAAGCCGTGCGGGGCCAGAACTCGGTCCGCGATGACCTTCGACAGGTAGAGCGAGTACTGCCTGCCGATGTGCGTCGGATCGCTGTGAACCGGAGTCCCGGCGACCACGCTCGGGCACGACGCCAGGTCGAGGTCGCAGAACCAGGCTGTCGTGGGCACCACATCCGCACCGGACTCCCCCATCTCGGTCGCGAGCTCGTCGACGCGCTGCTGGCGCTCGTCGCCGAACGGCGTCTCGCAGGCCCTGGCTGCCTCCGAGACCGTCGACGCCTCCATGCACTCGTCGAGGTCCTGCGTCGGCGGTACCGAATCGAGCCAGACGACCTCGATGCCGAGATCGGTGAGGGCTCTCACGTAGTCGCTGCTGCCCCGTCCGAGGTCCGCTCCGACGTCGTCGCCGAGGTGCTCGTATCCGTCACCGACCCACCAGGCACCGTACGTGACCACGACCACATCCGGGAGACGCTCAGTCGCCTGTTCGACCACCCAGGAGTTGTGTCCCTCACACGTCTCCCGGTAGTGATCGATGCTGTCCAGTCCAGCTCCGGAGGTGAACGGGCACATCGACAGCCCCATGAGCTGCAGCTTCGTGTCCTCGCCGAGGGCGTCTCGGAATCCGGGCGCCCAGGTCACGGCCTGGGAGTCCCCGACGATCCACACCTCGCGTTCCGCATCCGGACTTCCGTAGGCGCAGCGATCAACCGCTTCGTCCGACGCGACCGACACGCAGTCGTCCAGCTCCCACTCTTCGCTGCGCGCTTCCGCTCCGCTGAGAAGCCTGCCGTCCGGGACGGTGGGATCTGCGATCGCATCCGCGATGACCGCCGAGAGCTCGTCGAGGTTGTCGACGGCAGGCGCGAGTTCGATCGCCTCGATGGCGTCCTCGTGGACCTGCGGAGCGACCTGGACGCCGATGAAGGCGAGGAGTGCGACCAGGGGAACGGTGACGGAGGTGATGAGCCTCGGGTTCGGCTTCCACTTCGGGGCAGTCGCATCGATCTGGGCGAGCGGGTTCCTGATCCTCCCCAGGAGCTTGAGCCCGCGGGAGGTCGCCCACGCGATGGCGATCGAGACGGCGAGGAGGAGCAGCCCATCGAAGAACGAGACCGGCTCAGCTCGGTCTGGGAAGACCTCGACGAACAGCTTGAGGATCGGCCAGCTCCAGAGGTACAGCCCGTACGAGAAGCCGCCGAGCCAGACCAGGGGCCTCCAGGTCAGCAGTCGGTTGCCTCCAGCAGGGTCTCCCGACGCCCCGGCGATGAGGACGAGCAGCGCCCCGCCGACCGGGTAGAGCGCGATGAGTCCCGGATACGGCCAGGAGCTCGGCAGGAGACCTGCGGTCAGCACGAGCGCGAGACCCAGGCTGCCGACGATCGCCCGGAGCGTCTTCGGCAGGTGGATCCGCGTGATGACGAGCGCGGCGACGGCCCCGATCCCGAACTCCCACAGGCGGGCCCCTGTGCTGTAGTACGTCGGGACCGGGTCGACCGCCACCCCGTTGAGGGCGTAAGCGAAGGAAGCTGCGGTGAGCAGCGCGAACCCCACGATGGCCACGCGCCGAACGGGCCACTTCGCCAGCTTCGCGACGGCGCCGAGCAGCAGGACGAACCCCAGCAGGATCAGCGTGGACTGGCCCTGCACCGACATGGCCCAGAAGTGCTGGACGGCTGACTTGTCGTGGCCCGCAGCGATGTAGTCGGTCGCGTCGCCGGCGAGTCGCCAGTTCTCCCAGTAGGTGGCGGCGGCGAACAGGTCCGTGACATTGCGCTGGAAGGACAGCGCCGGGGCCGTCAGCAGGAGAACGACTGCGACGACGAGGAGGACGAGACCGGCCATGGGGAACAGGCGTGTAGCCGTGCGCTTCACGTACTGCCAGGCTCGGATGCTCCCCCGACGCTCGAGTTCACCGACGAGGGTCGTGGCCAGCAGGAATCCGCCGAGGACGAAGAAGAGGTCGACGCCGCCGGAGACGGTGCCGAACCAGATGTGGAACGACGCGACGAGGAGGGACGCGATCGCCCGCAGCCCTTGAATGTCGGTGCGGTAGCGGTTCGGCGCAGACCGAGCGGTCGCGCTCGTGGGGCGTTCTGCGCGTACGGACATTCGTCGAGCTCCTGGGGCTGCGCTGAGGCGGTGGGCGTTCCTCCGCTCGTGCGTCGAGGAGCTCATCGGAGGGGATCGAGAGGCTGCGGAGCTTCGCTCGTCACACGGCTTCTGATTCTAACCCGGTTCCCGAATCGGTGAGCTGCGGTGACGACCCGCGAGCAGTCAGGAGCCGTTCGGACGCGGAGAACGCAAAAATGGGGCCGGACCCGAAGGTCCGACCCCACTCTGCAGTGAGCTGGAAGCTTACTTGTTGATCTTCGTCACCGTGCCGGCGCCGACGGTGCGGCCACCCTCACGGATCGCGAAGCCGAGGCCCTCTTCCATGGCGATCGGCTGGATGAGCTCGACGGTCATGTCCGTGGTGTCACCAGGCATGATCATTTCCTTGCCCTCGGGCAGGGTGATGACGCCGGTCACGTCCGTGGTACGGAAGTAGAACTGCGGGCGGTAGTTCGTGAAGAACGGGTTGTGACGGCCACCCTCGTCCTTCGAGAGGATGTATGCGGTTCCCTCGAAGTTCGTGTGCGGCGTGACGGAACCGGGAGCGACGATGACCTGACCGCGCTCGACGTCCTCACGCTTGGTGCCACGGAGGAGCAGACCACAGTTCTCACCGGCCCAGGCCTCGTCGAGCTGCTTGTGGAACATCTCGATACCCGTGACCGTCGTCTTGACGGTCGGGCGGAGGCCGACGATCTCGACGTCGGAGTTGATCGAGAGCGTGCCACGCTCGGCGCGACCCGTGACGACGGTTCCACGACCGGTGATCGTGAAGACGTCCTCGACGGGCATGAGGAACGGCTTGTCCTTGTCGCGGACGGGCTCCGGCACGTTGTCGTCGACAGCCTGCATGAGCTCGACGATCTTCTCGGCCCACTTCTCGTCGCCCTCGAGCGCCTTGAGGCCCGAGACCTGAACGACAGGTGCGTCGTCGCCGGGGTAGTCCTGGCTCGAGAGGAGCTCGCGAACCTCGAGCTCGACGAGCTCCAGGATCTCCTCGTCGTCAACCATGTCGGCCTTGTTCAGCGCGACGACCAGGTACGGCACGCCGACCTGCTTCGCGAGCAGCACGTGCTCACGCGTCTGAGCCATGGGGCCGTCGGTTGCGGCAACCACGAGGATTGCGCCATCCATCTGCGCAGCGCCCGTGATCATGTTCTTGATGTAGTCGGCGTGACCCGGAGCATCGACGTGAGCGTAGTGACGCTTGGGCGTCTCGTACTCGACGTGGGAGATGTTGATCGTGATACCGCGCTGACGCTCTTCCGGAGCGGAGTCGATCGACGCGAAGTCACGCTGCACGTTGGTCGCCGAAGGGTACTTGTCAGCAAGCACCTTCGAGATCGCTGCGGTGAGCGTGGTCTTGCCGTGGTCGACGTGACCGATCGTTCCGATGTTTACGTGCGGCTTGGTCCGCTCGAACTTGGCCTTAGCCACTGTGGTCCTCCTAGGACGTCGTTGGTGCCAGTCCGCGAATGACGCAGAATGACTTCCGGGTTTTCAGTGATGAATGTTACCCGCTCGGGCGACGCGTTGCGTCACCCGAGCAGGTTCGGGCTACTCGCCCCGGTTCTTCTGGATGATCTCCTCGGCAACAGCCTTGGGGACCTCGGCGTACGTTTCGAACGTCATCGAGTACACGGCGCGACCAGAGGTCTTGCTGCGCAGGTCTCCGATGTATCCGAACATCTCCGACAGCGGCACGAGTGCACGCACCACCTTCACACCACTGGCATCTTCCATCGACTGGATCTGGCCGCGGCGCGAGTTAAGGTCGCCGATCACGTCGCCCATGTACTCCTCAGGAGTACGGACCTCGACCGCCATGAGCGGCTCGAGGATGACGGGACCGGCCTTGGGAGCTGCTTCCTTGAACGCGATCGAGCCCGCGATCTTGAACGCCATCTCCGAGGAGTCGACGTCGTGCGCAGCACCATCGAGGAGCGACGCCTTGACGCCGACCATCGGGTAGCCGGCGAGGACGCCGACCTGCATCGCATCCTGGATGCCAGCATCCACGGATGGGATGTACTCACGAGGAACGCGACCACCGGTGACGGCGTTCACGAACTCGTAGGTCTTGTCCGCGTCCATCTCAAGCGGCTCGAGCTTGATCTGGATCTTTGCGAACTGGCCGGAGCCACCCGTCTGCTTCTTGTGGGTGTAATCGAACTTCTCGACGACCTTCGTGAGCGTCTCGCGGTAGGCGACCTGGGGCTTGCCCACGTTCGCCTCGACCTTGAATTCGCGCTTCATGCGGTCGACGAGGATGTCGAGGTGGAGCTCGCCCATGCCCTTGATGACCGTCTGACCGGTCTCCTGGTCGAGCATGACGCGGAACGTCGGGTCTTCCTCGGCGAGCTTCTGGATGGCCGTTCCGAGCTTCTCCTGGTCGGCCTTGGTCTTCGGCTCGATGGCGACCTCGATGACGGGCTCCGGGAAGGTCATCGACTCGAGGACGATCTGCTTGTCAGGGTCGCTCAGGGTGTCACCGGTCATGGTGTCCTTGAGGCCGATGACGGCGTAGATGTGTCCCGCGGTCATCGACTCGACCGGGTTCTCCTTGTTGGCGTGCATCTGGAAGATCTTCCCGATGCGCTCCTTCTTGCCCTTCGAGGAGTTGACCACCTGCGCGCCGGACGGGACGTGTCCCGAGTAGACGCGCGTGTAGATCAGTCGACCGAAGAACGGGTGCACGGCGATCTTGAAGGCGAGAGCAGCGAACGGCTCGTCGGCGCTCGGACGACGTGTGAGCTCCTCCGACTCGTCGCGCGGGTTCATGCCGATGACGGCAGGAACGTCGAGCGGCGACGGAAGGTAGTCCACGACTGCATCGAGCATCGGCTGGACGCCGCGGTTCTTGAACGCGGAGCCGCAGAGCACGGGGTACATCTCGCTCGTGACGGTGAGCTTGCGGATGGCCGCCTTGATCTCGGGGATCGAGATGTCCTCGCCCGCGAAGAAGCGCTCCATGAGCTCGTCGTCGGTCTCGGCGACAGCCTCGAGGAGCTTCGTGCGGTACTCGTCCGCGCGCTCCTTGAGGTCTTCCGGGATCTCCAGGGTCTCGTAGGCGGCACCGAGGGTGGTGTCACCCTTGGAGTCGCTCGGCCAGACCTTGGCGTTCATCTCGACGAGGTCGACGATGCCGATGAAGTCGTTCTCAGCGCCGATGGGGAGCTGGATCACGAGCGGCTTCGCGCCGAGGCGGTTGACGATCGTGTCGACCGTGAAGTAGAAGTCAGCGCCGAGCTTGTCCATCTTGTTGACGAAGCAGATGCGCGGAACGTCGTACTTGTCGGCCTGACGCCAGACGGTCTCCGACTGGGGCTCGACGCCCTCCTTACCGTCGAACACGGCGACTGCACCGTCGAGGACGCGGAGCGAGCGCTCCACCTCGACGGTGAAGTCGACGTGACCGGGCGTGTCGATGATGTTGATCTGGTTCTTCTTCCAGAACGACGTCACAGCAGCCGAGGTGATCGTGATGCCACGCTCCTGCTCCTGCTCCATCCAGTCCGTCGTCGAGGCGCCATCGTGCGTCTCGCCGAGCTTGTGGTTGACACCGGTGTAGAACAGGATGCGCTCGGTGGTTGTCGTCTTGCCGGCATCGATGTGCGCCATGATGCCGATGTTGCGGACCTTGTTCAGGTCAGTAAGCACGTCCTGTGCCACGGGTGTCCTCCGAAAGGATTGAAGCGAGAGTGGTGAGGGCTACCAGCTGCTGGATTACCAGCGGTAGTGCGCGAAGGCCTTGTTGGACTCGGCCATCTTGTGCGTGTCTTCACGGCGCTTCACCGCGGCACCGAGGCCGTTGGATGCGTCGAGGATCTCGTTCGTGAGGCGCTCGGTCATCGACTTCTCGCGACGGTTCTTCGCGTAGCTCGTGAGCCAGCGCAGTGCGAGCGTGTTGGCACGGTGAGGCTTGACCTCGACCGGGACCTGGTACGTCGAGCCGCCGACGCGACGCGAGCGGACCTCGAGCGTGGGGCGCACGTTGTCGAGCGCCTTCTTCAGGGTCGCGACCGCGTCCTGGTCCGACTTGGCGGCAACGCCCTCGAGCGCGTCGTACACGATGCGCTCTGCGAGGCCCTTCTTGCCGTCAAGCAGGATCTTGTTGACGAGCTGGCTGACGATGGGGGCGCCGTACACGGGGTCGGCGACCACGGGGCGCTTGGGGGCTGGACCCTTACGTGGCATTACTTCTTCTCCATCTTCGCGCCGTAACGGCTGCGAGCCTGCTTGCGGTTCTTCACTGCCTGGGTGTCAAGTGCACCGCGGACGATCTTGTACCGCACACCCGGGAGGTCCTTCACACGACCGCCACGGACGAGCACCATCGAGTGCTCCTGGAGGTTGTGGCCCTCACCTGGGATGTAGGCGGTCACCTCGGTGCCGTTCGACAGCTTGACACGAGCGACCTTACGGAGCGCCGAGTTCGGCTTCTTGGGCGTCGTGGTGTAGACGCGGGTGCAAACCCCGCGCTGCTGAGGGTTGGCCTTCAGGGCTGGCGTCTTGGACGCCGACGCCTTGGGGCGGCGGCCCTTGCGGACCAACTGCTGAATTGTTGGCACGAATAATCTCCTTGGTTTTGTACTGCGTGATCGTGGTAAGCACGATTCCTGTGCCTACGAGGCACTGTTTGCCTCTTGATAACCGACCGGCGGTACAAAATCTCTGGTATCGCTGGTTGGTGAAGCGGTGGCAGTCGAGGCGACTGGCGTTGCTTACAGTTGCGCGCTTCGCTGCAGATTCTTCGCAGTTTCAGCGTTCGCACGGTTTTGGGCGCGACAGGGCGCGCGCACCGAAAAATCCTACCCCGTCAGTTTTGCAGGGTCAAGCGGGACCCCGACCGGGCCGCGTCGGCCGTGACGTCGAGAGCACCGCCGCGAGGATGACGAGCGCCGCCAGGGGGACGATCGAGAGCCCGAAGGGGCCCACGGAGAGCCCGATGGCGACCTGGCTCGGGAGCGGTGAGATGGCGTCCGGGTCTCCGGCCTCTGCTCGGGACCCCGTGGCTGCGATGCCGGCCGCGATCGCGAAGGCGAGCCAGGCGAGGATGCTCCCGGGGGCGGCGAGCCAGAGCACGCCCGGCCTGCCTCGGTACCGCCTGCGGAGCGCTAGCGCCACGGAGGCGGCCACCACGACCGTTCCTGCCGCCACAGCGAGCGGGGCCACGAGCACGCTCACACCGGGCAGGTCGATGACGTCGCGGTCCAGGCCGAGGGCGACGAAGCCCCAGGTTGCTATGACCAGGGAGGCGAAGACGAGGCTGCTGACGGCTCCCCACGTGACGGCCCTCCCCCAGGTCGAACCCGGGTCGGGAGGGAGCTCCGCGTCGTGGCGTTCGATCATGGGACCGCTGCCGTCCAGGTCAGGCCGCGAGCTCGACCTGGAGTGCGCGGACGATCACCGCGATGTCCTTGCCGATGTGCGCCGATTGGGCGGCCGTGCTCGTGCCGACCGCGGTGACGATCTCCGTGAGCGGCCCGCGATGCAGGACGACCATCTTCGAGCGGACCTCGAGCCCGCCCAGCCTCGGGTCCCGCTGCGTCGACTCGACGTAGTGCATGAGCTGTGGTTCCGTGCCGGACTCGGCGAGGCGCTCCTTGCCGCCGCCCTGCGTGATGCGCTGACGCAGCACTGTCAGCGCATCCTCGTGCGAGACGGTGCCAGGCCACCGCTCGATCGTCACGAGCACATTCGGGTTGAAGCCGTTCGTCGCGACGAGGTGCCGCGCACCGAGCACCGAGCCAGCCCACTGCAGCGACTCCCACCCGGCGGGCACGTCGATCGCCACTTCGGGGAAGGCCGGGAACTCGGCGCTCGGCAGCGTGAGTCTGCGCAGCTGGTCGCCGCTCACTCGGCTACTCCGTTCGCATCCGCGGTCTCGGCGGAGCGCTCCGCCATGCGCTTCTCGTACCCGAGCTTCGCCCTGCGGTTGGCTCGCGACACCCGTCGCCCTCGAGCCGCGGCGATGCCGCCCACCCAGGTGAAGGCCTCCCTGGCCGCGATCGCGGCGACCAGCGCGGACAGCAGATGCTCGGAGGCCCTGAACTTCGCGAGGACCTCGTCGAGCTGGATGCTCGTGATGGGGAGCCCGTCAGCGAGGTGCTGCTGGAGAGCCGCCCCGAAGTAGTAGCCGGCCGCCACGAGCACCGCTGCCAGGAACCCGCCGAGGACGTAGGCCCACCAGCCGGCGCGGTTCACGATCAGTGCCCACAGCACGCCGAACGCGGCGAAGACCGTGACGGGAACCGTGAAGGCCGCGGTGATCGCGAACTCGGAGGCCTCGCCGATGGGGTCGAGCCCCGTGTTGAACGCCGTCCGCAGCAGGGCGAAGGCCAGCAGGTAGAGGGCTGCGAACACCACCGAGGCGACCAGGGCGACGAACACCGCGAACATCCGATTCCCGCGCTTCTTCGGCTTCACCGGGGCCAGGTCGTCGCTGTCCGTCGGTGCGGAGAGTCGGAGTGGCGCGAACGTCGAGTCGTCGTCTCCCTGCGTGGCGGACGCGTCGGCGTCCGGCCTGGCGGAATCGGTGTCCACGCGCTCGTCGGTCGCGTGCGTCGACTCGACCGTCGGTGCGGCTTCGGGACGGTCCGCGGCATCCGTCTCGAGGACGGCGTCGGCGTCGGCGTCGGCGTCGGCGTCAGCCGCGTCTTCGGTCGGCACGTGGGTCACAGCTGCTGCATCTGCTTCGTCGAGGACCTCCACTCGCTCCGTGACGGTGACCGCTTCCACGGTCTCCCCGTCCTCGGCGAGCTGCTCGGTGACCGTCTCCGTCACGACCACGTCCGCACGCGTGACCTCCCCCGCGACAGGGGTGGCCCCGTCGAGGGCCTGATGGTCGTCAGACGGTTCCGGATCGACCGCTGCCTGCGCCGATGGGCGGGCTGCGCTCGAGGCCGCGACACGGGCAGCTGTGCGGTCTATCTCGAGGGTGCGGCGCGGAGACTCACGCTCCTCGTCAGGCGCAGTGGCAGATCCGGCGGCGTCCACCGTGATGGCCGAGACCGAGGCGGCGCCAAGCGCGTCAGCCGCGAGGTCCTGGGCGGGAACCGGTTCGGTCACCCGGAAGTCCGCGGCGTCATCCCCTTCGGCGATCTCGCGTTCCATGACCGGCACGTCCTCCGACGCCGAGGCATCTTCTGGTCCAGCGTGGCCATCAGCACCGGCCTCCGGCGCGGACGGCACCGTGTCAGATGTCGAAGCAGACTCGCCGTCGACCTCCGTTGTCTGCTCGGTGTCGGCTGCCGCACCTGCAGGTGCGCCTGGACGCGGTCCGTCGGCGAGCACGGCTGCGAGCTCATCCCGATCGAGGCCCACCGTCGCGTTCGGGTCGGTGCCGTCGGTCGCGAGGGGATCCGCGAAGGCGACCCTGACGTCTTCCTGAGGCGCGAGCGCGGGATCGGTCGGCGCTTCCGCCCGACCGTCGAACGCGAGGTCATCCCCCGCGAGCACCTCACCGGACGGCACCTCGCCGTCCTCGCCGATGCCGCGGCTGCGAGCGAGCGCGGCCTCCAGCCGATCCTGGGGGTCGGGAAGCTCTCGGGGTTCGCCGGCTCCGCCGCCTGCTTCCGGCTCGTGGCCGTCATCCGAGGGCTGGCGAGGCGCGCGCGTGTCGTCACTCATGGAGCCAACGTTAGGGCCGCAGGCTCGCTTCTTCCCGGTGACAAGCCGCAGACGCGCGAACGCCCCCACCCGTGACGGGTGGGGGCGTTCGCACTGGTGCGTCGGCGAGCCGACGCGACTTCAGGGCTAGCTGAAGTTGGAACCGCCGAAGTCATCGCTCGAGAAGGCCTCGAAGTCGACGAACGTGAGGTCGTTCTCGTCGAAGCTGCCCTCGTCTGCGCCGAACGGGTAGCGCTCGGCGCGAGCCTCGTCGGTCGGCTCGACCGACATCTCGCGGTACTTGGTGAGACCAGTACCAGCCGGGATGAGGCGACCGATGATGACGTTCTCCTTGAGGCCGACCAGCGGATCGGTCGTCGCTTCCATGGCGGCCTGCGTGAGCACGCGGGTCGTCTCCTGGAACGAAGCGGCCGACAGCCACGATTCGGTCGCGAGCGACGCCTTCGTGATTCCCATGACTTCCTGACGGCCGGTCGCGGGCTTGCGGCCCGACATGACGGCTGCGCGGTTGATGGACGCGAAGCGCTGTCCATCAGCCAGCTCACCCGGCAGCATGTCGGTCTCGCCGTGGTCGATGACCGTGATCTTGCGGAGCATCTGGCGGACGATGACCTCGATGTGCTTGTCGTGAATCGGCACACCCTGCGAACGGTAGACGCCCTGCACACCGCTGACGAGGTACTTCTGCACCTCGCGAGCACCCTTGACCCGCAGCACGTCCTTCGGGTCGATGGGACCCTCGTGCAGCTGCTGGCCGTGCTCGACGTGCTGGCCGTCCTCGACGAGGAGCTCAGCGCGCTTCAGCACCGGGTAGATGTGCGGCTCGTCGCCGTTGTCCGGAATGAGGACGATCTTGCGCGACTTGTCGGTGTCCTGGATCTCGATGCGACCAGCGGCCTCGGCGAGCGGCGATGCGCCCTTCGGGGTGCGGGCTTCGAAGAGCTCCTGGACACGCGGCAGACCCTGCGTGATGTCACCAGCGCTCGACACACCACCGGAGTGGAACGTGCGCATCGTGAGCTGGGTACCGGGCTCGCCGATGGACTGTGCCGCGATGATGCCGACGGCCTCACCGATGTCGACGAGGTTGCCGGTGGCAAGCGAGCGGCCGTAGCACGCTGCGCAGACGCCGACGCTGGACTCGCACGTGAGGACAGAACGGATCTTGACCTCGGTGATGCCTGCGTCCATGAGCTGGTCGATGACGACGTCGCCCATGTCGGTGCCGGCAGCGGCGACGACGTTGCCGTCGGCGTCCACTGCGTCGACCGAGATGCTGCGGGCGTAGACCGCGTTCTCCACGTTGTCGTCGACGACGATCTCGCCGCCATCCGTGATGTGGGCGATCTGGATGTCGAGGCCACGAGCGGTGCCGCAGTCGTCCTCACGGATGATGACGTCCTGCGAGACATCGACGAGTCGACGAGTCAGGTAGCCGGAGTCGGCCGTACGGAGAGCCGTGTCGGCCAGACCCTTGCGGGCACCGTGGGTCGAGATGAAGTACTCGGCAACCGTCAGGCCCTCGCGGTACGAGTGCACGATCGGGCGAGGAATGGTCTCACCCTTCGGGTTGGCGACCAGGCCGCGCATACCGGCGATCTGGCGAACCTGCAGCCAGTTGCCGTTTGCGCCTGCCGTGACCATGCGGTGGATGGAGTTGGTCGACGGGAAGGCCGCCTGCATCTCGTCGGCGACGAGCGCGGTTGCAGCTTCCCACTTCTTGATGACCTCTTCGCGGTACTCCTGCTCGGAGATCGCGCCCATGACCTGCCACTCGTTGCGCAGCTCGGCCACTTCGGCCTCGGTGCGCTCGACGATCTCGCGCTTCGAGTCGGGCGTCACGAGGTCGCTGAGCGCGATCGAGATGCCCGAGCGGGTAGCCCAGTAGAAGCCGGAGTCCTTGATGCGGTCGAGCGTCTCGGCGACCTCGTCCTTCGAGTACCGCTCCGCGAGGTAGTTGACGACACCGGACAGACGTCCCTTGGTCATCGTGTCCTCGACGTAGGGGTAGTCGGACGGGAGCAGCTCGTTGAAGCGAGCGCGGCCGAGCGTCGTCTCGACGAGCACGGTCTCTCCCTGGACGTAGCCCTCAGGAGCCTTGCCCTCTTCGAACGTGATGCCCGTGAGGCGCAGCCTGATCGGAGCGTTGAGGTCGAGCGAGCCCTGGTCGAACGCCATGATCGCCTCGGCCGTGGACGAGAAGACTCGTCCGGCGCCCTCGACGTCGTCCTGCAGCGTCGTCAGGTGGTACAGACCCGCGACCATGTCCTGCGAAGGCAGGGTGACGGGGCGTCCATCCGACGGCTTGAGGATGTTGTTCGACGCGAGCATGAGCACGCGGGCCTCGGCCTGGGCCTCGACCGAGAGCGGCAGGTGAACGGCCATCTGGTCGCCGTCGAAGTCGGCGTTGAACGCCGCGCAGACGAGCGGGTGCAGCTGGATCGCCTTGCCCTCGACGAGGAGCGGCTCGAACGCCTGGATGCCCAGACGGTGCAGCGTGGGTGCACGGTTGAGCAGCACCGGACGCTCGCGGATGACCTCTTCGAGCACGTCCCACACCTCGGGCTTCGCGCGCTCGACGGCACGCTTGGCTGCCTTGATGTTCGACGCGTGCTGCAGGTCGATCAGTCGCTTGATGACGTACGGCTTGAACAGCTCGAGCGCCATCTGCTTCGGGAGGCCGCACTGGTGCATGCGCAGCTGTGGTCCCACGATGATGACGGAACGGCCCGAGTAGTCGACGCGCTTTCCGAGGAGGTTCTGGCGGAAGCGGCCCTGCTTGCCCTTCAGCATGTCGCTGAGGGACTTGAGAGCGCGGTTGCCGGTACCCGTGACCGGGCGGCCGCGGCGACCGTTGTCGAACAGCGCGTCGACCGACTCCTGGAGCATGCGCTTCTCGTTGTTCACGATGATCTCGGGAGCACCGAGATCGAGCAGGCGACGGAGGCGGTTGTTGCGGTTGATCACACGACGGTAGAGGTCGTTGAGGTCGCTGGTCGCGAAGCGGCCACCGTCGAGCTGCACCATCGGGCGGAGCTCCGGCGGGATGACCGGGACGACATCGAGGACCATCGCGGCGGGGCTGTTGCCCGTTGCGAGGAACGACGAGACGACCTTGAGGCGCTTGATGGCGCGGATCTTCTTCTGACCCTTGCCCTCCGCGATCTGGGTGCGCAGCAGCTCGCCTTCGGCCTTGAGGTCGAAGTTCTGCAGGCGCTTCTGGATCGACTCGGCACCCATGTGGGCTTCGAAGTAGTCGCCGTAGCGGTCGACGAGCTCGTGGAAGTCGGTGTCCTCCGGCTTGAGCTCACCGACCTTCAGGTTCTTGAACGACTCGAAGACGCGCTCGACGCGGGTGATGTCCTCGTCGAACCCCTTGCGGAGCTGACCCATCTCCTTCTCGCCGGCGTCCTTCGTCTTGCGGAGCTGGTCTGCCTTGGCACCCTCGGTCTCGAGAGCACCGAGCTCCTCTTCGAGGCGGAGCATGCGAGCCGCGATGGCCGCATCCTTCTGGTCGTTCAGGCTCTTGAGCTCGAGACGCATCTCGCTCTCGAGGCCGCTGAGGTCGTCGCGACGACCCTCCTCGTCCACCGAGATGACCATGTACGCGGCGAAGTAGATGACCTTCTCGAGGTCCTTCGGCGCCATGTCGAGGAGATAGCCGAGACGGCTCGGAACGCCCTTGAAGTACCAGATGTGCGTGACGGGAGCCGCGAGCTCGATGTGGCCCATGCGCTCACGGCGCACTGCCGACTTCGTGACCTCGACGCCGCATCGCTCGCACACGATGCCCTTGAAGCGGACGCGCTTGTACTTGCCGCAGGCGCACTCCCAGTCGCGGGAAGGGCCGAAGATCTGTTCGCCGAACAGACCGTCCTTCTCGGGCTTGAGCGTGCGGTAGTTGATGGTCTCGGGCTTCTTGACCTCGCCGTACGACCACTTGCGAATGTCATCTGCCGTGGCTAGGCCGATGCGCAGTTCATCAAACTTGGTTGCATCCAACAATGCTGTTGTCTCCTTGTGAAGAATGAGTCTTCGTCGTGTCGGGGAGGCTTAGATCTCGTCGACGGACGAGGACTCGAAGCGGCTGGAGATGTTGATGCCGAGTTCTTCGGCGGCCCGGTAGGCCTCGTCGTCGTTGTCGCGGAGGCTCAGCGCGGTGCCGTCAGCCGAGAGGACCTCGACGTTCAGGCAGAGCGACTGCATCTCCTTGAGGAGAACCTTGAAGGACTCGGGGATACCCGGCTCCTGGATGTTCTCGCCCTTGACGATGGCCTCGTAGGCCTTGACGCGTCCGACGATGTCGTCGGACTTGATGGTGAGGAGCTCCTGGAGCGTGTATGCGGCGCCGTACGCGTAGAGCGCCCACACCTCCATCTCACCGAAGCGCTGTCCACCGAACTGCGCCTTACCACCGAGTGGCTGCTGCGTGATCATCGAGTACGGACCCGTCGAACGCGCGTGGATCTTGTCGTCCACGAGGTGGTGCAGCTTCAGGATGTACATGTAGCCGACCGAGATCGGGTCCGGGAACGGCTCGCCGGAGCGGCCGTCGAACAGGACGGTCTTTCCGGTCGAGTTGATGAGGCGGTCGCCGTCGCGCGTCTTGAGCGTCGAGTCGAGGAGGCCCGTGAGCTCTTCCTCGGTCGCGCCGTCGAAGACGGGGGTCGCGAGCTTGACGCCCGGGGTTCCCTCGTAGGCCTCGGGGACGAGGTTCTTCGCCCACTCGGGCTCGCCCTCGATCTTCCAGCCGGTCTTCGCGACCCAGCCGAGGTGCGTCTCGAGCACCTGGCCGAAGTTCATGCGCTTCGGGATGCCCAGCGGGTTGAGCACGATGTCGAGCGGCGTTCCGTCGGCGAGGAACGGCATGTCCTCTTCCGGCAGGATCTTCGCGATGACGCCCTTGTTGCCGTGACGGCCGGCGAGCTTGTCACCCTCGGTGATCTTGCGCTCCTGCGCGATGTACACGACAACGCGCTGGTTGACGCCGGAGCCGAGCTCGTCGTCGCCCTCTTCGGAGTCGAAGACCTTCACCTGGATGATCGTGCCGGCTTCACCGTGAGGGACCTTGAGCGAGGTGTCGCGCACCTCGCGGCTCTTCTCGTTGAAGATGGCACGCAGCAGGCGCTCTTCCGCGCTGAGCTCGGTCTCGCCCTTCGGCGTGACCTTGCCGACGAGGATGTCGCCCGGCTGGACCTCTGCACCGATGCGGATGATGCCGCGCTCGTCGAGGTCCTTGAGGAGCTCGGGCGAGACGTTGGGCAGGTCGCGGGTGATCTCTTCCTTGCCGAGCTTGGTGTCGCGAGCGTCGACCTCGTACTCCTCGATGTGGATCGAGGAGAGGGTGTCGTTCTTCACCAGGTTCTGGCTGAGGATCATGGCGTCCTCGAAGTTGTGGCCTTCCCACGGCATGAAGCCGACGAGGAGGTTCTTGCCGAGCGCGAGCTCGCCGTTCTCCGTCGCAGGACCATCCGCGATGACCATTCCCTCTTCAACGCGCTCGCCGGCCGAGACGACAACGCGGTGGTTGTAGCACGTACCGTGGTTCGAGCGGTCGAACTTGCGGAGGAAGTAGGACTCGGTGCCACCCTCGTCGAGCTGCAGGACGACATGGTCGGCCGAGACCGACTGCACGACGCCCGCGCGGTTCGCCGTGATGACGTCACCGGCGTCGATGGCTGCGAAGCCCTCCATACCGGTTCCGACGACTGGGCTCTCGCTGCGGACGAGCGGCACGGCCTGACGCTGCATGTTGGCGCCCATGAGCGCGCGGTTCGCATCGTCGTGCTCGAGGAACGGGATGAGGCTCGTCGCGACCGACACCATCTGGCGCGGGGAGACGTCCATGTAGTTGACCTCGCCGGCTGGGACGAGCTCGACCTCGCCGCCCTTACGGCGGACCAGGACCTCGTCCTCGACGAAGTGGCCGTCGGCGCCGATGGGCGCGTTGGCCTGTGCGACGACGAACTCGTCTTCCTCGGACGCGGTCAGGTAGTCGACCTGCTCCGTGACCTTGGTGTCGACGACGCGGCGGTACGGCGTCTCGATGAAGCCGAAGGCGTTGATGCGGGCGAACGTCGCGAGCGAGCCGATCAGACCGATGTTCGGGCCTTCGGGCGTCTCGATCGGGCACATGCGGCCGTAGTGCGACGGGTGGACGTCACGGACCTCGACGCCTGCGCGCTCACGCGAGAGACCGCCGGGCCCGAGGGCTGAGAGGCGACGCTTGTGCGTGAGACCCGCGAGCGGGTTGTTCTGGTCCATGAACTGGGAGAGCTGCGACGTTCCGAAGAACTCCTTGATCGCGGCGACGACTGGTCGCACGTTGATCAGGGTCTGCGGGGTGATCGCCTCGATCTCCTGCGTCGTCATGCGCTCGCGCACGACACGCTCCATACGGCTGAGTCCGGTGCGGACCTGCGACTGGATGAGCTCGCCGACAGCACGGATGCGACGGTTGCCGAAGTGGTCGATGTCGTCGACGTCGAGGCGGATGTCGGCGGGCTCGCCGTTGCGCTTGCCGTCGAACTTCTCGTCGCCGGCGTGCAGCGCGACGAGGTACTTGATCGTCGAGACGATGTCCTCGACGGTCAGAACCGACTCGCTGATCGCGGACTCGATGCCGAGCTTGCGGTTGATCTTGTAGCGACCCACCTTGGCAAGGTCGTAGCGCTTCGAGTTGAAGTAGAAGTTGTCGAGGAGAGCGCGCGCCGCCTCCGTGGCGACCTGCTCGCCCGGACGGAGCTTGCGGTAGATGTCCTTGAGGGCATCTTCCTTCGTGCGGATGTCGTCCTTCTCGAGCGTGAGCTCGATGGACTCGTACCCGGCGAACTGCTCGCGGATCTCTTCGGTCGTCAGGCCGAGGGCCTTCATGAAGACCGTGACGGACTGCTTGCGCTTGCGGTCGATGCGAACGGCGACCTGGTCGCGCTTGTCGATCTCGAACTCGAGCCATGCGCCACGGCTCGGGATGATGCGCGCCGAGAAGACGTCCTTGTCGCTGGTCTTCTCGGGGGTGCGCTCGAAGTAGACGCCCGGGCTGCGGACGAGCTGCGAGACGACGACACGCTCGGTGCCGTTGATGATGAACGTGCCTTTGCTCGTCATGAGCGGGAAGTCGCCCATGAAGACGGTCTGCGTCTTGATCTCGAGCGTCTGGTGGTTCATGAACTCGGCCTCGACGTAGAGAGGCGCGGAGTACGTCTTGCCGCGCTCCTTGCACTCCTCGAGGGAGTACTTCTCGGGCTCGAGGTACGGGTTGGTGAAGCTCAGCTGCATCGTCTCGCCGAGGTCCTCGATCGGAGAGATCTCCTCGAAGATCTCGTCGAGGCCGGAGCGGAGAGCGACGTCGGTGCGGCCTTCAGCCTGCGCCTGAGCGAGGCGCTGCTTCCAGGCGTCGTTGCCGACGAGCCAGTCGAAGGATTCGGTTTGCAGAGCGAGGAGATCTGGCACATCGAGTGTGTCGCTGATCTTCGCGAATGAGAGTCGGCGTGCATTCCGACCGGTCGTAGGCGTCGGAGATGCGTTGCGCGCAGCAGCCAAGGAAGTTCCCTCCACGATCCCGCGGATTCCGCGAGATGCCAGTAGTGTCGTCGGTGAGGTTCCGCCACGTTTCACGATGTACAAGGCATGCCCATCATCAACGGACGCGGTCGATGACGACCCGCGAAGATGTTGGTGAGAGAAGCACTGCCAGGCCGACCGCAATATGAAGGCATGGTGAGACGAAGCGCAAACATCGAGTGTATGCGCCGATTGGTGGTATGTCTACCCCGACCTTGCCTCAATCTGAAATCTCAGGTATAACGCGCCTCGTCCGAACCTCGCCGGGTGCGCGTGGAGGCAGGCAAGGCTCCGCTCAGCAAGGCGAACCTCCCCTTATCAGAAAGACACGATCGAGTCCAGTGTCGGCTTGAATACGGGGCCCGCGGGCTCCTACCGTTGAGGCAACCCAACAACGGAGGCACATCATGACACTGCTCGATCTCCCCAACGTCAGCACCTGTTCTGTCGCCGGATGCTCGTTCAACCACGACGGCTGCCACGCGCCCGCTGTGACGATCGACGGCGACGAGGGCTGCGCCACGTTCATCCCCCTCGACCGCAAGGGTGGCCTCGACAAGGTCATCGCAGGAGTGGGTGCCTGCCAGGCCGCAGACTGCCGCTTCAACAAGGACCTGACCTGCAGCGCCCCTGCCATCCGCGTCGGAGCCCAGGGCAACGACGCCGCGGACTGCCTCACGTATGAGGCAGCCTGACCGCCGCGGCAGCAGCAGTTCCGCGAAGCGCCGACCTCCAATGGAGGTCGGCGCTTCGCTTTTCCCGTCAATGAGGACGACGATTCGCGATTCGTCTCGTGGAAGGGATCCGGCACGGGTGCGAATCCCCACACGGTGTCTAGACTTGCCCGCGGCGACGCCCGCCTGAGCTCCCCCAGGTCGCCATTTCACAACAGAGGAGCGTGCGTGCAAGCACAACGAATGAACCTGGCGGCAGCTGTCGCCCTCATGATCGGTGGAGGTGCGGTACTGGCCGTGCCCGCATCCGCGAACGCGACCGAGCTGCCCGTCTCCGGCCCCGGCATCGTCGTGATCAATGAGATCGACTCGTCCGGTGGCGAGCCAGGGGATTGGATCGAGCTCGCGAACCCGGGAACGGCGGCGATCGACCTCGAAGGCTACGTCCTCACCGACAACTCGCCGGAAGACCCGACGCACCGCTACACGATCCCGGCCGGCACGGTCGTCGCGCCGGGAGCGCACCTCGTGATCGAGGACGGCGAGAGCGATCTGGGCCTGGGCGGCGCTGACAGCGTGCGGCTGTTCGGAACGGACGGGACGACCGTCGTCGATCAGTACTCGTGGACCCGGCATGCGGCGACCACGTACGGACGCTGCCCCGACGGCACCGGGGAGTTCGCCCAGACCGCGGTGGTCACCAAGGGGAGCGCGAACGCCTGCGCCGACGCCCCGACCGAGACACCAGGTCCCACGACTCCCGACAGCGAGCCCTGGCCGGGTGATGCCGCCGTCGCTCCGATCGCCGGTGGCATCACGCTCGCCGAAGACATGTCGGGCCTGGACTACCAGTACTCGCCGGACGGCAGCACGCTCTGGGCCGTCGAGAACGGCACGGGCGGGCTCTACCGCTTCGAGGTGACGGCTGACGGGGGCGTCACCCCCGCGCAGGGCTGGGAGGAGCCGAAGCGAGTGCGTTTCCAAGCTGATGCGGGCAAGCCGGATGCGGCGGGCCCGGACACCGAGGGCGTCACGTTCTCGCCGGAGCGGCCAGACTCGGTCTTCGTGGGCGCGGAGCGCGACAACTCCGTCAAGTCGACGAACCGGAATACGATCCTCGAGGTGAACGTCCGAGCCGCGACGGGCGCCGAGATCGTGTCGACAACCGAGTGGGATCTCACCGGGAGCCTGCCGCAGGTCGAGGCCAACACGGGCATCGAGGCGATCGAGTGGGTCGCCGACAGCGAGCTCGAGGGCAAGCTGCTCGACGAGAACACGGGCGCCCCGTACGACTCGGCGAACTACCCGGGCGCCGACGGCCTGTTCTTCGTCGCCGTCGAGGAGACCGCAGGCGTCTACGCCTACGCGCTCTTCGACGACGGCAGCGCCGGTCGCGTCGCCACCCTCGAGTCCGGCCTCGGCGGCGTCATGGCCCTCGACTACGACGAGTCCACGCAGACGCTCTGGGGAATGTGCGACAACGGATGCGGCGGCACGAGCGCGCTGTTCCACTTCGGCACGGAAGACGGCTCCGCCGGGTACACGGTGACGCACATCGCCCGACCCGCCGGACTCCCCGACACCAACAACGAGGGGTTCACGATCGCGCCGAACGAGACCTGCGTCGACGGCGCCCGCGCCGCCTACTGGCTCGAGGACGGCGTGAAGGCCGACGCACTCAAGCAGGGCTCGATCGCGTGCGCACCCGCCGTGACGCCACCCTCAGAGACCCCGGGCGGCACGGAGACACCGGCACCCACGGGTTCGCCCGCAGCGACGGACACGCAAGGCGCGACTCCGAGCCCCGGCGGGGCCGCGGGCGGCGGGCAGGGAAGCGGAACGGAGACGGGCGCGAAGGATGAAGCGCTCGCGACGACCGGTGCGGCGCACCTCGTCCTCGTCACACTCGCCGGGCTCGCCGCGCTCACGCTCGGCGGCTTCGCACTCACCCGCCGCCGCGACGCGTAGCGAACCGAGACGTGCCAGCTGAGGGCAGGGGCATTCGAGACCCTGCCCTCAGTCGTGCCCGCGCCGCCCCTCCACTCGCCTCGCCTCGCCTCGCTTGCGACCCGTGGACCGCGCCTTGTTCTTGTTCCGTTCAGGTCCTCGCTACCGCTGAGGCACCCGCCCCGGGTTCGATGACCGCGGCGCATGCGCTCACCCCCGAGTGCACGTCGCTTCGTCCCCCGAGCGCAGAGGAGCGCGTGCGTGCAAGCACAACGAACCACAGTGGCGGCTGCTGTCGCCTTGATCATCGGCGGAGGTGCGGCCCTGGCAGCCCCCATGTCGGCCAGCGCAGCCCCCTCCCCCACGGTGCACGCGAGCGGCGTCGTCATCAACGAGGTCGAGTCCGACGGCGACACGACCGACTGGATCGAGCTGGTCAACACGGGCGACGCCCCCGTCGATCTCTCGGGCTGGGCCGTCAAGGACAACGACGACACCCGCGACTTCCGCTTCGCAGCCGGCACGAGCATCCAGCCTGGCGCCTACCTCGTCGTCGACGACACGCAGTTCGGCTTCGGGCTGGGCAAGGAGGATCAAGCGCGGATCTTCGACGCTGCGGGCGTTCTCGTGGACGCCCACTCGTGGGCCCAGCACGCAGACGTGAGCTACGCACGGCTCCCAGACGGCATCGGCGACTTCGTTCAGACGACCGCGAGCAGCAAGGCCGCTGCCAACGATGTCGAGGCCGCAACCGGCGCCGTCGTCATCAACGAGATCGAGTCGTCTGGCGGAGAGCCGGGCGACTGGGTCGAGCTGTTCAATCCCGGCGTCGGCGCCATCGACCTCAGTGGCTATGTCCTCACCGACAACTCGCCGGAGGACGAGACGCACCGATTCCTGCTGGCCGAGGGCACGACGCTGCAGGCTGGCGCGTACCTCGTGGTCGAGGAGGCGGACTTCGCCTTCGGCCTGGGTGGCGGCGACAGTGCCATGCTCTTCGCCGCTGACGGGACGACCGTCGTCGACGAGCACTCCTGGACCCAGCACGCCGCCACGAGCTACGGTCGTTCCCCGAACGGCAGCGGGGCATTCACCGAGACCTCAGAGCCGACCAAGGGTGCTGAGAACCGCTTCTCGGGCGTCGCACCGACCTCCCCCGTCGTCATCAACGAGGTCGAGTCGAACGGCGGCACGCCAGGCGACTGGGTCGAGGTCTACAACCGCGGCGGCGACACCGTCGACATCTCCGGCTGGACGATCGTCGACGACAACGCCGGCCACACCCCAGCGCCCGCTCCAGCCGCGACGGTGCTCGCGCCCGGCGAGTTCTTCGTCTACGAGGAGAGCCTCCTCGGTTTCGGCCTCGGCAGCGGTGACAGCGCGACGCTCGCCGACGCATCAGGGACCATCGTCGACACGACGACCTGGATCGACCACGTCGAGGTGAGCTGGGCGCGCTGCGCCGACGGCGACGGCGACTTCCGCTCGACGACCGCGTCGACGAAGGGCGCACTCAACGCGTGCTCGGATGTGCCCGTCGAGACGCCGGGACCGACTGCGCCGCAGGCCGACCCGTGGACCGGCTCACCCGACGTCGCCCCCATCGCGGGAGGCATCACGCTCGGCGAGGACATGTCGGGCCTCGACTACCAGTACTCGCCGGACGGCAGCACGCTGTGGGCCGTCGACAATGGCACGGGCAACCTCTACCGCCTCGACGTCGCGACCGACGGCAGCGTCTCCCCCGCACCAGGCTGGGAGGAGCCCAAGCGAGTGCGTTTCCAGGCGGATGCGGGCAATCCGTCGGCCGCTGGCCCCGACGCCGAGGGCGTCACGGTCTCGGCAGACCAGCCTGATTCGGTCTACATCGGTTCCGAGCGTGACAACTCCGAGAAGTCGACCAACAAGAACACCATCCTGAAGGTCAACCTGCGCGACGCGACTGGCGCTGACATCGTCGCGACGGCGGAGTGGGACCTCACGGCGAGCCTGCCGCAGGTCGGCGCCAACACGGGCATCGAGGCGATCGAGTGGGTCGCGGACAGCGAGCTCGAGGGCAAGCTGCTCGACGAGAACACGGGCGCCCCGTACGACTCGGCGAACTACCCGGGCGCCAACGGCCTGTTCTTCGTCGCCGTCGAGGAGACCGCAGGCGTCTACGCCTACGCGCTCTTCGACGACGGCAGCGCGAGCCGCGTCGCCACCCTCGAGTCCGGCCTCGGCGGCGTCATGGCCCTCGACTACGACGAGTCCACGCAGACCCTCTGGGGAATGTGCGACAACGGATGCGGCGGCACGAGCGCACTGTTCCAGTTCGGCGCGGAAGACGGCACGGCCGGGTACACGGTGACGCACGTCGCCCGCCCCGCGGGACTCCCCGACACGAACAACGAGGGCTTCGCGATCGCCGCCAACGAGACCTGCGTCGACGGCACACGCGCCACCTACTGGCTCGAAGACGGCGTGAAGGCCGACGCACTGAAACAGGGCTCGATCGCGTGCGCCCCGGACGAGACACCCGCGCCAACGGAGACCCCCGGCGCGACCGTCGCTCCGGGCGGGACGACGACGCCGGGGGCGAGCACGGCACCGGGAGACGGGTCAGCGCACGGAAACGGGCCTGAATCCGCGGCCGGCGGCACGGACGGAGGTGCCCTCGCGACGACCGGTGCCGAGCACCTCGTCCTCGTCACGCTCGCAGGGCTCACCGCGCTCACACTCGGCGGCTTCGCGCTCACCCGCCGCCGCGACGCGTAAGCCAACGAGACGCATCAGCTGAGGGCAGGGGCATTTGAGCCCCTGCCCTCAGTCGTCTCCCGGACGACCCGTGGGGCGTCGGCTTCCCGGCTTCCTGCGGGGAGTCCTCCCCCGCATCCACCCCCAGCCACCCAGTTCCGTTAGCGTGTCTTCCAGCACGGTCGGCTTCGTCGGATCGCGAGGAATCGCCCCGCCCCACCTTCGGCCGTGTCATGCCCTCGCCATGAAGGAGACCTCGTGAAGAAGCTCGTGCGCACGTCAGCGGTCGCGCTGACCGCCCTGTTCCTGCTGTCGGGATGCGCGCTCGTCGGGCAGATGTCCGGCGGCGAGACGCCAGAGGTCGAGACGACCTCGACCGCGGAGAGCACTCCAGGTGCGCCCGGCGAGACGACCCCCTCGGAGTCGTCCGACCCCGGCGCGTTCGCCGTCAGCTACGCCTGCCGGATGACCGACACTCGCACGTTCGCGGAGGCCCCATCCGACCTTGCCGAGATCTGGGCGCTCGGCGACGACGTCACCCGCTGCACGGGCAAGTCGAACGGCGGGACCACGTTCTCGGAGACCGAGCAGAAGGCACTCGACGCCCTCGGACAGGCGGCCACGGACGACGACAAGGACGTGGCACCCGACGACGTGCGCCTCGCCGATGTCTACGCGCTCTGCGCTACCCCGGGGTTCTACTTCGCGATCTCCCCTGGCATCTCGACGGACGAGCAGTCGTCGCAGCTCGAAGCCGCCCTCATCCTCTGCCCTGAGCACCCGGACGCGGAGTCCGCCAGGACCTCGCTGAACACCTACGAGGCCAACGTCACCGCCGGCAACGACGGCACGCGCTTCAACGACGGCGTCTGGAAGGTCGGCGACGAGATCAAGCCGGGCACCTACAAGCCCGAGACGCCGAGCGACAACTGCCGCTGGTTCCGCTACGACGACAAGGGCGAGTGGATCGAGACGTCGTACGACAAGACCCAGGCCGAGATCGTCGTCACGATCGACGCCAAGGACAGCACGTTCGAGTCGCGCAACTGCGGGTACTGGCGCGCCTCCTGACCACCTGTCGCCCTCGCGAACGCAGACGAGCGTGCCCCCTCGAGTGAAGCACTCGAGGGGGCACGCTCGTCTGCGGGGCCGCGGCCCGCGCCGTTCCGGCTAGTGGCCGACGCCCACTGGCGCGGGGTCGCTGTCGACGGCGTTGGCCTCGACTGCGGCACGGATGCGAGCACCGGTCTCCGGGTCGATGTTCACCCAGTACTGGAACGCGTTCGAGCGGACGGGCTCGATGACGGTCTCGAGGGCACCGGCGACAGTCTCCACGAGACGGTCGCGCTGCTCCTGCGTGAAGACCTCGCGGACGAGTGTGCCCGCCTGCGAGAAGTCATCGTCGTCGGCGCGGAGCGTGTACGCGCTGCGCACCAGGTCCCCGTCGGTCTCCCACGAGTTCTCGACCGGGCCGGTCTGGTCGGCGTACGGGCGACCGAACGAGTTCGGAGCGTAGACGGGCGCGGCACCGGAGTGCGACACGGTCATGTTGCCGTCGAACGTGTACGAGTTGGTCGCGTTCTTCGGCCGGTTCACCTCGAGCTGCTGGTAGTTCGTGCCGACGCGGGCGCGCTGGGCGTCCGGGTACGCGAAGACGCGGCCGAGCAGCATCTTGTCCGGCGAGATTCCGGTGCCAGGCACCTGGTTCGAGGGCGAGAAGGCTGCCTGCTCGATCTGCGCGAAGAAGTTCTCCGGGTTGCGGTTGAGTTCGAGGTCACCGACCGGGATGAGCGGGTAGTCGGCGTGCGGCCACACCTTCGTGAGGTCGAACGGGTTGATGCGGTAGGTCTTCGCGTCCTCGAACGGCATGACCTGCACGTTGAGCTTCCAGCGCGGGAAGTCGCCCCGTCCGATGGCCTCGAAGAGGTCGCGGCGGTGGTACTCGGCGTCGGAGCCCGCGAGCTTCTCTGCCTCGTCGTTCGACAGCACCTCGACTCCCTGCTCGGAGATGAAGTGGTACTTCACCCAGAAGCGCTCGCCCGCCGCGTTGATCCACGCGTACGTGTGCGAACCGTATCCGTTCATGTGGCGCCACGACTGCGGCAGGCCGCGGTCGCCGAGCAGGTACGTGACCTGGTGAGCGGTCTCGGGGTTGAGGGTCCAGAAGTCCCACTGCATGGTGTTGTCGCGCAGGCCCGAGTCGGGGAGGCGCTTCTGCGAGCGGATGAAGTGGGGGAACTTCATGGGGTCGCGCAGGAAGAAGACGGGCGTGTTGTTGCCGACGATGTCGAGGTTGCCCTCGCTCGTGTAGAAGCGCAGCGAGAAGCCGCGCACGTCGCGCCAGGTGTCGGGCGAGCCCTGCTCGCCCGCGACGGTCGAGAAGCGCAGCAGCGTCTCGCTCTCGGCGCCCTGCTGGAAGACGGCGGCGCGCGTGTACTGCGAGACGTCGTGCGTGGCCGTGAAGGTACCGAAGGCGCCTGCACCCTTCGCGTGCGGGTTGCGCTCCGGCACACGCTCGCGGTTGAAGCTCGCGAGCGTCTCGACGAGGCGCACGTCGTGCAGCATGAGCGGGCCGTCTGCGCCCGCGCTCAGGGAGTTCCGGTCGCTTTCCGTGGGACGGCCGTTGGTCTCGGTGGATGGGACTGTCGGGTCGATGTAGTCAGTCATAACGCTCCTCTTCGGATTCAGCTGGGCTGTGAACTGGGGGATGAGTCTGGGTGCGCGGACACGGGTCAGCGTGTCGCGCAGTCGGCGCAGACGCCGCGGTAGACGACTTCTGCCGTGTGCACGGCGAACCCGTTCGGCGCGTCCGGGACGAGGCAGGGTGCCTCACCGACCGAGCAGTCGATGTCCTCGATGCGCCCGCACTCGTCGCAGACCGCGTGGTGGTGGTTGTCGCCGATGCGGGTCTCGAAGCGGGCCGCGGTGCGGGGCGCGTCGAACCGACGCACGAGGCCCGCGCGACCGAGGTCGTCGAGGATGCCGTAGACAGCCTGCAGGGTGAGCGAGCCGAGCTCAGCGCGAAGCGAGGTCGCCACTGCGAAGATCCGCTCGGCCGACGCGTGCGGGTCGGCGTCGAGCAGCTCGAGCACCGTCACGCGCTGGCGCGTCACTCGGAGCCCGGCGTCGCGCAGCGCCGAGCGCCAGAAGGCGGCGTCGTGTCGCTCGCCCACCTCGAGCTCGGTTGTCGTTGCCATGCGTCCATGCTGGCAGTTGTTTTGAACGATTCCAAACAAGGCCACCCTTGCTCGAACCCAGCGTGTCTCTGCTTGACTTGCCAGGTGCCGTCAGCCAGCGAGAAGACCCCCAGCAGCTCCAGCCCGCAGAGCGTCAAGCTCGACTCAGGAGCCCAAGCCCGCTTCTCGCGCGACGGAGAAGAGTGGACCCTGATCGTCGACGGCACCCCTCAATCGGCCGTCAACCCGCTCGACCCGAGAGAGCTCTCGTTCGGGTACATCCGCCACATGGGCTACGTCCTCGACCTCGCCTTCCCCGAATCAGCGGCCATCACGGCCCTGCACCTCGGAGCCGGGGCGCTCACCATCCCCCGCTACGTCGACGCCACCCGGCCCCGCTCACGACAGCAGGTCGTCGAGCTCGAGCGCTCGCTCGTCGACTTCGTGCGCGAGGTCGTGCCGCTGCCGGCCGGGGCGAGCATCCGGGTCCGCTACGGGGATGCGCGTGAGCAGCTCGGCAGACTCCCCCGCGGCCTGCTCGGCTCCGTCGACGCGATCGTCGTCGACATCTTCTCTGGCGCGCAGACCCCGGCTCACGTGACGAGCGTGGAGTTCTTCGCCGAGCTCGAACCGTTCTTGAAGCCCGACGGAGTCGTGCTCGTGAACATCGCCGACGGCCACGACCTCGCGTTCGCCCGCGCGGAGGTCGCGACGCTGCTCGAGGTGTTCGGCGAGGTCGCGCTCGTCGGCGACCCCGCCATGCTGAAGGGCCGGCGTTTCGGCAACATCGCGGCCGTCGCCTCGCGCTCCGCCGATGCACTCGCGCTGCCCGGACTCGAGCGACGCGTCGCGTCGGGCTTCCCGCCAGCCGTCGTCGTTCGCGGCAAGGCCGTGCGCGAGTTCACCCGCGGCGCCGAGCCGGCCAGGGACGCATCGGCGACAGCGTCGCCCCTGCCAGGGAAGAGCCTCTTCCGCGAGCGCAGACAGGGCGGCTGGTGAACCCCGCCGACACCTGATCGGATCCGCTGTCCACAACCCGGCGAGGGATGCACCCAAACCGCCGCCGCTGCGACTAACCTGCTGGGGTGTCAGACGCTCCCATCATCCTCGGCTACGACCCGGAGACCCTCCGCGAGCGCATCGACGTCGACGCCGCGGAGGCTCGCCTCGCGGAGATCGCCGTGCTGCGATCCCTCACCGCGCTGAACGAGAAGGTCGCGCTGCTTCGCATGCTCGGCCGCCTCGACGAGGCGTTCGACACGGCGCAGACCGCGTACCGCCAGTCGCGCTTCACCGGCGCCCGCGAGGACGCCCTCGCGGCACGCGTCCGCAAGGCGCAGGTGCAGCAGTTCCAGGGCAAGCACGACGTCGCACTCCAGGACCTGACCGGCTGCGTCGACGAGGCGCTCACCCATGAGTGGGACGAACTGGCCGCGTTCGCGCTGCAGCACCGCGGCAAGGTGCGCTTCGAGCAGCGCGAGTACACGGAGGCGCTCGTCGACTTCGAGCGGGCCCACGAGCTGCGCCTCGCACGCGGCGTGGCTGCCGACCAGCTGCAGTCGTCGAAGTTCGCGATCCGCGTGACCCGGGCGATCCTCGAGGGCGACGAGGAGCCCTCCTCGGAACTGAGCGAACCGATCACCTCGATCGACTCCTAAGCGGCGCGGTGGCCGACCTGGCCAAGGTGCAGGTGTGGGCGGAAGCCCTCATCCGCATGCACCTCGACGACAGCTGGAGCTTCGGCTTCGACCACGCGAAGAAGCGCGCGGGCGCCTGCAACTTCCGAGACAAGCGCATCACAGTCTCGCGGTACCTGTCGGCGAGGTACGACGACGACACCGTGCACCAGACGCTCCTGCACGAGGTCGCCCACGCGGTCGCCGGCCACAAGGCGGGGCACGGGCCGGAATGGAAGCGCATCGCGGATGAGCTCGGCTACGTCGGCGGGCGCACGCACGACGGTGAAGTTGCGTCCGAGTTCGCCAAGTGGGTCGGCACCTGTCCGAACGGGCACGAAGTGCTGAGGTTCCGTCGCCCGACCAACGGCAGACTCGTGTCCTGCCTGCGCTGCGCGCCCTCCTTCGACCGGAGGTTCCTCATCCGGTGGCGGGAGCGCTCGGACGCAGAGCGCAGGGCCTGACGCTCCGGCGCGCCCCGCTTCTGGTCACAAGCCAGGGAGCACGGAGACTCGGTCACTAGCGTGGGTTGCTCCAGCCCTCCGCGCCGCCTGCTTCCGCGGGCCCGAAGAGGGACCTCCACTCCCCAAGGAGGAACGTGCTCGATCCCTGGCTCGCTTTTGCCATCTCACTCGCTGTCGCCGTCGCGGCCGCGGTCGCCCTGACCGCTGCCGTCGCCCTCATCATCCGCCTGGTCGCGAAGCGAATGCGCTGGCCCGAACCGCTTGTGCGGCACACGCGGCGCCCCTTCCGCGTCGTCGTGCTCATAATCGCGCTGTGGATCGCCGTCGCAGTAGCGTTCCCCGCCTCCGGCGAGGGCTCCTGGCGCGAGGTGATCTACCACGCGCTGACGATCTGCGTCATCGCCGCTGGCGCCTGGCTCATGGCCGGCCTCGTCGCCTTCTCGACCGACATCACGCTCGGCCGCAACCGCATCGACGTGGCGAACAACCGGGTCGCTCGTCGCATCCGCACCCAGACCCTGATCCTGCGACGCCTGGCGGTCGCCGTCATCGTGATCATCGCGTTGGGGGCGATCCTCCTGACGTTCCCCGCAGTGCGCACCGTCGGCGCCAGCCTCCTCGCCTCGGCCGGCATCGCGTCGGTCGTCGCGGGACTCGCCGCGCAGTCGGTGCTCGCGAACATCTTCGCCGGCCTGCAGCTCGTGTTCAGCGAGGCCCTGCGGGTCGACGACGTCGTGGTGGTCGAGGACGAGTGGGGCCGGATCGGCGAGATCACGCTGAGCTACGTGGTCGTGGACCTCTGGGACGACCGGCGTCTCGTGCTGCCGTGCACCTACTTCACGACGCAGCCGTTCCAGAACTGGACGAGGCAGGGCAGTGAGCTGCTCGGCTCGGTCGAGCTCGACGTCGACTGGCGGGTCTCTCCAGCCCTCATGCGCGAGCGCCTCGCGGAGGTGCTCACGCAGACCGACCTCTGGGATGGCCGCGCCCAGGTGCTCCAGGTGACCGAGGCCACGGGTGGGCTCGTCCGCATCCGCATCCTCGTGACGGCGGTGGATGCGCCGACCCTGTTCGACCTCCGGTGCTTCGTGCGCGAGGCCATGGTCACCTGGCTGCAGCGCACCATGCCGTCGGCACTGCCGGTGCAGCGGGTGCTCATCACCGAGCCCGCGGTTCCAGATGACGCTGCATCACGTGCGTCTCAGGACGAAGACACCCGCAGCGATGACACGAGTGCGGGAGGTTCTGGGCTCTTCACGGGAAGCGTCGAGGCCCAGGAGCGGGCATCGGTGTTCACGAATGCGATTCCCGTCGTCGACGCGGAGGATCGCGATCGTTGAGGCCTTGCCGGGCCGGGGCTGGGGCTGGGGCGGGCTGAGGCCGAGTTCTCGGGCCGTGCGCGTCAGGCGTCGCGGGTTCGACCGCGGGGTTTGAGGCGCACGGTCGGGAGGGCCGGGGCAGCGAGTGTCTTCCCGTCGTGACTGTCGACGGCGCCGAAGCGCGCATCCGCTGACAGCGACGCCCTGGTCGCTTCCCACTCTGTTCGCGCCGCCGCGACGTCCTCGTGCGAGGAGCCGACGAAGTTCCAGAACATGACGATCTCTTCCTCAAAGGGCAGGCCTCCGAGCAGCAGCGCGCGTCCGCCCTCCGCCGCACCCACGACGGTACGTCCCGTCCCGGCGGGCAGGTAGCCGACGGCGCCCACGGGAAGTTCCACGTCGTCGACCGTGATGCCAGGCGAGCATGCCAGCACACCGTGCTCGAAGGCCGGATCCAGTGCGAGTTCAGCTTCCGAGCAGCCCGGGAACGCGAGCTCGACCCCCACGAGCGGCGAGAAGCTCGGGGCGTCGGAGCGCAGACCGGCGTACTCCCCCATGAAGACGGTCGCCTCGACGCGCCCGTCCACTCCCGTCGACGCCTCGAGCTGCGTCGACGGACACCGGTCCAGACCCGCGAAGGCGGGCGCCATGCCGCGACGCTCGGCGGGCAGCGCGACCCAGAGCTGCACCCCGTGGAGCACCGGCGCACGGGTCGAACGTGTCGGCGAGACCTCGGAGTGCGCGATCCCCTGGCCCGCCGTCATCACGTTGACGCCACCGGGCGCGACCTCGTGGACGCTGCCGATCGAGTCGCGGTGCAGCACCTCGCCGGAGAACAGCCAGCTCACCGTCTGCAGGCCCGTGTGCGGGTGCGGGGCGACGTCCATCCCGCCATCCGACGGCAGGTCGACCGGGCCGTAGTGGTCGATGAAGCACCACGCCCCGATGAAGTGGCGGTACTTGTTGGGGACCGAGCGCAGGACGGGCAGCGAGCGGGGTCCGCCGAGCGGCACCTCGCGGGGCAGCAGCAGCTCGATGCCCGCGATGACCTGGCCGGTCTCGTAGGCGTCCTGCAGCCGCGCCTCGATGGGGTTCGCCTCGGCGTTGCTCATATACCGAGGGTAGACGCGAACACATGAGTTTTCATCGACCCGTGGCGTGCGCGAGAATGGATCGGTGATTTCGCAGCTGCACGACCCCAGCATCCGCACGTTCACGAGCGACAACGCCGCGGGCGCCCACCCGCAGGTGCTGGATGCGCTGGTCACCGCGAACGGCGGGCACGTCGGCGCGTACGGGGCCGACCCGTACTCGACGGCGTTCCAGAACCTGTGTCGCGAGCTCTTCGGAGAGGCAGCCATCGGCCTGCCGGTCTTCAACGGCTCGGGCGCCAACGTCGTCGCGCTGCAGTCGATGGTCCCGCGCTGGGGCGGAGTCGTGTGCCCAGCATCCGCGCACATCAACACCGACGAGAACGCGGCACCCGAGCGGGTCGGCGGGGTCAAGCTGCTGACCGTCGAGACCCCGGACGGGAAGCTCACCCCCGCCGACGTCGAGCGCGCGGCGAGCGTCCGGCGCGACGTGCACCGTGCCACGCCGCTCGCCGTGAGCATCAGCCAGGCAACCGAGGTCGGCACCGCATACTCGCCGGACGAGGTCCGCGCACTGGCCGACGCCGCCCACGCAAACGGCATGTGGCTGCACGTCGACGGCGCTCGCCTCTCGAACGCCGCCGCGCACTTCGGCTGCACGCTCGCCGAGGTCTCGAGCGCCGCGGGGGCCGACGTCATCAGCCTGGGTGGGACCAAGAACGGGGCACTCGCCGCCGAGGCCGTGGTCGTCGTCAACCCGGAAGCCGTGTACGGCGTCGAAGAGGCTCGAAAGATCGACCTGCAGCTGTCATCGAAGATGCGCTTCGTCTCAGCGCAGCTGCTCGCGCTGTTCGGCGGCGAGCTGTGGCGCGAGAACGCCGAGCACGCGAACGCCATGGCCGCTCGCCTCGCCGCCGGCATCGACTCCATCGACGGCTGCTCGGTACCGCTCCCCCGCCAGGCAAACGGCGTCTTCGCCGTGCTGCCGGGCGAGGTCGCCGAGCGCGTCAGCGAGAGCTACGCGTTCCACACCTGGGACGCCTCCACCGGCCTCGTGCGCTTCCTCTGCTCCTGGGACACCACCGACGGCGACGTGGATGGACTCATCGCGGCTGTCGCGGGCGCGTAGGACGTGACGCTTCGGCGGGTAGCCTCGGGGCCGTGACTGACTACATCGCCTGGGAACGCCTCTGCACGCTGATCGATGACGACCCGGAGATCTGGCCGAGCGTCCAGGAGGTGCTGCACGTCGGGGCCGATGATGACCGCGAAGAGGATGACGGCGACGACCACCAGGCAGACACCGACGAGAGCGGCGTCGAGGAGGACGACGGCGCCGACGAGGCCTGGGGCGCCCTCATCGACGCGCTCGATGACTGTGGCGCCCTCGCGTACCTCCACGCCGACGACACCGCAATGGAACTCGCGGATGCCCTCGCCGGCGTACCTCGAGTCGTCCGCATCGGGCTCGACACCGACGAGATCGGAGACGTGGACGGGGATGTGCCAACCGCATCCGCCGCCGCGGACGCGCTGCTTGCACCCGCCGGTCTCGCGCTCGTGTTCCTAGAGGAGGACAGCGACGCCTATCCGCTGGTCGTCGTGCCGCGCGAATCCGTGACCGAGATCGTCGACACGGCGGCCGCGCTCGGGTTCGTGGCGCGCCAGCTCTCCTAGCGGGCGCGAGTCCCCCTCGGTCTGTCGTCGGAGCGGCGCAGACCTAGGAATTCGGAGCCAGAAAGTTACTGACTATTCCTAGTAACTAGATTCTAGTAATGCTAGGGTTGACCCATGTACCAGCCGGCAGCGAGCTTCGAGGAGCGGTGGCGTTTCGACGTCAACGACCCAGCCTCCGTCGCCGCCGAACGCGCTGCGATCCTGTCCGAGACCGCCCGCATCGAGTCAGCCAGGCGCGCTATCGACGCTGAGGCGATCCTGCTCGAGGCTCGCGCGTACAACTTCGGCTACCTCCTCGACCTTGCCGACGGCCACCCCGAGATGGGCATGCACGTCCGTTCGATCTCGGCGGAGATCTCGTTCGAAGTGCAGGCGAAGCACAGTCTCGTGATTCGGCAGCTCGCCGGGTCGTGGAACGCCGTCCGGGAGTTCCCCGCCGCAGTGGATGCAGTGGCAGACGGACGCATCTCCGGCCACCACCTCGACGCCATCGTCTCGTCAGGGCTTCTCATCTCCCACGAAGTGGAATCCGAGCAGGCTTCGCTCCGCGCCCGCTACGTCGAGATCGCTCTCGACCAGGTGAGCGGACAGATCCTCACGGAGGCGGCACTCAGGCGCATCACCGCTCGCATCGCGGAGGAACTCACGCAGATCCCACTCGCGGAGCGGCGCCGAAAAACGCGCATGAAGGGCTTCGTCTCTGTGACCGACGCGGGCGATGGTCACGGAGTGCTGCACGTCGGAGGGTCGCTCCTCCTGCTCACCGCCGTTCGCGACAGAGTCCGCAAGCAGGCGACGCGTGTCCTGCGGGCACGCACCAAGGCCGAGAAGGCCGCCGCTGCCGCCGGCGGACTTCCAGAGTCAGAACCCGACGAGCGAACACTTGGAGAAGTCAGCGCCGACCTTGTCTGCGACCAGCTCCTCACGAGCGACCCCACCTCGACAACCGCAGCCAATGGCGTCCAGGCGACGGTGAACCTGGTCATCCCAGCAACAACCCTGCTCGCCGACCAACGCGAACCCGGCCGTCCCCCGGCGCTCCTCGACGGCCTCTCACCCGTGCCGATCGACGAAGCCAAGCGCTTGGCCGCACTGGCACCGATGTTCACGAGGATTCTGACACACCCCATAACCGGGACCGTACTCGCCGTCGACACGTACACGCCGACCGCGGCCATGCGGAGATTCCTGGCAGCCCGCGACGTCCACTGCCGTTTCCCGGGCTGCCGCCTCCCAGCACGCGCCTGCCAGATCGACCACACCCAGGAATGGCAGCACGGTGGGAAAACCTGCCTCGGGAACCTCGAACACCTCTGCGTCTTCCACCACGTCATGCGCCACGCCACACCGTGGTCAGTCGACCAGCTCGAAGGCGGAGTCCTCGAGTGGAAGACGCCAGGAGGAACAGTCCTGGCCGACAAACCCGAGCGGCAGGGCGTTCGGTTCGTGCCGACAGCCGAAATCAACGCGCAGAGCGAAGCCCCATCCACGGCCGACCCCTCGACCGCGACCACATCCGGGGGGCCATCCGGACCTCAGATGGAACGAGACCCGAGCAACGATCCGCCGCCATTCTGACGCGGGGCGACGCACATGCCGATCTCGTCTACACCTCTTCGATGCCGACGCCGCGCAGGAGGAGCCTCTGCTCGCCCACACCCGAGCGTTCTGACACGAAGAGCTGCGAGAACAGCCTCTGCAGGCGCATGGCCATCGAGAGCCCGCCATCGGTGCGGACGGAAATGCTCATGTGCTGCCCTCTCGTTGGTCGCGATCCCTCGTCGCCATGACGAAACCTCTTGCGTCAGCGTAGGAACGCAGGAACCAAGCCGGAAGCAGGCGACGCAAGACGAGTACACGAGACGACACCGCGCTTCGCCGGGCGAAACACGGCGTCACCGGACAGCCAGTCGCGAAGCGAGAAGCGGCAATGCAGCGCACCATGTGCGCATGACATCCGCGCTCATCGCACGCCGCCTCGACATCGCCTCCGCCGAGGTCGCCGAGGTGCTCGACGCCCTCGACGAGGAGTACCGCACCAGGTACCGGGAGTTCTACAAAGACGACATCGGCGCCTACCCCGTCAGCGACTTCCTCGCCCCGGACGGAGCATTCATCGGCATCCTCGACGGCGACCTCCTCGTCGCCGCCGGCGCGATCCGCCGCTACAACGCCACCACAGCCGAAGTGAAGCGCATGTGGACGCGAGACTCGCACCGCCGCCGCGGACTCGCCCAGCAGGTGCTCCGCGAACTCGACAACGCCGCAGCCGAGCTCGGCTACACCCGCATCTTCCTCACCACCGGGTCACGGCAGCCCGAGGCGGTCGCCCTCTACCGCGCCTCCGGCTTCGAAGGCGGCGAGCGGCGAATCCCCGAATTCGACCTGCCCGTCTTCGCGTTTGAGAAGCCAGTCACCAGCACCCCCAGGAACGCCCCCGCTAACGCCTGAAACGCCCGCGCCAGCGCCTGAGGAGTACCCTCGCAAGGTGCCAGCAACTCCCCCGAACCAGCAGCCGCGTCGACCCAAGCGCAGCCGGCTCCGGCGCACGCTCATCTGGAGCTTCTCCATCATCGCCGGCGTCTTCGTCGCCGCGATCGCCGCGTTCCTCATCTGGGCGAACGTCGGCGTCATGGCCGCCGAACCCGAACCGCTCGCGTCCGTCACCGACGACCCGGCGATCACCATCGCGGAAGTCGACGGGTCGCTGGTGCTCAGCCCGACCGAAACTGCGAGCACAACCGGCCTCGTCTTCATCCCCGGAGCGAAGGTCGAGCCAGCGGCCTACGCCGCCAAGCTCTCCAGCCTCGTCACCGACGAACAGATGACCGTCGTCATCCCGCAGCCACTCCTCAACCTCGCCTTCTTCGACACTCGCACCATCGACGACTACTCGGCCGCCGCGCCAGACGTCACGACCTGGGCCGTCGGCGGGCACTCCCTCGGCGGAGTCCGCGCCTGCCAGCTCGCCGACTCGCCCGACGTGGCCGGCCTCCTCCTCTTCGGCAGCTACTGCGCCAACGACCTCACGGCCGACACCTCGCTCGATGTCCTCAGCATCACGGGAAGCGCCGACGGACTCACCACCCCGCAGAAGGCAGCCGATGCACGCGGCCTGCTCCCCGCGGACGCCGAGACCCTCGAAGTCGACGGCGCCAACCATGCCATGTTCGGCAACTACGGCCCGCAGTCCGGCGACGGGACGGCGACCATCCCTGACGAGGAGGGGCGCGAGCAGATCGCCGTCGCAACGTCAGCCTGGGCGGCAGAGCTGCACCCAGCCGGTTGACGGTGCCAGCCCGGTGATGTCCACCCGCGCGCAGCGGACGGGGACACCTACCCCTCGGCGAGCATCCGCCGCACCGTGAGACCCACGTCGACAGCATCACCCACCCGGCCCTCGTTCGGCTCACCCTCGTTCGGCTCACCCTCGTTCGACGGCCCCTCGGTCGACTGCCCCTCCGAAGGCGCGGAGAGCCGCTGCAGGACAACCCCGTCGATGAACGCGAAGAGGGCGAAGGCGCGCGCCTCAGGGCCACTCACACCGAGGCCGGCGACCGCGCTGACGGCCCAGCTGCGCAACCGATCGCGCCCCTCCTGGATGGCCGCGGCCACTGACGGGTTGTGGGTGCCCTCAAGGACCAGCGCGTAGCGAGCGAGCGTCTGCTCGCGCCCAGTGCCGGTCATGGAATCGACCGCCGCTTCGATGGCGGCGCAGAAGCGCTCGACGCTCGGCTCTCCCCACTCGTACGTCAGGAGCCACTCCGCATAGTCGCTCCTCACCAGGCGCTCGATGACCCCCTCGATCAGCGCCTGCCGCGTCCGGAAGTGGTTGGAGGTCGACCCGCGCGGCAGCCCAGCCTCAGCGTCGACGCGAGCGTGCGTGAGCGCACGCATACCGCCAGAAGCAAGCAGCTGGAGCGCGGCGGAGAGCGAGCGATCGCGTGTGGAGGGCACCCTCGAACTATAGACGTAGTGCCGCCACTACGCCTGTAGTAGCCTGCGCGTATGGACAGGCGCGCGACGATCATCGGGGGCGGCATCGCTGGGCTCGCCTCAGCGCTTGCACTGCACAAGGCTGGCTTCGAGGTGACCGTCCGCGAGCGCGCCACGAGCCTCCCCAGCAGCGGAACCAGTCTCGCGATGTGGCCGGACGCTATGGCCGCGCTTGATGCGATCGGGGTCGGGGCCCGGATACGCGACGAGACCGAGGCGCACGCGGGCGGGAGCATCCGTCGTGCGGACGGGCGGATCCTCGCGCGGCTCGGCACCGGACGCGAGGCGCGCATCGTCCCCAGGCCGACCCTGCTTCTGGCGCTGTCGGACGAGGTGACGACCCGTCTCGGCTCGGACGCCATCGTGTGGGGAGACACCGCAGCCGCCGCCGAAGTTGCCGAGAGCGCCAACCACGGACCACTGCTCGTCGGTGCGGACGGCATCAACAGCGTCGTGCGTGCCCGACACTGGCGGCACGCCAGCCCGCGAGCGCTTGGGACGACCGCGCTCCGTGGGGTCGTGCCCGGTGAGGCGACCGAGATCTCCGAGACGTGGGGCCGGGGCCGCATCTTCGGCATCACCCCGCACTCCCCCGGCCACACGAACTGGTTCGCCTGCGCCAGAACTGTCCAGCTGCCGCCGAGTCCGCAGCCGTGGGGTCATGCCAAGACGCTGCGTGGCCTCTACGGAGATTGGCACCCCGCTGTCAGGGAGGTGCTCGCTCAGGTCACGGAGCAGTCCATCGACGCCAGGCCCCTGTTCGAGGTGCCACGACTCAGCAGCTACGTCCGCCCGGGTGTGGCGCTCGTCGGCGACGCGGCACATGCCATGGCGCCGAACCTGGGGCGAGGAGCCTGCGAGTCGCTCATCGACGCGGCGGCTCTCGGCGCCGAGCTCACCTCAGCGCGCGACCTCGACACCGGACTCGCCGCCTATAGCCGTCGGCGTCGAGGGCCGAGTCAGCGCACGCGACTCGGCTCGCGCATCCTGAACCGGTTGACCACCGGGCCGTTGACGACGATCATCAACGCCTGGTGAGGCGGTGCCTCACCCATCGTCGAGGCCTCGAGCGGGCCGGCAGCTCGGCCGTTACGAATGAAGCGTGCGTTCGTGTCGGGAGTGCGCGATGAGTCCAGGCACGAACAGCACGAGCGCGACAGGCAGCAGCGCGGCGAGCCCGATGACGTGCCAGAGCTGGCCCGCGGCGACGACGGCCAGCAGTGCCCCGCCCATGCGCAGCCAGCTCGCGAGCTTCGGAGTGCCGGGCGGGTCCTTGAAGATCGGGAGCTTGCGGCCGGCGCCCGCCCTGCCGATCAGGAAGTGCGCCCAGGTCGTGAGCGCGAGGCTGAGCCCGAGCAGCACGGCACCGACGATGAACATCACGCTGACACTGTAATCGAGCTTCACGTTACGGCCCACGACGGCAACCAAGACACGGTCAGGCACGCCCCGAAGAATCGAGGCACGATGGATGCAGACGGCCCGATCGGGGCCCCCGGCGGCAAGGAGCACACCACGTGAGCGAAGCAGCAGGCCCGAGCAGCGCACCCCAAGGACCCGGGGCCACCCGCGGCATCAGCGTCGGAGCGTCCCCCACGACGCCGAGCAGCACCTACCTGGACCTCGTCGCTGCTGAGACCGCCATCGCCGCCGCCGCCGCCCCGCGTATCACCTCAGCCCACGACGGCGCATCCGGTGACGACACCTCCGCGATCCGCTCCGCCTCCGAGTCGCTGCAGCCCGAGTTGGTGGAGCTCTCCCACCGCATCTTCGAGTACGCGGAGGAGGGATTCGAGGAGACGCAGAGCGTCGCCGATATCGCCGAGCTGCTCGCCGAGCGCGGCGTCACGGCTCAGGTGGGCGCCTTCGGGCTCGACACGGCACTGGTCGCCGAGCTGGTCGTCGGCGAAGCGGCACAGGATGCGCCGACCGTCGCGATCCTCGCCGAGTACGACGCCCTCCCCGGAGTGGGCCACGGCTGCGGGCACAACATCATCGCCGCCTCCGCCGTGGGCGCGTTCCTCTCTCTTGTCGAGGCGAGCCGAACCCGTTCGCTCCCGGCGGGTCGGATCCTGCTCTACGGGACACCCGCCGAGGAAGGCGGAAACGGCAAGGAGATCATGGCCCGCGCGGGCGCGTTCGACGGCGTCGACGCCGCCATCATGATCCATCCCTTCGGCTACGACGTCACCGACCAGCCCTTCATCGGGCGGCGCATCCTGCGCGTCCGCTACTACGGGGTCCCCGCCCACGCCTCCGCGTCCCCGTTCCAGGGACGCAACGCGCTCGATGCCGCCAACCTGAACTACCAGGCCACTGGCCTCCTGCGGCAGCACCTGTACCCGGGCGACCGCATCCACGGCGTCATCGTCAACGGCGGACAGCGCCCCAACGTGGTCCCCGAGTTCGCAGAACTCGAGTACTACGTGCGCTCGAACGCCGCGGAGACGCTCAAGGAGCTCAGCCTCCGCCTCGAGGACATCGCCAACGGCATCGCCCTGGCCACCGGCACAGGGGTCGAGGTCGAGTGGGACCCGCTGCCGTTCACGATGCCACTGCGGTACAACACGCCACTCTCCGAACGCTGGGCCGTGCACCAGGAGGCCAGGGGCCGTCGCGTGCTCACCAAGGCGTCCGTGCCCTCGCACCTCGCCGCATCCACCGACTTCGGCAACGTGAGCGTGCGCGTGCCCGGCATCCACCCGGTCATCGCGATCAGCCCACCGGACGTCAGCCTCCACACGCGCGAGTTCGCCGAATACGCGACGAGCACCGCCGCGAGCACCGCCATCGCGGACGCAAGCGCCGGCCTCGCACTCGTCGCCGCCGACTTCCTGGCCGACCCCAACCTCCGTGCCGCGGCCCGCGCCGACTTCGACGCTGCGGGCGGCGCACTCGACGTCGAAGGATTCTTCTCTTGAGCACACCGGTCTCCTCCCAGTCCATCTCCTCCCAGTCCATTTCCTGGCAGCCCGTCGCAGCAACACCCGTCGTCTACGCGCTCCACGAGAACCCCGAGTGGTGGCCGCCGTTCCAGGCCGCCTTCGAGGCCGCCGGCGTTCCCGTCGTCGAATGGCGCCTCGTCGAGGGCGTCCTCGACCTCGACGCGCTCCCACCGGAGGGCATCTTCTGGTCACGCATCAGCGCCTCGTCGCACACCAGGGATCACGCGCTGTCGAAGGATTACGCGCGCTCCGTGCTCAACTGGGTGGAGGCCGCGGGCAGGCGAACCGTCAACGGCCGCCGCGCCATCGAGCTCGAGGTGAGCAAGGTCGACCAGCTGACGCTGCTGCGCAAGGCCGGCATCGACACCCCGCGCACCCTCGCCGTCATCGGCAAGCAGGGGCTGCGGGATGCGGCGCGCGAATTCCCGACCCCGTTCATCACGAAGCACAACCAGGGCGGCAAGGGCCTCGGCGTCCGCCGCTTCGACCACTTCGCCGACTTCGAGGCCTACCTCGACTCCCCCGAGTTCGAGGAGCCGCTCGACGGCATCACGCTCCTGCAGGAGTACCTGCGTCCCGCCGGCGGATTCATCACCCGCGTCGAGATCGTCGGCGGCGAGCACATCTACTCGATCGCGGCCGACACCATCCACGGCGGCTTCCAGCTCTGCCCAGCGGATGCGTGCGCGATCGACCCGGACACGGGCCGGCCGGTCGTTCCCCCGGGCGCCGAGCTGGCGCCCGAGCCAGGCACGTCGATCTTCTCGCTACGCCAGGGCGGCCACGATGACCTCGTCGAACGCCTTGTGGCGTTCACGAAGGACATCGGCCTCGAGATCGCCGGCATCGAGTTCATCGAGACCGAGGACGGCCGACAGGTGGTCTACGACATCAACACGAACACCAACTACAACGCCGATGTGGAGCGCGTGGCCACCGGCTCGGGCCCAGGGGCCATCGCGGCCTACCTGGGGCGCGTGCTGCTGGAGACCTACCCGGACGTGTGAGCCCAGCCACTCACGGCACGGCACGGCACGGCGCGCGGAGAGGTGGCCGCCGGAGTTCATCTCCGGCGGCCACCTCTTCGTTGCTGGGGATTCTTCTGGGTCAGACCGCGAACGCGCTCGGGGCCCGCGTCCCCCGCTCCGGCACGGGGATGCCGAGGTTGTCGCGCAGGGTCGTTCCCGCGTACTCCTCACGCAGGGAGCCGCGCTCCTGCAGGATCGGCACCACGTGGTCGACGAAGTCGTCGATGCCGCCAGGCGTGAGGTGCGAGCCGATGACCAGCCCGTCCGAGCCGTCGTTCTGCACGAACTCGTCGATCTCCTCGGCCACTTGGGCGGCGGTGCCGACGAACCGCACGCCGCCGAGCTCGTTGCGGGCGAACTCGCGGATGCTCCATCCGTTCTCCTGCGCCTTCTCGCGCCACCTGCGGACCGTGGCGAGCCGGTCGCCGTAGGTGAAGGCGCGGCCCTCGATGATGGGCGCGCTCTCCCCATCCGGATCGAAGTCGGGCAGGGGACCATCGAAGTCGATGTCCGAGAAGTCACGGTTCCAGACCTGCTCGAGACGGACCTGAATGGTGCGCGGGCTGAGCTGCTGCTCCGTCACCCAGCGAGCCTTCTCCTGCGCCTCCTGGTGGGTGTCGCCGAGCACGAAGCTCGACTGCGGCAGGATCTTCAGGTCGTCACGGTTGCGGCCGAAGCCCTCGACTCGAGCCTTGATGTCGGCGTAGAAGTCGCGTGCCTCCTCGAGGCGCGAGTACGGGGAGAAGATGACGTCGGCGTTGGCTGCCGCGAAGTCCCTGCCCTGCGGAGAGATGCCAGCCTGCACGATGATCGGCCTCCCCTGCGGGCTGCGGGGAACCGTGAAGCGCCCGCTGATGTCGAACTGGCTCGTCTCCACGTCGAATCGCCCCTCGTCGGCGGAGTTGAGGAACTGCCCGGTCTCCTTATCCGCGACGATCGCATCCGCCGACCAGGAGTCCCACAGCTCCCGGACGGTGCTGACGGTCTGCTCGGCCCGCTCGTAGCGCTCCGCGTGCGGCAGGAAGCCCCCGCGGCGGAAGTTCGCGCCCGTGAACGCGTCGAACGACGTCACGACGTTCCAGCCGGCACGTCCACCGGAGAGGTGGTCGAGGCTCGCGAACTGGCGAGCGAGCTCGTACGGCTCGTTGAAGGTGGCGTTGATGGTCCCGACGAGGCCGATGTGCTCGGTCACGGCGGCGATGGCGGCGAGGACCGGGATGGTGTCCGGCCGCCCCGAGATGTCGTGGTCGAAGATCTCGCCGAGCCGCGAGCGCAGCGCGAGGCCCTCGGCGAGAAAGAAGTAGTCGAACTTCCCGGCCTCGGCCTTCTGCGCCACGTGCTTGAACGTGGAGAACTCGATCTGGCTGCCCGCCTCTGGGTGCTCCCAGAGCGTGTGCTCGTTGACCCCGCCGACGTAGGCCGCGAGGATGATCTGCTTCTTCGTCATGGTGATCTCCTGATCGGGTTCGGGTCTAAACGGCGGCGTAGCGGTTGGGCACGGTGGTCTCGAGGCCGAGGAGGCCGCGCAGGGAGCGCTCCTCGTAGCGCTCCCGGAAGAGGCCCTTGCGCTGCAGGAGCGGGACGACGTCCGCGACGATGCGCGGCAGGTCGTCGGTCACGACGCCGGGGTGCAGGCGGAAGCCGTCGTAGCCGAGGCCGGCGAGCGTCTCGAAGTGCTCGACGAGCTCCTCGGCCGAGCCCGCGAAGACCGCCGGCGGCTCTCCGAGCGCGCGCCCCTTCGCGTTGAGGCGGTTGAGGCGGGCGGACCCCGTCTCCTCCGGCTCGTCGAGGAACACGGCGAGGTCGACGAACACCGACAGGTCGCCGTCCCGCTCGACCTTCTTCTCTGCGGCCCGCACCTCGCTCAGGATGCGCACGGCCGAGGTGACGTCGGTCGGCGTCACGAAGAGCAGGTCGGCGCTGGCTGCCGCGAACTCGTACGGCACCTCGGCGTGACCGAGCGCGGCGACAACCGGCTGCCCCTGCGGGGGCCGGGGTGTGATCGATGGTCCGCGCACGCTGAACCACTTGCCCTCGAACTCGATGCGGTGCACCTTGGCCGCGTCGAGGAACCGATCGGTGGAGGCGTCGCGGATCTCGGCGTCGTCCTCCCAGCTGTCCCAAAGCCTGCGCACGACCTCGACGAAGTCGTTGGCCTCCGCGAAGAGCTCGCCGACGAGCGGCGCATCCCGACGACCGAAGTGCGCGTGCTCCGCACCGGGCGAGACACGGGCCTGCCAGCCCGCACGGCCCAGGCTCGTGTAGTCGAGGGTTGCGACGGCCTTCGAGACGTGGAAGGGCTCCGTGTGCGTCGTCGTGACGGTCGGGATGAGGCCGATGTGCTCCGTGACGGGCGAGACGCGGGAGGCGATGAGGAGCGCGTCCAGGCGACCCCTGACCTCGTCTGTCCGGTTGTCCCGGCGGAGGAACTCGCTGCTCTGGAGCGCGAGCGAGTCCTCGATGGTGACGAAGTCGAGGAGGCCCTGCTCGGCGAGCTGCACGAGCCCCACCCAGTACTCGGGCGTGAAGAGCTCGTCTGGGCGAGCGCTCGGCTCCCGCCAGGCCGCCGGGTGGATGCCGGCGCCATCGAGTGCGACGCCGAGGTGGATTCGGTTGGGGTTCGTCATGGTGCGACGCTAGGCCGCGCCCCGAGTTCGGTCCACGGCGCCCGTCGCGGCCCGTTACGCGTCGAAACGCGGGGACATGTTCGTTGAGGGTCCTCGCACCCTTGTCGCGCATGCTGGGACGCATGGCTATCAACGGAGTGCTCGCGCAGATCACCGTGTCGGACCTGGCTCAGGCTACGGAATATTACGGCAGGCTCTTCGGGCGGGGTCCCGACGAGAATCCCATGCCCGGCCTCCTGGAGTGGCACTTCACAAGCGAGGCCGGCCTCCAGCTGTGGGCCGACTCGAGTCGCTCGGGAAAATCCACCGTGGTGTTCAACGACGACGACCTCGAGGGTGTGGCCGCGCGGCTCGACGCCGCGAAGATCGAGCACGGCGGGATCGAAGACGCCACTCACTTCCAGATCCTCCAGGTGCTCGACCCCGAGGGCAATCACGTCGTCTTCACGAGCGCCTCGAGCTAGCAGCGCGCACCGTCGGGGCTACAGTGTGGCCGTGCACGGGAGCCCGATGAGTCGGGCTGAGAGGGAGTACTCGAACTCCGACCGTTGAACCTGATCTGGGTAATGCCAGCGAAGGGAGTCGACTCACCCGTGCCGTCACGCTCCGACGGAAGGCACGCACATGGAATCCATCACTCGAGACCCACTCGCATTCGGGGTGGGGGCGAGAGTCACGCTCTCGGTCATGTCAGACCGCTACGTCGAGGTGATCCTCGCCGCGGTCGACGCGGCGGACTCCTCGGGGCTGATCCTCGAGACGGGCGATGTCAGCACGTACGCCGGGGGCGACGAGCAGGCGCTGCTGCGGTGGCTCACCGACCTCACGCAGCACGTCGCCGCGACCGGACTGCACGCCTCCGTCCAGGTGCTGCTCTCTCGCGGCTGCCCCGGCGAGGCGGTGTGCGAGCTGCCAGGCGGCGCGGGGCCGCGGCGAGTGGACGCCCCGCGCGGGCGGCACACGGGGAGCTTCGCGAGCGCCGAATGGGCGCTGTACCCGCTCGAGGACGCGGGGGCGGATGCGCGGACGCCCGACCACATGCGGGAGATCTACGCCGCCATCGAGACGGCCAAGGCGAGCGGCACGTTCGTTGCATCCGAGCACTTCGTCACGAAGCTCAGCGGGGACCTCGGCCGCGTCCTCGAGACCGTCGTCGTGGCCTGGGCCGGGGTCGGCGCGCACGTGCAGCACGTCACGAGCCACCTCACGATCTCGCTCAACAGCCCGAGCCACGCGGCAGGCGCAGCAGCGGGAGCACGGGCATGAGCCTCAAGCTGCGCGACATCGTGCTCATGGTCGTGCTCGGCACGGTCTTCGGATTCCTCTACTGGGCGCTGGTGCAGGCCTGGACAGCGCTGTCGATCGCCATGGGGCCGGCGGGCGACCTCGCCCAGCACTTCCTCTTCGGCGGCTGGCTGCTGGTCGCGCCCATCGCGATCGCCATCATCCGGCGGCCGTTCGTCGGCGTCATCGCCGAGGTGCTCGCCTCGGTCATCGAGGTCGTCTTCCTCGGCTCGGCGGTCGGCCCTCTGCTGTTCGTCGCGGCCGCGATCCAGGGCGTCGGCAGCGAGCTGCCCTTCGCGATCGGCCGGTACAAGAAGTACGGCTGGCTGCCGTACGCCATCTCCGGGGCGCTCGGTGCTGGCCTCGTGTTCTTCTACTCGGCGTTCCGATCCGGCTGGTACGGGCAGGAGATCCTATTCCTCCGGTTCGGCATCCAGCTCGCGTCCGGCATCATCCTCGGCGGCCTCCTCGCGAAGCTCATCGTCGACTCACTCGTGCGCACGGGCGTGCTCGACAACTTCGCGATCGTGCAGGACACGAAGCCCCTGGCCGTGCGCCGTGCGGCCTGACACTGCGCCCTCGGAGAGCCCGGAGTTCGACATCGAGGCACACGGCTTCGAGGTGATCCACTCCTCGGGCGACGGGCTCGGGCCGGTGGACCTGCGGGTCGAGCCGGGCGAGCACGTCCTCGTCATCGGGCCGTCCGGTTCCGGGAAGTCGACGCTGCTGCAGGCGCTGAGCGGGGTCATCCCCCACGCCGTGCCAGCGCAGGTGAGCGGGACCATGCGCGTCTGCGGCATGGACACGCAGGAGCACGACGTGCCGACGATCTCGCGGACCCTGTCCGTCGTGGCGCAGAACCCGGCCTCGTCGGTGTGCCTCCCCGACGTGGCCGACGAAGTCGCCTTCCCGCTCGAGAACCACGCGTGGCCTCCCCCGTCGATCGGTCCTGCCGTGGCGAACGCCCTCGACACCGTCGGGGTTTCGACGCTGATCGACCGACGCTCCGCGACGCTCTCCGGCGGGGAGACGCAGCGGGTGGCCCTCGCCGCGGCCATCGTCACCCAGCCGCGCGTGCTCGTGCTCGACGAGCCCACCTCCATGCTCGACCCGGAGGGCATCGCATCCGTCCGCCGAGCCATCGACGCCGCGTCAGCGCACGCGTCGACGGTCGTGCTCGTCGAGCACCGCCTTGACGAGTACGCGGGGGCGCGCGGCATTGCCGGCCTACCCGGCCGCACCATCGTCGTCGGCCGCGGTGGCATCATCGCCCACGATGGATCGACCCAACAGGTCCTGCTCGACAACGCGGTCGAACTGCAGGCGGCCGGATGCTGGCTGCCACTCGAAGCGGAACTCGCCGCCACGACGGGGCTGAGCGGCGGTCTCGCGAACCCGGCCGTCGCCGAAGCGGTCGCGACGCTCGGCGAAGGGGCTGCCCCCCGAACCAGCCCGCCCCCAGGACTGAGCGAGGCCCGCGGTCCGTCCTTGCAGGTGGAGTCGCTCGACGTCGTCGCAGGAGGGGCGCCGAGGCGGAAGCGGCGGAAGCGCACTGCTGCTGCAGCCTCAACTGGGCCCGGCGCCGTGCTCCGCGGCGTGAGCTTCGAGCTTCGAGCGGGCGAGGTCGTGGCGCTCCTCGGTCGCAACGGGTGCGGGAAGTCGAGCCTGCTGCGCACCATGGCCGGCCTCGCCCGCCCAGGTGGCGGGACCATCAACGGCCCGCGCCCCGGCCTCATCTTCCAGAACCCCGAGCACCAGTTCGCGCAGTCGACGCTTCGGCGGGAGATGGAGCACGGGCTCGGGCCCGGCGACGCGGAGCGCGTCGCCGAGCTCGTCGAGCGCTTCGATCTCGCGAGCTCCCTCGACCACAACCCCTTCCGGCTCTCCGGCGGGCAGCAGCGGCGGCTCAGCATCGCCGCCATGCTCGCGCACGACCGGCCGTTCCTCCTCGCCGACGAGCCGGGATACGGCCTCGACCGGCGCGCGAGCATCACGTCCATGCGCGAGCTCGAGCACACGGCGGCGTCCGGATGCGGCGTGCTGTTCTCGAGCCACGAGCTGCGGGCCGTGTGCGCCCATGCCCATCGCGTGCTTGTGCTCGGCGACGGCGAGCTCCTCGCCGATACGACGCCGTTCGAGCTGCTGCGCGACCCCGAGCTGCTGGAGGCGGCGGGCCTCGAGCGCACACCACTGCTCGCCTGGCTCCTCGATGAGGGCTTCTCGGACGACCGGTCAAGGGGCATCCTGCGCGAGCTCGACGATGCAGGACTGCGGGTGGCGGCGTGACCCCCTATCTGGAGCGGCGCAACCCGACCGTCAAGCTCGCGGTGCTGTTCGTCTGCTCACTCGCGACGCTCTTCGTGCTCAACCCGCTGACGCTCGGTGTGCTGACGGCGCTGGCGATCGTGTCCGCGCTGACGACGACGAGGCTGACCCCCACGAAGCTGCTGGCGGCGTCCCTGCCCTTCGCCGCCTTCGGCCTGGGGCTCCTCACCGTCAACGCGCTCAGCCGGCCAGGCACGGAGGTCTTCCCCGATCTGCCCGTGCGCGTGACCAGCGAGGGACTTGCCATCGGCGTCGCGCTCGCCCTGCGCACCACCGTCATCGGCATGCTGTCGATCTCCTTCATCGCGAGCACCCCGCCCCGCGACCTCATGACGAGTCTCACGCAGCACGCGAGGCTCAGCCCGCGCTTCGCCTACGCCCTCCTTGCCGGGTTCCGCCTCCTGCAGCTGCTGCCGAGCGAGTGGCAGAGCATCCGTGCGGCGCAGGCCGTGCGGGCGCCGCTCGGGAGGGATGGCATGCCGCGCACGGGCCTGGCCGGATTCGGCTCGGCGTCCTTCTCGCTCCTCGTCGTCTCGATCCGCTCGGGCGAGCGCATCGCGCAGGCCCTCGAGTCGAGGGGGCTCGGAGCTGGGCCCCGCACGGTCTGGCGCCCCGTGCCCCTGGATGCGCGCGATGCCGCGCTCGCCGGAATCGTGCTCGCCGCATTCGCACTCACGGCGGCGGCCGGCGTTGCCGCAGGAACGGGACTGTCCCTTGCCTGAACCCCCGCAGCGCAGGCGCACGCGAGTCGCCGCAGAGGGTCGTGGGCATCGCGCCACGACGACCCCTTGCGGCGACTCGGCGAGAAGCTCAGGCCCGAGAGCCCCAGCTGACCGACTGTCCTACTGACGCACGCTGCTGCGGCACACCCCACGGGTTGGCGTCCTGCAGCGGCTCGGGCAGCGCGTCCTGTGGCGCGCCCTGGTAGGCGACGCCTCGCAGGAAGCGGGAGATGGAGGCGGTACCGACCGAGGTCGATGTGTCGTTCGAGGTCGCCGGGTAGGGACCGCCGTGCTGCATGGCGGGCGTCACGGCGACGCCGGTGGGCCACCCGCCGAAGAGGACGCGTCCCGTCTTCCGGGCAAGCCCCGCGACGAGCGATGACAGTGCCGTCGACTGCTCCCCCGCGGCAGCGTGCACCGTTCCGGTGAGGTTGCCGACGTACAGCTCGTCGAGGCTGGGCGCGAGCGAGGCCTCGTCGTCGTACTCGACGATGACGGAGAACGGACCGAAGACCTCGTCGAGCAGCGTCTCGTCGCCCGCCGAGAGCTTGCTCGCGGGCACGGCCACGATGGTCGGCGTCGCCCACACGTTGCCGTCGTCGTCGCTGCGCACGGTGCCCTCGGCGACGACGCGCACGCCGTCGGCCGCGAGCACGTCGGCGCGGCGCTGGAGGTAGGCCCGGCCGATGCTCGGGTTGAGGAGGCGGTGCTCGGCGGCCTGCTCGGCTGCCTGCGAGACGCGCAGCTCGAGCTCGCCGGCGGCATCAGTCGTGGGCACCCAGAGGAAGCCGGGCTTCGTGCACAGCTGGCCAGCGGAGCCGGCGACGGAAGCGGCGTAGCCTGCCGCGATCTCCTCGCCGCGCTCGGCGAGCGCGGCGGCGGTCACGAAGACCGGGTTGACGCTGCCGAGCTCCCCGTAGAACTGGATGGGCCGGGGGCGCGCCGCGGCCTTGTCGGCGAGCAGACGGCCCACGCGGATCGACCCCGTGAAGGTGCCGACGTCGACGCGGTCATCCTCGAGCACGGTGACGCCAGCCTGCTGGCCGAGCACAAGCGCGAAGACTCCATCAGGAGCTCCGGCTGCGCGGAGCGCGTCCTCGACGACGCGTGCCGTCGCGACCGAGAGCTCCGGGTGGCCGGAGTGGCCCTTGACGATGAGCGCGCAGCCCGCCGCGAGCGCCGCGGCCGAGTCACCGCCCGCCACCGAGAAGGCGAAGGGGAAGTTGGAGGCGGAGAAGTTGACGGCGACGCCGACGGGCACGAGCATCCGGCGCACGTCGGGCCGTGGGCCGAGCACGAAGTCGGGGTCGGCCTCGTCGAGGCGCACGTCGAGGTAGGCGCCGTCACGGATGACGTCCGCGAAGAGGCGGATCTGCACAGTGGTGCGCTTCAGCTCGCCCGTGAGCCTCGCCTGCGCGAGGCCCGTCTCCCGCATGCCGATGGGGATGAGCTGCCCCGCCGCCTGATCGAGGGCGTCCGCGACCGCGATGAGCGCCGACGCTCGTTCGGTCGGGGGCGTCGCCGCCCAGACCGGGGCGGCGAGGGCCGCCGCCGCGAGGATCTGCTCGAGCTCGGCGTCTGTGGTGTGCGGGGTGGGTGTGCTCATCGATGAGTCCAATCTAGAATTCGAAACCCGCGGGGAACGGGTCTGTCGGGTCGAGCAGGTACTGGCCCATGCCGGTGATCCACGCGCGCCCCGTGATGGTGGGGATCACGGCCGCGCGTTCGCCGACCTGCACCTCGTCGATGAGTCGGCCGGTGAAGCTCGTGCCGATGAACGACTCGTTGACGAAGTCGGTGTGCAGCGGCAGCTCGCCCCTGGCATGCAGCTCTGCCATGCGCGCGGACGTGCCGGTGCCGCACGGCGAGCGGTCGAACCAGCCGGGGTAGATCGCCATGGCGTGCCGCGAGTGGGCTGCGTCGGAGCCCGGCGCGATGAACTCGACGTGGTGCACGTGGTCGACGCCCTCGATAGTCGGATGCTGCGGCGCGTCGTGGGCGTTGATCGCGTCCATGATGGCGAGGCCGGCGCGCAGGATGTCATCCTTGCGGCGTCGATCGAACGGCAGGTCGACGTCGTCGAGGTCGACCATGGCGTAGTAGTTCCCGCCGAATGCCAGCGAGTACCTCAGCGCGTCGATGCCGAGTTCCGGCACCGGGACGACGGCGTCGAGGCGTTCGCAGAAGCTGGGCACGTTCTCGATGGTAACGCTAACAGCGCGTCCTTCGCTCACTTCCACACGAGCGATCACGAGACCGGCTGGCGTATCGAGCCGGATCACCGTCTCCGGCTCCTGCACCTCGACCATCCCCGTCTCGACCAGCACCGTCGCCGTCCCGATCGTGCCGTGCCCGCACATCGGCAGCAGACCGGAGACCTCGATGTAGAGGACCCCGAAGTCGGCGTCGGGCCGCGTCGGCGGCTGCAGGATGCTCCCGCTCATGGCGGAGTGCCCGCGCGGCTCGCGCATGAGGAACGTGCGCAGGTCGTCGCGGTGCTCCTGCACGTAGAGGCGCTTCTCGTTCATGGTGGTGCCGGGAATCACCCCGACACCGCCCGTGACGACCCTGGTCGGCATCCCCTCGGTGTGGGAGTCGACGGCGGAGATGACTCGTGATGCTCGCATGTCAGTTGACCTCAGGCTGTGGAGTGGAAGGTGCGACCCTACTGGAGGGTGACGAGCGCGTCGAGGGCGCGCTGCGTGTCGGCGCGCACCTGCGCCTCCATCGCGGGCGTGAGCGCGGCGCGCGGCGGACGGCAGGGCCCGCCGTTGCGGCCGACCATGTCCATCCCGAGCTTGATGGCCTGCACGAACTCCGGGCGCGAGTCCCAGCGGAACGCCGCGATGAGGCTCTTGTAGATCTCTCGCGCCTCGACGTAGCGGCCAGCGGCCATGTGGTCGTAGATCGCGACCGCCTCCGCGGGGAACACGTTGGGGTAGCCCGCGAACCAGCCCGTCGCGCCGTCGATCATGAGCTCGAAGAGCACGTCGTCGCTGCCGGCGATGACGTCGATGCTCGAGCCGGCCGCCTCGCAGGCCTCCTGGATCTCGAAGGCGCGTCGCACGTCGCCAGAGAACTCCTTGACGGCGACGATGCCGTCGATCTTCGCGATCTCGGCGACGAGACGCGGCGTGATGTCGACCTTCGTGTCGAGCGGGTTGTTGTAGATCATGACGGGGAGCCCGACCTCGGCGACCTTAGCGAAGTGCTCGACGACGTCGGCGTCCGCCGAGCGGTACATCGTCGGCGGGAGGCAGAGCACACCGTGGGCTCCGTCTTCCTTCGCGAGCTGCGTCCAGTGCTGCGCCTGGTGCCACCCGGGCCCGTGCACGCCCGCGACGACGATGCCGCGGTCGCCGACGGTCTCGACAGCCACCTGCACGACCTTGCGGCGCTCCTCGTCAGTGAGGGATGAGTACTCGCCGAGCGAGCCGTTGGGCCCAACACCCCGGCAGCCGTTCTCGATGAGCCAGTTGCAGTGCTCGGCGTAGGCGTCGTAGTCGACGGCGAGACCGGCGGGCGCCGAGGCGTCCTCCTTGTAGGGGAGGGCCGTCGCGACGACGACGCCGCCGAGGTCGAGGTGCGTGGAAGCTGTTTCGGTCATGGGTCTTGCCTTCCTGTCAGGGGGTGCTGCTCTTCTGAGATGCCTGCCAGCTCTGCGAGCCGGATGGGGGTCTGGATGGGGCGGCGGTCGACGATGCCCTCGTCGAGTTCGCCGGTCGAACCGGTCGCCGCCTGCAGCAGCTCCTCGGCGCTGCGGCCGCAGATGCGCGCCTGGCAGATGCCGAGGCCCGCGCGGGTGGCGAGCTTCTGGGAGCGCAGGCTGCGTGAGCCGGTGGCGGCCGCCTTGCCGCGGAGCTGGCCTGCGGTGACTTCCTCGCAACGGCACACGATCGTGTCGTCGCGAAGCCAGTCCTGCCAGCCTGGCCGCACCCCGTGGGCGGCGTCGATGCGGGCGGCGAACGCGCCGAAGACGGCGCGCCTGCGCTGCGCGTCGCTAACCTGCGGGTCCCGAGCGGCGCCGCCGGCGGCGCAGTGCCCCGCGACGCGACCCTCGGCAAGCGAGAGGTCGACGCCCCCGATGCCGGTCACCTCCCCGGCCGCGTAGACGCCTGCCGCGCTCGTCGCGCAGGACTCGTCGATGACCACGAATCTGTCGTCGCTCAGCGCGCATCCGGCCGCGATGGCGACCTCGAGGCGGGGCGTGAACCCGTGCGTGACGCACACGGCGTCGCAGGCCACCTGCCGCTCACTGCCGGGGATCGGCCGCCACTGGGCGTCGATGCTGGCGATCGTCACGCGCTCGACCCGGCCGTCGCCGTGCGCCTCCACGACGGCCTCGCCGACGCGGTACGGGATGCGGTGACGCAGCTGACCTGCCACGTAGCCGAAGAGCTCGCTCACCTTGCCCGGCGCACCGGCCAGCTGCCACGGCTTGGGCAGCCAGCCAGAGGCGAGACGCGGGATGCGGTTGGCTTCGACGACCTCGATGACGCGCGAACCCACCTGCGCGAGGGACGCAGCGACGGGCAGGAGGAACGGGCCGGCACCCGCGACGACGACGTTGCCGCCGACCGCGATGCGCTCGCTCTTCGCGAAGGCCTGGGCAGCCCCGCCAGTGAAGACGCCGGGCAGATCCCAACCCGGGAAGGGGAGCGTGCGGTCGTGCGCCCCGGTCGCGATGACGATGGCGTCCGGCCTGAGCGTCGACGGTACGCGCGTCGCCGCGTCGGCCGGGCCGGTGAGGAGCTGCAGCGTCGGGACGCCGAGGCCGGGGCCCCGACCAGCCGCAGTCGGAGCATCCACGGCCCAGACGCTGGTCTCGGCGAGCACGGTGATGTCGGGGCTCGAGCGGACTCGACGCTCGAGGTCCTGGTACGTCGACCAGCCGTGGTGCATCGCTGACTGTCGGTGGCCGTCACGCTCGTCCGGCAGGTGTCGCCAGTACTGGCCACCGAGCTCACGACTCGACTCGACGAGCGTCACGCGTGCGCCGTGCTCCGCCGCGGCCACTGCGGCCGCGAGACCGGCCGGTCCCCCGCCGACGACGGCGACGTGGCGCCGTTCTCGCTGCGTCGAGGTCATTGGGAGCTCACCTCGTCCCCGTCGCACGCGCGTCGCTGACAGGCGCGCACATCCGGAACCCCGTCGACGGTGACGAGGCAGTCAAAGCACACACCGATGCCGCAGAACAGTCCGCGGGGCCTGCCCGCGACCGCCGTCTCGCGCCAGGCGACGCGGCCGGAGCCGAGGAGGACACCCGCGATGCTCTGCCCCGCGATGCCCTCGACGGGCTCGCCGTCGACCGTGATGCGGACGGGCCTCTCGACCCCATCGCGCCGGACTGGACGTTCGCTCATGCGACGGCCTCCAACTCGGCGGCGAGGGCCTGTCGAGACGGAGCGAAGTGGGCGGCGTCGATCTGCGTCGGCTTCCCATCCATGAGGTCGCCGATGAGCGTGGCCGTCGGCAACGAGAGGCCGATGCCGGCCCCCTCGTGGCCCGTCGCGTGCCACAGGCCCGGGAGGCGTGGATCGGCGCCGATGAGCGGCAGATGGTCGGGCATGTACGGGCGGAACCCCGAGTAGCTGCGGATGATCGCCGTCTCGGCGAGGAACGGGAAGATCGACATGGCCTTCCTCGCGAGCTCGCTCAGCACGTTGGCGCGGAACGCGTCGTCGAAGCCGACCTGCTCGCGACTCGAGCCGATGAGCACCGTGCCACCTGGCGTCGACTCGACGACGCTCGAGGTCATGAGGGCGACGTCACCGGAACCGACGGCGCCGACGTAGTCGGCGTCGTACACCTTGTGGAACACCCGCTGCGGCATCTTCGCAGTGACCAGCACAACTCCTCGACGCGGGCGCACCGGCAGGGGCATGCCGAGAACGGCCGACACGTCACCTGACCAGGGACCCGCCGCGACGACGACGTCGTTGCCGCGCACATCCCCCGCGGTCGTCCGCACGCCCACGAGCCTGCCGCCGTTGCGGAGGGCTCCCGTCACCTCGTGGTGCTCCAGGATGCTCGCCCCGCGCAGGCGCGCGAGGGCCACGAGCGCCTCGGTCGCGATGGTCGGCTGCACCTGACTGTCGCCCGGATACCAGACGGCTGCGGTCATGCGATCGGTGAGCCACGGCTCGAGTCGGCGTGCCTCTGCGAGCGTGACCGGCTCGGCCGCGATGTCGGCTTCGCGCTGCGTGGTCGCGAAATCGAGGAGCGCGGATGCTCCCCCGTCGGTCGTCGCGACGACGAGGCCGCCCTTGGCCTCGAACTCGATGTCGGGGAAGTCGCCGCCGAGTTCGTCGCGGAAGGTGTTCGCAAGCCTGGACCAGGCCGCATTCGCGAGCTTGGAGAGCTCGAGCTCCGCCCCGGGGCCCTTGTCCGAGACGAGCAGATTGCCCTCGCAGTGCGCACTGGTGCCGCTCGCGACTCGCCCGCGCTCGACGAGCACCACCCGGCGACCTCGGCCGGCGAGCTCAGCCGCGCACGCCGCGCCGATGATGCCGCCACCGATCACGACGACGTCGTAGCTGCTCATCCCGCACCTCCTGTCAGTAATATGTCACACACCAGTTGCCCTTGCAAGACTGGCCCGCCCCTCGCGCGGGACGGGCCAGGTGGCGGTCAGCCCAGGTAGGCCTCGATGACCGCCTTGTCCTTCGCCAGGTCGGACGCGAGGCCGGAGAGCGTCACATGCCCGTGCTCGATGACGTACGCGCGGTGCGCGACCTTCAACGCCGCACGCGCGTTCTGCTCGACAAGCAGCACCGTGGCACCACGCTCGTTGATGCGCCCGATCAGCTCCATCACCTGCTTCACGACAAGCGGCGCCAGTCCCATCGACGGCTCGTCGAGCAGCATGAGCTTCGGTCCACCGACGTACGCGCGCGCAATGGCGACCATCTGCTGCTCACCACCAGACAGGGTTCCGCCCTGCTGCGTGCGCCGCTCGAGCAGGCGCGGCATGAGCTCGTAGCACTCCTCGACACGGTCGGCCACGACCTTCGGGTCCTTGACCTGGTACCCGCCGAGCAGCAGGTTCTCGTGCACCGACATGGTCGAGAAGATGCGACGCCCCTCAGGCACGTGGATGAGCCCGTCGCGCACGAGGTCCCACGGCTTGGCGCTCGAGATGTCCTTGCCGCGCCAGGTGATCGTGCCGCTCTTCGCCCTGGCCAGACCAGAGAGCATCGTGAGCGTGCTCGTCTTGCCCGCACCGTTGTTGCCGAGCAGCGAGACGACCTCGCCCTCGTTCACCTCGATCGACAGCCCCCGCAGCGCCTGCACGCGCCCGTAGAAGAGGTCGACGTCCTTCACCTCGAGTTCAGCGCTCATGACCGTTCCTCCTCCGCAGAGCCCTGCTCCGCGATGTCCTCTTCGTCGATCCGGTCGCGGAGCGTGCGCGGACGCTCCGGGGAGTCGAGCTGCTCCTCGCCGACCTCCTCGGCCACCTCGTCCTCCGGATCCTCGACCCCCAGGTACGCCTCGATGACCCTCGGGTCGTTCTTGACGTCCTCCGGCAGGCCATCCGCGATTTCACGGCCGAAGTTGAGCACGATCACGCGCTCCGAGATCTCCATCACGAGCCCCATGTCGTGCTCGATGAGCACGATGCCGACCCCCAGGTCCCTGATCTTGCGGATGAGCGAGATCAGCTCCTGCTTCTCGTTGTGATTGAGGCCGGCCGCGGGCTCGTCGAGCAGCAGCAGCTTGGGCTGCGTGGCCAGCGCGCGGGCGATCTCCACACGCCGCTGCTCGCCATAGGGCAGCTGCGACGCGAGCAGGTCGTCGTCCAGCGAGTAGCCGACGAAGTCGAGCCAGCCACGCGCATCCTCGAGCGCCTGCGCCTCGATCTTCCTGTAGCCGATCGTGTGCAGCATCGTCTGGAACACGTTCTGCCGGATGCGCGCGTGCATCGCCGTCTTCACGTTGTCGATGACGGACATGTCGCGGAACATGCGCACGTTCTGGAACGTGCGGCTCAGCCCGAGGCGCGTGATCGTCGACGGCTGCTTGCGCATGATGTCGACGCCGTCGAACGTGATCGTGCCCGACGTCGGCCGGTAGAACCCCGTGATGCAGTTGAACGCGCTTGTCTTGCCGGCGCCGTTCGGGCCGATCACCGAGATGATCTCGCCCGCGTACGCGTCGAACGACGTGCCGTCGACGGCCTTCACTCCGCCGAACTGCAGGCGCAGGTCGCGGACGGACAGCAGCGGCTCCCCGGAGTGCGCCCGCCTGAACTCCTCGGCAACCGCGGTCACCGACTCCGTCTTCGGCACATCGATCGGCGCGGTCCCGTAGACCTCACCCGTGCCTGAACCCTGGCTCATGCCTGCTCCTTCGAGAGGTCGATATTGGCGTCCGGTGCCTCGTGGGCCGAGAAGCCGTCCTTCGGGGACGGCGGCTCGCCCTTGGCGCGCGACTTGAGGAACGGCAGGATCGCCGTCGCCGGCCAGATGCCCTGCGGCCGGAAGATCATCATGACCACCAGCAGCACGCCGAAGACGAGGAAGCGCCAGTCGGAGAAGTCGCGGAGGATCTCGGGCAGCAGCGAGACGAGCAGCGCACCCACGATGACGCCGGGGATGGACCCCATGCCGCCGAGCACGACCGCCATGAGCAGCAGGGCCGAGTTCAGGAACACGAACGACGTCGGGCTGATGGCCGTCTGGTGCGCTGCCATGAGCACGCCGGCGAGCCCGCCGAACACCGCGCCGAGCACGTACGCGCCGAGCTTCGTCGTATACGTGTTGACGCCCATCGCCTCGGCTGCGTCCTCGTCGTCCTTGATCGCGCGCCAGGCACGCCCCATCTTCCCCTTGCCCAGACGGGAGGCTGCGATGATCGCGGCACCTCCCGCGATGATGACGCAGAGGAAGTACAGGAGGATCTTGCCGTTGAACTCGATACCGCCGATCGTGAGGCCGTCGGCGAACGACCAGCCGAAGAACTCGAACGTGTCGATGCCGGAGATGCCGGATGGACCGCCCGTGACCTCGAGGTTGTTGGCCGTGAGTCGGATGATCTCGCCGAAGCCGAGCGTGACGATCGCGAGGTAGTCGCTGCGCAGGCGCAGCGTCGGCCCGCCGATGATGAGCCCGGCGAGGATGCACGCCACGATGACGAACGGGATCGTCGCGATGAGCGGCATGTCCAGCAGCGTGTTGAGCACGCCGGCCGTGTACGCGCCGACCGCGAAGAAGGCGTAGTAGCCGAGGTCGAGGAGGCCCGCGTAGCCGACGACGATGTTGAGGCCCATCGCGAGCATGATGTAGATCATCGCCGAGGTGCCGATGGAGATGACGTACGGCGTCGCGTTGATGAACGGCAGCAGGAACGCGAAGAGGAACAGCACGAGCCCCACGAGGTTCATGAAGGTCTTCGGGTTCCGGATGCCAGTGCGCGGTGTCGGCCGCTCGACGGTGGGCGCAGGCGCCTGGAGTCTGATGTCGGTCATGGGGTCACATCCGTTCCACGACGCGGGCACCGAGGATGCCGGTCGGTCTGAAGGACAGGAAGAGGATCAGGCACGCGAACGAGAACACGTCACGCCACTCCCCGCCGAGCCAGTGGGTGCCGAACGCTTCGAGCAAGCCGAGCACGAGGCCCCCGAGCATGGCGCCGTAGAGGTTTCCGATGCCGCCGATGACGGCGGCCGTGAACGCCTTCAACCCGATGACGAAGCCGGCGAGGAAGTCGATGGTGCCGTAGTAGGCGCCAGCCATGACCCCGGCGGCGCCCGCGAGCGCGGAGCCGATGAAGAACGTGCGCGAGATGACCTTGTTGACGTTGACGCCCATGAGCTGGGCTGCCGTGGGGTCGAGCGCGATGGCGCGCATGGCCCGCCCGTCGCGGGAGCGCATGATGTAGGTGTTGAGGCCGAACATGAGGGCGGCCGCGACGAGCATCATGACGATCTGCGGCATCGTGATGCGGCCGCCGAGCAAGTCGAGCGTCTCGCCCTCGAGACGCGTCGGGTACACCTTGGGGTCCGGCCCGAAGATCTGGCGCACGCCGTACTCGAGGATGAACGACATGCCGACCGCGGTGATGAGCACGGCGAGTCTGGGGCTCGAGCGCAGCGGGCGGTAGGCCACCCGCTCGATCGTCACGCCGAGGATGCCGGTGAAGATCATCGCGAGCAGCATGACGAGCAGGATCGAGAGGATGCCGCCCCCGGCGAGGCCGGAGAAGGCTGAGAAGATCGTGAGGCCGGCGAACGCGCCGACCATGTAGACGTCGCCGTGCGCGAAGTTGAGCAGCTTGATGATGCCGTACACCATGCTGTACCCGAGCGCGACGAGCGCGTAGAAGGATCCGACGAAGAGCCCGTCGATGATGAGTTGAATCACAGTGGTTCCTGACTGCAGAAGCGGGCGGGGAGTTCCCTCCCCGCCCGCCGTGGCTGACTAGCTCTTCAGGTCATCCTCGAGGATGAAGGTGCCGTCGGGTCCGACGGTGACGATGGCGAATCCGCCCTCGGTCAGCGTTCCCTCTTCCGTGAAGGTGAGGGGGCCGGAGAAGATGTCGAAGCCGTCGAGCGCGTTGAGCGCCTCGATGACCGCGGGTCCATCAGTGCTTCCTGCATCCTCGATCGCCTGGGCGACGACGCGGACGGCGTCGTAGCTCTGCGTCGAGTACGGGCCGGGAGCCGCGCCGAACTTCTCCGTGTAGGCGTCGATCCACTCGGTTGCACCCTCGAGCATGTCGGGGGTCTGCGTGAACGTGCCGAGCACACCCTCGGACGAGCTGCCGGCGATCTCAGCGAACTTCGCGTCGACCGAGCCGTCGGCGACCATGATCTTGCCGGTGTAGCCAGCGGCACGCAGCTGCTGCGTGATCAGGCCACCCTCCTGGTAGTAGCCGGTCCAGTACATCATGTCCGGGTTCGCCGAGACGACCTTGTTGACGTTGGCCGCGTAGTCGGATTCGCCCGCGTTGACGGACTCCTCGAGGACGACCTCGATGCCGAGCTCCTTGGCCTGCTCGGAGGCGGACTTCGCGAGGTCCGTCGAGTAGTCGGTGTTGTCATCGACGAGCGCGAGCGTCTTGACGCCCTGCTTCTCGGCGTACTTGAGCATGGCCTGGGCCTGCTGCGTGCCGGTGCCGTTGATGAGGAACACGTTGTCGAGGCCGGCCGCGACGAGCTGGTTCGAGTTGGCGGCCGGGATCACCATGGGGATTTCCGCCGTGTTGAAGATCGGGAGCGTCGGGAGCGTCGCGCCCGAGCAGTAGCCGCCCACGGAGGCGACGACGCCGTCGGTGACGAGCTTGTTCGCCGCGGCGGTCGCGCTGGTCGCGTCGCAGGCGTCGTCGGCGGTGACGAGCTCGAGCTGGCGGCCGAGGACGCCGCCGGCTTCGTTGAGCTCATCGATCGCCATCTTCGCGCCGTTCTCCATGTACGGGCCGAAGGCGGATTCGGATCCCGAGAAGGGGGCCGCGAGTCCGAGCTTGATCGGTCCGTCCTCGGACGCGGTGTCACCGCCTCCGGCGACACCTCCGGAGCATCCGGTCAGAGCCAGTGCGGCAGTTGCGAGGAGGGCTCCTGGGAGGAGCACCCGCTTCCAGAGGCCAGCACCCCGAGGGCTGGTGGAACGACGTGCAGTCATGGTGAGTTCCTTCCGAACAGACGTCAGAATCGCCGGACCATCTCCGGTGATGGGATGTCACACATTACTGTTCGGCGGACGCTCGCAGTAGACCCTTCAACACCCTTGAAACACAGTTGTTACAAAGTGTTTCACTAGGTGCAGGGCTTGCTAAGCCTCTTCGGGTAGGCCAGCCCACCAGCCGACGACGTGGCCGATGTGGCGGTGCATGAGCTCGGCAGCCTCATCCGCCTTGCCAGCCTCGAGCAGCACGAGGAGGTCCGCATGCTCGCGCGCCGAAGCGGCGAGCTCCTCGGAGCCGAGCATCTCCGTGAGGCCCGTGAGCCTCGTCTGCCGCCGCAGCGCCGTGACGATCGACACGAGCCGATCGTTGCCGGACAGACTGAGCAGCCGCTCGTGGAACTCGATGTCCACGGCCAGATACAGGGGCAGGTCACCCTCGGCCGAGGCGGCGTCGATCCGCGTCGCGAGGTCGCGCAGCTCGGTCCGAGGCGCGACAGGGAAATCGGCGGCGAGCTCCCGGACGACGGGCACCTCGAGCATCTGCCTGACCTCGACGATCTGCCGCAGCTCCTCCACCGAGACGTGCGTGACGCGGAAGCCCTTGTTGCGGACGGGTTCGACGAAGCCGAGCTTCTCGAGGTTCAGCATCGCCTCCCGCACGGGGGTGGCCGACACCTCGAACCGGGCCGCGAGCGCAGGCACGGAGACGAGGGTTCCAGCCGCCAGCCCACCGGACACGATGGCCGCGGCAACCGAGTCCTCGATCGTGGCACGCAGATTCGACTGCTGCGCCGCCGGCCTGAAGTCCAACGCGTCGATCATGGCACCCCGTTCATCGAGCTCACTCTGGTCGGAAGCGTAAGCACACCTCAGCGGTGCTCATCACGCACACTCAATAATGTGTCACATGGGCTGAAATTGCTCGATTAGAACCTGATCGAGTACGGATCCTCGCCCGAATCCGGCTCCCCACGCCCGGGCCGCTCCGCCGACTGCGCGAGGCCCGTCTCGCGGATGAGGCCCATCCCCAACGCACTCGGCTCAGGAGACGGGCGCCTGACGGCATCCTCGAAGATCTCGAAATCGCGGCGAGAGAGCTCCAGCCAGCCAGCACGCAGTCGCTCACCCCAGTACTTGTCGTTGCGCGTCAAGTCGAGGAGTTCTCGAAGCGGGCGGATGGGCGCGGGGCGCGCCTCGCGCATCCACTGCACCTCTCGGCGCCACGGCGACGAGCCCCGACCGCCGGCACGGTACGGCTCCTCGTCGAGCACGTACCCGGACTGCACCACGCTGCGCATGGGCTCGCCGTCAGGGTTGACCTCCCGCGGGCAGTAGATGACGACGCCGTCGGAGACCCCCATCTGCTCGACCCCCTCGAGCGCACCCCACGGAGCCTGCACGAAGCCGCCCTCGACCATCGCGAGGGCACGATCGAAGGGCTGCACGACGAGCCAGTAGCGGATGGCCATGGGAACGACGCCCGGCAGGGGTTGAGGCTAGGGCCAGAGGCCGAGGTGACCGATAGCAGTCCGCAGCACCTGGCCGCGTCCGCCCTCGAGCTCCTCGAGAAGATCGGGGTCGAGTGCCTGCTGCGGCGTCAGCCACGTGATCTCGAGCGCATCCTGGCGCGGGTTGCACTCCCCCGCGACGGGCACGATGAACTCGAGCGCGACCGCGTGCTGCCGCGAATCGAACAGACCGGAGCCGGGCATCGGCGAGAACTCGGCGACCGTGAACGGGGCGAGCGCCTGCGGCAGCGCAGGGAACGCCATAGTGCCGAGGTCCTTCTCCAGGTGCCGCAGCAGCGCATCCCGGATCGACTCGCCGTACTGCACGCGCCCCGACACGAACGAGCGCGTCATGACGCCCTGGTTGTCCGCGCGCAGCAGCACACCGAGATGCTCGACCTTCCCCGCGGCGTCGACACGCACCGGGATGGCCTCGACATACAGCATCGGCACGCGACGCCTGACGAGCGCGAGCTCGTCGTCGTTCATCCAGCCGGACTCAGGATCAGGAGTGCGCACCGTCATGACCCCATTGTGGACCATGTATGTTTCCCGGGTGAGCACTGCATCCACAGGTATCGACCCCACGACACTCCTCTGGCGCGGCGGCGACGCCGAGACGGCGGCCACGAGTAGGGTTCCTCTGGTCGTGGGCCTGCACGGATACGGCGCGGACGGCACCGACATCCTGAGCCTCACCGGCCAGCTGCCGCAGGGCTACCGCTACGTCTCGGTGCCTGCCCCGCACATCCAGCCGGAGGGCGGGCGCGAATGGTTCCCGTTGCGCTTCGCCGACCCGATGACCGGGGAAGTCGCCGTGGATGCCGACGCGCAGCTGAGCCTCGAGCGCGGTGCGAACGACGCGGCATCAGCGCTGCTCGAGCTGCTCGACGGGCTCGGCGTCTTCACCTCAGGCGCGCCGATCGCCCTGCTCGGCTACTCGCAGGGCAGCATCGTCGCCATGCAGGCGCTCCGTCAGCGACCGGGCTCGTTCGCCGGAGCACTCCTCATCTCCGGGCTCGTCGCCGTCGGCACGCTGCCGGGGGATGCCGAGCTCGCCCAGACGCGTCCGCCAGTCTTCTGGGGGCGCGGCGACGCCGACACCGTCATCCCCGCTCTCGCCGTCGAGCACACGGCGGCATGGCTCGAGGCCCACGCCGACGTCCAGAAGTACGTCGAGGCGGGCCTCGGTCACGCCGTGTCCGAGACGGAGCTGCCGCTCATGGCGGCGTTCCTCGAGCGGGTGCTTGAGTAGCTCTCGTCTCAGGCCGTTCTCGCTAGTCGTTCGGGATGAGCAGCCAGAGCGCCAGGTAGATGATGACCTGCGGGCCCGGGATGAGGACCGACAGGACGGTGAGCAGGCGGACGACGAACGGCGACCAGCCGAAACGCTGCGCGATACCCGCGCAGACACCGGCGATCATGCGGCCCCGGCGGGGGCGGACAAGACGCTTCATGTGAGATCACTCCTTCAGAATGTGGTGCGTCCAGCTTCGCCCATCACGGCTGAATGATCGTCCTCCGCGGGGTTGATCCCGTCCTCCTGGAGGCTGATGTCGGTGGTGTGTGGTTCTGTAGTCCCCATGCCGAAATCGACCGCGCTGGATGCGTTCTCACCCGCCACGCGGGAATGGTTCCAAGGCGCCTTCGTCGGCCCCACTGCCGTGCAGGACGCATCCTGGCGCGAGATCGCCGACGGGCATCACACGCTTGTCGTGGCGCCGACCGGTTCGGGCAAGACGCTCAGCGCGTTCCTCTGGGCGATCGACCAGCTGGCCGCCGAGCGCGGGGCGCAGAGCTCGGAGCCGAACGCCGAGCGTCGCACCCGAGTCGTGTACCTGTCGCCCCTCAAGGCCCTCGGCGTCGACGTCGAACGCAACCTGCACTCGCCGCTCGTCGGCATCACGCAGACGGCGAGGCGGCTCGGGGCCGTCGCTCCCGACATCCGCGTCGGCGTGCGCTCCGGCGACACGAGCCCCGCCGAGCGCAGGCAGCAGCTGCGCAACCCTCCTGACATCCTCATCACGACGCCAGAGTCGCTCTACCTCATGCTCACCTCTCAGGCGCGGAAGACGCTCACCGGCGTGACCACCGTCATCATCGACGAGGTGCACGCCGTCGCCTCGAGCAAGCGCGGTGCCCACATGGCGCTGACGCTCGAGCGGCTCGATGCCCTCCTCGACAAGCCGGCGCAGCGAATCGGACTCTCGGCGACCGTCCGCCCGCTCGACGAGATGTCGCGTTTCCTCGCAGGCAACGCTCCCGTCAAGGTGGTGGCGCCCCCGAGCACGAAGACCTTCAAGCTGGAGGTGCGCGTCCCGGTCGAAGACCTGAGCGACATCGGCATGACACGGGCGGGGGCCGCCACCCCGACCGCGGCCGACGCGTCCGGTGCCGTCGACGACGCCGACCCGTTCGCTGACTTCGAAGCGGGCGCCGCCGCGGGGACCCTGCGGGATCCGAAGGGCGACGCAGAAGAGAGCGGCTCGGTGTGGCCGCACATCGAAGAGTCCATCGCCGACCTCGTCGAGTCGCACCGCTCCACGATCGTGTTCGTCAACTCTCGGCGACTCGCCGAGCGTCTCACGGCGCGGCTCAACGAGATCGCGGAGGAGCGCGCGGCGGTCGACGCCCCGTCGATCGAGGCCGCCCACGAGAGCGATCCGTACGGTGCCGCGGCGCCCGGCGTGCGCTGGTCCTCCGGCGATCACAGCGCGAAGCCGAAACCCGACCCGAAGCGCCCGCCGGCCGTGTCGATGGGACAGGCAGGCCAGTCCGCCGGCGCCCCGCTGTCGTTTGCGCGCGCCCACCACGGCTCCGTCTCGAAGGAGTCTCGCGCCGAGGTCGAGAACGCGCTCAAGAGCGGCACGCTGCGCTGCGTCGTCGCGACCTCGAGCCTTGAGCTCGGCATCGACATGGGCGACGTCGACCTCGTCGTGCAGGTCGAGTCGCCGCCGTCGGTCGCGAGCGGCCTCCAACGGGTCGGCCGCGCCGGGCACCAGGTCGGAGAGACCTCGGAGGGCACGATCTTCCCCAAGCACCGAGCTGACGTGCTGCACTCCTCCGTGCTCGCTTCCCGCATGGTGACGGGGCAGATCGAGCGGATGCGGGTGCTCGCCAACCCGCTCGATGTGCTCGCCCAGCAGACCATCGCGGCCGCCGCCATCGAGGACCTCGACGTCGAGGAGTGGTTCGACCTCGTCCGCCGTTCGGCCCCGTTCGCGTGGCTGTCCCGCCCCCTGTTCGAGGCGACGCTCGACCTCCTCTCCGGCAAGTACCCGTCCGACCAGTTCTCCGAGCTGCGGCCCCGCCTCGTGTGGGACCGCGACCTCGGGCGCCTCACCGGCCGACCCGGTGCCGCCCGGCTGGCGGTCACCTCCGGCGGCACCATCCCGGATCGAGGACTCTTCGGCGTCTTCCTCGCGGGATCCGAGGACGCCGACGCGCAGCGCGGGCCGAGGCGCGTCGGCGAGCTCGACGAGGAGATGGTCTACGAATCACGCGTCGGCGACATCTTCGCCCTCGGCGCGACGAGCTGGCGCATCGCCGAGATCACGTTCGACCGTGTCCTCGTGACCCCCGCCTACGGCCAGCCGGGGCGCCTGCCGTTCTGGACCGGGGACGCCCTCGGACGCCCCTCCGAGCTCGGTCAGGCCATCGGTGCCATCACCCGCGAGATCGCCGCCAAGGGGCGCGTGCCGGAGGCGCTCTCCACGCTCATGGACGACAACGCCGTGCAGAACGCCGTCGCCTACGTCCGCGAGCAGCAGGACGCGACGGGGCAGGTGCCGAGCGACCACACGCTCATCGTCGAACGCACTCGGGACGAGCTCGGCGACTGGCGCATCATCCTGCACTCTCCGTACGGCTCCCCCGTGCACTCGCCCTGGGGGCTCATCGTCGCCGCGCGCATCCGCGACCAGTACGGACTCGACGGCGGAGTCGTCGCGAGCGATGACGGCATCATCGTTCGCATCCCCGAAGGCGACGCCGAACCGCCCGGGGCCGAGCTGTTCGCACTCGAAGCCGACGAGATCGAGCAGATCGTGGCACGCGAGGTGGGCGGCTCCGCGCTCTTCGCCTCGCGCTTCCGCGAGGCCGCGGCCCGAGCGCTGCTGCTTCCGCGCCTCAACCCCGGCAAGCGCTCCCCGCTGTGGCAGCAGCGACAGAAGGCGGCGCAGCTGCTCGACGTCGCCAAGCAGTACCCGACGTTCCCGATCATCCTCGAAGCCGTGCGAGAGGTCCTGCACGACGTCTACGATCTCGATGCGCTCGTCGACCTCGCCAAGCGCATCGCCGGGCGCGAGGTACGCCTCGTCGACGTCACGACCGAGCAGGCCTCTCCGTTCGCGCGAACGCTGCTGTTCGGCTACGTCGGCGCGTTCATGTACGAGGGCGACAGCCCGCTCGCGGAGCGCCGCGCGGCCGCGCTGGCCCTTGACACGAGCCTCCTCGCCGACCTGCTCGGCCGCGTCGAGCTGCGCGAGCTCCTCGACGCGAACGTCATCGCCAGACTCGAGGCAGAGCTGCAGCGCACGGCACCGGACAGGCGGGCCCGCGATGCTGAAGGCGTCGCCGACCTGCTGCGCGTGCTCGGACCGATCAGTGTCGAGGAGATCGCCGAGCGTCTGCTCGGCGACGACGCCCAAGGCACCGACGATGTCGAGGAGCCGGACGGCGGGCACGAGCGAGACGGAGACAGGGCGGAGCGCGAGGCGGCCGCCGAGGCGCGCCCCGGCGCGAGCATCGAGGTCGCGGAGCAGTACGCGGCTGAGCTCGTCAGCGCCAAGCGCGCCCTGCGCGTGCGCATCGCCGGCGTCGAGCGCATCGCCGCGATCGAGGACGCCAGCAGGCTCCGCGACGCGCTCGGGGTAGCGCTGCCGATCGGCGTTCCCGTCGCCTTCATCGACCCGGTCGACGACCCGGTCGGCGACCTCGTCTCCCGCTACGCGCGCTCGCACGGGCCATTCTCCGTCGCCGAGGTCGCGGAGCGCTACGGCACCGGGCAAGCCGTCGTGCGCGAGGCCCTCACCCGTCTCGAGCTGGCGCGCCGCGTCGTCGAGGGCGAGTTCCGCCCAGACCGCGAGGGCTCCGAGTGGGTCGACGAGACCGTGCTCAAGCGACTCCGCGCCCGCTCCCTCGCCGCGCTCCGCAGCGAGATCGAGCCGGTCGACCACTCCGCGTTCGCCAGGTTCCTTCCCGCCTGGCAGCACGTCGGCGGCGACCTGCGCGGCATCGACGGCCTCATCACCGTCATCGACCAGCTCGCGGGCGTGCCCGTCCCCGCATCGGCGCTCGAGACGCTCATCCTGCCCGCCAGGGTTCGCGACTACCACCCGAGCATGCTCGACGAGCTCACGACCGCGGGCGAGGTCCTGTGGCGCGGGCACGGCGCGATCGGCTCGAGTGACGGCTGGATCAGCCTGCACCTCGCCGACACTGCGCACCTCACGCTTCCCGACCAGCCAGAGGGCGAGCCGGATGCGCGCGGCAGGCACCTCCTCGACGCGCTCGCCGGCTCCGGCCCCGGCTTCTTCCCCCAGCTGTCGAGGCACGTGCGCCTGATGCTCGAACCCGAGTCAGTCAGCGACCGCGAGCTCTCCGACGCGCTCTGGGCGCTCGTCTGGCAGGGGCGCGTGACCAACGACACGCTTGCACCCCTGCGCGCGCTGCTCTCTGGCGGGCCGGGGGCGGCGAGCACCTCGGCGCACCGCGCCCCGAGCCGCGCCGCCCGCGGCAGGCTCTACCGCGGCCGTGTCGCCATGGCACCCAGCGACTCCGCCGGCAGCCCCACCGCATCCGCCTTCGCATCGCAGCGCCCCGCCCCATCGCAGCCCCACACGAGCGGACGCTGGACGCTCGGGCTGAACGGAGTCAGCGATGCGACCGAGCGCGGCCTCGCCATCGGGGACCTGCTGCTCGACCGCTACGGCATCGTGACCCGGGGCAGCGTCATGGCGGAGGAGATCCTCGGCGGTTTCGCGCTCGTGTACCGCGTCCTCGCGCGCTTCGAGGAGTCTGGCAAGGCCAGGCGAGGCTACTTCATCGAGAAGCTCGGCGCCGCCCAGTTCTCGACCGTTGGCGCCGTCGACCGCCTGCGCGGTTTCACGCACGAGCTCGACGCGGAGAAACGGTTCGAGACGCTGACGCTCGCCGCCACCGATCCAGCGAACCCATACGGCGCCGCCCTCGCGTGGCCCGACGCCGAGGAGTCGCAGACCAAGCACCGGCCAGGCAGGAAGGCCGGTGGGCTCGTCACGATGGTCGACGGTGAGCTCGCACTGTACGTCGAGCGCGGTGGCAAGACGCTCCTCACCTTCACCGACTCCGACGAGGTGCTCCGGGCGGCGGCGAGGTCGCTCGCCGAGACGATCGGGCGGGCGCGCATCCCGAACCTCGTGATCGAACGCGTCGACGGCACCTTCGTGCTCGAGACGCCCCTCGCGAGCATGCTGCAGGAAGGCGGGTTCTCGCTCACCACCCGCGGCCTGCGGATGCGCGGGAACTGAACACACCAACGATGAGAGGAAACGAATTGGCAGCAGCACGCGGACGACGAGGCAACAGGACCGGCGGCACCGAGGCGAGAATCGAGGCACCATTCCTGCCGGAACTCGACGAGGCGCGTGCCGTGGACTTCGCGACAGCGCGGGTACACGAGCTGCAGCACTTCGTCGACGTGCAGGGTGAGGAGATCGACGCCGCCGGCGTGACCTTCTCCGAGTGCCGCATCGAGGGGCTCACCGCCCGCAGGCTCCTGCTCCACTCGGGCCGGGTGAGCGAGTGCGTGCTGGAGCGCGTCGAGGTGCCCGTCGTGGAGGGACAGCGCCAGTCGTTCCGCTCCGTCTCGTGGACGGCCTCGCGACTCGGCTCGGCCGACCTCCACGAGAGCGACTTCCAGAATGTCGAGTTCCGCGACAATCGTCTCGGCTACGTGAATCTGCGAGGGGCCACCCTCACCGACGTGCGGTTCGCGGACTGCGCGTTCGACGAGATCGACCTGGGCGGTGCCACGGCGAAGCGTGTCGCGTTCACGGAGAGCCGCACCGGCATCCTCGACGTCACGGGCGCACGCCTCGAGCACGTCGACCTGCGCGGCCTCGAGTTCTCAACCATCACGGGCCTCGAAGGCCTCCGCGGCGTCACGGTGACGCCCTCGCAACTCGAGGCGCTTGCTCCCCACCTCGCGGCGCACCTCGGCATCGAGGTGCGTGATGCCGGAAGGTGACACCGTCTACCGCGCGGCGACCCGCCTGAACCGCGCCCTCGCGGGGCGCGAGCTGACCCGCTTCGAGCTGCGGGTTCCGAAGTACGCGGCGCTCGACCTCAGCGGCCTCACCGTCGACGGGGTCGTGCCGCGAGGCAAGCACCTGCTGACGCGCATCGGCGAGCACACCCTGCACACCCACCTCGGGATGGACGGCAGCTGGCAGCTTGTGCAGCTCGGCGCGAAGTGGCCCCGCCCGGACTACCTCGCGAGAGTCGTCCTCGGCACCGCCGCCGGGACCGCTGTCGGCTTCGAGCTGCCGGTTGTCGAGATGCTGCCGCGCGACGACGAGGAGAACGCGGTTGGCCACCTCGGCCCCGACCTGCTCGGCGACAACTGGGATCCGGGCCTCGCGGTGGCGAATCTGCGCCGCGAACCAGACGCGGAACTGGCCGGCGCACTCCTCGAGCAGCGAAACCTGGCGGGCCTCGGGAACGTGTACGTGACCGAGCTGCTGTTCCTGCGCGGTCTGCACCCGCACACCCCCGTCTCCGGGGCGGGCGACCTCGACCGGCTCGTCGAGCTCGGCCAAAAGCTCATCGTCGCGAACCGAGACCGAGTTGAGCGGACGACGACCGGCGATCTGCGCCCAGGGAAGCGCACGTATGTCTACGGCAGGTACGGCAAACCGTGCCTGCGCTGCGGCACGCGCATCCGCCGCGGCCTGCAGGGCAGAGAGCGCGTCGCCGCCTGGTGCCCCAGCTGCCAGCCCGCCCCGTGAGGCCCGCACCCGCACCCGGGCCCGCTGCTGCGCCCGGGCCCGCTGACCGCAGAGTTGTGGGCATGTGCAGCTCCGCCGAACGCTGACGACGTTTGGCCACAACGCTGATCCCCGCGCGCGCACCATTCGCCAAGCCGCTCCGCCCGGAGTCGATGCGCGTAGGACGTGAAGGTCTCCAACCCGGTGGCCGGCTCCAGATCGGCCACCGTGAGTCGGACGTGACTCCAGCGCTCACCCTGGATCGCCCGACTGCGTGTGACGTCGAGACGCCACTGGCGCTTGTCCTTCCGATGGCCGTCCCCGTCGTACTCGTACGTGCTGCGTGCGCGCAGATCGGCGAGATCGAGGCGCGCGATCCTGCGCTCCCCCGACATGAGCTGGAACTTCACCGCAGGCTCGGGATACCCGGACTCCACGAGCACAAGCCGTGTCACGGTCTCCCACGGCGACTCGACGCCATCCCGAAGCTGACCCGTGGCCGCTCGCAGGCGCGCCGCGCAATGCCTGGACACTCCAGAACCTCGCCGGAACGGATCGCGCCGAGACGCCCCTCGCCCGCGGCGGATTTCGCCCCTTCGGCACGATGACACGCACCGTCGGGTCCCGAAGCAGACGGAGCGGAAGCGGGAGGCCGTAGAGACGTGCCGCTGAGACACCGCCGAACGCTTGAACGGCGGACATGATCGGCAGGTAGCTGCGGTCGAGGTTCCGCATCCGTTCGGCCAGCACCTCGAACTCATCGCGGGAACCGTGGTGGCCGAGCAGGCGACCGATCTCTCCCGGATCGTGCGGGACCTCCGGAACGCGCACACCGTGGAAGGGCCTTCCCTCAGCCCGGTTCCTCAGGCGTCCGCGGGAGACGCCCGCGGCGCAAGCGTCCGCGACGCTGAACGCGGAGTACCGAAGCTCGCTCGGCAAGGGGATGCGCGGCTCGCGTCCCGATGCGCGCCCAGCATCGTCGCGTCGTCGGCTGGCTCTGCTCGCGCCGCTCCTGTCACCTGCATCCACCGCTCGAGGCTATGAGAGATCCGGGCGCCGAGACGAGCGCGCTCACGGGCTGTGGAGAACCTCGGCGGTCAATCCCCGACCAGCCGCGGTACCGGACAGAGTTGTGGCGAGGTGTCGCTCTGCGGGGTGGCAGGAGCGTTCTCCCACAAGGCTGAGCCTGCCCTGGCCGACGCTGCGCCGAGACAGCGATCCCGCCGTCGGCGCGAGGCCGGCGGCGGGATCGGTGGATGCGGGAGGCGCGAGAGCCTACGCGTAGGGGTTCGGGGTGAGCGTGTACTTCGTGTACAGGTACTCCTCGATGCCCTCGAAGCCGCCCTCGCGGCCGATGCCGGACATCTTGACGCCGCCGAACGGGGCCGCCGCGTTGGACAGCACACCGATGTTGAGGCCCATCATGCCCGTCTCGATGCGGTCGATGAGCCGCTGGCCGCGCTTCAGGTCTTCCGTGAACACGTAGGAGACGAGGCCGTACTCGGTGTCGTTGGCGAGGCGGATGGCCTCTTCCTCGTCGGCGAACGTCGTGATCGAGAGGACGGGTCCGAAGATCTCCTCGCGGAAGATCTCGCTGGAGGACGGCGTGCGGTTGAGCACGGTCGGCTCGTAGAACGACCCGTCCCCCTCGACGCGCTTGCCGCCGTGGAGCAGCTCGGCACCCGCGGCCACGGCCGAGTCGACGAGCGACGCGACCTTGTCGACGGCCTTGTCCTCGACGAGCGGGCCGATGACGACGCCCTCCTCGGTGCCGCGCCCGATCTTGAACGAGGACACCTTCTCGGTGACGCGGCGCGCGAACTCATCGGCGACGTCCGTGTGCACGAGGATGCGGTTCGCGGCCGTGCAGGCCTGCCCGATGTTGCGGAACTTCGCCGCGATGACGCCTTCGACGGCCTTGTCCAGGTCGGCGTCCTCGAAGACGACGAACGGCGCGTTGCCGCCGAGCTCCATCGACGTGCGCAGCACGTTCTTCGTGGCTTCCTTCATGAGGCCCTGGCCGACCCCGGTCGACCCGGTGAACGAGATCTTGCGGAGGCGCGGGTCGGCGATGATCGGCGACGAGACGGCCGCGGTGCTGCGGGTCGTGATGACGTTCACAACACCCTTGGGCAGGCCGGCCTCTTCGAGGATCTTCACGAAGTAGAGCGTGGTGAGGGGCGTGAGGGATGCGGGCTTCACGACCGAGGTGCAGCCAGCTGCGATCGCCGGCGCGATCTTACGCGTCGCCATCGCGAGCGGGAAGTTCCACGGCGTGATGAGGAATGCGGGGCCGACGGGGTGCTTCGAGACGATCATGCGCCCCGTGCCCTCCGGCTGCGTGCCGTAGCGGCCGTGCACGCGCACGGCTTCCTCGCTGAACCAGCGCAGGAACTCGCCACCGTAGGTGACCTCGCCCTGCGCCTCGGCGAGGGGCTTGCCCATCTCGAGCGTCATGATGAGCGCCATCTCGTCGCGGCGCTCCTGCAGGATGTCGAAGGCGCGGCGGAGGATCTCGCCGCGCTCACGCGGGGCCATGCGCGCGAAGTCCTCTTGAGCGGCGACAGCCGCGTCGAGCGCCTGGATGCCCTGCTCCGGGTTCGCGTTGGCGATGTGCTTCAGCGCCGTGCCGGTCGACGGGTCGTTGACCGCGAAGGGCTCGTCCGCACCGTCGATCCATTCGCCGCCGATGAACAGCTGGCCGGGGACCTTCGCAAGCAGTTCCGCTTCGTTGGGGTACGTCATAGTGCAAACTCCTCGGTTGTTGGCGGGCTCGAGTGTGGCGGGCTCAAGCGTTCTCCGGGCTCCAACGCTACTCGTGCGGGCTGGGCGCTTCACGAGCATTTCGCCCAGCCCGCAGCACCTGGGCCGTGCATCCGCACAATCAGGCGAGGAGGTCCCTCACCATGGGGATGACCTTCGTTCCGTAGAGCTCGATGGCCTTCATGCTGTGCTCGTGCGGGAGCGTGCCCGCGCTGTACTTGAGGTCGAAGCGCTGGAGTCCGAGCACCTGCACGGTCGCGGCGATCTTGCGTGCGACGGTCTCGGGCGAGCCGACATAGAGCGCGCCACGCTCCCCCGTCTCCTGCACGTACTGCTCGTATTGCATGGGCGACCAGCCGCGCTCCTTGCCGATGCGCATCATCATGGTCCGGTAGTTCAGCCAGTGCTCCTCGCGTGCCTGCTCGTCGGTCTCGGCGATGTGGCCGGGCGAGTGCGCACCGATGGGCCCGTTGGGCTGGCCGAACTGCTCGTTGGCTTTCCGGTAGAGGTTGGCGAAGGGCGCGAAGCGCGCCGATTCTCCGCCGATGATCGCGAGCATGAGCGGCATCGAGTACTGGGCGGCGCGAACGACGGACTGAGGTGTTCCGCCGACGGCGGCCCACGTGCGCAGGCGCCCCTCCTCGAGCTGCGGATGCACGGTCACGTCGTTGAGCGCGCCGCGGACGGTGCCGCTCCAGCTGACGGGTCCGCCCGCCGCGATCTTCATGAACAGGTCGAGCTTCTCTTCGAAGAGCACCTCGTAGTCCTGGAGGTTGAGCCCGAAGAGAGGGAAGGACTCGGTGAAGGAGCCGCGGCCGAGCATGACCTCCGCGCGCCCGTTGGAGATGGCGTCCACGGTCGAGAAGCGCTGGAAGACGCGGACGGGATCATCGGAGCTGAGCACGGTCACGGCACTCCCGAGGCGGATGCGCTCGGTGCGTGCGGCGATGGCTGCGAGCACGGTCTCTGGGGTCGAGATCGCGAAGTCGTCCCTGTGGTGCTCGCCGACCGCGAACGCATCGATGCCAACCTCTTCGGCGAGGACGCCTTCTTCGATGACATCGCGAATGACCTGGGCGTGCGAGCGCGGCTGCCCCTCGAGGTCGTTGGTCGCGTCGCCGAAGGTGTTGAGGCCGAACTCGATCGTGCCGGTCATGGCAGCTCCATCCATTTCAATGCAATTGCATGAACTCTACTGCCGGAAGCCAACGACCCGAAGCTCGGCGGGGCACAAAAAGCGCCGCCCCGGGGGAACACGGCATCCCCGAGGCGGCGCGGCTTGTGGTCGACTGCCGCGCTGCGTGCCCGTCTGGGCGAGGCGGCGATCTATGCAATCGAATGAAGTTCGATGATGATGCCAAGAAATACCCGGGCACGTCAACTCAGGCGGGCCTCGCCTCGGCACCGACTCAGGACGACGCACCCCGGGCCAGAGACGTATATGGTCACTCCTACCCCCGGCAATGAAGCAAGAGGTGGAACGTGAAGACTGTGGCACGAACCCTGGAGACCCTCGCGCCCGGCAAGGCGCGCCTCGCTTACGACTACCTCAACGAGCGCATCTCCGATGGCACGTTCCCTCCGGGGTACCGCCTCGTGCTGGGGTCCATCGCGAATCAGATCGGCGTGAGCACCGTACCCGTCCGCGAAGCGATCCGGATGCTCGAAGCCGAGGGCGCTGTCACCTTCGAGCGCAACGTCGGCGCGCAGGTGTCCGGCCTCAACCCCGAGCTCTTCTCGCAGACCCTTGAATCGCTTGCCGTGCTCGGCGGCTACGCAACCGCGAGCGCGGCCCCGCACATGACGCCGGCCGACCTCGCGGAGGCCCGCCAGATCACCGAGTCGATGCGGCAGGCGATCGATGCCCTCGATGCGGTTGCGTTCATGGACCTGAATGCGCGATTCCACCGCGTGCTCTACCGGCGGTGCCCGAACGCGCATCTTCTCGAGCTCGTCGAACGGACCCGTCTCAGGCTCACGCAGGTGCGTCATTCGACGCTCGGGTTCGTGCCGGAGCACGCCAGGGCCTCCCTCGCCGAGCACGAGCAGCAGATCGATCTCGTCGAGTCCGGGGCGCCGGGCGCCGAGATCGAGGCGTCGATTCGCGAGCACCACCTCGCCACGCTGCGGGCAGCGCGCCCGCGTTAGGCAGCCCTCACGCGGATTCACCGGGCATTCACCCCGCGACCATTCTCCGTTCCTCACGCGCTGCTTGCCTTCGTCGAGTCCCCCGACGAAGGAGTTCTCCCATGACCGATGTCTCGCGCCGCACGTTCCTCCCGATGCTCGGGCACACGAAGGGCAAGCGCAGCCCCGTGACGTGCGCCCTCAAGTGCGCCAACGCGTGCACGGGTGAGGTCTGCAACACCTCGTCGAACGCCTACTTCCGCGACATCGTTTCCGCGCAGCTTTCGCGTCGCGCGATGCTCGGCGCGAGCGCCGGACTCGCAGGCGCCATCACCCTCGCCTTCAGCGCCGCGCCTCGCGCCGAGGCCGCTCCGAGCGCGTCGCCGTTCGGTCCCGCCGCCTCGCCACTCGAGTTCACCCCGATCTCACCCGTCGACGCCATGTCCGATACGTTCACGGTGCCGGACGGCTACGACTGGCGCGCCCTCATCCGCTGGGGAGACCCGCTCTTCGCCGACAGCCCGATCTTCGACCCAGCGGACCAGACGGAGGCCGCGCAGGCCCGCCAGTTCGGCTACAACTGCGACTACACGGACATCCTGCCGCTCGATGGCACGGACGGCCTGCGCGCGGTGCTGTTCGTCAACCACGAGTACACCAACGAGAACATCATGTTCCCCGCGGCGCAGCTCGAGAACGAGCAGGCGCGGGTTCGGGCCGTCAGCCGAGCCGCACACGGCCTCACCGTCGTGGAGCTCGAGCGCACCTCCGCCGAACACCCCTGGAGCTACGTGGTCGGCGCCGAACGCAACCGCCGCTTCCTGCTCAACACCGTCTACGAGGTCACTGGGCCAGCCGCGGGGTCGCCGCTCCTGACGACGGTGGAGGACCCAGCCGGCCGCTGGGTCAAGGGGACACTGGGCAACTGCGCGGGCGGCACGACCCCGTGGGGCACCATCCTCTCCGGCGAGGAGAACTTCAACGGCTACTTCCGTTCCCCCGGGGTCTCAGCAGAAGACAAGCGGTACGGCCTCTCCGACAGCGAGACCGCCCGCGGCTGGGAGCTGGATGCGCCCCGCTTCGACACGAGGAACGCCGGGTACGAGAACGAAGCCAACCGCTTCGGCTGGATCATCGAGATCGACCCGCTCGACCCGACGAGCACGCCGAAGAAGCACTCGATGCTCGGTCGCCTCAAGCACGAGGGCGCCAACATCTCGATCGCCGCGAATGGCAGGGTCGTCGCCTACACGGGCGACGACGAGCGCTTCGACTACCTGTACAAGTTCGTCTCCCGCGACACCTACATCGAGGGCAACCGCGCCCACAACATGACGCTGCTCGCCAACGGCGACCTCTACGTCGCGCAGTTCGCGGGCAACTCCCCTGCCGCCGAGATCACGGGCTCCGGCGCGCTCCCGAGCGACGCCGCGTTCGATGGCACGGGCACCTGGCTGCCGCTGGTCGTCGGCGGGGCGTCGCAGATCGCCGGGATGTCCGTCGACCAGGTGCTCGTCAACACGCGCCTCGCCGCAGACCTCGCGGGCGCCACCAAGATGGATCGCTGCGAGGACGTCGAGCCGAACCCCTTCACCGGGAAGGTCTACGTCGCGTGCACCAACAACACCAACCGTGGCACGCCGGGCCGAGCGGGGGTCGACGAGACCAACCCGCGCGCCGAGAACCGCGACGGGCACGTCGTCGAGATCACCGAAGCCGGAGGCGACCAGACGGCGACGAGCTTCACCTGGAACCTGCTGCTGCTCTGCGGCGACCCTGCCACGAACTCGTCGGCGTACTTCGCGGGCTTCCCCGCGGCGCAGGTGTCGCCCATCTCGTGCCCGGACAACCTCGCGTTCGACTCCGTCGGGAACCTCTGGATCTCGACCGACGGCGCCCCGAGCACGATCGGCTACAACGACGGCCTGTTCCGGGTCACGCTCGAGGGCCCGGAACGCGGCAACGTCGAGCAGTTCCTGGCCGTGCCTCGCGAGAGCGAGACATGCGGTCCGGTCATCCACGACAGCGAGCGCCACGTGTTCGTCGCCGTCCAGCACCCCGGAGAAGACGGCTCCTTCGAGGTGCAGAACTCGCTGTTCCCCGACTTCGTCGCGGCTGGAACGCCCGCGCCGGCAGGTTCGTTCGCTGGCCCCCGGCCCACCATCGTGCAGGTGCTTCCCAAGGAGCAGCTCATCGAGGTGCCGGTCACGCCGACGCCCACGGTGTCCCCGACGGCGACTCCCGCCCCGACCTCCACCCCTCCGCTGACGCCGACCGCCTCCCCGACGGGCACACCCGGCGCGACCGGAACTCCCACGCCGAGCGCTTCGGCGCCCGGATGGGCCACGGCATCCCCGAGCGCCACCGCGACGCCCGACGGACTCGCATCCACCGGCGGCGAGCTGCTCGCGCCGACCATCGGCGGAGCCGCCGTGCTGGCCGCCGGCGCACTCGCCACCGCGGCCGCCATCCGCCGGCGCGGTGAACGACCCGCACAGGCCGGCGAGGGTGACAGCGAGTCGGAGTAGGCGACTTCTCGTCAGCTGCCGGGCGAGCAGCGGCTAAGGCCGCTTCTCGCCCGCGGTCGCCGCTGCGATCTCATCCATGAGCAGGGCGAACGCGACGTCGCCTCCCGCCGTCGCGCCCTGGCCGATCGAGACGGGCACGTTGGCGCGCGGGTCCCCCGCGTTGCCGACAACCCAGACGCGGGCGTCCGGATGCTCGGGGCCGCGCACCTCGACCCCGTCGAGGAAGTCCGTCAACGGCACGAAGGCGGGATTCGTGAAGATCGCCTCGAGTTCCAGCTCGGTGCCGTTGGCAAGGCGCACGCCGCGCACACGATCGTCGTCGCCCGCGATCACCTCGTCGACTCCGGAGCGTTCGATGCGGATCCCCAGCGCGGTGAGCGCCCTCGCCTCGACCTCGCCGAGCGCAAACGAGCCGTTCACGAGCAACACGAGGTCAGCGCTCCATTGGCGCAGGAGGTGCGCCTTCATGTCGGAGTGGTCGCCGTTCGCGAGCACGGCGATCGGTCGGTCGCGATGCTCGTAGCCGTCGCAGAACGGGCACGCGTACACGCCACGACCCCAGAGCGCGCGCAATCCGGGCACGTTGGGGAGCTCGTCGCGGAGCCCCGTCGCCACCACCACCGCACGCGCCCGGAAGGTCCGGCCATCGGTCGTCGCGATGCGCACGCGGGTGCCGTCGTCGTCTGCGACCGAGTCCACGGACGCCACCTGGGCATCCTCGAAAATGCCCTCGTGCGCCTCGACCTCGGCCCTGCCGATCCTGCGCAGCTCGCCGGGCGCGAGCCCCTCGTGGCCGAGCACCCCGTGCATGTGGTCGGTGAAGCGATTCCGCGGGACCCCGTGGTCGATCACGAGAACGCGTCGGCGCCCTCTCGTGAGGGTCAGCGCAGTGCTCAGCCCGGCCGGGCCGGCGCCGATCACGACGGCGTCCCACAGCTGAGCCTCGGTGTCTGCCGCTCGCAGCGGCGCATCCTGATGTGTCATGCGTCGAGTCTCCGCGCCGGGTCTCGCGTTTCGCAACATTGTTTGCTAACTTCGCAACATGATGGATGCGCAGCAGGGCTCAGCCCACACCTCCCACACCGGACCAGACACGATCTCGGAGCAGACGGCCAGCATCCCCGAAGCGCTCAGCCGCGTCGCGCCGCGACTCCGGGAGATCCGACAAGCGCGGGGCATGACACTCAGCGAGGTCGCCGACGAGACCGGCCTCAGCATCAGCACGCTCTCGCGCCTCGAATCCGGCGGACGTCGGCCATCCCTCGACGCGCTGCTGCCCCTCGCGCGCTGCTACCGAGTGCCGCTCGACGACCTCGTCGGCGCGCCCTCCACCGGCGACCCGCGCATCCACCCGAAGCCCGTCAAACGCGGCGACCGCGTCTACCTCGCGCTCTCGCGCGCGACCGACGGCATGCAGGCATTCAAAGTGCTCGTCGCCCCGCAGAAGCCCGCCGACCGCGACAAGCCCGTCCAGCTGCGAGTCCACGAAGGCACCGAATGGTGCTACGTCCTGGCCGGCCGACTCCGCCTGCAGCTCGACGACGAGGTCACGATCCTCGAAGCAGGGGAAGCCGCAGAATTCGACACGACCCGGCCGCACTCCATGACCAACGACGGCGCGACGACCCTCGAGGTCCTCTCCCTCTTCAGCCGTCAGGCGGAGCGCAGCCACATCCACGAAACAGGCTGAACGGATCGTCCGAAAATGGACGCATCCCACCCCCAGGACGCCCTACGATATTGATCACCGCGCCGGGGATCTGCGGTGTGCATCGAGGGAGGAGCACACCGGTGAATTCTGTCGTGCACCATAGAACGGCGTCACGGCGCCACCCAACGATGCAAGGTTGGATGCAATGATCGCTCCTCGTCTTCGAGACGTGACACAGCTCACCAGTTCACAAGCCATACTCTTCGACCTCGACGGCGTCATCACGCCGACCGCCGAGGTGCACATGCGCGCATGGGCGAGGCTCTTCACCGACTACCTCACGCTCAAGGGCGTCGGCCCCGCGTACACCGACGACGACTACCTGCGCTACATCGACGGCAAACCGCGCTACGACGGCGTCCGGTCGTTCCTCGCCTCCCGCGGCATCACGCTCGAAAACGGGACCCCAGAGGACTCGCCCGAGCTCGAGACCGTGTGCGGCCTCGGCAACCGCAAGAACGACACCTTCAACTCGGAACTCGCCGAGACCGGCGTCCAGGCGTACCCGGGGTCCGTCGAGTTCCTGAACGCCGCCGTCGACCACGGCCTGCGCGTCGCCGTCGTCTCCAGCTCCCGCAACGCCGTGCCCGTGCTCACAGCAGCCGGCCTCCTCGACCGCTTCGAGACCGTCGTCGACGGCCTCGTCGCCGCACAGCACGGCATCGCCGGCAAGCCGGCCCCAGACACCTACCTCTACGCGGCCCAGCTGCTCGGCCTCACCGCGGCGCAATGCGTCGTCGTCGAGGACGCGCACTCCGGCGTGCAGGCAGGACGCGACGGCGACTTCGGCCTGGTCATCGGGGTGTCCCGCGAGGCGAGCCACGAAGAGCTCATGTCCTCAGGGGCCGACACCGTGGTCGACGACCTCGCAGAGCTCGTGCCGGTGTTCACGAACTCAGACAGCAAGGCTGTCATCTCTGACAGCAAGGCTGTCATCTCTGACAGCAAGGAAGGCAACGCATGAACCTCTCCACGGAAGACCCGCTGGACCGGCACCGGTTCCCGCTCGACGAGTGGGCACTCGTCGAGCACGAATTCGACGCCAACTCGCAGGGTCTCGTCGAGACGCTCTTCGCCACCGGCAACGGCTACCTCGGCCTCCGCGGCAACCTCGAAGAGAGCCGCGACGGCTACATGTACGGGACCTTCATCAACGGGTTCCACGAGACGTGGCCCATCCGTCACGCAGAGGACGCGTTCGGCTTCGCCCAGGTCGGGCAGACGATCGTCAACGTGCCAGACGCGAAGATCATCCGCCTCTTCGTCGACGACGAGCCGCTCGTCATCAGCGAAGCGGACCTGCTCTCCTACTCACGCGTGCTGTCATTCAAAGACGGCGTCCTGACCCGCGAGCTCGACTGGCGCACGCCGTCGGGCAAGCACGTGCGCATCCGCTCGCACCGACTCGTGTCGTTCACCGACCGCCACTACATGCTCCTCGACTACGAGGTCGAGATGGTCGACCGCGGCGCGTCCATCCTGCTCTCGAGCCAGATCATCAACCGCCAGGACGGCGGCGACGAGTTCCAGCGCGGCAAGAAGGAGACCGAGGTCGCGTTCGACCCGCGCAAGGCGGAATCGTTCACCGACCGGGTCCTCCAGTCCCGCATCGCACGCGAGGAGGGCCTCCGCTCGATGCTCGCCTACCGCACCACGCACTCCGGCATGACCATCGCGGTCGCGGCAGACCACGACATCGTCACCGACAACGAGTGGGATGCGACGACCCGCGTCGACGCGGACTTCGCCGAGACCGCCTTCCGCGTTCGCGCGGAACCGGGCATGCCAGTGCGCATCATCAAGCACGTCGCGTACCACACGTCGAAGAGCGTGCCCACGCGCGAGCTCGCCGACCGTGCCGACCGCACCCTCGACCGCATGCGTGAGATCCCGGTCGAGGATGTCTACACGTGGCAGCGCGAGTGGCTCGACGACTTCTGGGACCGCAGCGACATCATCATCCACGGCCACCCCGTGTACCAGCAGGCGACCCGTTGGAACCTCTTCCAGCTCGCCCAGGCCACGGCCCGCACCGACGGCGGCGGCATCGCGGCCAAGGGCGTCTCCGGCTCCGGATACGGCGGCCACTACTTCTGGGACACCGAGGTGTACGTCCTCCCGTTCCTCAGCTACACGGCCCCGAATGTGGCCCGCAACGCGCTCCGCTTCCGCCACCAGATGCTCGACGCGGCACGCCAGCGCGCGCACGAGATGAACCAGAAGGGCGCCCTCTTCCCGTGGCGCACCATCAACGGCCTCGAGTCGTCCGCCTACTACGCAGCCGGCACCGCCCAGTACCACATCGACGCCGACATCTCGCATGCCCTCATGCAGTACGTCTCAGCCACGGGCGACGATGAGCTCCTCGCGCAGGGCGCCATCGACATCCTCGTCGAGACCGCCCGCCTCTGGGCTGACCTGGGCTTCTGGCGCACCGGCGGAGACGACCACTTCCACATCCACGGCGTCACCGGCCCCGACGAGTACACGACTGTCGTCAACGACAACCTGTACACGAACGTCATGGCCAAGGCGAACCTGCGCGCGGCCTACACCGCCTGTGAGCGGCTCCGCGAGACCGACCCGGCCTCCTTCGAACGCCTCACCATGCGCCTCCACCTCGCCGAGGAGGAGCTCGTCGAGTGGGCAGCCGCCGCCGAGGCCATGTACCTGCCGTTCGACGAGAAGCTCGGCATCCACCCGCAGGACGCCCAGTTCCTCGAGAAGGAGCTGTGGGACCTCGAGAACACGCCGCCGTCGCAGCGCCCGCTGCTGCTGCACTTCCACCCGCTCGTCATCTACCGGTTCCAGGTGCTCAAGCAGGCCGACGTCGTGCTCGCGCTGCTCCTGCAGGGCAACGAGTTCACGCCGGAGCAGAAGCGCAAGGACTTCGAGTACTACGACGCGCTCACGACGGGCGACTCGTCGCTCTCCGCGGTCGTGCAGTCGATCATCGCGGCGGAGGTGGGCTACGCGGATCTCGCGGAGCACTACTTCTCCACGGCCCTGTTCGTCGACATCGCGAACCTGCACCACAACACGAGCGACGGCATCCACATCGCCTCGACGGGCGGCATCTGGAGCGCGCTCGTCTACGGCTTCGGCGGGATGCGCGACCACGGTGGGAAGATCACCTTCGACCCCCGCCTCCCCGCGGACTGGCCGCGCCTCGAGTTCCGCCTCACGCTGCGCGGGTCGCGCATCCGTGTCGCCCTGGAGCAGGACTCGATGACGTTCACGGCCGAGACGGGTTCGGGCGCTGAGGTGTTCGTGCGCGGCCGCCGGGTCGCGATCGCCCCGGGCGAGCCGACCACCGTCAAGCTCTGCGCCGTGCAGGAGCTCGAGGGGTATCCGACACTGAGCGACATCGAAGGCTCGATCCGTGAAGACGGCTCCGTCATCACGGCGTCCATCCCGACGATCTCGGTCGACCACGCGGTCCTCGACGCCGGCCTCGACTAGCGGATCCTCACCTCCAAGCCCGGCGACGCCGTCTGCATCCGCAGGCGGCGTCGCCGTTTCCGTGCAGGCTCGCTGCATCGCCAGTTCCGCGCGAGCTCGAGACGTTCACCCCGCAATCGCTGCCAGCCAATTGGCCCTTCAGCGCCTGCGTCGCCGAAGCGCTGCCAGTCAAGTGGCCCTTCTGGCCGCGTCTCAAGGGCCATTTGGCTGGCAGCGTTCACTGCAGGGCCCCGCGCTCCGCGAGCGCCAGGCGGATGCTCTCGAAAAGGTTTCGGGACCACCGGAGATCCGTGTCTGTCACTCGAATCACCCGCCATCCGGCTCGCTGCAGCGCTTCGGTTCTCTCCAGGTCTCGGCGCGCGGCGGCGGCGTCGAGGAAGTGCCCCTCCCCCTCGTATTCGATGGCGATCTTGTGTCGGACGTAGGCGAGGTCGATACGCGCTTTGCCGTAGCCGGGCACGGAGAGCCTGTGCTGCATCGTCGGCTCGGGAAACCCGGCCCCGAGGATGAGCAACCGCAGCACGGTCTCCTTGGGAGACTCCGATCCCTCCCGCGAGAGCTCAAGCGCTGCTCGGAGATTCGCGGCCCCTGGCCGTCCCTTCCAGCGTTTCGCCACCGTGCGGAGCTCCTCGAGCGAGTGCATCGCTACACGTGGACTTCGACGTGGATAGTGCTCGAACGACGTGCGCAGCGCATCCGCGAACATCACCGTTCGCGTCAGATCGAGGCGCCCTGCGAGCTGCGCGAGGAGAGTCGCTGGCGACAGGGTCAGCACTCCTCTGTGCTCGGACGTCTCGAAGCGCCGCGTGTCGAGACGATACCCGCGTATCCGCTTGCCAGTTGGCGGATGCGCCGGCTGAGCGACCGCGACGTGTGTCACCATCTCATCCTCTAGGGCTCTTGGTAGCGGGAGACCCCACCACCGCGCTCCCGATACGTCTGCGAGCGCCTGCCCTTCCCCAAGCCCCGCCCGTGCAAAGCTCTCGTCGAGGTCATACGGGCTCAGATCCCGAGCGGATACTCGGATGCCGTGATGTGATGCGACGAGATCGCTCGCCCTCATCCGCTTCCGGGAGACGCCGTTGTCGACGGCTTGTGCGGTCGAGAAGCCCTCGCTCGTCGTGAGGTTCTCCGGCAGAGGTCGAGGTCTGCGCATGCCGAGACGCTAGTTTCGCGGCTGCCTGCATCTCGAAGTGCGATCGTCATCTGTGGAGGAGACCGTATCCACAGGGTTTCCGACCACCGAGTGGCGCTCAGCCCTCGCCCTGCAGGCCCCGGGCCGACCGATCGCTGCCAGCCAAAGTGCCCTTTCGTGCCTCCGCTCCCCGACCGCTGCCAGTCAAATGGCCCTTCTGCCGCCCCGATAAGGGCCACTTCGCTGGCAGCGATGGAGGTGGGTGGGGGGGGTAGGGATGTGGCGCGCGCGGCGGGGTGGTAGCGATGGAGGTGGGGGTGGGGATGCGGCGGGGACGCGGGACGCGGCGGGGACGCGGGGACGCGGGGACGCGGGGGCGCGCTAGTAGAGGAAGATCGGCAGCCAGGCGGGATGGTGGGCGTGGACGATGACGAGGAACACGACGAGGTCGAAGAGCAGGTGCACGCAGATGACGTACGTGAGCGACTTGGTCTTCGTGAAGATCCAGCCCTGGATGAGCGCGAATGGCAGGGTGAGCAGCGGCCCCCACGACTGGTAGCCGAGCTCCCAGAGGAAGGAGACGAAGACGATCGACTGCAGCACGTTGGCGACCCAGAACGGGAAGTGGCGCAGGAGCAGCGTGAACACCGTGCAGATGAAGAACAGCTCGTCCCAGATGCCGACGAAGCCGACGCCGACGAAGAGGCGCCCGATCTCGGACGCGGTCGTGACGGCTGGCCAGTTCTGGTAGACGCCTGAGGTGATGAAGTAGAACGGCAGGATGAGCCAGCCGAGGACCAGGACGAGGCCGAGCCAGAGCTTCTCGAGCCTTGACCAGGGGGTGCCGCGGCGCAGCGGGAACCGGACGGCGTGATCCTTGTAGACCCACCTCGAGATGGCGTATGGCACGGCCACGGCGAGCGAAAGGACTGTGCCCATCACGAAGATGTTGCCCCACGAGATGTCGGCTTTCATCGAGTGGAGGCTGATGATGCCCATGCCGATTCCGATGAGCAGCAGGTCGCGGCCGAGGCCACGATCTGCGACGAACCCGAGGGCGATTCCGGCGGCGAGCGGCAGGTAGCCGAGGTTGTTCTCGAACGCGAAGAGGACGGTCGCGCTGCACACGACCAGAAGTGCGGCGAACAGGTGCAGGAGCTTGAGCCCCTCGGATGCACGTTTCGGGGTGCCGGTGACGGGCGGGTTCTGCGCTCGTTCGCTCATCCGCTCATCTTGTCAGGCCGAGTTGGGCGGATGTTTAGCGCTTTCGCCGCCCCTGATGTAACGCTCCGGTAACTATCATGCCTGGTGCTCCGATCCGCGCAGGCATGGGCGAGACGCTGGGTCGAGACCTGGCAAACGGGCCGAGTTTGGCGGAAAATCAACCCTCTCAGGCGTTACCCGGGGAAGGCACCTTGCTAGCGTTGACTCTCGGAGTAATCGCCGCCACACCGGTTCGGCGCCGCGATTCCCCGCGAAAGACCAACCCGGTGCGCTTTATCCGCTGCCTCTGTGAGGCAATCTCGATCGGCAGCGCGCGCCCGGGGCGATGACCGCGCCCAATCGACACTCTGGCGCAGTCCTTGCCCGGTACCCGCCGCCCCCGCGACCGCCTCGTCATTCGAGGCCGCGTCGCGAAGCGCTGCGATCTTTCGCGTCCGATCCATCTACCGCAGGGAGAACGCGTGAACGACACAGCTGTGTCTGTGAAGGGCCTCACGAAGGTCTTCGGGCGCAAGCCCAAGGAAGCCGCGAAGCGACTGAGCTCCGGAACGCCGAGATCAGAACTCGGCGCCGGGGTCACCGCGGCAGTCATCGACGCCACCTTCGACGTCAAGCAGGGCGAGATCTTCGTCGTCATGGGCCTCTCCGGCTCGGGCAAGTCCACCCTCATCCGCACGCTCAACGGCCTGCTTGAGCCAACCGCCGGCAGCATCGTCATCCACGGCACCGACCTCGCGACGGCCGACGCCGCCGAGGTGCGCAGCGTGCGCCAGAACCACGTCTCCATGGTGTTCCAGCACTTCGCGCTCTTCCCGCACCGCACCGTGCTCGAGAACGCCGCCTTCGGCCTCGAGGTGCAGGGCGTGCCGCGCGCAGAGCGCCTCGAACGCGCCCGCAAGGTCCTCGACCGCGTGAGCCTCGGCCAGTGGGCCGACTCGCTGCCGTCCGAGCTGTCCGGGGGCATGCAGCAGCGCGTCGGCATCGCCCGCGCGCTCACGGCCGAGACTGACATCCTGCTCATGGACGAGGCGTTCAGCGCACTCGACCCGCTCATCCGTCGCGAGATGCAAGAAGAGCTCGTCGAGCTGCAGGCCGAACTCGGCAAGACCATCATCTTCATCACGCACGACCTCAACGAGGCGATGTTCCTCGGCGACCGGATCGCCGTGATGCGCGATGGCGCGATCGTGCAGATCGGGACGCCGGAAGACATCCTCACGGACCCGGCAAACGACTACGTCGCGCAGTTCGTGCAGGATGTGGACCGGGCGCGTGTGCTCACCGCTGGCAGCGTCATGGAGCCTGCCCGCGCCGTCGTCCCGCAGAGCGCCGGCCCCCGTGGTGCGCTCCGCGTCATGCGCGACACGCAGACCGGCGGGGCGTTCATCACGTCCACCGGCCGCAAGCTCGAGGGCGCCGTCATCGACCGCCACGTCATGCGCCTCGTGAAGGACGGCCAGCCCGACCTCGTGAGCGCCATCAAGCGCGACATCGCCATGGTCTCCCCCGAGACGCCGCTCTCGGACCTGTTCGAGCTGTCGGTCGACTCGACGCTGCCGATCGCGGTCGTCGACGAGAACCAGCGACTCCTGGGCGTCGTGCCTCGCGTCACGATCCTCGCCTCGCTCGCGAACGTTCCAAGCACGACGGGCCTGCTCCCGATCATCGACCCCGTCTCGAGCGTCAGCCCGGCGGATATCGCAGAGACGCTCGAAGGGAGCCACGCATGATCGCCGCCACCGCGCTCACGACCCTGCCCGCCACGTTCCGACTGCCCCTCGGTGAGGGCGCAGAGGCGGTCGTCGACTGGCTGACGACTGCCCTCGACGGTTTCTTCGCCGTGATCCGCACCATCTTCCAGGGCATGTACGAGGGCGTCTACTGGGTGCTGGAGACCCCGCCGTTCTGGGCGATCCTCATCGTCGTCGCAGCGATCGCGTTCTTCGCCAAGGGCTGGAAGCTCGCAGTCGGGAGCCTCATCGGCTTCCTCATCATCGTGGGCGTCGACCAGTGGGAGAACGCGATGACGACGCTCGCGCTCGTGCTCGTCGCGAGCCTGCTGGCGATCCTCTTCAGCATCCCGCTCGGCATCTGGGCCGCGAAGTCCGACGCAGCCTCGAACGCCATCAAGCCCGTCCTCGACTTCATGCAGACCATGCCGGCGTTCGTGTACCTGATCCCCGCGCTCATCCTGTTCCGCGTCGGCGTCGTGCCCGGCATCGTCGCGACGATCATCTTCGCCATGGCACCGGGTGTGCGCATGACGGAGCTCGGCATCCGCGGGGTCGACAAGGAAGTGGTCGAAGCAGGGCGCGCGTTCGGCGCGACCCCAGGCCGCATCCTGCGTCAGATCCAGCTGCCCCTCGCGATGCCCTCCATCATGGCCGGCGTCAACCAGATCATCATGCTCGCGCTCTCGATGGTCGTCATCGCCGGCATGGTCGGCGCGGGCGGGCTCGGTGCGCAGGTCGTGCAGAGCCTCAACCGCATCGACGTCGCGCTCGGATTCGAGGCGGGAATCGCGGTCGTGATCCTCGCCATGTTCCTCGACCGAGTGACGGCCGCCTTCGCCGGGCAGAAGCGGCGCGTGCCGTCGTTCCTCCGCTCGAAGCGCACCCAGCAGCATGACGCGACGGGCGACGGCGAAGCCGTTGCGACGCACTCCATGCCGACCAGGGCCGCGATCACCACCTCCGCCTGACCCGCCCCACGACTTCCATTCCCCAAACCAGAAACGAAAGGACGCACATGCGTACCAAGAAACGAATCATCACCGGGATCGCAGCGGCATCCGCTGCGGCACTCGCCCTCACCGGATGCGCAGGCGACACCGCCGCCGAGACGCTCGAGAACGGCGACCAGGCAGACGTCACGATCGCCGTGTTCAACGGCTGGGACGAGGGCATCGCCGCTTCCGAGCTGTGGAAGGCGATCCTCACGGAGAAGGGCTACGACGTGGAGCTCGAGTACGCGGACCCAGCGCCCGTGTTCTCCGGCCTCTCCACGGGCGACTACGACGTGACGCTCGACACGTGGCTCCCCATCACGCACTCCGACTACGTCGAGGAGTACGGCGACGACATCGTCGACCTCGGCGCATGGAACGACGAGGCGTCGCTGACCATCGCGGTCAACGAGGACTCCCCCATCACCTCGCTCGACGAGCTCGCCGGTGCCGCCGACCAGTTCGGCAACACCATCATCGGCATCGAGCCGGGTGCTGGCCTCACGCGCGTCACGCAGGACGACGTCATCCCCGGCTACGGCCTCGAGGGTATGAACTACCAGACCTCGTCCACCGCTGCGATGCTCACCGAGCTGCAGACGGCGACGAACAACGGCGAGAACATCGTCGTCACGCTGTGGCGTCCGCACTGGGCTTACGACGCATTCCCCGTGCGCGACCTCGAGGACCCGCAGGGCCTGCTGGGCGACTCGGAGGGCATCCACTCGTACAGCAAGGCTGACTTCCAGGAGACGCACCCCACGGTCGCCGGCTGGCTGCAGAACTTCAAGATGGACTCCGAGCAGCTGTACTCGCTCGAGAACCTGATGTTCAACGAGAACGACACGGACGACTACGCGCCGATCGTCGAGCAGTGGATCTCCGAGAACCAGGAGTACGTGGACTCGCTCACCGCGTAGGTTCCACGCTGCACACGGGAAGCGGGCTGCTCATCGAGCAGCCCGCTTCTTGCGTTCGTTCAGATGGCGTCAGCCGTCACGCGCTGCCCTGGCGGCTCCGGATGCGCTCAGGCAGCTCCGCCATCGTGTCGAAGGTCCCAGCGCCGGCGTCTTCCAGCCACTCGCGGGGCGTGAGACCGCCCGCGAAGCCGTACGCGTGCATCCCAGCCGCCACCGCCGCCTGGACCCCGTACCTGCTGTCCTCGACGACGACGCACTTCGCCGGGTCGACCCCCATGCGCTCGGCGGCGTGCAGGAACAGGTCGGGCGCCGGCTTGCCATGCTCGACCTCGGTCGCGCTGAAGATGCGCCCCTCGAAGCGCGGGTGGAGCCCCGTGTGGCCAAGCGTCTTGCTGAGCTTCGCGTGGTCACCGCTCGACGCAACGCAGCTCGCGAGGCCGAGCTCATCCTGAATCACCTCGAGCGCCTCCGGGAGGCCCTCGACCGCCGTCAGCTCGGTGTCGAACGCCCGGAAGAGCGTCGCACGCTGAAGGTCGAACCACCCCTCGGGAACGGGCCGCCCGAGCCCCTCCTGCAGCTTCCTCTCGAAGGTCGCCTGCGAGGTGCCGAGGAACCTGGAGACGTGCTCGTCCTGCGTGAGCTCCCACCCGAGTTCCGCGAGCATCTCGCGTTCGATACGGACCGCGAGCACCTCACTGTCGACGAGCACCCCGTCGCAGTCGAAGATGACGAGTTCGACCGCGCTCATGCACCGACCGCAGGGAGAGTGCGCGTCGCGATGAGCTGCTGGTACCAGCGACCGGAATCCTTCCAGGTGCGCTCGAGCGTGTCGTAGTCGACGCGCAGGATGCCGAAGCGCATGTTGTAGCCGAACGCCCACTCGAAGTTGTCGAAGAGCGACCAGGCGAAGTAGCCGCGCACGTCGGCGCCGGCGTCGATGGCGTCGGCGATCGCAGCGATGTGGTCGCGGTAGTAGGCGACGCGCTCCGGGTCGTGCACGAGCCCGTCCTCACCGACGACGTCGGGAAACGCCGCGCCGTTCTCGGTGACCATGAGCGCCTGGCCTGGGTAGCGCTCGGTGAGCGAGACGAGCAGCTCGGTGAGCCCGTCCGGGAAGATGCTCCAGCCCATGGAGGTGTAGGGCGCGCCCTGGTCGACGAAGTCGATGTCGGTGACCCCCACCCAGGGGCTCGCGGCCGACTCGCCGTGGCCGTCGTTGCGCGAGCGCTCCCCCACGCCCAGGTACTTCTTCACGCGGAACGTCGTGTAGTAGTTGACGCCGAGCACGTCGATGCGCTGGTGGATGAGCTGCGTGTCGCCCGGGAGCACAAACGACCAGTCGGTCACGTGACGCGTGTCGTGGATGAGGTCCTCGTCGTAGTGGCCGGAGAGCATGGGGCCGAGGAAGACGCGGTTGGACAGCGCGTCGATCTGGCGGACCGCGTCGAGGTCGTCAGCAGACTCAGGGTTGTCTGGGCGGATGACGTGGAAGTTGAGCGTGACGGAGACGACCGCTTCTTCTCCGACGGCGGCGCGGATGGCGCTCGTCGCGAGACCGTGGGCGAGGTTCAGATGGTGGCACGCGGCGAGCGCTGCAGCGGGCTCGGTGCGGCCGGGGGCGTGCACGCCGGAGGCGTAGCCGAGGTAGGCCGTGCAGAACGGCTCGTTGAGGGTCGACCACGTGTGCACGCGGTCGCCGAACTCTGCCGCCATGCGGGCCGCGTACTCCGCGAACGCGTACGACGTGTTGCGGTTCGCCCAGCCGCCCTCGTCCTCGAGCTCCTGCGGAAGGTCCCAGTGGTAGAGCGTGGCGACGGGCTTCACGCCGGCCGCGACGAGTGCGTCAAGCAGGTCCGAGTAGAAGCGGATGCCCTCCTCGTTGAACTCGCCGGAGCCGCCCGGCTGCACACGCGACCAGGAGATCGAGAAGCGGTAGGCGTCCAGTCCCATCTCCGTGATGGTCTCGACGTCGTCCCTCCACCGGTGGTAGTGGTCGATGGCGACGTCGCCGGTGTCGCCGCCCTCGACCTTGCCCGGCGTGTGCGCGAACGTGTCCCAGATGGACGGGGTCCTCCCGCCCTCCGCCGCGCCGCCCTCGATCTGGTAGGAGGCGGTCGCCGACCCCCAGACGAAGTCGTCGGAGAAGGTTCGAGGGGAAGAGGCCGTGGTTGGTTCTGGCACGATGCTCCTTGGCTGAGTGGATGGCGCGTCGTCGCGCACGCCCACTCTAGCGAGCCTCGTCAGCGCGCCCCGCGCATCCACAGGCACACGAAAAATGCACCCTCGTCTGAAGACGAAGGTGCATTTCCCGTGTGCCTGCGGCGGTGAGCTAGCTGTCGTAGCGCTTCTTGTACGGGCGGTCACCCGAGTCGCGCGACGGGCCGCGGTCTGGCGTCAGCTCGATGAGCTTGCCCGAGATGCGCGTGCCGGTGAGCTTGTCGAGCACGTCGTTCGACAGGTCGACCGGCAGCTCGACGAGCGAGAAGCCAGGCCGGATGTCGATGGCGCCGAAGTCGTCGCGGCTGAGGCCGCCCTCGTTGGCGAGCGCGCCCACGATCTGGCGGGGCTCCACCTTGTGGCGCTTGCCGACCGCGAGGCGGTACATGGCCATGGGCTTGCCGTTGGAGCGCGAGCGGCGCGGTGCGCGCTCTCCGCCACCACGGCTGTCGCCACGTGATCCGCCACGGCTGTCGCCGCCGCCTTCGCGCTCGCGACGCTCCTTGCGCTCAGCCTGCTCGCGCTGGTTGCGCTCGAAGCGCTCCTTGCGCTCGGCCTCGGCGTCGAGCAGCAGCGGCGTCTCGCCCTGGGCGACGATCGCGAGAGCTGCTGCGACGTCGGACTCCGGCACGTTGTGGTTGCGCACGTAGTGGTCGATGATGTCGCGGAACTTCTCGACACGGTCGGTCTGCGTGAGCGCCTCGCTGATGGCGTCGTCGAAGCGCGTGAGGCGCGTCGTGTTGACGTCGTCGACGCTCGGGAGCTGCATCTGCGTGAGCTCCTGCTTGGTGGCCTTCTCGATCTGGCCGAGCAGGTAGCGCTCGCGAGGCGTGATGAAGCTGATCGCGTCGCCCGTGCGGCCGGCGCGGCCCGTGCGGCCGATGCGGTGCACGTACGACTCGGTGTCGGTCGGGATGTCGAAGTTCACGACGTGGCTGATGCGCTCCACGTCGAGGCCACGGGCCGCGACGTCGGTGGCGACGAGGATGTCGAGCTTGCCCGACTTCAGCTGGTTGACCGTGCGCTCGCGCTGCACCTGAGCGACGTCGCCGTTGATGGCGGCCGCCGAGTACCCGCGTGCGCGGAGCTTCTCGGCGAGACCCTCGGTCTCGTTCTTCGTGCGGACGAAGATGATCATGCCCTCGAAGTTCTCGACCTCGAGGATGCGGGTGAGCGCGTCGACCTTCTGCGCGTACGACACGATGAGGTAGCGCTGCGTGATCGTCGACGAGGTCGTGGTCTTCGTCTTGACCGTGATCTCGGCGGGCTCGTTGAGGTACTTCTTCGAGATGCGGCGGATCTGCGACGGCATGGTCGCGGAGAAGAGCGCGACCTGCTTGGTGTCCGGGGTGTCGGCGAGGATCGTCTCGACGTCCTCGGCGAAGCCCATCTTGAGCATCTCGTCGGCCTCGTCGAGCACGAGGAACTTGAGCTCGCTCAGGTCGAGCGTGCCCTTCGACAGGTGGTCCATGATGCGGCCGGGTGTTCCGACGACGATGTGCACGCCGCGGCGGAGCGCGGAGAGCTGGACGCCGTAGCCCTGGCCGCCGTAGATGGGGAGGACGTGCACGCCGCGCATGCGCGCCGCGTACTTCTCGAACGCCTCGCACACCTGGAGGGCGAGCTCGCGGGTCGGGGCGAGCACAAGCGCCTGGGGCGTCTTCTGGTCGACATCGAGCTGGGCGAGGATGGGGAGGGCGAACGCGGCGGTCTTGCCGGTTCCTGTCTGGGCGAGGCCGACGACGTCGCGGCCTTCGAGGAGGGTGGGGATCGTCGCGGCCTGGATGGCGGACGGGGTCTCGTAACCGACGTCGCTGAGGACCTTGAGGACGGGCCCGTCAAGACCGAGATCGGCGAATGTAGGCGCGGCCTGGGCCTCTTCGGAGGGAGCCTCGGCCTCGGTCTGAACGGAAGAATTGCTAGAAGTCACGCTTTAGACTAGTCGTTTCTGTAGGATTTTGGGCGGTTTCAGCTCTGAGTATCGCATCAAGCACTGAACGAAGCAGGTCGGGGCGATCCGCGTCCCTCCCCCAGCGGACGAGCGCGTGGGCGTTGAGGCCGTCGATCATGCCCAGGATCTGCCACGCGACTGCGTCCGGCTCGCGGACGCGGAACTCTCCCGTCGCGCTGCCTGCGACCAGGATGCGAGTGATGGCGTCGTGCCACCTGTCCATCTCTGCGCGCACTCCCTCGGCGAGCGTCTCGTTACGCCGCCCGAGCGACCATCCGTCGACCCAGACGTGGGTGACGGCGTCGCGGCTGCCGTCGAGGAGCGTCGCCACCAGCAGGTCGAGCCTGGCGGACGCAGAGCCCACGGGCGCGAGCTCGATCTCGAGCTCGTCGAGCTCCCCGCCGACGATGGCCCGGAACGTCGAGGTGACGAGCTCGTCCATGTTGGGCTCGTAGTGCGCGACGAGCGCAGGCGCGACGCCGATGCGGCTGGCGACGGCCCGCATGGTGACGCCGGCGAGCCCCTCTTCGAGCGCGAGGGCGGCCGCGGCCGCGGTGATGTCGGCGCGGCGCTCGGCGGCTGGCTTCCTGGTGGCTCTTGACACGATGTCCCGAGTCTACGTACTCTTCGAGCACTTGTTGATCACTTGATCAACAAAGGTCGCACCGAAACCTGGAGGACCCGGACATGGCCTGGAAGATGCCCGCTGAGACTGCGCCGCACGATCGCACCTGGATGGCCTTCCCCCGCGAGGGGATCACGCTCGGCGACACCGCCGCGCAGCGCGAGGCCGGATACGCGGCCTGGACCGCGGTCGCCCACGCCGTCGCGCGCTTCGAACCCGTGACGATGGTCGTCGACCCGAGCGAGCTCTCTCGCGCGCGCCGCATGCTCGGCGAGGAGATCGAGATCCTCGAGGCACCACTCGACGAGTTCTGGATGCGCGACATCGGCCCCACGTTCGTCACCGACGACGAACGGCCTGGCGTGCTCGGCGCCGTCGACTGGATCTTCAACGGCTGGGGTGCGCCTGCCTGGGCCGAATGGCAGAAGTCGGCGGGCATCGGCCGCTTCGTCGCGGAGGCCAGCGGCGCCGAGCTCGTCAGCTCGCTCCTCGTGAACGAGGGCGGCGGCATCCACGTCGACGGCGAGGGGACTGTGCTCGCGACTGAAACGGTGCAGCTCGATCCACGCCGAAATCCGCTCGCAGACAAGGCCCGCGTCGAGGCGGAGTTCGCCCGGACGCTCGGCGCGACGCACACGATCTGGCTGCCGCGGGGCCTCACCCGCGACTACGACGAGTTCGGCACGAACGGCCACGTCGACATCGTCGCGACGCTCACCGCTCCCGGCACCCTGCTGCTGCACGAGCAGCAGGACCCCGAGCATCCCGACCACGCCGTGGTCGCCGAGTTGCGCGAGCATCTCGCCGGCCAGCGCGACGCTGGCGGCCGCGAGCTCGAGATCGTCGGCATCCCCGCTCCGAGCACGCTGCGCGACGAGGAGGGCTTCGTCGACTGGAGCTACGTGAACCACCTCGTCACGAACGACGGCGTCGTCGCGTGCGGCTTCGACGACGAGGCGGCGGATGCGCGGGCGCGCGAGGTGCTCGAGTCCGTCTACCCGGGGCGCACGGTCGTCTCGGTCGACGCACGCGAGCTGTTCGCGCGCGGCGGCGGCATCCACTGCATCACGCAGCAGCAGCCGAGCCTCAGCGTCCCGAGTGCCGACGGCGGCTCGCGATGAGCTTCGACGTCGTCGAGGCGGGCATCGCGCAGCTGCGCGGTGCGCTGGAACGCGGCGAGGTCACGAGCGAGGAGCTCGTGGGAGCGTACCTCGCACGCATCGCGGCCTACGACGCGGCGGGTCCCACGCTCAACTCCGTGGTCGTCAGCAACCCCGCGGCGCTGGACGAGGCTCGAGCCTCGGATGCACGTCGCGCGGCCGGCGGGCTGCTCGGCCCGCTCGACGGCATCCCGTACACGGCGAAGGACAGCTACCTCGTCGAGGGCCTGACCGCGGCATCCGGCAGCCCCGCGTTCGCGGACCTCGTCGCGCAGCGGGACGCGTTCACGATCGAGCGCCTGCGGGCCGGAGGCGCGATCTGCCTCGGCCTCACGAACATGCCGCCGATGGCCAACGGCGGCATGCAGCGCGGCGAGTACGGCCGGGCCGAGAGCCCATACAACGCCCGGTTCCTGACGAGCGCCTTCGGGTCGGGCTCGTCGAACGGATCCGGCACGGCGACGGCGGCCAGCTTCGCGGCCTTCGGTCTCGGCGAGGAGACCTGGTCGAGCGGGCGTGCGCCCGCGTCCAACAACGCCCTGTGCGCCTACACGCCATCGCGCGGCATCATCTCGGTGCGCGGCAACTGGCCGCTGGTCCCGACCATGGACGTCGTCGTGCCCCACTCGAGGTCGATGGCCGACCTGCTCGAGGTACTCGACGTCGTCGTCGCCGACGACCACGAGACCCGCGGAGACTTCTGGCGAGCACAGCCCTGGGTGCGCATCCCCCGCACCTCCGAGGTGCGACCGGCCTCGTACGCGGCCCTGCTGCCCTCCAACCAGGCGGATGCTCGCGCGACGCTCGCCGGCACCCGCATCGGGGTTCCCCGCATGTACATCAACGCGGATCCAGACGCTGGCACGGCCGACGAGCCGGGCATCGGAGGACCGACAGGGCAGAAGATCGATACGCGTCGATCCATCGTCGAACTCTGGGAGGCCGCGCGCGCCGACCTCGAAGCCGCGGGGGCGACCGTCGTGGAGGTCGACTTCCCCATCGTGTCCAACTACGAGGGCGACCGACCCGGGGCCCCGAAGATCTCCACGCGCGGCCTCGTCTCCCCCGAGTACCTGAAGCGCGAGATCGTTGACCTCTCGGCATGGGGTTGGGACGACTTCCTCGCCGCCAACGGCGACCCGAAGCTGAGCTCGCTCACCCAGGTCGACGGCGAGCGCATCTTCCCGCACCCCGACGGCGCCCTTCCCGACCGTTACACGGGCTTCGACGACGACATCGCGACGTACCCCGAGCACGTGCGCGAGCATCCGGTCGCCTCGTTCACCGACATCCCGGAGCTTGCCGCCGGCGTTCGCGGTCTGGAGGAGACCCGGCGCATCGACCTCGAGGAGTGGCTGCTCACGCAGCGCCTCGATGTCGTCGCCTTCCCGGCGGTGGCCGATGTGGGGCCAGCCGACATGGACGCCGACGAGGCCTCAGCGGACCTCGGCTGGCGCAACGGCGTGTGGGTCGCGAACGGCAACCTCGCGATCCGCCACCTCGGCATCCCGACCGTGACCGTGCCCATGGGCACGATGGCCGACATCGGGATGCCGGTCGGCCTCACCTTCGCTGGCCGCGCCTACGACGACACCGCGCTGCTCCGGCTCGCCGCGGCCTTCGAGGCGACGGGCGAGCGCCGCACGGAGCCTCCGCGCACGCCCCGCCTCTGACGTCTCGCGGCGGGATGCGGCTGACGGCCGCTACGCTTCGACCTTCTCGCCCTCGTCGGCCTCGGCCTTCTTCACGACGAGCGTCTTCGCCTGGTCGAACTCCGCGTCGATCTCGGGATCGAGCTTGTAGGTGAGGAGGCTGACGACGATGGATGCGATGAGGCTCACGATCACGCCAGGCACGATCTCGTAGAGATCGGTCCCGAGCGCTGACCAGGCGAACACGGTGACCGTGCCGGCGACCATGCCCGCGAGCGCTCCCCAGTTGGTGAGCTTGCGCCAGTAGAGGCTGAGGATCACGGCAGGCCCGAAGGCGGCGCCGAAGCCGGCCCATGCGAAGCCGACGAGGCTGAGGATGGTGCCGGTGCGGTCGAAGGCGAGCACACCGGCGACGACTGCCACGGCGAAGACGCACGCGCGGCCGAGGATCACGAGCTTGCGAGCAGACGGCTGCCGCTTCGCGATGACCATGTAGAGGTCCTCGACGAGTGCCGACGAGCACACGATGAGCTGGCTCGACATGGTGCTCATGATGGCGGCGAGCACCGCGGCGAGGATGAAGCCGCTCACGATGGGGTGGAACATGACCTGCGCCATGACGAGCATGATCGCCTCGGGGTCGCTCAGCTCGATGCCGTTGCGCTGGACGTAGGCGACGCCCACGACGCCCGCGGTGACGGCGCCGACCATGGAGAGCGTCATCCAGGACATGCCGATGCGGCGCGCAGCCGTGGCGGACCCCGGGTCGCGCATCGCCATGAAGCGCACGATGATGTGCGGCTGGCCGAAGTAGCCGAGGCCCCAGGCGAGCGCCGAGACGATGGCGAGCGTCGTCACCCAGTCGAGACCGTCGGCGGGGATGAGGCCCGTGTGCTCGACGCCCGAGGCGACGATCGCCTCGGAGACGCCGCCGAAGCCGCCGAGCGTGAAGATGGCGACGACGGGGATCAGGACGAGCGCGAGCATCATCATGAGGCCCTGCACGACGTCGGTGAACGATGCCCCGAGGAAGCCGCCGAAGAGCGTGTAGAGCAGCGTGACGCCCGTGACGAGGAGCATCCCGACGAGGTAGTCACCGCCGAACGAGCCCTCGAAGAAGACGCCGCCCGCGACCATGCCCGAGGAGATGTAGAACGTAAAGAAGATGAGGATCACGACGCCGCTGACGATGCGCAGGAGGCGCGAGCGGTCTCGAAGGCGGTTCTCGAAGAAGCTCGGGATGGTGATGGAGTTGCGCGCGACCTCCGTGTAGGCGCGAAGGCGCGGCGCGATGAAGCGCCAGTTGAGGTAGGCGCCGATGGTGAGGCCGATCGCGATCCACGCCTCGATGAGTCCCGAGATGAAGATGGCACCTGGAAGCCCCATCATGAGCCAGCCGGACATGTCGGAGGCGCCCGCGCTGAGTGCCGCGGTGCCGGGGCTGAGGTTGCGCCCGCCCAGCATGTAGTCCTCGTGGTCCTTGGTCTGGCGGAAGGCGTAGAGCCCAATGCCCACCATGGCCGCGAAGTAGATCGCGAGCGCGATGAGCTGGAAGGTCAGGTCGGACATCGGCGGTGACTCCTTCTGGAAGCGACGTGCCTCCCGGTGTGGATGCACGACCTTCTCAGGGTTGCTGTCGAGAACGTGAACGACTAGCGAAGATACGCGAAATCGACCTGTCGACGAAGTCGAGGGCAGCGGTCCGGCGACTAGTCTGGCTGCGGGGGAGGCGCCGCAGCGGCGCCCGATTTGGGGGAATCGCCATGCCGCGAGGGCGGATCATTGCTGTGCTCGGACCAGACGGATCAGGGAAGTCGACGGTCATCTCTGGCCTCGTCGCGCTCGAGCCTGGCGTGCGCAGCGCGCACCTGGGCCTGTGGACCCGCACGAGATGGAACGTGCTCGAGCGCGTCCCAGGGGGCGGCCTCGCGCTCCGCCTCGGCCGACTCATCCGTGGCACCGCCGCCGCCAGATGGCACCGGTACCGCGGTCGCACGGTTGTGCTCGACCGTGTTGCGAACGAGCACGTCATCCTGGGTTCCGACGACCCGTCGCTCGGCGGCCGACTGCTCCGGGGCGCGAGCTCGCGCCTCATGCCGACCCTCGACCGAGTGCTCATCCTGGACGCGCCGAGCGGTGTGCTCTGGAGCCGTGCCGGTGAGTTCGGGCCGGACCAGCTCGAGCGTCAGCGCCAGCGGTACCTCGCCTTCGCGAGGCGCTGCGAACGTGCGACGGTGCTGGACGCCACGCGCTCACCGCACGCCGTGGCGACCGACGTGCGAGAGCTGGTTCGCACCACGTGACGGTCGACCCGCATGAGCCGCTCCTCCACGCGTGGCGCCGCAACGACTGGCGGTTCCTGACCGGCGTGCTCGAGCCCGCCCACCTCGGCTACGTCGGTGATCTCTCCCCCGAGGCGCTCGCCGCGCTTCGTCTGCTGCAGCCGGATGTCCGCGCGGTCGGCGGGATGGGGAACGCCGACGATGGCGCCTTCGACCTCGTCTTCAGCGTCTCCTCGTCTCCGATGGACATCGCGAGGGGCGTCGCCGCGCTCTCGGACGGGGGCGTCCTGTGCATCGAAGTCGGCGGGACTCCGCTCCAGAGCCCCGCGACGGCTCCGCTCCGTCGCGCGCTGCGACGGGCCAGACGCATTCCCGGAGCGTTCGCCGTCGCCCATTGGAGCGCCCCAGACCTCAGCCGCACGGCCCGTTTCGTGCCGATGCACGACGCCCCGGCGCTCGACGCGACGCTGGCACGGCACGACGGATCACCGAAGCGGCGCCTGCTGTCGCTCGGCGCGCGCCTCGGCGCCAGGATGCACGCGCACTGGCTGTTCGCGCGTCAGGGCTACGTCGTGGTGCGCCGGTCGCGCGCGCCGCATCCGATCTTCGGCGACGCGCATCCCGTCATCATCACGCCTCGCTTCGACACCTCGAGGCATGTGGTAGCGCTGCACGAGGGCGCCGTGGGTGCCGGCTCGTGGGTCGCGAAGATCCCCCGTCAGCCTGGGGACGATTCAGGCATCCAGCGTGAGGGCCGCATGCTGATGGCGCTCCGGAGTGCCGCGCCCGAGCTCGCGAGCTCCATTGCGCGTGTTGAGCGCTTCGCGACGATCGGCTCGACCAGCTACCTGCTTCGCGAGGCGCTCGACGGGACCGCCCTCGACCCGGGGGCGGTCGAACGCGATCACGATCTGGCCGTGACGGTCGGGATGCGGTTCATCGAGGCGATGCCGCGCACGCGAGCGGCAGCCGAGAACCCCGGCTGGTACGACGAGCTCGTCGAGACCCCGCTCGGCCGACTCGCCGCGCTCAGCGGCCGCGCGTCTCTCACCCGCCTCGTCGAGCGCACCCACGATGCACTCGCCGGCGTGCGCGTGCGCCCCATGCCCGCCGTCTTCGAGCACGGCGACCTCGGTCACCCCAACGTGCTCGTCTCCGAAGCTGGCGGGCTGCGCGTCCTCGACTGGGAGCGGGCGCGCCAGCACGGCCTGCCAGGGCACGACCTCGTCTTCTACCTGCAGTACTGCGCGGAGTCCGCGCGGAGCGCGTTCGCCCGGGATGCGCAGCGGTCGGCGTTCGATCAGCTGTGGGAGCCCGGGGGCCACGGCAGGCGTCTGCTGAGGCAGCATCTCGAGCGGCACGGACTGCACTTCGACGAGGCGTTCGTGCTGCTCGCCTGGGCGCGCACGGCCGCCACGCTCGCGGATCGCCTCGAGGCGCACGGTGAGGTGGGAGGCGCTGCCGACCGGATCATCTCCGCCGACCGAGACGTGATGCTGTGGGAGCATTCGCTCGACTGGCTCGCCGGCCACGAGCGCTTGCCCTGAGTTCGGGCATCAACGACTCGCGGTGCCGAGGAGGGCCAGGTACTCCCCCGCCGCGTCCTCCCAGGACCGCATGGGCGCGCTCGCCCCGATCCGCTGCTGAAACCACGGCGCCGCCCTGACGGCCCTCAGCAGGTCGATGGTGCGTTCGCCGATGGGCTCCGCCTCCGGCACCACCGTGAGGAGCTCGTGCTTCGGCTGCTCTCGGGCTGCGGTCGGCGTCGCGACGACCGGTGTGCCCGCCGCGAGCGCCTCGGAGACCGAGTTGCGGATCCCCAGTCCGGAGACGTCCGCGAAGACCGCGATGTCGCTCGCCGCGTAGACCTCGGACATGGACGGCACGTTGGCCAGCACCTCGACTCGGTCGGAGGCGAGCGCGAGGACCTCGTCCACCGGATTGCGGCCCGCGATGAGGATGCGCGCCGAGGGCTCCTCAGCCCACACGACTGGGGCGATCTCGCGCACGAGCCTGGTCGCCGATTCGATGTTCGGGGCGTAGTCGAGGCTGCCCGTGAAGCTCAGCGTCGGGCGATCCGGGCGCCCGACTCGCCCCCGCCCGGAACCTGGGACACCCGCGACACCGTTGGGGATCGCCGTGACGTCACGTTCGAGCTCGGTTCGCCAGCGTTCGGCGTCAGCCCGGCCGACGGTTGCCAGCTCGATGTAGCGCGGCAGGTCCCGCTCGCGGGCGAGGCGCGCTCTGGCCAGCGACCGCCGGTAGAGCGCGCGGGGCCCCGAGGCGGCGACGGCCTCCATCTCCAGCCGGAACGACCACGGGTCGACGCTCTGGTAGGCGCAGGGCCCCACGACCGCATCCAGCAGCGACAGGAGGTGCGGCCCGTGCACGAGGGTCGCATCAGCGGTGCGGGAGAGCTCTCGCACGACACGTCGTGCGTTCGCCGTCATTCGCCTGGCGGCCCCGACGGATTCTCGAGCGACGAGTGAGAGCATCTGCGCGTCTCGAAGGCCCCGCTGCGGGAGCTCGTGAACGCGAACCGCCCTCGCGCGCAATGTCTCGTCGACCGCATTCGAACCCGCGAAGCTGACGATCTCCAGGCTCACGTGCGCGGGCATGGCGAGGGCAACGTGGTAGGGAATGAGGCTGCTGCCGTCACCGGTCCTGGCATCGATCGTGGGCGTCGACTCGACGACGTAGAGCATCCTCATCCGGGTGATGATAGCGCGAGAAGTGAACCGCCCCACTAGACTGTGGCTCGCGGCGGGGGGCCGTGTTTCACGAGAGTCGGGGCGGGATGACACACGCGACGCGTTCCGCCGCGCCAGGTATCTGGTGCGGTGAATTCGATCTGTTCAACAACGAGGGGCTGCGGGGCCCGAGGCATGCGAGCTCGCGGCATCACCGCACACGAGTGCTTGTGCGAGCGCACGGCAGGCCGCTCGGCTACCTGCATTTCGATGCCGCCCCAGACACCGTCTCTTCCCGTGAGATCCGGGTTCGCTCAGTGGACTCCTTCGGCGAGACGGTGAACGCGGATGCGCCGGAACCGCTCGTCGATGCGCCGTTCGCGAGCGTCATCGTCTGCACGCGAGACCACACGGAGCTGCTGACCAGCTGCCTCGACCGCATCCAGGCGCTGGACTACCCGGACTTCGAGGTGCTGGTCGTCGACAACGCACCCTCGACCGAGGAGACTCGCGAGCTCTTGACCGCGATCTGCGCCCTGGATTCCCGGTTCCGGTACCTTCGCCAGGAGCGACCGGGGCTCTCTGCGGCGCGCAATGCCGGCCTTGCGGCGGCGCGCGGCGAGATCTTGGCGTACACCGACGACGACGTCCTCGTCGACTCCGGTTGGCTGACCGAGATCGCCCGCACGTTCCGGAGCGAGCCGGGCATCGGCTGCGTGACCGGTCTGGTCGCGACCGCTGCCATCGAGACGAACGCCGAAGGCTACTTCGATGCGCGCTCGCCGTCGTGGTCAGGGCGCATGACCTCCGAGCGCTACGACCTCAGGGGGCGCGACGACGGGTCACCCCTCTACCCGTATTCGGCCGGCATCTTCGGCACCGGCGCCAACCTCGCGCTCGCACGCGAGGCCGTCGATCGCGTCGGCGAGTTCGACGAGGCGCTCGGCGCAGGCACGACGACGAAGGGCGGGGAGGACCTCGACATCTTCGTGCGCGTCCTGCGCGCCGGCTTCGCGATCGCCTACGAACCCGCCGCGCTCGTCTGGCACCAGCATCGTGCCGACGACGACGCGCTCCGAAGCCAGCTGCACGGCTACGGCACGGGGCTCACCGCATTCCTGACGAAGTACCTGGCGAACCCGGCCACGACGCTCGACATCGTGAGCCGCCTCTTCGCCGGGGTCGCGCGAATGGCGAGTATCCGCACCGCAACCGAGCAGCGGATGCTCGACCGCGTCGAGGCGCCGGCCGGAGCGTGGCGGGAGGAGATGCGCGGGTACCTGGCTGGCCCCGCGCTCTACGCCAGAGCGAGGTGGGCCAGCCGGACACGGCAGGCGGGGCTCCGCCGATCGTGACGAGTGCGCTGCTGCTCCGCCGAGCCAAGCGCTCGGCCCCAATGCGGTCAGTGCTCGCCTGCATCGCCGTCGGCACCGCGCTTGTCTACCTGGCGGGTCTCCTGCTCGGCCTCGACCAGGTGCGTGTCGGGGCGGGCCTGGCGTTCCTCTTCATCGGGCTCGGGGCTGGGGTCTGGGCCCACGGTGCCCGCTTCTCGGCGCAATCCCGCGTGACGTTGACGATCGTGACGGGCCCGACGGTGCTCGTGCTCGGGTCGATGCTCATGATGAGCACCACGCTCTGGGTGCCCACCCCCGCGGCGGCGGCACTCGCCGTCGCGGCAGCCGTGAGTGGAGCTCTCGCGTGGTTCCGAGCGCGGCGCGACCTGGCCCGGCACACGTCGTGGAGCGCTCGTCGCGCCGCTGGTCAGCCTGCCGCCGACGCGCCCGGCGCCGTCCCGATCGTGCTGATGGTCACCGCGATCCTCGGCATGGCCCTCTGCATCGGCACGGTTGTCGCCATCGGCCCGGTGGAGCCGCAGTTCGGTGGCTTCCTCCTCATCCTCGGGCTCCCGTGGGCGGTTGGCTTCCTCGCCGTGCTCCTCAGCCTCGTCTGCTCCCGCCGGGCCACCGAGCTGAGCTCCGCGGTCTCGGCGATCTCGCTGCTGGTCGTCGTCATGCTGACGACCGCGCTCCTCTACGAGGGCCCGCGCTCACCGTCGACCGTGAAGCATGTGGACCTCGTCAACCAGATCCTCACCTCGCACACGACGGACTCCTCCGTCAGCGTGTACAACGGGTGGCCCGGCTTCTTCAGCTCGATCGCCTGGGTCGCCGAGGCGAGTGGCCTGGAGGACGTCGTCGCCTTCGCCCGGTTCTGGCCGCTCATCATCGGCCTCATCCGCGTCGTCGTGATGCGCGAGTTCCTCGGGCGCATCGTGCGGGACCCACGCGCAGCCTGGATCGCCGTCGGGTTCTGCGTGCTCGTCGACACCATCGGCGCCGACTACTTCTCGCCGCAGTCACTCGGCTACTGCTTCGCGTTCGCGATCGTCGCTGCCGTCATGTCATCAGCCTCGGCCCGCGCGAAGGTCGCGATGATCCTGCCCGTCTCGTGTGCGCTCGCCATGACGCATCAGCTGAGCCCGTACATCGTGGGCCTCATGGTCGCCGTGCTCGTGGCGTTCCGGGTCGTGAAGCCCTGGTGGTTGCCCGCGCTGGTGCTGGTTCCAGCGATCGCCTGGACCCTGCTGCACTCGGGTGCGGTCAGCGCGTTCCTGAACTTCAGCGAGTTCGGCCGCGCCGGCAACTTCCTGCCGCCCCGCACCGTCGAGTCGATTCCGCTCGTGCGCATCCCCGAAGTCTCGTGGTCGGTCTACGGCTTGGTCGGCGGCATCCTGCTGCTGGTCGCGGCGGCCGGCTGGGTCATTCTCGAGCGGATGCTCGACGCGGTCCTGAGGCGCGGCCGGCAACGCGAGGACCGCCCACCGCTCTCGCTCGGCCTGGCTGCGACGGCGACGACTGCCACGGGGCTCATCATCCTCGTCCTGACGCCGTACGGACAGGAGGGGATCTTCCGGGCGGCGCTCTTCGGCATCCCATGGCTGGCGGGGCTGGCCGTCGCCGCGTTCGCCACCAGCTCCGGTTGGCCGAGACGTTCGACGCTGGTCGCGTTCACCCTCGCGCTGTCGCTGTGCTGGCTGCCCTCGTATTCGGCGCTGGACCGCATCCACTACGTGCACCCGAGTGACATCGAGGCCATCAATCTCGTGACCCGAGACTCCAACGGAGGCGCCGACGGACCGATCACGCTGCTGCTCGGCGACGGCGACCTCCCCACGTCACCTCGCACGAAGGACGAGAACGTCGACTTCATCGAGCGCCTCGAACTGGGTCTCCCCGTGCAGCAGCTTCCTGCCGGTGCGTCGGTGGACGCCCACGTGGCCGACCTCACGCGGTCCCTCGATGGCTACGTCGGCCCCTTCGAGGCCGACGTGCCGGTCTACGCGCTCTGGTCTCCAGCACAGAGCGGCTTCGGCGAAGCCTACGCACTGCAGACGGAATCGCAGTTCGCAGAACTGCGAGATGCATTCAGCCGAGCCGGGTACTGGAAACCGGTCTTCGAGAAGTCGGGAACTGTCGTCTTTCAGCTAGATGTCGCCGCATATCAGGCCTGGAGCGCCAGCAGCGCCGTCTGACAGCAACATTCTTTGGCCCGGGCCAATGCGCCTGTTAGGGTCAGTCACGGCGACGCTCGGGGGGAACTGAGCGTCACCATCTACAAGTTTGGGGGAACTTGATGGAACGTACGTCTGCGCCCACGGTGACGATCGTCATCCCGGCGAAAAACGAGGCTTCGAATCTCGAGGTGATGCTGCCGCAGCTTCCTGGCGGCCACGAGGTCATCGTCGTTGACGCGAACTCGAGCGACGGGACCGCGGACGTGGTCCGCCGCCTTCGCCCGGACGCGACGCTCATCGCTCAGACCCGCAGGGGCAAGGGCAACGCGCTCTCCTGCGGCTTCAGTGCGGCGACGGGCGACATCATCGTCATGTTCGACGCGGATGGCTCGGCCGACCCGATCGAGATTCCGTCGTTCGTCGACGCGCTCGTCGGCGGTGCCGACTTCGCGAAGGGGACGCGTTTCCTGCCAGGAGGTGGCAGCGAGGACATCACCCCGCTGCGCCGTGCGGGGAACGCCGGGCTGAACCTGACGGCGAACCTCGCCTTCGGCACGAAGTTCTCCGACCTCTGCTACGGCTACAACGCGTTCTGGCGCGACATGCTGCCGGTGTTGGAGCTCCCGGAACCCGGTACCTCGCAGCCGGGCCTCATGCTCTGGGGTGACGGCTTCGAGATCGAGACGATCATCAACTGTCGGATGGCGGCGGCGGACGCGCGCATCCGCGAGGTGCCGAGTGTCGAGAAGCGTCGCATCCACGGGGAGAGCCACCTGCGCACGTGGGCGGATGGCACACGCGTGCTGCGGACTCTCGCGACCGAGCGCACCCGCGCTCGTGTGGTGAAGCGTCGCGCGCTCGAGCTGACACCCGTCTAAGCTCAGCCCTGTTCACGCTGCACGCCTGTTCATGGGGAGAACTCCGGGGGGAGCCAATGCCGTCAGTTTCCGTGGTCATCTGCGCGTACACGGAGGACCGCTGGTCCACGATCGTGCGTGGGGCGGCGTCAGCAGTCGGGGGCTCGCTCGCCCCAGACGAGCTGATCCTGGTCATCGATCACAACCGAGCGCTCTTCGAACGGGCGAAGCGGCACTTCGGTGACGTCGCGACCGTCGTCGAGAACAGCAGGCGACGGGGGCTCTCCGGAGCTCGCAACACGGGAGTCGACGTGGCTCGGGGTGAGATCGTCGCATTCCTCGACGACGACGCGGTCGCCGATGCGGATTGGCTCGAGCTGCTGATCGCGCAGTATGTCGACGACAGCATCGTTGCCGTCGGGGGTTCCGCGCGACCCGCATGGCCCGCGTCGCGGCCGCCGATGTACCCCACGCCCGGATCCGCCCTCGATCCGACCGCGGGTCCCGGCGAGTTCGACTGGGTCGTCGGATGCACGTACCTGGGCCAGCCCACGAGCGCCAGCGAGGTGCGCAATCTCATGGGCTGCAACATGTCGCTGCGTCGCGCGGCGATCGTCACGGCTGGCGGCTTCGGCGAGGAGCTCGGCCGGGTGGGGCGCATCCCGCTCGGCGGCGAGGAAACGGAGCTGTGCATCCGGATCACCGCTGCGAACCCGCAGGCCACGGTGATCTTCGAGCCGAGCTCGGCCGTCAGCCACGAAGTGGCGGCGGCACGCGGCACCTGGGGGTACTTCCTGCGACGGTGCTACGCGGAGGGACTCTCCAAGGCGTCGATCGCGCGCCTGCAGGGAGCAACGGCCGCCCTCTCGACGGAGAAGGACTACGTGGTGCGCGTGCTCGGACGCGGGGTGCTGCGCGAACTTCGCGCTGGCCGCTTCCAGGGGGCAGCCGCGATCGTCGCTGGGCTCGGGATCACGGGCGTCGGCTACGTTCGCGGTCGCCTGGCGAGGAGTACGAGCTCGAACGCCCATCGGGTGTTCGAGCCCGCCGCCGCGCAGGCATGAGCCAGAACTCGGCCGAGTCTGAGCTCAATCCGCGCCAGCTGGCTCGCAGCGCGGCCCGCGGTGCTGCGATGCAGTCGGGGGCGGTCGCGGTCAGCCGTCTGGTGCTGCTCGCGACGACCGCCATCCTGGCCAGGTCGCTGACCCCGGACCAGTACGGGCTCGTGACGCTCGCGCTGGTCATCATGGCGTACGCCGAGACCGTCGCGGATGGGGGCATCGCTCAGGCGCTCGTCGTCCTGACGAGGCGCCCCTCGATCGTGCGGGCGTCACTCGCCATCACGCTCGCTTGCGGCGCGCTACTGGCCATGCTCCTGGTTGCTCTCGCGCCGCTCTTCGCCCTGTGGTTCAGGCAACCAGACCTCACGCCGCTCCTCCAGGTGTCCAGCCTCGTCATCGTCGGGGCGTCGCTCTGCGCGGTACCCGAGTCGCTGCTTCGCAGGGACATGCGCTTCAGCGCGATCACGACCGCGTCGGTCGTGCGTGCCGTCGTGACGGGGGCGGTGACGATGGGGTTGGCGCTCGGCGGCGCCGGGGTCTGGTCGCTCATCCTCGGCTCGATCGCCGCGTCCTTCGCGTATGCGATCTCGTGCTGGGTCGCGTTGCGAGATTCGACGCCGTGGCGCTTCTGGCGGTGGGGGAAGGCCGATCTTCGTGAGGTGACCGACTTCGGACTTCCCGCAGCCGGCAGCCAGATCATCTCGCGCTTCAACTTCGAGGTCGACTACTTGATCGTGGCGGCGTTCCTCGGGACTGCCGCGCTCGGCACGTACCAGCTGGCCTTCCGGCTGCCCGAGTTCGGCATCGTGAACACGCTCTACATCCTGACGGCGGTCCTGTACCCGCTGTACGCGAGGGCGCAGCGCGACCCGGCACTGCTGCAGCGCAGCTACCTGCTCGGGCTGCGCGTGCAGACGATCTTCGGCGTCACGGCCGGTATCGGACTCGCGACCGTGGCCCCGGCGCTCGTGCCGCTGCTCTTCGGCGACGGGTGGCTCACGGTCATCGAGCCGCTCATCGTGCTGTCGCTGTACGCGGCGGTCCGCTCGCTGGGTTCCGGCATCAACGAGGTGTACAAGGCCATCGGGCGGCCCGGTCTCGCGATGCGGCTCTCCGCGGCGCAGCTCCTCGTGTTCGTGGCAGTGCTCATCGCCGGCGCGCACTACGGCGGCATCATGGGTGTCGCCGTCGGGCAGCTCATCGTGGTGGCGGTCTTCGTCGTCGTGAAGCAGGCCGTCGCGATCCGCGTCATGGGTCTTCGCACCCTGGACGTGCTCCGCTCCTACGCGCCCGCGATGGTGTGCGGGTCGACTGTCGCGGTCATCGGCTTCGGCCTGTGGTTGGTGCCGATGGATGCGACGTTGCGCGCCGTCATCACGATCGCCGTCTCAGTCGCGCTTGTCTGGTGCATCCTGCGCTTCGGGTTCACGGTCACGTACAACGAGCTCATCGGCCTCTTGCGGCGCGAGCGCTAGCGCCGAACGCGACCGCTGCTGGCTCGAGGAGGCTAGTGGGCGCTTGGGTTGCGCGCGTCGCCAGCGTTCGTCGGGGTGCCGGCTGCGGTCACGGCCTTGGGCTTCTTCGGCAGGATGCGCCCGACGAGGAGCACGACGCCGACGACCACGAGGCCGACGATGAGTCCGACGATCGCGGAGATGAGCGTGTCGACGAGCCACACGACGACGGGGCCGGTGTTCATGAGCGCGTGCTCGATCTCGTGCAGCAGGTCCGCCGGCGCGTGGAAGCCGACCTCGCCGACGTTGATGATGACGAGGTGACCGCCGACCCACAGCATGGCGACGGTGCCGACGATGCTGATGAAGCGGAACACGGCGGGCATGGAGCGGACGATGCGGACGCCGAGGTGGCGCGTGCGGCGGTCGCTGCGCGTCGCCATGTGCAGTCCGATGTCGTCGATCTTGACGAGGAGCGCGACGGCGCCGTACACGAGGGCGGTCATGGCGAGGGCGATGACGACGAGCGCGGCGAGACGCATCCAGAACCCGAGGTCGGGGTCGAGGTTCGACAGCGAGATGAGCATGATCTCGGTGGACAGGATGAGGTCGGTGCGCACCGCGCCCGAGATGAGCTTCTTCTCGTCGCGCGGATGGTCCTCGTCGAGCGCATGGTGGTGCCCGAACCACTCGGTGACCTTTTCCGCGCCCTCGAAGCACAGGTACACGCCGCCGATGATGAGCAGGAACGGCAGCACCCACGGCGCGAACGCCGTCAGCAGGAGCGCGATCGGGATGATGATCACGAACTTGTTGAAGAGACTGCCCTTGGCGATGTTCCACACGACCGGCAGCTCGCGGGCGGGCGTGATGCCCTGCACGTACTGCGGGGTGACGGCTGCGTCGTCGATGACGACGCCCGCCGATTTGGCTGAGGCCTTGAGCGCGGCGGTGAGGATGTCGTCGACGACGGCGAGCAGGCCAACGGGCACGGTGTTCTCCTAGGTGTTCTGTCGCCGCGCGGAACGCAGCAGACAGAGCATACCGGGGGTGTGCGAGAGCGCGCAGATCAGCTGGTGCGCCTCCTTCAGGGCGAATGCGCGTTCATCGATTGCGGCATCCGGATCAGAACGGAATGCACTGCCGATAGTTGTACGTGAGCACACAGTCGACGGTGGTGACGGTGAGCACGGCCGATGTCGTGCAGCCGGTCGGCTCGCGCCCATCCGCCTGGAAGTCGAGGTACGCGCCCGCGGGTAGCGTGAACGAGTACGTGCCGCTCAGCGCGCTTATCGGCGTGTAGGTCACTTGCGCGCCGTTCGCGAAGACGTAGGGCCAGGTATATGAGACGTCCGGGTTGAAGAGGAGCGAGTCCCCGGTTGAGTCACGCACGATGAGGGTCTCCGGGTCAGCATCGGCGACCTGAGTGAACGAGTAGGTCAGCGGCGTCGCGTTCGCGTTGGTAGCACGCGCTGCGTTGCCGATGCTCGACATCACGTCGTCCGCGCCGCACGCCTGCGGACTGTTGCTCGCCGCGAACGCTGGCGCGGCCGCGACTCCGGCGAGCACAGGCACACTCCATGCACCGGCTCGAATGATGCTGCGACGGGTGGGGGCGTTGTTCTTGTCGGACACAGAGGCTCCAAGCTGGCCAGAGGACGAAATACGTCGAGCTGGGAGCGCTCGCATCTGAAGGATAGCGAGTCTCGGATGAACTGCATGTTTCCGCCTGCCTTCGAGGGACGCAGTGCTTAGTCTGAGCGCATGCGCGACCGTGCCATTCACGCCCCCGTTCACGAGCCTTCGACCGGAGAGCGATGAGCAACCGTCCGATCGCGCAGCTGCCCGGTGCTGGTCGGATGCTGTGCCTCAGCCGCCGCGACGGCGAGATCTGCACGAGACGGGCCGGGCACGCGGGCCTGCACAACCGAACCGGCTCGAGCATCCTGTGGAGCGACGTGAACGCCGACCCGCCCCGGTGCGCTGGCAGCGGAGCGACCGCGACCGCCGCGCAAGCACTGGCCAACGGCTTCCCGCACGGCAGGGCGATCTGCCCGGTCTGCTTCGCGTTCGTGACTCTTGAGGGTGGCGAGCTCGCCGAGCACGACTCCTGGCGCGGAGACGCCAGCAGAGACGAAGCCGACCAGCGTCGCGAGTGGATGAACACGCACGGCTGGTGAGGTTCGCTCTCCTGCGTACCTTCCGTGCTCAGTAGGCTCTGTGCTCAGGCCGAGCGATCCCCCGAGGCGGCCCTCCCCCGAACCCCTTGGAGTGCGCCGATGAGCGGCCGAACCGACGACCTCGCACACACAACCGCAGTGTCCCGCTGGAGAGCTTTCTGGGAGCGGGGCGGGTGGTGGAAGGCCGTCGTGCTCGTCGTCGCCTACTACGTGCTCTACCAGCTGGGCGGGTTGCTGTTCCTGCCGCTCCGAGGCGACCCCGAGCCCGGTTCCTCCGCAGCGCTGCTCTTCGACTACATCCTGCCGATCGGACTGGGTGGCGTCCTCCTCGTGGCCTTCGCGCTCTCGCTCGGCTGGCTGCGCGAGCTGTTCGCGCCGCAGCCCATCCGGGGCAGGGGGTGGATGTGGATCGCCGTCGCGGTGGTGCTGCTCTTCAACGTGCTCCGGTTCGCGGCGCTCGACTACGACTCGGCCGGGCTCGACCTGGTCGCTGCCTGGCTGGTCGCGGGGCTGTGCATCGGCTTCGCCGAGGAGGTGCTGACCCGCGGCTACGTCGTGAACCTCATGCGGAAGGCCGGCCACTCGGAGATCGCGACGGCGACCGTCTCGGCAGCACTCTTCGCGGCGATGCACTCGGGCAATCTGCTCAATGGACAGAACCTCCTCACGACAGCGATCCAGGTGCTCTACACGTTCGCGTTCGGCATCTGCATGTACCTCGCGCTCCGCGTAACGGGCAACCTGATCTGGCCGATCCTCCTGCACGCGACCACCGACCCGAGCATCTTCCTGCTCACCGCGCACCCTGGCACCGGGCCGCTGACGGCGTTCGCCGGGTTCGGCAACATCGCGGTGATCCTCTTCGGCCTGGTGGCGATCATCTTCATCCGCGGGCGGGTCGCTCCGGCATCGCCGGCTTCCAATGAGCGCGAGGCAGAGCGGTCGCGATGACGGCAGCAGAAAGGCCCCGACTCCCTTGCGATTGCAGGGAAGTCGGGGCCTTTCGAGTGGCGGTGACGGTGGGATTTGAACCCACGGTAGAGTCGCCCCTACACAACATTTCGAGTGTTGCACCTTCGGCCGCTCGGACACGTCACCGTGGGGAATCTTAGTACGACCCATGGGGTCGAATGCAAATCGAGCGCGGGCGACGGCGCGTCAGGCGGACGCCTGGGGCTGGACGAGGCGCAGCGCGCCCGGGTCCACCCGCACGTCGAGCGTGCACGCGTCCCGGCCCGGCCCGCGCAGCTCCTCCCCGTCGGCGTACACGAGCACGCCAGCCGGCACCTGCACGCGGATGCACCGCATCCGCTCGAAGGAGACGGCGGGCAGCCGCGTGTGCAGGCCCACCATGGCGAGGGGAAACAGGGTGAGCAGCCCGAGCTTCGAGAGCCGTCCGACGACGAAGAGGTCGAGGGCGCCGTCGTCGATGACCGCGCGGGGCGCGACCCTGATGCCGCCGCCGATCGAGGACCCGTTCAAGATCGCGAGCAGCTCGGCAGCGACGGCGCGCGTGGGACCACCATCGACCGTCACGCCGAATTCGAGGGGCGAGAAGCTCCGCACCGAATCCAGCAGGGCAGCGATGTAGCGAGCCGTCCCCGGCAGCCGTCGGAGCTCGTTCGCGCGACGGTTCACCACCGCGTCGAAGCCGATGTTCACCGAGTTGAGGGCAACGTGCTCGACACCGTCGAGAGCAAGGCGCACCACGTCGACCTCGCGAACGCCAGCGTCACCGGTGCGCAGGGCTGTCAGCATCCGCTCGATCCCGACGGCGGGCGCATCCCGCCTGATCCCGGCACTGCGCGCGAAGTCGTTGCCGGTACCTGCTGGCACAATCCCGAGCGGAACTCCGGTGCCCGCGACGAGACCCGCCCCCAGGGAGACCATGCCGTCGCCGCCCATCACGACCAGCGCATCCACGCCGCCCGGATGCGCGAGCTCGGCGGCGACGCGACTCCGGAGCTCCGGCATGGAGCCTGCGGTCACCAGCACCACCTCGAGGTCGGGCAGCTGGCCACCGCCCACTCCCCCGGCCAGCCTGCGGCCGAGCTCGGCGGGCACGCCTCGCCCCGCCGACGGGTTCACGGCGTACACCACGCGACGCGCTGACACGCCTTGATCCTGCCCGAACCGCGCCTCGCGCGCTACTTCAGACCCGTGTTGGCGATGCCCGTCGTCACCTGTCGCTGGAAGAAGAGGAACAGCACCACGATGGGCAGGATGCTGACGACGCTCATCGCGAGGATCAGGTTGAACGGCACCGTCTCCTCCGCGTTGAACCGGGCGAGCGCCACGGGCAGCGTGTACACCGACTCGCTCTGCGCGACGATCAGCGGCCACAGGAAGTCGTTCCACCGCCACATGACGGACAAGATCGCGACCACCGCGAGCGCCGGCCGGCAGATGGGGAGCACGATGGACGCGAAGATGCGGAACTCGCCCGCGCCGTCGATGCGGGCGGCCTCGATGAGCTCGTCCGGAATGGACAGCATGTACTGGCGCAGGATGAACACGCCCGTCGGGGTCGCGGCCGCCGGGATGATGAGGCCCCACAGCGAGTTCACGAGGCCAAGGGACGCGACGACCTGGTAGACGGGGATAAGGATGACCTGCAGCGGGATCATGATCGTCGCGAGGGTCACGATGAACAGGAACGTCTTGCCGCGGAAGTTGTACTTCGCGAGGCCGTACGCGGCCATGGAGTTCACGGCGAGCGTCAGCACCGTCGCGGCGATCGTGACGACGACGCTGTTCAGCAGGTAGCTGCCGAAGCTGAAGCGGGTGAGCGCCTCCGTGTAGTTCGTGAACGACCAGGACGACGGGAAGAGCGTGCCCGCTCCTGCGGCCAGTTCCGGCTGCGTCTTGAAGGACCCTAGCAGCAGCCAGACGATGGGGATGAGGGCGAGCAGCGCGAACGTGATGAGGATCACGACGCGCAGCGCGTCCGTGGAGGTGACGCGCTTGGAGCTCGTCGTCGTCCACGTCGGCTTGCCCGGCTTCTGGGTGCCGACCGAGTTCAGGAGGGCCGTGTCCGTGGTCATACCGCGTCTCGCTTTCGGCCGATGAAGTAGTTGACGAGCGTGATCGAGAACACGACGAGGAACAGCAGCACGCTGCCGGCAGCGGCGAGCCCGTAGCGGATGGGCGACACGAAGGCGTTCTCGTAGATGTACTGCACGATCAAGGTGGTCGCCCCGATCGGGCCGCCGCCCGTGAGCGTGAAGATGTAGTCGAACGCCTGGAAGCCGTGGATGGTGGCGAGCACCACCACGACGAGCACGCTCGGCTGCAGCAGGGGCAGGGTGATGCCCCAGAACTGCTGCCACCGCGATGCCCCGTCGATGGAGGCCGCCTCGTTCAGGGTGGGGTCGATGCTCTGCAGCCCGGCCATGAGGATGAGCATGTAGAAGCCGGCCTGCAGCCAGACGCCGACACCGACGATGGCGACCATCGCCCACGGCCCCTCGACGAGCCACGGCACGGCTGGAATGCCGAGCATCCCGAGCCCCGAGTTCACGAGCCCGCCTTCGCGTTCGAGCATCCAGTTCCAGACGAGGCCTGCCACGACCGGAGACACGAGCACCGGGATGAAGAACACGGCCCGGAAGAACGCGCGCCCGCGGAGCTGCTGTTCGACGAGCACGGCGAGCAGGATGCCCAGGACCACGGAGAGGGCGACGTACGCGACCGCGTAGACCGCGGTCTGCGCCACCACGCCCCAGAATTCCGGGTCGGTGAGGATGCGCGTGTAGTTGCCGAGCCCCTCCCGCCGGAACGTGCGTCCGTTCGACGAGGAGTACAGGGAGTTGTTGAACCCGTTGATCGCCGGCCAGATCGTGAAGACGCCGAAGATCGCCATGTTGGGGAGGAGGAAGAGATACGGCGCGAGGCGCAGCTGCCACGGCTTCTTCGACCCGGGCTTCCGCTTCCCGGGCCCATCCGGACCGGGTGGCTGCACGACGCGCTGTGCGTCGGTCGTGGTGCGGAGGTCGGCGGTCACGGCTGCAGCTCCTCGACGAGCTGCTCGGACTTCGCCTTCAAGTCGGAGACCGCCGTGGTCGTGTCCTTCTCCCCTGCGACGACAAGCGCGAGCTCGTCGACCAGCTCGAGCGAGGCACCCGTGTACGACGGCTGGCTGTTCGCCTCGTACCCGAGGTCCGGGGTGCGGGCGAGGTCGGCGAAGAACACGTCCATGTCTTCCTGGCGCACCGGGTACTGCACGCCGCGCTCGGTGAGGTCGACGCGCGTGGGCAGGAAGCCTCCGGCGACGATGAACTTCTGCTGCGCCTTGGTCGTGTTCATGTACTGCACGAAGAACGCGCCGAGCGCGGGGTTCGGGCCCTCCGCGAGCGCGCCCATGTACTTCCCGCCGGGGAAGCCGCCGCACTCGTCGGCGCACGGGTTCGGCGCCGCCGCCCACGTGAAGTCGGCGTTGTCGGCGAACTACCCCACCTGCCAGTTCCCGGACAGGTACACGGGCGTCTGCTGCGCCAGGAAGATGTCGTTCGCGCCCTCGTAGCGGCTGCCGGAGCCGAGCCAGAAGTCGCGCGGCATGCGCCCATCCGCCATCATGTCGACGAGCGGCTGGAGCGCCTCCACCGCCTTCGCCTCATCGAGGACAGCGCCGTCGTCGCCGACGAGCGCGGTGCCGTACTGGCTGAGGACCGTGCTGACGCGGTGCCCGGACTTGTCGATCGCGAAGGCGTACTCCGTGTCGGTCGCCTCCTGCACCTTCGTGGCCGCGTCGATCATCTCGTCCCACGTCCAGGGGTCCTCGGAGTCGGGCAGCGGCACACCGGCCTCGTTGAAGAGGTCGACGTTGATGAACGGCCCGTTGAGCGTCAGATCCGACGGCACGGCGAGCATCTCCCCGTACTCCCCGAGCACGCCCTTCACGGGGCCGTCGACGAACTCCTCGGCGTAGTCCTCGCCGAGGTAGGTGCGCAGGTCGAGTAGGTCGGCCCGGAAGTCGGTGAGGCCCGTGAGCCGCACGACGTCCGGTGCGTTGCCGCCCGAGAGCCTGGCCTGGACACTCGTGACGAGGTCGGAGTACGGCAGCACCTCGAGGTTCACGGTCACGTCGTACTCCTCCTCGAAGGAGGCGATGAGCTCGCGCGTCGCGGCCTCGTCCGGGCCGTCGGTGAAGTAGACGTAGCTCAGGCTCTGGCCGGCGAAGTCGGCCGGGTTGACCTTCTGCACCTCCAGGGTGCCCGCCTCGCCAGGCCCATCCTCGATGATCGGGCCGGGGGCGCATCCTGCGAGTCCCGTCATCGCCGCCAGCGCGAGCAGGGCGGTCATCGTGCGGGCGCGCGTTCGCATCGTCATCGATCCTCCAGACGTGGCTCCCCGCGTCGTGGGGGTGCACGCAAGGGGCGCGTACGGCGGTGAGCCTCCCCAGGATAAGGACTCTTCGCCGTGAGCGCGTGCTGGGCTCGGTTGTCGGTGGTCGCGCCTAGCCTTGACGCATGCCTCCCAAGACCAAGCAGCAGCCAGCGTTCAAGTGCACCGAATGCGGTGCCGCGTCGCTGAAGTGGTTCGGGCAGTGCCCGGAATGCCAGGCCTGGGGCACGCTCGTCGACCGCTTCGAATCGCAGACGGCCGGGCGCATCCAGGCCGCCACGATCAGCGAGTCGCGTGCCGCACGCCCCATCACCGAGGCCCCCGTCGACAACGTCGCGCACCTCCCGACGGGAATCGGCGAGTTCGACCGAGTCCTGGGTGGTGGCCTCGTCCCCGGCGCCGCCATCCTGCTGAGTGGCGAGCCCGGCGTCGGCAAGTCGACGATCCTCCTCGAGCTCGCCTCCCGGGTCGCTGCGAAGGGCACCACCGTGCTGTATGCGTCCGCCGAGGAGTCGGTGAACCAGGTGCGGATGCGCGCCCAGCGCACCAACGCCCTGCACGACACCCTGTACCTCGCGAGCGAGACCGACCTGTCGACCGTGCTCGGACAGATCGAGCGCCTCGACCCCGGCCTCATCATCGTCGACTCCGTGCAGACCGTCGCGAGCGACACCGTCGACTCGCTCGCGGGGCAGCCGAGCCAGGTCCGCGAAGTCGCATCCGCCCTCATCCGCGTCGCCAAGACCAGGGGCGTGCCCGTCATCATCGTCGGCCACGTCACGAAAGACGGCACCATCGCCGGCCCGCGCCTCCTCGAGCACCTCGTCGACGTCGTCGCCCACATCGAAGGCGACCGCCACACGGCGCTGCGGTTCGTGCGCACGATCAAGAACCGCTTCGGCCCGACCGATGAGGTCGGCTGCTTCGAGATGACCGGCGAGGGCATGACCGAGGTGCCAGACCCGTCCGGCCTGTTCCTCAGCGAGCGCCCGGAGCCGGTCAGCGGCACGTGCGTGACCGTCGCGCTCGAGGGCCGGCGCGCGCTCCCGGTCGAGATCCAGGCGCTCGTGCAGAAGACCAACGCCCCCAACCCACGCCGGGTCACGAATGGCGTCGACACGAGCCGCGTCGCGATGCTGCTCGCCGTGCTCGAGCGGCGCACCAAGCACAAGCTCTCCGAGTACGACGTCTACGTCTCCACCGTCGGCGGGGTGAAGCTCCAGGAACCGGCGGCCGACCTCGCCATCGCGATCGCCATCGCCTCCTCCATCCGCAACCGTCCGGTCCGCGACGGCACCGTCGTCTTCGGCGAGGTCAGCCTCGCCGGCGAGATCCGCCGCGTCGCATCAGCGAACCTGCGCGCGGCTGAGGCCAAGCGCATGGGCCTCGCACACGTCGTCGACCCTTCGATCGGGAGCATCGACCGCGCCCTCACCGCGGCGCTCGGCAACTGACCGAGGCCGACCCGCGGCGCCCACTCGCGATCCTGCGCGGCTGCGAGCGCGCGTGGGAACGGCTGGGCCCTCCTGGAGCATGCACGCGAAAGGCCCGGAGCAGTTGCTCCGGGCCTTTCGCGAGTCAGCCGGAGGCCGACTCAGTGCTGTGTCCGAGGACTACGCGTCGCTGCCTGCGCGGCGACGAAGCAGCATCGCGGCTCCACCGGCGACGAGGAGCGCAAGCGCGCCGGCGATCGCGGCGAACATCGCGGTCTCGTCTGAGCCGGTCGTGGCGAGATCGCCACCGTCTGCCGCAGGCGTCGTCGCGGTCGGAACCGGCGCTGCGGTTGCAGTCGCGGTCGGCTCGGCCGTGGCGGTGGGCTCGGCCGTGGCCGTGGGTTCCGGCGTCGCGGTCGGCTCGACCAGCGGCGGGACGATGACCGGCAGGGACACGCTGGCACCCGACTGGCTGGCGAGGAACGCGAGACGCGACTCCGAGGTCTCCGCGATGCCGTTCTCCGGAACCGTGAAGGTGAACTCGACCTGGTTCGGCGTCGCGAGGTCAACCGTCTGCGCGCCGAGCTCCATCTGACCGATCCAGCCGACGATCGACAGGTTCTGCGTGAACCCCAGCGAGGTCAGGTTGAACTTGCCGACGGAGAGCGTGTAGGTCTCCCCGGCGACGAACGTGTTGTTCTCGGGCAGGCCGACGATCTCGAAGCCGTTGCGCTTCGTGTCCGGCGTGACGCCCTCCGGGGAAGCCGAGGTCTCGCCGCGGATCCAGGTCACGAACGCGTCGAGGTCGATGAGGCCCGTGTCCTGCACGCCGACGTTGTTCGCCAGCGAGTGGAAGTTGTCGCCGCCTGCCGCGAGGAACGTTGGCATGACGAGGTTGTAGGTCTCGTCCGGCTGGACGGGCTCGTCGTTGATGGAGAGGCCCACGATGCGGTCCATGCGGGGACGCGAGCTGTCGAAGATGTACGTGAAGTTCTCGCTCAGGCCGAGCTGCAGGTAGGGGCGCGAGGGCACTTCGCCGCTCGCGGTCAGCTGCCACTGCTCCTCGAGCACGTTCTTCACGTCGACGCCCTTGAGGGAGACGACCGAGAGGTTGTTCGCGAACGGGATGACCGTCGCGGCCTCCTTGTAGGTGATCTGGCCGTCGTTGTCGAGCAGGTCAGCGCGCAGGCCACCCGGGTTCATGATGGCCGCGTCGACGTCGCGTCCAGTGGCTGCCACCGTCTCGAGCATCGACTGCGAGATGATGCCGCCGAGCGACGACTCCTCGGCGCGGTTGTCAGCGGTCGTGACGACGCCGCCAGAGGTGGTGCCATCTTCAGCGACCGTCAGCGAGCCGGGCTCGTAGTCCTTGCCGCGCGACAGGTCGCCGGTCTGCGTGCCGATGACCTCGGCACCGAGCACGTCAGCCTCGGCGACTGCGGCGTCGCGGATCGTGCGGATCTCCGCGAGGCGCGGGTCGGAGGCGATGCTCGCGGGCGCCGGGTTGGTGGCGCCCTCTTCCTCTGCGTCGAACGTGTCGAAGCTCGGGACGACCGAGCTGTCAGACTTCGTCACGTTGCCGGACGCGTCGACCGTGAGCACGACCTGCGCGATGTTCTCCGCGTACTGGCCGGCCTGGATGACGGGACGGGTGGATGCGCCGTTCGGCGCGTCGTAGGCGTACTCGCGGTGCGTGTGCGCGTTGAAGATCGCGTCGACCTCAGGAGCCGTGTCCTCGACGATGTGACGGAAGGTGTCCGACTGCTCGTTGTCAGCGATCGGCGCGTCGTCGAGCGGAGCACCCTCGTGGTACGAGGCGACGATGATGTCGGCGGCGTTGCTCGCGGTCAGCTCGGCAGCGACCTCGTTGACCGCTTCGACGGGGTCGCCGAAGGTCACGCCGGCGATCCCAGCTGGCGAGACGAGGGCCGAGGTCTCCTCGGTGACGGCGCCGATGACGGCGACCTTGAGGCCGTTGACCTCGAAGATGGCGTGCGTATCGAACGGGTGCGAGCCGTCTGCGAGCGTGACGTTCGCCGCCAGGTCGGGGCCGTCGGTCGCCGAAGCGAGGCGACCCGTCGCGTCGTCGATGCCCTTGTCGAACTCGTGGTTGCCCTGCGTCCAGGCATCCACGCCCATCGTGTTGAGCACGTCGATCGTGGGCTGGTCCTGCTGGATGGAGGACTCGAAGAGGCTCGCGCCGACGGCGTCGCCGTTCGAGATGACGAGGCTGTTCTCCTCGCCGAAGCCCTGCTGCGCCTGCAGCACGGTGGCGGCGAAGAGGTCGGCGTCGAGGAAGCGACCGTGGAAGTCGTTGAAGCCGACGAGGTTGATCTGCTTCGCGCCCGCGGTGGGCTCGATGAAGCTTGGGGAGAGCACGGCGGCCCCCGCTGGGGCAGCGAATGCGGAAACAAGAGCTGCCGTGCCGAGAACGGCGGCGGCAGCTGTTGCACGCTTGCGAGTGGGCGTCGTCATGAGTCTCCTGGCGATCGACTGAGGGACAGAATCGTGCGGAACGAGACGATAGTCTCAGCTCACACTGTCTTCAAGGTTAACGTTCAGGGGATTATCGCGAAACCCCGTCGTCAGGTCTCGGGTCAGTCCAGGACGAAGGTCGCGGGCTGCGACGCGATGCCGTTGACGCTCACGACGAGCTGGTAGTAGGCGCCCCCGGCGACCGCATCCGCCCGATCGGTGCCGCACGTGTCGAGCGACGAGCGCTCGCGCACCCAGCTGATGGGCGGGGCCGTGATCGACTGGCCCGCGCCGATCGTGACGATCTCGTCAGCCGGGTCGGTCTGGCAGTGCGACGAGACCCAGATGACGTCGGCGCCGCTCGAGATCGTGTACACCTGCACGGCGGTGCCGACGTTCATGACGCACGGCTCCGCGCCGGTGTTGGCGATCGAGAGTGAGAGCTGCGGCTGGACGTCCGGCGCGTAGCTGGTGGCGTCGAGCACCGCAGACACGACCAGCTCCGGCGCCGCGCACTCGGCCGGTCCCGTCGGTGTGGGCGTGGGGGTCGGTGTGGCGGCGGGTGACTCACCCGTCTCGGCGGACGCCGATTCGCTCGCGGCAGCGGACGGGGAAACGGATGCGGATGCGCCGCCCTGCTCGTCTCCTCCGGCCCCGACGAGACTCGAGACGCCCCAGATCAGCAGGCCGATCACCAGCACGCAGAGGATGAGGAGCGCCAGCCGCCGACGGCGGTAGACGGCCTTGCTTGGTCTGCGGGTCGAACTCACTCGCCAAGGGTACGGACCCGGTCCTGCGACGCCCGTGAGGCGCACCGGCCGCCGTGGCGAAGCGGCCGACTGCGGAGGTCGGTGACGCGCTCAGAGCACCTTCAGCATGCGCGTATTGCCCAGCGTGTTCGGCTTGACGTGAGCGAGGTCGAGGAACTCGGCGACACCCTCATCAGGGGACCGGCGCATCATCTCGTACGTCTCCGCGTCGACGATCTGCTCACCCACCACCACGAAGCCGTGCCGTTCGAAGAAGCTCGTCTCGAAGGTCAGGCAGAAGAGGCGCTCGAGGCCGAGGTGGCGCGCGTCCGCCATCAGGCGATCCAGGATCACGTGCCCGACGCCGGTGCCGCGCACGGAGTCAGCGGTCGCGATGGTGCGCACCTCTCCCAGGTCGCGCCACAGCACGTGCAGAGCCCCGCACCCCACCAAGCGGCCCCGCTCATCCACAGCGACCCGGAACTCCTGCACCGCCTCGTAGAGCGTGACGAGCTCCTTCCGCAGCAGCACATTGCGGTCGACGAGCGGCTGGATCAGCTCGCTGATACCCACGATGTCGTGCGTGGTGGCCCGCCTGATGGTGATCTCCTGCATCCGTCAAGCCTACGCGCGAGCACCTGGCCGGGAAGCCGGGCGCGACAGCACGGGTAACATCCAGGGCATGCGCCTTGGAGTTCTCGACGTCGGATCCAACACCGTCCACCTCATCGTGGTCGACGCCCACCCCGGCGCGAAGCCCGTGCCGGAGACGTCGCAGAAGAGCATCCTGCGCCTCATGCGGTACCTGCAACCAGACCGCTCGATCTCCGACGAAGGCGTCGCCAAGATCATGGACGCCATGCACCGGGCCGCCGACGCCGTCAAGAAGAGCAAGCTCGACCACTTCATGCCGCTCGCGACCAGCGCCATCCGCGAAGCCAAGAACGGCCCGGAACTGCTGAAGCGCATCCACAAGGAGACCGGCATCGACCTGCAGGTCATGACCGGCGAAGAGGAGGCCAGGACGACGTTCCTCGCCGTCCGCCGCTGGTTCGGCTGGGCAGCCGGTCGGATCATGCTCGTCGACATCGGCGGCGGCTCCCTTGAACTGGCCGTCGGCGACGACGAGCTCTCCGAACACGCCATCTCCGTGCCGCTCGGCGCGGGACGCAGCACCGTCAACTTCCTCCACAACGACCCGCCCACCGAAGACCAGGTGGATGAGCTGCGCAAGTACGCGCGCAAGCTCATCAAAGAAGCAGCGGAGACGTTCGAAGGCGCCCGCCCAGACCAGTTCGTCGGCTCGTCGAAGACCATCCGCTCCCTCGCCCGCCTCGCCGGGTCGTCTATCGACGGCATCGGAGCCGGGCAGCGCACGACCCTGCAGAAGTGGCAGCTCGACGACTGGGTGCCGCGGCTCGCGAAACTGCACTCGGAGGCGAGGCCCGCACTGCCCGGAATCACGACCGACCGCGCGCTGCAGATCGTCGCGGGCGGCGTCGTCCTGTCCGAGGTCATGCACGTCTTCGACATCAGCCAGCTCGACGTGTCCCCATGGGCCATGCGCGAAGGCGTGCTCCTCGACTACCTCGACCGCCTGCCGCGGTAGGTCAGCGCGTCGCGCATCCTCCCCATTCGGGATGCACAACTCACTTCGTTGCAGGAAGGTTCCCCAAACGAAGCGACTCTTCCATCCCGAGACTTCGGCATGGGTGTCGACGCGGGCTTGGCGCCGCTGACGCGGGCTCAGCCGTCAGCGCCGCTGACGCGGGCCCAGCTACTAGCGCCGCTGACGCGGCACGTGCTTCGGGATCTGCCAGCCCATGAGCGCCGCTCCGACGAACCCGAGCACGCCGAGCATCCCAGACGTGAACGAGATGGATACCAGGGCCGTCGCCGCCGCGACGATGACCGGCACCGACGCAGCCGACGAGTCGGTGATGAGCCGCCACGCGCCGAGGAACGGGGCTGGGTCCTGCCTCGGCGCGAGATCGGCGCCAAGCGTCATGAGGATGCCAGAGCCGATGCCGTTCGCAAAGCCCAACCAGACCGCGAGCGCCGTGAACCACAGCTGAGAGGTGTCACCGGCGAGGTCATGCGTGAACGCGAGGGTGAGGAAGCCAGCGCCCAGGCCGAGCAGCGCCGGAACCGCGCCCCACACCCGCCCAAAGCGATCCATCACCCAGCCGGACACGAAGAACAGCGCGAAGTCGACGCCCGCGCTCACGCCGATGACCAGCACCGCGGCCGCGGTATCCATGCCGATCGAGAGCGCCCAGAGCGGCAGCATCACATTCCGAGCAGCACGGAGCGCTGCCATGATGCCCGCCCCCGTCCCGAGCCGCACGAGCACTCCCGCGTTCGCCCGGATGGTGGCGAAGACACCGAGGCGCTTCGGCGGCAGCGATCCGACGGCTCCTGCGCCAGCGTCCGGCACCACCTTCGCGGAGTGCGAGGGCCGTGCGACCGTCTCCGGGTCGGGCGCGAAGAGCAGGATGAGGGCGGCGATGGCCCCGCAGACGATGAACACCCAGAACCCGTACTGGGGCGCATCGAACAGCACGAGGATGCCGGCGATGATGAACGGGCCGACGAAGAACCCTGCCCGGAAGACCCCGCCGAGCGTCGACAGCACGCGCGCCCGGTAGCGCAGCGGCACGTAGGTCGTGAGGAACGCGTGACGTGCGAGGTTGAAGTTGGCGGCCGAGATGCCGATGATCACGACCCCGACAAGCAGCATCCAGGGCGCTACGGCAAACGCGCACAGCAGGATGCCGATGAGGCTCACTCCGAGCGCGGCGAGCATCGCGCGCTTCTCCCCCAGCCGCTGAACGACGGCACCGGCAGGCAGGTCGCCGATCATCTGACCGATCATGAGCGACCCCGCGATGAAGCCGGCGAACTCGATCCCCGTGCCGAGCGAGACGGCGACGGTCGGGATGATGGGGATGATCGCGCCCTCGCCGATCGCGAAGACGAACGACGGCAGGAGCGCCAGCAGGGTCACCTGCGTGAGCGTCGCCTCCTTCTTCGGCTTGCCGTTCGGCGAGGAAGAGGGGGATGCAGGCACGCCCTCCAGCGTAAGCCCGCGGTGCCACCGGCCGTGGCGCACTGCCCCTCATGAACTTCGGGTCCCGTAACTCACAACACCGTGCCATTGACGACAGTGTGCGTCACACACTATGGTGTGATTCATGAGCGATGACGAGACCCACGACATCCACCTGCAGGAGCTCCGCAGGGGCACCGTCGTGCTCGCCTGCCTCCGCCTCCTCGCCGAGCCCGGCTACGGCTACGGCCTCCTCGAAGCGCTGCAATCCCGTGGCTTCGACACCGACGCGAACACCCTCTACCCGCTTCTTCGCAGACTCGAGAAGCAGGGACACCTCACGAGCGAGTGGAACACCGACGAGGCCCGCCCTCGCAAGTTCTACCGCGCGAGCCCGGCAGGTACAGCGCTCGCGACCGCGATGACCGCAGAATTCCGCTCCCTCGCCGAGGCGATCGAGCATCTCCCAGAAGGGGCCTGACATGACCGCCATCAACGACACCCTGACCGAGCGCTACGTCAGCGCCTCGATGCGCACCGTCCCCGACGACCAGCGCGCCGACCTCGAAGCCGAGTTGCGAGCGTCCATCCAGGACCTTGTGGATGGACGCATCGAAGCCGGTGAAACCGCCAGCGCCGCCGAGATCGCCGTCCTCACGGAACTCGGTGACCCGGAGCTGCTGGCAGCGAGCTACACCGACCGGAAGCTGTATCTGATCGGACCGCGCTACTACCTCATGTGGTGGCGCCTGCTGAAGGTCCTGCTGTGGATCATCCCCGCGTGCGCGGCGCTGGGGGTCGCGATCGCGCAGACGCTGCTCGGCAGCAGCATCGGGGAGATCATCGCGGAGGTCGTGGTGATCATCCTCAGCGTGATCATGCACGTCACCTTCTGGACGACGCTCGTGTTCTTCATCCTCGATCGCACTGACACCCCCACGGGCGACGGCAAGTGGAGCGTCGATGACCTGCCAGAGATCCGCCAGACGGGGGCCGGAGCGTCCGAACTCGTGGCGTCGCTGGTGTTCCTCGTGCTCGGAACTGGTGCGATCGCGTGGGACCACTTCGTCGGATTCGTGCCGACGCAGCCGGGGCTGTCGTTCTTCGGTCAGGACCTCTGGCCGTGGTGGGCACTGGGGTTGCTCGTGTTGTTCGTCTTCGAGGCCGTCTACAGCGTGGCCCTGTACCGGACGGGACGCGTCACGCTGCCTCTCGCCTGGGCGAACGCGGTGCTCGCTGTCCTGTTCATGTCGCTGCTGCTCACGGCGCTCGGTCGCGGCCTGCTCTTGAACCCGGACTTCTTCGCCACGGTCATCCCGAGCGCAGACAGCGCGGCGACCGTGACGACGATCGTCTCGGTCCTCGTCGCCTTCGGGGTCGTCACCACCAGCGTCTGGGACATCTGGGACGGCTTCCGGAAGGCCACACGCTAGCCAGCGGTCACGCGCCACGATGGGGGCACCGCGAGCTGCCACGGAAGGTCGCTCCGAGCCGCGGACAACACCCCTTTGGGGCAGCTCGCCGAGCAGGCAGGAACAGAGGAACGCCGGCACGACGAAGCCCCCGCATCCAATGGATGCGGGGGCTTCGGCTCGCGTACGGGTGCGGGTTACGCGGTCGGCGCGTCGCCCTCGCCTGCGTCGGCGATGATGCCCTCAGCCTGGGAGGTGACTCCGCCGGCTGCGACCGTCTCGGGGACGAGGCGCTTCGAGACGTTGAACACGAACTCGCCGTCCGGGTAGTCGACCTCGACGTGGTCGCCGGCCTTGAGCTCGCCGCGAAGGATCTTCTCGGAGAGGAGGTCTTCCACTTCGTGCTGCACGGCACGACGCAGCGGGCGGGCGCCGAGCGTCGGGTCGAAGCCGACCTTGATGAGCTTGCGCTTGGCGAGCTCGGTGATCTCGACGGTCATGTCGCGGTCGAGCATGCGCTCGCTGAGGCGACCGATGAAGAGGTCCACGATCTGCAGCAGCTCGTTGGTGGAGAGCTGCGGGAAGACGATCGTGTCGTCGACGCGGTTCAGGAACTCCGGCTTGAAGTGCTTCTTGAGCTCTTCGTTGACCTTCGACTTCATGTTCTCGTACGACACCGACGCGTCGCCTTCGAGCTGGAAGCCGACGGGACCGCCGGAAATGCCCTTCGTGCCGAGGTTGGTCGTCATGATGATGACCGTGTTCTTGAAGTCCACGACGCGACCCTGGCCGTCGGTGAGACGTCCCTCTTCAAGCACCTGGAGGAGCGAGTTGAAGATGTCCGGGTGAGCCTTCTCGATCTCGTCGAACAGGACCACGGAGAACGGCTTGCGGCGCACCTTCTCGGTGAGCTGGCCACCCTCTTCGAAGCCGACGAACCCTGGAGGGGCACCGAAGAGCCGGGAGACGGTGTGCTTCTCGCCGAACTCCGACATGTCGAGCGAGATGAGCGCCGACTCGTCGTCGAAGAGGAACTCCGCGAGCGCCTTGGCGAGCTCTGTCTTTCCGACACCCGTGGGGCCGGCGAAGATGAACGAGCCGGATGGGCGGTTCGGGTCCTTGAGTCCGGCGCGCGTGCGGCGGATGGTCTTGGACAGAGCGGCGATGGCTTCGTTCTGGCCGATGACGCGCTGGTGCAGGGCATCTTCCATGAAGACGAGGCGCGCGGTCTCTTCCTCGGTGAGCTTGAAGACGGGGATGCCGGTGGCCTGCGAGAGGACCTCGGCGATCAGGCCCTCGTCGACGGTGCCGGTCGACTTGACGTCGCCCGATTTCCACTGCTTCTCGAGGCGGAGGCGCTCGCCGAGCAGGTTCTTCTCGTCGTCGCGCAGTGACGCGGCGCCTTCGAAGTCCTGCAGCTCGATCGCCTGCTCCTTGTCGGCGCGGACGATCGCGATCTTCTCGTCGAGTTCGCGCAGCTCAGGCGGCGACGACAGCACCGAGAGGCGCAGGCGTGCGCCGGCCTCGTCGAGCAGGTCGATCGCCTTGTCCGGCAGGAACCGGTCGGAGACGTAGCGGTCAGCGAGGGTGGCCGCTGCGACGATGGCGTCGTCGGTGATGGACACCTTGTGGAACGCCTCGTACTTGTCGCGGAGGCCCTTGAGGATGTTGATCGTGTGCGCGATCGACGGCTCTTCCACCTGGATGGGCTGGAAGCGTCGCTCGAGCGCCGCATCCTTCTCGAAGTGCTTCTTGTACTCGTCGATCGTGGTGGCACCGATGGTCTGGAGCTCACCTCGTGCGAGGAGCGGCTTCAGGATGCTCGCGGCGTCGATCGCGCCCTCGGCGGCGCCCGCACCCACGAGGGTGTGGATCTCGTCGATGAAGACGATGATGTCGCCGCGCGTGCGGATCTCCTTGGTGACCTTCTTGAGGCGCTCTTCGAAGTCACCGCGGTAGCGGGAGCCGGCGATGAGCGAGCCGAGGTCGAGCGAGTAGAGCTGCTTGTCCTTGAGCGTCTCGGGCACCTGGCCGGTGACGATCGCCTGGGCGAGGCCTTCGACGACGGCGGTCTTGCCGACGCCGGGCTCGCCGATGAGGACCGGGTTGTTCTTCGAGCGGCGCGACAGGATCTGCATGACGCGCTCGATCTGCTTCTCGCGCCCGATGACGGGGTCGAGTTTGCCTTCGCGAGCGGCCTGCGTGAGGTTGCGGCCGAACTGGTCGAGCACGGCGGAGCCCTGGGCTGCCTGCTGCGGCTGGTCTGCGCCGGCAACAACCTGCTCTTTGCCCTGGAAGCCGCTCAGCAGCTGGATGACCTGCTGGCGCACGCGGTTGAGGTCGGCGCCGAGCTTCACGAGCACCTGGGCTGCGACACCCTCGCCCTCGCGGATCAGGCCGAGCAGGATGTGCTCGGTGCCGATGTAGTTGTGGCCGAGCTGCAGGGCTTCGCGGAGCGAGAGCTCGAGCACCTTCTTGGCGCGCGGCGTGAACGGGATGTGCCCCGTCGGACGCTGCTGCCCCTGGCCGATGATCTCCTGGACCTGCTCGCGAACGGCAGGCAGCGAGATGTCGAGGGATTCGAGCGCCTTGGCGGCGACCCCTTCACCCTCGTGGATGAGGCCGAGGAGGATGTGCTCGGTCCCGATGTAGTTGTGGTTGAGCATCTTCGCCTCTTCTTGGGCGAGGACGATCACGCGCCGGGCGCGGTCGGTAAATCTCTCGAACATCCGTTTCTCCTTCGACTCCCTGACCTCGACACCTGGCTACAGGGTCGGGGGCCGTGTACACCGAGAGTAACGGCGACCACCCCCGAAACCCTCCCCTGTTCGCCCTGGGCGTGCGGATGCATACCCACGGCACACGGAAGCGCCGCCGCGGGTCCGGTCGGACCGTGCGGCGGCGCCTTCGTCTCTGTCAGCTTGTTCGCGTCAGAGCGCGGACGCACCCTGGACGAGGTCGGTGTCCTCCGGCGCTGCTGACCGCGATCGTGAGCTGCCGTTCGGCGAGACGGGGCCACGAAGGAACGTGATGTCAGTGCCGTTGACATTGACAGACCGCCGTGCCCAGACAGCGGAGCCCGAGACGGCATTGCTCGTGGTCCGGAAGACGAGGTTGTTGTTGAGCTCGGTGATTGTGTTCGTGGCGGTGATCGGCAGCTGGTAGGTGATCTTGAAGCCGCGCACTGGCACGCCGATGTCCGATGGCGTGCTGATGCCCTGGTCGACCGGGAGGGTCCACGCGCCGCTGTCGCCTGGACGCACGGCCCAAGCGACCGCGTCTGTGTCTCGCAGGTAGAAGATGATCGAGACGTTCGTGATCTGGTCGCCGACCTTGGTGTCGGTGATCCAGAGTCCGCGATCAGGTCGTGAGCCGCGACCGTCGAGCGTGATGCGCCCGTCGGACCACTGCACTTCGACCCAACCTTGGAGTCCGCGCTTGGACATCGAAGCGGCGAATGCGGGAGCGGCGGTCGTCAGCGCGATGACGGGGGTGGTCCACGCGGCGGCGCGCAGCACGGAGCGGCGGGTGGATGTGCCAGCAGCGTTGGATGCGGCGGGAACGGCTTGGGAGCTGGGGGTTTCAGACAAAGGGGAACCTCTTCGGCGCATCGGGGTAAGTGCATCCGCGCCGGAGTGGCGCGTCCTGCGCTGACAGGTCCCATCGGACGTGCCAGGCGGATCAATAGCACCCCGAGCACGGGACCCTCAGGTACGAAGTCACCCCGGACTTCACCCTAATTTGTAGATACAAATAAACGACTGACCATTGACCTTGTCAGCAACGAAGAAACCACCCCGGGGTTCACCCCGAGGTGGCTTGCGCGCGAAGATCGAGACGGCCTAGTCGTCACTTCGGTCGCGGAGGAGCCCAAGCGACTCCGCACGACGGAGGGCCTCCGGCCGGGAATGCACGCCGAGCTTCTTGTAGGCCGAGCGCAATTGCGTCTTCACGGTGTTGGGCGAGACGAACAGCTCCTCCGCGATCCGGGCCGGCGACGCGTGCCGGGCCAACGCGTGAACCACGACTCGCTCACGCTCCGTGAACTGCGGCATCGCACTCACTTCCTGAATGGTGGTCGCGACGTCGAGTGCGTCGAACATCGCGACATCGTCCGCGCCACCCGACTCGCGGCTCAGCGTTGCGAGCGCCTCTCGATCGCTGTCCGGCAGCAACAGCAACGGCGAGACCAGTCCGTACTCGCGCCCGAGGCTGGAGGCGAGGCCGACCATGCTGAGGGCGACCTCCCGATCCCCCGCACGAAGCGACGCGGCGGCGCCGAGCGCGTGCACCGACATGCGCATCCTCGGAGTCTTCACGAAGTCGAGCGACCGCGACACGAGCCGCATCGATTGGTCGGCGTCTCCATCGACGAGGGCGAGCAGCGCCCTCGCGGGGAGGGTGCGGAAGTCGTCCGCCGCGTACCCGTCGAGCAGCTTGCGAGCCCTCGCGGGGCGCCCGGCTGCAAGCCACAGCACCACCAGGAACGCCTTCACTCTGAAGATCCCGAGGCTCTCGGCGCTCCCCGGGGTGGCGAGTGGACCGTCGAGCATCTCCTCGACGCGTCTCGCTTCAGCGAGTGCCTCGCCCTGCGCAAGCCGCGCGAGCATGATGGGCTCCTGCAGGTGCGGCCACAGGTCGGAGGTGACGGTGTGGCGCTCGATGTCTTCGAGAGTGGCCCGAGCCAGTGCCCACTCCCGGTCCTCGAGGTGTCCGTACGCGCGCGCGATGTGCCCGAACGTGCCGAGATGCCCTCGCTCGCTGGTGGCTGCCCAGGCCCCGTCATCGATCTGCGCGAGCATCGCCCGCGCCGCGGGCATGTCACCGTCGATGGCCTTGTAGCCGGCCGCGTCCGAGAACGACAGGTTGCGTGAGCTCTGCGACTGCGGAACGACGAACGTGCTCGCGACAGCCGCGTGCGCCCCTTTGACATCTCCGACGAGGAAGAGAGAGAGCGCAGCACCCCGCGTGAAGACCGGAGAGAGCGTCGTCGACGAGCCTGCTGCCCCCTGCGCGGCAACGAGGTCGAGCACTTGCCGCGCGAGCTCCGCTGACTCCTGGTAGCGGCCGAGCGTCCGCGACGCGAAGACCTTGAAGCAGAGGTACTCGGACCGCCGTTCCGGAGACAGGCCGTTCGGGATGCGCATCCCGGCGGCGATCTGCAGCAAAGGCTTCGCCCCGCTGCGCAGGACGGGGTTGGCGAGACGCGCGAGGCCGAGCACGAACGCGAGGATCGGGTATGCGACGAGGACCTCCTGCGGGAGGTGCCGCAGGCGCGACTCGTAGCGGTCGGTCGTATACGCCTCGACGACCGAGAGCAGGAGGCGCGCGCAGATACGCGAGGCGAGCTCGTAGTCCCCCACCTCGAGGGCGAGGTCGAGCGCCCCTTCCGGGTCACCGTTCCCTCCCAGCCAAGCGGAGGCGATGGAGGCCGCCCGCTTGTATTCGGCCGGCGATTCGGTGCGCAGCTCCTCGTGGAGCGCCTCGCGCAGCGCGGTCACGTACTGGAACGCACGACTCGTGCGCGTGAACGCGATATGCCTCCCGAACCCGTCGGCTTCGAGCACTCGGATGGCCGCGTCAGGGTCGGTGTGCGGGACGAGCATGCGCGCCAGCGACGTGTCGAAGTACGGGACGACGCTGGTGATGCGGGCGAAGTTCGCGAGCTCTTCGCTGGGCAGCTGCCCCGAGAGATTGGTCGAGTTGAGAGCATTCTCTCGCCAGTGGGCGGCGCGGGGGCCCGACCGCGAAAGCTCGAGGACTGCTGCGCGAACGGCGATCGCGTAGCCGCCAGTCGCCTCGTACACGTCGCGGGGAGCCGCATAGCGGCTCTCGCCGACGACGAGCTTGAAGAACTCGTCGACCTCCGCCTCGGTGAATTCGAGGTCGACGTTGGTGATGACCTGGACACGACCCTGCAGCTGCAGCCGCTGCTGGTCCAGTGCCGTTCGCCCGCGGGCCGCGACGATGGCGCGCATGCCAGGTACGTGCTCGGTGCCGCGCAGCAGGTCCTCGTCGATGACGCGTGCGAGGTCCCCGAGGCGCTCGTAGCCGTCCAGGATGATCGTGAACGCCCCCTCGCCGCGCATCGCGGCGATGAGGTCTCGCTTCTCGAAGTCGTCGGAGTTGATGAGCGTGAGGAGGTCGTCCAACTGGAGGCTGGTGACGAACCCCTCTCGGAGCGCGGCGCGTGCGATCTGCTCCCAGACGCTGTTGCGTGTCGTCGTGGATGCGCCGAAGGTGACCCAGAGCAGACGCCCGGTAGCTCGGCCCGCATCGACCCACATGCGCAGGAGCGTGGTCTTGCCGTACCCGCTCGGCGCCTGCAGGAGTGTGATGCGAGCTGAGTCGTCGTCAAGCGCGCACAGGAGCCGCTCCCTGATCAGCAGCTCACGCCTCGTTGCGTGCATCCCGTTCACCCCAGCCCAAACTTCATGAGTATTCACCTACCAAATGGATGGTCATGACTCTAGCCCGAGAAAGCGAGTTTGACGAGATCCGGACATTTGAGCATTTGCCGGGATTTTCCCCTGCGGGAGCTATGCGCAACTCGTACAGCCCGGTTAATGCCGGGACGGGTGCGTGAAGCTGGTCAGCGCTGCGCCGCGCAGACCTGCGCCGCGGCGGTCGGAGCATTCGCGCCCTTAAGGCTGGCGGCCCAAGCCATCTCGAGGTCGCGTGAGAGGTCAGGCCATTGCGAGCCCGACCAGAAGCCGCAGTCCCGCACCCCGAACTTGAGCTCGAAGACGCCGAACCCGGTGAGGTTGTTGCCCACGAAGTTGACACTGAAGTCGCGGTTGGTCTGCTGCAACTCGGGAACCAGCTGCATGAGCTCAGGCCACTCGGCGGTCTCGCGGAACGTCTTCGCCGCGTCGGCGGACTTGACGCCCTCCATGGTGTCGTCGAAAGCGGTGACGTTCACCTGGGTGCTGCCCGCCGAGGAATCGTCCACTCTCACGTGCACGCTCGCGAGCTGGTCCGACTCGTCGAACACGGCTCTCGTCTCCCGAACGAAGGCGATCTGATCAGCGGTGGGCAGCGCCGACTGGACGAACTGGCCCGTCGTGAACGGGGCGAGGCCCATGAGGTCCCACTCCCCCGTCGCGGCACCGGGATCGTCGAGCGAGCGGGCGGCGTCGAGCAGCTGCGCGGTGCGCGCGTCGTCGTCGCGCTCGTCGCTCGAGAGCTCGACGACGACAAGACGACCGCGAGCCGCCGAGGTGAGCGCGGGCGCGCCCGAGGCCGTCGGGGTCGCTTCCGGCGCGGAGACCACCGGCGAGTTCGTGAGAGGCGCCTCGTCCTGAGCGAACTCACCCTGCTGCGAGGCCCGGTCTGCGGAAGGGTCACCCGCGGTGTTGTCGGTGGCCTCGAACATCCCGGCCGTCACGGGCGCTGAGTAGGTGCGGGTCGAGATCGACTCGAACCCCACCGCGACGAGCTGGCGCCAGTAGGCGAGCTGCGCGTGGAGCGCTTCCGGGGTCGGCAGGTCGAAGTACGAGTAGGCCGAGCCCGCGAGGCGGAGCTCGACCGCGCCCGGATACTGACCCTGCCCGAGCTGGACGGTCGGGAACGTCGACGCGAAGTCACCGATATCGGCGAGCTCGTCGTCCGTCACGTCGTCGGTCAGCGTGACGACGAGGTCGATCTTCACCGCTCCGTCGACGGGCGGCCGGTCAAGGCTCGACGCCTCGACGCCCGGAAGTGATCGCAGGGTCTGATTGAAGGAGTCGAGGGCCGACTGGACGGCCGGGAAGGGCCCGGACGCGCATCCGGCGAGCATCGTCATCATGACGGCCGCGATTAGGGCAGGCAGGAGAGAACGCGGCATCGTCAGCACCCTCCTCCGCGTCCTCGATCCAGCACGATGCCGATCAGGTTACGCCGCGCTCCCCGGAGCTATCTGGGTGCTCCCTCAGAGCACCCGCTCGACCCACGTTGACCAGTGACCTCCAGACGAGCGCCAGGATGAGGATGCTGACCCCGAACGCGACCCAGATCGTCGCGACGATGCCGAACCCCTGGCCGATGAGCCCGCCCACGAACGTCCCGATCGCCATCCCGCCGATCATGCCGAGGAAGTAGACGCTCGACACCCGGCCGCGCATCCGGCTCGGCACGGCACGGCCCCGGATCGTGCTCGCGAGCGTTGCCCAGATGACCGTGTACATGCCGAAGACGAACATGGTCGCGCCAGCGACGATGACGTTTGCTGTCGCCGCGAGCACAAGATGGAGCACGGTCTCGAGCGCGAGGCAGGCGCGCATGAGGCTCGTGTAGGAGAACCGACGCTCGAGGCGGGCATAGAACGCCGTGCCCACCAGCCCACCTAGCGCCGAGACGGCGAGCAGGAGGCCGTATCCGGCGTCGTCGAGCCCCAGGCGCTGCTTCGCGTAGAGCACGAGCACCCCGTACGTCATTCCGTAGGTGATGTTGAAGGCGAAGAGGATGATCGCGAGCGTGCGCACCGGCGGGTTCTGCCACAGCCAGGCGAAGCCCTTGGCGATGTCGCGGCGCACGCGTGCGACCGAGCGCACCGTCTCGATCGGCCCCGTCGTCGCCGTCGAGACCGGTGGCGACGTGATGCGCGAGACCAGGACCACGGCGAAGAGCAGTGCCACGACCGTCACGCCGTACGGGATCGCGTGCGCCGCGGCGAACAGCGCCCCGCCGATCGCGGGTCCGGCCAGCTGGTTCATGACGGTCTGGCTCGCGATGAGTCGCGAGTTCCCGATGCCGAGCTCCTTCGAGGGCACGAGGTCCGGCACGATCGAGGTCCACGCGTTGTCGGTGAACACCTCGGCCGAGCCGACGAGGAACAGGGCGACGTAGAGGACCGGCAGGTTGATGGTGTCGGTCAGCACAAGCGCGCCGATGATCGCCAGCATCAGGACTCTGCTCAGAGCCCCCGCGACGATGATCGCGACGCGAGGAAGACGGTCGGCGACGACACCGGCGAAGAGACCGAACACGAGCCACGGGAGCTGCTGGACGACGAGCGCGAGCGAGACGAGCAGCGGGTCACGGGTGAGGCTCGCGACAAGCAGCGGCCCCGCCGCGATGAGGATGCCGTCGGCGAGGTTCGAGAACAGCGAGGAAGACAGCAGGAACCGGAACGGCGTGCCGAGCGGCTTGGGCGACGCCCAGTTGAGCAGGAATGACATGGGTCGGGTCCAGACGACGAGAACTGACCCCCTCGTCAGCGAGGAGGTCAGGATGGAGAGGAAGAAGGGGTGCTAGCTGTTCGCGTCGAGCTGCGGAAGGCCGAGGCGGGCGCGTTCTTCGCGCTCGATCTTGTCGGCCATGGCACGCTCGCGGCGATCGCCGGAGAGGATCGACGTCAGGATCCAGAAGAACGCGGCCCCGATGATCACCGTCGGGATGATCGACCAGAGTGCGTTGAGGAAGAAGTCCATGATGGAGAGAGTCTACGCGATCCCCTCTCCGCCCCGGCGAGTCTGGGATCGACCGCCCTTCTGTCGGTGGGTCCACCTAGGCTGAGGGCATGGTCGATCGCTCGAACGTCGAATGCTGGCTCACTGACATGGATGGCGTGCTCGTGCACGAGCAGGCGGCGCTGCCCGGCGCCGTGGAGCTGCTCGCGCAGTGGCAGCGCGACGACACCCCGTACCTGGTGCTCACGAACAACTCCATCTTCACGGCGCGAGACCTCGCAGCCCGACTGCGCGCTGGTGGCATCAACGTGCCGGAGGATCGACTCTGGACCTCGGCGCTCGCGACGGCGGACTTCCTGAAGCAGCAGCTGCCCGGTGGCTCGGCGTTCGTGATCGGCGAGGCAGGCCTCCTCACCGCCCTGCACGAGGCCGGCTACATCATGACCGAGACCGACCCGGACTTCGTGGTCGTCGGCGAGACGCGCAACTACTCGTTCGATGCCATCACGAAGGCGATCCGCCTCATCGGCAACGGCGCGCGCTTCATCGTCACGAACCCGGACGCGACCGGTCCGAGCGCGGACGGCCCGTTGCCAGCGACGGGTGCGATCGCGGCGCTCATCACGAAGGCCACGGGCCGCGAGCCCTACGTGGTCGGCAAGCCGAACCCGATGATGTTCCGCTCGGCGCTCAACAAGATCGGTGCCCACTCGCACAACACGGCCATGATCGGCGACCGGATGGACACCGACATCGTCGCGGGCATGGAGGCCGGCCTGCACACCGTGCTCGTGCTGACGGGCATCAGCGATCAGCGCGAGATCGAGCGGTACCCGTTCCGCCCGGACGAGATCATCTCGGGCGTTCACGAGCTGGTTCGCAGCGACTGAGCCACACCCAGCCGTCGGGGTTACCTAGGCCAACTAGCGATTTCTCGCAGCTCGCGTACCATTGACGCAGTGACTTCCAGCTCCCCCAGCTCAGCAGCCGCTCCCGACACGCCGGAGAAGAAGGCGCCGCCCACGATCAAACGATGGGTCTTCTGGCCCGCAGCGATCATCGTCCTGGGCTTCGCCGGGTTCGCGATCCTCGCTCCGACAGCCGCGGACACGGCCTTCGGTGCGGTGCAGTCGTCGATCGTGCGCAACTTCAACTGGTACTACGTGCTCATCGCGGCCTTCTTCGTGATCTTCAGCCTGTGGATGGGCTTCGGCAAGTACGGCGACATCAAGCTCGGCAAGGACGACGACAAGCCTGAGTTCTCGAACCTCAGCTGGCTCTCCCTGCTGTTCGCCGCCGGCATGGGCATCGGACTCGTCTTCTACGGCGTGAGCGAACCGCTCAGCCACTTCATCGATCCGAAGCCTGGGGTCACGGGCACCGACAGCCAGCTCGCGCAGCAGGCCCTCTCCCAGACCTACCTGCACTGGGGCGTGCACGCGTGGTCGATCTACATCGTGCTCGGGTTGGCGCTCGCCTACGCGATCCACCGCCGGGGCCGCCCGGTGAGCGTCCGCTGGGCCCTCGAGCCGCTCCTCGGCCGCCGCGTCCGCGGCGGTTGGGGCAACCTCATCGACGTCATCGCGCTCGTCGGCACGATCTTCGGCGTCGCGACGTCGCTCGGGCTCGGTGTCCTGCAGATCGGCTCGGGACTCGAAGCGGCAGGGATCCTCGAGTCCTCCACCACCTCATCCATCGCCATCATCGCCGTCATCACCGCATTCGTGCTGTTCTCGGTGATCTCGGGCGTCGGCAAGGGCATGAAGTGGCTCTCGAACACGAACCTCATCCTCGCGGGCGCACTGCTCGTCTTCATTCTCATCGTCGGGCCGACACAGTTCCTGCTGCGCGACTTCGTGCAGTCGCTCGGGAACTACCTGCAGAACTTCGTCAGCCTCACATTCTCGACCAGCGCGTTCTCCGGCGAGGACGGCGTCGACTGGCAGTCGGCGTGGACCACCTTCTACTGGGGCTGGTGGATGTCGTGGGCGCCCTTCGTCGGCGTCTTCATCGCCCGCATCTCGCGTGGCCGCACGGTTCGCCAGTTCGTGACCGGCGTCATGCTCGTGCCCACACTCGTGACGTTCCTCTGGTTCTCGGTGCTCGGCGGCACGGCGCTGTACATGCAGCTGAACGGCATCACCGACTTCGTGCAGTCTGACGGTTCCGTGGACGTCGAGAGCGCCCTCTTCCAGATGCTCGCCGAGCTTCCTGGCGGCGCGATCCTCACGATCGGCGCGATCATCCTCATCGCCATCTTCTTCATCACGTCCGCCGACTCCGGCGCCCTTGTCATGGGCATGCTGGCGACCGGTGGACAGGCCGAACCCAAGAACTGGGTGCGCGCCTTCTTCGCTGTCATCACCTCGGTGCTGGCCACCGCGCTGCTCCTCGCGGGCGGACTCAACGCGCTGCAGACGGCGGCGATCAGCATCGCGCTGCCGTTCTCGATCATCCTGCTGCTCACGTGCTGGGCGACGGCGGTCGCTTTCGGCAGGGAGAAGCGAGCCTACGAGCGAGCGCAGCGGGCGGCGCTGCTCGATCACATCGGCGACTTCTATGGTCTCGAGGTCGACGAGCCCGTCGAGCGCAAGCCCGCGAGCATGTTCCCGTGGCTGCGGAAGACGAACGTCATGAACGTGCCCGTCGCCGGGCCGCAGACGAACCAGATGCCGGTCGTCGGCTCGTCCACGTCGGACGCAGACACGAACGCGAGCACGCAGACCGAGCGCTGATCTCGGCCGAATCAGGACCGAAGGCGGGGCGGATGCGGATGCATCCGCCCCGCCTTCGTCGTTGGCCCCCTTCCCGCATAGGCCACTGATTTAGTCCTCCAAGAAATTGTGAACGTCGTTCACTTCTGGCAATCTGGAGCCGTACCCAACCAAGTGGTAGGTGCCCTCTCGCACGGCACCCACATCCGCACGGCCATCACGTCCGTCCTCGCCTCCAGAAGTCATCTGCCTGGGCATCAAGGCGCACGGACGCCGCCGTCGCGCGCATCAACCTTGGACACGATCCAGCCCAGGAGCCCCAGTGACCCACGCAGTATCCGACCCTAGAAGCCGCCTCTCGCGCCGGACGGTCATCGCGACCGCAGCCTGGACCACACCCGTGCTCGCCGCGGTCGCCAGCGCACCGCTCGCCGCAGCCTCCATCGAACCGCTCATCGTCGGACTCACCGGGTTCGGCGCCACCCGATGCGGCACCGTCGACGCCGGGCAGGTCCGCTTCGAGGCCACCGTTGGGGACAAGCCGGCCCCGGCCACGGGGACCGTCGCCATCCAGCTCCCCACGGGGCTGGAGTTCACGACCGGAGGACGCACCGCGACCGTCGCGATCGGCGCCAGCGGAGTCGCCCAGGTCCCCGCCTTCCGAGCCACCGGCACCGCGGGCGCCTACACGATCACGGCCACCTACCAGGGCGTCGTCGCCTACGCCTACGGGTCGATCACCGCGTCCCCCGGCCAGGTCGTGCAGATCACGCGCGACGTGGGCACCTCCAGCAGCAATGCACCCCAGATCAACTGGTCGACTGTTCCCGGTCTCACGACCGCCACGGTCGGCTCGATCTCCGGCGACCAGGCCGGCAGCAGCGCAGGGTCGAACGCCGCAGTGCTGGTCGCTGGCGGCCTCGTCCGCTACTGGGGCCGCAACGTCGGCTCACCGCAGACCGCACCGGGCACGCTGCAGTACGGCGGCGCGAACGTGGCGAACATGACGTTCGTCGACGCGTGGACCTCGCTGCAGGACGGCAACAACTCCACAGGCGGCGTCGCGACCGGTGCCACCGGGGCTGAGGTCTACCAGTGGTACCGCACCGGAACCGGCACAGGCGCCCCCGTCGTCGCCAAGGTCGCCGGCATCATCGGCACCGTCATCGCCGCCGAGTCGAATGACGGCTTCAGCTACGTGCTCACCTCGGCCGGCCTGCACTACTGGAGCAACGCGACAAGCGGCACGACCGCCAACGCCACCCTCATCTCGGGCACCGCGGGCGCAACGGCGATCAGCACGTTCGGGGTGCGCGAGAGCAGCTTCGTGCACGGCGGCGCGGTCCTCTTCGCGAACGGCACGATCCGACAGTGGACCAACGGACACACCCTCACGACCGTGGCCGGCGCGCCCACCGGCATCGCCCAGGTCGAGGCGAACTCGGGCGCCATCATCGTGCGCACAGCGAACGGTGACCTCTGGACAAGCGGGGCCGCGTTCGGCTTCTCGTCGGGCGGCACCGCGTGGACACGACGCGCACGAAACGTCGCGGCCTTCGCCTCGTGGGCCATCCGCAACTACGTCGGCGGCCTCTACATCACGTCGACCGGAACGATGATGCAGTTCCACGCGTCCACGCAGATCCCCGGAGTCAGCGTCAACTACGCGTTCAAGGCGGAGGCGAAGACCGGCGACGCAGCGGGCAAGGCCATCACGAAGGTCTTCGCGTCCGACGGCACCTACCTCGCGCTCGCCTCCGACGGCAGCGTCTACGCGTGGGGCGGCAACCTCGACAACGGCACACGCGGCAACCCGAAGCTGGTCCCGAGCGACAACGTCATCGACCTCAACGTGTGGGGCTACCACCCCACCGCCGGCAGCTACTACGGCGGCGGCTACGTCATCGAAGGCACGGTCTGCTGACCGGCTGAACCAGTCGAGGGCTTGTCCGCCCGCGGTTCACTGGTTACCGTCGGACCACCCCACCCCGTTCAGCTCGTCCTCGGAGCATCCCAATCTCAGATTCGAACTGGTCCCCCACTGAGGGCACCTACCCCAACGTCTTCGCAGATAGCGTGCGGCACGACACCTGGTCGGCCGCGCGCGTCTGGTCGTCGCCCGGTACCTTACACGCGCCGGCAGATGCGCCGGGCACGCACTGCGTCCTCGTATCCGTCGAGGGCACGGTGACGTTCGACGCCGGGAACGGCCCGTTCATCCTGGACGAGCATCAGTTCGCGGTCCTCGAGTCCAGTTCGCCAGTCACCGCGTCGTCGACCGGACCCTCGGCCCGCGTCGAGGGGCGCCTCCTCTCGAGGCGGCTGGGCGCTGAGGAGTTCCGCTTCGCGCGCGAGCGGCCGTTCGACGTGCCCGAGCCCTTCTGGCAGCTGGCGGTCGCGACGCTGAACACGCTCATCGCCGCGCCGCCCGACACGGTCGGCGGTGGCTCGGCGAGGATCCGGAACGTGCTTGAGGAGCTGATTCTGACGCTCCTCGCCGAGGTCCACGCGAATGAGCTCACCGCCGCGAGCTCACAGGCCGCGCAGCTGCAGCGAGAAGCGACGCGGCTCATCGGGCTCCACTCTGGCGACCCAGTCTTCTCCGTGCAGCTGCTGGCCAGCCAGCTCGCCGTCTCGCAGACGCATCTCCACCGCATCTTCGCGGAGCTTGGGACCACGCCGCGAAAAGCTATCGAACGCGCACGGGTTCGCGCCGCGCGCGAGGCGCTCGAGCAAGCTGGAGCAGCGCCAGCTGCCGTCATCGCGGACCGGAGCGGATTCACGTCCGTCCGCCAGATGCGTGCCGCCCTGCAGCGGTGGCTGTGACGCCGACGTCGGGACCAACCGTGGGCTGTCAAGTCCCAGCGCGGGATGAGCGCGAACCATCATGCTGAGAGGGATGCACAGAATCGTCCGCGCCCTCCTCCCCGCCGTCACCCCATCTCGGCTCCTGCACGTCGCAAAGACGGCAGCCGCTGCGACGCTCGCCTGGTACGCCGGTCACCTCGTCCCTGGAGAGGCCAATGCGTACGCCTACTACGCACCGCTCGGCGCGCTCGTCGCAAGCGTGCCCACCGTCGCCGGATCAGTGCGGTCGAGCGTGCAGGTCGTGGTGGGGGTGCTCCTTGGTGTCCTCGCATCCGGTGCGCTCGTCACCCTGGGCACTCCCGTGGCGCTCGCCGTTCCCGTCGCCGTCGGCGTCGGAACGCTGCTGGCCGGCATCCCCGCCTTCGGGGCGGGACGCGACTACATCCCGATCGCGGCTCTGTTCGTGTTCGTCGTCGGCGGCGCGAACCCGGACGGATTCTCCATCGGCTATGTCGTGCAGATGGCCGTAGGAGCCGCCATCGGCGTCGGCCTGAACCTGCTGATACCGCCGACGACCGGGACGAAGCAGGCGCTCACGGCCCTCGGCACGGTCAAGACCGCGGCTGCTGACGCCATCAAACGTGCCACCGAGCTCCCCGGTGAGGAGCTTCCCCAGGACGCACTCGATGACTGGCGCGCCTCACTCCGTCGCCTCGACACCCAGCTCACCGACGCCAAGTCCCTCGTGGGCGAAGTGCAGGACAACCTGCGAGGCAACGCGCGGCGCCTCCGGTCGAAGTTCGACAGCAACTCGGCCCAAGGCCAGCTCGACAGCCTCAGCCGCATCGTCCGACACATTGCCGAACTCCAGGAGCCGTTCCTCGAGAAGTCCTGGAGCGAGGCTGAAGCGGAGTCGAGTCGAGCACTCGCCGCGGCGGGCGAGCAGATCGCGCAGCTCATCCGCGCGTGGGAGGACCCCGACGACGACCTCTCTCCGCGACTCAGCGCCGCATCCACCGCCCTCGAAGACCTGCAGCAGCTCGAGTTCGAGCACCACACCGGGTGGGACCCGCCCGCGCAACGCCGATCAGTCACGATCTACGCGTTGCGAAAGATCGTCGCCGAAGTCGAGTACCGCGTCGACGGGGAGGAGCACGCGAGTTCTGAGAGCTGACGCGAGCTGCAGTCCTGGCCCGCGAACCGGAGATCTCGTAAGCGGGGCAGGATGTGGCACAGCGCGGCGCCCGAGATCATTGGACCCCGAGCGCCGCGCCGTTGCACCGCCGCCGCCTACGGGCTGGGCGGGGTGACCGTGTTGGTGTTGATGATCTCGGCCACTGCTCGTGTCAGCGTAACCGGGGTCCCGTTCACTGTCGCGTAGCGCGTGGTTCGGGAGAACTGATTGGCGACATACGTGATACCCAGCTGACGGAAGTAGAAGCCGATCGGGATGTTCGTCGTCGCGCCGGTCGCGACGACGGTTCCGGTGTAGGTGAACCGATACACGCGGAACGTGCGAGAGACTCCACCCGCGACAGCCTGGAAGGTAGCACCCGTCGCGACCGGCGTGGTCCAGCTCGGATTGCTTCCGGCCACCGGAGTGAAGGCGGTGGTCGGCCAACCGGTCGTGATCCCGGTCTCGACGACGATGTTGCTGACGACATCACCGGCGACGGTGCCGAGGATGCGGTGGAACTTGTCGCCATTCGCCGTGTCGTACTGGGATCGGCCGACCAGACCGTTCACCGTGTTCGGGTAGAACCCGAGGCCGAAGTTGGATTCGTACGTGAGCGTGCGGCGGCCGAGTGGCAGGTTCGTGACCGGGCAGGCCTGGGTCTGTGCAAGCCCCTGTACGGCCAGATTGCCCGTTCCTGTTCCCGCTGTGGCTACGATCTGCACCGTCGCAGATCCGCCGACCAGGACGATATCCCGTGTCGTGCCGCCGCCTTCGAAGCTGAAGCCGGTTCCCGTGAGCGTGACCCTGATGGTCGACGTGGCGGAACCGCCGGTCTTCGTGATCGTCAGCGGCGACGTGTACGCGGTGTTCGCGACGAACCTGGGGACACCGCCGACGAGCGTCGTCGGGGAGAACGAGAAGGTGCCGACGCAGCCGGGGCTCGCAGCGTATGCCGGAGCGGCCATTGCGGTTGCCATGACGGGGACCGACCAGACCGCTCCCGTGAGCACGCGCCGCCGGTTGAGGGCGTCTCCGGTCGAGCTCGACTGTGTACCTTCAGGTCCCTCGGCGTTCGCAGCCATATGTTCTCCTTGCATCAGGGAATCGCGGCTGACTTCCGCCGCGCTCACAGGAGAGCATGTCGACGGCCCGTTGGTGTCGGGCGGGCACTATCTGGAGAGGTTCACGTCGCCGAAATGTTGGTTTTGTGCGGATTTTCGCCTTCCGGGAAGTGACAAACCATTCGGATCGAAACCCGCCGACCGAAGAGTCGGTCTTGTGACTATGATTGAGCCGTTTGTGCCTTTTGAGTGCCCCAGCGGCTCGCCTTGAGGCTCCCCCGCCGCATCCCCCGATCTGGAGCAGAACTCGCGCATGACCTCCGCCACGCCTCAAGACCGCCGCATCAATCGACGCACCATCATCCGGGGCGCGGCGTGGTCAGCGCCCGTCATCGCAGTCGCTGCGGCCGCGCCGAGCGCAGCGGCATCTCCACGAGAGTTCCGCATCGCACCCCTCAGTGACTTCGCCGCCACCCGCTGCGTGGCGACGTCTGCGGGCACCGCACGCTTCCGCGTGACGCTTCGGGGCGCCGCTGCCCCCGTCGGAACGCCGGTCGCTCTCCAGCTGCCCGCCGGACTCACCTTCACCGCCGGTGGCACCACCGCCAACGTCACAACCGTCGCCGACGGCGTCGTCAACGTCCCCGCCTTCACCGTCACGGGCCCAGCCGGCTCCTACGCGATCACCGGAACCGTGAACGCCCAAGTGTCTCCGGCGCAGGTCTTCGGCGACGTCAACCCCTCGCCGGGCACCGTCACCGAACTGCGCCGCAGCGTCGGACCCGCGACCACCGCCCCCACGTTCTCGACCGTCGCGATGACGGGGATCACGACCGCCACCCTTGGTGCCATCTCCGGCGACCAGGCTGCGACCGGCACGGTATCCACCGGTTCGAATGCAGCCGTCATCGTGAGCCCAGGCGGGTCCGTGCAGATCTGGGGGAACAACTCGGGCACACAGGCCCCCGCCCACTCGATCCTCGCCGTGGGCGGCACGAACGTGAGTGGCGTCAGGTTCGTCGACAGCTGGACCTCCGTGCAGACCGCCAACGCAGGTGCCGGTGGCGTCGCCGCCGGCGCAACGGGAGCTGCCGTCTACCAGTGGTACCGGAACGGGACCGGTGCCGGCCCCCTCACCACGACGCCAGTCACAGGCATCTCCGGGAACGTCATCGACGCGCAGTCCAACGATGGATACTCGTACGTCCTCACATCGACCGGCCTCTACTGGTGGGCGAACACGGGCGCGACGGCGGCCGCGACGCTCATCGCCGGCACCGCAGGCGCCACACAGTTCAGTAGCTACGCGGTCCGCGAGACCGCGTACACCTTCGGCGGAGCGGTCCTCATGGCCAACGGCTCCGTGCAGACGTGGAGCACCGCGGCACACACGCTGACCCCGCGCGCTGGCTTCCCCGCATCCATCCGCTCCATCGAAGCCGGCCCCTCGGCAGTGTTCGCACTCACCAACGACGGCGGCCTGTACAGCTCCGGAGGCGCATTCAGCAGCTCCACCGGTGGCGCCAACTGGACGCAGCGCGCGACGGGCGTCTCCGCGTTCAGCACCTGGTCCGTCAGCAACTACTCGGGCGGCTCGTACATCAACGCGACGGGCGCCGTGACGCAGTTCTTCGCCGCCAGCGCCAGCGGCATCGCCTACACCACGGCCGCCCGCGCCCTCGCGAGCGGAGTGCAGGCCGTCAAGGTGTTCGCATCCGACGGCACCTACCTCGCGCTCGGTTCCGACCGCCGCGTCTACGCGTGGGGCGGCAACCTCGACAGCGGCGGAGCAACACTCCCCGCCGCAGTCACCGGCATCTCCAACGCCATCGACCTCAACGTGTGGGGCTACCACCAGCCCTCCGGGTCCTTCTACGGCGGTGGCTACATCATCACGAGCACCACCTGCTAGCGGGGGCATCTCCGGCGCCCATCCCTCTCGCCCTCGTCCTCGCGAGTCGCGAGTCGCGAGTCGCGCCAGGAGGTCGCCGCGACGGACTGGTGGCGCCCATTCGAGGCAGCTCGAGAGCGCACGCACCGCATGGCACCTGCGCACCGGCTTTCAAGCGCCTCGAGACGCAAGCGCTGCGCGCAGTTCTGCGAGGAACGCCACCGGGTTTCGGATGTCACGCCGGGTCACGAGGATCACGATCCACCCCCTCAATCGCAACTCACGGATGCGCTCCATATCGTCGATGACCTGCTCGGGGCTGAAGTGGTACTCCCCCTGGTACTCGATCGCGATCCTGAGCTCCGGATACGCGAGATCAGTCCGTGCTCGTCTGTCCTCCTCGAGTTGCACCCAGTGTTTCGGGACCGGTTCGGGAAACCCCGCCTCGAGCATGACGAACCTCGTTCGGGACTCGCCAGGCGACTCCGAGCCGGCGCGCGCACGTTCCGCCGATCTCCTGAGCGCCTTCGCCCCGCGCCGCCCCACCCACCGCTCGGCCATGTCCTTCAACTCCGCGCCGGAGGCAAGCGGCCCGCCGAAGCGGCGCCCCGGGTAGCGGTCGAACGAGGTGAGCATGGCATCCGCGACGACGAGGAGCTCCCGCTCGTCGATCAAGGTCGCCGCCTGCGCCCAGCCGATCGGCGGTGAGACGACGTCGAAGCCGTGCGGGCTTCTCACGTCGAAAAGATCGCTCGCGATAACGCTTCCCCTGATGCGCTTGCCGCGCGGGGCCCGCTGGAAGTCCGGCCGACAGACGTGCGTCAGCATCTGGTCCTCGAGGCGACGAGCAAGCGGGAGACCCCAGTATCGGAGTGCAGATATGCCGGCCAAAGCGGAGTCGGGCGGCATGCAGCGGGCATACGCGAGGTCGAGTTCGCGCGCGTCGCGCGGCGCTCGCTGCGCCCGCACACCGTGGTGGACTCGAACCTTTGCAGCGGCGCGGAGCCTTCCTCGACGGATCCCGTGAGCCAGGGCATCGGCCGTCCGAAACGGTACGCCTTCGAATGGCTCTGGCAGGGGTTTGCTCGTCCTCATCTCGGCACGGTATGGCTCCGCCGGAGCTCGTGCGCGCTGGCCTGAGTTCAGCTGTGCACAACGCCCATCCACAGCCGCTGCGGCACCGGAGTGGGCCGGCTCCGCCTCCTCGTTCCCTCGCTGCCGTCGCGGAAAGATCGGAGCATCCGTGCAGCTCTCGACCCACCACGAACGGCCCCAAAGGGGTGTTGCTGGCGCCCCGCAACCACCCTTTCAGGCAACTCGCGAGAGCTAGGTCGCGATGGAGACCTTTTGAGGCAACTCGCGAGAGGAGCTCGCGAGATGAGCTCGAGAGGGAAGCGCAGGACGCAGCAAGCCGCCGCCCGAGCGGGCGGCGGCTTCCGGCAGGTGACGGCGCGCTATTTCACGAGCGGGAACAGCACCGTCTCGCGGATGCCGAGGCCCGTGATCGCCATGAGGAGGCGGTCGATGCCCATGCCCATGCCGCCGGACGGGGGCATGGCGTGCTCGAGGGCCGTGAGGAACTCCTCGTCGACGCGCATCGCCTCCACGTCGCCCTTCGCGCCGAGGGCGGCCTGCTCGACGAAGCGGGCGCGCTGCTCGACAGGGTCGATGAGCTCGGAATAGCCCGTGGCCAGCTCGAAACCGCGCACGTACAGGTCCCACTTCTCGACCACGCCGGGGATGGAGCGGTGGGATGCGGTGAGCGGCGACGTCTCGACAGGGAAGTCCATGACGAAGGTCGGGCGCGTGAGGTGGTCCTTCACGAAGTGCTCCCACAGCTCTTCGACGAGCTTGCCGTGCGTGGGATGGCTGACCTCGACTTCCACCTTCTCGGCGAGGGCGAGGAGCTCCGAGAGCGACGTGGATGGCGTGATCTCGACGCCGGCGGCTTCGGAGAGCGACGGGTACATGGACACGCGGTCCCAGTCTCCGCCCAGGTCGAACTCGGTGCCGTCCGTCCACGTGACGACGTGCGAACCGGAGACGGCGAGGGCGGCGTTCTGCACGAGCTCCTGCGTGAGGTCGGCGATAGAGTTGTAGTCGCCGTACGCCTGGTAGGCCTCGAGCATCGCGAACTCGGGGCTGTGCGTCGAGTCGGCACCCTCGTTGCGGAAGTTGCGGTTGATCTCGAAGACACGGTCGAGGCCGCCGACGACGGCGCGCTTCAGGTACAGCTCGGGCGCGATGCGGAGGAACAGCTCCGTGTCGAAGGCGTTCGAGTGCGTCACGAACGGGCGGGCCGCGGCACCACCGTGCATGGTCTGCAGCATGGGCGTCTCGACCTCGAGGAACTCGTGGTTCGCGAACGTCTGGCGCAGCGACGCGTTGGTCTTCGCGCGCGCGACGACAACATCCCGGGCAACTGGGCGCTGGATGAGGTCGAGGTAGCGCTGGCGAACGCGCGTCTCCTCGCTGAGCTCACTGTGCAGGTTGGGGAGCGGGCGGACGGCCTTCGACGCCATCTTCCATTCGTCGGCCATGATGCTCAGCTCGCCGCGTCGCGAGGAGATGATCTCACCGGCCGCGAAGATGTGGTCGCCGAGGTCGACGTACTCCTTCCACAGGTCCAGCTGCTCCTCGCCGACGACCGCGAGCGACAGCATGATCTGGATGCGCGAGCCGTCGCCCGACTGGATGCTCGCGAAGCACAGCTTGCCCGTGTTGCGGAGGTGCACGATGCGTCCCGCGACTGCGGCTCGCTGGCCCGTCGAGGCGCCGTCTTCGAGCTCGGCGTGAGCGGCACGCACCTCGGCGATGGTGTGCGTGATGGGGAGCGTCAGCGGGTAGGGGGCGATGCCTGATTCGAGCATCCGCGCGCGCTTGTCGAGACGCACCTGCTTCTGCTCGGAGGCTTCCGCCTCGGAGAGTGCGTCTTGGGTGGGCGCGTCGGCCATTCGGGCTCCTTGCGGTTCGTGCGTCTGGGTGTGGATGCGTGTCCCGGGCGCGACGAACGGCGCTCGGAAACGCACTCCCCCAGTTTGGTGCACTTCGAGCCGTCGCGCGAACCGGCGAGCCTCGGTGTGGTTACGAGGCGCGTGCCCTGGCCCAGTCGACGACGCCTTCGAGGTAGGCGACGATGGTCTCGGCGGCGGGGACGAGCTCGCGTCCGGAGCGCTGGTAGGTCTCGTCGGAGCGGCGGAACGGGTCGACGACGTCGTAGTCGCTGGCGTTCTCGAGCGGGGCGATGACGCCGCGCAGCGGTGCGGCCGCGCCGACTGCGGCGGCGAGGGCTGCGGCGACGATGTCCTGGTCGGAAGCGCCGGCGGCGGCCCCGTCGCTGGCGTTGTCGAGCGCTTCGCGGCGCGAGCGGCGTGAGCCTGAACTGGCGCCTGGCGCCTCGTAGGTCTCCTCAAGGTCCTCGGCGGTGACCTGGCTGGCGATGTGGGCGAACTCGCGCAGGGTGAAGGTGCGTCGTACGACGGAGGGGGCGAGCTCGACGATGCGCTGCCGGTGGTCGCGGGAGAGCGCGAGGACGAGGCCTGCGCCGCGGGCGATGTCTTCCGTGAGCTGCCTCGAGATGTGCGCTTCCGCATCCGTCACCCCGTACTGGGCCGCGAGGGCGAGGGCCTGCTGCGGCATGCCGCTGCCGACGAGGGCCCCGGTGCCGGCGCTTTCGACGGTGACGCCCGGGAGGTCCTTGAGGCCGTCGCGAAGCAGCTGCTCTGCGAGCGGTGAACGGCAGATGTTGCCGGTGCAGACCGTCAGGATGCGAAAGCTCATGTGTGTGTTCCCCTTGGGTCGGCGGATCTCTAGCCTAGCGACGCGCTGGATGGGCGTCGGACGTGCGGATGTGATGCGCGGGTCGTGCCTGTCTAGCGGTACTCGCCAACGTACGCGCTCATGTTGTCGATGAGGCGGGTCGTGCCGACTCTGGCCGCGACGAGCACGAGTGCTTTGCCCGTGTAGGCCTCGTTGACAAGCGCGAAGGTATCCGGGTCGACGATGGACACGTAGTCCATCTTGACGAGCTTCTCGTCCATGAGGGCGCCTTGGGCTTGGGAGATCATCTCCCGGATCCCTCGGTCGCCGTTGGATGCGGCGGCGGTGAGGGCTCGGACGAGGCTGAGGGCGGCGGCACGTTCTTCGGTGGAGAGGTAGCGGTTGCGGCTGGACAGGGCGAGGCCGTCGTCTTCGCGGATGATGGGCGCGCCGACGACATCGATGTCGAGGTTGAGGTCGCGCACGAGGCGGCGCACGAGGAACAGCTGCTGCGCGTCTTTCTCTCCGAAGACGGCGACGTTCGGGCGGACGATGTTGAAGAGCTTCGTGACGACGGTGAGGACGCCGTCGAAGTGCGCGAGGCGGTGCGCTGCTTCGAGGAGGCCGGCCGCGTATCCGCCGACGACGCGCGTCTGCTTGACACCTTCTGGGTACATGTCGTCGACGGCCGGCGCGAAGACGTAGTCGACGCCGGCTTCGTCGAGCTTGGCGACGTCGTCGTCGAAGGTGCGCGGGTAGCGTTCGAAGTCTTCGCCCGGGGCGAACTGCATGGGGTTCACGAAGACGGAGACGACGGTCTTGGTGGCGCTGCGCTTGGCGATGTCGACGAGCGAGAGGTGCCCGTCGTGGAGGGCACCCATCGTGGGGACGAGTGCGATGGTGTCGCTTTTCGCGATCTCCCGGAGCACCTGCTTGGCTTCGGCGATCGTGGTCAGAACGTGTGGCAAGTGCCCTCCTTGGAACCGGCGGTTGCCGCTACGAGCGCGGGTCCGCCTCAGGAAGCGTACCGTCGAGCGGGTCGAGGGGAAGCGGATTGGCGTCGGTGAGGGCGTTGTCTGCGGCTGAGCGGACAAGGCTGGAGAGCATGAAGCCCGGGTTCTCGACGCCGATTCCGGTGAGCAGCTCGGTGGCCTGCTTCACGATGGAGCGGGTGAACTCTGTGGCGGTGTGGAGCGCTTCCGCGTAGGTGGGGCGGTCTTGTTCTTGGATGATGACCGGTTCGGCGCCGAGTTCGACGACGAGGGCCTGCGCGATGGGGAGCACTGGGCGGGGGGCGGTGACGGCGCACCAGGCTTCCTTGAGGCGGTGCAGGTCGAGGCTCGTGCCGGTGATCTCGATTGCGGGGTGCACGGCGAGGGGAATGACGCCTCGGTCGAGGGCGGTGCCGAGAACGGCGGTGCCGCGGCCGGCGACGGTGTGCAGGACGAGTTGCCCTGCCACCCAGGCGCGTGCTTCGGACAGCTCGAGGACGCGCGTTTCGAGGTCGGCCTCTTCGTAGGCGAGGATGACGAGCTCGCTGCGCTCGATGGCCTGACGCTGCGTGAGCTTGGGGGCACCGGGCAGCATTGCGGATGCGCGTTCGGTGGCCTCCTCGGATTCCGTGGCGACTCCGACGAGCGCGTGTCCTGCGGCGGCGAGTGCGGTCGCGACGATGAGCCCGGTGGGCGAGTCGCCGACGAGACCGATGCCGAGGCGCCCTTCTCGGCCGGTCACGCGCTGTCCTCCGGGGGCTGCCCGCGGTGCGATTCTGGGCTCGGCGGCGGCACGATGCCGTTCTGGCGCTGCTCGCGCAGCTGGCGACGTGTGAGCGGCTGCGGCGCCTCGTCGCCTGCAGGTTCTGACGGCGCGGAGTCCACTGGTTTCGGCGCCTCCTCGACCGGGGGTCCTGACGGCGCGGCGCTAGCTGACTCCGGTGCGGTGGACGGGGCGGGCCCCGGCGGTGGGCTCTGGATGCGCGGTGCGCTCGGGATGCGCGGCGCTGTCCCGGCCGGCGCGGGCCCGATCGTCGCTGGAGTCTGAATCGGTGTCGGCGTTGTGTCGATCGCAGACTCTGGACCGGCCGGCGTCGTGGCGACGGGCTCCCAGGAGACCGGCGCCCAGGCGCCGTTCGTCGGCGCGCCCGGAACGGGACCGATCTGCGAAGGCGCGGGCACGGGCGCGGGCGGCGCGGACGCGGGCGCATCCGTCGACGGGGATGCGGTGGAGCCGAATCGCGCGGGCTGCGCGGCGGCTCCTCCGGGTGCGGAACCCACGGACCCGAACTGGGCGGGGATCCGGGACAGGTCCGGGGCCGGTGCAGCGTTCTGCGCGGCCTGGGGCTGCGCGACGGGTGGCGTCGTCGTCTCCTGCAGGCCGCTCTGGGCGAGCGCGTGCTGGTACTCGCGTTCTGCTTGCAGCACAGCGGTGGTCTGGCTGTCGACGGGGATACCGCGCGCTGCCGCGTCGGCGACGCGCATGCGTGCGGTTGCGATGGCGCTGAGCGTGGCGGCTTCGCGCCACCGGTGGGAGGTGTCGAGGTTCGCGGCGCGGATGGCGACGGCGGACACGTCGTCGAAGAGTCGGACTCCGATGTTGCCGTCGACCATGCCGATGCGCGTTGTCACTCCGAGGCCGAGCACGGTGTGGGCGTGAAGGTTGACGACGTTGGCGAAGTAGCCGATGGGCCCGCGGTCGAGGCCGATGGACTGCATCCGCTCTGCGGGGACGATCGTGAGCTTGCGCGACCAGGCGCCGAAGCGCAGGTAGAGCGCGCGGTTGTCGAGGCGGAACCCGTGCCGCTTCCAGGAGAACGGGCGCATCCATGCGGCTCGTTTCGGCGCGGTGACGAAGTAGTCGTCGTTGCCCTTGCTGTACATGCCCAACTCGATGAGTCGGCGCACTTCGTCGTCGACGAGCATTGGGAGCAGCAGCGCGAGGACACGTTCGGTCTCGGCGCGGGTGCCGACGGGGAGGACGAGGTTGCGGGTGAGCGCCGCCTGGTTCTGGGATCCGTCTGAGGAGACCTGTTCGGTGCCGGCGCGGGTGATGCGCACCATCCACCAGTCGAAGGGTCGCCAGAAGAGGGGCTGCGATACCTGCACGGCGTGGATGCGCCCGGGTGGGACCGTGTCGTTGCTGGTGGTGAGGAGCCCGCGGCCGACGCGGACGCCGTCCGGGGTGGCGGCGATGCTGTAGTTCAGCGACGGCAGGATCTGGCCGACGGTGACGGCGAAGAAGACGGCGCCGAGGGGCAGGATCGAGAAGAGGAGCCACCAGAACCCGAAGGTGAAGGTGACGATGAGGCCGGCGATGAGGGCCACGAGGATGACGATGAGCCACGGGTTGACGAGGTTGGCCACGACGAGCCGCCATGGTGGGAGTCGCACGACGGACTGCGGTGCGGCCTCGCCTGGCGCGAGTTCAGGGCTCGTGAGCTCTTCGACTCGTTGGGCGAAGAATTCGGATGCTCGTGTACGCAGCTGCTCTGCGGTCGGCGGCTTCTGCTGTGGCTGCGACGCTGAGTCGCCCGAAGCGCCAGCGGGACCATATCCGGGCGCCGACGGGCTGCCGTCGGCTGACCCGGGTGCGCCTGGCTGCCCGGCGTGGGCGTACCCCTGCGCTTGGGCTTGGCGCTCGTTGCGCTTCGCTCCGGACGCGCGCTGAAGGATTCCGGCGCGGATGCCGTCGGCGTCGCGTGTGCGCACGTAGACGAGCTGGATGTTGGCATTCTCGCCGGCGACGCCGATCTCGATCTTCGAGGCGCCGACGATGCGAGCGACGAGGGGGCGCTGGATGTTGATGTCCTGCACGCGGTCGAGTCGCGCCTGGCGGCTCTTGCGGAACAGCACGCCGGTCTGCAGTTCGATGGTCGTGTCGCTGACGCGGAACTGCGAGAAGCGCCACGACAGGTAGCTGAAGAACCCGAGGATGAGGATGACGGCCAGGATGCCGAGCGCGACCCACAACAGCCAGCCCTCGTTGCGGAGCACCATGTTGGTCGGGTCGTACTCTGCGCCGCTGTACTCGTCGAGCTGCGGGAAGAGGAAGCTCGTGATCGTCTGCCATGACTGGTTGATGAGGAAGGCACCGATGGCGATGACGAACACGCCGACGCGGAGGAGCGGTGTCAGCGGGTGGAGTCTGTGCCATTCGCCGTCGATGAGGTCGGAGCCCTGCCCGAGCGCCGGTCCGGGCGGCGGACCGGGCGGCGGACCCCCTGCCATGGCACCGTGCGGTGCACTGCCCATGGGCGGGGGTGGCCCGGGCTGCTGCCAGTTGCCTGGTGGGGTGGGCGCGCTCATCAGAGGCCAGCTCGGCGGGTCTCGGCGAGCGCGACGAGGTCGTCTCTGAGCTTCTCCGCGTCCTGCCATCCGAGGCCGGGGATCGTCACGTTCGTGACTGCGGCCGCGGTGACGACTTTGAGCGACGACAGCCCGAAGATACGGGTGAGCGGGCCGCGCTGGATGTCGACGAGCTGCAGGCGACCGTATGGGATGGCGACCATGCGGCTCCAGAAGAGGCCGCGGCGGAACACGAGGTCGTCTTGGCGCAGCTGGTAGCCGATGGCGCGCACGCGGCGCCATTCGAAGGGGATGGAGATGAGGATCACGAGGAGGCCGGCACCGGGGAACACGGCGACCCATTTCGGCACGTCGGGGATGACGAGGATCGCGATGATGCCGGCGAGCGCGATCAGGGCCCAGAAGAAGGCTCCGATGAGCTCTGACCAGATGTACTTGGGCGACACCCGGCGCCACTGCACGGTGGTGTGGTCGAGCGCGGTCATGCTGTCCCCTCGTTGCGACGTGTCGTCATGCATCTACCGTACCGAGTGCCGCCGATATCGCGGGTGGGCGTGCCTGGCCCCGCGAGAACTGCCGCGCGATTCAGCAGGTGGGCGCGACGAGGGCCTTGACGAACGCCGCTGACTGGTAGGCGTACATCCACGCCCAGTTGGAGTCTTCGATGCCCGCCCCGTCATCGATGGCCAGCACTCCCCCGCCGAGGCAGTCGGTGAAGATCATGCGGGCGCGTGAGATGTGGGTGACGTTGGTCACGATCATCACGCTCTCCCATCCCTCGGCCGCTGCGAGCCGCTCGACCATGAGGGCTTCTCCGGCGGTGGTGAAGGGTTCGGGGATGAGGCAGCGGGTGACGAGTCCAGCCTGGTCGGGTGCCGCGTCCGGTGCGCAGGCGTCGATGTTGATGGCTGCGTCGATGCCGTAGTCGTCGACGGCGATGACGATGGTGTCGCTGTAGCCCTCGGCTGCGAGCTGCTGGGCGGCGTGGATGCGCGCGTCGCGTGGCGGGCCGAGCACGACGATCGCGTCGACCTCGCTCGGTTCGTCCGTGGAGGGGAAGACGAAGAGGGGAAGACCGGCGAGTGCGACGGCCACAGCGAGCGCGACGGCCAGTCCGATGGCTGCGAGCGCGCGGTTGTTCCGTGCGCGTCGTCTGGGTTTCACTCGGTTGAGCGTACGCGAGTCGAGCGCGAGTCGCGGGGCCGGAGGAACGGAGAAACGGAGGGAACCCGGCGCTGGGGCACGAAACACCGCAGCCCCCGCCGCAGTCGTGGACTGGGACGGGGGCTGCATCACGCGGCGGCGCCTGCTACTCGGGTGCCGTGACGTGCGTTCCCGTGAAGGTGTAGCTGTCGTTGACCGTCGTGCCGTTCGGGAAGCTCACGGTGAAGTCGTACGTGTGCGTGTAGGGCACGGCGACGGTGGTTCCGTGGGGCGGTGGGTTGACCGCCACCCCGAGCATGCTGGGCCCGATGAGCGAGTTCGCTGGAGTGATCACGTTGGGCGTCGCGTCTCCGAGGGGCTCGCGCATCTCGATGGGTGCTGATGGGAGTGACGTCGGCGTGAATGTGTAGGTGAACGGTCCGCCGGCTGGCTCGCTCTCGGTGAGCGACCAGTCTGAGCTCATCTCCTGCACATCCACGGCGAAGGGGAAGTCGTAGGTCGCGACGAAGTTCGTGACCGTTGCGGTGAGGCCCGGAACGTTGGCGCTGAAGGTCGCCCACGGGATGACGTACGTGTTGACGACCTGCACGAGGAGTCCGAACTCCTGGCTGTTGTCGGAGCCCTGGTAGGAGCCGTAGGCGATGGTGGCCCCGGATCCGGAGTGCGCTTGGTACTGGATCTGCGAGGTCGCGCCTGCTGGCGTGGCAACTGCGAGCGCGATCACCGGCGTGGCCCAGGCCGCTGCCCCGAGGACCTTGCGGCGGTCGACCGTCTTCTGCGTGTTCTGGACATCGTCAAGTGACATTGTGTTTCCCCCTTTGATGCCGACCAGGTTCGGTCGGCGCCGTCGGGGCGCTGAGCTGCGCGCGGAAGACACGTGTCTCCCTCGCGTTGCGGCTGCCCTCACCGGGTCGAGTTTCCCCCTACGAACCGGTGGGCATACGGCACGTCAGCTCGTTACCCCGGGGGTAACTGTAACCGAACCGGTGCGGTCCAGCGCAGGGCAGAACTCCCCCGCTGTGCCATGCACCGCGCGGGAAGGATCTGAATCGGCATTCTGAGTTGTGCGCCGATGGCGACGGACGTGCGATCAAACGCCCCCGGTGACTCGCTCGCGGTGGAAGCTGTCCACCACGTCGCCGGTCGGCAGGTGGGCGATGAAGTCGTAGTGCTTGACGCTGGAGACCTGGAAGGGTCTGGTTCCGCCGACCGACCATGTTCCGTCTCGGGCGGTCCCGTGGAACTGTGGCGCAGCTACGGAGTTCGTCTCGTCGGCCGCCCACGGCTGCCCGGTGCTGAGGGGCCGTTCCATGTCGATGCGGCCAGCGGGCAGCGCGAGTGGGGTGAGCGTGTAGGTGTAGTAGCCGTCCACGGGTTCGGACTCGATCATGCTCCAGTCCTGGTCGACGACGTCCCAGTCGACGGCGAAGGGGAGTTCGTAGGTGACCGTGTAGCTCGTGAGCGTCGCTTGGAGCCCGTCGACGCTCGCCCCGAAGTAGACGACTGGGTTGTCCGGTTCTCCCTGCAGGGCGAAGGTCGGGACCCCGTCGACGGTTCCCTGCTGGTCGATGTCCTCTGTCGTCAGGACGATGTGCGAGCCGCTGAAGGGGCGGTACTCGACCGTCGAGGTGGCCTGAGCAGGCGCGGCGACTGCGACGGCGATGACGAGCGTGGTCCAGACGGCGGCACCGAGCAGGTCACGTCGGTTGAGGCCCGTCGAGCGCGGCGTGTTCGCTTGGGTATCGAGCATGTGTTTCCTACCCCCAGGGGACGTGGGCGAAAGCCGGGGGGCTTTCGCTGTGGAACTCGGTGTCGTGCACCGGTGGTCTACTGACAGCGCAAAGCTAGACCCGTTTGACCCGGTCCAGAACCCTGCATGGACTACTTCCATGGACTATTCACTGGTCGATTTCGCGGCATCCTTTTCGGCGTGATCGAATCCCGTCAGGGCGCTTGAAAACGCACGGAGATGCGCCTGTCCGGGAACGCGAATCGGTGGCCCAGCTACGGCGCGGTCGGCAATACGATTGGCGCATGAACTCCGCGCGGGTGCCGTCCGCTCACCGCCTGCTCGACGCCGTGGACCGACGGCTCCCGACGGCCCTCGTGTCGCATCCGCTGCTCTGGAACTGGGCTTGGTTCGTGGTGTTCGGCAGCCTGACCGTGGTGGGCTGGGTTGCTGATTGGTCGACGGTGGTGTGGGTGGCGGTCCTCATGGTGGGTTCGTTGCCCGCGCTCTCGGCGACCGTCGCGCTGCTCCTGCACACGCCCCGCAGCCACCTTGACGCGCACGACTCCGTGTTCGGGCATTTCTTCGTCCGGTTCGTGACGCTCATCGTCGGGTTCGTGGCCTGGACCGTGTCCGTGGTGATGAGCGCCAGCCTGTCGACGCTGTTGCAGCTCATCGCTGAGAACCGCGAGGACGAGATCACGTACTCGGGCATCCAGCTGTTCGCGGGCCTCATGTTCCCGGTCGTCTTGGCTATCTGGCTCGTCTTCCTCCTGCGATGCGCGTGGTTCCTCTCGAAGCTGCGCGGTTGGCGCGAGCATCCGTCACAGCAGCGATCGAGGGTTCCGGATGCGCTCCTCGCGCAGCAGCCGAGGCTGCGTGCCGTCGTGGTCGGGTTGGCGCACCCCGGGGCGCTGATCGCGACGGCGGGGCTGTCGACAGCCGCGGTGCTCACTGAGGAGGCGCTGCGGTTGACGCTGGAGATGTTCTTCTGACGCGGGAGAGCCGGCGGCCCGCGGTCTCAGGAGAGATGCGAGCGGCCGGCCTCAGCGCTGCTGCAGGTCGTTGCCTAGCGGAGCTCATCCCCGGCGCGGCGACGCAGCGCCAGCACGCTGACCCCCACTCCGAGAAGCAGGACGATCCCGGCTCCGATGCCGAGGGGCGCCAAGTTGCCGTCGGCGCCGGTGGTGGCGAGGGCACCAGACGCGGGTGCAGCGGCAGGGGTGGCGGTTGCCTGTGTGGATGCGGCCGGAGGTGCGGTCGTGCTCGCGGTCGGCGACACCGACGCGGTGGCGGTGGGCGCGACCGTCGGGGATTGGCTCGGTGTCGAGATCGGAGTTGGCGTCAAGGTGGGTTCTGGAGTGAACGGCGCGATCTCGATCGGCACCGTCGTCTGCACGAAGTCGACGCCGTCCATGGTTGAGCCCGCGAGCTTCAGGTCACCGCTGGCTCCGGATTCGCCCCCTGCGATCCGGAACGAGAAGCTCGTGCCTGTCGATCCAACGGGTGCCGTAAACATGAGGATGTCGCCGACGACCATCGGCTCGCCGATCGTGGACGAGCCTTCGACGTAGCTGATTCCGGCGGGCAGCCTGACGAGTGGTGAACCAGAGAGAGCGATCGGAACTTCCTCCGTGCCGAACGAGGCCGTCACGGTCTTCTCACCACCTTCGCCGTCCTCCAGCGTCAGTGCGGTGGGCACTGCTCGCTTGTCTTCCGTCGAGAAGTGCGTCTGGAAGGCGACTTTCGATGATGCCCCTGGGGCGAGATCAAGCTTCCAGCTCAAGCCGATGAAGTTGTCTCGGGCCCCGCCCAGCGTCAGAGCAGTGTTGTTGAACTCCGCTTCGAGGGCGATATGAGCCCCGATACCTCGCCCCTGGTCGACTTCGAACTTGCTGCCCGGTGTGATCGGTACGAGCTGCGCGAGGTCGTCGCCCGCCGTCGTTCCTTCACCCCACTGTCCCGTGGGGATGCCCTGCATGCTGTTGCAGGCGACCGAACCGTCACCTGTCGGCGCTGCGGCATAGGAGAGCACGTCGTACTGAGCGCGGGCACAATCGGAGACTCGGTAGACGATGGGCTCGAGGGCTATGCTGCCGACGTTCTCGACTTCAACGGAGGTCGTGAACGACGACGAGCCAGACGCATACGTGTCGATCTGGGTGACCTGAATCTGGTCGCCGGCCACGACCGTGGAGATGACGAAGGGGTCGAAGAGCGTTCCACTGCCGGATGTTTCTTGGGCAATGGGCGACCAACCCTGCACCCGCACCTCGGCGCCTGGGTAGCCAGGGAGTGGGTAATCTGCGGGCCTGTTGAGCGTGCCGCCCGCGACAACGGCCGTCAGGCAGGACGCACCGAGCTGGAAGTGTGGTTCGTCGGACCCTCCTGCCACGTTCGCGTTGCAGGTGAGGTCAGGTGTGGTGGTCAGGGCGCTTATGGGCCCCGGCATATTCGCTACGGTCGCTGCGTTGGCCGGCGTCGCCGAGCCGAAGCAGATGAGTGCGGTGGCCGCGAAAACGCTCGCGACGATCTTCGTTTGAGACATGTGTTCCCCCGGTGGTGCACTTGCGCACCAGATCGGGACGCAACGATGGCGACCAGCATTCAGGTACCTGGCTGCTGTCGCGCGGGGCACGCGGTTTCAGGAGCGGGAATCGTCCGCAGAAGTAGCCGGTTGTGGGGCTGGAGTCGCCTTGGGATCGGTCCTGCACGAGACCGTGTCCTGATCTGTCCTTGAGCGGACGTCCGTGAGCGTCAGCGTGTCCCGGCTGCGGGCATTCCAAGTCCCCGTCCGAGGTGACCGGCGATCTCCCGCCACATGCGTTCGAAGGTGTATTTCTCTTCGACGACGGCCCGGGCTCGAACGCCCACCTCTTCCAGGAGGGCCTGGTCGGCGAGAAGCCTCGAGATGGTGGCGGCGACGCCAGCAGGGTCGTGGAGCGGCATCGAGAAGTTCGCGTGGCCTTCGTCGATGTACTCAGCCATCGCGGCCGTTCTCGTCACGACAACCGGTCGCCCCGAAGCCATTCCCTCCAGGAGGACGCTCTGCCCGGTCGGGTAGGCAAGATCGTGTGTCGGAAGGACGATCAGGTCGGCCGCCAGCAGGTTGTTCCGATGCCCTTCACCGTCGGTCGGAGCGTGAACCGTCAGGTTCGCTGGCGCGGCTTCGCCCCTGAGGATGTCCATCTGCGTCACGATGTCGAACCGCACGTCCGGCAGCAGTCTCGCGGCTGCGACGAGCGTCTCGAAGTCGCGTCCGCGGTCGAACCCAGCGCTGAAGACCTGATACCGCCGCCCGTGACCTGTCTCAGGACGGAAGTTATGGTGGTCCACGCCGAAGCTGACGGGAATCACGCGCTCGCCTGCGCCTGCCTCCTGGAAAATGGGAACCTGGTTTCGAGAGAAGACGAAGATCTGATCGAGGCCTTTGATCGCTCGCTCGATCTCGTCGAGGGTGTTCTGCTCTCCGTTCAGGAGCTCCTCGCCCCACCAGCACGAGACGACCGAGAGCCGACGCCGAGAGTACGGCGGGAGGCCCCGCTGCCGCATGAGCGACGGCAGCACGGACTTGTCCTCAAGGATCGCGAGGACCACGTCGCTGCTGAGCGCTGCTGGGATGCCTCGTATCGCGAGGTCGGTCCGCACCCCCGTCCGATGCTCGACGAGGTCTCGGAGCTTCTTGTGCAGCGGATGAGTGACCATCCGCATCGTGCGCAGGTCGACACCCTGATCCATGAGGAGGTCGACGCGGTACGGGCCGGGAACGCGGTCATCGGCGAGCAGCGACCGTTGCGATCGTTCGACGCCGTTGTGGTCGAAGAGACCCAGGACCTTCAGGAGTTCAGCCATGACGTGCCTCCTCGCGGGCAGTCCCATGCACCAGCGTCACCACATCGGTGTCCGAACTCTGTGCTGCACGGAACCGAGTATCCGCCCCGCCTGGAACGCCAGTGCGGGATACGTGACGCGCCAGCTCTTCACGGGGTGACGAAGGCCACGCCGAAGGAAGGACAGCCACCAGCGCCCGCGCCACTTGATGCCCTGCACCGGGATCGGATCCGCTCGGTACCTCGAGCACAGGTCAGCGAAAGCTCTCCCGTACTTGAACTGCTGCCGCACCTTGGCGAGGAGGCCGACGCGCTGCTCGTACTCGACGACAGCGTCGGGTGCATGCGAGATCGAGAAGCCGTGCTTCACGAGACGCCAACCGAAGTCGACATCTTCTTGGCCCCTCCAGAGTCCGGCGTCGAAGCCATCCAGGGACTTGAAAACCTGACGACGAAAGGACATGTTGCACCCCGGCGTGTAGGGCAGGTATCCGGCCGCAATTGGAACGCCGTCAGCGCCCCATTCGCCGAAGCCTCGCCTTCCTCGCTCGGTGAGGAGCAAGGGGCCGGTCGCTGCGTCTGCTTTCGCCAGGGCCGCAGCGTGTGCCTGGACCCAGCCGGGTCCGACGACATCGTCACTGTCGCACACGAGGATCAGGGGTGCGTCGCTGCATTCGATGCCTCGGTTTCTCGCGTGGGCAACTCCCGGTCGATCCCCCGAATCGATGCAGGTCAGCGACGAAAACGCTGCGGGCCAGGCCTCGACGACAGCACGAGTTCGGTCAGACGAGCCGTTGTCACTGACGATCACGTCGAAATCGAGCATCGACTGCGCGTTGAGTGCGCGAAGCTGCGTCTCGATGACGCCCTCGACGTTCTTGGCGGGTATCACGACGACGATCCCGGACACGGTCACGAAAGCCGCCCAAGCTCGACGAGCGACCGGAACTCGTCGTTGCGCTCGACCAGCTCCGACATCGTGCCTCGCGACGCGATCTTCCCCTGCGAGAAGAACAGGATCTCGTCCGCGTTGCGGACAGTGGAAAGCCGATGAGCGACGACAACGATCGTCATCTTGCCGCGCAGCGCATCGATCGTTCGCGTGATCTTCGCTTCGGTCTCGTTGTCCAGCGCAGACGTCGCCTCATCGAGGATGAGGAGCTTCGGTTCCCGGTAGAGCGCTCGGGCGATACCGATGCGCTGCTTCTGCCCGCCAGAGATGCGCGCCCCTTGGTAGCCGACGACCGTGTCGATGCCATCCGGCAGCGCGGCGATGAAGTCGGTCAGCTGGGCCATCTCGACAGCTTTCTCGAGGCGCACCGGATCGATCCGTGAGGAATCCGTTTCGAAGGCGATGTTCTCGCGAATCGATGCATCGAGGAGGTAGACGTCCTGAGTCACGACACCGAGCTGTCGACGCCAGGCGTACGGATTCGAGTGGATCGATTTGCCGTCGACTTCGACGGACCCTCCTGTGGGCGTGAGGAGACCCAGGAGAATGTCGACGAACGTGGTCTTCCCAGCACCGCTGGACCCGACGAGCGCGATCGTGGCGCCCTCCGGGAGCTTCACCGAGACCTCATCCAGCACGGAGCGCTCACCGTCGGCGAAGCGGAATGAGAGCTTGGACACTTCGATGTCGCCGAACCCGAAGGGGGTGTCGTCGTGCTCAGGGCTGTGGCGCCCAGGCTCCGCCTCGAGCAGGTCGATCTGCTCAGCCAGACCAAAGGCATTCGCCTGTGCCGCACGGATTCCGGTCGCGCTCGCGAGCGCCCTGTTCAGGGTTGGGATGATGCGAACAGAGGCGACCGCGAAGACCCCGAGCACCGCCACAGCTGTCTGCTCGTCCGAGGTGGCAAAGAGGACGACGGCGATGAGCGCAATACCGAGGATCATCGTGACCTCGAGGACATACTTCGGCAGCTCTGCGAACATCGTCGACTTCCGGCCGAGCATGTTCCCCTCGCGGCGGCTCGTGGAGTACCCCGTGACGAAGTCCTTCTCCATCTCGGCTAGCCGAACTTGCGTGAATCCTTCGACGGCGGGGCTGAGGTAGCGCCAGCCAGCGAGCCCCACGTCGCGCATGTCCATGCCGATCCGCACGGTGCGCTTGCGCAGCAGGGCCTGCATGAGGAACGCCGTACCGCCGAACACGACGAGGGCGAGCAGCGTCGCCATCGGCGACACGGCGGCGAGCGCCACCACGATGAGGAGTGCCGAGAGGCCATCCACGAAGAGCTGGATGAACCCCAGCATCACGATCCCGAACGAGCCGGGGATGTAGACGTTGAGGGTCTGGTAGATGTCGGAGGTATCGCGCTTGCGGTGGCTCTCGTACGACGCTGAAAGGTACAGCGCGAAGACCTCGTGGACCACCGCCGACTGAGCTTCGGCCATGACGCCCAGGCTCCACCAGCGGAAGACCGCGCTCAGGACGTTCTTCGTGATCATGAGCGCGATGACGACCGCGAGCGTGAAGACCAGCATGGTCTGCACGTCTTCCGTGCCGACCACATTCGCGATGATCTGCAGGTAGACGCTGCTCTGGACGCTCTGCCCGGAGACAAGCTCCATGACGGGCAGCATGAGTGCCACGGACGCCATATCCATCAGCGCGACCCCCACGGACCCGAGCAGAATCGCGATGAGCTTCGAGCGCATGCGCCACGGGACGATCCTGAGGCAGGTGCGGATGGCCGTGAAGAGGCCCTTGTTGTTGTCCATCTAGACCTCGCGACGTGTTCGACCGGGGGCGGTGAGCGTTCGGATGCTTCGTCCGGAGATGCCGAGGCCCGATGCCATCGAGATCAGCCGAAGTTTGAGATCGGGCTTCGGCAGAGCCCGAATGAGAAGTCGCGCGTTGGAGTGGATCCAGGCTGGCGATTCGCCTTCCCAGTACAGCTGGGAGATGCGTACGCGGAGCTTCTCCTGGATCCCGGCGGAGCGAGCCTGTTCGGCGCCTGCGTGCTTGATGAGGAGACTTACCTGCGCCTTCTGGAAGTCGCGCTGCCCTTCAGCCGTGAAGAACATCCGGTGTCCATACGAATCATCCAGCTCCCGGTGGGTCGCGAGAGGCTGAGCGAGCCAGGTGACGCCGAATCGCTGCGCGAGGCGCAGGTACATGTCATGGTCCTCGAAGAAGATGTCCTCGTCGTAGCCGCCGACTGCCCTGACTGCGTCGGTGCGCAGCATCACTGATGGCGCGGGGATCCAATTGCCGACGAGCAGCCGCGAGTACGCATCGGGATCCTCTGCCGCGAGCCACTGCTCGCGATGGATCTGCGCATAGCTCTCCTCGAAGCGACGACCAGCTCCATCGGCTCGGAACACATCGCTGTAGATGAGAGCGCATTCGGGACCCGCTTCGAGCGCGGCCTCGAGCTGGAGCTCGACTCGGCGCGGTTCCATCCAGTCGTCAGCCGCGATGTAGGCGAAGTACGGCGTCTCGATCTTGCGAAGCGCCTCGTTGAGCGTGCCTACCAGGCCGCGGTTCTCCTGGTGATAGATACGTTCGGCCTGCGCCTCCGGATGCTCGGCGAACCAGGCTTCCGCAACCTGCTCGGTATCGTCTCCCGAGGCGTCGTCGATGACGATGCACCGAGCTTGGACGGTTTGGGCTGCGATGCTCTCGAGGCACTGTTCGATGAACGCTGCATGCTTGTAGCCGATGACGACGATCGTCACGTCAGGTGAGCTGTTGTCCACCGATCCGCCAAACTCATAGAAGTTCCCTCAACGTCGCCGATCTTCGACGAGTGCCCTGTCACACACACGCCCAGACTAGCCAGCAACGGGCCACCCCAGCGGCACATCATGTGAATGATACCCGGACAGGGACGGGCGCCCGTGACCCGCAGTGGTATCTTCCTTGCGGATGAAAGTCGCTGGGTCTTCCAGCGTCGGACGAAGAGGATCATGGTGCCCGCTTCTCACACGAAGATCTGCTCCATCACTCCGGTCCTGCCGCACGCGCGCGTCCAACACGCCGGTGGTCTGTACGTCTGGCAGCTCGATGCGGCTCTGGTGGATGACCTGGGCGCAGAACTGCACTATCTCGTTCCAGACCTGCCCAGCAACTCCGCCGCTGCCGAGGACCCAAGCCACGCCCGCAGCTTCGATCTCCTCGCTCGCGCGCGCGGGAGGCGCCATTCTCTCGCGGTTCGCGTCTACAATGCCGTACGCCGCATCGACCCCGATGCCCCCTACCTGCCAGCGGTGCTGGACCTCTGGTTCAGCCGTCGCCTGCGAGCCGCGATCCAGAACGCGGAGGTTCTCGACTTCCAGTGGTCGTCGTGGGCCCGGCTCATCGGGCTGCGCCGGCTCAACCCCGGTGCGATAACCGTGGTGACGCTTCACGACGTGAGCTCTCAGCGCGGGTTGCGAGAGCGAGAGCGAGCCACCTCTCGTCTCCAGCGCTGGAAATGGGATCTGGCCCACCGGATCGCACGCTCCTCGGAGAAGCACCTGCTCCGAGTGGCCGACCACATCGTCGTCTTCAGCGAGAAGGACCGCTCACTGCTCGATCCGCAGGCGGCCCACACGCACATTCGCGTGATCCCTCCGCCCCTGGCCGCTGGCCACAGCGCCCAGGCAAAGGTCTCCCGTCAGCCGACGGTCCTCTTCCTCGGCTTCTTCGCCCGCGCCGAGAACCGCGACGGGTTGCTCTGGTTCGTGGAACGCTGCTGGCCGGCGATTCAGGACGCCGTCCCTGGTGCCCGACTGCGCGTTGCAGGTGGGGGCATGTCGGACGAACTGCGTGCTCACCTCGAGAACGTCACAAACGTGGACCTCCTCGGATTCGTCGACGACCTCGACGACGTCTACCAGGACACGAGTGTCGCAGTCATTCCGCTCCTCTCGGGAGCCGGCGTCAAGTTCAAGACCGTCGAGCCGATCGTGCGCGGAATTCCCGTCGTCGCCACATCCGTCGGTGCCGAGGGCGTCGGCGAGCCCAGCTGGTACGCCGGGGTTGCAGATGACGCCCGCGAGTTCTCGGCCGCAGTGACCGACACCCTGCTCCACCCTGAGATCGCCTTCGAACGTGCCGCTGGCGCTCGCGAAGATGCGATGACGATCTTCGGTCGTGAAGCGTTCTTGAACCAGCTCCGCAACGTCTACCTGCGAGGCGAACCGAACTCCGAAGGTCTTCCCCATGGCATCTGACTCGTCCGCACCGGCAGGCGTCGCGGCAACACTCGCCATCGTCATGCCCGGTCACCACCCCTGGGACGGCGGCGCGCGTATCCGCATCTCCGACAAGACGCTCAGCGGCATGATCGCCTACCAGGAACGGTGGCATGGGTCAGTGGTGATGGTGACGCGAGGCAAGCGCGAGACCTCCGACAGCAACCTCGGGCTCAACTGGGTCGACATCGGAGACCTCCCCTTCGCAGTAGAGGTCGTCGGTCAGTTCGCCGAGTCCTCTGCGCTGCGAGCGGCGAACGTCGTCATGGCCCCGCACACCAAGGAATACGAGTGGCTTCTCGAGCTCGAGAACAAGACGGTGTTCTACACAGAGAACCTCTCCTCGGACTGGGCGGCGAGCGAACTCCGTGACGCGACTGGGGTGCTCCCGAGGTTGCGACTGCGCCTCGGGTGGATGCGCCACGAACGGATTCGCCAGCGCATGGCTCGCCGCGCCGACGGGCTGCAGTGCAACGGTCGAGCCGTCTGGGCCGCCTATGGTCGGTCCACGAGAAACGCGATGGTGTACTACGACACGCGCCTCGACCTGGCGCATGTGGAGGAGTCCAAGCCCATCCGCTCCGCGGAACTCCGAGGCGATCTCCCGCCCCTGCGCATCGCATTCTCGGGCCGTTTCCTGCCGATCAAGGGCACGGGCTACGTAATCGACGTCCACGATCGGCTCCGAGAACTCGGGGTCGCCCACCGGGTCTCACTGATCGGGGCGGGCCCCCTCGAGGACGAGCTTCGTGCTCGAGCTGATGCCGACGTCGAGTTCCTCGAACCGATGGAATTCGCATCGCAGTGGACATCGCACATTCGAGAGCACGTCGACGTGATGCTGTTGCCTCACGTGCTCGGCGACCCGTCCGGCACGTATCTCGAAGCTGCAGGCCTCGGCGTTCCCATCGTCGGTTTCGACAACGCTGCGCTTTCCGCGCTGGTGGATGAGTTCGGGCTGGGGTGGACGGCGCGCATGGGTGACGTGGATGGCCTCGCGTCGATTCTCAGTCGTCTTGCGGAGGACCGCGAAGAGCTCGAGGCCACGGCGGCGGCCGGTCGGGCCGCGATGCTGGAGCACCACGCGGCGGCCGAGTTCGATCGCAGAGTTGCGCACCTCGAGGCCCTGGTGCGCTGAGCAGACGCGCGACTAGAAGTTCGTGTCCAGCGCCCGAGTGTTGCCGTAGCCCGCGACCGCGGCCGCCTCGACGAGGAAGGCGACCAGCTTCTCGCCAACAGGGCCCGGAACTCGGCCCAGCACTGAGTCGACGCGACGTGCGCGACTCATGAGCGTGCTGAGTGATGATCTCTGGCCAGAACGCTCCACTGCTCTCCCCCAGGGTCCGGACGCCGGTTGCCGACGCGGCATGGCGTGCTTCACGTCGAAGTCGGCCCGGGCCGACCCGGAGTAGAAGGCGCGTTTGACACGGATTTCGGTCGTCGTGGCGGCGACGAAGTGCGGTGTCTCCAGCTCCGGAACCAGCAGGACAGCGACCCCAGCCTGCGCGAGCCGATATCCCATATCGACGTCTTCATAGCCGTACGCACGGAATGCGGTGTCGTACTCACCCACGAGATCGGAGGCCGCCCGGCTGACAGAGACGTTTCCGGCCCAGTACTTCCAGTGCTTGTCGGGCGCGCTGGAGTAGGCATCATCGCGGAACTTCGCGTCGTGTGGCCTTCCGTAGGCTTCGGCATAGGCGGTGTCGGGATACACGTTCTGGTACAACCCGACCAGGCCGACCTCCCGTCCTTGGGCGCGGGCCTCTTCATGCAGGCGGAAGTGCGTCGAGACGTAGTCGGCCCCAGGAACGAGATCATCGTCGCACCGGACGATGATGTCGCCGACAGCGGCTCGGAAACCTGCATTGAGCGCTTCGGAACGACCGCGATTCTCGGGGAATACCTCAGCGCGCACGCGCGGATCGGTGGCTGCGGCACGTGCGCAGACGGTTGCGGAGTCGTCGGTGTCTCCGTCGATGACGACGACCACTTCCCAACGACTGTCCGTCTGCCGAGCGAGCGCCTCGAAGAGTCTCGGGAGGCGCTGTGCGCCGCCTCTGGTCGGCACGACGATCGAGACCATTTGCGAGGCCACGGGCCCTCTTTCCGCGCGCGAGTGAGTACTGCCAAGTGCCCGGGATGCGCTGATCGGAGCCGATCGCCATGGTCGAGCACGCTTAGACACTAACGCAACGGACGCAGGGGCACGCATATCAGGCGCACGCTGCCTGTAGCGTTGTGCCGACCGGTCCCCCGAGCTCCAGCGCCGGCGCACTCGGCCCATCTCCACGAGCAGGAAGACCAAGACCGCCATGAACACCACAGTGCCCGGAGTTTCCGTCGTCATCCCGCATTACGGTGACCCCGCTCCGACGCAAGAGCTCGTCACCGCGCTCACCCAGCAGGTCGGGGCTCCTGAACTGGAGATCATCGTGGTCGACGACGCCTCACCGGAGCCGTATGTCCAGGTGGGCGATGAGACGACCATCCGACGCCCCGCGAACGGCGGCTTCGGGAGCACCGTGAACGTGGGTGCCGCCGCCGCGCAACGCGAATACCTGCTCATCCTCAACAGCGACCTCACTGTGGGGCCGAACCTGATCGCCGACCTCACTCGTCTCGCGAACCCGCTCATGCCAGCGGTCGTATCGCCGGAGGTCATCGGCCACAGCGGTTCGTCGCAGTGGACGGGACGCCATTTCCCTCGCGTCACGCACACGTTCGTGAATGCCTTCAGCGGCCTTGCCAGATTCCGGCATACGCGGTGGTGGCACGAGTCGGTGGGTCACAACACGTCGACGGTGATGCCTGGTGTGCACCGAACCGATTGGGTCGTGGGAGCGGTCCTCTACCTGCCGACACAGTCATTTCACGATGTCGGCGGCTTCGACGAGCGGTTCTACATGAACTCGGAGGAGATCGACCTCCAGCGACGCCTCGGGCAGCGCGGCGTGCACTCGTACGTTCTCGGTGACCTCACCGTCGAGCATGAGGGTGGTGGTTCCTCGAACCCCGAACTGCGACGCACGTGGGTCGTCACGTCGGCCCTGCGCTTCGCGGAGAAATGGAACGACCACCCCGGCCTCCACCGAGCTGCCCTCGGCGCAGCCGCGATCCTGAACTTCGTCGTCAACGCCGTCCGTCAGCTCGCCGGGCGAGATGTCAGGTCGCTGGAGACCCTGCGTCGCGAGTTCCGCTACGCCCGGGTCCCCATCTCGCCTCGGTGAGATGCAGATGACACAGCCTCGACGCAGAGCGCGGTCACGGCATCAGCCCACGCCTCCCAGTTGAGCGTTGCGTCATGCTGCGCCCTCGCGCCCCGGGCGTACCGAGAGCGAACGTCGAGATCGAGCAGTGTCTCGACGGCCGCGACAGCCGCAGTGAACGTGTCAGCGCCTTGGGGAACCAGTATTCCGGAGGTGCCGTTACCGACGATCGACGAAACTCCCCCGGTGTCCGTCGCGATGGCCGGCAATCCGAATGCTGCGGCGTCGGTGAGCGTGACCCCGCCTGCGTTGGCGGTCGCAAGCTCAAGCAGCACGTCCGCTCGCTCGTACTGCTCGGCGAGCTCCTGACGCGGGAGACGCCCGAGGTTCTCAACCCAGTCGGGCAGCGCGTCGGGCGTGTTCCCGACGACGGTGAGCGTCACGCCCGGGTGCTGCTGACGAACCTGATCGATGACGCGGACGGCGAGATCCCCGCCCTTGCGCGCCCAGTCGCTCGTGACGAGCAGCGCCCGCAGGACACCGACTTCTCCGAGTGCGACCGTGGGCGGCAGCGAGGGCTCGAGTGCTGGGCCGAACGGCGCGAGGACGCAGTTGCGACTCGACACCCCGTAGTCAGCGACCAACGAGTCGATCGACCACTGCGTTGCCATCGCGAAGCGATCTGTGGCCCGGGTCGCCCTCTTCGCCACCGCTTCCTGCTGCACGACTGAGAGCGGGTGCAGGTTCGTGAACATCGGGTAGTAGTCGCGGATGGCCTTGAACGTCGCGTCTCCAACCTGGACGATCGGGATGCCACGAGCATCCAAGAATGCGACGTCCTGGGAAGCCGCGACGGCAAGGATCACGTCAACGTTCGCCGAGCGGACAATGGAGGTCGCATTCCGCCCCCTAGCTTTCGAAGTCGCGATGGCTTGGTCCCAGAGATATTTCTTCGGCGAGACCATACCGAGTCCTCGCGCAAGCACTCGATCTGCAAATGCCGTCGCAACTCCGGAACTGGAGAGCGGGACAGTTGTTGCCCGTGCGTCCAGCGAGGACAGCATTCGAGGAACCACACCAGACCAGGCGTTCGGATCCATAAAGCTCCAGGGACTAAGAACCCCTATGCGTGGGCTCGACGAGGGCTTACTGGCGTCAAAAGGCATTGGAACTCCATCGGCGGCAGACGATCAGAAAGGGAGGGCTACACAAAATAAGTACGATTGCTACGCAAACAAGATCCAGATCCACGCTGGTCATGAACGTGTTAGAGACTTGCGCTCAGAGGCGCGCTGACCGCTTGGAAGCAGGAAAGCTGGGGGCTCAAAAAGCACCCTAATTCGCAATCGGCTCGCCAACCAGGCAAGGAGCAGAGGGAACCCAAGCCCTGCCCCGAACCCAACGATGAGATGGGCTTCTAGGCTCTGCACTCCACACAACGAGAGCACAATTCGCGCACCAGACAGAGCGATGCCATGTGCCAAATAAATTTGCAGTGATCTGGACCCCACGTAGCCGAAGAGCCTTGTTGCAACAGGAAACATCGAAATAATCCGAGCTAAAGCCAAGACGCACGTGACGCCAATCGTAGAGAGCAGGAACCCCAGACCCACTGAGAGGGGCGTGCGCATCTCGAAGCCGAAGGTGGGCGGGGTGATGCTCAGCACCGAGAAACCGACCAGGAAGAATGCTAATGCGACCAGCAACATCACCGCCGAGACTCGCCAGGAGAAACGACTCGTTACTTCGCGAAACTTACTGTCGCCGATCCAGGCACCAAGCGTGAAGAAGACCCACAGCGAGGCTCCCTCCGGACCTATGACGCCGCCCGAATATCCCCACGCTACAAGACTCATAATTAGAGACGTCAAGAACGTTAGCACCCCCCGCATAAGACTCGACCAGGGTTTAGCGATTGCGACAATGGTGGTAACGATGACAAGCCAGGGCAGAAACCAAAGGTGACCCTCGGGGTGGACAAGGTCGAATATGTCCAGCACCGTGATTGGTGTGTTAACAAGGCTTGACGTAAGAACCTTCACTCCGCCCTGCACGAAGCTCCAGAGAACGTATAAGTAGATGAAGGTCGCATTTCTGTCCCAGAGATAGTCTCGAAGACCGCGGCGCTCCACTCCCCGCCGCACGAAAAGCCCTGCGAGCCACGCGAAGACCGCCAGGTGAAAGGTGTAGAGGAGAGTGTCTGTCGCTACATATCCGGCAGACCGCCCGTCGACGAGATCAGCAGCCGAAAGTCCGCGCAGAACGTGACCAGCGACGATTGCGATTATTGCCAACCCTCTTGCAACGTCGATGGTGAGGTCCCGCCCGGCTCGTGAAGGCTCGATTGTCGGCGTCACGAGGCAGGCCGCGTGTGAACTGACGTCGCGGCAAGAACAGCTCCCAGGGCTCTTACACCAGCCTCGGGGCTGTAGAAATCTCTCCATCTCGCGAAATTTTGGTCCAAGGCACTGCTATCCCTGCGGCTGGCCTTGCGCAAAATCGCCTCGGCCAGGTCGGCCGAATCCCCTGCCCTGAACACATCATCGGAGGCGGAGATCAATTCCGGGAGCGCTCCCGCGTCGCTGACGATCACGGGCACACGAGCAGACATGGCCTCGGTGACCACGAGCCCGAACGGTTCTGCCCAGACCGAAGGAACAACTAGTAAGTCGATACTGCGAAGGAACTTGTCGCGCGAAACCCACCCCGCGAACTCTACGAGGTCTTGCACAGGTCGAATTGCAGCCTCCACTGCCTGCCTTGACCCCTCGCCGACGAATCGCGGCTCACCGCCCATTCTGAGCTTGAAACGTCCGGGGTGAGTTCGCTGAAGTTTTAGAAGGGCCTCGGCCAAGACCGGCACGCCTTTATCGACCGAGAAGCGGCCGAGAAATCCGATCATGGTCGGCTCTTCATCTGCGCGTTCACGGACGCTCGGAAGCACCACTCGCTCGGACCAGTTGGGGAGAACCGTCGATCCGGGGATGGCCTCCTGCATGGACAGTGACGGGACCAGCGTCCGGAGGCTCCGGAATCGCGCGATGGGCGCGAGCAGTCGCTGCGCCCCCGTCGGCCGCTGATGCAGGTGAACGATGCGCTGGGGATGGAACGAGGTCGCGAAGGCGGGAACCAGGCCGTTACACCACAGCAGGCCCTCGCGGTTCTTCGCATCCCAGCTCCGCAGCTGGGCGATCCACTGCTTGCGCCCCCTAGCCGGCAGCTCGACGACCGAGTGTCCGCGCTCGCGCGCAGCCGCTACGAGCGCAGCCGGCTCGGAGGGACCCACGATGGTGACGGCGACGCCGAGCGTTCGAAGCGCGTCGGCGATGCTCAACAGCATGACCTCGCCCCCGCCGATATCCCCGTTGTTCGTCGCCAAGGTGACGTGGTCGGGCAGCGCTCGATCCTTGGCCGTGCCCAGCGCCTCTGCGTAGACCTCAGCTACAGCACGCGTCATGTCGGCAACGGACAGCCAGTTGTCGAGGTGCGTCTCTGCGGCCTCGTCGAGGAGCGCCGCCGCCACGGCATTGATGTCATCAGCGTCGACAAGGCCACGAGGTGAGACAATCTCCGGGTTGCCCCCGACTCGCGACGCGATCACGCGCATGCCCCTGTTCGCCGCGTCCAGCAGCGAGTAGGAGCAGTTCTCCCAGACCGAGAGCTGAGCGAGCACGTCCGCGTCCGCCATCGCCTCCTCTGGGTCGACGAAGCCAGGGAACGTCACCGACTCGGAGATGCCGAGGTCGTCGGCAAGCGCCTTCAGCTCGCTGTCCAGCTCGCCCACTCCCGCGATCGTCAGGTGCGCGTCAGGGCGCGCGTCGAGGACGACCTTGAAGGCCCTGAGGAGCTGCGGGATCCGCTTCTCCGGCGAGAGCCTCGCAAGCGCCAGGATGCGCAGCGCAGCCCGCTCCGGTCTGGCAGGACGCGGCGACTCAACCGGGTCGACCCCGTTCAAGATCACGCGGATCTCCTGCGACGGCGACCACTTGTCGATCATGGCACGTCGTGTTGCCTCCGCGACAGCGATGACGCGGTCGAACCGACGAAGACGAATCCCGTGGACCTTCGCCATGACCTTCGACTTGGCAGCTGTCCGGTGGTACACCTGGTCGTCGCCGGCGATGCCGTGCTCAGTCGTGACGCGAACGGTGCCGGGCGGCAGAGGTGTTGCTGCGACGATGACGTCGGCGTAGGCAAGATGCGAGTGAACGACAGCCGGCCTCAGACGCTGTGCTGCCGTCCGCAGCGTCCGGATCGAGGCCAGTACGCCGAAGTCCGGGCCGAACTTCCCCACGGCGACTCGAGCACCGCGATCTCTGAGTTCCGCGGCGAGCGGCCCCTCTGGTGAGAGCACGACGAGCTCGTACCCGGGGAGGCCCGCAGCTGCGACGTCGAGCACGTGGCGAGCCACTCCCCCGAGGCCGGATACGGGAACGACCCATAACGCGATCGGCCGCTGAGCCTGCACGCTCTGGGCGTCGGCCTCAGATTCGGCTACAGCCATTGCTCGAGTCTGTCGAGCGCCGTCCAGAAGCCCTGACCGTTGTCGATGTGCCCCTGCCAGATCTCCGGGATGAACGGAGCCCCGGGCGTGAACTCGTCGAGCTGGCCTGCGAGCAGCGGCCAGTCGACCTCGCCGTCACCGACCTGCACGCCTTCCCCATCGACTCCGGTCGCGTCAACGAGGTGAAGGTGGATGCTGTGCGGGGCGATCAGCTCGGTGTACTCCGAGAACTGCATCCCGAGGAAGTTCGCGGCGAGCTTCGAGTGCGACACGTCGAAGCAGAGCTTCGTGCCCGTCGTTGCGGAGAACTCCGCGGTGTCGTGCGGGTCGAGGAACAGGTTGTGGAACTGCTGACCACCCATGAGCCATGGGAACGGCGGGAGCGTCTGCGCGGCGATGCGGACGCCGTCGGTGTCCAGGCGCTTGACCGCATCCGCGATGCGCGCATACATAGCGCCGCGCGCTTCGGCCGGAACGTGCTTGTCCTTCGTGAACCCACCCATGGTGACGACCATGATCGGTTCGCTCGAGCGGAGGAACCACTTCTTCAAGCTGCGGGTGGTGTCGATCGTGCGCTGCACCTCGCGGATCGACCGCTCCCAGTGGGCGTCATCTGGCGACGCCAGATCGACGAGGAAATCGCCGGAGAAGAGGTCGGGGAGGTGGGTCGTGAAGTCCATGTCGAGCGGCTCCGTGAAGAAGCTGTCGAGATCGACCTCGAGGTCTTTGTACGAGAAGTGGAACTCGAGGAAGTCAGGCGTCGAGTTCTCGATGAGCTTCTTGTAGTCGTGGTAGCGCACCGGCAGCCCCCACGGTCGGCGGAACTCGAACTCTCGGCCGACCGATGCCGTGTCGGTCAGATCGCTCTCGAAGAAGAACTCACCTTCGGCCATGTCGTGGTTCACCTTGCGCCCGACGAGTTCGTCGAGTCGGTTCGGCTGCAGTCCGCGCCCTGGGCTCTTGACCGCGATGTCCTCTGCCCGCAGCACCTCGCCCTCCTGAAGTTCCCGCGCGGCGACCAGCGACTTCGCGAGCGTCGTCCGGTTCATGAGCTCGCCTGTCGACACTTCGCGAGGAGCGGCGTCACCGAGCGCGATCTCGATGTCTCGAACCTGCTCGACCATGGTCGCGAACTCCTCGGGGAGCAGCGACACCGTGTGGTCGTTGCCTTCCATGCCGCGGTCGATCGTGAAGTGCTTCTCGATGATGCGCGCGCCCCGAGCGACCGCCGCAACCGGCACGTGCCATCCGCGCTCGTGCCCGGAATATCCGACGATGCAGTCGCCGATCTCGGCGAGACGATCGAGGTAGGCCAGGTTGAGGTCCTTGAACGGCGCCGGATACGTCGACTGCGTGTGGAGCAGCGCGAAGCTCGAACCGAGCGAACGCAGGAGGCCCACGGTCTCGAGGATCTCGGACTCGCGCGACATGCCGGTCGAGAGGATGAGCGGGAGGCCGCGAGAGCCGGCATCCCTGAGCAGCTCGTGGTTCGTGAGGTCGGCCGAAGCGATCTTGAGACCCTCGATGCCGTAGTCGACGAGAGCCTGCACGCTCGGGCCGTCCCACGGCGTGCACATCAGGTCGACGCCGCGATCTCTCGCGTGGTCGAAGACGGTGAAGAGCTTCTCCGCTGGGAGGGAGACCCGCGAAAGGAGATCGAGCGTGTACTGAGCCCCGAGGTCTTCTCCGGCGGTTGAAGCACCGCTCTGCCGGTAGAGCGCGTCCATGTCGCGAAGCTGGAACTTGACGGCGTCCGCGCCAGCGTCGGCTGCGAGGTCCACGAGACGCTTGGCAAGGTCGACATCGCCGTTGTGGTTGTTGCCGATCTCTGCGATGAGGAACGCGGGATGACCTGGCCCGATCTCGTGAGCACCGATTCGCAGCACGTCGTTGCGGTCGATGGCGACCGCGATGAGGTGGTTGGTGGCGTCGACGAGGGGCAGATGCGTGATGCCGCCCTGGCCGAGCAGCGGAGCCAGGTCAGCTGGCGTGGACGTCGCTGGGGCTGAGGTCACGCTGGTGTTGGAGACCTCGACACACGTGACGTCAAGGGACGCCGTCGGGTTCGCGACGATCCATCGCCGGAAGTCACCATCCGACAGCGAGCCCTTGAGCCGCCCGTGCTCATCGACGCAGAAGACGATGCGCTGCTGGTTGGCGCTGATCTTCTGAAGCCCGACAACGATCGGGTCCTCCGCGAAGACGATGTAGGGGGTGAGGTTGCGCTCGAAGATCACTGAGCGGAGTCCTTGTCTGTCGGTCCTGCTGAAGCTGCTGAAGTGGCGTTCGCCGTATCGCGGTGGAGCTGAGTGAGCTGGTGGTCAGCGATGGAGAGGTCGAGCTCCGTGTCGATATCGACGCCCTCGAGGTCATCCATCTCGAAGATGCCGATCTTGCCTCCGAGGCGGTTGTGCTCGCGCTCGTAGATCTCGGTGCTGGTGACGTAGAGGGAACCGGTCTCGCGATAGAACATCTGCGTGCGATCGAGCTCCTGGCGGCGGGGGCGTGCGCCGATGGTGAAATGCGCGCGCGGCTGGTCGTCCTCCTCCGCGCCGTACTGCCAGAGGAATGGCGTCTGCGGGACGGCTCCGACCATGGAGTCGACACCGGAGGCGACGAACTGCTCGATGGCGCGGTCGAGCGTGCCCTCGAGGCGCACAGGAGACGTCACTTGCAGGAGCATCACCGCATCGGGACGCCTGCCCTCGGCCGCATATGCAGCGATCGCATGCTCGACCACGGGCTCTGTCGCCGTCGTGTCCTCGGCGAGGTGCGCCGGACGCAGCCAGGGCACCTCCGCGCCTGCGGAGCGCGCGATGTCAGCCAGCTGCTCGTCATCGGTCGAGACGAGCACGTCCATCTTCGGCTGCGCCGCCAACGCCTGCTCGATCGTCCACACGAGCAGGGGCTTCCCCGCCACGAGACGCCGATTCTTGCCTGGGATGCCTTTCGACCCTCCACGGACCGGGATCACGCAGAGCATTCTCATGCTGTTCCTTCCAGAATGCGCGCGAGGCTCGCGGCGATAGCTTGGGCTGGTTCTACCGGGGGAACAACGGGAGCTGGCGTTGGTTCACCGCCCCATTCGCGTAAAGAATAGCGCGCCCAGAATTCGTGAATCCAGTCCGGCACGTTCGCCCCGGTGACCCAGGCTGGACGCCCAGAGGCCGCCGCTTCCAGGACGCCGGTCGAGAAGATCGAGACGACGGGACGATTCAGATCGCGAAGCGGCACCGTCGAATCGTCAACGACGATTCCAGCTCGTCTCCAGCGTTCGTGCTGAAGTCGAGAAAGCTTGTCGACCTCCGCGGGGTGCGGGCGGTAGCTGGCCCCCGTCGACGTGCAGAATCGCCGAGCGGTTCGCGCGGCCGTCCGACGAGCCAGCTCCGCCCCGTGCAGCTGGCCGAGGAAGACAGGCGGGCCGCTGACCTCGGCCCGTGCGGCTCGTCGCTTGGAGGCGTTCCAGAGCATCTGCGAGCCCACCACGTCGTACGTCACATCGCTTCGCCCGGAGCGCCAGAACTCGGCGTCTTCCTCGGTGAACGCGAGCGCGTGCGCATTTGGAGGAAGCGGCGGCTGGAAGGGGGTCAGCAGGCCGTGCTGTGCGACGACGAACCGGGCGTCAAGCGCCTGTGCCCACGTGTGAGCAAGCGAGCTCGCGGGAAGGAAATGACCGGACGCGAAGACCACGCCAACGCCGTCCAGGAAGGCTGGGGGCGAATCCCCCACAAGCGCATGCTCGGTCCATCCCGCAGGAAGCAACGAGCTCACGTCCCCCTCGACGAGGACGGCGACGCTCGCACCCTCGACCTTGAGCGCAGGTTCGAGATAGGCGGCGATCTGCGAGGGGGTCGGCGCGTCGACGACGACCAGGATCGTCGGGAACGCCCCAGACGAGAACAGCGTGAACTTCGGAGAAGGCGGACGGACGAGCACTGATTTCAGTCGTCGCAGTGCGTGGCGCGACTCCTGCCAGCGCCGCCAGGCACCCAGATCCTCCGGATGGTTCAACCCCACAGCTGTTCGATCTCCGCTACCCGGTGGACGAAGGTGTGCTTCGCCAGAGTCTTGCGGCGACCAGCATCACGAATCGACTGCGACCAGACGCTGTCGAGCTCGGCTCGTCGCATGATGTCGACGACGTCGTCAGCACCCGAGTAGACGAGCGTTTCCGTGCCGACGTCGTAGTAGCGCTCGACTTCCGGCTTGTCGATGAGCGAGAGCCCCCCGACTCCGGGGGCCTCGAAGGTGCGCATGCTGAAGTCGTGGCCATCTCCGTGCATGTTGAGCGTCGCGCTCGAGCCGGCCATGATCCCGTAGTACTCAGCCCTCGGCACGTCTCCTCCACTCCGGAAACCGGCTCCTCGGAAGCGCCGAGTGCGCGCGATATCCCAGAGGGAGCGCGACCATTCTCGTCCGAACGCCACCACATCGATACCCTCTGCCGATACCGCTCGGAGGAGTTCCTCGCGGCGCGGATACCGCGCGCCGATGAAGCTGAGTCCCTTGACCGGCTTCGGAGTGAACTCCAGCAGCGAGTCGTGGGCGTCGGGGACGTGCGCCGCCTGAACACCGGCGAGACGCAACGCTTCGACGTCGCTCTCGCTATAGCTCACGACGGGCCCCAGCTCGCGAAGTCGCTCTGGCGTGTAGGCCATGCGTTCCAGCTCGTCGTACAGCCAGAGGACGCGGGCGGCACCGGACCGCTCAGCTGCCGACCACCAGGTATCGGTCAACTGGTCGCCCTTGATGACGAGGATGACGTCCGGCTGGACCCGGTCCAGGGCACGGACAGCACGGACGCTCGCCGCCTCACGGAGCCCGGGCCATTGGAGCGCCACGGGAAGCTCGTGCACGAGCTTGTTCTGCACCTTGCCGGGCAAGCCGCTCGGCGCGTCATAGCAGTGCGGGTAGACCTCGTGTCCCCGGAACTTCAATGCATCGGAGATGGCCTTCCAGTACCCGTGGAAGGCTGGGCTGATGAGGAGCACGCGCTGCTGCCGCGACGCTGGTGTCGGGTACTCCGCCTCAATCACGGATGGCCTGAGGGGAACTGCGGGCGACGCGAGGGAGCGCGTCAATTCCGGGGAGAATTCTGCTCAGCAGGAGGTCGATCTCCTGGATCGCCTGGCGCGCGACATCCGGTCCGCGTCCGTACGGGTCCGCGAAGTCCTCGTCCTTTCCTGATGTCTTCACATTCGAGAGGTAGGCGAGCGGGGCAGCGCGTCGCGGAATGCCGTCGAGTATTGCAGCCGCGCCACGGACCGTGAAGGTCTTGCGAACCGACTTCGGGGACTCGCGCAGCATCCACATGCGGTGCGCAGACTCGAACGCGAGCACGAGGTCTGCCGAATCGAGCATCGAGTTGGTCACCTGCTGAGCTTCATGCGGCTGAGGGACCAGTCCGCGTTCCCGCAACGCACCAGCTATAACCTCGTCGATGTCTTCTCCGACCAGCGCGCGCACGCCTGCGCTCTCCACGGTCCACGCACTCGCGTCTCCGAGCTGGGATTGCGCGAGAACCTCCGCAGCTGCTGATCGTGCGATGTTCGCGTGGCAGACGAAGAGCAGTTTGGGCACTACGCGCCTCTGCGCGAGCGACGAGTCGGGGCCATCTGGTCGTCAACGGGATCCGACGTGTTCACGGTCGTCGCAGGCGCAGGCGCCTGCTGAACTGCTGGTTGCGCTTGTGCTTGTGCTGATCGCCCGGCGCCCGGCGCAACCGGGTTGGCACGCGGAGCAAGGCTGATCGCCCCCGGGCCGTCCTTCGCCGGCTGCGGCTGAGCCTGCGGCTGCGGCTGCGGCTGCGGCTCGAGCATGTCGACGTGCCCCTTCGAGGACTTGAAGACGGGCATGCCCTTCTTGTTCGCCGTGACGTAGTAGCTGCGGTTGCGGCGATACTCGTATCCATCCGCCGTGTCTCGCGGGGGAACCATGTTGAGCACGGTGCCGAGCAGGCGACCGTGCACCTGGGAGAGCATGTCCCGAGCCGCTCCCACGTCCTCGCGTCGCGTCCGTCCAGCGGTCGCGACGAGCACGACCCCGTCGACACGCGTCGAGAGGATGGCCGCATCGGTCACGGGCAGGAGAGGCGGGGCGTCGATGATGACGATGTAGTCCTGCGACAGCAGGCGGATGATGGAGCGCATGGCCTCTGAGCCGAGCATCTCCGAAGGATTCGGGGGGATGCGGCCGGAGGGAAGCGCGTAGAGTCCCGGCGTCTTGGTCGCTGTGAGCGCGTCCTCGAGCGAGACCTGCCCGCTCAGCACCTCGCTCAGGCCGATGCTGCCGTCGATGCCCAGGACCGATGCGACCGTCGGACGACGAAGGTCGGCGTCGATGAGGATCGTCGGCGTGTTCGACTGAGCCAGAACCTGCGCCAGCGATGTCGCGATCGTCGACTTTCCTTCACCGGCGTTGGAGCTGGTGATCACCATGGAACGAATTTCCTCGTCAACGCTGGCGAAGCGAAGGTTCGTGCGGAGGCGACGGAACGACTCGGCGGCGATAGCGTCCGCGTCATTCGAAGCTCGGTTCTTGCCCATGAGCTGAGGCGACTTGGGAATGCGTCCGAGGGAGCCGACACCTGCGGCGCTCGCGAGGTCCTTCGAGTTGCGGACCTTGACGTCGAGCGCCTTTCTCAGGAAGACGAAGACATAAGCCAGGATGAGGCCGATGCCCGCGCCGATGAGCAGGTTGTTCCGCAGATTCGGGCTCTCCGGTGACGTCGGAGCGACAGCGTCCTGGAGCGGAAGGACGGTGACGCTCGAGACGCCGCCACCCGCCTGCGACTCGAGTTCGATGATCACATCTGCCAGGGCCTGGAGAGCGCCGTTGGCGAGCGCAACCGCGGCGGCGGGAGAATCTGCGCTGGCCTGCACTTCGATGAGATTGCTGTTGGGCGCGACGGAGGCGGTCAAGCGCCCAGTCAGCGTCTGCCCCTCAGCGAGACCCGAGTCCGGGTTCTGGGCGATCTTCTCGTAGACGGGGCGGCTCGTGATGAGCGGAAGGTAGGACTGGGCCTTGGCAACCGCGGCTTCGGAACCTCCGATGAACCCGCCCTCCGATGGGCCGGCCGTGACGAAGCCCGAAGAATTCGCGGTGAACACATGCGGCTGGACTTGCGTGTAGCCGAACGCTGCAAGAAGTCCGATCGCGACACCGATCAGCAGCGTCCTCCAACTGCGGCCCGTAAGCCTCAGGAAATCAAGTACCGTCACGGGTCGACCCTCTCTTTGACACACAAATGGGCGCTCGTAAAGGGTTTCCCTCGTGCGCGACCGAACTCAAGAGTAACAACATCGGTGAACTAGACAAGCGCGTCCCGGGACCCGCCCTGGGCACCAAGGGCGTCGTCGACGAGACCCCTGAGACGCTGAGCGAACGACTCCTCGGAGAAAAGCCGCGCGTGAGCCTTGATCTTCTGGACGTCCCAGACATCGAACCGCGACGCCGCGATGGCAGCCGCGATTTCGTCCGGCTCGGGGCGCGGGAAGAACCGACCTGTGGTTCCCTCATCGACGGTGTCCAGATAGCCACCCGAATGCAGTGCGATGCTGGGCTTACCCCAAGCCGCCGCTTCGACCACCGTGAGACCGAAGTCCTCGTGGGAAGGTGCCAGGAGTGCCCTGCTCCGTGCGTACAGCCACCGGAGCGTGGCGTCCGAGATACCGGACACCATGCGGGCGTTCGACGGAAGGGAAGCTCTGAGCGCCTCGCGATCGGGGCCGTCGCCGACGATGATCAGCCTCTCCAAAGGCAACCCAGCAACAGCCTTGATCGCTTTATCGACGTTCTTATATGGGAGCAGGCGTGAGACCAACAGCAGGTGGCCTCCCAATCCGACGAACTCCTCGAGTTCCGGGAGTGGAAGACGAGGGCCGCTCACATCGACGCTGTGGGGAGGAAAGATCAGCTGCGATTCACGCCCGTAGATCTCTCGAATCCGATCACGCACCACCGTGGAGTTGCTGACGTAGGTGTCGACAGTCTTCGCAGCGCGCTGGTCCCAGCGACGAAGGTACGGCGTCAGCATCTTCACGCCGAGAGATGCCGGGGAGAAACGGCCGGCATCACCGAGATACTGATCTTGAAGGTAGAGATAGCGAGCCGGACTGTGGCAGTACGCGATCTTCGTTCCCGTCGTCTCGAAGCCGTGTGCCCAGCCGGTCGTAGAGGCGATGACGACGTCCGCATCGATCCGAACCCTCGAGCTTGCCGGCGCCAGCAATGGCAGGGCTTTCCTGTGGTCGTGGCGCAGGGCACCGAGGCGATTCAGGGGCGAGCTGATGATGTCGATCTCTTCGAACTCAGGAAATGTCGTCGCGGGTTCATACAGCGTCGTATAGACAGACGCTTCCGGGAATGCTCGATGGAGTGCGAGCACCACCCGCTCCGCACCGCCCCGCTGGGTGATGTAGTCGTGAGCGATCGCCACACGCGGGCGGGGTCCGTCAGGACCCCCCACCTGCGCACTTCGGCTCTTCGTCATTCGTACACCGTCGTCACCGTGGCGACGACACACCTCTCAGTCGGGATGTAGCAGTTGAGCAAAGCATACGGACTCGTGACACACGAGAAACTGCAGCTGAGCGACGTCACACGAATGCCCCTCGAACAGCCGAGCGTGCGCCTCACGCGGTTGGTCGGCGACTGGGAAACAACGTACCATCGTCGGCGTGACCGAAAAGGTGAATGACGCTTACCCGCAGAAGTCTGCGACGCGAGCGTTGCGAGAATCCGCTCTCGCACTCGGCGAGACGCGAATCATCGACGCCATCATCATGGCCATCTTCATCGTCCGCCTGCCTGCGCCGGGTCTCGGCTTGCCGATCAACGATCTCGCGGGCCTCGCTCTGATCGGAATCGCGGCTTTCCGCCGACCCACGCGCTCGCTTGCGGGCGCCTACTGGTACCCCGCTATCTGCGCAGTGATCCTCGCGTACCTCGCGCTCAACGCTCTGGCCGCAGGTGTCGAGCAGAGCGACATCGACCGCGGTGGACGCATCTTCATCATGATGGTGATGGGCGCCTTCATCGCGACGGGGCGAATCGACATCGCCTCCGCACTCAAGGGGTTCGCACTCGCGCTCCTCGTGAACGTGCCTCTCTTCTACGCGGGCGTCGCGCCTGACAACTACGGTGGCCTCCTCACCGGGTACCTCGGTGACAAGAACGTCGCAGGATTGACCTACGCCGTGGTCACCGTCCTCATTCTGCTTCTCGCCAACCGGGCCTGGGTTCGCGGCACCATCGTGCTGGTGGGCGGGGCCTGCGTTGTCCTCACGGACTCGCGCACGTCGATGGCAGCCCTCGCCGGAGCACTCATCTGGCTCGTCGTGGCGAAGTACCTCGGTCCCTTCTGGCGCATCTGCCTGGCTGCCCTCATCTACGCGGGCTTCATCTTCGCTGAAACCAATCTCTCAACGGCTGGCGACTACGCGACCACGCGCGAAGGTTCGGACGCTCTGCGTGAGCGCATCGATGCCGCGTCGCTGGAGAAGACGATCGCCGCGCCTTGGAACGGTTACGGGCTCGGCGAGGCGGTGACGCAGATCGCAGGCGACAACTGGCTGTACCACAACGCCTACTGGGGCCTCATCACCGAGGGCGGCTACTTCCTCCTTATCGCCTTCCTCTCGCTGATCGGGCTCGCCGGCTTCCAATTCCTTGCCAAGGGGCCAACCTCTCGTGATGCCCGCATCATCGAAGCGGCATCGATCGTCGTTCTGCTCTGCGCCTTCCGCCTCGGGGAAGTCTTCATCACGCAGACCGCGTTCATCATCATCGGCATCGGCATCGCGATTGCCGCTCAACGCAATCAGGCCTGGGCGAAGGACCGCGAGGCCGAACGAGTAGCGGAAGCGCTTCGGCTCGGCTCGCTCATGCCGGTCGCGAAACATACATCCTTCTGACGGATCCAGTCGCCCCCTACGTGCGCGCAGGTGCGACTTCGGCCATGTCAGCGACCGATCGCTGAGCGAGACCGATCGTCGAACGAAGTCAGACCCCGCCGAACCTCGGTATCGGCCACACGATCGAGAAGACCTCGCCGACGACGTCGTCGTCGCGCACGGTGCGCAGGCAGGATGCGTCCACTCCCCCGCCGCGGCAGGCGGCGAGTGAGTCGGATGAGTTGGTGCGGTTGTCGCCGAGCACGACGATTTGCCCCTCTGGCACCGTGAACTCGTCGAAGCAGCGCAGCGACGCTGGCGATGTGGAGCAGTCGAGGGTGCCTGGCACGAACTCGAAGTCGAGGTCGACGTAGGAGCTCTCGTCGAGCGCGACTCCGTCGACGACGATGCCACCGGTCGCGGGGTCGACCGCCATGGTCTGCCCGCCGGTCGCGATGACGCGCTTCACGAGGATGTGCGAGAAGCCCTGGCCGATGCCGAACACCTCGCCGACGACTCGCGCGGCGAACCGCAGCGGGTCGCTTGGCGGCTCGGGCGGCGCCTCATCCCACGTGTCCGACGCCGCGAACACGACGATGTCGCCCGTGACGGGCTCGGCATCGCCGAGGTACGCGAGGCGGTTGACGAGGATGCGGTCACCCACGGCGAGCGTGTCATCCATCGACGCCGACGGGATCGCGTAGACCTTCACGAAGAACGCCTGCACAAGCGCCAGCACGACGAACGCGGCAACCAGGTGGAAGAGCGGATGCGACGTGAGTCTTCGAAGCGGCGAACGACGCGGCCGCGGCGCAGCGGTGGTCGCGACCCCCGGGTCGGTCACTTGCTAGCCGTGTTGCCGACGACGGCGGCCTGGACGCGCTCCACCAGGTTCGCGTCGATGAGTCCGTCGAGGGCGACCTGCACCAGCTCGCGTGCGTCCGCCACCTCGCCGTACTGCTCGATGAGCTCCGCCGTAAGCTGCGTGAGCGTCGTCCACTCTCCGAGCAGCTCCCAGAGGCCAGGCGCGATACCCGCCAGCTGGCGCACGATACGAGCCTCGAGTGTGACCGCCTCGTTCGCGAACAGCAGCCAGTGCACGCCGGGTGCCCGACGGTACGAGTCCTCGCCGACCGTGGCCGACGGCGTCGTCGCGTCCGGCTCACTATGGCCAGCCGTCCACGGCTGCACGTCACCGTGCGCGCTCAGGATCGCCGGGACCAGCGCGGCGACCTGCGACGCATCCGAGTACGTGACTCGGCGCACTCCGTTGGTCGCATCGATGAGCTCCGCAAGCTGCACAAGCGGGTCCGGGAGCGCAGGAAGGTAGCTGAGCTCCGGCACCATCCAGCCGATAGCGCTGCCCGTCGCCACCGGCGAGATGAGCGGGCCGTCTTCGAGCTCGTGCTCGTCGACGCGGTGCATCAGCACGATCGCGGCGATCTTGAGCGGTGCATCCGGCAGCGGCCGCAAGCCGAGCTTCGCGGGCGACAGCTGCTCCTTCGGCCGGCTCGGGTCGACGATGACCGAGAGCGGCTTGCGGTACGGCAGCACGTTGCCGTCGAAGTCGATGGCGAGCGTCTCGTCGGTGACGTAGCCGTACTCGCGTCCGAGCGTCTTCGCGAGCGTCGTCTTGCCCCGCCCAGAGGGCCCCACGAAGGCGATGACCCGTCCGTCGTCGAGCGCGATGCCCGCCGCGTGGATCATGACGAGGCGCCCGCCGTTGTGCTCGATCGCATCCAATGTCACGGTCGTCGAGATCTGCGATGCCAAGTCGGCGTCAGAACCGCCGACCACATCGCTCACCTCGGGCTCGTCGAGCTGCGTGAGCGCAAGACGATGCGTCTCGTCCGGCTCGCCCTCCCCGGGCTGGCCGGTCACGTCGGCCCACGACTCACGCAGATCAGCCTCGAACTCCGCCGAGATGCTGTCATCGAGGCTCAGTTCGACGTCTACGCCAAGGGGATGCAGGCGCAGTGTTCTCGTCATGCTCGCAACTGTACCAAGCAGACCGGCCCCAGAACGGGCCAGGGGAGCGCTCCCCTGCCCCCGATCAAGTGCACATCCGCTCGCAGACCTCGATATGCTCACCCTTGCGAGTCCTCCAGACCCGCAGCTCACAGGTAAGGACTTCAGTGGCACCAGCTGAAGCGTCTTCGGACGCAGCGACCATCGCCTTCTCGGTGAGCGATGGAGTTGCGCTGTCGACGGCCCTCGCACAGCATGTTGCCCGCGACCAGGGCATCAGGATGCTCGTCATCAAGGGACCGATCTCCGCCGACCTCGGCCTGCGCACTCGCAGGTACTCCACCGACGTCGACATCATCGTCGAACCCACGCGGGCGAAGGACTTCATCGAGGCGCTCGCCGTCTACGGCTGGACGCCGCGCCCATGGCCCGACTTCCCGAAGCTCCTCGAGCAGCACTCGCGCACCCTCATCCACGAGTCCTGGCCCAACGACATCGACGTGCACCACTACTGGCCCGGGTTCCTCGGCAACCCGCAGAGCGCCTTCGACCGGCTGTGGCTGCACCGCATCCAGGTCAACGTCGCCGGACACCCCATCGACACCCCCGACATCGCCGGCAGCGCCCTTGTACTCGCGCTCCACTCCCTGCGCGAGGAGGGCCAGGTCTCAGACGACTCTCGACAGATGACGGAGTACACGGAACTCGTCGAGGCCCTCAAGCGAATGCAGGGCACCGACTCCGAGTACATCGCCGGGGCGCGCACAACAGCCTCGCTCTCCGAGCAGATCCTCCAGGACGCGGTCGGCACCGACTCCACGCAGACCGCGCGCCGCTTCCTCATCGATCTGGGGCACGACGTGCCGCTCGTGCCGAACTCAGCGGCGAGCGAGCCCCTGCGACTCTGGCGTCTCAACGCGAAGGCCGAGCACGCGATGACGGGGTGGATGCTCAAGCTGCAGCGCGCGCCGCTGCTCGAGAAGCCTGGCATCGCCGCGCGCGCCTTCTTCCCCGCACGCGCAGACCTCGAGGCGATCGACCCCGACCTCCGCAACGGTGCCATCAGCCTCCGGCAAGCCTGGTGGAGGCGTGTGAGCCGAGGGCTCCACGGCATCGTGCAGGCTCGCCGCGACCTGCGAGCCTTCGACGAGCGCTGAGACGAGCGCTGAGACGAGCGCTGACGTTCCGCCGCAGGCTCAGTCAGCGGCCGTCTGGGCGTTCCGCTGCTGCAGCAGGCGCGCATCGAGCAGCTGCGCCACGAATGTCAGCACCTGCTCCCCGATGACCTGCTCGTCCAACTCGTAGTCGTCGGCGAGCTCACGCACGATGAGGCGCAGCGAACGCTGTCCGTCGAGCTCGTCCCAGATGACCGCCGCGGTGCCGCTCAGCACGAGCGGCTTGCAGTCGGTATCCGTCAGCGACAGGACGGTGACATCACCGCTCTCGTCGTCCCTGACCAGCGCAAGCGACTCGACCGGGGCGACGACGGCGTCGAAGAGCTCGCCGCTCACTCCAAGCCGCTCGCCTGTCCCCTGGTCCATCCCGCCAGCCTACTGTTCATCGGGGATGCTCGGAACGCGTCACGGCCATACACGAGCAAAGCGGCGGCGGTCCACGTCGTGGACCACCGCCGCTCCAGGCAGCTTCGGGAGAACCCCTAGTAGGCGCCCTCGCTCGCGACGACCGCGCGGGCCGTGCGGAAGAGGATGACGAAGTCGCCGGCCATCGACCAGTTCTCGACGTAGTAGAGGTCGAGGCGCACGGTCTCTTCCCACGTGAGGTTGGAGCGGCCGCTGACCTGCCACAGACCCGTGATGCCCGGCTTCACCATGAAGCGACGGTGCACGTGGTCCTCGTACTGCTTGACCTCACGGTCCAGCGGCGGGCGGGGACCGACAAGCGACATGGAACCGCCGAAGACGTTGAACAGCTGCGGGAGCTCGTCGATCGAGTACCGGCGGATGAACTTGCCGACCTTCGTGATGCGCGGGTCGTCCTTCATCTTGAAAAGGATGTCGTTGCCCGCGTCGCGGCGCTCGCTCTGCAGCTTCTTGAGCACCTCTTCGGCGTCGGCGCGCATGCTGCGGAACTTCCACATCGTGAAGCGCTGGCCGCTGTAGCCGACACGCTCCTGCTTGAAGAAGACGCCACCGGGCGACGTGACGGCAACCGCGATCGCCGTCCCGATGAGCAGCGGGGAGAGGACGAGGATAAGGAGACCAGACACGAGGACGTCGAAGGCACGCTTGAGCAGGAGGCCCATGCGCGTGAACTTCGGGGAGTCGACGTGCAGCAGCGGGAGGCCCGCGACCGGGCGCGTGACGATGCGGGGGCCGCCCACATCCAGCAGGCCCGGGGCGACGATGAGGAAGTGGCGGTCCGGGTGCAGGTCCCAGCCCACCTCGCGCAGCCACTGCGTCGAGGTGACATCGTTGCCGGCGATGACCACGGTGTCGGCGCCGATGGCGTCGAGTGACCCCGCGAGGTCTTCCGGGTTTCCACCGACCGGCACGTCGGTGCCTGGCAGGAAGTCGGGAGCGTTCGGGTCGAGCTCACCGCTCTTGCCGTCGATGAGGCAGGCGCCGACGACGTTGTAGCCGGCAGCCTCACGACGCGACAGGTCGCGGTTGAGGTCGAGCACCGAGTATCGCGAGCCGACGAGCAGCACGCGAGCCTGCAGGTTGCCGCCCTTGCGCTGACGGACAAGCCACTGGCGGCCGATCCAGCGCGAGAGCACGAGCGCGACCGTGCCGACCGGGAACGCGATGAGCACGTATCCGCGGGCGAGCTCGAACGCGGTGAGGTACGCGAAGATCGACACGATTCCCGCGAGCATGAGCGACGCGTTGAAGACGCCCCGGTACTCCTCGAAGCCGGAGCCGAGGATGCGGTAGTCGCGGGTGTCGAAGAGGGACAGCATCCAGGCCCAGCCAGCGACGATGACGGCGGACACGAGCCAGTAGGAGACATCGCTGTCGATGACGGCGTTGCCGCCGGCGGGAACGGCCGCGTTGCCGCCGCCGAGCCAGACGAGCTGAGCGCCCAGCATGACCACGGCGAGGACAGCGAGGTCGGTGATGACCAGCAGACGGGCGTAGCCCTTACGCCAGTTGGCGCGGCGCTTGAGCGTGCGCTGCACGCGGGCGTTCGGCTCCGCGGCAGTCTGCGCGAAGTGCGGCTCAACCGAGGGCAGTGAAGCGCTGTCGCGAGTGTCGTCGGTCGTCACGACCGGGATCTGCGCGGTAGCGGGCCCTGAGGAGGGAGGCGTCACGTGTGCTCCAATAAGAGATGAGTACTTCTTGGTGCGCACACCGCTTGGGGGCAACGGCTATGCGCTTCGGGTCTCCGCCGCCACTGGCCGCGCTCTGTTCGGGCCTGTGGCTCGTCATAGAGATCCTGGGTGCCAGCTGAGACTATCCCAACGTTCACGCATAACGAAAGGGTTACCCCGGTCTTTTTTGCGCATCGTGGGCGTGTTTTCCTGGCCGAAACATGTTCGGTGTGCATTCACGTCGCAGATGAATCGAAATGCGACGCTCACTGAGGCCCGCTGGCCTGAATCGTGCTCGAAACGTTGCCCGTGTCATACTCGCCTGCATGGAGCAGACCCCAGGCCAGGCTTCGTCGCGCCCCCGAAGCGACGACGACGCCCTCTCAGATCTCTTCGAGCACGACGCAGCCGGCAGCTCGGACGGCACCCGCAGGGGTGCACGCGAGGACGGCAAGAAGAAGCGGCGCGGCCCGAAGATCCTGCTGTGGACGCTCGTCGGAATCCTCGTCGCAGCCGTCGCGGGCGCAGGGATCGTCTGGTGGAACGTGCAATCGAGGATCGACGCCATCGAGACGTTCGAGGGCGACCCGGGCGAGTACGAAGGCCGACCGGAGCAGGTCGTGACCGACGCCGGCGAACCGGTCAACATCCTCCTTCTCGGCAGCGACTCGCGGGCACCCGGCAGCCCGTCGATCATGACCGACCTCGGCAGCCGCAGCGACACGATGATGCTCGTGCACATCCCCGCTGACCGCAGCGACGTCCAGATCATGTCGATCATGCGCGACAGCTGGCTCGCGATCCCCGGCCACGGTGAGGCCAAGATCAACGCCGCGCTCTCGTTCGGCGGCGTTCCGCTCGTCGTCCAGACCGTCGAGGGGCTGCTCGGGCAGCGCATCAACCACGTCGCCGTCGTCGACTTCGACGGCTTTGCCGGCATCACCGACGCACTCGGCGGCGTCACAATCAATAACGACGTCGCGTTCAACTCCTCGCACATGAAGGGCAAGACGTTCGAAGCTGGTCCCATCACCCTGACGGGCGAGGAAGCGCTGGCCTTCGTACGAGAGCGTTACGCCTTCACCGACGGCGACTACCAGCGCGTGCGCAACCAGCAGGCATGGCTGAAGGCGGTGCTCGACAAGATGCTCAGCGCTGAGACGCTCACAGATCCGGGCAAGATCAACAACATCATCACGCAGTTCACGCCCTACGTCGGCGTCAGCGACTCCCTTGATCTCACCACCATGGCGAACCTGGGCTTCTCGATGCGCGACATCCGCGGCAGCAACGTCCGGAGCTTCACCCTGCCGACGAACGGCACCGGCATGGTCGGTGACCAGTCCGTCGTCTTCCTGGACACGGTGAGCATCGCCGACCTCAAGCAGCACCTCGCGGCCGACACGGTCAGCGAGTACCAGCCGACGGGACGCTAGCAACCGGCCCGCCGCCCCAGACGCGAAATCGCCCCGCGCATCCACTCGGATGCTCGGGGCGATCTGCATGCGCCGTGTGCGCCTCCATCGACGAGGTTCTAGTTCGCGCTGCAGAGGATGAGCGTCGAGGACACGAAGGCGGCCGACTTCGCGCCGGTGCCGATGTATCCGCTCGGGAGGGACACGACCGCGTTCAACCTGAAGGCGACGCTGATGGACAGCGTGGTTCGCAAGGCGAGTGTCTCGCCTGCGGCAAGCGGTGCAGTGAGGACTGCTTGCCGCGCGGTGCCACTGAGCGTGGTGATCGAAGCCGTCCCGCCTGACGCGCTGAACGTTCCGATGTTCGCGACCCCGCTTCCGATGATCGTGATGGTCGTGTCAACCGGCAGGGGAACAGCCGAGGACGCGGTCAGGGTGAAACCAGGGTTGATAAGACCGAGAGTTCCGCACGTTCCGCGGTTCACATACGCGCCCACGTCGATGTCGGCTGTCGTCGATGCGGACGCGAGCGGCGCCGCAACGGCAGCCGCTATCGCAGGCACCGCCCACGCGGTGTTCCGAATCAACGAACGGCGATCGGTCGACTTCTCGAGTGGTCCCTGACGGGAGGCGGAAGAGTTGTGCACAGCAGGCCTTTGCTCAGCGGAGGAGTTGGAGCAGGACAGGTGGTGCATACGTCAGGGGGAACTCGACGTACAGGTGCATTAACTGTAGATGCCCGGGTACCCGGCGACAAGATGCGAGATGCGAGATGCCGAAGGCAACATCAGAGACGAGTGCGGACGGCCCCTGCGACTCGTTCGGCGGCCCGTTCTGTTCACACCCAGCTGACTGCCGTGTGACTCTGCGCGTGGCGTGCGTGCCCGAGTGACTCAGCCGCAGTTGACGCGTCCGAACGAGCTGAAGCTCATGTTCTGAATATAGAGACCCTGCTGGTTAGTCGCAGTCGCGTTGCTGGAGTAGAAGTGCACCACCAGCGACGTCCCGAACGGGATGGTCGCGTACGTGAGTTCCTTGTACAGCATCTGTCCTGAGGTGGAGTTGGCAGGCGCGATCCATGGGGACTGCTGAGTACCGAGCCCCGACACCGTGGTGGTGCCCGTGACGCTCGTGGGCGGCAGGTTCACCCAAGCACCGTCGACGAAGACGTTGTTGTTGGTCGAGCTGGTCGAAAACTCCGCCAGACGGAACCGCAGGTTGCGGACGGTGCGGTCGAAGGAAATTGTCACCTTCTGCCCGTACAGGGAGCTGGAGTTTGTCCCCGTCTTGCTGTGGAAGAGATCGAGGCCGTTGTCGGTGGGCTGCAGGTTGCCTGCGAGCGGGGCGTAGGTCACGCGCTGCGCGGTGGTGCCGGTCGTGAGGTTCGCGAACGAGCTGACGAAGTCCACGCGAACTGGGGTGTCCCCGGTGACGGCGCCCTGCAGGGTGACAGTCGCCACGCCGCTGGTCGTGTTCGCGTTGCGATTGTAGTTGCGTCCCGTGGTCGTGAAGGCCACAGTTCCATTGCGCGAAATCGTGCACGGCGAAGCGGATGCCATGGGTGCGGCGACCGCGGCGGCGATGACCGGCGCGCTCCAGGCCGCGGCCGTGAGCACGGAGCGGCGGGTGGATCGGATGGGGGCGGTGGGGTTCTCGATCAAGAGAGTCGCATTCGTGAGGGGTCGCTCACCAGGTGGGGCGACAAGACGGGGGGTACCTACCAACCTATTGGAAGGTTGGTAGCTCGTCCATTTTCTCCTCCGAACACCCAGACACCCCAGGCATCGCCCGGATCTTTTCACCCGTCTCCGCAACGCGAAAGCCCGCGCATCCATGAGATGCGCGGGCTTTGAGCGACATGGGGTGCTTAGAAGCAGCTCGCCGTGAACGTCATGTTGCTCAGGAAGATCGCCTGCCCCTGTCCAGTACCTGCGGTCGAGTAGTAGCGAAGCGTGATGGAGGAAACCGGACCTGCGAACGTCACACCTGTGACGGAGTTCGCTGCCGTTGTCTGGCCCTGGCTCGCGTTCTCTGCGGTTGTCACCCAGGGGGAAGTTGCGGTTCCGAGACCGGACACCTGCGATCCAGTCGCTCCAACCGTGAAGGTACCGCCCGTGAGCACTGCCGCATCGCTGTAGGTCGCGGACGACCTGGTGAAGCCCAGAATGTCGAACTGCAGGTTGCGCACTGGACGGCCGAAGTTGATCGTCACGGTCTGACCGATGTTGGCACCCGTCGCTCCCGCCGGCGACGTCTGCTGGATCGTGAAGCGGCCCTGCGTGCCCGCACCTCCACCCGCGACCGTGGGGGTGCTGATGCTGAAGTTCGACGCGGCCCTCGTGTATCCGGCGCTTATAGCGGAGCTCGTGAAGGTGACGTTGAGCGGAGTCACCTGTGCCGGAGCACCGACGAGCGTCACCGGGGCGCTGCCGGCGGTCGTGCTGTTCCCGGCACCGCGCGTGTAGTTGACCGGCTGAGCTCCCGCACCGGTCGTGGCCTGGAAGCGCACGGAGCCGGGGTACTGCAGCGTGCACGGCGATGCGGAGGCGCCGGGGGCGACCGCGGCAACGGCCACAACGGGGACCGTCCAAGCCGCACCCTGCAGGATGCGGCGACGGTCGATGGAGCCGGAGCGCTCAGAAGTAGGGGATTGGGACATGGCGGGGGATTCCATTCAGCTCGAACCGGCGCACAAGAAGATGCTTAGGCAGATCGGCCGCGTCAGCAGGAGAGCGAGCAGCCAGGTCGGGGAGTCTTCAGTTTATGCCGGAACCCAACAAAACAACAAATAAGGAAGGTGAATTCTTCGTTGCGAGTCACGAATCGAGTGGTGTCACACGACCAAACCAGTGCGGCCTGATTCGCATTATCAGCATCATCAGCAAAGAGATGCCGTCGGCACCCGAAGCGCGGGTGCCGACGGCCAACAACGGCTCAGCAGACGCGCGTGCCCCGGTCGACGACCAGGCCCGTGAGGAAGATCGTCTGGTTGTTGTCCGTGTTGCTGACGTTCGATCCCGCCTCCAGGTAGCCGCGGTTGCGGTACCGGATGCGGATGGTGCGGAGCGCCTGTCGAGGCGATGGCCCGCCCGCGATGAGCCTCAGGTTTCCGAGGTCACCCGCCTCGGACACGTTTCCCTCGACGTTACGGTAGAAGGGGCTGTCGGCCGTGCCCGCGCCGACGATGCTCGTGTTCGTGATCGGCGAGGTGCGGACGACGGGGACGTTGACCCCCGCCGCGTTCGTCGCGATGACGGTGACGCCGTCGACGAAGTCGCGCGTCGTGGTCGTCCAAGACCGGTCGATGTCGCTGATGGTGAAGCGCACGTTCGAGACGTCCTCGTTGAAGTTGATGAGGACGTCCTGGTAGTCGTTCACGGTCACCGGACCGACACCGCGAGCCGTGGCGCTCGCGGCGGTGATGCGCTGGGAGATGGTGTAGCCGGGCTGGCCGGTTCCACCGACCGGGCCGATGCCGTTCCCGTTGTTGTTCGTGCCGGTGCGAGTGGCATTCTGAGCGAGAACGGAGACGGTGCCGGACGTGGTGACGTTCGCAGATCGTGCAGCACCGGTGAAGCTGTGCGTGACACTCACGTTCATGTTCGGGAGCGCCGGCGATGTCTGCGCGGTCTGTGCGAACAGGAATTGGCGCGTGATGGTGGCGTTGGTGTCCTCGGCTGGGATCGGCCCGGTTGCGGTCGTGTTCGCCCAGTTCAGCGACACGTTCTGCGCCGAGCACCGCGACGCGGCCTGCGCTGGCGTCGCCGCGGCGACGGCGATGACGGGTGTCGACCAGGCGGCAGCGGTGAGGACCGTGCGGCGGCTGGTGGCGGGGGTGGCGGTCTCAGGGGAAAGATCGTCGTTCATGAAGTCCGTTTCGGCTTGCGGGAGTCCGCGACGCGGGTCGGCGTTCAGTCGCGAAGAAGCGCCCGAAGCCGACGTCGTCGTCGCGGCAGGCGGGCTAGGGATCGCCGCCTGGAGGGGATGCTCCAAGCCTAGAGCGCCCCGGGGAAAAGTTGGTAGTTCAGCGAAGTAAATATCCGGTGAAGTCGCAACGCGACGTCACGAGAAGGCCCGGCTCAGCACTGTTGCCGGTAGTAGTTCGGGGAATCGGGTGCGCGGAGATCCCGGTCGCGGATGATCGTGAGCGGCGCCCGATCCGGGTCGCCGCACACCGCATCCGTCGAGATCACTGCTGCGGCGCCCGCCGCCGGCAGATTGTCGAGGTACTCGATCTGCAGCACGTGCTCGCCGTATGCCGTGGAGTAGGTGCCGCACTCCCCGTACGCGCTGCATTCTTCCGTGACGGCGAAGTCGAAGCCGAGCTCGTCGCGCCCGCGGTCGGCGAGCTCGGCGCTGTTCTTCTGCCCGATCGCGAGACCGGATGCGTGTGCTGCGTCGACGTAGGCGCGCGCGAGCTGCAGCGCGCCGGCTTCGTCGATGCCGTCGAACCGCGTGTACGTGTCGAGGTTGTCGATCTCGACGGCGTCAAAGCCCGCCTCCGCGCATCCGGCGATGACGGGTTCGATCACCGCGAGGATCCCGTCGCGCTGACCGCTCGTGGACGGGTCGAGGATGTACTCGTCCGGCCAGTCCGGATCGATGACCGGCTCACCGCTGGCGTCGCGCAGCAGCAGCTCGCCGCGCTCCCCCAGCCACGCCTCCGCTTCCCCCGGCTGGGTCTGGAAGCCGTTCACGTAGCAGATGCTGTACGCGCCGGGCTCTGGCGTCGCCGTCGAATCGCGGGCGACGACGTCGATGCCACCGTCGATCGCGTACGGCTCCCCCAGCTGGTAGTCGAACGTGCCCGACGTGGGCGGCAGCACGACGTCAGCGTTCCCCTCCGAGCCAGGCTCGCCGCTCGTCAGCCCATCGGACGCGCATCCCGCGAGCGCCGCAGAGACGAGGGTCGCCACGCCTGCGACGAGGACGACGGCACGTGCGCGGGAGATTCGCATGGCAACATCATGCGGCACTGCGAAGCGAGCATCCTGCAGGGCAGCGGCGACTCACAGCCCGACGTCGGACCACAGGCCCGGGTTGCGTCGCCCCACCTTGATGGCGTCGTCGCGGGAGGAGACGCCGAGCTTCTTGAAGAGCGTTCGCAGCTGCGACTTGATGGTGTTGGGTGACACGTGCTCGATGGCGGCGATGTCGTTGAGCTTCCTGGCCTGGAGCAGGTGGCGGAGCACGACGCGTTCGCGCTCCGTGAGGCGGATGTCCGACACCGCGGCCTGCGCGGTCGTGTGGAGCTCACCGACCAGCGCCCGCCTCGCTTCGCGAACCTTGAGTCGCACGCCGCTGCTCGCGCACAGGGCTTCGTAGTCCTCGTCACTGAAGCGCATCAGCACCCCGTTGAATCCCTGTTCGGCGACCATCGTGGTCAGGGTGCGGAACAGTTCCGCGGCCCTCGCCTTCGCTCCGGCGCTGAGGTGGATGATCGTGGCGGCTGCCAGCAACTCCATGCCGACTCGCAGGCTGCGCTCGTCGGTCGGAACAGACTCCATGACGGCGACCGCCTGCACGTGCTCACCGGCCCGCACCAGCCTCCAGATGCGCGCGATCAGCGCGGCCTGCCGGTGAAGCTCGCTGTCGCCGGCGTCGAGCGCCGCGATCGCCTCCGTGGCTCCGCGCACGTCGCGCAACGCGATGCGGATGCCGACGTCGGAGAAGCTGAGCGCCCACCCGTTCAGCCCGTCCGCGACGAGATGGGCTGGGCGGGCTCGCACCGCGGCGCGGTTGCGCAGCGACTGCGCGAGCGGGTCGCCGCTCAGCACCTCCATGCGCGATGCGACACCGAGGCGCAGCGCCCACTGCTCGGGGGCGACCTCGTCGCCGGGGTCCTTCGCCAGCCAGGCCCGCGCCTCCTCGACGTTCAACTCATCGATCGCGATGTTCGCCGCGGCCAGCGCACCCATGACGGTCACCGCGTCGCCAGGGCCGCCGTCGAACTCGCCCGGCCCCTCGAATCCGCCGTTCAGCGCGGTCGGCTGGCGCCGCAGCCACGAACGGGCCAGCACGAGGTCTCCCGTGAGGCTGTGGATGAGCGCGATCGACCCGGCCGCCGCGGTGGCCATCCGGTCGCTGTCGAACGCGACGGCGTCAGCGTAGGCGACCTCGAACTCGGTCAGCGCGGCGCGGATGTCGCCCGCGAAGAGGAGGCTCGTCGCCCACTGGATGCGCAACCCGGGAAGGAGGGGACGCAAGGTCTTCATCTCGGCCGACGACGCCTGGTTGACCGCCTCGATCGCGGTCTCGGCGATCGTCGCGGCGCTCTGGAAATGCCCCTGTCCCCGTTCGTGCGCCGTCTGCCCGGTGTACTGCGCCAGGTCGTCGATGAGCTCGCCGGCGTCGTTCGGCTGCGCCGCCTCGAAATCGAAACGCGCCGGGCGCACGCGCCCATCGTCCGGTGCGAAATTCAGGTACTGCCGTGCTGCAGCCCAGCGCGACTTCGCCTCCAGCACGGCATCTGGCAGCGCGTTCACCACCTCCCGCATCGCGGCGCGTGAAGTGCGCAGCAGCGACGACCAGTGCTGCTCGAGGAGCTGCGTGACCGCATCCCAGTCTCCGCGGGCCTGCGCCGCCACGATCCGCTCGATCGGCGTGGGGGCAGGAACGACCTGCTGCGAGTCTCGCTGGTCACGCTCGTGTGCGGCATCGGCGGGGATGGGCAGGCGAACGGGTGCGGTGTGCGGCAACGGTCTCTCGTCTCGTGGAGTCTCACGCGAACCCCGGTGGGGAAGCACGCGCCCGCGTCGTGTCAACGGGCTGGTGTGCTCGCGTCTCGGAGCCGAGGGCAACCGGCCGGCGCAGAGCCGCGGTGAGACTACCTCGGCTGCCCGGTTGAGTTCCTGAGCAAGCCACTCACCAAAATACATGCATTTGCATTCATTGTAGTTACAAGCATATGATTGTGAACGTCGTTCATTTATGTTGCCCGCGAGCACGCGCCGCCTGAACGACTCCTACGTCTACTCAGAGGAGCCCCATGTCGTCCCCCACCCCAACCCCAGAACTCCGTCGCCGCACACTGCTCACCGCGGCAGCCTGGTCAGCACCCGTCATCGCGGTCGCTGTCGCGGCACCGCTCGCCGCAGCTTCCCAGGAGCTGGAGAAGGGTCTCCAGGGGTGGGTCGCGATGACGACAACGCAGACCACGCAGTGGTCCCAGGGGTTCGCCCCGCGCCCGGTCACGACCAACCACCTGACCATCGACGGCAGCGGCACCCCTCCAGAGCGCGGCCTGTGGGTGACGGGAACGAGCGCGCGCACGAAGCTCGCCAACGCGAGCATCACGTTCTACAGCGACGCGAACGTCACCTGGACCCCCATGAGGGGCAACTCCGGAGCGTGGTCGACACCCACCCGCACGGGCACGACTCGCATCGACGGCGTCACCTGCTCCGTCTACGTGACCACCTATCAGCGCCCGATCACCGCGACCGCGACGCACACGAACCTCGACAACCAGCTCGTGTTCCGCGCAGTCGAGAACACGGGCAGGGCACGCGTCTGGGCGCGTCGCTCCATCACCGTCGACGGACAAGAGGTCGCGTTCATGCGCGGCCCGATCACCGTCGGCTGACGGTGCGCACCCGAACGCCTGCGTGGTGAAGAACGGGGTGAATTCGATCGGATGCGGCACTGAAACCGGCTGCTCACAGGGGCGAGTCCCCTACCGTGCGAACAGGATGCCCCTGCCCAGCGGGCCGGCCGCGGCCACCCGCGGATCACATACCCAGAAGCAAGCGCTCGCCGTGACGAGCGACGGAAGGCACTGAGATGGACCACGATTCCGAGTACGGAGCCGCCGCGATCACCGAGCAGAGCTCGAGCCTGCAGGTTCCGGAGCAGGCCATCCGCGCCATGCACGTGCAGCTCGACGCCGTGCTCGCGCAGCACGCCACCTCGGATCCCGTCACCAACGAGCTGGCCTTCCAGCTCGCCCTCGAGCCGTTCGGCGCCCCGGCCACGGAACTCGACGAGAGCATCGAGGACAGCCACATCCTCGGCGCCGCCCTGCTGAACCAGAGCTGGCTCGCGGGCCAGCTCGCGCAGGCCACGGGCACCGACCTCGAGACCGTCATCAGCAACCTGCGCGACTACATCGGTCGCATCGAGCGCTAGCCGGAAAGACGAGCAAGGGCCGGCCGTCAGCCTCAGCTGACAACCGGCCCTTCGTCGCGTGAAGTGGGTCCTGCTACTCCGAGCGCGACCCGTCGGCGCTGGCCCCGCCCGCACCGACGCTGCCCTCGTTCGAGGTCAGGGGCTGGTCAGTGCCGAGGGCCTCATCGATGGCGCCGTCGGCGGTCGCGCCGCCTGCGCCGACGCTGCCTTCCTCGGGGCCGTCGAGATCATGCGAGTCGTGAACTTCTGCGTTCGACATCGTGGTCCTTTCTGCGCGGCAACCGCCGCGGTGCTGTGGAGGTCGAGAGCGCCCGGCCGGGAGCCGAACGCCCCCACCGTGCCCCGCGCATCCTGCGATCGCCTGGGTGCCACCCGGACGCAAGCTGATTCGCGGGCGCGCAGGTGCGCCTGCGTGCTCGGCTGCCCCCGCACACCTGCCCGCCGTCCTGCGACAGACCTGGGCGTTGGACAGGTGGATGTACGCAGCGTGATGCGCAAGGCCCAGGTCTGCGGATGGGTGTGCAGCAGACCTGGGGGTTGTGCACCCCGGCGCGCGCGGGGCGCCTCAGCGGTAGCGCCGCGGGACCCGCCAGGGCTCGCCGAAGACCGCGTTCCAGCTCTCGGGCTCGAATGGACTGTCGCCACCGGCCGGGTAGTTCGTCAGCTCGCCGAAGATGACCCGATCCGGCAGGTGGTACAGGTCGACGCGCACGAAGTCGGTCTCCGCACCGAGCCTGGCTGCGACCTCGAGCATCTCGTCGAGACGAGCCGGTCGAGGCGGAGTCGGCGTCCGCCAGGGCAGACCGCCCGACATGTCGAGGTGCGTCCAATCAGGTCGGAAGAAATCCTGCGTCCGCTCGCCGAACCGCCCGCCGTCGACCTGCACGAAGTGGACCACCCCGTGGAACACGAAGAACTTGAAGTCCTCCGGCACCGCGCCGTCCTCGCCGACGAGATACTCCTCGACCAGCACGCGGCGCGGCATCCGCCCGTACACCCACTCCTTGTTGGGGCCCTGGCCGTACAGCTTCGACACCCACCCCTCGCCGATGGCCGCGAGGTGCTCACGGTTCGCGTGCTCCGGCCGCACGTGCGCGTACACCCACCCCCACCTGGGTTCCGGCAGCCGCGCCTCCGCCGGCGCGGCGGGCGAAACGACGACCACCGCACCCGAACCGTGGGTCGGCTTGACGACGTATGACTCCGGCAGCTCGAGGGCCTCCAGCTCGCGAGGGTCGTCGAGCACCCCGTAGGCCTGGGGCAGGTAGCGCGCTCCCACGGCCGCCTCCACGTACCCCCGCACGGCAGCCTTGTCCGCGAACGTCACGATCAGCGGCCGCCGATCGCGCAGCATCTTGTACCGCACCTTGTCGGTGAACGTGACCGGGCCCGAGGTGCGGGCGAGACGCCACAGGCGCACAAGGCGACTGTGCTCGCGCCATCGACGGAACCGGCGTCGCCAGGGGGTGATCGGTGCGCGCATCCGCCTAGTGTGCCGCGCATCTCGAGGTCAACCGCGTCGCGCCCTGACTTCGGACCGAATTACCCAAGGGGCTTGCGCAAATTTCTTGGGTCAGCTAGCGACAACACTGGTGGCAACAAAATGCCTGGTCATGGTGGTGCGATCCCCGCAGCAGCCGTCACCCTCGGTCGAAAACCCGGAAATCTCCAAGCTCCTCCCAGACCACCCCGTCACGCTTTTCAGGAACGGCAGAGGAGCTCCCCCATGATTCCCATCTCCGCATTGACCGGATACGAACTCACGCAGACCACGGCAGGCGTCGTCGCCCTCGAACGCGAGGGGGTGCCACTCGGATTCATCGTCGATGTCGAGGGTGTGCACGTCGTCCTCCGCGGCGCACGGGTGGACACCTGCATCGAGATCAGCCAGCACGTGCAGCTCGAGCGGGCGATCGAATCGCTTGTCGCGGCCTGCTGCGAAGGCGAGGCGCAGCTCGCGACCCGTCGCGCCTCGATCGGCGAGAAGCCGTCGACGAGTCGTGTGAGCTCCGTCGTGGCCCGCCGCTCGCGGGCGAAGATCTCCGGGCCCGCGCGCTGACCGAGCGGCTCGGCCGGGCTCGCCACGTCGCGCCCGCTCCGTCCGTCCGTCCAGCGGGTCCGGGGAACGCAGTCGGCGCCTTAGGAGAGCCAGACCAGGCTGACGACCACCCAGACGATCAGCAGCGCGATCATCGCGCCCGAGGCGAGCAGCGTCGAGATGGTGGCCGCGCGGTTGATGCGCTGCGCCCGCTCCACACGTCCCACCAGGTCCAACGACATCCGCTGCCCGCTGCGCAACCGCATCGCCGCGGCGACCCAGACGCCGACGACGAACAGCACCGCCACGCTCACCACCGCACCCGTGACCATCAGATCGATGGAAGACGGGAACGCCGCGACCACCGGCGGCTCCGCCGGCAGCGCCAACGGCAACGGCAGCGCGCTCGCGTCGAACGCGAGCAGCTGGAAGAGGTGGGAGCGCATAGGACCTGGCTTCGCATCGGGGGCATCGGGCTGACCTGCTCAGATCACCCCGACGACGGCCCCTGGCCCAGGGGTCCACATCGTGGACGCCCAGTCGGGGGATCGAGCCAGGGGCCGGCGACGGGTGCCTCTAGTCTGTCCCCGCCCAGCAATTGCGCCGTTCTCCTAGCGCGACAAGGCCGACACCGCTACCCTGGCCCGCGTTCCGGATGCTCGGGGATGCGCGGCTACGCCTCGTCGGCGTCGCGAGACGGAAGGTCGGACGTCGCCGGCCCCTCGATTCGCGTTCCATCAGGCGCGAACCGGGACGCGTGCAGCGGGCAATCCCACGAGCAGTCCTCGTCGTTCCAGCGCAGCACACCGCCGAGGTGCGTGCAGACCGCCGAGACGGAGCGGGTCACGCCGTCGACCGTGCTCACGGCCACCGGCACGCCTCCCGAGCGGCCGACGCTCCCCTCCCCCTCCGCCGGATGCGCCTCCGGCGTAGACAGCTCGGCTCGCGCCCAGTCGCCGACCGCGGTCACCCCGACCTCCGCGCCCCGCGCGACCAGGCCGCCCACCGTGGCAGCGGTCACGCGCCGATCGTAGAGGGTGTGCATCCACTCGTCTCGGCTGTCCAGGATGCGCCCGCGCAGATCGTGGGCGGCGGCGATGCCGTTCGACAGTCCCCACTTGTTGAAGCCCGTGGCGTAGAGGATGCGCGGATGGGCGGGCGTGGCCACGCCCGAGGACGGCGTCATGTCCGGCTCCTCGTAGTCCTGCGCCGACCAGCGGTACTTCTCGGGGCTCACGAGCCCGAACGTCTCCTGGCCCCACTGGCTGAGGCCATCCACGCGCTCGCGGGAGGAGACGCTGGCGCCGACCTTGTGACCGGCCCCGCCGACGACGAGGTGGTGTCGGCCCGCCGTGGTGTACTCGCGCAGCGAGATGGTCTCGCTGTCGAGGCCCAGGTACATGCCCGTGAGCAGCGGCATCCCGGTCTCGAAGCCGAGCGCGTAGGAGCGGTACGCGGTGAGGGTCGTGAACTCGGCGCTGCGGTCGACGATGGGGAAGCCGGTCCCGATGATGACGTGCGCGCCGCGCACGGAGAGGTCGCGGCCGGCGCGGCTCGCGTGCACGTCGACGTGCGTGCGGTGGTGGTCGACGCCCGTGACTCGCGTGCTGAGGGAGAGGTGCACGCCGAGCTCGATGGCCCGTTCGAGGAGCGCGAGGATGAGCTCGTAGGGGTTAAGCTGCAGGCCGCCGTCGAGGGTGACGGCGTCGAGGATCTCGAACGGCAGCTCCCGGGCGACCTGGTCGCCGATGGGGAGACGCAGCGCTTCGGCGGCCTCTCGCTGCTTCCCGACCTGCTTCGCGCCCTGCTCGGTGCGGGCGAAGAGGATGGAGGTGCGCTCCTGCATCGGCACGTGCCGCTCGGCGCAGAACGCCCTCGCCCAGTCGATGGCTGCGATGTTGCCGTGCACGTACGCGGCCGCGACCTCGTCGCCCCGCCTGCTGCGCAGCGATGCCAGTGTCTGGCCGTGCAGGAGCGACAGCTTGCCCGTGCTGTTGACGGTGGCCGATGCGCGGAGGTCGTGGGCCTCGAGCACCCCGACCCGAAGGCCGGACTCGGCGAGCAGCACGGCGCTCGTGAGCCCCGTTATCCCAGCGCCGACGACGAGTACGTCGTAGGCGTCGTCGGCTTCCACGCTCAGTGCTTCGGGGTGCTCGGTCGTCCGCTGCCCGAGGGCTGTCCAGATGCCGTGCCGGTCAGAGTCGTGCTTCGCTGCGCTCATGACGCCAACGGTAGGAAGCCAACCCGAGTTTCCCGTCAGTATTGACTCCTGGCGGATGAGGACGGTGAGAACGAGCGCACGTCACCGTGTCAAGGGGGAACGAACTTCCCAGCTGGCTTGTCTTGACTGGACGCATGACACCAACAGCCAAGGCCCTACGGACTGCCTTCGCCGCCTCCGCGGCACTCGCTGCTTCTCTCCTCCTGGCCGGTTGCGGTGGCGACGAGGTCGTCCAGAGCCCGATCTCCCCCGACACCGGGGTGCCGACATCCACGACCGAGGAGACCGCGAACGAGGACGACACGATGACGGTCTCCCCGAATCCGAACAACACGGAGTCGACGACCGACTCGCCGACCCCGTCGGAGACGATGAGCCCGACGACGACCCCGTAGCTGCCGAGACGCCCGGGGCGCTCAGTCCGCCGTGCGGAAGCGCGTCGTCAGCTCGCCGATGCCGGCCACGCGGATGAGCACCGAGTCGCCGTCGACGAGCGGGCGGTGCTCGCGCAACGCACCCTCGAGCTTCTGCGGTGACCCCGTCGCGATGACGTCGCCCGGCTGGAGGGTGATGGACTGCGACACGTAGGAGACGATCTCCGCGAACGGGAAGATGAGCGTCGACGTGCTCTGCGAGACGGTCGTCTTCCCGTCGCGGACGACCTCGACGAGCAGGTTCGCGGGGTCCGCGATCTCGTCGGCCGTCACGATGGCTGGCCCGAGAGGGGCGAAGCCGTCGAAGCACTTGCCGAGCGTCCACTGGCTCGTGCGGTTCTGCCAGTCGCGGGCAGACACGTCGTTGACCAGCGTGTAGGCAGCGATGTGGTCGAGGGCGTCCTCCGCGGAGACGGCGTGCGCCGTGCGCCCGATGACGACCCCGATCTCGCCCTCGTAGTCGACGTCGTCGCTCTGCGGCGGCAGGACCACGGCGTCGTCCGGCCCCAACGTCGTGTTGGCGGTCTTCACGAACACGTCCGGATGCTCCGGGTCGGGCTGTCCTTCTCCGCCTGCGACCACGTGGCCGCGGTAGTTGTAGCCGATGCACAGCAGCACGCGGGGTGTGATCGGCGCCAGCAGGCGCTCGCCGTCGCGAGCGGGGAGGCTGGCTGGGTCCGCCGCGTCGACCACGGCACGTGCATCCGCCAGCGCACCCTCATCGGTGAGCAGCTCGAGCGTCGAGGCGGCGACGCCCGACAGGTCGACCAGCAGGTCGCCCTCGCCCGAGTCGACGAGCGCTGCGGGCACGCTGACACCAGCGCGGTCCCAGTTGACGATCCTCATGCGCAGACTCCTTCGCCCATGACGCCGCTCACCAGTAGCGCTTCCAGTCGGGGCGGGAGGCGCGGGTCAGCGCCTCGAGGTAGAAGTAGTCGCCCCAGAGGGTGCCCTCGTCGACGCCGACGAGCTTCGGCAGGTCGTAGACACCGTGCAGGAGGAGCGCGTCCGACGATTCGGGCGGCTGCGGGGTGGCCTCGGCGATGAGCGCGTCGATCTGCGCGTGCGCCGCCTGCAGCGCCCGGGCCGAGCGCTCGGGGTCGGGCTCGACGGCGGCGAGCTCGAAGAACCCGCATGCGGCGATCGCGGCGGCCGAGCTGTCGCGGGGCGCATCGCTGCCCTCGGTGTACACGAGGTCCCAGTACGGGATGCCGTCGCTCGGCAGGTGCGCCAGATAGTAGTCGGCGCACCGCCAGGCAGCCTCGAGCTGCCGCGGGTCGCCGACCGTCTGCGAGTTGAGCGCGAAGCCGTAGATGCCCCAGGCCTCGCCGCGCGCCCAGCAGGACTCGTCGAACGCGCCCTGCTCGGTGCCGCCGCGCAGGGGCTCGCCGGTCTCCGCATCCCAGTAGAAGGTGTGGAAGGTCGAGTCGTCGGCACGGAAGATCTGCGTGCGCAGCTGCTCCGTGTGCCGGCGCACCGCATCCGCATACCGGGGGTCGCCCGTCTGCTCGCCCACCCAGCTGAGCAGGGGCATGTTCATGAGGCTGTCGATGATGGCGCGGCCGCGCTGCGCGGGGTCGCTGAGGTCGCCCCAGGCCTGCAGGATGCCGGCCGGCTCGAGGAAGCGCGTCATGAGGCGCTCGCCGGCCTTGATGCCTGCCGTGCGCCAGCGCTCGTCGCCGGTCTGCTTCCACGCCGTGACGACGGAGAGCGAGTAGAGGAAGCCGAGGTCGTGCGTCTCCAGGTCCTCGTCACCGTAGAGGCGGCGCTCGAAGTCGGCGGCGTGCGCCAGCGCGGCCTCGTGGAAGACCGCGTCGCCCGTGACGTCGCCGGCGAGCCACATCATGCCCGGCCAGAAGCTGGTGGTCCAGCCACGGTTGGCGCCTGCCGCGAAGGTGTCGGTGGCGGGGCGAAGCAGGTACCTGTTGTCGCTGGTCGTGTCGTCCGGGTAGGCGGCGCCGAACGCTTCGATATTGCGTCGGACGGTGTCGGTGGCCGCTGCCAGCGCGTTCTCCACGGTCGTGGATGCGGGCGCGAAAGTCATGGGTGTTCCTTCGTGAGAGTTCGAGAGGTCAGTCAGGCCGCGACGCGCGCGGGTGCCTGCTGCAGGGTGTAGCGTCCGCCAGCCCAGACGACGTAGAGGCAGGCGGCGGTGGTGATGCCGATGGCGATGGCCGGGGCCGCCGTGAGCACGGCGGCCTGGACCCCGACGATCGCGAACGAGGCGAAGGTCAGCGGCCAGCGGCGCACGGCGAGGATGAGGGATGCGCGCGCCAGCACGAGCAGGCGCGTGTCCTCGGCCTGCGTGATGGCCACGAGCGTCACGGCTGCGGTCGCGAGCGTCAGGATCGCGACGACGACGAGCAGCGGCACGAGGAGGACGCCGATGCCCGTCGGCACGAGCACGAACACATCCACGAGCGCGACCGTGACCACGGCGGACGTGACCGCCGAGATCACGAGCGCCCGCTTCCAGGTGCGGCGCACCCCGCTGATGAACGCGCGGATCACATCCGTGTCCCCCTCCGCGTGCGCACGGAAGGTCGCGAACGCACCCGCGATGCCCGGCCCCGTGAGCGCCGCGCTCGCCGCGAGCAGCGGCCACGACAGCGACGGGTCGGTGGTCACGAGCAGCACGAGGAACGGCAGGCTCATGACCGCGAGCATCAGGTTGACGGCGAGTGCCAGGTAGGTGACGTTGAACGCCGTCGCGTAGACGCCGTGCGAGATGCGCTTCATGGCCTAGCCCTTCATTCCGCTGGTCGCGATGCCCTCGACGAAGTACCGCTGGCCGAGGAGGAACACGATCGCGATGGGCAGCACCGAGATGGTGAGGCCCGCGAAGAGCACGCCGTAGTCGACGTCGTAGAGGCTCGAGACGAAGTTCTTGAGGCCCAGCTGCATGGTCCAGAGGCTCGGGTCGCGCAGGTAGATGAGCGGTCCGAGGTAGTCGTTCCAGGTGTTGACGAACGTCAGCAGCGAGAGGCTCGCGATGGCCGGGACCGACAGCGGCAGCATGATGCGCCGCCAGATGCCGTACTCGCTGAGCCCGTCGAGGCGGGCCGCCTCGGAGAGCTCCATGGGGATGGTCTCGTAGAACTGCTTCATGAGGAACACACCGAAGGCGCCGAACGCCTGCAGCAGGATGATCGCCCAGAGGGTGTTCGAGAGGTTCGCGTTCGACAGCAGGATGAACTGCGGGATCATGTACGACTGCCACGGCACGGCGATCGTTCCGACGTAGAGGAGGAAGAGCACGTCGCGGCCGGGGAACTTGACGCGCGAGAAGCCGTAGGCGGCGAACGAGCCCGTGAGCACCTGCAGGGCCGTGACGGTGACCGAGAGGATGAGCGTGTTGCCGATCCAGGTCATGATGTCCGACTTGGTCCAGATGTCGACGTAGTTCTGCCAGACGAAGACCTCGGGGATCCACTGCACCGGCACCGAGAAGACCGCGTTGGCCTCCTTGAGGGAGCTCATGATCATCCAGAAGAACGGCGTGAGCATCGCGGCCGCGGCGACGATGAGGATGACGTAGAGGAGCGCGCGAGCGAGCTTGTGCTCCTTCTTGCCAGCGGGCTTCGCGGGCTCGACGTGGTCGGTCGAGAGGGGGGTCGTGGTCTCCTCGGGGAGGACGACTGCCATGGTCTGGGACATCAGCTGTCCTTCCGCTTGTTCCACATGAACTGGATGATCGTGACGACGATGCAGAGCAGGAACAGCACGACGGAGGCCGCTGACGCGTATCCGAACTCGTTCTCCTCGAAGCCCTTGCGGTAGATGAACTGGGAGATGACGGTCGTCGACTGGCCCGGCCCGCCCTCGGTGAGCACGAGGATGAGGTCGAAGATCTTCAGCGAGTTGATCGTCAGCATGACGGTGACGAAGAACATCGTCGGGCGCAGGCAAGGCAGCGTCACGTTCCAGAAGCGCTGCCACGCGTTCGCGCCGTCGACGCGGGCGGCCTCGTGCAGCTCGGGCGGCACCGTCTGCAGCGCGGCGAGGAAGAGCACCATGTAGTAGCCCATGTCGCGCCACGTGCTGATGATGACCACCGCGGGCATCGCCCACTCCGTGGAGGTGAGCCAGCCTGGCGGGTTGTCGATGCCGATGAGGCGCAGGCCCTCGTTGATGGGGCCGAAGTCCGGGCTGAAGAGCAGGTTCCAGACGAGCGCGATCGCGACGATCGACGTGATGTAGGGGAAGAACGCGGCCGTGCGGAAGAACGCGACGCCGCGGAGCTTGTTGTTGAGCAGCAGCGCGAGCCCGAGCGACACGACGATCGTGAGCGGGATGTGCAGCACCGAGTAGTAGATGGTGTTGCCGAACGCGACCTGGAAGCTGCCGTCGCCCAGGAGGCGGGTGAAGTTGTCGAAGCCGACGAACGTCGAGGTGCCGAAGATGTTCCAGTTCGTGAGAGACATGTAGAACAGCACGATGACGGGCACGAGCGTCAGCGTCGCGAAGCCGAGGAAGTTCGGCAGGATGAAGCTCCAGCCGACAAGCGAGCGCTTGAGCCGTGAGCGGTTGCGCAGCTTGCGCGCCTCGGGCGACAGGCCCTCAGGCGCGGCCTTCGGCTGCGCCGATTCCGTTGTGGTGGTCATGATTCTCCTGGAGAGAGGTGCCGGTCGGCCGGTGAGAGAGCACCGGCCGACCGACGAGAGGGGTTAGTCGAGGCCGACTTCGTTGGCGACTCGGGTCTCGGCCTCCGTGATGGAGTCCTTGACCGACTTGGAGCCGGAGAGGATCGAGGAGTGCATGTCGTTCAGGATGTTCTGGACGGCGGCGGTCTTCGAGTTGGTCGGGCTCTCGGGGAGCGTCTCGTGCGTCTGCACGGCGAACGCGGAGAGCTCGTCCTGCGGGGCGCCCTCGACGCCGAAGTACGCCTCGACGACCGGGTCGCTCAGGAGCGCCGGGGTGATGCCGATGCCGGCGAGCTTCGTCGCCGCCTCTTCGCTTGCTGCGTAGGCGAGGAAGTCCTTGGCGGCCTGCGTCTTGCCCTCGTCGATGTTGGCGTTGATGCCGAAGCCGGCAGGGTCACCGAACGTGACGGGGGTGTTCTCGAGACCGGCGGTGGAGGCATCCATCTGCGGCACCGGTGCGATGCCCCACTCGAAGTCGTCGGCCTCGCCGGCCGCCTGCTGCGAGATGAGCGTCGCCACGAACCACGAGCCCATGGGGATCATCGCGGCCTTCTGCTTGCCGAACTCGCCCTGGTAGGTGAGCTTGTTGGCCGTGACCGTGTTGAAGGAGGCCTGCGCGCCGTCGTCCTGCAGCTTGAGCGAGTTGTCGTAGTACTTCTCGAAGTAGTCGTACTCTCCGCTGAAGATGTCGCCGTCAGCCTGCGCGTTGGCGAAGCCCTGGACGGTCGACTGCCAGCTGTGCTGGTGCGCGCCCTTGGCGGTCGAGCCCGCTGCGGTGAGGTTCTGCGTCAGGAGGTCGGCGTTCTCGACGTAGTCGTCCCAGGTCCAGCTGCCGTCCGGGTAGGCGACGCCTGCCTGGTCGAAGAGGGCCTTGTTGTAGTAGAGCACCCACGAGTCCTGGCGGTACGGGGTCGCCCACGTGGTGCCGTCGATCTCGTACGACGCGGCGCCGCTGATGCCCTCGGGCAGCTCGATGTCGGACACGTCGAGCAGCTGTCCGCCTTCCTGGAAGGTGGTGACGAACTTCGTCTCCTTCTGCGTGATGATGTCGGGGCCCGAACCGGCCGCGAGGTCGGCCGTGATGAGCGTGTTGTACTCGGCGGGGTCGTAGTCGACGACCTCGACGGTCACGTCTGGGTACTTCTCCGTGAAGCCGTCCGCCAGCAGCTGGAACTCGGGGGTGGATGCGACGCTCCAGCCCGACACCGACAGCGTGATGGGACCGTCTGGGTCGACGCTCCCGCCACCGCTGCATCCGGTGAGGGCCAGTGCGGCGGCGGCGAGGCCCGCAGTGGCGATCATGGTGCGCTTCTTCATGGTGCTGCTCCTTTGCTGCAATGAACGAGACCCGCTTCGGATCCCTGAAAACCGACGCCCGGGCTACGAGAGGCGGTAGTTGGTGAGGTCGACGGTGCTGTGCGCCCCGTCCGACCAGGTGATGGCGGCGAGCTCATCGGTGAGCTCGACGCCGGTGGTGGTGCTTGGGGTGTGGTCTGCGCCCGCGAGGGTGAGGTGGGCGGCGGCCCAGGTGCCGACCTCGACGGGGGCGTCGAGCACCGGCACCGCGGTGGATGCGCCGAGCGGGCTCGCGTCCGTGCGCGTCACGGTGCGTGCCGTCGTGCCCGCCGTCAGGCCGCGGAGTGCGCTCGTGATCTGCGCATCCTGTCGGCTCGTGACGGGCCAGCCGCCCCAGCGGAGCATCCAGTCGCTCTCGTTGACGCCTTCGGCGAGGTCGGTGACGCGGGCGAGGCGCACCTCTTCGGCGCCGCGCACGACCGAGACGACCGTGAGGCGCGCGACGACCGTCGCTTCGCCGTCGAGGCCAGAGCCGTGGCGCTGCTGCTTCGCGCTCGGGACCAGCGTGTGGGCGAGCCAGGTGGATGCGGCCACGCCGGCGCCGCCGTCGGTGGTCGTGGCAAGGAGCTCCATCGCGGCGCGGTGCGTGGCGGTTTCGGTGCCCGTGGTGGCGTTCTCGCCCGTGGTGGCGCTCTCGACGAGCGCGACCGACTGCTCGAGCGGCTCGTGCCAGGCCGCGTCGTCGAGCAGCGGGCTGGTGGCGCTCGAGTAGGCGATGCGGGCGTAGAGGGGCGAGTCGCCGACCAGCGTGTTCGGCTTCGCGTGGTCGGTGCCGTGGTTGGCGATGCGCACGATGCCGTCGCTCTTCGTACCGGTGACGACCCACCCCGGGGCCGCGATCGTGCGCACGAAGTCGCCCTGCTCGACGGGGAGCGGCTCGGCCTCGGCGACCCAGACGGGGTGGTCGGCCGGGAGGAGGATGCCGAGCAGCCCCTTCGAGGCCCAATACGGGGAGGCGGGGCCGGAGTAGGCCTGCGCGAGCTGGCGCCACTCGTCGAGCCAGCCCATCGTGAGGAGGCCACGCTCGTCCGGCACGCCGCGCTCGGCGAAATGGGAGACGACCTTCTCGGCCGCGTGGCGGAGCGCGCCGAGCGAGACCGAGGGAACCTCCGCGAGCGCGCCGACCCAGAACGGAGCGGCGGCGGCGAAGCGGTAGATGAGGCTGCGGCCCTGCAGGAGCGGGGAGCCGTCTCCGCCGATGAGGTGCACGGCGTCCTGCAGGAAGCGGTCGAGGGCGGCGACGTCACCGGCGAGGCGGTCGCCCGCGAGCTCGCTGGCCCCGCGCATCCGCGACCAGAGGACGGGGTAGATGTGCAGCGCCCAGCCGACATAGTGGTCGTAGGAGCGCTCGTCGCCGTCGGAGAGCCAGCCGTCGGCGCGCACGAACGAGTCGTGCAGGGCGAGGTCGGCGGTGACGTCCTCCGGCGACCAGGGGCCGCCGACGGAGCGCAGGAAGGTCTGCACGACGAGGCGGAACCACAGCCAGTTCGTGCGCGGGTAGGTGTCGTCGCCGACGGCCGGCGCGAAGTAGTCGATGACGCGCTGCTGCGTGAGCTCATCGAGCGCATCCCAGATCCACGGGCGCGTGAGGTCGAGGATGAGGGCGAGCGACGCCGCCTCCACCTTCGCCTGCGGGTGCTCCTCGAGGCGCACCCAGCGGTCGGCCGCATCCGGGTCGACGCCCGTGCGGATGCCTTCGGAGAAGAAGGAGATGAGCTCGTCGACGCCCTGGCCGCGCTCACCCGCGATGCGGAAGCCGGCGAGGAGGAACGTGCGGGCGAAGCCCTCGAGGCCGTCGATGTCGTGACCGTAGCCACCCTCCGCGCCGGGAGGGGTGATGCGCCCCTTGCCCGGAGAGGACCAGGCCATGGCGCCCGCGAGGAGGCGGTCGGCGTAGGCGGTCCAGTCGTCGCGGGTCCATGCTCGCTGCGACGCTGACGGAAGCGCAGCGGCGGGCGCTTCGGGCGTGAATGCAGTGGACACGGATTCTCCTTTGAATTGCCGTCCGGGGTGCCTGCGGCGTCCCCCGGGGGTGGTGACGTTTCGAAAGAGTAGCAATCATTCTCGATCACAACAATGCGGTTATGATCGTGCATGATCGTTTACGATCGATTTCAGTGGCAACACCACCACCGCAGCAGCGGCGAGCACCACCCCCGAGAAGTAGGTCGACGATGACAGACACCACGGACATTCCCGTGCAGAGCGGCACCGCATTCCGTGGACCCCTCTCGCGCGCCCTCGACGAGCAGCTCGGCGGCCGGAACCTTGACGAGGTCATCGCCGACCCCGACCACGCGCTCCCCGTGCCACCCGCATCCGACTGGCCCGCCGGAATCGCCGACGCGCGCACCCTCGCGGAGATGACCGAACGCGCCACCACCGAACAGGGCACACCATGGCCGCAACCGCGCGCGAGCGACGCCGCCAGGTATCACGGCGACGGCAACCGGATCGCCTGGGAGACGCCCGCCTTCGCGCGGCAGGAACGCCTGACCCGCACCGCGGTGGCGGCCGCCGGTCACCCGTCGCTGCTCGCCGAGGTCGTCGACGGCGTCATCCTGCTCTGCGAGCAGAGCTCCTGGTGCTGGCCGGCCCACGACGACACGCTCGCCCGGCACGGCTCAGTGCTCGCAACCGTCACCGACCCGTACCTCGACCTCGGCGCCGGCGAAGTCATCGGGCAGCTCGCCTGGATCGACCAGCTACTCGGCGACCAGCTCGACGCCCAGTACCCGGGTGCGCGGGCGCGCATCCGCCACGAAGCCCGCGTGCGCGTCTTCGAGCCGTTCGTGCGTCGCCGCGACTGGCACTGGCTCGGCCTCGACGGGGACGCGCACAACTGGAACCCGTGGATCCACGGCAACGTGCTCGTCGCCGCCCTCCGGCTGCTCGACACACCGAGCGAGGCCGCGGAGCGCGCGCGCATCCTGGAGCTCGTCGTCGAAGGCCTCGATCGCTACGTCGCCGTGCTGCCAGAAGACGGGGCCATCGACGAGGGCTACGCCTACTGGTGGAACGGCGCCTGCCGCCTCCTCGAAGCGCTCGACCTGCTCACCTTCGCGACCGGTGGCGCCTTCGACCCCGTTCCGAGCATCCGCTCGCTGCGCGAGACCGTCGCGTTTCCGCACCGCATGCACCTCGGCGACGGCTGGTTCGTGAACGCCGCCGACGGGCAGGCCAAGCCCAGCAGCGACCAGCCGTGGCACTCCCTGCACCGAGCGGCCGCTCGCGCTGGTGACGCCGACGCGCAAGCGTTCGCGGCCTCCCACCGCCGCCCATCAGAGGCCGCGGTCGTCGAGGCCGAGGGACTCGGGCGAGTGCTCCGCGGACTCACCGACGCGCCCTGGCTGCAGCTGAGCCCACCCGCTCCCCCGGCCCCCGCATCCACCTGGCTCCCCTCCACGCAGATGCTCGTCGCCCGCGAGCGCGACGGCTCGTCTTCGGGCTTGTCGGTCGCGGTCAAGGGCGGCCACAACGACGAGAACCACAACCACAACGACGTCGGCACGTTCCTCGTCGCCTCCGACGGCGTGCCGGTCATCGTCGACGCCGGGCGCCCCAGCTACGACGCCCGCACCTTCAGCAACCGCCGCTACGAGCTGTGGCCCATGCAGAGCGAATGGCACAACGTGCCGGTCATCGCGGGGCGCGGGCAGCCGACGGGGCGCGAGTACGCGGCCGACGTTGTCGGCGTGCAGACAGGGAACGCTCCCTCGCTCGAGCTCGAGCTGGCCGGCGCCTACGACGTCGCAGGGCTCGAGTCGTGGCGCCGCGAGGTGCTCCTCGACCGCGAGCGCACCGAGGTGCGCGTCCATGACGCGTGGCGCTGGGCGTCGACACCCGCCGATGCAGCGGCCGCCCCCGCGACCGAGGGCCCCGCCCCCGCGAGCTCCACAGAGTTGTGGCCAAGCGCGGTCCGCGAGGAGCTGAACAGCACCTCGCCACAACTCTCCGCATCAGACGCCGACGCGACGGACGCGACATCCTCCTCTGCCGCACCCGCCCCGACGCAGCTGCGGATGCTGCTCGCCGGCGACGTTGCCCTCACACCTGACAGTCAGGGTGACGACAGCGCCGTCATCACCCCTCTGGGTGGTGCCCCGCGGGTCCACGTCACCTGGAGTGACACCGCGACCGCCACCCTCACGCCGATCGAGCTCGACGACCCGATGCTGACGGACGTGTGGGGCCCTAGACTCGTGCGACTCGACCTCGACGTCGCCGACCGGTCAACGATGACCGTCACCGTGCGCCAGGAGCACTCGACACCGCCCTTCGGGGACACGAACGCTGTGGGGGACGCAGAATGATGGAACAGGGATCACGGCTCGCCGCCGAACGGCGCGACCTCATCTTGGAACGGCTGCTCGCCTCCGGTGCGGTGCGGGTCGCCGAGCTGACCGACGAGCTCGACGTCACCCCGGTGACGCTGCGCCGCGACCTGCAGCAGCTCGAGTCGGACGGCCTCCTCGTGCGCGTGCACGGCGGCGCTGTGCTCCCGCCCGACGGCGCGCCCGCCTTGCAGGCGCGCCAGGCGACGAACGGCGCGCAGCAGACCATCGGCGTGCTGGTGCCCTCGCTCGACTTCTACTGGCCGCGTGTCATCCGCGGCATGGAGCAGGCGGCTCGCGAGCAGGGCGCGAAGCTGCTGCTGCGGGGAACGTCGTACGAGATGCAGGATGAGCGGCCCGTGCTCGAGCGGATGGTCGAGCACGAGGGTGTCACGGGCCTCGTCGTTGCCCCCAACACCGACACCGACCATGCCCGCGAGGTCATGGAGTGGCTGCATGAGTCCGGGCTGCCATTTGTGCTCGCCGAGCGCGATGCCGTCGTCGGCCCCGACCGAACGCCCGCGGAGTCGGTCACCACCGACCATGCCCTGGGCGCCGTCCTCGCAGCCCGCCACCTCGCGCAGCTCGGGCACCGCAAGGTGGGCCTCTTCATCTCGAGGAATTCGCCGACGTCGCGCAAGATCATCGCCGGCTGGTCGGCCGCCTGCCGCGAGCTGGGCCTCACGCCGGGTGAGCACGTCGAGCGCATCCTGCCCGACCGCCGCGACCCTCGCTTCTCGGGGGCCGTGGATGCGGTGCTCGACGCAGTCCTCGAAGCCGGCGTCACCGCCCTGCTCGTGCACTCCGACCGGGAGGCGATGGCGATCATCGACGTGGCTCTCGCTCGTGGGCTCAGCGTGCCGGACGACCTGTCTGTCGTGGCCTACGACGACGAGGTCGCCGACCTCTTCACGCCGGCACTGACCGCGGTCACGCCGCCCCGGTCGTCGCTCGGGCGGGCCGCCGTGACGACCCTGCTCGCGCGCATCGCCGACCCGACGCGCCCCGTGCACCGCACCGTGCTCAGCCCGAGCTTCAACTCGCGACTCTCCACGGCGCCGCCTCGCGACAGCTGAGCCGCTTGCGGGCGTTCTCCCAGCCTTCCCGCCCGCGCATCCCCCTAAGCTCTTGCGAAGCAAGGGGAGTACTCCCGTCTGCGGTGTGCCCGTCAATACGAGCGTGATTCCACGTTCCGGGGCATCGGTTCCACCATGTCAGCGTCGCTGATCTGGTCGGGGCGGAGGAGACCTTGGTGTCGTTGTCGAACACCAATCCCCCTTTGGAGTACCCCCATGCAGGTCACGACCTCTGTCTGGCTCATCACGATCGCGGTGACGATCGGATTCTTCGTCTACGAGTTCTTCGCTCACGTGCGGAAGCCGCACGAGCCGACCATCCGCGAATCCGCTCGCTGGTCGGCGTTCTACATCGGCCTCGCGCTGCTGTTCGGCGTCGGCATCGGCTTCGTCACCGACTGGCGCTACGGCGGCGAGTACTTTGCCGGCTACCTGACAGAGAAGGCGCTGTCGCTCGACAACCTCTTCCTGTTCCTCATCATCATGACCGGCTTCGCGGTGCCCAAGATCTACCAGCAGAAGGTGCTGATGATCGGCATCGTCATCGCGCTCATCATGCGCGGTGGCTTCATCGCAGTGGGGGCCGCCCTCATCGAGAACTTCTCCTGGGTGTTCTACCTGTTCGGCGCGCTGCTGTTCGTGCTCGCCTACCAGCAGATCAAGGGCGACCACGGAGACCCCTCGAACAACGCCTTCATGCGCTTCGTACGCCGCATCCTGCCCGTCACGGATGAGTACCACGGCGACAAGATGACCGTGAAGAAGGATGGCAAGCGCTTCGTCACCCCGATGCTCCTCACGATCGTCGCGATCGGCTTCATCGACCTGGTCTTCGCGCTCGACTCGATCCCCGCGATCTACGGGCTCACCAACGAGGCGTACATCGTGTTCACCGCGAACGCCTTCGCGCTCATGGGCCTGCGCCAGCTGTTCTTCCTCATCGGCGGACTGCTCGAGCGCCTCGTCTACCTCAGCCAGGGCCTCGCCGTGATCCTCGGCTTCATCGCCGTGAAGCTCGTCTTCCACGCCCTGCATGTCAACGAGGTTCCGTTCATCAACGGCGGCGAGCCGCTGCTGTGGGTGCCGGAGATCCCGATCTGGTTCTCGCTCACGTTCATCGGAGCGACCATCGCGGTCGCCACGATCGCGAGCCTCCTCAAGACGCGGAACGACCGCAGCAAGTCCGAGCGCTCCACGGTGCAGGACGAGCCCATCGAGACGGCGGCCGACGCTGCGGATGTGCCCCGCGCCGCCAGCGCGGGCCGCGCCGCGAGCGACGCGACCTCGAGCGGGTCCCCCGTCTCCGGCGGCGACTCCCGCGACGCCTAGCCGCCGCAGAACCCCGACACCGCAATCGCTGCCCGGCGTTTCACCCTCTGAGACCACTCTCGGCGGGCGAAACGCCGGGCAGCGTCGCAGATGGGGCGAAAGCTGCGATGCGACGCCTCGGCGAGGACAGGGCCAGCGCTCCAGTTGACGCGCGTTAGTCAGTGTCGTACTGTGCTCCTATAGCTCGCATTAACGCGAGTTAGTCAACGAAGACAGGATTCCAATGAGCGGTCAGAATGCGTCGGCACACGGGGGTCCCGTGCGTGCGAAGGCAGTCACGATGGCCGACGTGGCACGCCACGCGGGCGTCAGCCGAACGGCAGTCTCCTTCGCTCTGAACGGAACGGACGCGGCCATCCCGGAGGGCACCAGGCGCCGCATCCGCGATGCCGCAGCCGAGCTCGGGTACCGCCCGAACGCGGCAGCCAGAGCACTCGCCGTCCAGCGCACCGGATGGTACGGCCTCGTCACGGAGATCGTGACGGCCCCGTTCGCCGTCGACATCGTGAAGGGCGCCCAGGCCGCCGCGTGGGAGCTCGGCAGCTTCCTCCTCATCGCTCCGAGCGACGAGGAGCCGACCATGGAGTCGCTCGCGATCGAGAAGCTGCTCGAGCAGCGGGTCGAGGGCATCATCATCGCCGCGACCTGGCATCGCGGCATCCGCGTGCCGGACAACGCGCACGACGTGCCCTGCGTGCTGGTGAACTGCTACGACCTCGACAACCGAGTGCCGAGCATCGTCCCCGATGAACGCCAGGGCGGGCGCACGGCCGCTCGCGCGCTCCTCGACGCCGGACACGAGCGCATCGGCCACATCACGCTCTCCCCCGGTATCGCGGCGACGGTCGGCCGCCTCGCGGGCCTCCGCGACGAGATGCGCCTGGCGGGGCTCCCCCTCGGCGACGAGCTCATCGAGTCGAGCGACGGGACAGCGGATGGTGGCTACGCCGCGGCCACCAGACTCCTCGATCTGCCCGAGCGACCGACCGCGATCTTCTGCGGCAACGACCGCGTCGCGATGGGCGCCTATGACGCCATCAAGGAACGCGGGCTCCGGATTCCCGAGGACATCTCCGTCGTGGGCTTCGACGACCAAGAGATCCTGGCCGGCTACCTGCGACCCGGCCTGACCACCGTCGCCCTTCCCTTCGAGGAGATGGGCGCGGCAGGGGTGACCATGCTCACCTCGCTGGCAGCGGGCGAGACGATCACCGATCGACAGATCGAGATCGCCTGCCCGCTGCGCTCGCGCTCGTCCATCGGAGGTCGAATCCGATGATCGAGCAAATCCCTGCCCTGCGAACTCCTACGCACGCGAAGAAAGAGACACCATGACCCTATCCATCAGACAGCGCGTCGTCACCGTGGTCGGCATGGGCGCCGTTGCCGCGGTCGCCATGTCCGGCTGCACTGCGTCCGCGTCAGGCGCCGGTGAAGCACTCCTGACGATCCCTCGCGAGGACATGGGGACATTCAGCCAGAACTTCAACCCGTTCTCGCCGACCGCCGCCCCGATGACGCAGCAGGCGATCTACGAGTCGATGCTCATCTACAACCCCGCCGCTGGGGACACCGTGCCGTGGCTCGCCGAGTCCTGGGAGACGAGCGGTGACGGCCTCACGCAGACCTTCGACCTCCGCGACGGCGTGCTGTGGTCCGACGGCGAGGCGTTCACCGCCGACGACGTCGTGTTCACCGTCGACCTGCAGCGCGAGCTGCTCGGCGGATTCGACTACCTCGCCGACGCCAAGGCCGTCGATGCGGACACGGTCGAGTTCACGCTCTCGAAGCCGTACAGCCCGGCGCTCTACGAGCTGGGCCAGCTGACGCTCGTCCCCGAGCACATCTGGGCGGCCGAGGAAGATCCCGGCAACTTCGAGAACCCTCTGCCCGTCGGCACCGGCCCCTACACGGAGGTCACGAACTTCCAGGCGCAGTCGTTCGACCTCCTGCCGAACCCGAACTACTGGCAGGAGGGCGCCCAGAACATCCCCGGCATCCGGATGCTGGCGTTCGCCGGAAACGACGGGGCCAACCTGGCGGCCATCAACGGCGATGTCGATTGGGCCCCGCAGTACATTCCGAACATCCAGACCGCGTTCGTCGACCGCGACCCCGAGAAGCGGCACTACTGGTTCCCGCCGACGGGATCGATGATCAACTGGCAGCTCAACACGACGCTCCCGATGTTCTCCGACGTCCGCGTCAGGCAGGCGCTGTCCATGGCACTCGACCGCGAGCAGATCGTCGACGTCGGCATGTCCGGCTACACGAAGGCGGCGGACTGCACCGGGCTCTCTGGCGCGTATGACACCTGGCGCGACGAGGCGGTCGCGAGCTCCTGCGGCTGGGCCTCGCTCGACCTCGCAGCGGCGGCAGACCTCCTCGACGCGGCTGGATACCCGGAGGGCGCAGACGGGACGCGGACCACCCCGGACGGCCAGCCGTTCTCCTTCACCATCTCGGTCGGCTCGACGTCGAGCGACTGGCTCTCGGTCGCGAACATCATCGCGCAGAACCTGGGCGAGCTCGGCATCCAGGCGACCGTCGATTCGCCAGACTGGGCCTCGGTCGTTGCCGGATACGAGACCGGCGACTTCGAGACCGGCATCGTCTGGAGCGCCGCCGCGCCGACTCCGTACCAGTACTACCGCAACACGATGTCGACGGAGACCGTCGTTCCCGTCGGCGAGCAGACCTTCGACAACTACCACCGCTTCGGCAGTGCGGACGCCGATGCGCTGCTCGCCGAGCTGGCCAGCGCGTCCGAGCCGGAGCAGCAGGCAGCCGCGACCTCGGGCCTGCAGCAGCTCTTCGCGGAGCAGACCCCGGTCGTCCCCCTGTTCTCGGGCCCTGAATGGGGTGCGTACACGACCGAGCGCTTCGTCGGCTGGCCGACGGAGGAGGACCCGTACGCGACCCTCGCGACCCGTTCCTCCACCACCGTGCTCGTGCTCACGAAGCTGACACCCGCCGAGTAGCAGCCGCCTTCTCTCGCCGCCGGCCGGGCCATACCCCGGTCGGCGGCCCAGCCGCCGCCTGCCCTGAAGGGGCCGCGCCGCCATCCCATCAACTCCACCCGCTCCATCCATCGAGGAGGATGTCGTGAGCTTCATTCTGCGCAGGCTCGGGTTCTACCTGCTGGCCTTCTGGGTCTCCATAACCCTCAATTTTCTCCTCCCGCGTCTCATGCCGGGAGACCCCGTGACGCGCATGCTCTCGCGTTCTCAGCAGCGGCTCGACCCTGAGCAGGTCGATTCCCTTCGCGAGATGCTCGGCGTCAACGGCGGCCCGTGGTGGCAGGAGTACCCCGAGTACCTGGTGCGCATCCTCACCGGCGACTTCGGCGTCTCCATCTCGAGGTTCCCGACCCCCGTGACGGAGGTCATCGCCCAGCAGCTGCCGTGGACGCTGCTCCTCGGCGCCGCGTCCCTGTTCATCGCCGTGATCATCGGCAACCTCCTCGGCATCCTGGCCGCGTGGCGTCGCGGTGGGGTGCTCGACTCGATCGTCCCGCCCCTGCTGGTCTTCATCGGCTCGTTCCCCTACTTCTGGCTCGCGATGGGCGCGCTCTACGTCTTCGGAGTCATGCTCGGGTGGGCCCCGCTGCGGCACGCGTTCAGCGTCGGCCTCACCCCGTCGTGGGATCCGGTGTTCATCAGCGACGTCGCGGCGCACCTGGTCCTGCCTGCGCTCTCCATCGTGCTCGTGTCGATCGGCGGGTGGATGCTCGGCATGCGCAACACGATGATCGCCACGAACTCGGAGGACTACATCCTCATGGCGGAAGCGAAGGGGCTCAGCTCGTCGCGCGTCATGCTCCGGTACGGGGCCAGGAACGCGCTGCTCCCGAGCGTCACTTCCATCGGGATGAGCCTCGGCTTCATCGTCGGCGGGGCTCTGCTCACCGAGGTCGTCTTCGCCTACCCGGGCGTCGGCTACCAGCTGCTCGCTGCCGTCCAGGGCCTCGACTACCCGCTCATGCAGGGCCTGTTCCTCACGATCACCGCCGCGGTGCTCCTCGCGAACTTCCTCGTCGACCTCATCTACGTCCGACTCGACCCGCGCGTTCGCGTGCGCTGAGAGGTACCCATGTCGATCCAAAGCCCCGAGTCGCTCGCGCACGCCTCAGCCGTCCGCGACGCGAGCCAACCGCCGAGCACCAGCTCGATCGCCACCCGTGAGCCGGATGCGCAGAACCGCTCGCGCGGACGTCAGCTGACGCGCCTGCTCCGCGCCCTGCTGCGCAACAAGAAGGCGCTATCCGGGCTCATCATCCTGCTGGTGTTCGTGGTGCTCGCGCTCACCGCACCCGTGATCTTCCCAGGTGACCCGTCTCGGATCGGGTCGGGCGGAGCAACGCCACCTAGCGCGGATCACCTGCTGGGCACCACCGCGAAGGGGCAGGATGTGCTCGCGCTCACCGTCTGGGGAGCTCGCTCGAGCCTGCTCGTCGGGTTCGTCGCGGGTGTGCTCTCGACGCTCGTCGGCATCGTCGTCGGGCTCACGAGCGCCTTCTTCGGCAAGCGCGTGGACGATGCGCTCTCGCTGGTGACGAACGTCTTCCTCCTGATTCCCGGCCTCCCTCTGCTGGTGCTGCTCGCCGCGTTCCTCCCGCCGGGACTCGGCACCGTCATCGCGGTGCTCGTCATCACGGGCTGGGCTGGCAGCGCTCGAGTGCTCCGCGCTCAGGGCCTCTCGATCCGCGGCAAGGACTACATCGGCGCCGCCATCACCTCCGGAGAGCGACCGCTGTCGATCATCCTGCGGGAGATGCTGCCCAACGTGGCATCGATCGTGATGACCACGCTCCTCGCCTGCATCATCGGAGCGATCGGAGCGCAGGCCGGCCTCGAGTTCCTCGGGCTCGGCGACCCGAACACCCTCTCGTGGGGCACAAACCTGTTCTGGGCGTCGAGCGACGGCGCGCTCATGATCGGCCAGTGGTGGATCTTCGTCCCCTCCGGTCTCGCGATCGCGCTCGTCGCCTTCGCCCTCGCCCTCTGCAACTACGCGGTCGACGAGGTCACCAACCCACGGCTCCGGAGGCCGCGCACCGCGCGGACCGCAACGGCACCCACGACCGTCGACCGCAAGGAGCAGGCACGATGAGCGTCCTCGAAGTCCGCGACCTCACGGTCGACTACGTCAGCGACGAGCGGTCCGTCCGCGGCGCCGACCGCGTGTCCTTCTCGATCGCGCAGGGTGAGATCCTCGGCCTCGCCGGGGAGTCCGGCTGCGGGAAGTCGACGTGCGCGAACGCCATCATGCGGCTGCTGAAGGAGCCGGCCCGGATCACGGGCGGCAGCATCCTCTTCGACGGCCAGGATGTGCTGAGCATGGACGCCGGGCGCCTTCGCGATTGGCGCTGGCGGGAGGTGGCCATGGTCTTCCAATCGGCGATGAGCTCGCTCAACCCGGTGATGCGCATCGGCGACCAGCTCGTCGACACGCTGCGGGCCCACGAGCGCATCTCGAAGCGCGACGCATGGCGCCGCGCAGGGGAGCTCCTCGAGATGGTCCGGGTGGGCGCGGACCGTCTCCGCTCGTACCCGCATCAGCTCTCCGGTGGCCAGCGACAGCGGGTGGTCATCGCGATGGCCTGCTCGCTCCGCCCCCGCCTGCTGATCCTCGATGAGCCCACGACGGCCCTCGATGTCGTGGTGCAGCAGGACATCCTGCAGCAGATCCGGGACCTCCAGCAGGAGCTCGACTTCGCCGTGCTGTTCATCACCCACGACATGTCGCTCATGCTCGAGCTGTCCGATCGCATCGGCATCATGGTCGCCGGCCGCATCGTGGAGGTCGCGCCCGCCGCGGTCATCCGGGACGGCGCGCGTCATCCGTACACCCGGGCGCTGCTCGGGGCGTTCCCACCGATCAGCGGACCGAGGACGAAGCTCTCCGGCCTGGCTGAGGGTGTGCGCTTCACCGATGTCCCCGACCTCGTCGAGGTCGCCCCTGGCCACCTCGTCGCTCCGAGCGGCGCACTGATTGAGGAGGAGACGCGATGAGCGTCGTCACCGAGCACGAACCCGTCCTGCGCGTGCGGGGCCTCTCCAAGCGGTTCCCCGGTGCCGGCCTCTTCGGCCGCCGCGGCGCGGTAGATGCCCTGTCCGACGTCGACCTGTCGATCGGCCGCGGTGAGATCGTCGCGCTCGTCGGCGAGTCCGGGTCGGGCAAGTCGACGCTGGCGCGGTGCGTCGCGCGCCTCGAGCAGCCGACGGCGGGAACCGTCGAGCTCGACGGAGTGGATGTCCTGCGCTCCGAGCGCCGCTCAGCCTCCCGCGCATACCGGAACCGCGTGCAGATGGTGTTCCAGGACCCCTTCGGATCGCTCAACCCGGCCCACCGCGTCGGGGCGGTCCTCGAGCGGACCTTCCAGCTGCACGGCATGGGCCAGGGCGACGTGCACGAACGATGCGCCCAGCTCGTCGAGTCGGTGGGCCTGGATCGCCAGGTCCTGAGCGCATTCCCGCACGAGCTCTCGGGCGGCCAACGGCAGCGCATCGCCATCGCGCGCGTGCTGGCCGTGGAACCCGATGTCATCCTCGCCGACGAACCGACGTCGATGCTCGACGTCTCCGTGCGCATCGGCGTGCTGAACCTGCTCGCCGGGCTCAGGGACGAACGCGGCATCGCCATGCTCTACGTCACGCACGACCTCGCCTCGGCGAGGTACCTCGCCGATCGGATCCTGGTCATGCACCGCGGACGGATCGTCGAGGGCGGCGAGTCGACCACGCTGCTCGCCAACCCCAGCCACCCCTACACGCGCCTGCTCGTCGGCGCCGTCCCCGACCCCAATCGGAGCTCCGCGCCGGATGTCGGCGTTCGCGCCCGCCTGCGGGAGGAGATCGCCGCGTGGACCTCCGCGCCAGCGCTCTCGCGCCGCATCGTCGACGCCGACAACGACCACTGGGTGCTCGCACCCGAGGAGAACGAATGACCGACACCACCGTCCGCGCCGACGAGCAGCTCGTGAGGGCTCAATCGGACCGGCTTCGCCCCGCCTTCCACTTCACCTCGCCGGCCGGCTGGCTCAACGACCCGAACGGGGTCGCGCAGATCGACGGCCTCCACCACCTCTTCTACCAGCACAACCCGGAAGCTCCGGTGCACAACCGCATCCACTGGGGTCACGCCGTCAGCGACGATCTCGTGCACTGGCGCGATCGTCCGATCGCGCTCAGCCCCGGAGAGGGCGCCGACGGCGACGGCTGCTGGTCCGGCGTGCTCGTCGACGACGCTGGCACGCCCACGCTGATCTACTCGGGCCGCCAGGGGCTCCGCGAGCTGCCATGCCTCGCCGTCGGCACGGCGGATCTCGAGGAGTGGTCGCCGCTGCCTGAGCCGGTCATCTCGACCCCTCCAGAAGGTGACCTCACGGCGTACCGCGACCACTGCGTGTGGCGCGAGGGCGACGTGTGGCGCCAGCTCATCGGCTCGGGGGTGCGCGGAGACGGTGGGTGCGCATTCCTCTACGAGTCCACGGACCTCCGCGAGTGGCGGCTCATCGGCCCGCTCGCGTCGCTCCCCGCGGGCCAGATCGCTCTCGACGACCCGGACTGGACGGGAACGATGTGGGAGTGCGTCGACTTCTTCCGGCTGCTCCCCGGCGACTCAGCTGGAACCGCGGGGACGGCAGCGCCGGACGCCGCGAGCGGCGACCCGCACGCGCTCATCTTCTCCGCCTGGCACGAGGGCGCGACCCTGCATCCGCTGATCGCCCTCGGGAGCTATCGGGGTGACCGGTTCCAGATCGACCGTGTCCAGCGGCTCGATCTCGGGAGGCGCCACGCCTACGCCCCGCAGACGTACCGCGACGAGGCGGGCCGACGCATCCTTTGGTCGTGGATGCAGGAGGGGCGCACCGACGAGGCCATGATCGCCTCGGGCTGGTCGGGGGCCATGGCCCTCCCCCGGACCCTGTGGCTCGACCGTGCGGGCGTCGTCCGGCAGGAGCCGGTTCCGGAGTTCGCCGCCCTGCGAACGCACGAGCTCGCCGGCGACTGGTCTGGCGACACCCTCGACATCGAGGTGGATGCGCTCGTCGGGGACGGTCGCCGGCTCGCCGTGACCGTTCTCGCCACCCCGGACGGCGAGGAGGCGTGTGTCGTCGAACTCGCTCGCCGGGACGGAGCGCTGCACCTGAGCCTCGACCGATCCCGGTCTTCCGCCGACACGACCGCGGACCGTTCGCGCCTCGCCGGCACGGTGCCGGAGCCGGGCACCGCCGACGACTGCGAGCGCCCCTCGCGTCTCCGCATCGTCGTCGATCGGTCCTCGATCGAGGTGTTCTGCGATGGCATCGCCCTGACGGCTCGTGTCTACCCCACCCGCACCGATGCGCTCGGCGCGAGAGTCGAGGGGAACGCGGCGGTCACGCGCGCGACCGCGTGGCACATGGCAGGCGCCGAGGAGCACAACCGGATCCAGCTGCACTGAACGCGGCACCGACCCACCCCCGAGGGAACCTGATGACGAGCACCGCACCGACCACCTTCCGTCCCGCGTTCCACATGAGCGTGCCCCGCGGGTGGAAGAACGATCCGCAGCGCCCCATCCGCGTGGGCGACGAGTACCTCTCCTACTACCTGGCGAACGACGACTACGTCGAAGGCGGGATCGGAACTTCGTGGCGGCTCGCGACCACGCGGGACCACGTTCGCTTCAGCGATCAGGGAACGGCGATCCCCAAGTTCGCGAACGGGAACGGGGACTGCTGGTCGGGCTCCGTCGTCGTCGATGCGCACAACACGGCCGGGTACGGACGTGACGCGGTTGTCGGGCTGGTCACGCAGGCGCCGGCTGGCGTGCAGGCGGTGTACCTCTGGGTCTCGACGGATGGCGGGCGCACCTTCACGCCTGGCGCGCCCGACCCCGTCCTCGCGAACCCCGGGGTCGTCGACTTCCGCGACCCGAAGGTCGTGTGGGATGACGACCGTGCGCGCTGGTGCATGCTCCACGCGGAGGGCGACACGATCGGCTTCTACGTGTCGGCTGACCTGCACGGTTGGCGGCGGGTCGGCGAGCATCGCATCGAGGGCATCGGCCTCCTCGAATGCCCCGACCTGTTCCGGATGCGCGCGAGCGACGGCACGCGCCACTGGGTCCTCGGCACGAGTGCGAACGGCAAGGAGAGGGGCCTGCCCGCGACGTACGCCTACTGGGTCGGCGAGTTCGATGGCTCGGCCTTCACCTGCGACGAGCGGGAGGCCCTATGGCTCGACCACGGGTTCGACTTCTACGGCGCCGTCACCTACGACGCGCATGACGCGGGCGGAGACGTCGACGAGTCGCTGCGCCGCGCCATCGGCTGGGCGAACTTCTGGGACTACCCGCACAATGCGCCCTCGATGGTGACCGACGGGTACAACGGCGACGACATGATCGTGCGGGAGCTTCGCCTGCACCGACGCGGCAGCGGCTACGCGCTGAGCGCTCAGCCACCGGCCGCGCTCCTGGAGCACGCCACTCGCCGCCATTCGCTGGGGACCGTCGCCGTCGCCGGGTCCTCGGACCTCGAGGTGCGGGCGGTTGCGTACGAGCTGCGCTGCGAACTGCGCTGGGACCCGAGCTCGCCACCCACCGGTGCCGGGCTGGAGCTCCGTCGTGCGAGCGGGGGTGCCCGACGCATCGGGGTGGGGCTGTCGTTCGCAGACGCCTCGATCTCCGTGGACCGCGGAGAGACGTGGAGCCCGAGCGGCGGCGCGACGACGACGAGCATCGACGCGTCGACGGGATCGCTCCACCTTCGGATCCTCGTCGACCGGTCCAGCATCGAGGTCTTCGTCGGCGAGGGGTTCGAGGTGCACTCGCATCGTGTGTTCCCGCTGCCAGCCGACGACGGCATCCGGCTGCTCGCCGCGGGCGGCCAGATGACCTTCGCGGACCTCGAGATCATCGAGCTCGAGGTCCGCTGAGGCGCATTCGCCCGTGTGCTCAGTCCAGCGCGGCCGAGACGGGCACGCGTGGCCGGGGCTCTTCAGCCAGCTCGGCAGATGAGGGCGGGTCTGCGCCGGGACGGGAGACGGTGATCGCCGCCGCCCTTGCCGCTCGTTCCAGCAGGCTGCTCAGGTCTCCGCAATCGATGCGGCGGAGGGCCCCGCGGGCCGCGCCGTCCCTGAAGCCGAGCCGGAGCATGCCCTCGATGATCGCCGACATGAACGTGTCGCCGGCGCCCACCGTGTCGGCCACCGCAACCGAGGCCGCGGCGACGTCCGTCGTTCCGGCCTCGGTCGCTGCGGTGGCACCGCTGCCCCCTGCGGTGACGACGACGACCGAGGGGCCCATCGCACGCCAGGCGCTGGCGACGTCGACGAGGCGTTCCCCGGGGTAGAGCCAGGCGAGGTCCTCGTCGCTGGCCTTCACGACATCCGCGAGCGCCACGATCTCCTCGACGCGCCCACGGACCTCGCGGTGATCGCCGAGGAGTGCAGGCCTGATGTTCGGGTCGTAGGTGACGAGCGCACCTCCGCGCAGTCGCCGGATCGCCTGGAGCACCTCGCGTGCGCCCGGCTCGAGCAGGGCCGCGATGGACCCGGTGTGCACGATGCCGGCAGTCACGACGTCATCGACTCGGACGTCCCAGTCGAGCTGGAAGTCGTAGCGCGCCGACCCCGACTCGTCGAGGAACGCGGTGGCCGTCGACGTGGCGCCGGCGCTCGATCCCCCTCCGGTCAGGATCTCGACGCCGGACGCCTGCAGCCACGCGCGGACGCCCTCGCCGCGCCGGTCGTCGCCGATCCGCGTCAGCAGGCGGGGGCGACAGCCGAGTCGTCCGAGCGCGAGCGCCACGTTCGCGGGGCTTCCCCCTGGGCTCTCGTCGATGCTCCCGTCCACCCGGTGGACGACATCGACGAGCGCCTCGCCGATGACGAGGACGCTCGCGGTTGACAGTCCGAGCGCCACGTCTGCGGTGTCTGCGGTGCCTCGCATCCCGATCAACGCCCCGTCGAGCGCAGGAAGCTCAGCTCGCTCTGCGCCTCTTCGATGAGCGGGGTGAGCCGGTCGTTGAAGGCCTGCCCAGCAGGATGCGCCAGGTGGGCCTGGAACGCGGCGTCGTCCGCGTAGATCTCAAAGACCAGGAATCGGGCAGGCGCCTCCTGCCTGCGGTAGACCTGGAACTCCAGATTGCCTGGCTCGGCTCGCACGACCTCGGCGTAGGCGAGGATCAGCTCCAGGACTGCGGCCTCGGTGCCGGGCCTGGCCGTGAACTCCGCGTAGAGCGTCGTCTGCTCAGCGCCCGATGCGCCGCCCTCGCCCTCACGCATCAGCGGCCCCCGTCATGATCGCGACGGCGTCGGTCATGCTGTGCGACTGCGGCGTTATGGTCGCCGCTCGCTTCCCGAGGCGCTGGATGTGGATCCGGTCGGCGACCTGGAAGACGTGCGGCATGTTGTGCGAGATCAGGATGACGGGAACGCCCTGCTCGCGGAGCCGCTCGATGAGCTCGAGCACCTGCTTCGACTCCCGGACGCCAAGCGCCGCCGTCGGCTCGTCGAGCACGACGACCTTCGATCCGAACGCCGCCGCCCGGGCGACCGCGACCGCCTGCCGCTGACCGCCCGACAGGTTCTCGACGGCGACCGTGACGTCCTGCAGCGTCGAGATGCCGAGGCGCTGGACCTGCTCGCGGGCCTCCTTGCGCATCCCCGAGGTGTCGAGGGCACGGAACACCGTGCCCGCGATGCCGGGCTTGCGCCGTTCACGCCCGAGGAAGAGGTTGGATGCCACGTCGAGCGCAGGCGACACCGCGAGGTTCTGGTACACGGTCTCGATGCCAGCGTCGCGTGCATCCTGCGGTCGCTTGAAGTGGACCGGCTCGCCGTCCAGCAGCAGCTCCCCCTGGTCGGGCACGTAGGCGCCGGTGAGGCACTTGATGAGCGTCGACTTCCCGGCGCCGTTGTCGCCGATGATCGCGAGCACCTCTCCGGCGTGCAGCTGAAGGCTCACCCCATCCAGCCCCACGACCTTGCCGAAGGTCTTGACCAGCCGCTTCGCCTCAAGGACCGGGATCCCCTTCGGTGCTGTCGTGGGCTCGACCGCGTCTGCTACGAGGCTCATTTGCGTACCTTCCTGATCCACTGGTCGACGGAGACCGCGACGATGACGAGAATTCCGATGGCGAGGGTCTGATAGAGACCGTCGACGCCTGCAAGGAAGAGGCCGTTTCGGAAGACGCCCACGATGATCGCCCCGAGCAGCGTTCCCCAGATGATTCCCCGCCCGCCGAAGAGCGAGGTTCCGCCGATGACGACGGCGGTGATCGAGTCGAGGTTGAGGTCGGCGCCGGCGTTGGGGCTGGCGGCACCCGATCGGCCGATCTGGATCCACGCGGCGACCGCGAGGACGGCACCGGCGACGACGTAGACGCTCATGAGCACCTTCGTCGTGGAGATGCCAGCCAGTCGCGCAGCCTCGGCATCGTCGCCGACCGCGTAGACGTGCCTCCCCCACGCGGTCCGCCCGAGCACGTACGCGACGAGCACGTAGAGCGCGAACATGATGATGACGCCGACGGTGAGCATGACGTCGCCGACCGGGAAGGCGGTGGCCGTCCACGTGAGCAGCTCCGGCATCTCCGCCTTGCGGATCGTCTGACCGCCGCTGTAGAGCAGCGTCAGCGCGACGAAGACGTTCAGCGTGCCGAGCGTCGCGATGAAGGGCGGCAGCTTGACCCTCGTGACCAGGAACCCGTTGAGGGTGCCGGCGGCCAGCGCGGCGAGCAGGCCAGCGAGCAGCGCCAGCGGGGCCGGGAACCCGTTCTGGACCGCGGTCTGCGCGGTGACCATCGAGGCCAGGATCATGGCAGCCCCGACCGACAGGTCGATGCCTGCGGTCAGGATGATGAGCGTCTGGGCGATGGCGACCGTGCCTACGACCGAGACCTGGTCGAGGATGAGCGACAGGTTCCCCGGGGCGAAGAACCTGGGGTTGATCGTGCCGAAGACGATGATGGCGATCACGAGCACGACGGCCGGGCTGATGGCCGGATAGCGGTGGAGGACGCCGCGGACCCGATCGAGCGGGGTCCGCCGGTCGAGGAATTCGGCGGCGAGGTCGAGAGATGAGGTGGGAGGAGAGGTCTGAGTCACGAGTTCACTTCCTTGCAGTGGCGAGAGGCGTCGCGGCGCCGTACGGCTGTCGCGACGGGTGCTGGACTACTTCGTGCCCCAGCAGAGCTCCGCACCCTCGGTCGTGTCGATGAACTCCACGCCGTCAGCGGGCTGGTCGGTCACCAGCGAGACACCCGTGTTGAAGAAGTCCAGGCCTTCGCTGGTCTCCGGGGTGCTGCCCGTTACGACGAGCTCGGCGATCGCCTCGACGCCGAGCTCCGCCATCTTCACGGGGTACTGCTGGCTCGTGGCGTCGATGATGCCGTCTGCGACCTGGCCGACACCGGCGCATCCGCCGTCGATCGAGACGATCGTGACATCGTCCTTGCTCTTGCCCGCTGCCTCGAGAGCCTGGTAGGCGCCGTAGGCGGCGGGTTCGTTGATGGTGTAGACGACGTTGATGTCCGGGTTCTTGGCGAGGAGGTTCTCCATCGCCGTGCGCCCACCGTCCTCGGCACCCTGGGATGCCTCGTTCCCGACGATCGTGTACTTGCCGCCCTGTCCGCCGGAGTAGTTCCCCTGCGGGGCTTCGTCGCCGTTGACCGTGTCACTGCCGAGCTCGATGCCCATGCCCTGGAGGAACCCCTGGTTTCGGTTGTAGTCGACCGAGACCGCCTTGTCGTCGAAGAGGTCGATGAGGCCGATGACGGCATCCTTGCCAGCAAGCGAGTCCGCTGCCCACTCGCCGACGTACTGCCCGGCGAGGAAGTTGTCGGTCGCGAAGGTGATATCGACGGAGTCCGCCGGGTCCGGCACGGTGTCGAGGGCGATGACGAACAGGCCGGCGTCGCGAGCCTTCTGGACTGCGTCGAGCACGGCAGGCCCGTTCGGGGTGATGAGGATTCCCGCGTCGCCCTTGGAGATGGCCGCTTCGATGGCCTGGATCTGCGTATCCTCGTCGCCGTCCTCCTTGCCTGCAGCGAGGGTGAGCGTCACCCCGTTCGCATCCGCTGCCGTCTGCGCGCCGTCCTGCATCGCGATGAAGAACGGGTTCGAGTTGGTCTTGACGATGAGCGAGACGCCGATGTCGCCCTCTCCCCCACCCTGCGCGCCCTGGTCGGCTCCGGCGCATCCCGTCAGCGTCAGCGCTGCGATGGCGAGCACCGAGGAGGCGGCGAGAAATGGCTTCCGAGCGATTGGATTGCGGTTCTTCATTGAATTCCCCTGATCGTCTGCGTTGATTGACAACGTTGTCAACGACGTTTGTACTCCATGCGCCGAGTAGAGTCAACAGGCCGTCGAAAGAAAGGTCGATCGTGACAACAGCACCTCGGCGAGACGACCCCGCGAGCGGGCGCTCGCGCACGACCATGAAGCAGGTCGCCTCCCTCGCAGGCGTCGGAGTGAAGACCGTCTCCCGCGTCGTCAACAACGAGCCGAACGTGTCCGCGACCACCACCGAGCGAGTGTGGAACGCCGTCAGGGCGCTGAACTACCACGTGGACCTCGCCGCCGGGAACCTCCGCAGAGCCGACGGACGGAGCCGGACGATCGGCCTCCTGGTCGGCAGCGTCGACAACCCGTTCGCGGCCGCGATCCACCGCGCCGTGGAGGACGCGGCATTGCACCACAGCGTGGCCGTGTTCGCATCGTCGCTCGACGACGACGCCACCCGCGAGGAGGGTGCCGTCAGCGCATTCATGCGACGGCGCGTGGACGGCCTGATCCTCACGACGACCCAGCAGCCCACCTACCTCACCACCCTCCGCGACCGGGACATCCCGGCCGTGTTCGTCGACCGCGTCCCCCAGGGGCTCGACCTCGACGTCGTCTCGAGCGACAACCAGGCCGCGGCAGCACGGGCGACGGCGCACCTGCTCGAGCACGGCCACCAGCGGATCGCACTCCTCACCGACCGGCTCTCGATCCAGACGGCCGAAGAGCGCCGTCGAGGCTTCCTCGAAGCCCTGGGTGAGGCCGGCATCCCCACACGGCTCGCCACGATCGTCACGGAGCTCCACGACGAGGAGACCTCGCGCGCGGCGCTCGGCCGACTGCTCGACTCCGAGACGCCACCGACGGCGGTCTTCAGCGCCCAGAACCTCGTCACCATCGGGGCCCTGCGCGCCCTCCGGGAGCGGGGACTGCAGAACGAGATCGCACTGGTCGGCTTCGATGACCTCCCACTTGCAGACTTGCTGGTTCCCGGCGTCACCGTGATCGCCCAGGACCCACAGCAGATCGGGCAGCGCGCAGCCGAGCTGCTCTTCGACCGCCTCGGCGGCGACCGTGGCCCCGCCCAGCGCGTCACCGTCCCAACCCGCCTCATCGAGCGCGGCAGCGGCGAGATCCTCGCCCCCGCCTCCTGACGAGGCCATCACCCCCTCCCGTCGAGGTCGACGCCAATCGACTCTTGCTTTGTCCGGTGGACAGTCTCTAGCATCGCTCGAAATGGATTGACATCGTTGTCAGTCCAGTCCGTTGCATTCGACGCACTGAGAAGAAATCGAGCGAATCCATGACATCGACGTCACCGAGACACCCGAGAAGGACGCGGAAGGCTCTCGCCGCGCTGGCAGCCACCAGCATCGCGTTCGCCGTCCTCACCGGGACAGCCGCCACAGCCACCGCCGAGGAGTCGGCCGAGGCGGGACAGGAGCAGTTCCGCCCGCAGTTCCACTTCTCCCCCGAGAAGAACTGGATGAACGACCCCAACGGCATGGTGTACGTCGACGGCGTCTATCACCTCTACTACCAGCACAACCCAGAGGGCACACGCTGGGGGAACATGAGCTGGGGCCACGCGACCTCCACCGACCTCATGCACTGGGAGGAGCAGCCGCTCGCACTCCCCCAGACCTTCGACGATTCCGGAGTCGCGATCGAGGACATCTTCTCTGGCTCCATCGTCGTCGACGAGACCAACAGCTCCGGTTTCGGCACCGGAGACAAGCCCCCGCTCGTCGCCATCTACACGAGCGCGTACACCCAGGATCATCCGACTCACCCCGGGATCCAGGCCCAGTCGCTCGCCTACAGCAATGACGGCGGATACACCTGGACGAAGCACGAGGGCAATCCCGTCTACGACCGCGGCTCCGCCGACTTCCGAGACCCGAAGGTCTTCTGGTACGACGGTCCGGCCGGTGCGTACTGGGTCATGGCGGCCGTCGAGGCGGTCGACCACAAGGTGATCCTCGCGAAGAGCACCGACCTGCGCTCCTGGGAGCACCTCTCGGAGTTCGGGCCCGCGAACTCCACGGAGGGCATCTGGGAGTGCCCGGAGCTCTTTGAGCTGCCCGTCGACGGCAACCCGGATGAGACGAAATGGGTCATGGTCGTCAATCTCAACCCGGGTGCCGTGGCTGGCGGCAGCGGGGGCCAGTACTTCGTCGGCGACTTCGACGGCACCGAGTTCACCAGCGAGACCACCGTCGAGCCAGGCACCACGGCAGAAGGAACCCCGTTCGCGACCTTCGACGGCGGAGACTTCAGCGGGTGGACCGTCACCAACGAGTCCGGGAACGAGGCCGATGGCCCGTGGGGGCTTGCGCCGGCGGCCGGGACGCTGCCAGGCCAGGGCCCAGTCAAGGGCGCCATCGGAGCCGGCTTCGCGAACGGCTTCCACGGCGGAGACTGGCCGGTGGGCTCGCTCGAGTCCCCGCAGTTCACGATCGAATCCGACGTCATCAACCTGCTCGTCGGCGGAGGCAACCACCCGCACGTGGACGGCTCGCAGCTCGGGAACGAACCGCCGGCGGGCACCACCGTCTTCGACTTCGAGCTCGCCGATGGCGAGAACCTCCTCGGCTCAGGCTGGGAGGCGACGGGCGACTTCGCCCTCGACCCGGCACGCAGTCCCTCGACGACGAGCGGCGAGTACGCGCTCGGCGACAAGCGCGTCAACACGTGGGAGGGCGGGCCGCTCGGAGACGACAACACGGGCACGATCACGTCGCCCTCCTTCACGCTCGACGGCGATTTCGCTTCCTTCCTCGTCGGCGGGGGCAACCGCACCGACGGCACCCTCCAGGTCGAGCTGCTCGTCGATGGCAGCGTCGTGCGCACGCAGACCGGCGCCAACGCCGGGCAGATGACGTGGCAGTCGTGGGACATCAGCGAGTTCGCCGACAAGGATGCGCAGCTCCGCGTTCGAGACGAGGCGACAGGCGGCTGGGGGCACCTCACCTTCGATCACCTCGTGATCGGCGACGAGCCATCGCAGCTTCGCTCGGAGGAGACCGCGGTCAACCTCATCGTCGACGGCGAAGTCGTGCGCACGGCGACCGGCAGGAACAGCGAGACGCTCGACTGGGCGAGCTGGGACGTCTCCGACCTCCGCGGACAGCAGGCCACGATTCAGGCGGTCGATCAGAACAGGTCGGGCTGGGGCCACCTGATGCTGGACCAGATCATGTTCGCCGACACGAGCGTCCCATCGACGCTCGAGAGCTACGACTGGCTCGACTGGGGCCGCGACTACTACGCGACGGTCTCGTACTTCGGCACCCCGGAGGGGAGCCGGATCATGCAGGGCTGGATGAACAACTGGGACTACGCCAACGACATCCCCACCTCGACGTGGCGCAGCTCGATGACGCTCCCGCGCGAGGTCGTCCTGACCTCGACTCCGGCGGGACCGCGCCTCAAGCAGCAGGTCGTCCCCCAGGTCGATGAGCAGCTCGACGTGGCAGGCGCGGCTACGCGCACGGACGTCACCCTCGACGGCGCGGTAGATCTCGGGCTCTCGGGAGACGTCGTGAAACTCGAGGTGACCCTGGAACCGGGCGAGGCGCAGCGGGCGGGAATCACGGTCTTCGGGGACGCCGAGTCGGGAACCCGCATCGGCTACGACGCCGCGCAGGGACGCCTGTTCGTCGACCGGACGAACTCCGGCGACGTCGACTTCCACCCCGCCTTCGCATCGGTGGAGGATGCGCCGGTCGCCCTCGACGACGACGGCTCGGTCAGCTTCTCCCTCTACCTGGATCGCGCATCCGTCGAGCTCTTCACGGCGGACGGGATGGTGACCATCACCGATCAGGTGTTCCCGAACGAGGGCGCGGACGCCATCACCGCCTGGTCCGAGGGCGGAGCGGCGACGCTACGACGCATCACCGTCACGCCGGTCACGCCGACGATGTGGCAGGAGCCCGGACCCGTCGTCACCCCGCCGACCGCGACGGCCACGGCAACTCCGACCGGGGGCGCCTCGCCCTCGCCGTCAGCCACCTCCGCATCCACATCCGCACCCACGTCCACGTCCGTACCCACATCCACGCCTCAGGGTGGATCGGACACCGGGACGCCGACTCCGGAGGGGCTGGCGTCGACCGGCGCGGACTTCCCCCTGGCGGCGGTCCTCTTCGGCCTGGCGTTTGTCGGCGGCGGAGCGGTGCTGGGTGCTCGACGACTCGGTCGCCGAGGTCAGTAGCAAGGGCGTCCCGGCGAGGCGGGCCTAACGGGCCTGATCGCTGACCGCTGCCCGACGTTTCGACCTCTGAGACCACTCTCAGAGGGCGAAACGCCGGGCAGCGATGCCGCGGAACGGGTGCGCGGCCGGCGGGTGTGCGGGGCGCGGGGCGCGGGCTACTCCTCGAGGGGGCCGAGCGTGGCCTGGGCGACGAAGCGAGCGACGGGAGACGCCGTCACCTCGAGTTCGACGATCGCGACCGTGTTGACGCCGGCGCGGAGCACCGAGCCCGGCACGTAGAGCGTCTGCTGCGGTCCGCTGCGCCAATAGCGCCCGAGCAGGAAGCCGTTCACCAGGGCGTACCCCTTGCCCCACTCGGCGGTGTCGAGGTAGAGGTCGCTCGGCGCTTCGAGCTCGAACTCTCCGCAAAGCCCGGTGAGCCCGAGCGGCGTCTCGGGATGAGCCAGTGGCGCGGATGCGTCGGCCGCAGCAAGAGCAGCACCACCGGCGCCGGGTGCGCTGGTGAGCGCCGAGCCGATCGCGATTCCGGCCTCTGCGGCGTCGATGGGCGTCGCCGTCCAGCCTTCGAGGGGAGCCCCGTCGAGGAGCGGCGTGCCGATGATGCCCTTCTCCTCGCCGATGCGCTCGGCGTAGTTGACGCGACCCTGCTCCTCCACGAGCACGCGCAGCCGCGTCCCGGCGGGCACGACGATCGACGTCTCGTGGAGGGTGCGCGATAGCGTGCCGAAGGGGACGCCATCGATGGAGAGCCACGCGAAGTCGCGCACGTCCTCGAACTCCAGCAGGCGGGGTGCGGATGCGCGCGGCAGCTCGGTTTCGTAGGCGACCAGGGCGCTCAGGTGCTGCAGGGCATCGAAGGTCGGGGGCGTCGTGTGGCGTTCGGAACTGACGGGCGGGAGCCACGCATCCGGTGCCACGACGGAGAGCGGCACCTCGAGCTCTGGGGCTGGGACCGCGAGCGCGGGGGTCTCCACCGGCACATCGGCGTACTTCGCGATGACGTCCCTGAACGCGAAGAACTTCGGGGTCGGGTTGCCGGCCTCGTCGAGTGGGGCGTCGTAGTCGTAGGAGGTCGCGATGGGCAGGTAGCGGCCCTTGTGGTTGGCGCCATTGGTGAGGCCGTAGTTGGTGCCGCCGTGGACCATGTAGAAGTTGACGGAGGCGCCGACGGCGAGGAGCGCGTCGAGCTCGCGCGCCGCATCCTCGACGCTGGTCGTGTGGTGGAAGGCGCCCCACCAGTCGAACCAGCCGTCCCAGAACTCCGCGCACATGAGGGGGCCGGTGGGCTGGTGGCGTCGCAGGGTGGCGAGGCGCTCGTCGGCGCGCGACCCGAACGAGCCGGTGAGGTGCGCGCCCGCGACGCTGCCGTCGCTCAGCATCTGGTCGGTGGGCTGGTCGATCGTCGTGAGCGGCACGGTGATGCCCGCCTCGCGGGTGACCTCGATGAGCCGCTCGAGGTAGGCGGTGTCGTTGCCGTACGCGCCGTACTCGTTCTCGATCTGCACGAGCACCACCGGACCGCCCAGGTCGATCTGCCGCGGTGCGACGATGTCGTAGACGCGCCGCAGGTACGTCTCCACCTCGGCCAGGTACGCGGGCTCCGACCGGCGCAGCCCGATCCCAGGCATCGCCGTGAGCCAGGTCGGCAGGCCGCCATTGTGCCATTCGGCGCAGATGTACGGTCCGGGCCGCACGATGGCGTGCATCCCCTCGGCGGCGATGAGGTCGAGGAAGCGTCCGAGGTCGTTCCAGCCCGTCGCATCCCACTCCCCCTTGCGGGGCTCGTGCGCGTTCCACGCCACGTACGTCTCGATGGTGTTGAGCCCCATGAGCTTCGCCTTGTGGATGCGGTCAGCCCACTGCTCGGGATGCACGCGGAAGTAGTGCAGGGCCCCGGAGAGCACGCGGTGCGGCTCGCCGTCGAGGAGGAAGTGCTCGTCGCCGATCTCGAAGGTCATATGGGCGTGTTCCAGTCTTCTGTCTGCGTCGGCAGGGGTTCGGTTTCGGTGAGGTGCGGTGAGGCGCTGGCGGGCCGCGGCTCAGCGGAGGACGGCGTCGCCGGAGCCTTCGACGAGGCCGCGCACGTCGCCCCAGCTCGGCTGCGACTCCCAGTCGCCGTCGGCGCGGCACGCGCAGGCTCCGCAGGCGGCGGCGGTGAGCATCCGCTGCTCGAGGGTGCCGCCGCGGGTGAGTTCGACGAGGTAGCCGGCGGCGAACGCGTCTCCGGCTCCGACGGTGTCGACGACGTCCACACGGTAGGCGGGCACCTCGAGCTCGAGCTCGCCGTCGACGCCGGATGCGCCGTGCTCGCCGCGCTTGATGAGCACCTGGGTGGGCCCGAGGGCCTGCAGGGCGCGGGCCTGCTCGAGCGGGGTCCCGTCGCCGACGATCATGGCGGCCTCGTCGTCGCCGGCGAAGACGATGTCGCTGAGCGCGACGAGCTCCCGGTAGCGGGGTGCCGCGGTCTCGGCGGACCAGAGCTTGCTGCGGTGGTTGACGTCGAACGACACGGTCACGCCGCGCTCGCGGGCGAGCCGGACGGCGCTCAGGATCGTCTCGGCCGAGCTGTCGCTGAGGGCGAGGCTGATGCCGGTGACGTGCAGCACGTCTGCCCCGGCGATCACGTCGCTCGGCACGTCGGCCGGGGTGATGCGGCTTCCCGCGAACCCGTGCCGGTAGTAGGTGACGCGGCTGTGCCCTGGGCGTGGCCGGTCCTTGACCATAAGCGCCGTGGGAACATCCGCGTCGATGCTCGCGTGCAGCTGCACCTGCTCGGCCCTGAGGGTGCGCAGGATGCGGTTGCCGATGGCGTCGTCACCGAGCCGTCCGATCCAGGCGACCTCGCTGCCGAGGCGGGCGGCGGCGATCGCGACGTTGCTCTCGGCGCCGCCGAAGCTCATCTCCGCGTCCGATTGCAGGTCGAAGCCGCCGGCGCGGCGCGCGAGCACGAGCCCGAGCGCCTCGCCGATGGTGACGATGCCGCTCACGCGGCGGCCGCCTTCGTCTGCAGCACCTGGGCGGCGATCTCTGACGCCTCGCGTGCCGCCGCGGCGACCGCGTCCGCTCCGGCGTCGAGCAGCTTCGCGCCGCCGAGCCAGCTGCCGCTGACGGCGAAGACGGCCGGATGCTCGAGGTGCTCGGCGAGGTTGGCGGGGGTGATGCCTCCGCTCGGCATGAACGTGATGCCGCGGAACACGGACGCGTAGGTGCCGAGCAGTGCGAGCCCGCCGAAGTTGCCGGCGGGGAACAGCTTCAGCTGGGTGAGCCCCAGCTCGCGGGCGGCCGTGATGTCGGTGGGCGTGAGAGTGCCGGGGAGGACGGGCACGCCAGCGCGCTGGCCGGCGCGGACCACGTTGGCCGAGAGGCCGGGCGACACGAGGAACTGGGCACCCGCATCCAGTGCCTGCTGCGCCTGCTCGACGTCGAGGACCGTGCCGGCTCCGACGACGAGGTCGGGGCGGCCTGCGATGTGGCGCATCGCGGCGAGCGCCCCGTCGCCGCGGAGGGCGATCTCGACGATGCCGATGCCGCCGGCGACGAGCCCGTCGGCGAGCGCTTCCGCCTGCGCGGTGGTGCTCGGTGTGGAGAGGGGAACGATGGGGTGCCCCTCGAAGAGGGAGCTCATCGTGCGAGCCACCCGCCGTCGACGGGGAGGACGACGCCCGTGACGTAGGCGGCGGCGGGGCTCGCGAGGAACACGGCGGCGCCGCCGAGGTCGTCGGCCTCGCCCCAGCGTCCGGCCGGGATGCGCTCGAGGATGGACCGCGAGCGGTCGCTGTCTTCGCGCAGCGCCTCCGTGTTGTCGGTCGCGATGTAGCCGGGGGCGATGGCGTTGACGGTCACGCCTCGCGCGGCCCACTCGTTGCTGAGCGCGTGCACGAGGCCCGCGATCGCCGACTTCGATGCGGTGTAGCCGGGCACGTTGATGCCGCCCTGGAAGCTGAGGAGGCTCGCGGTGAAGATGACGCGGCCATCGCCGCGCTCCACCATCGAGCCGCCGACGATCTGGCTGAGCACGAACTGGCTGGAGAGGTTGACCTGGATGACCTCGTCCCACCAGTCGAGCGAGTGCTCGGCGGCCGGTGCGCGGCGGATGATGCCGGCGTTGTTGACGAGGATGTCGGCGTGCTTGACGGCGTCGCCGAACTGCTCGACGGCGGAGCGGTCGCCGAAGTCGACGGCATGGCCTTCGAAGCTGCGGCCGAGGGCGCGGACGCGCGCGCCGACCTCGCCGCCGTCGGCTTCCTGCTGCGAGGAGGCGCCGATGACGTCGGCGCCGGCCTGGGCGAGGGCGGTGGCGATGCCGAGGCCGATGCCGCGGCGGGCCCCCGTGACGACTGCGGTCTTTCCGGTGAGGTCGAAGCTGGTCATGGTTAGCCTTCCTGGACGTTGACGAGGATCTTCATGGCGGCGGCGCCAGACAGCTGGTCGAAGGCCGACTGGGTCTCGCTCAGCCCGACGACGCTCGTGATGAGCTCGTCGGCGGGGACGGCGCCGGATGCGAGCAGCTCGATGGCCCGCTCGAAGTCGGCGCGCACGTAGACGCGGGCGCCGATGAGCTCGAGCTCGCGCCAGAAAACGCGGTGGAGGTTGATGGGCACCGGGTTGGGGTGGATGGCGACGAGCACGACGCGTCCGCGGACCTTCGCGTAGTCGACGGCGGTGAGGGCGGTGACGGCGACGCCGGCGACCTCGAAGACGACGTCGGCGCCGGCGGAGCCGGTCGCTTCCTCGATGATCGCGACCGCGTCGCTCGTGGTCGGGTCGATCGTGCGGGCGCCGAGGCGTTGCGCGAGCGCGCGGCGCTCGGGGTTCGGCTCGATGACGTAGACGACGGCGCCGGTCGCGGCGGCGACGAGTGCGATGAGCTGGCCGATGGGGCCGCCGCCGATGATGACGGCCGTCTCGCCTTCGGTGAGGCGCGAGCGCGAGACGTCGTGGCAGGCGACGGCGAGCGGCTCGACGAGGGCGGCGTGCTCGAGCGAGAGGGATGCCGGCAGCGGGACGACGAGGTCCTCGCGCACGTTCCACAGTTCCTGCAGCGAGCCGGGCGAGTCGATGCCGACGAAGTTCAGGTTCTGGCAGACGTGGGAGTTGCCGGCCTTGCAGGCGGGGCAGGCGCCGCACCAGTCGAGCGGCATGACGGTGACCTTGTCTCCGGCGGCGAACGCGGTGACGTCGGCGCCGACGGACTCGACGGTGCCGCTCATCTCGTGGCCGATGGCCTGCGGGACGTCGACGCGCGCATCCATCGACCCGTGCAGCACGTGCAGGTCGGTGCCGCAGATGCCCGTGTAGGCGACCCGGATCTGGACTTCGCCGCTGGCCGGCGCTGGCGCCTCGACCTCGTTGACGACGATGCGGTGCTCGCCGCTGTACTGCGCTGCTCTCACGCCCGTGCTCCCTTGCTCGGTGAAACTTGTTTCCGTTGCGAGGTCCGACTGGCGGAACTCGGTTTCATCTGGCTACTATAGCGGTCGTGGCAAGCGCGAAGGCAAGCGCCGCCAGTACTCAACGAGGAGAAACCATGCGAATCACCAAGATCGGCGCGCTCGCAGGCGTCGCCATCGCAGCACTCGCGCTCAGCGCCTGCTCCGGAGACGGAACCGGCGGGGCCGACAGCGGCGCAGAGCCAGGAGTCGGCGAAGCAGTCGGCAGCGAGAAGGCCTTCCGAGTCGCCTTCAACCAGACCGTCGAGCACCCGCAGGCACAGGCGCTGCTCGAATTCTCGGACGAGCTGTACGAGGCGACCGACGGACGCTTCTCCCTCGACCTCTACACCGACGAGGTGCTCGGCGACCAGGCATCCACCATCGAACAGGTCCAGTCAGGCACCATCGACTTCGCCATGGTCGCCGGCTCGCTGCTCGAGAACTTCGAGACCGACTTCTCGGTCGTCAACCTGCCCTACCTCTACGACTCCCCCGAGCACCAGATGGCCGTCCTCAACGACGACGCCATCATGGGCGACCTCTACTCGGCAGTCGAAGACGACAGCATCAAGGTGCTCGCCGCCTACCACGGCGGTGTGCGCAACGTGTACTCCAGCAAGGGCGCCGTCGAGACGCCGGCCGACCTCGCCGGGCAGAAGATCCGCGTCATCGGCTCCGACACGAACGTCAAGATGATGGAGCTCATGGGCGGCGTCGGCACGCCGATGGCCCAGGGCGAGGTCTTCACCGCGATCCAGTCGGGCGTGCTCGACGGAGCCGAGAACAACGAGCTCATCTACTCGAGCCTCTCGCACGACGAGATCGCCCAGTTCTACTCGCAGACCCAGCACCTCATGATGCCGGACTACCTCATCGCGGGCACCACCGTCTGGGACGGCATCGACCCAGAGGTGCAGGCCACCATGTCGGAGCTCCTCCTCTCGAGCGCCGACCGTGAGCTCGAGCTGTTCGCCGAGGCCGTCGAGGTCGCCAAGGCCGACGCCGAGGAAGCCGGCGCCCAGTTCAACGAGGTCGACGTCGAGACGTTCCGCGAAGCCACGCTGCCGCTCCACAAGGAGCGCGTCACGAACGAGCGCACGCAGGCCATCTACGACGCGATCGAAGCAGCGAGGAGCTAGCCCGTGAAGAATGCCGTCGCCGCAGCTGAGCGCTGGCTGAACCGCTTCCTGAGCACGATCGTCATCGCGCTGTTCGCGGTGCTGCTCGTCCTCGTCGTCTGGCAGGTCTTCACGCGCCTCGTGCTCGGAGCGCCGAGCACCTGGACGGAAGAAGCAGCCCGCTTCACGTTCGTCTGGGTCAGCTTCATCGGCATCGCCGTGGCCACAGGCCAGAAAGCGGATGTGGTCATGGACTTCGTCGTCGAGCGCCTCCCCGTGCGCATCCAGCGGGGCGCGGATGTCATCGCGTACCTCTCGACGCTCGCGTTCGTGGTCTACGCGCTCATCTACGGCGGCGGCAAGCAGGCGACCCTCGCCTGGGAGCAGGCCAACCCCATCCTCCCGCTGACGCAGGGCCAGCTCTACCTGGCCATGCCCATCGCCGGAGTGCTCCTCGCGCTCTATCTCATCCTGCACATCGGGCGAACGCTCGGACCCGGCTACGCAGCCAGGAGCCGCGCCCACGAAGACCCTGAGGCGGCATCCATATGATCGAGGCAGGCATCATCGCGCTGGTGCTGGTCGGCGGGCTCGTCCTGCTGCTGGCACTCGGCGCCCCAGTCTCCATCAGCATCGGCCTGCCGTCGGCGGTCTGCATGCTGCTCATCCTCGGCTTCGACAACGGAGCCATCACCAGCGCCCAGCAGATGTTCCGCGGGGCCAACTCGTTCGCGCTGCTCGCGATCCCGTTCTTCGTGCTCGCCGGCGTGATCATGAACAACGGCGGCATCGCGGAACGGCTCATCAACCTGGCGCGCGTGCTCGTCGGGAAGATGCCGGCGCCGCTCGCGCAGACCAACGTCATCGCGAACGCCATCTTCGGCACCGTCTCCGGCTCGGCCGTCGCCACGGCGTCCGCAGTCGGCGCCACCATGGCGCCCATGCAGAAGAAGGACGGCTACGACCCGGCCTTCACGACCGCCGTCAACGTCGCATCCGCCCCAGCCGGCATGATCATCCCGCCGAGCAACACGCTCATCATCTACTCGCTCGCCGCGGGTGGCACGTCGGTCGGCGCGCTCTTCATCGCCGGGTACATCCCCGGCTTCCTGTGGGCCCTGGCCTGCGCGGTCGTCGTGTTCTTCTACGCCCGCAAGCACCCGGAACTGCGCGGCAAGCCGTGGCCGAAGTTCGGCATCATCACGGCCACGTTCCTCAAGGCGCTGCCAGCGCTCGGCCTCATCGTCGTCGCCATCGGCGGCATCGTCGCCGGCTTCTTCACGCCAACCGAGGGCTCCGCCGTCGCCGTCGTGTACTCGCTCATCCTGTCCTTCATCTACCGCACCGTCTCGGTGAAGGACCTGCCGCGGCTGCTCTTCGAGTCGGCGCGCACGAGCTCCATCGTGATCTTCCTGATCGCCGTGTCGTCGATCATGGGCTTCGTCATGACCTACGCGCGCCTCCCGCAGCTCCTCGCGGACTCGCTATTCGGGTGGACCGACTCCAAGGTCGTCGTGCTGCTCATCATGATGATCGTGCTCATCGTCATCGGCATCCCGCTCGACCCGACCCCGGCGATCCTGATCTTCACGCCGATCTTCCTGCCCATCGCGATGTCCTACGGCGTCGACCCGGTGCACTTCGGCATCATGATGGTCATGAACCTGTCGATCGGTGTGATCTCGCCGCCATCGGCGCCGGTCCTGTTCGTCGGCGCGCAAGTCGCGGGCGTCAGACTCGAGCCGGTCATCGTGCGACTCCTCCCGTTCCTCGTCGCGCTGCTCGTCGTGCTCACGCTCGTCGTGTTCGTCCCGCAGCTGTCCCTCTGGCTGCCAGGCGTCTTCGGTCTCCTCTGACCCGACCGCCACTCGCCAGACACCCCCTGACCTCAACCGCAAGCGAAAGGCATCCCCTTGTCACAGCAGTACCGTCCGGGCCGCCCGGAAGACATCCCCACCCTCGACCAGCAGGGACTCCGCGACCGCTACCTCGTCGAGCAGCTCCTCACCCCCGGTGAGATCCGCATCGTCTCGACGCACTTCGACCGCGTCGTCACCGTCGGCGCCGTCCCCGTCGACGCGCCCCTCAAGCTCGAGACCGTCGACGAGCTGCGCAGCGAGAACTTCCTCGACCGCCGCGAGATCGGCTTCGTCAACACCGGCGGCACCGGCGCCATCGTCGCCGACGGCGAACGCTACGAGCTCGCCAAGACCGCCGTCCTGTACCTCGGCCGCGGCACCGTCGACGTCACCTTCGAAAGCGCCGACGCCGCCGACCCCGCCAAGTTCTACGGCTTCAGCGCACCCGCCCACACCGCTTACCCGAACACGCTCGTCACCCCAGAAGAGGGCACGATCCGCGAACTCGGCGACCAGGTCACCTCCAACCGCCGCACGCTTCGCCAGTGCATCCACGAGAACGGCGTCAAGAGCTGCCAGATCGTCATGGGCGTCACCAGCCTGCACGCCGGCAGCATGTGGAACACCATGCCCGCCCACACCCACGACCGCCGCACCGAGGTCTACCACTACTTCGACCTCGACGACGACCAGCGCGTCGTGCACCTCATGGGCGACCCCAAGGAAACCCGCCACCTCATGGTCGCGAACGGCGACGTCGTCCTCTCCCCGAGCTGGTCCCTGCACTCCGGAGTAGGATCCTCAAGCTACTCGTTCGTGTGGGCGATGGCCGGCGAGAACCAGTCGTTCGACGACATGGACTCTGTGCCGATCACCGACATGCGGTGATGACGGAGACGACGAGGATGGTCATCATGGACGACGTGGACCGCTCCCCCGCACCATCTGCAGGGGCCAGCGAGAAGACGCTCCGCGTGCTCGCGGCGGCACTCGCGCATCCGCGGTTCACCGACATCGTCGCGGAGGCCGGGCTCGCGAAGGCGACCGTGCACCGCATCCTCGCCACCCTCGTCGCACAGGAGTACCTCGGCGGCGGCGCGGAGCAGGGATACCGGGCCGGCCCGACCCTGCTCGCGCTGTCCGGCCGCGCGCTCGCGAGCGTCGACATCTCCAGCGTCGCAGCTCCCCTCGTCGAAGAGCTCGCGGCCGAGGTCGACTGCACCATCCACGTGGGCGTCGCGACCGACTCGGAGATGGTCTACGTCATCCGCCGAGACGCCGCCAAGCCGTACCGCATGCGGTCCCGCGTCGGGCTCGCCGTGCCCATGCACAGCTCCGGCATGGGCAAGGTCGTGCTCGCCGACTGGGCACCCGAACGGGTCGACGCACTCGCAGAGCGCATGGGTCTCCCCCGACGCACCGACCTCACGATCACCGACCTCGACGCACTGCACGAGGAGCTAGCACGCGTGCGGGCTCGCGGCTACGCGACCGACCTCGGCGAGAACGAGAGCGGCACCGTGTGCGTGTCGGCACCCATCCGCGACCACACGGGCGCTGTGACGCACGGACTCTCCGTGTCGTCGATCGAGCTCGAGTACCCCGGGCACACCATCGAGGAACTCGCGCCCGCCGCCATCGCAGCGGCCGACCGCATCTCGCGAGAGCTCGGAGCGCCGAGCGCGTAAGGCAACCAGCGCTTCTGCAGCTCAAAGGCGCCCGCCACCAGCATCAGCTGGCGGCGGGCGTCTCTTTCGTCTGGCCCGGCGACGGAGCGGCCCGGTCTGCGGGTCTGCGGCAGCTCTGTCCAACATCAGTGCAGATTCGACCGATGACACGATTCATTCGCCGAGAACCGCCCATTCAGCACTGATGTTGGACAGCGGTCCCGGAGCGACGGTCCGGCGGAACCGCTGCGCCGTGAGCTCGAGGCCCGGTCGCCGACGTTCGAGGCGCCGAGACACCGCTGACCTACTCCAGTGATCAAATGGCCGATTCGACGCGTTAAGCGCCAATACCGGGCGAATCATCACGGAAGTTGGTCAGAGGTGGAGGCAGAACTGGGGCCCGAGGTGGCTCAACAGCCACCCCGAGCCCCAGTCGCCTATGTCCGCGACACAGCGGCGAGACACCGCGGGCTGGAGACACCGCTGACCAACTTCAGTGCCCGAAGCGTCGTCTCGGGGCGCTCGGCTCCGGAATCGGCTCGATGAGCACTGAAGTTGGTCAGGGGTGGGGCCGCGGACTCAGCCGCGCGAGCTCGACTCGTTCGACGGGGCCCGACGCGCTTGAGACCCGTCCGTGCCATCAGCTCCGGCAGCGTCGGCTCGGTTCGTCCCTGGCCCGTCGACCGCGAACTCGGTCTTCCGGTCGATGCTGTCGGTGGCGAGCTCGAGGTTGTCCTCGCTCTCGGTCCGCGCTTCGGCTTCGTCTTCCCCGTCGAGGCTCATGAGGTGCTCGACGTCGACGTCGTTCGGGTTGTCGAGCACTTCCTGCAGCCGGTCTCGGTCGAGGGCTTTCGTCCAGCGGGCGATGACGAGCGTGCCGATGCCGTTTCCGGTCAGGTTGGTGAGCGCGCGGCCCTCCGACATGAAGCGGTCGATGCCGACGATGAGCGCGAGGCCGACCATGGGAATGATGTGGTCGAACGCGGCGATGGATGCGGCGAGCGTCACGAGTCCGGCACCGGAGACGCCGGCGGCTCCGTTGGAGGAGATGAGCATGAAGGCGAGGAGCGCGATCTGCGTGCCGATCGGCACATCCACACCGAATGCCTGGGCGATGAAGATGGCGCCCATCGACATGTAGATGGCGGTGCCGTCGAGGTTGAAGGAGTAGCCGGTGGGGATGGTGAGGCCGACGACGTGCTTGGGGACGCCGGCGGCTTCGAGCTTCGTCATCATGCGCGGCAGCACCGTCTCGGACGAGGAGGTGCCGAGCACGATGAGCAGCTCGTCCTTGATGTAGCGGATGTACTTGAAGATGCTGAAACCGGCCCAGTGGCAGATGGGGCCGAGCACCAGGAAGATGAAGATGAGGCAGGTCAGCCAGAAGGAGCCCATGAAGTAGGCGAGGTTGCCGAGGATCTCGGCGCCGTGCATGCCGATCGTGAAGGCGATGCCGCCGAACGCGCCGATGGGGGCGACCCACATGACGAGCTTGATGATGCCGAACATGACCTTCGCGAGGGAGTCCATGGCGCGCACGACCTTCTCGCCGCGCTTGCCGAGCATTGCGATGGCGATGGCCGTGAGGATGGCGAGGAGCAGCACCTGGAGGAGCTGTCCGTCGACGAATGCGGATGCGAAGGACGTCGGGATGAGGGCCAGGATGAACCCGGGGAGGCCTTCTCCGCCGGCGTCGCCCGCGTCGGCGATGGTGGCGTCGGCGGCCGAGCCGTCGAAGCTGGCGACGTCGTAGTTGAGGCCGGCGCCCGGCTGGAAGACGTTGATGGCGATGAGGCCGAGTCCGAGGGCGACGACGGTGGTGATGTTGAAGTAGACGGCGGTGCGCAGGGCGAGGCCGCCGGCTTTCGCGAGGTTGCCGAGGCCGGCGATGCCGACGACGACGGTGGCGAAGATGGTCGGCGCGATGACGACCTTCACGAGGTTGATGAAGAGCGTCGCGAGCCACCGCAGCTCGGAGGCGAAGGCCGGGAAGATGAGGCCGACTGCGACGCCGAGCGCGATTCCGACGAGCACCCATACGTAGAGGTGGTGCCAGAACGGCTTCTTCTTCCTGGCGGGGGCTTCGGGTGGTCGCGTGGCGGCGTTGACCGCTTTGCCCTTGCGGGGGCTCGAGTCGTTGGTCACGGTGTTCTCCTTTGAACTCCAGCGTGTGCGTCGTCGGTGACGTTCGTGCGTTCAAGGGTGGCGAGGGGGTGGATGCGCGGCCACCGCTTCGGCGCATCCTTAAGGTGTTCTTGACATTGGTCTCCGGCCTCGCGCGGGGCCGGCTTGTTAGGGTCGAATGGTGCTGACGTCACCGGAGGGCCAGGGGTTTCCCCTGGGTGATGGCGGCTTCTCGCGGCGCGCGTTCCTCGGCGGTGCGGTCGCCACGCTGTCGTCGCTGGCGCTCGCGGCGTGCGCGTCGCCGAAGCCGGCCGGGCAGGTGCTGACGCTTGCGACTGGGCCCGAGGGTGCGGTGTTTCGGGAGATCGGGGCGGCCTACGCCGACGCGGTCAACGCCTCGTGGCCGGCCGGCGAGATGCGGGTGCGCGACTCCGCCTCGTCGCTCGAGAACGCGCAGCTGCTGAGCGCCGGTGAGGTGGATGCGGCGCTCGTCAACGTCGATGTCGCGGCGGACTTCGAGGGTGAGATCGTCGCGCTCGCGCGCGTCTTCGACTCGGTGCTGCACCTCGTGGTGCCGGAGGACTCGGACATCACCGACCTGCGCGGCCTGCAGGGGAAGACCATCGCGGGCGGACTCGAGCTGTCTGGCACCCGCTTCACGACGTCGGCGATCCTGACCGAGCTGGGCGTCGAGGCGAACTACGTGAGCCTCTCGCAGGCCGACTCGGTGGCGGCGCTCGCGGGCGGTGCGGTCGAGGCGGCGGCGAGCCTCACGGGCATGCCGACGCCGGCGATCAGCGACATCGGCGCCGGTCAGCGGGTGCGCTTCATCGACCTCGGTGTGAATGCGGAGCAGCTCATCAACCGCTTCTCGCTGGTCTACTTCCCCGTCACGATCCCGTCGACGATGTACGAGGGCCTGCAGTCGGCGACGACGCTCGCGGTGCCGACGGTGCTCGCGGTGCGGCCTGGCATGGCGGATGCGCTCGCGGACTTCCTCACGGACTGTCTGTTCAGCAACGCGGACGCGCTGTCCCATGTGCGGCCGGAGGCGGGACAGGTCAACCCGAGGACCGGGGCTGGCACGACGCCGATCGCCCTGCATCCGGGGGCCGCGGGCTGGTTCCGGGCGAACAAGCCGTAGGAGACCGCGGGCTGGTTCCCGCGAACAAGCCGTAGGAGGCCGTGCGCCGGTGCCGGCGAACACACCGACAGCGGCCGCGGTCTACGCCGCGCCCGCGAGGGGCACGGCGGCTTCGACGCGGAGGCCCCCGCCCGGCGCATCCGCGAGCGTGAGCCGGCCACCGATGTCGCGCAGCGCTTGCGCGACGATGCTGAGGCCGAGCCCCGTGCCCGGCAGGTTGCTGGTGCGGGGTGAGCGCCAGAACCGCTGCGTGGCGTGCCGCCGGTCGTCCGGGGCGAGTCCGGTGCCGTTGTCGTCGACGGTGATGACGTAGCTGCCGGAGCCGAGGTCGGGTCTGCCGGCGACGCGCACCTCGGTGCCGCCGGAGAGCTTGATGGCGTTGGCGACGAGCTCGCTCACCACGGCGTCGAGTCCGCCGGCCGGCTCCTGCACCTCGAGCGTCTCCCCCTGCAGGTGCACGGTCTGCACGTCGATGCCGACGCGGGCGCCCGCATCCGCCCACCGGAACGCGGCCCCCGCGAGGGCGTCGCCGACGGCGGTGATGCGCGGCGGACGGCTCTGAAACTGGGTGGCGTCGAGCAGGCCCGCGACGGTGCCGGTCATGCGGTCGATAGTCTCGATGGCTTCGGCGTGCACTTCTCGGGCTTCGGCGTCGTCGCGGAGGTACGGCTCGAGGTTCTCGACCGAGATGCGGGCGGATGCGAGGGGCGTGCGGAGCTGGTGGGATGCGTCCGACACGAACTCCTGCTGCCTCGTGACGGTGGCGGAGACGGTGCCGACCATGGAGTTGAAGGTGGAGGCGAGGAGGCGCAGTTCGCTGGGGCCCGCGTCGGTTCCGGCTTTCGCATCGAGGTCGCCGCGGGCGACGGCGCCGACGGAGCGCTCGAGTTCGTTCACGGGGCGGAGGATCCAGCGTGACATGGGCCAGAGCAGCCAGAACGCGACGACGCCGGGCACGAGGATCGCGGTGCCCAGGATGAGCCACTCGTTGAGGATGGTGGCGCGCGCCGTCTCGGTGGGCACGTCGAAGACGAGGGCGCCGACGACCTGCGAGTCGCGGCCGACGGGGGCGACGATCGTGAGCCGGTCGGGGCCCCACGGCCACACCTTCGTGGTGATGTCGGGCGACTGGCCGGAGAGGGCGGCGTCGACGAGGGCACGGTCGGCGGCGTCGACCTCGTAGGGCAGGCCGGCGGAGTGGATGATCTGACCGTCGCGGTTGAGGAGCCAGGTGGGGGTGTCGAAGAGGGAGGCGTAGTCGTCGAGTTCGGCCTGCAGGCGGACGGGGTCGTTGCCGATGGCCGTGTAGGCGGCGGTCGAGAAGCGCGCGGCGTCGTTGAGGCGGTCGTTGGTGAGCTCGGCGCTGTGGCGGTCGGCGATCGTGATGGCGGTGGGTACGGCGATCGTGATGAGCAGCAGCACGAGCAGTGGGATGGCGCAGAGCACGAGTCGCCGGTGCATCAGGTGGGGTCTTCCGGGTCGGCGGGTGCCGCCAGGCTGTAGCCGATGCCACGCAGGGTCGTGATGGTGAGGCTGCCGCCGAGCTTCGCGCGCAGGGTGGCCATGTGGGTGTCGAGCGAGCGGGTGCCGGTCTCGACGGTGCTCTCCCAGACGCGGTCGAGGAGGTCCTCGCGCGTCACCGGCTGGCCTGCCCGCGACGCGAGGAGCCTGAGGATTTCGAACTCCTTCTGCGTGAGCGCGTGGGTCGTGTGGGTCGTGTCCGCGCCACCGGCCGCCCGTGCGCCGATCGTGACGGTCCGCGCTTCGGTGTCGAGGCTGAGCATCCCGAGCTCGATGGTGGTCGGGTCCGGGGTGCCGGTGTAGCGGCGGATCTCGCGGGTGCGGCGGGCGAGGCCGTCGATGCGTGCGAGGAGTTCGGCGACGCTGAACGGTTTGGTCACGTAGTCGTCGGCGCCGGCGCGGAGGCCCGCGATGCGGTCCTGTTCGCGGCCGTGCGCGCTGACGACGATGATGCCCACGGCCGGATGCTGGCGGAGCCTCGAGATGATCTGCGTGCCGAGGCCATCGGGGAGGGACATGTCCACGAGGGCCAGTTCTGGCACTTCGTCGCGGATGCACGCGAGCGCTTCGGCGATGTCGGCGGCGCGAGTGACCCGGTGCCCGGCGTGCTTGAGGGCGCGGCTCAGCCCCCTTGCCAACTGGTCGTCGTCTTCGCAGAGCAGCACGCGCATGGGGTCGAGTTTATTTGACGGCGTTTGTTCGGCTCTCGGGGCCACTTGCTGGCGCGGGCCTCGTGAGCCAGAGCCAGCCCGTGAGCGCGAGGCCCCAGACCAGGAAGAGCGGGTCCCAGAGGAGCGCGTGGCCGATCATGGCGTCGCGGTCGTAGCCGCCGTCCGGGACGAGGATGCCGAGCAGCACCGCGCCGCTCGCGACGATGTTGACGAGTCCGTAGAGCACGATGCCGCCGCCACCCACCCAGCAGATGGCGCGCCAGGTTCTCGGCCACGGCATCCGCTGCGCGTCGACGGCGACGGGGATGAGCGCGGCGAGGGCCTTCACGAGGGCGACAGCGCCCAGCATGAGGCCAGACTCCAATGGTTCGCGCCTCGAGAACTCGACGGCGATCGCCCCGATGGTCGACAGCAGCCACGTTCCGCCGAGCGCCCAGTAGGCGCTGAAGGCGGCGTGCACGAGGCCGATCGCGGCGGCGACGAGCACGAGGATGCGCGCGGTGCGGCGGGTGCTGCGGGTGCGGGGGCTTCGGGCTGTTCGCGCTGCTCGGTCGCTTCGCGTGCCGTTGCCCATCCCTACTCCCCCGGCGTCTGATCGCTTGAGTCCTCCAGGTAGACGAGCCCGTTGCCGTCTGGGTCTGTGAACGAGAACATCGGCTCGACGCCCTCCCAGCGCAGCACTTCGTCGTTGTGGAGTTCGACGCCGCTCGCCCGGATGCGGTCGTGCGCCTCCTGCGCGTCGGTGGTGCCGAGGCGCACGGCGATGGGGATCTCGCTGTTGTGCGGGAGCAGCACGATGCCCACGCTGGAACCCGGCGGAAGAACCTCGACGTAGCGGGCGCCCGGCCACGCTTCGACGTCCATGACGAGCTCGCAGCCGAGCACGTCCGTGTAGAAGGCGAGCGCCGCATCCACATCGGAGACAGGGATCGAGACGCTGATCACGCGCGTTGTCTTAGGCATGGGTCCAGTTCACCGCGCGCTTGCCGCGATGGCCAGAGTGTGGCGTGGATGTGGAGGGAGTTCGGTGGGAGGGGCGAGCCTGCCACTGTCGATCGCCGCCTCACCCTGGCTGGGACCTAGACCCCAGGCACGCCCAGCACTCGGGCTACACCTGGGACCCAGTCAGCTCAGTCGCACTAACACCGACCGAGCTTCTCAACGTTGGCATTCAATGCATATAGTCCACCGATCAGCGTCCCTTTGGAAGGCGCAGCGATCTTCAACCGTCCCAGGTCGGCAAGAGCAGTCGGAGGCACTCAGCGCCCCTGAGAAAAGTAAAGGGACATGGCCCGCTTGCCTGCCGCAGCCGCCCCCGCAAGCCCGTCGGGGAAGTCGAAGCCTGTAGCAATAAACGCATTGCTCGCCAATGGGAAAGAATGCACTGGGAGCGTCAGGAGAATCACAAGAATCGACTGTGATTCACGTCAAGGAGAACCTGGATGACCCACCCCACCCATGCATTACCCGGCTCTTCGCACTCTAAATCTTCTACCGGAGCGAGAAAATCGAGCGGCCTACCCTTGGAATTCGGAAGCTTCCACGGGGAATCTCTCTTGCAGCTCTAACCAAAACTTCATCTTGATCGGGATCAGTGCGCTGAACTGATTCCTGCCGTCCTCGACCATGTGAACATTTATGTCTGCGCGGAAGGTGCGCCACCCGCGAGACTGAGCCCACCGCGTCATCCAGACATCCTCGATCAGCACGCCGTTGCGGGGGATGGACGTGAAGTACGTCCGATCTCGCACGATCTGACTGTCGAAGATGGCACCGCCGGTTCCGACGTAGTTCGCGATCTCACCGACCGGAGGCTGGCGCCGCGCGCCATAGTCGTCGAGCCTTGAGCTCCAAGCCCAGTAGCCACTGACCGTCTGCGGCTCGTACCCCTGAAGTAGCCGTGTCACGAAGTCGGGTTGCACGATCTGGTCGTCGTCGAGCGTGACGATCGGCCCCCTGTAACCCTGCTGATCGAGATCAACGACGGCCAGGAAGCGCGCGATTCCGCGGATGTTCTTCGAGCTGGAGTGGAACTCGATGGAAGCGATGGCACCTTCAGGAGTGAAGGCCTCAAGTCGCTCGCGGTAGTAGGTGCTGTCTGCCTCGTTGTTGTTCCAGAGGATCAGGCGCAACGGCCGCGGGGCATCCACGCCGTCGACCATCCGGAGGATCTCCTCGAAACGCTCCCGTCGATCCCACAGACACATGATGATCGGAAGGTGCTCGACTGAAGCCTCACCGACGAATGGCTGGTAAGCGCGACTCTGATCCAGCTGTCGCAGCACATCGAGCCGGATGCGCTCACCGGCCTCTTCCAGAAGCGCGACGGTGTCCCCAGTCGTCGGTTCGTTGACTGGCTCGGGAGTTTCCCGACGTTGCGGAACGACCTCTCGTGGGCCGACTTGCCGCAGAGCATTCAGAACTCGACGTGCGCCTTTCGTAACAGCGGACATGCGACCTCTTCCGGGGTGGGGGATCCTCGAATCACCGCTCGGGGCGAATGGACGCCTCGAGAATAGCGGCTTTGGCGGATGAGTCAGGTGAACTGCTCGCGAGTGAGGCCAGCCATCGATCGCGCGCGATTACCCGGACATATCCAGGTGAGCGCCTGGTGGCCACCAACAAGTAACGTAACTCTGTTCTGAACCTCCAACGAAGTTAGGTACTTGTGCGCGCTTTCTTGATTAAGGCGGTCGGGAGCCTCGCTCTCGCTTCCCTCGCCGTCGTTGGCCTCTCCCCCGTGGCATCAGCGGCTCCTGATGTTTCGCCTCCGACGCTTCACGCGTTTGACTTCACCCCAAAGACCGTAGATGTCTCGAAGTCGTCCGCGACAGTCAAGGTGACCACAAGAATCTCCGATCCTTCAGGGGCACAAGCGCCGTACATCACGCTGTCGCACGACTCCGGCCAGTCCGCCGGGTTCGGGCAGATGTCGCTCATCTCCGGCTCCAGCTTTGACGGCACCTACGAGCGAACCGTCACGATCCCCGCAGGGTCAGCACCCGGCGCCTGGGATGTCAGTCTCTACCCCCTGCGCGACAACCTCGGCAACTCAGGCTCCTTCGGCCCACCCGCTAGCTACCCACAAACGCTAACCGTCTCGAACGGGCCGAGCGATGTTTCGCCTCCCACGCTGCACTCGTTTGACTTCACCCCGAAGACCGTAGATGTCTCGAAGTCGTCCGCGACAGTCAAGGTGACCACGAGAATCTCCGATCCTTCCGGGGCACAAGCGCCGTACATCACGCTGTCGCACGACTCCGGCCAGTCCGCCGGGTTCGGGCAGATGTCGCTCATCTCCGGCTCCAGCTTTGACGGCACCTACGAGCGAACCGTCACGATCCCCGCAGGGTCAGCACCCGGCGCCTGGGATGTCAGTCTCTACCCCCTGCGCGACAACCTCGGCAACTCAGGCTCCTTCGGCCCACCCGCTAGCTACCCACATACGCTCACGGTCACCTACGGACCGGTCGTTACGGATACTCCGAAGCCAACTCCCTCCGCAACATCAACTCCGAAGCCAACGCCCACGGCGACTGCGACTCCGAAGCCAACGTCGACTCCAGCAGTTCCGGGCGCCACGACTCGCCTTGCCGGTGACGACCGCTACCAAACCTCCGTCGCCATCTCGAAGTCCACCTTCAAGCCCGGCGTCAACACCGTCTACATCGCGAACGGAACCAACTTCCCCGACGCCCTCTCCGGAGCACCCGTCGCCGGAGCCAACAACGGCCCCGTCCTCCTCATCCCCGGCAACAGCCTCCCCGACGTCATCAAAACCGAACTCACGAGGCTCAAGCCCAAGAACATCGTCATCCTCGGCGGCAACAACGCCGTCACCACCGACGTCGCCAACCAGCTCCGCACTCACACCAAGGCAACCACCACTCGCCTTGCCGGTGACGACCGCTACCAAACCTCCGTCGCCATCTCGAAGTCCACCTTCAAGCCCGGCGTCAACACCGTCTACATCGCGAACGGA